>CAVSEQ010000005.1:260000-1952102 GCA_963727095.1 Candidatus Aminicenantota bacterium | reverse complement strand
GTCCCACGTGAAGAAATCCCGCTCGCCCGACGGGTAGAGGCGCAGCCGCACATTCAGGCCGCGCACGGACCTGCCCAAGAGCCTGCCCTCCACCTTGATGTCCCAGACGTAGGTCATATCGACATGACCCTTCTCGCAGGTGAACCGGACAACCGTCTCGTCCCGTTCCTGCGTCCTGGCCGTGCCGAGGACTTCATGGCGAAGGACTTTGCCGTGGTCCTTCTCGATCGTTTGATACGAATCCGCCCAGCTGGCCTTAAGGCGTTCGATCGGCACCCGGCCGCCATAGGCCTTGAAGAGCGGCGCGAAATCGCCCTTCAGGTTGCCCGCGATGATCTGGTCCGTGAGACGGCTGAGCTTGTCGAGGCGCCCCGGCTCGGCCTCGCGGACGGAATTGAGGAGCGCGAACGCCTTACGGCCCTCCGCCTCGATGAAAAGGGCCGCGCCCTCGGTCGTCAGGCGATAGCCGCCCGCGTCTTGCCCGGGCAGGCGGTAGGTCCCGGCAAGCGCAGCGATCGCCGCCTCGCTGAGGTCCACGATCTCAGGGATCGCCGGATAAGGCACGCCCGCATGGAAGCGCATGCCGAGCTCACGGAGCAGGGAATTCGCGGAGCGGTTCTCGGAGATGACGTTGGTCATGAGGAAGACGACGAGCCCCGTGTCGGGCATGATGGCCAGGTCGGCGAAATAGATCCCGTTTCCGCCGTTGTGCGTGACGATCTTTTTCCCGTCGGGGGCCTTGGCGATGGACCAGCCGTAGCCGTAGAACGTGTCGCCGCCCTCGTTCACATGCGGCGCCCAGAGTTTTTTCATGGATTCCGGCGTGAGGACGCGCCCTTCGAGCAGGGCCCGGGCCCACCGGAGCATGTCGTAGACGGTCATGTGGATTCCCCCGTTGGCGCGGAGAGCCCAGTGCGGACCGTCGGCGGCCATGGGGCGTTCGAGAATCGTGCCCCAGCGCTTGCCCTCGAGGTAGCCCTGCGCCAGGCGGCCGTCGCCCCACAGCGGGAGCTTGTAGCCCGTCTCGTACATGCCGTTCGGGAGGAACAGGCGTTCGCGGACGAAAGACTCGTAGCTTTCGCCCGAGAGCTTCTCGATGATCGCGCCGAGGAGGCTGAAGTTCGCGTTCTCGTACGAGTAGCCGGCGCCGGGGGCAAAGGCGAGGGGGCGCGCGAAGACCTTGCGCAGGAAATCGGCAAGCGGGACAGGGTCGTAGTCGCCGACGTCGTCGGGGTCGGTGAGGCCCGAGGAATGGGTCAGCAGCTGATGGAGAGTGATCGCGGCCTTGTCGGCGGGGACCTCGGGGAAATAGCGGCTAATCGGGTCCATGACGTGAAGGCGCCCCTCTTCTTCGAGCTTGAGGATGGCCGCAGCGGTGAATTGCTTGGTGATCGAGCCGATGTCGGATACGGTGCCCGGCGTCCAGCGCAGGTTGCGCTCACGGTCGGCCAGGCCAAAGCCGTCGGCGAAGAGCGGGCGATTCGCCGCGCGCAACGAGGACGACTCCGGCGAAGCCGAGTTTCTCGAGGCGGGCGAGGTAGGTGCGGGTGTCGGCGACGGAGGCGCGGTCGGCGTCCGAGATGGTGGCGGCGGAAGTCGGGGCGGCGATGGCGGCCAACAAAACGAGAACGGCTAGTCCGATGATGTCTATAGGGATACGAGGTTTCTTCATGGGCTCAGGATATCACAAGCCCCCAAAAGAGGCACAAGCGTTGGCTTCCCTACCGCGCCAACAGCCACTTCCAGACAGGGAACAAGCGGCCTCTGTTCTCCGAAAACGCGCCGCCGAGCAGAGAGAAGCCCGTATCCATGAGATACACCTTTTTCGGATAAGATTGGGGCCAGGTCTCATCAGGAAGGGGTCAAACCTACACTTTCCAGTCTTAGGTCTCTCCTCAGATATTTCCCACCAGTGAGGCGTCGAGTCACTCCGCCTCATTGGTGTTGGTCGCTTAATAGACTCCGCTCCCTGCCGTAGACCTGACCCCGCCTTGTAGTGTTCGAGTTTGACCGCGTAGGCTTCGTTTCTATACCAGCCCGGCGAGGAAACGGTCGGCTGAGACAACGCAAACGCCCTGGACGATCGCATGGACCCCAGGTTTTGCAACGACTTGATAAGTAAACGGGATCTTGAGCTTGTCTTTGAAATAGATCAGGTCCGGGGAAGGCTTCTCGTCCGACAGCTTGACCTCCACGGCGAACCACGGTTTCCTGTCCACTGTCACCAGGAAATCGACTTCTCTCTTGTCGACGTCCCTCAGGAAAGAAAGCTCGGCGGCGAACCCGTCCCGGTCATGAAGAAAATGGCAGAATTTCAAGAGATGTCCGGCGACGAGGTTCTCGAAACGCGCTCCGGCGGCCGCAACCTCGGACCAGTCCCAGAGATAGAGCTTTGGTTCTTTTTTGATCGAACGTATCCAGCGGTGCGTGAAGGGCCGGATCCGGAAGGCGTAATAATAGGACTCGAAGACCGTCAGCCAGTTCGAGACGGCTTTGAAGCCCGTCTCGAGATCTTCACGGACGGCGTTCGTCGAAAACAGCGACCCCACGCGTTCGGGCAAGATATCGCTTAAGAGCTTCATCCGGCCCAGGTCGCGAACCTGCTCGATGCTGGCGATGTCGTCCCTGAACATCCTCTCGATTTTTTCGTTGTGCCACCGTCGGAGGTGACGCGGGCTCTGGCGGAAAAGGGGCTCGGGGAATCCGCCGAATTCGAGAAGGGACTGGAATTCCGAGGAGTGCGAGGCCGCCGCGACGGCGACCTCCTCAAAGACTCGAGGGGCATCGAATTTGCCCAGTAATTCCGCAAGCGAAAAGGGATGCAGTCGGTAATAATGATAACGTCCCTGCAGGGAATCCCCGCCCCTTCGGACGACATCCAGCCGGGCGCTCCCCGTGATGAGGAACCTGTATCTCCCCTTAAGCTTGTCGAATTCGCCTTTGACCAGACCCTTCCAGCCTCGGAGCTTGTGGATTTCGTCCAGGATAATGAGGTCCGCGTCACCGGGCCAGCGGGAGGCGGCGATCTCACGCCGGTCGGAGCGGTTGTCCCAATTGAAATAGGCTGGGGACGTAAACCTTTTCCCCAAGAGGTCAACGGCAAACGTCGTTTTCCCGACTTGGCGTGCGCCTCCGACGAAAACCATTTTCTCCTTGAGGTCTTCGAAAACCGGGCTGGTTAAATACCGCTCTTTGAACATAATCGGATTGTAGGGGAAGGCAAGGACGATGTCAAGATTTTTTGCCTATAGGCAAAATTATTAGCTGTTTTATTCGCCTACCGGCGAATTCTGTTGGACCTTAAATCCGCCGGGTCTCCCCTTATCTCCATAAGGAGGCAGCCCGCAAGTCGACCTCCGAGGGAATATCGCTCAATCAACTGGTCCGCCGCGCGCTGGAAAGAGAGGTCCGGAGGACGTTCTGACCGCAATCTATTACGAGTCATTGAGGGACCGATGAAATCGATTACAGTTCACGGCGTCGGCGAGGCCGACTGGCGATGACAAGAATCCTCCTCGACACGAACGCTTATGTCCGCTTTCTGGCTGGGGATGAGATCTAGGTTGGATAAGAAGGGGCCAGGTCTACTTTTTATCACTTTTTAGCAGAAAGTAGACCTGGCCCTGTCTTGTAACCTCTTGGCGGATGGCCGGCGAAACTTACACAAAAGCCTTTGCCCGTCGGCTTCGTCCTGAACTGCCGAATCATTGGGTCTTCCTGTTCGAAATCCTCCCTATTTCCGATGTCAGCAACGATCATTTGCTTTGCGAAAAAATACGCCCCCGGTTCGTCACTCATTAATGCGCAATTATGGGAATTAGCTTGTGCAACTATGTTGCAGTTGCACCATTCGGAATAGTTTGGTAGTGTATTCATGAGCCGCCGTCAAAAGCTTCTGAGGAGATTCCTGGCTAAGCCTACGGACTTTACCTACGATGAGCTCGGCACGCTTTTGCGAGGCTATGGGTATCACGAAATGAAAAGTGGAAAGACATCGGGTTCTCAGGTGGCTTTTATGAATGATGATAGCAAACACATCATCCGTCTTCACAAACCCCATCCGATCAAGGTCCTGAAACGCTATCAGATGGATGATGTGGAAGGTGAACTCAAGAGGAAAGGATTCCTGCCATGAAAAACGTCTTTCGCTGCAAGGGGTTCTTGGGCTCCGTCTATTACAGCTCTGAAAACGAGTGCTTTCATGGCAGGATTGAGGGCATCGACGATCTTGTGACCTTTGAGGGCCGCTCCGTCGACGAACTTAAGCGAAGCTTTAGAAAAGCGGTCGAGGACTATACCGAGCTTTGCCGGACGGCCGGAAAAGGCCTGCAAAAATCCTACGGGGGCAGCTTCAATATCAGGATTTCTTCCGAGCTTCATAAGCGGGCGGTCCGCAAGTCGATCAGTGAGGGAATTTCGCTGAATCAGCTTGTCCGAAGGGCGTTGGAAAGAGAGGTCCGTGGGACGTTCTGACCGTAATCTATTACGAGTCGTTGAGGGACTTATGAAATCGATAACGATCCACGGCATCGATAAGGAAATGGAAAAGCTGATCAGGCAGCGAGCAAAAAGCGCCGGCCGAAGCGTCAATAAAACCGCGAAGGAACTGATCGGGCGATCGCTCGGCCTAGGCGAGCGCAAAAAGGACAATCGCGAGGATTTCGCGGACCTCTGCGGCGTCTGGTCGAAGGAAGAGGCCGAGACGTTTCTGGCGCCGATCGGCGACGAGGAACAGATCGATTAGCACTTTCGGGTGGTCCCTGGCCTACGCCATTGGGACGAGATCTAGGTTGGATAAGAAGAGGCCAGGTCTACTTTTTGCCACTTTATAGCAGAAAGTAGGATAAGAAGAGGCCAGGTCTGCTTTTTGCCACTTTATAGCAGAAAGTAGACTTGGCCCTGTCTTGGGCGGATAACCCGGGGGGTTATATCGGGGTCCGATCATATTATGCGGACTTAAAGCTCGGACGGGATCGTCTGGTATCCGTATTCTCGAAAGTGGCGGTCGAAAGCGAAGGCTGTCAGTACGCCCGTCCGCCGCATCACTTCGAAGCTCACGCAATCCACGAGGCTCAGGGTGCGGCGCCCTGCGACCAGGTGCGCGCCCGCGGCGGCTTGGTGGATCTCCCGCGTCACCCAGACCAGGCGCAGGACTGGCACGACATCGCGCTCGAAGACCCGAACGGCTTCCAGGCCCAGCCTCCGAACGACGACGGCAGATGTCTCGACCAGGATATAATTATGGCTGATGAGTTCGTCCCCGCGATTGAGCAGCTCGATCCATCGGGCTTTGGCGGCCGGGTGGTTGAGGTCGCCTTGATCGAGGACGGCCAGGAAAGCACTCGTATCGACCAGGATGTTCAAGGCTTCGCCCCGGATTTGCTCTTGCGGTCGCCGGAGTCCGCCGGATCCGTGACCGCGTCATCTTGCTCGAGATACTTATCATGGTGCACCGAGAGGTCTGACGCGCCGGACTGGAAGCGCCCGGCCGCCGCGATCGCCCGCCGCCGCAACTCTGACATATCGGCCAGGGTCTCAGGCGCGGCTTTCGGAATTTCGTAACGCCCGGGATCTTCTTTGACGGCAGCGCGCGGTGCGCGTGCGGCCCCTGACCTCCCCTCAGGCAGCACCCAAGCCCGGACCGCCTCGCGGACAAACTCGCTTCTCGTCTTCTTTGCCTCCCGGCGTTCGGTCTCGATGCTCTTGAACTCCGCCTTGGGCATGCTGACCGTGAATTTTGCCGTTTTGCTCACGCTCGCCTCTTTGGTATGAATTAGTCATACCGCAGTATGAACTGTTTCGATGCGGATGTCAAGAGGCGTCAACCATCTGGCGGTAACTGACGAAGCCGATTATGCGAAAAGGGCCGACCGAGAAGGAAGTTGGATAAGATTGTAAGATTGGGGCCAGGTCTCATCAAGAGGGGGTCAAACCTACATTTTCCAGTTTTAGGTCTCTCCTCAGATATTTCCCACCAGTGAGGCGTCGAGTCACTCCGCCTCACTGGTGTTGGTCGCTTAATAGACTCCGCTCCCTGCCGTAGACCTGGCCCTGTCTTGTATTGCTTTCCTTACGCGCGAAAGGGCTTGAGAACGAGCTCGGAAATCGCCCTGTAATGGGAGCGGTCGCCCGAGCAGAGGGTCAGGCTGTTTTCCGCGGCGGTCGCCGCAATCAGGGCATCGGCGACGCGCAGGCCGGAGGAAAGCCCATGTTCCTCCATATAGACAACGGCCCGGTGGCCGATGTTCTCGGTAAGGGGCAATGTCCGGAAGCCGAGGTCCGCAACGAACTTCTTAATAAGCCGCGTCTCACGCTTATCCCGGGCGCCCTGCAGGAGCTCCATGAGCGTGACGACGGAAAGATGACGGTCTCGGGCTTCATCGACGAATCCGGCGGCCTTCGCGCTGCCGCGCAGGACCCAAATCAGGACATCCGTGTCAAAGAGCACTGAACCGGCCTCCGCGCAATCTCTCGACGGCGGCCTCGACGTCTTCGAGGTCGGGGCGATCCTTCCACATCCCGAACGCGGCATGGGCCGATGCGCGCTGGTCAGAGATGGAAATCGGGCTGGCCTCCGGTGGATGGATCGTGCCGACCACCTTGCCGCGGCGCAGAAGTGTTACGGGTTCGTTCCGTTTGAGGGAATTCAGGACGTCCTTCATGCGTCTCCTCAGGTCAAGGACAGAAGCTCTCATGGCGAATTGTGCTATTCAATTGTACACTTCGCTAAAAGGCTCTGTCAAGAATGGAGACGTTTGGAGCCAAAACCGATTCTCAGATAGTGGGGTCGAAGGACTTCCTTGACCGACCTAACCGGCGCATAGAATCCATGGTCGATCATTATCGAAAGATGGCGGTCGGCCGCCTTAACATCACAGAGACGCAGCCGTACGGCTTTCGCGAGAATCCCGATCGTGCCGGTCAGTCTGACGTCGAGACGCCCGGCCTCGCGGCGGGCAGCCTGATCATCCGAGGCAAAACGAAACCCGCGACGGGCCGCGACGGCAAGGCTCGAGGCCTCTCCAAGGCCGAGCGATATCGATAAGGATTCAAAGAGCGTCTTTTCTTCGCGCAATGTCAACGAGACCTCAAGGAGCCAACCGGCTTTGACCGCTTCGGGAATCGCCGTCAGCCCGCCGTGCCCGGCCCGGATGCCCTTGAGGATTTCCGCAGAGACGAAATCCGTGATGCAAGATGTGTCGCGGTAAATGCCGTGGATCATGGGGAGGGAGCCCGAAAGGGCGAAATTCGAGATGACGCAGCAATCAAAAACGATTTTGAGCACCGGAGCGAGCCCGTTTAGGCGTCGGCCGCGTCGCCGGCGGCGCCGATTCGGTCCTGGACCTGGAGCGGGATTCCCAGATCCTTTAGGTAGAGCCGGGCGCTGACCGGATCGAGGCCCAGGATTTCCGCGAGCTTACCGAGACTGATCAGGCCCTCGCCGTAGGCATCCAGGGCCGTTTGTTTCCTCCGGGCAAGAACATCTTTCTTTTTATAAGCAACGTCCAGGGCGTCCCGGACCATGTTCCCGAGGGTTTTCCCCTCCTTCTTGGCATAGGCTTTGACCGTTTTGTGCTGATCCTCCGTGAGCATGATGTTCGTCCGTTTCATGGCCCCTCCGCATATATGTTTAGTATATGTGTAATGATATGTGTATATGATATTAGGAGCCGGATGATTTGTCAACATGATAAGAGGGGGTCAAACCTACACTTTCCAGTTTTCTTAAAAGTGTAGGTTTGACCCCTTCTTGTACTTAGCGCAGAACGCATCGGTAATCTCCCAAAGCTCGGGCTTGAGGACCTCTTTGACCTTTTGGCGGATGGCCGGTTCGACCGGGCCATAAAACGCCTCGGCGATCCCGCCCGTGATGCAGGCGAGGGTGTCGCTGTCGCCGCCGAGCGAAACGGCGTTGCGGACAGCGTCCTCGTAGGAGGTGGAGTCAAGGAACGCGACGATCGCCTCGGGCACCGTCCCCTGGCAGGATTCGTCGAATCCATAGTCAGGGCGGATTTCGTCAACCGTGCGGTTGAGATCGTATCCAAATCTGGAGGCGATTTCGGCCCGGACGAGGTCCTTGTCGTGGGCAGTCCTCGCGAGAAAAACTGCCAACGCCGTGGCTTGGGCGCCTTTGATCCCTTCGGGGTGATTGTGCGTGAACTCCGCCGTCCGGGCGGCCTCGTAAAGGACGTCGTCGGCCGTCTCGAATGCGAAGCCGACCGGGCTGACGCGCATCGCTGCGCCGTTCCCCCAGCTCCAGTAGGGTTTCGGGTCGGGCGAATGAAGCCATCGTCCGAAGTTGCCGCCGTAGCCGTAATCCGGGTAGCGCCGGCCGAAGTCCAGGACGGCCGTGCGATAGTCACCATCCGTCAGAATGGCCTGAGCTACGGCCACGGTAAGGACCGTATCATCTGTGAAGAAGCAGTGCGGCCCGAAGAGCGGAAAGTCCTTGCTCTTGATTTGCCGGAATTCGTAGACCGATCCGATGATGTCGCCCGCGATTGCACCGATCATGTTTGGCTCCCTGTCAATTATTTAAACCCCGCGGAGGGGAAAGTCAACCCCTCGAGTCCCCGGCATGAATGCCGGGGCTTGTTCGGGGTTAACCCTGAGCCTCGCTTCTTGTCCCCGCCCTGAAGCTCCACGGACTGACAGCTGGGGGGTCCTATTGGCTTGACCCCCCCGCAGTCATCAAGAGACTGCCGAGGGCAGCCTCTTGATGGCAGCCGGCGGATCCAACTTTTGCAGGCTTTGGAGCGCCTGTCCCCGAAGCGGGAGTTCGCTATTCCTCCGTCCCGCGGAGGGGATTGAAAGGTGGGGCTTAGCGTCGGCGAACGGGTCAAGCGCAGCGTAACAGGGGCGCTTGACAATTATAGTCAATTTGACCATATTGATTCGGGAGAGCCGATCCATGGAGACGATTGCTTTGACCAAGGCGAAAGCGAGATTCTCGGGCGTCGTCGCGCGTCTCATCCATCGGAAGGAACATATTGTGATCACCAGGCACGGAAAGCCCGTGGCCGCCATTGTTCCCTATGAGGAATGGGAGAGGCACGCGGCCGACGCCGCCGGCGGGCTCGCGTCCGTCGCCCCTCCCCGCGAGAACCTCGATGCGGAAATCGACGCCATGGTCGAAGAGATCTACGATGCCCGGACCAAGTCCAGGGCGGGAAAGCCGACTTTCTGATGTACCTCTTCGACACGGACGTCCTAAGTCAGATCGCTAAAAAACGGCGGCCCGAGACGTTGATGTCGAGACTGGCCCGGACGTCTGCCGCCTCCCAGCACACGAGCGCCGTGAACGCAGCCGAGATCTATTATGGAATCCTGCGGGCGGAGGGCCGGGAAAGCCTCCTCCGGTTTTTCGATGACGAAGTCTTCCCGCGGTTGACTATTCTTGCATTTGACCAGGAAAGCGCCCTCATTTACGGGCGCCTGAAGGCCACGCTGGAGCGCAAAGGCCGGCCGCGCTTCGAGCCCGATCTTCAGATCGCCGCGATCGCCCTCCAACATCGCCTGACGGTTGTGACCGGCAATGTCCGCCATTTCGCCGGAATCCCCGGCCTCAAGGTCGAGAACTGGCTAGTGGATTGAATGGGGCCAGGTCGACCTTCTCGTTTCGGATACTTCCCAGAAGTTCGGCTCCGAGTCGCTCCGCCGCTCTTCTGACGGTCGCGCCTAAGAATCCGCTCCCCGCCGTAGACCTGGCCCCTTCTTAGGCTATCTTGCGCCAGCCTCCGGCTTGACGGCGGTGAGCAAGCGCCTAGCCTTCTTGGCGATGTTCACGGCGGCAGGCGGGTCGTAATTCGCCATAACGATGACGACGTACCCGGTCTCGAGGTCGATCTCCAGTGCCGCATTGATGCCCGGCGCGCCGC
Source organism: Candidatus Aminicenantota bacterium (assembly GCA_963727095.1). Taxonomy (GTDB): domain Bacteria; phylum Acidobacteriota; class Aminicenantia; order Aminicenantales; family Saccharicenantaceae; genus CAVSEQ01. Next base: position 1,942,224 of record CAVSEQ010000005.1, on the reverse strand, counting down.
CCGCGATGCCCAGGCCTCCCCGCTGCCCGCGGGAAACAGGCCCGATTTGGGCTTTTCTCTGGGGACCGCCCGCGGGTGCCTCGCGGTAGGCCGAGGGCTTCGGCGCATCCGCAGCACCGGGCTCAATGCCCGTCAGCACCCATTCGGTGTAAGCGGGCGAGAGGAGCTTGTTCGCCGTGAGGGCATTCGCAAACCGCAGCATGTCCTCGGCCGTTGAGTAACCGCCGCCGGCAGCGCTGCCGCGGGCCGGCCGGGTGTAGATGTTACTCCTCCGCGCAGGGGCCCCGGCTGCGGGTCGCGCGCCCGGTCCCTCTTCCTCGTGACCCCAATGTCGAGTATAACCTTCGGCCAGGTTCGGGATAGGCACGTCCGCCTCATAAGAATCAGTGTTCGTCATCCCGGCCGGCTCGTAGACGTTCTTTCGGACATAGTCGAATAGTCCATGCCCGACACGCGGGCAATGATCTCACCGAGCACCGCGTAACCGCCGTTCGAGTATTGTTGCTGCGTTCCCGGCTCGAAGGCCAGCGGCCGGTCGGCGAACATAGCAAGGAAATCGGCGTTGAGCCTGAAACGGTCCTTCGGCGTCGCTTCGAACTTCTCTCCGAAGAAATCCCCTATGCCGGACTTCATATCGAGCAGCTCCCGGATCGTGACTTTGTCCCTGGCGTCGGCGTTTGGGTAATCGGCCAGGAACTTGCCGAGCTTGTCGTCGAGCGAAATCTTTCCCCTTTCAATGAGCTGTGTCACGGCCACCCGCGTGAAGATTTTGTTGATCGATCCCAGGTTGAATTTCGTGTCGGTACGGTTGGGGACGCCAAACGACTTGTTGGCGAGCCCCCAGGCTTTTAGGAGGAGGGGCGCGGCGCCATTGCCCGGGCCGGCCTGATTGGCTCGCTGGGCCACGAGGACCACGCCCGAAAACTCATCAGCCGCGACCGCCTCGTCGACCGCCTTTTCGAGCGCGCTCAACGCTTCGGCGCGGGTCATCGGCGGCAGCGGGCCCGCCAGGTCCCCGGGGTCCGCCTCATCGACGCTGATGCCCCGGAGAAAATGGTCCGGCGCCGGGCCGAACATTAGGCCGAGACGAAGGAGCCGGCCCTGGTTGCCCGCGATGTAAAGGACAATGTCGTCCGGCGAGGGGGCGTCCACTTTTTTGAGCGTTATAACGCCGGTATCGCGACGAAGTTCCATCAGTCGCGCCGCACGAGCGGCCGGCGGGACCTGTTTCGCGTCATCGGCGCCGATGTTCGCCGCGAAGAATTTTTCAAGTTTCCCGGACACTCCGCTGTTGAACGCTTCGATGAAGGCGCGGACGCGCTCGCCGACAGGGGTCTTTGGGAGCGATGGGCGGCGTCCCTTTTTCCTGCGTGTGCTGCGCCTGCCTCGATTCTCGCGCCTGCAAGCTTGGACTGGACACAATGAGGATAATTGTCGTGAGGCAAACCCAACCGCAAACAAATAATCGAATCCAACCCGAAAACGAAATCTTGCCTACGCCGATGCCGAAACCGCTTGTCCCGTTGATATTTCGCCGCATAACCTGCTGCCCTCCTTAGGGGATTTTCGGAGAATCCGAGTGCTATAACTTTAGCACAAATCCCTTCGTTGCTGTCGAGGGTGAGATTGGCAGCAAGAAAGGGCCAGGTTGACTTTCTCGCCTCAGATATTTCCCAGAAGCGCGGCTGCGAGCAAGATCAAAGACTTAATTAAGATATTTCCCCGCTATGCAGCTCCGAGTTACTTCGCTGCATTGCAGTCGGTCGCTCCCCAGAGTCCGCTCCCCGCCGTAGACCTGGCCTCGTCCCCGCCTGGCCTGACGCTATATAGCGCGGTTTTTCTGAAGTCGATATCTCCAGGATGGATTCCTTCACCTCGACGCCCCGGCTTTCGCCGTCCCGCTCAACAATCCGGTACCGGCCGTTCTCCAAAGGGATCTCGAGGGACTCCGTCCCGCCAAGCCTCCAAACTGCGATCAGCCGATCCTTCCCCTCTCCAAATCTCAAGAAATACGTGTTTCCGACGACCCGGAATTCCGCCAAGGCAAGATTTCTCACCAACGAAGCCATCGTCTTGCAGGCCCGGTAGGCAGGTTTGACCGTCCGGTCGATCCGCACGAGGCCGAAATTGAATTCGGCTTCGTCGCGGTCCTCGCCGTCATTCTGAAAATCGTACCAGAAGACGCGCTCGACGGCCGGTGACGATATGGCCAGCAAGTACGTCCTGACCAGATAATCGGCTTGGGTGTCCTCGTCCACGCCTGCGGCACCCGCATAGGTCGGATACCCGATCTCCGTGATCCAGAGCGGCTTGCCGGGGGCGATGCTCTTCAGTTTAGCGAAGTTGGTCAAGAGCTTTTTTTCGGGAGGCAGCGGCTGGCAATAGGGATGAAAGGAGACGGCATCCATGAATTGGCCGCCCCCCGCGGCCATAACTCTTCCGATAAAATCGATATCCGTCCCCGACGTCGAACAGCCGAGCACGGTCGATGCCGGGTCGACTTCTTTGCAGGATCTGTATGCGGCTTCAAGAAGTTTGGCATAGTCTTCGGGATTCGGCCGAGGCTTCCAGAACGTGGACGTATTCGGCTCGTTCCAGATCTCATAATGCCGGACGCCGAACGGCTTGCAGCGCGTGACGACTTCCCTGCAGTAGCGGGAAAAAGCTCGGCGCTCGGACTCCGTCGCCGGCCCGCCTTTTTCAACGCCCGAGTACAGGGAGTTGCCGAAATCAAGGATCAGGAGAACCTCTATGCCTCGAGCTTGGGCCGCCCTCAGGTAAAAATCGTACTGAGGCGGAAATCTGAAGACGCCTTTTTCTTTTTCGACCTCCGACCAATAAACCTCGTCACGGATCCAATCTATGCGAGCTTCTTTGACGAGATCGAGGAGTTCTGCCACGCCGGACCGATGCTGACCGAAGTGCGTCTGAGTGCCGAAAAAAGTGCGGCGGAGAGCCATTGGACTTGGGGATGGACTTGGATTGGGACGCGCGCCTCGCGAGGGGGCTGCCATTGGATCTTGCCTGAATCGAGATTCGGAAGACACCTTAAGCCAAGGGCCGCCGACGACTGCTGCCCCGGCCATCTTGACGCCGTCTTCGAAGAATTTCCGGCGGGAGATCTTGTTTATAATAGTGCCGTACCTCCCGGGATCTATTATATCTCAAGATGCCCAATCTGACATAAGATCAACTAAGTACATAAGATACGTGTCTTTTTGGGCCCTTTTCTTGGCCTTATTCGGCTTTTTCAAGCCCGAAAACGCAAATTGGGTGTAATCGTGCGAGAGGACTAAGAGCGCAAAGGTAGGTTTGTATTTTTAGGGCTGTTTTAGAGATTTAAGGGCCTTTTTGGGCACGAAGAGAAACGAAAGTTGCCGTTAGCCGTGAAGGGCGGTATCTAAACCTAATGCCGGTTCGCTGCACACGGCGCCTGGCTGATAAGCCAACGGAGTGCCGCACCTAGAACCGGATCGGCGGGGTATTCAACCAATCGATCGCCTATAGCGACAGGTTCGTCCGGCAGAATGCTAGTGCCATAGGTGCGACCCTTGGTATCGCCGAACGTGGACACCGCAAGGACCAAATTAGCGCCGTCTGGCAAAAGAAAGCCCTCCGTGGCCGTGGATGCCCCGTACGTTGGCTCGCCGAAGAGGCGCGTATTGGGCCGCGAACGGAATGCAACCACCATCGCTTCGCCGGAACTTGCGGTCCCACGATCGGTGAGCACCGCAACGGGTGTTGAGGCCGGAATGGGCGGGACAGACTTTCCACTGATTGCTGATAAAACCCGTTCCTTGCCACGCTGTCGAAGGACGGCCTTGCCGTTCAGGTATGACCAAGAGCCTTCTTGGTCCGGACCTCCGACGAAGCGACCGAGTTCTCCCTCTCCGAGCAGCGGGCCGAGACCGGCCAGCATCGGCCACATATCGCCACCCCCGTTGCCGCGAAGATCCACGATCCATGCGCAGGGCGACTGTTCTAATAGGTCCGCGATCAAATGCTGGAAGGCAGTTGCGAAGGCGTCGTCGCGACGTCCCTGAGGCATGAAAACGAACCCGATGCCTGCCGTGCCCTGGCGTAGCAGCACCGCCTTTGACTTCATCCGCACGCCGTACGGCGAGGGCTTGTGAGCTATCTTCTCTGCAGGGACGTCATTTTCTGGAGCTTGGCCGGTTGCTCTGCGCTCCGCAGCCCTTAGCTCATCGGACAGCTGAAGGAAGCTGTGGTTGTCGCGAAGCTCGCTTAGAACATATCGGATTATGGGGTACAGGGCAGGCTTCGACTTGACATGGGCTGCTCTGCGCTGCGCTTCCGCCGTTACCTCAGTCCAGTTGACAGTTGAGGCGGCCATGGCGTGCGAACGAATGCTGTCCAACGCCACGTTCAGGTACGCAGCCGGGAGAATTGATCCCTTCTCAGCAGCTCCGGAACGCCGTCCGGACGTGCAATCTGCGAGCGCCGCCATCACAAGAAGCGCGGCGGAAATGTAACTCTTCCATTGAGGCAATCGTCGCATGGTCTTGTTATTGGAAACCATAGCCTGGGAGAAATCAAGCCCTGTCCGAATCTCGCTTCAGAGTTTTCCAAAGACATGGGCCGGTTTTATTTCTTTTCGCGCACGATGAACACTAAATCGGCTATGTCTTTAGGCTCGGCCTTCTCCGGGTTCGAGAAAGCGATGGGCTTTCTTATCAATCCTTCACTCTCCAGCCCATCCAAGATGTCCCACATCAATTCGTGATAGGCGATGACGAGCGTTTGCTTCGTGTCCCGAAATCCGAATTCCTTCGTCAGACTGTCGAGATTCAAGGCCGCCGGGGCTTCGTCCGCGACACGGCGGGCGATACGCACGCTCACTTGATGCAATGCGTTGTTTTCCGTCGCGTCGATGATCGGCACGGTGAATCGGCCCGAGGCGTCAAAAAGATGATACGGGGCGAATATTTTTTTGGCCTCTTCGTTCTCGACTCGGCCCTTAGCCACGTAGTCCTCAAATATCCTCCCGAAATTCTTCCAGTCCGCGACAAACGGAACCATCTTCGGGATGGCCCTCTCCGTCCAGTTGACGCTCAAGCCGATCCCCTTCTCCGAGATCGTGTTCGTCCCGCAGGAGAAGGCTCGCTTGGGATAGGAAGCCCAGATTTCGCCGGTCCAGAGCGGGTTTTCGATCGTCAGGTTTCTCGCGTCGAGGATCTTTTTCTCTCTGAACATGTCCCAGACGATGTGGTCTAATACGTAGGAAAAAAGGATGGTGTACGCGTTCTGTTGCCGGCCCAGGGCCTTCAACTGCCGCGTCAGGTCGACGACGTCCGCTCTCAGGGAGTCGATCAAAGAATGCGCCGCGATTCTCGATTTATCTCTGAGCCTGAGGGTTTGGTCCGCGTTCATGACTGGAAAGGCTGTTCTTAAGAGGGCGTCTTTCTCTTCCAAGACTTTCCATGTTTTCAGCAGGACAATTTGGCTTTCGGTGAAGGAAATTCCGGCCGCCCTGAGTTGGTCTCGCGTTCTTCCCGCGAGACAAGCCAGAATGATATCGCCGTTATTGTCCATTTCGATAATGTTCTGAGGCGCGTATCCGGCGCTGAAGATAAATTGAGCAAAATCATAATCCGCAAACTTGAGTGGCAGCCTCTGCTGAATATTTCCTTCGGCCCCTTTCTGCCCGGTCGCTGGCGCGACGGCGCAAAACAGAGCCAAAGAAGCGATCATCAGCATCCCGGAAAACCGCGAGTTCTTTCTCATTTATTATCCCCCCTTGCTCGGAAGATTTGTTCCTTATTGTATACGCATGCCTGAAAACAAATGTTGCACATAATCAGGCGGTGAGGATCTATTCGCCCACGGCTGAATTCGCATTTTTGGGGCTGTTTTGGAGCTTTAAGGGCTTTTTGGGCATAAAAAATTAAGTAAGAGTAGTCGTCCCAATAAGTTACATCAGCTTGGTCACTTCGTCGCCTTATGCAATTATTCATAACGAAGGCTGCGGGCGGGCTCGGCGCGCGAAGCCCTCACCGCCTGCCAGCCCACCGACGCCGCGGACACCACGAGCAGCAGCGCCGCCCCCGCCGCGAACATGCCGATCGTGATCGCCGTCCGATACGCGAAATTCTCGAGCCACCGGTGCATCGCGTAATAGCTGATCGGCGCAGCGACCGCGAACGCAACGACGACCGGCTTCAGGAAGTCCTTGGCCAGCAGCCCGACGATATCCGCCATCGTCGCCCCCATCACCTTCCGCACGCCGATCTCCTTTATACGCTGGGCGGCGCTCGACGTCGCCAGCCCGAAGAGGCCCAGCCCCGCAACGAGGATCGCCAGCCCCGCGAACGCGCCGAAGATGCGCATCAGCCGCCTGTCCGACTCGTACTGGCGGGCAAAATCTGCGTCCTCGAAGAAATAGCTCGACGGATAGCCTTCGAAAAATTCCGACCACGTCCGCTCGACGTGCCCGATGACCGCCGCGGCCTCGGTCGCCCGGAACAGCATCGCGAAGTACGTATTGCCGTCCTGAATCCCGAACATCATCGGCCCAACCTCTTCGCGCAATCCGTGGTGATGATAATTCTCGACGACGCCGATGACGACGCTGTCCGGTTTCCCCGACCCCGGCGATGTGAATCCCTTCCCGACCGCCGCCGCCGGCCTCGCCCACCCCGCTTTCTCGGCGGCCGTGCGATTGATCAGGACCGCCCGCGCCGCATCCGTCTGCACGCTTTTGTCGAAATCGCGGCCCGCTACGATCTTGAGCCCGAACGTCCGCACGAAATCAACGTCCACCGGCACGTACTCGAGGTCCATGCTCTTGCCCTCAGGCCAGCCTTCGGGGAACGAGATCTGCCCGCGCCAACCACTCCGGCCCGGAACAGCGTCGGCGGCGCTCACCGATTCAACGGCCGGGTGTGCGGCGAGCGCGCTCTTGAAAGCCGCCTCCCGCCGCGTGAACTCGCCGCCAGGCGCATGACGCGCATCCAGGACAATGACCTGTTTGGCGTTGAATCCCAGGTTCTGTTTTTGCATGAAGCGCAGCTGTCCGACCACGACGAGCGTCGCGATGACAAGGATGCTCGAAACGGCGAATTGGAAAACGACAAGCGCTTGCCGCAGCCGCACGCCTCGCCGCCCCGTCGCGAAACGTCCCTTGAGCACCTCGATCGGCCGGAAGCTCGAAAGCGCGAACGCCGGATAGAGCCCGGCCAGGGCGCCGACCACGACCGTGAGGGCGACGAGGAGAGCGGCCGTGAACGGCTGAAAGACGGCGCGCGCCGTATAGGCTTTGGCGGCGAGCCCGTTGAAAAACGGCAGGAGCACGAGGACGAGCCCGACAGCGAGGAGGACGGCCAACGCGCACATCACCGTCGATTCGACGAGGAACTGCCGGATGAGCGCGGACCGCGTCGAGCCGGACACTTTGCGGACGCCGACTTCCCTGGCCCGCTCGACGGAGCGCGACGTCGACACGTTCACGAAGTTGACGGCGGCGATGAGGACGAGGAACGCGCCGACGATGGCGAGCAGGATAACGTACGAGATGTCGCTCTGGGGGCCGAGCCAGTTGCCGGCGCGCGAGTGGAGGTAGATGCGGCCGGCGGGTTCGAGGCGGAGCGTGTAGGGCGAACCAAGCTGCTTGAGAATGTCGGCCGCCCGTTCCTGCGGCAGGTTGCGGATTTTGGCGGCGAAGGCCGCGGCATCGGTCCCCGGGCGCAGGAGGACATACGTGACGACGTTGAGGTCGAGCCAGCCGCTCGCCATCTCGCGGTCGTACCAGCCGGCGTTGCGCGAACGGAGCGTCGCAAACGAAAGCAGGGCGTCGAACCGGATGTGCGACTGGCTGGGCACATGCACGACCGCCGCGACCAAGCAGGGGAAGCGGTCGTCGCCGAGACGCAGCGTCTGGCCGACGGCCTTGGCGGCGATTTGCGCAATCGTCGATGCGCGCGAGCCCGCGGGTGAGCCTAATTCGGAATCCGATTCCGGTCCGGCGCCGGTTCGAACACGTTTGCCGGTTCTCAATTCCGAGCCCGATGACAGGCCTGCGACCGTCCCCGCGCCATCGTCCTCTCCCGCGCCCGCGCCGAAAAGCTTGACCGCCTCGACATCCGAAAGCACGATCGAATACGGATCGGCGAGCGCCGTCCGCATGTCGCCCGCGATGACGGGGAAATCGAAAAGGTCGAAGAACCCGGCGTCGGCGTAGAGGATTCTGTCGAAAAAGTGCTGACCGCGGTGTTCGATGGAGTATGCCGGCGAGGTTCGCATGTAGACGACTGTCTCGGCCTCGGGATAGTTCGCGGCGATGATCCGGCCGTACGGCCAGCCGACCGAACTCCCACCGAGGCGATAGATGCGGTCGATCTTCGAGTTGAACCGGTCGAACCCGAGCTCGTCCTTGACGTAGAGCCCGATGAACAGGCAGGCCGCCAAGGCGACGGCCAGCCCGCCGAGGTCGATGGCCGCAAAGCCGGGATGCCGCCTGAAATTTCTCAGAACGATTTTGAAATGATTCCTAATCACGTCGTCCTCCGGGCAAGACTCACCATCGCCGGCACCAAATGTATAGACGAAGGCAGCCTGCAGAAAGTTGCCTGGACAGCCGGGACGGTTAAGAGAGGGCCAGGTCTACTTTCTGCTACTTTTTAGCAGAAAGTAGACCTGGCCCCTTCTTGCTTTTCTTGCCCTTGCGTCGAGCGCGGGCATATAATAGGATGTTGACTCGGAAAAAAACTAAGGAGAGGCATATGGTGGAAATTCGTTTTCACGGCCGCGGCGGCCAGGGCACGGTCGTCGCCTCCAAGATCCTCGCCGACGCCCTCGCCAAGGAGGGCAACTGGGTCCAGGCCTACCCCGAATTCGGCGTGGAGCGGCGCGGCGCGCCCGTCATCGCCTTCATCCGCATCGACAACAAGCCCATTTACGACAAAAGCCGGGTCTATACTCCCGATCATGTCGTCGTCGTCGACCCGACCCTGGTCGAGGCGATCGACGTCACCGAAGGCCTCAAGGAAGGCGGCTTCATCATCATCAACACCGACCGCAAGCCGGACGATTTCCCCTTCCATAAGAAATTCAAGGTCCGGACCATCAACGCCACCGAGATCGCCGTCAAGAACCACCTCGGCTCGCTGGCCGCACCGATCGTCAACACCGCGATCGCCGGCGCCGTCATCAAAATCCTCGGCCTGACCGCTTTCGATTCGCTGGCCCAGGCCGTCCGCGAAGGCATCACGATCAAGCCCGAGGACAACGTCAAGGCCGCGCAGGAAGCCTACGACCGGGCCTGAGCGCGCGAGAGCGGGCGTGAAAGGGAAAACCCCATGAAGGACAAGAAAGCCAAGAAGATCGTCTTCAAATCGGCCGAAGAGATGCCGACCATGGTCATCTCGATCGGCTCCCAGACGTTCAACAAAACCGGCGCCTGGCGGAACATCCGCCCGGAGATCGACCTCAGCAAGTGCATCAAATGCGGCATCTGCTGGAAGTTCTGCCCCGAGCCGTCGATCGACATCGTGGACGACTGGCCCGTCGTCGACTACGACTACTGCAAAGGCTGCGGCATCTGCGCCGAAGAATGCCCGGTGAAGTGCATCGTCATGGTGGAGGAAAAGAGATGAAGAAAGTGATCATGGGCAATCACGCGCTGTCCTACGGCGCCATGCTCGCGCGGTCCAAGGTCATCTCCGCCTACCCCATCACGCCGCAGACGCAGGTGGTCGAGCTTCTCTCGGAGATGTGCTCCGACGGCACGCTCGACGCCCGCTTCATCAAAGTCGAATCGGAGCACTCGGCCATGGCCTCCTGCATCGGCGCGTCGGTGGCCGGGGCGCGAACGTTCACGGCCACCTCGTCCCAGGGCCTCGCGCTCATGCATGAGATGCTGCACTGGGCGGCGGGCGGCCGGCACCCGGTTGTCATGGGCAACATCAACCGCTCCATGGCCCCGGGCTGGTCGATCTGGACCGACCAGAACGACAGCCTCTCCGAGCGCGACACGGGCTGGATGCAGTATTACTGCGCGTCGAACCAGGAAGTGCTCGACACGGTCATCCAGGCCTTCAAGGTGTCGGAAAAACTGATGATCCCGTCGATGGTCGTCCTCGACGCCTTCGCCCTGTCGCATACCTACGAAGTCGTGGACGTCCCGGACCAGAGCAAGGTCGACGCGTTCCTGCCGCCGTTCAAGCCGGAGATCAGGCTGACGCCGTCGGACCCGCACGCCTTCGGCGGCCTGACGTCGCCGGAGCACTATTTCGAACTCCGCTACAAACTTCAAAAGGACATGGAGAAGGCGCCCGCGCTCATCGAAGAGACGGGCCGCGAGTACGAGAAAATTTTCGGACGATACCTGGGGCTGGTCGATCCGTACCTCTGCGACGACGCGGACCTGATGTTCGTGACGTCGGGGACCGCGGGATACACGGCCCGGGTGGCGGTCGATGACCTGCGCAAAGCGGGCGTCAAAGCCGGGAACCTGAGGATCAAAGTCTTCCGGCCGTTCCCGTTCGCCGTCGTGAGGAACATCGTCCGCAAGGCCAAGAAGGTCGCGGTCGTCGATCGCAACTGCTCTTACGGCGCGCACGGCATTTTCTACCAGGAAGTGAAGTCGGCGCTCTACGGGCAGGGGAAGACGCCGCCGCTTTTCGGGTTCATCGCGGGGCTCGGCGGGCGCGACATCACGCCGGAGACGTTCAAGGAAGTCGCCGCGTACACTCAGGCCCACGACGCCGCGGTCGAAGAGATTGTCTGGATTGGAGTCAAGAAATGAAGAAAGAAAGAAAAATGACGATAACGCTCCCGGCCGAGGAGCTGATGAGCTGCGGCCACCTGGCCTGCCAGGGCTGCGGTGCGACGCTGGCCATGCGGTACATGCTCAAGGCGCTCGGGCAGAAGACGGCGCTGTGCATACCGGCGTGCTGCTGGGCGGTCATCGACGGCGCGTATCCATACTCGTCGCTCGAGGTTCCGATCTATCACTGCGCGTTCGAGACGGCGGCGTCGACGGCGACGGGCGTCAAGGCCGGCCTCGAGATGATCGGCGACGAGGAGACGACGGTGGTGGCGTGGGCGGGAGACGGCGGGACGTTCGACATTGGGCTGCAGGCGCTGTCGGGCGCGGCCGAACGGAACGACGACATCATCTACGTCTGCTACGACAACGAAGCCTACATGAACACGGGCATCCAGAGGAGCTCGGCGACGCCGTATGGAGCATGGACGACGACGACTCCGGTCAAGCATTTCAAGACCAGGCCGAAGAAGGACATCGCGGCCATCATGGCGGCGCACGGCATCCCCTACATCGCTACAGCAAGCATCGCCTACCCCGAGGATTTCGTGAAGAAGGTCAAGAAGGCGAAGGACATCAAGGGGACGCGGTTTTTCCACGTGTTCGCGCCGTGCCCCACGGGCTGGAAGAGCCGGCCGGACGACTCGGTGAAGCTGGCCCGGATGGCCGTTCAGAACGCGATTTTTCCGCTGTTCGAGATCGAGAACGGCCAGACGATCACCGTCAACATGAAGCTCAAAGATAAGAAGCCAATCGCCGATTACCTTCGGCTCCAGGGACGGTTCAGGCACCTCACGCCGGAACAGATCGCGGGCATGCAGGCGGAGGTCGACGCGAGGTGGGAGCGGCTGCTGAAGAGCGCCGGAGCCTGAGCGGCCAATAAGAAGGGGCCAGGTCTACTTTCTGGTACTTTGTAACAAAAAGTAGACCTGGCCCCATCATATTTTAAAGGAGCCTCTGATGAAGAGAGTTTTGGGCAAAAAGAGGATAGCCGCGGGGGGTTCCGGTTTGGCGGGTGCGATATTCGTCTATATGGTTCTCGCGGGCGCTTCGACGGCATGCGCCAGGTCCGCCGCGCCGGTCCCCGGTCAAGGCCAGGGCGAGAATACGCCGGCGCCCGACTTCGCGCTGAAGGACCTAGCCGGACGTTCGGTCTCGCTCGCCGATTATCGCGGCAAAGTCCTTGTCTTGAATTTCTGGGCGACGTGGTGCGGACCGTGCCGGTCGGAGATCCCCGGGTTCATCGACGCTTATAAAACCTATAAGGAAAAAGGTCTCGAAATCCTTGGCGTGTCAGTTGATACCGCTCCTCCGGCCAAGCTCGGTGATTGGATCCAGAAGGCGGGCATCAACTATCCCGTGGCTATGGTCACGCCCAAAATCCTGGAGGATTATCAGCCCGGCGAATATATCCCGGCCACGATCGTCATCGATAAGAGCGGACACATCCGCTACCGGCATGTCGGCGTGCTGGACGAAAAACCGCTGATCAAATTGTTCAAGGAACTCGACAAGTAAGATGGGGCCAGGTCTACTTTTTGCTACAAAGTAGCAAAAAGTAGACCTGGCCCTTTCTTGATTCTTACCAGCGGTAGACGATCGCGGCCCAGGTGAAGCCGGCGCCGAAGGCGTCCATCACGATGATCTTTCCTTTTTCGAGCTTGCCTTCCTCGGCCAGCTCGTAAAAAGCCAGCGGGATAGTCGCAACCGAGCAATTCCCGTAGCGCTGGACGGTGACGACCACTTTCTCTTTGGGGACCTTAAGCCGCTCGCCCGTGGCCTCGATAATGCGCAAGTTAGCCTGGTGCGGAATGAAATAATCAACGTCGTCTTTGGTCAAGCCCGCAGTCTTCAGCGCTTCGACGGCCGCCTCCCCCATCCGTTTTACGGCGTGCTTGAAAACTTCATTGCCCTTCATCTCGAGGTAGTGAAGCTTGTCGGCGACGGTCTTTTCGCTCGTCGGCATCCGTGAGCCGCCCGCCGGAATCAAAAGCAGATCGGCCAGCGCGCCGTCCGCGGCCCAATAGTGGGACAGCATCCCCGATTCGTCCTGGCTTTCCTCGACGACAAAGGCCGCCCCGCCGTCGCCGAACAGCACGCACGTCGCCCGGTCCTGCCAATTGGTGATCTTGCTCAGCACGTCCACCGCCACAAGGAGGACCCGCTTGGCCGTCCCGCTCAGGATCATCGACTCCGTTACGATCATCGCATAGAGCAGCGCGGTGCAGCCGGCGGACACGTCAAACGCGGGGATGCCGGGCGCTTCAAGCCCTTTCTGAATCCAGCAGGCCGTCGACGGAAACTGCGTGTCGGGAGTGTTGGTTGCGACGATGATCAGGTCGATGTCCTTGACCGTCAAGCCGGCCCGGTCGAGCGCCTTCCGCGACGCCGCGATGCCCAAGTCCGATGATGCCTGGTCTGGACGGGCGATCCGCCGTTCCCGGATGCCGGTCCGAGAAACGATCCACTCGTCGGACGTGTCCACCATTTTCTCGAGGTCGGCGTTGGTCAAAACCTTCTCCGGAATCTCGACGCCCATGCTGACGATCTTGATTTTTCGGTCCACTCGCTTGGTCATGTCTGCTCCATAATTGTGTCATAGCATACACGTTTTCCGATGGAAAACCAACAACTTCCGTGCTAGAATCGGGGCATGCCGCAAGGCGAAGGAGGGAGGATCGTGAGACCTGGATCGCCGTCAGCCCTGCGCCTGCCCATAGCTCTGCTTCTCAGCCTCGCCATCTTCGCCGCGCCGGCCGCCGCACAGCTCGTCATCGGCCAGTACGAGGACGAGGCGCCGCTCCGGAGTTGGAACACATTCGGCCTGACGTCGGCCGCCTCTCTCGGCTTGGGCGGCGCACAGTTCGCCCGCGCCTATGACGCATCGGCCGCCACCGTCAACCCGGCCCTTCTCGTTTCCCTCGCCCGCTATTCGGCGACGATCACCGGCGCCTACACGGCCGCCTCGATGTTCCGTTATGCTCTCGTCAATACGGGCGTCGCGGCCAGCCAGGGCAACCTGACGGCCTCGCTGTTTGCCGCTGAGTTCGGCGGCTTTGCCGTCCGCTGGCGCGAATGGGCCTTTGCCGCGTCCGTCGGGATCCTGGAGAGCTATCACCGGCCCGGCGTGGCTATCGTCGAGCCGCAGTATGATTATTCCCTGGCGTTCAGCCAAACGGGCTACCTTCGCGGCTGGAACTTCGCGGCGGCGCGCCGCATCACCTCCTGGCTTGCCGCGGGCCTCGGCGTCACCATCGTTTCCGGCCGGCTCGACCGGAGCACCATCGAAACAAGCACCGCGTCGCTCGACGTCTACACGCTGAGCGATATCAAGTCGGAAAAGTTTCGGGGCGTCTTCCTGAACGGCGGCCTGACGCTTGACCTCATCCGCCGCCTCACCATCGGGCTGGTCTTCCGCTCGCCCTACGTCAAGAAGGCCGACGGTGCGAGCACGCTGCGGTACCAATCTCCGCCCGGGAACACCGACATCGAGATCGATGCCCAGTCCGTGAATGCGTACCGCCAGCCGTGGGTGTTCGGCGCCGGTCTCGCCTACGATATCTCTGAAGCCTTCACAGCGGCCGCCGACGCCGCCTGGTTCGGCTGGTCGCGTTATTCCGTCGTCTATTTCGAGGAAGCCCTCGGCCGCAATTTCCGTGACATCGTGAAGGCCGGGGCCGGCCTCGAATACCGGATGCACGGCGCCCTTTTCCATCGGCCCGCGCTTATCCCACTCCGGCTGGGCGTCGTGTATGATCCCCAGCCGATGGCCGAACCGCGCTCATCATACGTTTATCTGTCTGCCGGCACGGGCTTCCGGGTGGGCTCAATCGCCGCGGACTTCGCCGGTCTTTTCGGAACCGAATCGGGATCCGGCAATTCCCTCAAAGCCGCGAAAATAGCCCTGACCGTGACTTATGTCATGAGCCGGGACTGAGCAATATGCATCCGCTCGCACTGCGAATTAAGAAGAGGGCGATGAGGTTCTCATGAAAATGTCAAGGATCCTGGCAGGGGCCGTCGTTCTTTTGCTCGTCCTTACGGTCCTCCCGCTCGTCACGGGCGCCGGAGCCAGCGGCGAATCGGGGGAGATCGTAAGCGTCGCCAGCCGTGATTTTGTCGTTAGAGGTCTGGCCCGCAAAGGCCTCGACCTCCTCGCCCAGAAAGACGGCCGCGTCTATATCGTGCTCGCTCCCGGCGACTTGGCCGTGCTCAATGCGGCCGGAGTCCCCTTCGTCGATGAAACGGAGCGGTTCTTCGCCATCCGCCAGTCCGAGACCGCGGTCGCGGGCGACATCAACGGCGCCTACCACTCCTACCCCGAACTGGAGACCGCGCTCCGAACCATGGCGAGCGCCCACCCCGATCTCGCCACACTCCATGAAGCCGGTGTGTCGCTCGAGAACAGGAAGATCTATGCCCTCCAGATCGGCTCGAACATCACGATGTCGCCCGTCGCGAAACCGGGCCTCCTTCTTGTCGGCTGCCACCATGCCCGCGAGTGGATCTCGGTCGAAGTCCCGTTGCTTTTCGGCCAGTACCTTCTCGACAACTACGCGCTGAACGCAGCCGTCAAGAGCCTTGTGGACGGAAGCGACATCTGGATCGTGCCCATGGTCAACCCCGACGGCCTCGAATACACGATCCACACCTACCGCTACTGGCGCAAGAACCGGCGGGCCAACCCGGACGGCTCGTTCGGCGTGGACATCAACAGGAACTATACCTACGAATGGGGCTACGACAACGTCGGCTCGAGCTCGACGCCGGCCGCCGATGACTATCGCGGGCCGGCGCCTTTATCCGAGCCTGAAACGCAGGCCGTGCGCCGGCTCTTCCTGAGCTATAATTTCCGGGCGGTCATTTCCTTCCACAGCTTCGGACAGGAGATCCTCTATCCATGGGGCTACGCGGACATCCCCGCTCCGACGGACGCCGCACTCCAATCCTTGGCCCAGCAGATGGCCGTCCTCATCGCCGGAGTTCACGGAAGCGTCTACACGTTCGGCCGGGGGGGCGCGATCCTCTATGTGACGAACGGCGAGCTTACCGATTACACGTACAGCGTTTCGGGCATTCCGTCCTACACGATCGAACTCCCGCCCGTGGACGTGCTGCACGGCGGCTTCTTCAACTCCGAGGCCGATATCAACGCCGTCTTCAGCGAGAACCTCCCGGCCATCCTCTTCCTGGCCGGGTACGCCGCCGGAGTTTCGTTGCCGCCGCCGATGCTGCGACCTCGCCCGGCCCTCCCAGACAGGCGAATCGATCGGCCGCGGGAGCTTAAGCTTGCCAGATAACCGTCAATGGAATTGACAAGCCGACCCGATTGACATAAAAGGATGGCGGTGCGATCCATCCCTTTTATGATCGGAGCCCTTCCGGGCCTGGCGTCCCTCCAGGGAGGGGCCGAGCTCAGCCAAAAAGGCCTTCCATACTGGCTTTTCTTTTTCCTCTTCTCGGTCATCCTCCTTCTCCTCGCCGTCATATTCTTGCGGGACAAGGGACTCCGGCTCCGAATGAGCCTCTTTTTCTCCGGCGCCCGCCGCAAGATGATCCAGCTCAGGCTTAAGGTCAAATTGAAAAAAGAAAGGGAGAAGAAGGCGGTGCTGTGGGCCGAGCTCGGGAAGAAGGCCTGGAGCGAAAGTGTCCGGGACGGCTGCATCGAATCCGATTGCGCGAAGCTCGCCGTCCTTCATGATGAGATGCATCTCCAGCAGATGACCTGGAACGAGGTTTTTTCGAGAATCGAGACACTGGCCCGCCAGCACGAGGAAACGGCGCGAAAATTCCAGGACCTGGCCCGCGAACAGGACGACCTGCGGAAGCCGGAGGAGGATATGCGGCAGGCTCTCCTCGACCGGCAATCGGAGGTGCTCGCGGCGATCAAGGGCGCATCGCCGGATGTCGGCGCGGCCGAAGCACGGATCAAGGCCGTGGATAAGGAGCTCCGCGCCAGGCGGGAAGAAGAACGGGCGGCCCTCGAGAAGGAGATCGCAGCCGCGGACAACCGCATCCACGAGTTCGACCAGCGGATCAGCCAGATCCGTGACGAGCAGGACAAGCTCAACCGCGCCTACGACAAAGAGACGCGGGATTGGCAGAAGAGCAAGGAACGGGTCCAGGACCGGATCGTCGAGATCAAGCGGCTCATGGAGCCGCTTTTCGAAAGCATGGGCCGGGCCCTGGACGAGCACCGTCCCGCGAGCAACCACCTCGGCATCATCTATTTCCAGATCGACGCCGTCAACAAGACGATCGAGGAAATCCAGGCCCGCATCGAGCACCTTCGGTAGATCCGAATTTAAGAGACGGAGCATCATATTTCGGGCGGCGATGAGGACCACCCGAAAACCCCAAAACTCAATCCAGATATTTCCCACCAGTGAAGCGTCGAGCCACTCCGCCTCACTGGTGTTGGTCGCTTTGAAGTCTCCGCTTCCTGCCGCAGGGGTTGTTCCCGGAGGAAGGCGTGGGAAGGCCGAGCGGCAGGGAGCGGATTCTAAGAAGCGACCAGCACTACCGCAGCTTTGCTGCAGTGGTGGCATGGGTGAGGAAAACGCAACGGGGTCAAACCTACACTTTTCACTTTTTAAGTAAACCCCTCGAGTCCCCGGCATGAATGCCGGGGCTTGTTCGGGGTTAACCCTGAGCCTCGCTTCTTGCCCCCGCCTTGAAAGGCGGGGCTTAGCGTCGGCGAACGGGTAAACCGTCGCACGACTACGACCCCGGCAAAAAGTGAAAAGTGTAGGTTTGACCCCATAAGTTGCTTTTTCCCCGAGCGAGGCCTTTCCTCGAGCGGGTTTGACTCGCTGGGGCAAACCCGCGACCTGACGGAGGGAATACCCCGAGCTCGACGTTCTTTTGAGGGGAATTTGTCCCGAAGTCTCCATCACATGCGCCCTCTTTACCGGGCCGGGGCGGGCGAATACAATAGTCGCGTGGCGAAACCCAGGATTCTCGTGCATGTGTGCTGCGCGCCGGACGCGCTCTACGTGTTCACGCTGCTCCGCGATGAGTACGACGTGACGGGGTATTTCTCGAACTCGAACATTTATCCGGCCGAAGAGTACGTCCTGCGGCGCGACGAGGCGCGGAAAGTGGCCGGCGTCCTCGGCGTGCCGCTCATCGAGGACGCGTATGACCCGGACGAGTGGCTGGCCCTCACCCGCAAGTTCAAGGACGACCCGGAAAAGGGGCGCCGCTGCGACGTTTGTTATGCCGTCCGCCTCCGCAAGACCGCAGAGATCGCGGCCTCGCGCGGCTTCGACCTCTTCGGCACGGTTCTGACCCTGAGCCCCTGGAAGAAGGCGGCGGTCATCAACCGCATCGGCCGCCAGTTCGCGAAAAGGTACGGCGTCGGTTTCCTTGAATCGGACTTCAAGAAAAAGGATGGCTTCAAGAAAAGCACCGACCTCAGCCGGAGCCACAATCTTTACCGGCAGAACTACTGCGGCTGCGTGTACAGCCTGAACGCTCTGCGCGAAAGGCAGCGGTAAGGCGCCCGATGGCTGCGCATCCACGCCGGGGTGAGGCCGAGCGCCTCATCGTTTTCGGCGTCGTTCAGGGCGTCGGCTTCAGGCCCTTCGTATACCGGCTCGCGCACACCCTGGGCCTTAAAGGCTGGGTCGCCAACGCGGGCTTCGGAGTCGAGATCCACATCGAGGGTCCGTCGGGGAAGGAGTTGGCGAAGTTCGTGACCGCGCTCCGCAAGAGCCCGCCTCCCCTGGCCAGGATCGAGAAGATCGAAGCATCTCCGGCGGCGTTCAGCGACTGCTCGGTGTTCGAAATCCGCAAGACAAAGGAGGCCGGCGGCTTCGTCTTCATCTCCCCGGACATCGCCACATGCGCCGACTGCCGGCACGAAATCCGGACCCCGTCGGAAAGGCGATACCGCTATCCATTCACCAACTGCACGAATTGCGGCCCACGCTATACCATCGTCCAGCGCCTGCCCTACGACCGGCCGCGCACGACCATGGCCGGTTTCCCGATGTGCGCCGACTGTCGCGCGGAATACAGCAACCCGCTCGACCGGCGCTACCACGCGCAGCCGATCGCCTGCCCGGTCTGCGGCCCGCACGTGACGCTTCGTAACGCCAGGTCGGGGAAGACGCTCTCCGGTGGGATTCCGGAAGCGGCCGGCCTCATAGCGAACGGAAAAGTCGTGGCCGTGAAAGGGTTGGGCGGCTTCCACCTCGTCTGTGACCCTTTTAACCGTGCCGCCGTCCACCGCCTGCGCCGGACGAAGTCGCGCCGAACGAAACCCCTGGCGCTCATGGCCCGCGACCTGGCTGTGGTGGAGCGCTTCGCCCTCGTCGGCCCCGCCGAGCGGCAGCTTCTTCTCTCGGAGCGACGCCCGATTGTATTGCTCAAGAAAAAACCCGGCGCCGAAATCCCGCTTATCGCTCCCAACCTCGACGAGATCGGATTCATGCTCCCCTACACGCCTCTCCACGAGCTCCTCCTCGAGGGCCTCGGCCTGATCGTGGCCACGAGTTCGAACAACAAGGACGCGCCGATCATCAAGGACGAGGCGGAAGGAATCCGCGGCTTGGCCGACTATGTTTTGACCCACAACCGGCCGATCGCCATGCGCGCCGATGACTCCGTGGTCAAGGTCGCATCGGACCGGACACTTTTCGTCCGGCGGGCCCGAGGTTACGTTCCTTATCCTCAGGCCGTCCCCGAACGCCTGCGAAGCGGCCGGTCGCTTGTCGCCCTGGGCGGCGAGCTCAAGGACACGATCTCGATCTACAAGGACGGGTACGTCGTCACCAGCCAGTTCCTCGGCGACCTGGACGACTATCGCAACTTCGGCTATTTCGAGGAAACGCTCGACCATCTCCTCCGGCTCTTCAGCGTCAGTCCCGAGGCCGTCGTGACCGACCTCCATCCCGACTTCCGGACGACACGTTTCGCGGAAAAGATGGGACTCCCCCACTATCGAATCCAACACCACTATGCCCACGTCCTCGCGCCGCTGCTCGAGCACGGCATCGTGCCGGACGGCAAGGTGCTGGGCGTCGCCCTCGACGGCTACGGATACGGCCAGGATGGCGCGGCCTGGGGGGGCGAGTTCCTGCTCGCCGACTACGAGACGTTCGAACGCTTCGCCCACTTCAAAACCGTCGCCCTGCCCGGCGGTGACCTGGCCGCCCGGGAGCCATGGAGGATGGCCCTGTCGTATCTCTACGATGCGTACGGACGAACGATGCCGAGCCTCAGTGTCTTTCGGAAAATCGAAGCGGCCCGTAGAAAGACGGTGCTGGCGATGGTCGCAGGTGAAATTCAGAGCCCGCCCACGTCGAGCTGCGGGCGGCTCTTCGATGCGGTCTCCTTCCTCAGCGGCACGGCGCCCGTGAGGATGGAGTACGAAGCCGAGGCGGCCATGAGGTTTGAAGCGGCGGCCGAGGGCGGCCCAGGCAGGCCCTATCCTGTCTCGATCGCCGCACCCCAGCCCTGCGGACCGGTCGAGATTTCTTTCGCACCCCTCATCAAGGCCGTCGTGGCCGACCTCGGAAATGGTGTGCCGCCATCACGCGTCTCAGCGAGGTTCCACGGCACTCTGGCCCGGCTCGTCCTCCGGATCGCCGAAAAGGCGCGCGCAGAGCAGGGGGTGGACACCGTGGTTCTTGCCGGCGGAGTCTTCCTCAACCGGCGGCTCCTCGAAGGAACGGAGCGGCTGCTCGCCGCGAAGACGTTTAGGGTTGTGAGACCTGTCCTCTATTCACCGAACGACGAATCGCTGTCCCTCGGCCAGATCGCCTGGGGACTGGCGAGGTTCAAGCGCGAGGAGGTTTAGTTTCGGAAGCCTCCACCCGGACGCCGCCCACGAGCGACAGAATCCCGTTGAAGACGATCGAGCCGACGAAGCCGGCCGCGCCGAGGATAACAAATCCGCCGGCGGCGCCGACGAGCGTGAAGACGATCGCGCCGACCAGCTTGCCTTGGATCTCCCTGAAAAAACCGGGCAGCCCGGCGGCCACACCGGGGAGAAAGCTTGTGACGCCGACGAGCAATCCGATGAGGATTCCGGCGAAAAGGCCCAGGACGCCCGAGAACCAGAAGAATGAGCCCGGGTGGAACGCCTTGACGACCAGGCTGCGGCTTCCCGCTGCGGCCGCGGACCGCGCCTGATAAGCACCCTTCTCCGCAGCCCCTCCTGCTTCGGCCGCGCACACGGGACAAGGAGCGGCCGGATTGTCGAGCACAGTCCCGCAACGCGGACATTCGCCCGTCCGCGCCCCCTCGGCCGGCTTGCTGCCGCAGCGCACACAGATTTCGGACTCGAGGTCGTTCTCGAATCCGCAATGAATGCAGATGGCCTTCCGGTCCTGAAGCGAGGGCGGCTTGGCCTGCACCCAATCTTCGCCGTTAAAATAGTACCACTTGCCCGTCTGAGCGCCGATCATCCAGAAACGGCCCTGGTCGTCCCTGATGCGGAGCTGCTTCAGGGTGTCGATAAACTCCCTTTGGGAGATCTTCCCTTCGGAGTAGCTTTCCTTCAGATGGCTGAAGGCCTCCTCGGCGTCCCGAAATTCATTTCCCATGGTCATTGAGCCTCCCCCGCCTCTTCAGCTGGCACTTTTATAATTAAATTGTTATGAATACGTTACAGAACGGCCGCCGCGGCATCGTCGGACGCGGCTGACGAATTTTTGTGCAATCTGTCGTATCTTCAAGTAAGACTGAAAATTGGGTTTTGAAAAGGGCATCTTTTCCACAAGTTTTCCACATATTTTGTGAATATTTCCCGCCGTTCCGCGACCGGCTTGCCCTATTTTACACCCGCACCGGACTTAAAGAAAAGGTCGAGTATTCCATAGCCTTTGACCGGGTCCGGGATAAACGACAGAACAAAGATGAGAATGATGATGACGGCAACGATTCTGCGGCCGCGGCTGAGAGGAACGTCTTCGTCCAAGACCTGCGGGTGTTTGAGCCCGATGAAGAAGATCAGCACGGCCCAAAGAAGCCAGCCGATCCAGAAAAAGACGCTCATGACGACGAAGACCACAAGCAGCACCTTGGAGAGGACACGCGTTTTCGGGCCGAACAACGCATAGGCGATGTGGCCGCCGTCGAGCTGCCCCAGCGGGAACAGATTGAAGGCGGTGACGAGAAGGCCGACCCATCCCGCAAAGGCCGCCGGGTGGAGGGCGATCGCGGCGTCGGGAGGCACATTCCGGAAGAAGACGAGGTCGGCCAGCTTAAAAAGGAGCGGTTCCCCCAGTACGAGCGACCCCTCGCCGCCCGCATGGGGTACGACCTTCGAGAAGGCCAGCCCGATGAAGAGGGCAGGCAGCGCCAGGGTAAACCCCGTCAGCGGCCCGGCCGCTCCGATGTCGAAGAGCTGGTGCTTGCGGGTGATCGGAGACTTGATGCGGATGACGGCGCCGAGCGTTCCCACCAAGGTCGGCGCGGGGATAAAGAAAGGCAGGGTGGCTGAAACGCCATAGCGGCGGCACGTGAGGTAGTGGCCGAACTCGTGCCCAAGGAGGATCGTCAGGAGGACGACGGCATAGAGCAGGGCCAGGGCCACAACCCTCGGGTCGAAAAAGAGCTGGAGGTTGAGGGCGGTTTCGTCAGCGGGCGCCGTCGGCGCGATATAGTTTGCGCTCCAGAAGAGTCCGACGAAAAAGGTTGAAAAGACGGTCAGGACAAACAGGAGCACATTCAACCAGACCCGACTCCGTGTGACTCCGTACTCCATGGCCGCACTTAAAAAAAGAGGAGTGAATACCCTTCACTCCTCTAGTGATCAGATGACTCGGAAGGACGAGATCAACGTCCCGTGAGCCTGTGGAACTTGGACATCAGTTCGTCCCGCGTTTCCTTGTGCTCGGGGTCGGAGACACAGGCGTCGACTGGGCAGACGGCCGCGCACTGGGATTCATCAAAGTGGCCGACGCACTGAGTGCATTTCCCGGGGTCGATCACGTAGCGTTCTTCGCCCGCGGTAATGGCCTGGTTGGGGCACTCGGGTTCGCAAGCGCCGCAGTTGATGCATTCCTCGGTGATCATATACGCCATGGGTTCCTCCTGAAGGATATGAGAAGAAATATTATAGCCTTTCCCAACGAAAAGACAAGCCCGCGGGGCTACTTCTGAAGGGCGAGTTTGCCCACTTTCTGCGAGGCCTGGTAACCGTAATAGCTTTGGGCGAACTCCACCTGGAGCTTCTGGTAGAGTTCGAGGGCCGCCTTCTTGTCTCCCTTGGCTTCGTACGCTTCCGCGAGATGGAAGAGTGACGCGTCGAGCGGATAGGCCTTGGGATTTTCTGCCTGGATCTTCTTATAGACGGCGATGGCCTTGTCGTAATCCTTGTTCCGGACGTGGATCTGCGCTGTCAGGTCCTGGGCCTGATAATACACCAGGTCTTTGGGTGTGTCCGCGATCCGCCCGAGATAGGTCAGGGCCTTGGCGCCGTCGCCCTTGCTCGCCCAGTACGTGGCGAGCTCGAGGCCGGCCAGCCTGGCGGCCCGGCCTTTGTCGGCAAGCTTTTCCAGTTTGGCCAGGTTTTCGGGTTTCTTGTCCAGGTCGACGCTCAAGCTGAGGACTTCACCGATGGAGCGGCTTTGGGCGCCCAGGTTCTGGGCCCTGATGAAGAAAAGAACGGCGAAGATGACGGCGGCGATGACGATGACGACCGCGCCCATCATAATTTCCCGCTGCCATTTTCTATAAAACTCGGCGAACCAGGCGAATCCGGTGACCATCTGGTCTTCTTTGAGGTGATGCCGTTCCGTTCTCTTCATGCTTCTCTCCACTATACGCGTGAGCGATAGACCTCATTTTTTACCATATTCGGCCCGAAATGCCAAGCGCGGAGGCTCCCGAGCGAGCTGACTTCGCGATAGCAAAGATAAGAAGGGGCCAGGTCTACTTTTTGCTACTTTTTAGCAGAAAGTAGACCTGGCCCTTTTATCGGCGGTTCGGACGCGGCGGCCAGGAGCTCGTCGATCGTCGTTGTAGCCAGCCCGACGACGGTGTCGGCCGCGCCATAATAGATCTTGACGGGGCTCGACGGCAGGGCGAAGCCGTCCGCGTCGTACTCCTCGACGACCATGCCGCTCGGAAAGACCACGTTGGGGACCTGGCCGGCAAGCTCGTACGGCTCACGGGGCTCGAGGATGTTGCCGCGGCAGCGACCGATCACTTTGGCCGGATCGTGGAGGTCCAGAAGCGCTACGCCCGCCTGGTAGATGTTGGCGCTTCCGAAGTGGCCGGCCACACCGTGATAGATGTGGAGCCAGCCCCGGCGCGTCTTGACGGGCGGCGGCCCTGAGCCGATGTACTCATCCCAGTAATGGAAGCGGCCGCTCATGACCTGGGCGCGCTCCTTCCAATGGAGGAGATCGCCGGATTCCGCGAGCCAAATCGTGGCGCCGGTCGTCGGGCCGCCTTCGAGGCGGGCCCGGTTGGGCCTTTCCAGCCGTAGATACACGCCGTCGACTTTTTCCGGGAAAAGGACGCCGTTCCGGACGTCGTCCCCCGTGGTGATGCCCAGGAACTCGAACGACTTGAAATCCCGCGTCCTGCCGACGCCCAGCCGGCACCCGGCGTCCATGTCCATGGCGAACATGATGTAATGCTCGCCTTCGAGAGGCGTGATCCGGGCGTCGTAGATGTGATAGATCTTTTCCCTGACTTTTTCCAGCCCGGCGAATTTCACAATTTCGTCGCCAACAGAAAAATGGACGCCGTCGCCGCTTTCGGCCATGACCATGAAAGTTTCGCGCGACCGGCTCTGGACACGAAGCATCAGAAGGTACCGGCCGCCGAACTTGACGGCGCCGGGGTTGAAGACGGAAGTCGGGTCCGTGAATTCGCCGGGAACGTCGGGGATGTCCTTCCTGGTCAGGATGGGGTTTCCGGGATGACGGATCATGGAAGCACCGCCTTTTTTGTGGATGATTCGTCCGGGCGCGCTTCACGTCCCATCGTGACGTAGACGCGGCAGACAGCCTTGCCGGTGACTGGGAGGACCCTGCCGAAAATCGGGCGGCCGTCAACTTGGATGGCGGTCACACCCGATTCAATACCGTCGGGGTTTTCGACCTCGATGAGATACCTGGTGCCCCGAAAAACCCGCTCGGCCTTGTATCCTTTCCAGCCGGAAGGAATGACAGGATCGATAAGAAGCCCATCGTACACCGGGCGGATTCCGAGAATATAATCGAAGCCGACCCGAAACATCCAGGCAGCCGTTCCTGTCTGCCAGGAATGGCTGGCCCTGCCGGCCGTCTCATGCTCGTCGCTCGTGATGTACTGGGAATAGACATATGGCTCTGCCACGAAGACGTCGGAATCAACCCGGTCCGGGAGGAGCTTCCGGAAATAGTCGAAGGCCCGCCCGCCCCGGCGCAGCAGGCACTCGGCCTGGATGAGCCAGGCCGCGGGATGGCAGAAGACCGCCCCGTTTTCCTTCTTCCCCGGGACGCAGCGTGTGATCAGCCCGACCTTGGGGTCGATCTCGCGGAAGGCCGGGGCGCAGATTTTCGGGCCGAACGGCGTGTCGAGAATTTTCCCGGCGCTGTCCATGGCCTGAACGAGCCGTTCTCTGTCCGGCAGCCCGGCGATGACGGCCCAGC
The DNA here is from genome assembly GCA_963727095.1 of Candidatus Aminicenantota bacterium. GTDB lineage: Bacteria > Acidobacteriota > Aminicenantia > Aminicenantales > Saccharicenantaceae > CAVSEQ01. Next base: position 1,916,844 of record CAVSEQ010000005.1, on the reverse strand, counting down.
TCTGTGTGTTGATGAAGATCTTGCCGTAGAGGTTGTCTTTCGAACCGATTTTCTTCTGCGCTTCCCCGAAGGCCCGGATGTACCATTCGCCGTCCCAGCAGTGCCGCTCGACCGCCGCGGCCAGCCGGTCGCGGAATTCTCCGATGTCCTCGTGCGGCCCGAGCGTTTCCTGATGGTCGATGAGCTCGAGCAGACGGTTGAGCATGGCGGCATAGAACATCCCGCCCCAAACGCTCTCCCCGCCGTCCTTCCCGCCCATATAATCGAGCGTATCGTTCCAGTCGCCGCGGCCGAAAATGGGAAGGCCGTGACGTCCCAAATTGTTCCGGGCGAAACGGACGACAGCGAGGAGGTGGTCGAAGATCGAACCGGGCGCACCGTCCAGGAATGGCTCGACGAGCGGCCAAAATCGCCCAGTCCCCGGTTTCTTTGACGTATTCCGTCACGGCCAGGATGAACCACAAGGGGTCGTCGCAATGTTCTGTGAACTCGCCCTGCCCGTCGCCGTAAAAGTGGTGATAGACGCGGCCGTCGCGCCGCATCTGCCGGGCGAGAAGAAGGACGCGCTCACGCGCTTTACCTGGGTCGGCGATCGTAATGGCGATCGTGTCCTGGGCGGTATCGCGATAGCCGAAGCCCCGCCCGATCCCCCAATAGTAGAAGCTGGCCACGCGGCCGACGTCGAAAGCCACCTTCGCTTGGTACGGAATCCAGTAGTTCATAAACGTATTGACGCCTCCCTCCGGCGTTTCGACGCGGCAGTGGCCGAGGAAATCGTTCCAGTGGCGCACGACCCGGGCGAACGCAGCGTCCACCTCTGCGACATCGCGAAACCTTCCGGCGGCGCCCGCCTTCGTCTGTTCGAACCCGTCCTTGGCGATGACCCCGAGCGAAAAGACAAGGTCGCGGCTCTCTCCTGGGGCAAGCTCGATGTCCACCTGGAGCGCCCCGACCGCGTTGCCGTAATCCGTATTCCGAGAGGTCAGCCGTCCCGCCTCGACGGCGAGCGGGTTCGTCTCGCTCCGGTAGGGTCCGATGAAGCGCTCGCGCAGCGTCTCCCAGCCGGCGACGGGGCTGTTCACAGTGAAGAACGCCCACCGGTCCCATTCCTTGTTCTCTTGATGTTGCGTGCCGCTCGTTTCCGTAACCCAGTACGTCTTCGTGGCGAACAATGCACCGAGATCCGCGTCGAAATGGGCGCGGTTGAAATGCTGGTCGTCGCACTGGTTGATGAGGTCGACAAGGGCATGGCCGAGTGCGAACTCCACGTACCCGACGACGGACAGCCGGCGCGGCCGGCCGGACCGGTTCGCGAGCGTGGCCTTCCAGATCTCACGGTCATCATCGAGCGGTACAAAGAAAAGGACCGACGAGGCGATTTCGGCGACCTCGGCCTCGGCCCGGGTGTAGCCGAAGCCGTGGGCGACACGGTAGGCCTGAGCCTCGCGGCCGACGGGCTGCCAGGTCAGGCTCCAGATCTCGCCCGAGTCCCTGTCCCGGGCATAGAGATATTTCCCCGGCCTGTCGGGCGGGACGTCGTTGATCCTGTAGCGGGTGATCCTCCCGTGAAGAGGGCTCTTGAAGTAGGAGATGCCGCCGCCGTTTCCCGAGATCGTGGCGAAGTACCGGCCGTTTTGGAGATAGTTGATCCAGGGACTGGGCGTCCGGACGTCAGTGATGAGATATTCCCTGCCGTCGTCGGAAAAGTGCCCGTAATTCATGGGCTACGGCCTTTCCCGGCTGACGAACCCGGAGTCGCTCGGGTCGCGCTTCATGACCTTCAGGGTGCCGATCATTTCTTTCAAGTTGATGATGCCGCCGGTCGAAAACCAGATGATGACAAAAACCGATGCGGCCAGATAGACGAGGACATAGACCTTCCAGAACCGCAGCCACGAGGCGTCTCCGACGGCTCCGGTCAGGTTAATGATCGTGCCCACGATAAAAACGACGACCCAGGAAAAGGTCCAGGCGTAGGTCGCGATATAGATGACCTTATCGAGCGGAGTGAACTCCCTGCCCATGCCCAGGACTTTCCAGCCTTTGACCGGCTGCGCATCGACCACCCTGTATTCGTCCCGGATGAGATACCGGCCGCGGTGCAGCATCCTGTCCATGTCGAACGCCTTCCGGCGTCCCGTGAGGAGCGACACGGTGACGTAGACGATGCTCGAGGCGGCCATGGCCAGGCCCCAGAACATCTGTCCGTTGATGAAAAAACCCGGCCTGAGCTGCTGGAGGACGATCCCGCCGACCGCGACGACGCACCCGACGATCATGGCGCTCCAGGCCGCGGCGGTCGTGCCGCGCTTCCAGTACAAGCCGCCGATGATCACGGCCCCGCTCCCGCCGGCGAAGATCGCACCGGTGATCGCGAAGAACAGAAAGATATATTCGCTTTGCTGAAAGAGAAGGCTGAAGAAAAAGCTGAAGACCGCGACGCCCAGGATGGCGAGTTTCAGATACCTCAGGTGCTCGCGGGGCGCGAAGGCCGCCTTCCGGAGCGGCATGATCACATCCTGGATGAAGATGCTTCCCCAGGAATGGAGGTAGGTCTCGTTGCAGCCGATGGCCGCGGCGAGCATCACGGCGGCGAACGCGCCCATGAGGCCCACGGGCAAGAGCTTGGTCAGGGCCATGGGCACGATGAGCTGGGTCCGCAGCGCCTCGGATCCCAGGCCGTCGAGGACGGGGCGAACCGAGGCTGCGGCGCCGGCAAATTCGGGGCTGTGCCAGAACGTGTAGGCCACGATCGGGACGAACACCAGGAACAGGCCCCACTGCGGGATGCCGCGCCAGTTGGCCAGGACATCGCCCATCTTCGCCTCATGGGCGCTCTTGGCGGAGGCGTTATAGGCCTGCGTCCCCTGCCACGAAAGCTTGCCGTAAATGACGCCGATCATGCCGATGAGAAAGTACCAGAAGTTATAATCCTTGGTGCTGCTCGTGTGGAAGGGATTGACGAGCGAGGCGTTGGCCGGGGCCTGGGCGACGGCCTGGAAGAGGTGGGCCCAGTCGACCTTGAGAATCAATACGATGACGATCACGATGAACACCGCGTTGACGAAAATGCCCTGGATGAAGTCGGTAATCATCACGGCGATCTGGCCGCCCGAGAACACAAAATAGAGGGGGATCCACAGGATGACGATCATGACCAAGGCGAACGTGGAAACATGGAGTCCGAATATGTCGATCGTGAGCGGCAGGCCGCAGAAATAGATGAAGAACCGGGCGCTCACGGCCGGGAAGATCCCGAAGTTGATGATGCCCGAGAGGAAGGCCATGGCCCCGGAGAAGATCCGGAAGTTGCGGCTGTAGCGGATCTCAAAGAACTGGGCCATCGTCAGCGCCCGGGTTTGGCGGAACCGATAGAGGACCCAGCCCGAGACGCTGATGCCCACGACCACGACGGTCATGATCATTTCCCACCAGCGGAGGCAGAAGCCCGCGATGTAGTTCATCTCGAGCATCCCGACGATGGTGATCGCGCCGAGCGAAGCCGTCCCCTGGGACAGGCTGATGAGATAGCGGCCTCCGGTGCGGCCCGCAGCCAGGAAATCGGAAACGCTCCGCATCAGCGTCCTGCTGACGATGACGACGCCGATGATGAATGCGAAGACGGCGATGACGATGCCCCAGTCGATCCAGGTAAGATTCAAAAAGCCGCTCCTTCGATTTTTCGACCTGCCGGCGGAAACGAATTCTATCCGGCGCTCCGCCCGGCGTCAAGGATCGAGCTTGGGCTACTTGATTAAATGAGTTGCCACGATCGGCCTCGGGGATCCTCTCCGTTCGCTGCGCTGATTCTTCACGCCGTCCCGCTCCGGAGCCGATGGGGCGTCTCCGGCAGGGAGCGGAGTCTGCAAAGCGACCATCAAAAGTGCGGCTGAGTCACTCGAAGCCGTACTTTTGGGACATATCCTAAACGATATTGGCTCACCGCTTTATGCTCACTCCGAGGACACTCCTCGGCCGAGGAGAAGCGCGTAGGGGTATTCCCGGAGGAAGGCGTGGAAAGGACGAGCGGGCACGGACCCCGCCCAAGGGGCGGGGGAGCGAGGCCTTTCCTCGAGCGGGTTTGACTCGCCGGGGCAAACCCGCGACCTGACGAAGGGAATGCCCCGAGAAGCTTCTCCACCCCAGCTGACACCATCGAGCCCCCAGTGGCAGGAAGCGGAAGGCTCGGCTTTGGTTACGGAAAGAGCTTCTTTGTGAGCGAGGCCAGGTTTTTGGCGTGTTCGTCGCAGCTCTCGAGAGCCCGCTTGTCGGGCCGGCCGACCGCGACCGGGCCGTAGTGATCGCCTCTGTGAACGCCTTGGAGGACCATGCCGTGGATAAGAAAGGCTTTGAGGATGTCCAAAACCGTCGTTTCGTTGCCGCCGCCGACGTTGGCCGAGGAGGAGAAAGCGCCTCCGACCTTGCCGCGGAGTTTCCCGTGGAATTTCACGCTGTCGTCGAAGAGTTTCTTGACTTCCGAGGCCATCGAACCGTAGTACGTCGGCGATCCGAAGACGAGACAGTGGTATTCGAGGAGGTCGGGCGGGCTGATGTCTTCGACCTTTTTCAGGTCCACATCAAGGCCTTCGTCCCTGAGGACATCGGCCATGCGCACCGCCATTTTCTTGGTGTTCCCGGTCCGTGAATGATAACACACGAGCGCTCGGGCCATGCTGTCCCTCCTCGTTCCTCAGAATTATGGCAGAGGAGGGCGTCCGCGTCAAACGGCCCGCGCCGGTTGCCGTTTTTCGTCCTGTATTATTCGAGCGTGATCAGCCCGCCCTTTTCCCTGATCTGGGCGCGGACCGAGCTTTTGGTGATCCGTTTTTCCTTCTCGGCTTTGACCGCCCTGAAGAGCTCATAGGTCGTCAGCAGGCCGTTTCCGTCCTTCAAGGCCTCATCGACCTGGACCGCGGAAAAGGGGTTGCCGCGGGCCTTGGGATCGGTGGCCGAGAAATAGTTGCCGATAAGGACGGCTTTCATCTTGGTATTGTCGAATTCCTGCATCCGGCGGCCCTTGAACTTCTGAAGAAGGCTGCATTCGTCATCGGTGGCCCAGTTCTTGTTGCCGCGGACCAGGATAAGGATGAGGTCCTCCTTACGCAGACTGACCTCGACACTGGGTCCGGTGGATTCGATCAGCCAGACGTCTTCTTCCTTGTTCCGGATGACCTTCTTCCAGTACTCGTCCACGTCCACGACCCTTCCCCAACCCAGATACTCGAGAGCATGGAGGACCGCCTTCTTGAGCGGCGGGCCTTCGGCCCTGAGCAAGTCGTGGAAGGCTTCCTCCCCGCTGGCCTTCATTTCTCTGATCTGTCTGTCGATCTCGGCCAGGGCCTGCTCATGGCGCAGGCGCTCTTCGCCCTTCTTGTCCAGAAGGACTCTAAGGTCGGGAAAGACGTAGTCTTCGTGGTCGATCCAATCGAGTTCTTCAGGACGCGAGGTCTCTGCCGCGAAGCTGAGCTTGTCCTTCAGGAGATATTCGGCGATCTCCGTATCCTTGGCGCCGAACGACGGCAGCAGGAGATAATAGCCTTTGCCCTTCTTGATGAGGACAGAGACGGGGTAGCCGTCGGCGCTCTTGGCCAGAACTTCGAAGGTGCCGCCGGGAAACTCCTTCTCCCAAACGCCGTCGCCGAGGGCTTCCTGGGCGAGTTTATAGACCTTGGAAAGGTACGGCCTGTACCTTTCGAAGGGGACATGAAAGAGCGCTCTCGGGTTGAACACGATGGACTCGGACCGGGTGCCGTCGAGGAACTGGAGCCCGCCGAAGGCGCCGGTGATATTCGTCAACTGGTGTATCTCACCGCCTCCGATGAAACAGACGACGCGGACGCCGCCGTCCACGAGGCGCTCAATCTTCGCCTGCGCGCCCTCATGAAGGCTGCTCCGCCCGGCCGGGTCGTAAGCGGCGATCTTGTAGAAAACGACTTCGGTCTCGCCGGGGATCTCGAGCGCCTTTTCTTTTCCGGACGCCCAGGCGGTCGATTCGAGGGTGACGTCGTAGTTCTCAGAAACAAGGTGGTCTCTGTCTGCTTCGTTGAAATCCAGCAGGAGGATTTTCGCCATCGCGGTCTCCTTTCCAGTGGGTGCCGGGATTATATCATCTTGTCACGGCCCTTGACACATCCCCGACGGCTGCGGCCGCCAAAGGGCCGTGGGTCGATACCTCTTCCCGCGCTACTATTCTCCTTTCCGCGCGAATCCCGGTCAATCACCTTTAGAGGTGAAGCCCGGGAGGAATTTATCCCCCTCGTCCCCGTTGGGCGGGGCGAGGCGGGCAGCGCCCCGGGTCTCCTCTCCGGCGGGGCTTGACATCAATACATAAATCGGATAATTATCGTCGGCACAATAGGAAATTGGGGGTGGCGATGGCCGATGCGGCCACGAAACACGGATCCCAGAGCCTCGCGACCTGGTCCGTGGAGCGCCGGGACAAGGTGAAGTCAACCCCTCGAGTCCCCGGAATGAATGCCGGGGCTTGTTCGGGGTTAACCCTGAGCCTCGCTTCTTGTCCCCGCCTTGAAAGGCGGGGCTTAGCGTCGGCGAACGGGTGATCCATGAACCGGAGAACAAGACTCGGACTCGCTCTCGTCCTTGCCGTTCTGTCCTTGCGCGCCGCAGTCCTCTCCCAAGGGTTCTACCAGCGCGGGACGATCTATCTCGACTGGTACGGCACGCTCGCCGCCGACGGCTCGGACTTCAACCAGGTTTCCACACGAGTCCGCTGGGATCTGATCAGCCGGCCCGGGACCGGATGGACGCTGTCCCTCGACGCCCGCGACCGTGTCGGCCTTTTGCAGCCGCTGCAGAATCAGGCCATTATCTATAACGGCCGCCTGACCTACGACAGCTCGCACTCCCGCGTCTACTTCTCGCTCGGCCAGATGAATCTTTACGATTCGGCAGGCATCGGCGAACTCCTGGGAGCCGTCGCCGGCTGGAAGATCACCCCCGACATCATGGCCGGCGGCTACGGCGGCCTCGAATCCGACCCTTATGTCAACCAGATCCGGTCGAACTACCTTAAGTTCGGCGCCTTTGTCCGCTGGCTCGGGACGAAGGGGAAATCCGTCGCGCTGAGCGTGAATCAGCTCCAGTATGCCGGGCAGACCGAGCGCCGCTACGCTTACGCCAACGTCTTCTTGCCGATCGAGAAGCTTCTGGTCCTCTACGGCGATACGGAGTACGAGCTCGGGGCTCATACCAGCCCGGGCGATCGGCTCTCCAGGGCCTTCGTCAACGCCCGGCTCGACCTCGGCCGGTGGGTCGACGTGACGGGATCCTACAGCTCGGGCAAAGGCCTGGACTACCATCAGTTTCTGATCCAGGCATCGCAGGACCCCTCGCTCAGCAATCAGAACATCGAACGTTTCTACTATTCACGCTACGGCGGCGTCCGGTTTAGCCTGAAACCTGTCGATGGAGTCCGGCTGTCCGTGAGCCGGCTGGAAAGCGAGCAAAAGGACCAGAACATCATCAACCACACCTGGCGGTTCAGCGCCTCGGCCTGGAACCTGTTCCGGGCCGGGCTCGCCGTCACGGGCGATTACACCATCAACCGCGGCGATCAGGCTGAATCCAACTCCTATTACGCCTCGGTGGCGAAGGATTTGGGCCGATTCTCGCTGCAGGCCAGCTTTTCGAACACCTACAACGGTGTCCGCTTCGACTCGAGCAGCGGAACCCCGACGATCATCCACATGGACAACTATCGCAACATCGACCTCTCGACGTTCATCACGATCAGCCGGGCCTTCATGGTCTCGCTCGAATACGATTATTTCCTTCAGTCCGCGGCCAACCGCCACTATTTCTATGTCCGGCTGATCTACAGGACTTACTGAGGAACCATGGACGAGCTCAACAAAAACTCGATCTCGCGCCGGGCCGGAGGGTTCAAGATCCCGGCCGTCCTTCTCTTGGCGGCGGGTTTGACGGCCTTCGCCGTAACGGCGGCGGCGCCGAGCGGCCAGGCGCAGACCGCGAAAAAAGACCAGGCCGCAAAACCTCAGGACCAGTGGAATGTCGTTTCCCATGACCGCACGAATTTCCCTCTCACCGGCAAGCACAGGACCATCAACTGCCGGGATTGTCACATCAACGACGTGTTCGAAGGAACGCCCAAGGCCTGCGAGGTTTGCCATTGGGAGCGGCGGCAGGACGACCGTTATAAGCTCCGCCTTGGCACCGACTGCGCCGAGTGCCACACCCCGCAGTCCTGGAAAAAGGTGGACCCGGCCAAGTGGAACCACGAGACTGTGACGGGATTCAAGCTGGAAGGGGTCCATCAGTTCCTGGACTGCACGGATTGCCACGGCACCCAGGGGTTCGCGAAGGTTCCCACGGATTGCTATTCATGCCACGCGAGGGACTACCTCCGGACAACCAATCCCGACCATGCCGCGGCCGGGTTCCCGACAGACTGCAAGACCTGCCATACGATGCGGTCCTGGGGCGGCGCCCAGTTCAACCACACGATTTTCGTCCTTCAGGGAAGGCACAAGACCGCGGCCTGCACCGACTGCCATAAGAACGGCGTTTACGCCGGCACTCCGACGGACTGCGCGTCCTGCCACCTGGCCGACTACAACGCAACGACCGACCCCAATCACCGGGCGCGTGGATATTCCCTCGAATGCCAGACTTGCCACGGCACGTCAGCGACGAGCTGGTCCGGGGCCGGCGACGCCGCGCTGTCGACCCTCGCCGTCAAGTCCGGTTCCTTCAACCACGAATTCCCGATCACCGCGGGCAGGCACGCGGGGCTCATCTGCGCGGATTGCCACGTCTCGAGCACCTACCGCCAATTCAACTGCCTCGACTGCCACGCCCATGACAAAGTCGATATGGACAAAAAGCACCGCCGCACCGCCGGGTACGCCTATTCGTCGCAGGCGTGTTACGCCTGCCATCCGCGCGGATTGAGGTAGCCCCGGATCTGCTTATCTTGTTTTAGGACGGAACGTCGGGTAGAATAGCGACGTCCAAAAAACGATTCCGAGGAGAAACGGAGGGGGCAGATCGATGAAGGTCGTGACGGTCGTCCCCACCTATAATGAGGCCAGCAACCTCCCCGGGCTCCTCGAAGCGTTGCTCGCCCAACCGATCCCCGGCCTTCAGGTGCTCATCGTGGACGACGAATCACCCGATGGCACCGGCCGGGTGGCCGAGGAGCTGGCCGCCCGCACGCCGGGCAGGATAAACGTGCTGCATCGACAAGGCGCCCGTGGTCTGGGCCGGGCCTATATGGACGGTTTCCGGTGGGCCTTGGGGCAGGGCGCCGATATCGTCGTCCAGATGGACGCGGACCTGTCCCATTCCCCCGGCGATGTGCCGCGCCTGACTTCCGGACTGAACGGCGCCGATGTCGTCATCGGCTCACGCTACGTGCCCGGAGGCAGCGTGGACGAGCGCTGGGGCCTCGCCCGCAACCTCCTGAGCCGCTCGGCCAACGCCTTGTCCCGGACGATCCTGGGCCTGGCCACGCATGATGCGACCTCCGGCTTCAGGAGCTGGAAGCGTCAGGCGCTCGAGGCCATCGACCCCGGCCGCATCAAATCCAACGGCTACCTCTTCCAGGTCGAGATGGTGTACATCAGCGAGAAGCTGGGGCTGAAGATTTCCGAAATGCCGATTTATTTCGCGGACCGCAAAGTCGGCCGGTCCAAGATGAGCATGAAGGTCAAGCTCGAAGCGGCGCTTGGACTTCTGCGGGTGTGGCGTCTCCACCATAAGGTCCGCCGGCTCGAATGAGGCCGGTCGGCCGCCGCGCCGCCGGACCGGGGAGGTGAGCATGGCATGGAAAAAATATCTGGCGCCGGGCGTGCTCGCGCTCTGTGTGCTCATTTCCCTCATCATGGCCGTCGTCAAACCCGTCGCGCACGGTCACCGCTACGACCTGGCCGTCAAGCTTTCACTGGCGCTCGCGCTCTTCTACGTGTTCACCCGCGTGAAACCGGAATGGACGATCAGGAAGAGTGTGCTCATCGTCGCGTTCGTGGCCGGCTTGGGGCTCGGCATCGGCGAGGTGGCGACGATCGACCCGCACGCCGAGATCATCCGCGTCTACGACTCGGTCTTCACCGCCATCCGGAATGGGCAGAATCCATACACGACCGGAACGATCTTTCACTACACCGAGTTCTGGAAACCCGTTTACGGAAACTTCAATTATCCGCCCATGGAGATTTATCCCTATTACCTGGCCTATAAAGTGACCGGGGTATGGAACAGCACGGTTTTTACTTCCGTCCTCATCATCCTTCATGCCCTGGTCTGCCTGATCTTCCTGTGGACGTTCCCTGACGTCAAGCGCCGCTACCTCGTTCCGTTCTTCACGCTCTTCCTTTTCACGGAGATCATCACCAATCCCGCCATGACGTTTTTCATTACCGCCTTGACGCTTCTCGTCATCAAGAAAAACATGGAGGCGCCCTGGGGAGGCTATCGCTGGCTTATCGCCGTTCTGTTCGGTATCGGTCTGATGACCAAGTTCCTGATCATCCCGCTCATGGCCGCGTACTACTGGCACAAGGCCGACCTGAAGAAGCCCGTCCTGATTCTGAATATCATCCCGGACGTGGCCGTATCCCTGGGCACGGCGCTGCTCATCATGGCGCCCTACGGCGTCACCGCGGTCCTCAAAAACACGCTCCTTTTCAACCTCGTCCTCAGGGACCGGGCCGTCTTTACGACCTTCTATCCCAACGTCCTTTCCGGTCCGATGAGCTGGGCGGGGTTGGGCGGCATCTACCCCATCGTCGCCGTGCTCATCCTCGCGGCCGCGGTTTTCATCGCCCCCAAGCTCAGCCTGCCGTCGGCCCTGATGGCGGCGACCTTCGCGTTCCTTCTCGTCACGGCCACTCCCGAGCCTCAGTATGTGCCCGTGATGCTCTATCTGTCGCTGTTTGCGATCTACCTGAGAATGGAAAGAACGGATACGTCCATTCTCTGCCGCCAGCGTGAGGTGCCGGTGGAATGACGAAGCACGATCTCGTCATCGTCGGAACCGGCGCCGGCCTGAACATCCTCGAGGAAGCGCTGCGGGCCGGCTGGTCGTGCGCGGTGGTCGAAAGTGAAAAATTCGGCGGGACCTGCCTGACGCGCGGCTGCATTCCCTCGAAGATCCTTATCCAGCCGGCCGACATCATTCGCGAAGCCGAACGCGCCGGACGGCTGGGACTCCGCTTCGAACGCCCGGACATCGACTGGAACACGATCGCCGACAGGATGTGGCTGAAAATCGGCGAGGGGGACGAGATCGAAAGGAACCTGACGGGGATCTCCGGCCTGACGATCTATCGCGGCGTCGGCGAGTTCACGGGCGAGCGCCGCATGCGGGTGAATCTCAACGGCGGACGCGGATGGTCCGAGGAGTTCGAAGGCGAACGATTCGTTTTGGCCACGGGAGCCAGGAGCGCCGTGCCGCCCATCGAGGGGCTCGAGGAAACCGGCTACGTGACGACCGAGACTTTTTTCGGCGAGAGGTTCCCGGCCGGCCCGTGGCCGAGCCTGATCGTCATCGGCGGCGGGCTGATCGCGGTGGAGCTGGGCCACGCCTTCTCGGCCTTCGGCAGCCGGGTCAGCGTCGTGGAGGCCTTGCCGCACCTCTTGCCGTCCGAGGAACCCGAGGTCGGGGCCCTCGTCGAAAGGGTCTTCCGCAGCCATATGGACGTCTATGTGAACAGCCGGGCCGTCGCCTCCCGGAAGACGGCGGCCGGGAAAAAGGCGGTCACGTGCCTCGATCAGCAGACCGGGAGATCGGTCGATATCGAGGCCGACGAAATTCTCGTCGCCGCGGGCCGCCGCTCGAACGCCGACCTGCTCAAGCCCGAGATGACGGGCGTTGCGGTCGATGCGCGCGGCTGGATCAAAACGAACGAATTCCTGGAGACGTCCTGCTCCGGGGTCTGGGCGATCGGCGACGCGCTCGGAAGCTACCAGTTTCGCCACAAGGCCAATGCCGACGCCGGCGTCTGCGCCCATAACTTGCTTCATGGCGGAGAGGCCAAAGCCGCCGTGGATTATTCCGCGGTGCCTTGGGCCGTCTATACGCATCCGCGCGTCGGACATGTCGGGATAACGGAGCACGAGGCCCTGGACGCGGGCCGCGAGATCCTGGTCGCGGTGCACCACTACTCGCGCGTGGCCAGGGGCTTCGCGATGGGATATGAACCCGGGGACCCGGACGATGGTTTCGTCAAGCTCGTCATCGAGCGATCCGGCAAAATCCTCGGCGCGCATGTCGCCGGGCCCGAGGCCGACATCCTCGTCCAACCGTTTGTTTACCTGATGAATGCAGGCTTCACATGTCCTCGACCCGAGCAGGTCGAGGGACTTCAACCGAAAGATCGGCTGGCGTGCCCCGGCGCGGGAACAATTACTCCGATCTACAGGTCCATGGTCATCCATCCGTCGCTCAACGAGCTGACGGCCTGGGCCGTCGGGCTCCTCGAGCCCGTCGCCCCAAAAGGGCCGGCGTTCAAGGCGGAAAAGATCTAGGAACCGCCGGCCGCCCGCGGCCGACGCCCCATCAGGAGGATGGCCAGGATCGTCCCCGCCAGCACGAACGTCGCTGTCACCAGTAAAAAAAAGAGTGCAGGCGGAATCCCGGGTTTCAGAATCTTGGCGCGGTCCACGCCGTTGAGGGCGAGGACGTAGGCCTCCACATTGGCGATGGCCTCCTGCGTCAAGTCTTTGTGGTCGCCGAAGGGCGGCATGCTCAATGCGGGATGCTGTCCCTCGGGCGCCGAGCCGTGCTGGATGAACTTATCGATATTCGCGGCGAATATCTTGGGGTCGGCGTTATAGATTTCACGGTCGATAGGGTTGAGCGGCGGCACGGCCCCGTCCGCCGAACCGGGGTTCGGGACCTTGTCCGTCCCGCGGGGTCCATGGCAGACCTGGCAGGTTTGCTGGAAAATGATCTCGCCGTGACCGGTGTTTCCAATCATCACGGCCGCCGGGCCCGGTTGTGGAGGCGAAGCGGGAACGGCTGACGGCGTTTCTTTTTCAGGCGCGACCGGAGCCGCCGTGGCATTTGTGGGAGCCTCCTTTTCCGGCAAGGGTCCCGCCGCGGCTGGTTCGCGCGCCGGCCGGCCGGTCCCGCCCTTGGGGCTCATCAGGTAATCGATCAGGATTGACGTTTTCCCGGCGTCGATCCGCGAAGCAAACGACGGCATGACTGTCTGCGGGTTGTGGCTTTTTGGATTCCTGATCTGGTCGTCGAGCCACTGCTTCGAGCGGCCTCGATTCCCTTCGCCGGACAAGTCGGGCCCGGTGGCGCCGCCGGCGCCGTCGATCCTATGGCAGCCCGCGCAACCCAACGATTGATAAAGTTTCGCCCCTTCGGCGGTTCCCGGGGCGGTTGCGCTCACGGCCGGAAGTTCGGATTTCACCGGAGCAGCGGCACGTTGGCCGGGATGACTGCGCGCGCCGGCGATGGTCAAGACGATGACGGCCGCAATCGAGGCGAGGAAAAGAGCTGTCCCAAGCGGCCGCTTGATGGGATTACGCTCGGATCGTTTCGAAAGAAACGGCACTAGAAAAATGAACAGGACGGCGACCAGAGGGAGGAAAACAGTGCCGACGGGCTCGAGACGTCCCTTGAAGACTTTGATGGCCTGATAAAGAAAAAGGAAGTTCCATTCGGGTTTGGGCTGGACGGAGAGATCCGTTGGATCGGCTGGACCGCTGACGGGCGCCGCCGGCCATATGGAAAGCGCGATGAGGATGACGAGGACGAGTGAAGCGACGACGACATCCTTGAAGAGTTGGTCCGGCCAGAACGGTCCGGTGGTCAGACGCTTCTGCTCCTGCCAGGGACCGACCGATCCGTAGCGCCGGAACGACACAAGATGGAAGAGGATGAATCCGGCCAGCAGGCCCGGCAGGATGGCGATGTGGACGGCAAAGAAACGGGCCAGGGCGAGCTGTCCCATCGACGTTCCGCCGCGGACGACCTCTTTGATAAAGTTTCCGATCAACGGCACCGTGCCGGCCATGCTCGTTCCGACCTCGGTCGCCCAATAGCCGGTTACGTCCCATGGAAGAACTGCTCCCGTGAACGACATCCCCAGCGTAAAGAGCAGCAGGCAGACGCCGAGGAGCCAGGTGAATTCGCGCGGCTTTTTGAAAGCCCCCCAAACGTACACGCGGGAGAGATGGAGGACGAGCAGGACGATCATGGCCTGGGCGCCCCAGTAGTGGAGCCCGTGGACAAGCCAGCCGAAGGGGACCTCGGTCCTCAAATAGCTAACACTGTTGTAGGCATGATCAACCGTGGGAGCATAATAGAAAAGCTGGAAAATGCCGGTGAAGGCTTGGATAATGAAAACAAACAAAACGCTGCTGCCGAGGCTGAAATAATAGTTCGCCCCGCCGGGGATCTCCTCCGTCAGGATGGCGTGTGTGACGGTCTTGAACGGCCATCGTTCATTGAGCCAGCCGAGGATTTGTGTTCCCATATCGTCCTCTAAGACCCTGAGACGATCTTCGCGGAAGTTCCGAGTTCAAAGACCTGCCATTCGACATAAAGATCGCCGCCGCGGATCTCCGTGGGCAATACGTCGAGCGGGCGCGGCGAGGGCCCGGCCACGACCCGGCCCTCGGGAGTGAAGACGCTTCCGTGGCAGGGGCACAAAAATTGGCCGGATCCGGGGTCCCAGTGGTAGCGGCACCCGAGATGCGGGCAAATCGGAGAGAAGACGGTGACCGCGGAAGCGGAAGTACGCAGGGCCCAGACATCGCGGGGCTCTTCGGCGTGGATATAGCCGCCCTCAGCCATCTCCGCGTACTTCAAATCGACGGGGTGGCCGATCGGCAGGCTGTCGAGGCTCGCCACTTTGGCTAGCCCGCTTTTCTTGGACCGCGCCGGACGGCCCACAATGGATGCGACGAACGGGATTCCGAGGGCCACGGTGATGAGCCCGGAAAACACCCCCACCCAGGCCGCGAGGAATGAGCGCCGGGTCAACTTTCGGGTTTCGGGATTGCTTTCGCGGAAGGATTTTTCATTCTCCATGGCCGCCTAACCTCCACCTCACAGTTCCAAAAATCCGAATCGCCATCGATCGACTTATAGCCCAGAAGACCGCCGACCGATCCTGGACGCTTATGGGCGCGGCTGTTTCTTGGTCGTCCTTAGATACTCCAGAATAGCCCGCGCCTGGTCCTTGTCAAGCCCTGGAGCCGGCATCGGGATCGTGTACTTTTTAATGAGGCCGATGATTCGGGGGTCCTTTTGCTCCATCTCGCCCGTGTTCAGGAGGAAGTTCATGACGTACGTAGGCGCGACTTCGCTCAGGATTTTGCCAAGCGCAGGACCGGTCTTGACTTCTTTGAGCCCATGACACATGGAGCACCGCTCTCCGAATAGCGCTTTTCCTTTGCCGGCCAGCGTTTTATCGACCGCCTTTAGGGACAGGCTTTTGACAGGCCCGATTCCGACGGGCTTGGCTTGGTTTGAGGCCGGCGGATCCTGTCCCGGAACGGATGCGATACCGGAGGCTTCGGATGCCGTATCGGAAGCATTGGCTAGCGGCGCGCGCTGGCCGCCCCCTTTGTCTTGACAGAACGAAAAAATGAAAAGTGTGGATACCATGATGAGTACGAGAGATCTGTTCACTGTCACCTCCCACTACAGAAGAAGTCTATCATACCGCTTGCTTCGAGGCTAGAATGCCATCCACAACGCCAGATAAAGTGTGTTGTTGGCCGAGGCGTCCCTGCCGAACCCGTCATAGTTCGCTCCGCCTCCGTTGAACCGGCTGTAAAGCGTATACTGCAGCGTGATCACGGAATTCTGCCAGGCATACAGCTGGGCCTCGAGGATGATTCCCGAGCTGTTGGGCTTGTTCAGCCGGCTGCCGTCGACCGGTTCCGGGGCGTAAAGAAGGAAGTCGGACCCTCCCCCGACGTCAAAATAGCCCGCCGTCAGGGAATAGGTATGCCGGAAGTTAAAAGAAGCGCTGGCCTTCAAGGTCCGGACGGTGTTGGCTTGGAAGGCGGCGTCGCCGGTGAGGAAACTGGCCCTAAGGTTCCGGCTCTCGTGGATCCAGGTCCCGCAGATTTCAAGGGCGCCCTCGCCGATCGTACGTTCGTACTGGGCATCCAAAGCGACATCCGTATACTCGTTCGTGGGCCCGGTGATGCCCACGGGATAAAGCCGACTCGACAGCCCGTAGGTCCCGACAGAAAGGTATTGAGTCGCTCCCCAGGCATGCTGGAGGACAAACCGCCAATAAGGGCTTGCGCCCCTGAGCGTCCCCACGGACGCCGGGCTCGCCGGGAAGGGTCCGCCTTGGGGCGTTGAAGTGTAGAGCGAAAACTCCGCATAGGCCAGGTTATTATAAAACACGTAGCCACCCAACCCCGCAACCTGGCCGTTCAGCTGCCCCTCGATCAGCGTGCTCGTTTGGGGCGCGGGAGCTGAAAAGGAGGACGAAAATGGGAACCCCCAAACCGGCGTGCTGTTCCAAACGTCCTGGACGGTCGGGCCGTTGTTGAGGGTCAGGCCGAAGATGGCCCTCTTCGACCCGATCATCTTGGGGAAGGCGAGTCGGATATCCGTGTTGTCCCATTCGAACTTTGGATCGATGGCCTCGTAGGTGATCTGGACGAACGTCCCGAGATGCGGCGTGATTTCGCCAGCGATGAAGAAGCTCAGTTGCTGCGGAAACTCAAAGGCATAGCGCCTCGTCCCGGGTTCAGCCCTGCGGATGAAGGCCACAGAGGTCTGAGCCATGGCCGATATTGGCATAAACGAGGTCAGCTTAAGCGAGGGGTTGTCGTTGCCCGTGGATACGATGGAACGTATGCCCGTCATGGTATAGCCGTTAAGCTTGAAAAGGCGGCCGAAGGCATTCAGCCTGGGAAAGGTGATGTGGCAGATGTTGCAGGAAAGGTTGGTCTGCCGGGCATAGCTCGGGATGGCCAAAGCCTTAGCGGCTGTCGAGAACAGGGTGGCCAACAGGGTTGCGCCGACAAAGACGGCCTTTTTCAATGCGGCCTGCTTTCTGCGATTTCGAAGTTTCCTTTGGTCAACATATCGGAAGCCCTGCTTTAGACTAACGGTGTATATGGATTTTGCAATAAATGTGCCAGCAACAACGCCGCCCAAGCGGAATACTCTGGCCCGTCAAGCAAGTTCTGAGGGGCCCGAACGTCTATCTATCCAGGAATATGTCCTTTTGAGCAAGACATGGAATCCCCAAAAACGAGGCATCCGGGCCGGGAGTCATGGGAGGGCATGGTGTTCGCCCCCGCCCCAGCCAGGATGACTTGTTGGCATAGTTCTTGCTTTTTAGGGCGCCGGCGGGCGCTAAACGATGCCCGGAGTTACCGGCATGAATTCGTGCAGGATCGGCGTGTTCGCCGTGGATCGAAAGGCTATGGCAGTCAACCCCTCGAGTCCCCGGCATGAATGCCGGGGCTTGTTCGGGGTTAACCCTGAGCCTCGCTTCTTGTTCCCGCCTTGAAAGGCGGGGCTTAGCGTCGGCGAACGGGTCAAGGAGCCGGGAAAGAAGATTTTTAGCGAAGGAACGCTATTATGGAAAAATGGCAATGCTTGATTTGCGGCAACGTTTTTGACGAAGAACTCGGCGATGCGGAGAGCGCCGTGCCCGCCGGAACTCTTTTCAGCGAACTTCCCGATGATTGGTCCTGTCCGCTGTGCGGCGCCCCGAAGGAACAGTTCGAAAGAATGACCTAAAAAGGAGGCATGATCCGAATGAGCGACTTTGAAAAAATCTTCCAATCAGCCGACTGGAAATTGGAGAAGCACGTTCCCGTCATCGAAGCGCCCGATAAGGTGAAAAAGGGCGAGCTCTTCCAGGTCAAGGTGACGATCGGCAAGGAAATCGCGCACCCCAACAAGACCGAGCACCACATCCGCTGGATCGACGTCTATTTTCAGGCAAAGGGCGCCAAGTATCCCTGTCAGATCGGCAAGGCAGAGTTCACGGCCCACGGCGAATCGACCGACGGGCCGGACACGAGCACCGTGTACACGCATCCCGAGGCCACGCTGAGCTTCAAGACCGACAAGCCGGGGACGATTCTTGCGATGAGCCTGTGCAATATCCACGGCCTGTGGCGCAACGAAAAAAATATCGAAGTGGCGTAGAACTGCCGCCAAGTCGGCGCCCGCAAGATAAGGTTCGATTAAGATATTTCCCACCAGTGAGGCGTCGAGCTACTCCGCCCCACTGGTGTTGGTCGCTTCGAAGACTCCGCTCCCTGCCGAACAAGCCCCGAGCTCGATCTCAAGTTAAGGGGCGGAGGGGTAGTTTAGCGCCGCAGAGGGCTAGCGGCAACGCTGCCAATCCGACTCACTGAACAGGCGGTCAAGCTCTTTCCATAGGTCTTTGACGTCGCAACTCATGATGATCAGGTCCTGGGACTCGCCCTTGAGGTCTTTGACGAAGTCCGGCAGCAGCGATTCTTCATGAAAGCCGAGCCGCCGGAAGATCTGCTGGGCTCCGACTTGGGGCCGCATCATCATGGCCACGACCTTGGTCAGCTTGTTCTGCACGGCGATAAAGTAGAGCTCGCGGATCATAATCGTCCCCAGGCCGCGCTGCTGGAACGGCTGGGCGACGATAACGCGGATTTCGCCTTGGTGTTTGCTCCAGCCCTCCCCGGAGAGCTCGAGGGCACCGCTCGCTACGATCACTCCTCCGTGGACGGCGGCGATGCGGATATCATCGCCGCTCTCGATCCGCCGCAGCCGTTTGGCGACAATCTTGCGGTCGGTGACATCGAATTTGAGGTACTTACGGTCCTGGAGCGGGAGGCCCCGGTAGAAATCCATCAGCCGGTCGAGATCATCCGCCGTCAGCTTCTGGATCATCACCTCGGTGCCATCCTTCAGTTTTTCTATTTTGTCCATGCTCAATGTGTCCTTCGTCCTTGGGTTCTCGCGCCTTGCGACTACACTATAAAAATGAGGTCGTGAATTGTCAAGCGGCCGGATTCCTTCCTTTTCCAGGGCCGGCGCACCTTCGGAGAAAAATCCGGTTCCGCCGCGAGTGCCGAGGCCAGCTTCCGATTGACAGATGTGCGGCACGGGTGCTACTGTTAGCCACGGTGAATTGATGCCACAATGGGGGCTCGTCCGACGATTCCTTGATCTATCGCTCCGCCGTAAGCTCGTTTTAAGTTTTCTGGCCGTGATCACAATAGGAGGCATCCTCTCGCTCATCGTCGGCACGCGGATCGAACATCGCACGATCGTTTCGCTGGCCGAAGCCAAGGTCCGCCACGACCTGGCCTCGGCCTGGATGGTGTACCATGAACGGCTGAACAGCATCCGCGACGTCGTCCGGCTCAGCGCGGACCGGGATTTCCTGCGGGAAGCGCTTCGGTCCGGACGCACCGGAAACCTCGGGGCCCGGCTGGACGGAATTCGCCGGGAATTCGGATTCGACATCCTGACCGTCACGGACCGGAGCGGCCGCGTTGTCGTGCGGTCGCGCCAGCCCGACGCGGCCGGTGACGACGAGTCGGGGGACCCGTTTGTGGCGCGCGCCCTCAGGGGCGAACACATCTCCGGGACGCAGGTCGTCGGCCGCGACGAACTCCTCAAAGAAGGCCGGGACCTTGCCGACAGGGCTTACTTCACGTTCGTTCCGACACCGATGGCTGCCGCCCGCCCCGAGAACCATGAAGAAAGCGGAATGATGCTCAAGTCCGCCTCGCCGGTCAGTGATGAGCATGGATCAACTCTGGGGACCCTTTACGGCGGGCTGCTCTTCAACCGGAACTACGACCTCGTCGACAGAGTCAAGGACATCGTGTTCAAAGGCGAAAAGTACAAGGGTCATGACATCGGTACGGCGACATTATTTCAGGACGACCTCCGCATCGCCACCAACGTCCTTGATGCCGAAGGCAACCGCGCGGTCGGAACCCGCGTCTCGAGGGAGGTCAATGAGGCCGTCCTGGTCCAGGGGAAGTCCTATGTCGGCCGCGCCTTCGTCGTGACGGCTTGGTACATCACCGCCTATGAGCCGATCAGGGACGTCGACGGCCGGACGATCGGCATGCTCTACGTCGGCATGCTGGAAAAGCCGTACATCGACCTGCGCAACAGAGTCATGGGGACATTTGCGGCCATCGCCGGACTCTGCGCGATCTTCCTCCTCGGGCTTCTGGCCTTTGTCGCTCGGCGCATCACTCAGCCCCTGGCCCGCATCGTCGAAGCCACGGACAAAATCGCCCGGGGCGATCTCAGCCAGCGTGTCGATGCGGAGGGGAAGGATGAGATCGGGCAGCTCGCGACGGCCTTCAACCGCATGACCGAGGACCTCCGCGGTGCCCGGGAGGACCTCACCGTGTGGGGTCATACTCTGGAGAGAAGAGTGGAGGAACGCACGCAGCAGCTCCGCGAGGCCCAGGATCAGCTTATCCAGTCCGAGAAACTTGCCTCACTGGGAAGGATGGCGGCCGGCGTGGCCCACGAGATCAACAATCCGTTGACATCCGTCCTGATCAACGCCCACCTCCTCCTGGAGAAGACTGGCGACGGAGACGCCGCCCGGGAGCCGCTGGAGCTCATCGCCGACGAGACGACCCGCTGCGCGCAGATCGTCAGAGGCCTCCTCGATTTCGCGCGGCTGACTCCGTCCCAATCGGCCCCGGAGGATATCAACCTGATCATCGACCGCACGATTCAGCTCCTGGAAAAACAGGCCTCCGTGCGGAACATCCGGATCGAGAAGGACCTCGACCGCTCGCTGCCGGTGATCGAACTCGATAAGAACAGAATCCAGCAAGTTTTTTCGAACCTCACCATCAACGCCTGTGAAGCCATGCCTCAGGGCGGACGGCTGGTGATTACCAGCTGTCTCGGTCGGGACGGGACCACCCTTGAAATCGCGTTTGCCGACAGCGGTGTGGGAATTTCGAAGAATGATCTGCCCAGGCTCTTCGACCCGTTTTTTACCACGAAAAGCCTCGGGACGGGATTAGGGTTGGCGGTCAGTTATGGAATCGTCCGCCAGCGCGGAGGAACGATCGAGGTCCGAAGCACGGTCGGGCTCGGCTCGACCTTCACGGTCCGCATTCCCCTGGACGACAAGGCCGGGGACACCGAAGAAGAAGGAGGCGCTTCATGACAGACGCCGGTCAAAAAAAGATCCTGATCGTGGACGACGAAGTGACGGTCGCCAAGAGCATCCAGAAGGCGCTGTTGCGTGAGAGCTATGACATCGATATTGCCCTCAGCGGGGCCGAGGCGTTGCAGAAGCAGGAGGCGAAAGGGTACGACGTGATGGTCGTCGACTTGATGATGCCGGGCCTCTCCGGACTGGACCTTCTCAAATCGATCCGGGCCGAGAGCCCATCGGTCCAGATCATTATGATCACGGGCTACCCGACCATGAAGAACACGCTCCAGGCCATGAAGATCGGCGCGTTCGATTTTCTGCCCAAGCCCTTCCTGCCCGCCGACTTGCGCAACCTGGTCATGAGGGCCCTGGAGGCCGGAGACAAAGAGAAGAACGCCTCAGGCGCGTCTGGATAAGGCGGCCCTGAGCGTGGACCCGATCTCCGCAGGACTGACCGCCACGTGCGCTCCGGCGGCCTGGAGGGCGTCCATTTTCTCGCGGGCCGTCCCTTTGCCGCCGGCGATGATGGCGCCGGCATGCCCCATTCGCCGGCCCGGAGGCGCGGTTTGGCCTGCGATAAACCCGACCACGGGCTTGCGGAAATCGCGGCGGATGTAGTCGGCGGCCTCCTCCTCAGCGGTGCCGCCGATCTCGCCGATGAGGATCACGGCCTCCGTCTCGATATCGTCCTTGAACAGCCTCAGCAGGTCCACAAACTTCAATCCGACGATCGGATCGCCGCCGATCCCGACGGCGGTCGACTGGCCCCAGCCTTGGCGCGTGACCTGTTGGACGGCTTCATAGGTCAGCGTTCCGGACCGAGAGATGATCCCGACCCCACCCCGCTTGTGAATCGGACCGGGCATGATCCCGATCTTCGCCTTGCCCGGGGAGATGACCCCGGGCGTGTTCGGCCCGATGAGGGCCGTGTTCCGGTCGCGGAGAAAAGTCTTGACCTTGATCATGTCGAACGTGGGGATCCCCTCCGTGATGCAGACGACGAGGCGCACCCCCGCGTCGGCGGCCTCCATGATGGCGTCGGCGGCGGCAAACGGCCTGACGAATATGGCCGAGGCGTCGGCCCCTTCCGCGCGGACCGCCTCGGCGACCGTGTTGAACACGGGAACACCGAGATGCGACATTCCGCCCTTGCCGGGGGTCACTCCCGCCACGACCCGCGTCCCGTAGTCCAGCATGCGCTCGGCATGAAAAGTGCCTTCGTTGCCGGTGAGCCCCTGGATGACGACCCTGGTTTTTTCGTCGATGAGTATACTCATGTCCGTCTCCTCGATCAGGCCTTGGCGACGAGGGCTACGATCTTCTCCGCGGCCTCCTTCATTCCGTCGGCGGCATGAAAGGCAAGCCCTGATTCGCGGAGGATCGCTTTGCCTTGTTCGACATTCGTGCCCTCGAGCCGGATGACGACCGGGATTTTCGTGCCGAGCTCCCGAGCCGACTTGACCACGCCGTTGGCGATGAGATCGCAGCGGACGATGCCGCCGAAGATATTGATCAGAGCGCCCCGGACGTCCGGGTCGGACACGAGGATCCTGAAGGCCTTGTCGACCGCCTCCTCGGTCACTCCCCCCCCGACGTCCAGGAAGTTGGCGGGCATCCCGCCCGCGTATTTGACGATGTCCATCGTGGCCATGGCTAAGCCGGCGCCGTTGACCATGCATCCGACGTTGCCGTCGAGCTTGATGTAGTTCAAGTTGTAGCGCGATGCCTCGACCTCGAGCGGTGATTCCTCGGCCAGGTCCCTCATCGCCTGGATGTCGGCGTGCCGGGCCAGGGCATTATCGTCGAAGTTCATCTTGGCGTCGAGCGCCAGGACGTCGCCTTGGCGGGTCACGAGAAGGGGATTGATCTCGGCCAGCGAAGCGTCTGTCCCTTCGAAGCCGCCGTAAAGACAGGCGATGAATTTCACGGCCTGCTTGTGGGTTTCCCCTGCGAGTCCCAAACGGAAGGCCAGCGACCGGGCCTGGAACGGCTGCAGGCCGGCGCCGGGATGGACATATTCCCTGAAGATCGCCTCGGGCGCTTCCGCCGCGACCTTCTCGATCTCGACGCCGCCCTCTGTGGAGGCCATGATCACGGCCGCTTCGCGGGCCCGGTCGATAACGATGCCGAGGTAAAGCTCCTGCCCGATGTCCAAGGCTTCTTCGACGAGAAGCCGCGCCACCCTCTTGCCCTCGGGACCGGTCTGGGGCGTGACCAGCGTCATCCCGATCATGTCCCGCGCCAGCCGTTCGGCCTCGGCGGGAGAGTCGGCGAGTTTGATCCCGCCGCCCTTGCCGCGGCCGCCGGCATGGATCTGAGCCTTGACTACGACGCGGCAACCCAGCTGTGCGGCGATGTCCCTTGCCGCGGCCGGCGTATCGGCCACGCCACCGCGCGGGATGCGCACGCCGTAGCGGGCCAGGATCTGTTTGGCCTGGTACTCATGGATTTTCATATTTCTTTTCCTTATATATAGTCTGATGCGGACGCCCTTAAGAGGAAGGGGTGTCCGCTCGCGGGGTCTTCGCCGGAGTCATCATGATGTTCTGTCGCGTCGGGCGGTTTTCTTATACCAGAGGAGGTCTGGACTGTCAAACACCCGCTCGGAGCTTGCCTCCGGCCCGGCGTTTTGAACTTCCCTATCATTCTGATAAGATAAATAGGGAGTATGAAAGAATGGCGTCGAAGAAGACCGTCGTAAAGAAGCCGGGGGCTTGACACCATCCCGCAAAGAAACTATAGTTAAAAACCTTAAATTCGTATTTGTGCTTTGTGATTGATGAATAGAATTTCATCGCGGGCCGAGAGGATCAATCCCCACCGTTGTGCGGGTTGCCTGTCCGGCGGCGACAGCCTTCATACTATCCGCCATTCCGCCTGGGCCCCACCCGGCCGGTTGTTCCGCTTCCGCCAAGACGAGCGCAACCGGTCAAGCGGACACCGTCCCTCATCTCGATCCGAAAGGATGATGCATGGCTAAGCCGAAATTCGCCCTCTACTGGGCGGCCAGCTGCGGCGGTTGTGAGATCGCCTTTCTCGACATCCGCGAAAAAATCCTGGATTTCGACGCCGCCGCGGACCTCGTCTTCTGCCCCTGTATTATGGACACCAAGTACAAAGACGTCGAGGCCATGGCCGACGGGGAAATCGATGTGATGCTGTTCAACGGCGGCATCCGCAACGAAGAGAACTTGCACATCGCCAAGCTCCTCCGCCAAAAGTCCAAGGTCCTCGTCGCCTTCGGTTCCTGCGCTTACGAAGGCTGCATCCCTGGGCTGGCCAATTTGACGACCAAAGAAGCCATCCTGGATTACGTCTACCGCCGGTCTCCCTCTGTCGAGCCGGGAAACGCCATCCGGCCCCAAATGGTCACTGAAACGCCCTTCGGGCCGCTGACCCTGCCGGATTTATTCGAAGTCCTCAGACCCTTGGACCAGGTTGTGGACGTCGACTACCGTATGCCCGGCTGCCCGCCGGTGGCCGAGCAGATCTGGGCTGTCGCCGAAGCGGCTCTGTCTGGCAAACTGCCGCCGAAAGGATCACTCGTCGGGGTCAACCCTAAAGTCGTCTGCGATGAATGCCCGAGGAAGAAAGAGGAGAAGAAAGTCAAGGCCTATCTCCGTCCTCACCTGGTCGACCCCCGGGCCATCGATCCTGTGAAATGCCTGCTCGAGCAGGGGATCATCTGCAACGGTCCGGCCATCCACGCCGGATGCAGCGCCCTCTGTCCCCGGGTCAACCTGGGCTGTCGAGGCTGCTACGGGCCGGCCGATGGCATCCAAGATGTGGGTGCCAAATTGGCCGGGGCGATCGCCTCGATCATCGACGAAGACGAGCCCGCGGCGATCGAGAAGGTCGTCGGCGAGATCGTCGATCCGGTCGGGACATTCTACCGGTTCGGTTTGGCCGGAGGGTTAGTGGGGAGGCGGCTGAAATGAAAACCATTGTGATCGATCCCGTCACCCGGCTCGAAGGCCACGGCAAGATATCGATTTTCCTGGACGATGCGGGCAACGTGGCCGACGCCTACGTCCAGATCCCGGAGCTCCGCGGCTTCGAAAAATTCTGCGTCGGGCGGCCGGTCGAGGAAATGCCCCGGATCACGACCCGCATCTGCGGCGTCTGCCCGGAGGCCCACATGTTGGCCTCGGCCAAGACCTGCGACGCGGTCTACCATATCGACCTGCCGCGTACCGCCCGCCTGCTGCGTGAACTCCTCTATTCCATTTTTTACGTCACCGACCATGCCACGCATTTCTACGCCCTGGGCGGCCCGGACTTCGTTATGGGTCCGGACGCACCGGCGGCCCAGCGCAACATCCTCGGCGTCGTCCACAAGGTCGGCGTCGAGATCGGGCTCAAAGTCATCGGGATGCGAGGCCGATGCCATGAGCTCATCAAGATGATGGCCGGAAGATCGGTCCACCCCATTGGCGCAGTGCCCGGCGGCATGAGCAAAGGCATGAACAAGGATGAGCGGGACCTGGTCCTCCAGACCGGGAAAGACGCCGTCGAGTTCGCCAAATTCTCGATCGGGATCTTCAATCAGATCGTCTTGGGCAACCCGCAGTACGTTGAGCTTATCCTGAGCGACAGCTTCACCCACCACACCTATAACATGGGCCTCGTGGACGAACACAACCATGTCAATTTCTATGACGGCGACATCCGGGTCACGGGCCCGGAGGGCCGCGAGTTGGTCAAGTTTAAGCCGGCGGATTACCTCCAGCATCTCGTTGAGCACGTCGAGCCATGGACCTACCTCAAGTTTCCGGTCCTGCGCAAAATCGGCTGGAAGGGCCTGGTCGACGGTCCGGAGAGCGGGATCTATAAGGCCACGCCGCTCTCCCGCCTCAACGTCTCGGAGGGAATGGCGACGCCCCTGGCCAACGAGGAGCACGACCGGATGTATAAGACGCTCGGCGGGAAGCCGGTCCACCAGACCCTCGCGACGCACTGGGCCCGGCTCATCGAGCTGCTGTTCGCGGCCGAGCGCTGGGTCGAGCTGGCCGGGGACTCCGAGATCACGGGCCCTGAATTCCGCGTCGTCCCGGATAAGACTCCGGACGAAGGCGTCGGCGTCGTCGAGGCCCCGCGGGGAACCCTCTATCATCATTACAAGACCGATGAACGCGGCATCGTGCAGGAAGCGAACCTCATCGTGGGCACAACCAACAACAACGGCGCCATCAACCTTTCGGTCAAAAAAGCGGCCATGAATTTCATCAAGGGGGGTCAGGTCAACGATGGGCTTCTGAACATCGTCGAGATGGCCTTCCGGGCGTATGACCCATGCTTCGGCTGCGCCACGCACGCTTGGCCCGGTCAGGCGGCGCTTCACGTCAAGGTCTTCGATCATGGAGGGACGCTGGTCCGTGATCTGAGGAGATAGGAAGGCCATGAAAATACTTGTGCTCAACAGCGGCAGCTCTTCCGTGAAGTTCCAGTTCATCCGTATGGACGACGAGGGTCTCCTGGCCAAAGGAATCGTGGAGAAGATCGGCTCGAGCGATGCCATCGTCACGTATCAGCCGGAAGGCCGGAACAGGATCCGCGAGATTCGAGAGGTCCTGAACCATTCTGTGGCCATTGAGATCGTCCTGAATTTGCTGCTCCACCCGCAGCACGGCGTCATTCGGCAGAAGGGCGAGATCGACGGAATCGGGCACCGGGTGGTCCACGGCGGCGAGGACTTTTCCGAATCGGTCCTGATCACCGACAAGGTCAAGTCGACGATCCGCAAGTGCATCCAGTTCGCTCCCCTGCACAATCCGCACAACCTGAAAGGCATCGAGGCCTGCGAATCGCTGCTTCCGGGTATTCCCCAGGTCGGGGTGTTTGACACCGCCTTTCATCAGACGATTCCCCCGAAGGCCTTCATCTACGGACTCCCCTATGCCCTCTACAGGAAGCTGAGCATTCGCCGGTACGGGTTCCATGGAACCTCCCACAGCTACGTGGCCCATCGGGCCGCCGAGGCGCTGGGCAAACCGATCGACAAGCTGAAGCTGATCACCTGCCACCTGGGCAACGGCGCCAGCATTGCGGCCGTGGACCGCGGCCGGTCGGTGGACACGACGATGGGCTTCACTCCTCTCGAGGGCTTGGTAATGGGAACCCGTTGCGGCAGCATTGACCCGGCCCTTGTCCCCTACATCATGGAGCGCGAGAAATTGGGAACCAGAGAAATCGATTCCATTATGAACAAGAACAGCGGCATGCTGGGGCTGACCGAAACATCCCATGACATGCGCGAGATCGAGCAGGAGGCCGCCCGCGGCAGCGAACGCCACGAACTGGCTCTCGAGATCTACTGCCACACGGCCAAGAAATACATCGGTTCCTACATGGTCGAGATGGGCGGTGTGGATGCCATCATCTTCACCGGCGGAATCGGGGAGAATTCCCGACTCGTCCGGCGAATGATCAGCGGGGGCATGGAGGCGTTCGGCATCGTGCTCGATCCTCAAAAGAACGAGGCCAACGAACGGATCATCAGCAGCGGCCGGGTCAAACTCATGGTCGTTCCGACCAACGAGGAGCTGGCCATCGCCCGGGACACTCAGCGCATCCTGGCGGCGGTGGGGCCGCGGGAGGCTGTCGCGGCGCCGCCGGCGCCGCAGCCCGACCGGCCGGCCGCGTTCAAACCCGATGAGGTGGCCAAGCTTGTCGTGCTCTGGGCGCGCAACCGCAAAACCACTCCGGCCGCTCTGGCGGCCAAATGGAGCCGCGAGATCGGGCGGCCGGTCGAGGCCGGCGCTGTGAAACGCGAGCTCGAACGGCTGGGCCTGGCCATGGCCGCCGGCGGATCCGGCCTGTCGACCTCAACAGGGATGTAAAGGATAAGATCATGGAAAAAATCGATCGCGAAGAAGCGGGCTGGCTGGTCGCGCTGGCCTGGCTGAGCGCGCTCGAGGAAACGGCCCGCGATTTCCACGGGACGCGGCCGTATGTCTTCAGCGCCCGGGCCTACGAGCATTCCGTCCAGTATTACCTCCATCTCCTGGGAGACGAGTACGGGATGCAGATCAAGAAGTCCAACTCGATCCGTGATGCCGTCGAAAACTATATTCAGATCGGCGTCGCAGGAGGGCTGTTCCGTGACGCCAGCTTTTTCGAGCTGGCAGACGTGAATCCCTTCCACCTGGAGATCACCGTCCACGACTGCGTCTACTTGAAAAGCTGCCAGGCCCTCATCGAGGAAGGCTTCTCGGTCCGGGACTTGACCTGTGCCCGGATCGGCTGTTTCCGCGCGGCCGTCAAGGCCCTGGCCAACATCGACTGCGAGTATCAAGTCACATCGTTCAATATCGACGGAGACTGCAAGGGTTATATCGAAAGGACATAGGTTGAGCAAAATAGCCTCTCCGCCTCTGGAGGATGTGTTGCGTGTCGCCCGGGAGAGCGACGACGCCTCCTCCGTCCGGGAGGCGATCATGCGGCTGAGCTACGAAAGGCAGCCCGAGATCTATTCTCTCCTCGTTGAAAAACTCAACGACCCGAACCCCAGCGTCCAACACGCCGCGGCCATCTCCCTGGGACGCTACGGACGGAGGGAGGCGATCGAAGAACTCATCAAGCCAAAGATCTTCCGGTCCGCCAATTCGCAGATCCGGTGGGCCGCGGTCACCGCCGTCGGCCGGCTTGGAGACTACCGCGTTATCGATTACCTCCTCAAGGCTGCGGAAGATCCGGAATGGATCGTCCGGACCGAGGCCGTCGCCGAGCTCATGGCGAAGATTAAGGAGATCATCGCCCGCAAGGACATCCGGCTGGCCCGGATCCTCATCCATATGTTCAGGCTTGACAACGAGGAGATCGTCAACCTGGCTATGGAAGGACTCCAGGAGATGGGTTCGGATAGCTTCCGCTGGCTGAGGGAGGCGCTGCAGAATCCGGCCCCGAACATCCGCTCCAACGCGGCCCGGACGCTTGGCAAGACGAAGGCCCCCGGCGCCACGCCGTACCTGGTCGATCTCCTCCAGGACGAGGACGCCGCGGTTCGGGCCAGCGCCTGCGAAGCCCTTGGCCTCATCGGGGACAGGGCCAGCGTCGAACCTCTGGTGCTGATGATTCAGGACAATGTCGAGAAGGTCCAGGAGCAAGCCGCCTCCGCCATCTCTCGGTTCGGCAAGCAGGCCACCATCCCGCTCCTTAACGCCCTGTCGCGGGAGCGGGATAAGTTCGCCCAGCGGGCCTTCCTTAAGTGTTTGGGTCGGATCGGCGACCCCAAGTCCGTGCCCGCCCTGATCAACTATCTGCGCAGCAGCTATTTCCTGGTTCGGCAGGCAGCCGTGGCCGCCCTAGTCCGTTTCGGCGCGATCGTCACGCGGCATCTCCTGGCCACGCTCTCCTATAACAGTTCGGACATCGAGGATCTGAAAAAGGACGCCGGCGACAAAGAGCACCAGGAACTCCAGATCCGGGCGATCAAGGCCCTGGGCGGACTGGAAGACCACCGCGCTGTGCCGTTGCTCAAGGAGATCGTCGAAACCGGATTGCCTGACATCCAGGAAGCGGCTTCGCAAGCCCTCTCGCAGATCGGGTGCGCCGCCTGGGGACGCTGCTGTGCTCTGAAGGTCCTGGCCGAGGTGGCCGATGCGTCCGTGGTTCTCGAGATCCTGCCGTCGCTCAAGGACGACTCCGAAAACGTCCGGTTCGAGGCGGTGCGCGCCCTGGGCAAAATGGGCGGCGCGGCCGCCGTCGAACATCTTGCCCGAATGGCTCGCAAGGACAACGCGGGCTTTATCCGCCGCGAGGCGATGCGCGTGCTGAGGACCGCAGGCCAGGGGCAAGCCGAAATGCTGGGGGCGGCCCTGCACGGTCTTAAGGACACTTCGCGCGAGGTCCGCGTTCAGGCCGCGCGGCTCCTCGGCAGTTTCCAAGACGGCCGGTCCATTCAGCCGCTGCTCAAGGTCATGGCCGACCCGCACTGGGGCGTCCGAGAGAGCGCCGAGAATGCGCTCCTCAATTTCGGACCCGAGGCCGTGGACCCGCTTGTCGAGGCCCTCAAGAGCCCGTCGTGGACGACACGTTTCCGCGCCGCCAGGCTCCTGGGAGAGATCGGGGACGCCAAGGCCATGGCTCCGCTGAAGAACACCCTCCTTCGCCGGGGGGAAAGGAAAGATGTCCGGGAGGTTGTCGAGGCCGCTCTTCAAAAGTTGGAGAAGCCCGTTACGCTCTAATGTCCGACGCTTATTTATCATACGGAACTATCGAACTCCGTCCGAGGAGAGAGCATGAGAGTTAAGCTCAAGGTCGACCAGGGAACGCGCAAGTTCATCGCGAGGATCGAGGAGCTTTCCGGCGAAAACGTCTACGCCTGCTATCAATGCGGGCGCTGTTCCGCGGGATGCCCCATGGCCTCGGAGATGGACCTCCTGCCCAACCAGATCATCCGACTCGTCCAACTGGGACTCGAGGAGGATGTCCTGCGTTGCAAAACCCTTTTCCTCTGCGCCTCCTGTTTCACCTGCCAGTCCCGGTGCCCCAAGGGCATCGACCTGGCCCGGGTGATGGAGGCCGTCCGGCACGTCTTGGATCCCAAGGGCCGGGACGCGTTCGGCCCGGGTGAGATATCCCCCGAACTGGCCAAGGAACTGCCCCAGCAGGTCCTGGTGTCCGTTTTCCGCAAGTTTTCGAAATAGGGAAAGCTCATGAAACTCCATTACTATCCGGGATGCACGCTCAAGGAAAAATCCACGGCCTTGGACATCACGACGCGGGAAGCGATGCGGCGGCTCGACGTCGAACTCGTCGAGCCCGAAGGCTGGACCTGCTGCGGCGCGGAATATCCGCTCACCGAGGAGAAAATCATCGGGCTGGCGGCTCCTATCCGCGTTCTGCGGCAGGTGCGGGAGGAAGGCGGCGATGTCATCGTCACGACCTGCTCGTTCTGCTACGCCGTCCTGAAAAGGGCCAATAGGGCTTTCCAAACGGATGCTATGAAGCGCCGGCGGGTCAACGCCTATCTCAAGGACGACATTAAAATTGATCCCTCGACAAAGGAAAGGACGACGGGGCTGCCTGACTACAACGGCGAAGTCAAGGTTCTCCACCTTCTTGAATACCTCCGCGATAGCGTCGGCGCCCCCAAGATCCAGTCCCGCCTCAAGCGCGACCTCAAGGGCCTGGCCGTCGCGCCCTATTATGGCTGCCGGCTGCTCCGGCCGCACAAGGAGATGGGCGTCGACGAACCCGATTCGCCCCACATCTTCGAGGGATTCCTGGAGACTCTGGGATGTACGGCGGTCGACTACCCTTTCAAGCAGGAATGCTGCGGTTCGTACCTGTCCGTATCCCTGCCGGCCGCGGCCACGGAGGCCTCCTACCGGGTCCTCCGGTCCGCCCGGATGAACGGCGCGGCGGCTATCGCCGTCACGTGCCCCCTTTGCTTCTACAATATGGACCACCGTCAGGCTGCCATAAAGGAAACGTTCCTGGATTTCGCGGGGCTCCCCGTGCTGTTTTTCACCCAGCTCCTGGCCTGGGCCCTGGGACTGGATAAGGCTGATCTGGGCCTGGGGGAGCACGCCGTCCCCGCTGACGACCTGTTCAAGGAAAGTCAAGCGGCCGAGGTGAGGTCATGACCCCTAAAAAGAAGAATAAGGACAAGCGCATCGGACTGTTCGTGTGCCACTGCGGCGTCAATATCGCCAGTATCGTGGACGTCGAAAAAGTCGCCACTGTCATGAAGGACTATCCGGGGGTGACATTCTCCACGGATTACGTGTACATGTGCTCCGACCCCGGCCAGCAGATGATCATCGATACCATCAAGGAAAAGCATCTCGACGGGATCATCGTCGCGGCGTGCTCGCCGACCCTTCACGAGAAGACGTTTCAGGAGGCCGCCAAGCTGGCCGGCCTGAACCCCTATCAGATCGAGATCGCCAACATCCGGGAGCAGGACAGCTGGGTGCACACGGATAAGGACAAAGCCACCAAGAAGGCCATTAAGATCGTCAAATCCCACGTCGAGAAGGCCCTGCAGAACGAGAACCTGGAGCCGATCAAGGTGGGTGTGAAGAAGAAGGCTCTGGTCATCGGCGGCGGTATCAGCGGCCTTCAGGCCGCGCTCGACATCGCCGAACACGGCTTCGAGGTCCTGCTCGTCGAGAAGAATCCTTCGATCGGCGGCAAGATGATCCAGCTCTCGGAGACCTTCCCCACGCTCGACTGTTCCCAGTGTATCCTGACGCCCAAAATGGTCGAAGTTTCGCGCCATCCACGGATCAGGCTCCTCACCTATCACGAGGTCGACTCCCTGTCCGGTTTCGTGGGCAATTTCAAGGTCCGCATCAAGAAGAAACCGCGATTCGTCGACGACAGCCTGTGCAATCTCTGCGGCGAATGCGCGAAGGTTTGCCCGCAGATAGTCCCCGACGAATTCAATGAAGGGCTGTCGTTCCGCAAGGCCATCTACATGCCCTTCCCCCAAGCCATCCCGGGCACCTACACGTTGGATGTCGAGCATTGTCTCGGCCTGCAGCCGGTCCGCTGCGGCAAGTGCAAAGACGTGTGCGAGAAAAAGGCCATCGACTACGACATGAAGGAAAGTTACATCGAGGAGGAGGTTGGGGCCGTGGTCGTTGCGACCGGCTATGACCTCTACACGATGCAGGCGTTGGGGGAATACGGAGGCGAGAAATACGAGGACGTCATCAACGGCCTTGAGTTCGAGCGCATCCTCTCCGCGTCGGGCCCGACCGGCGGCGTCGTCCGGAGGCCGTCGGACGGCAAGGTCCCGAAGTCCGTCGTCTTCGTCCAGTGCAGCGGCTCCCGGGACACCGAGAAGCACAATCCCTACTGTTCCAAGATCTGCTGCATGTACACGGCCAAACACGCCATGCTGTACAAGCACCGCGTTCCGACCGGCCAGGCCACCGTGTTTTACATCGATGTCCGGACGGGCGGCAAGTCGTTCGACGAGTTCTATCAGCGGGCGGTGGAGGAGGACAAGGTCCTCTATATCCGCGGCAAGGTGTCCAAGATTTTTAAGGAGGGCGACAAGCTCATCGTCTGGGGCGTGGACACCTTAACCGGAAAGAAGGTTGAGGTCGAGGCCGACCTTGTCGTGCTGGCCATGGCCATGGTCAAGGCGGAAGGCGTCCCGGACCTCCTTAGGAAGCTGAAGATCGCGACCGACATTCACGGGTTCCTGGCCGAGGCGCACCCCAAGCTCCGGCCGGTCGAAAGCCTGAACGCCGGCTTCTTCCTGGCCGGCTGCGCCCAGGGGCCCAAGGACATCCCGGAGACCGTGTCCCAGGCCTCGGCGGCGGCCTCCAAGGTCGGCGACCTCTTCGCCCAGAAAGAGCTCAGCCACGAGCCGACGGTGGTGCCGGTCAACGACGAGCTCTGCTCCGGGTGCGGCATCTGCCTCTCGATGTGCCCCTACGGCGCCCGGAGCCTTGACCCGGAGCGCGGCGTCGCCGTCGTGAACGAGATTCTCTGCGAGGGCTGCGGCGCGTGCGCCGCCGCCTGCCCCAGCGGGGCGGCCCAACAGCGGAACCAGACAGACGATCAGATCTTTTCCATGCTGAGGGCGATG
Organism: Candidatus Aminicenantota bacterium; assembly: GCA_963727095.1. Taxonomy (GTDB): domain Bacteria; phylum Acidobacteriota; class Aminicenantia; order Aminicenantales; family Saccharicenantaceae; genus CAVSEQ01. The sequence continues at coordinate 1,883,181 of CAVSEQ010000005.1, read as the reverse complement.
CTGCGGGAGTGATGATGTTCGAACCCCAAATTATGTGTTTTCTCTGCAAGTGGTGCACAAGCTCGGCGGCGGACATGGCCGGCACGTCCCGTCTCCATTACTCTCCAGACAGCGTCAACATGCGGGTCATGTGCTCAAGCCGCGTGGACCTTCAGCATGTCCTCTACGCCTTCAAGGAAGGGGCGGACGGCGTGTTCATCGGCGGCTGCCACCCCGGCGACTGCCACTACGTCGAGGGAAACTACAAGACGCTGCGCCGGGTGACCCTTTTCATTAAGATGCTTCAGGACCTGGGCATAGACCCCAAGCGTTTTCGTCTCGAATGGATCTCGGCGGCCGAGGGGAAAAAGTTCGCCGAAACTATGGACGAGTTCACGGAGCAGATCCGGGCCCTGGGACCTCTCCAACTGAACGAAAAAGCGTTATCCAGCGAGGTGGTCAAAGATGAGTAAGACAGCTGCCAAACCTAAGAAGTCCGAGGCCAAGCCGAAGGCGCCCCAAGAGCGCCTCGTTCCCATCTTCCTCATGGGGAAGCGATATGAGGTGCCGGCCTCACTGACGATCCAGAAGGCTCTCGAATATGCCGGCTACCAGCTCGTCCGGGGCTGCGGCTGCCGCGGTGGGATCTGCGGCGCCTGCGGCACGGTTTTCCGCTATCCCAACTCCTACCGGATCGAGGTCGGCCTGGCCTGCCAGACGGTCGTCCAGCCCGACATGTACATCACGCAGATCCCTTTCTTCCCGGGGAACAAGGCCGTCTATGACATCGAAACCCTGCCGGCGGTGGGTTCGACCCTCGCCGCGCTCTATCCCGAAATCTTCAAGTGCGTGGGATGCGGCACATGCACCCGGAGCTGCCCTATGGACATCGACGTCCTGGGCTACATCTCGAAGGCCATCCAGGGCGACATCACGGCTGTGGCCGACAATTCCTTCGACTGCGTCATGTGCGGCCTCTGCGCGGCCCGTTGCCCGGCCGAGGAAGTTCAGTACAACATCGCCATCCTCGCCCGCCGCCTCCACGCCCGGCACCTCGCTCCCAAGCCCAAACATCTGGACGCGGCCGTCGCAGTGCTGGAGAGCGGGAAGTTCGACAAGGCCATCCGGGAACTCAAGCGCAAGACTCAGGCCGAGATCAAAAAACTCTATAAGGAGCTTGAGATCGAGCCCGATATGGCTGACGAGTTCTGGACGCCCCGAGACAAGTCTTTTCTGGAGGAATGAACGATGCCCTATACCCCGGAGCTCAATGAACTGATCAGGAAGGTCGAAAAAACCCGGCCGGCCCGCGTCGAACGGAAAAGGAACGGCGAGGAGTTCCCCACGATGTCGCTTCAGGCCCGCGAGGAGATCTTGAAGTACCATCCGGACTTCAAGGAAGAAGGGCGGACGGAGATCTTGGTTGGACCCAATAAGGGCTACCGGATCGCCAAGGAAATAGTGCGCCTCTTCCATGCGAAGAGCCGGATCGACCCCGATGCCCTGGACCTCTCCCACGTCGATTACGAAAGCGACATCCTTATCATCGGCGGCGGCGGCGCGGGATCTTCGGCGGCCCTCCTGGCCCGCGAGAACGGGGCCAAGGTCATCATGGCCACCAAGCTGCGCATCGGCGACGCCAACACCATGATGGCGGAGGGGGGCATTCAGGCCGCGACGAAGATCGAGAAGGATTCACCGTATTACCACTATCTGGACGCCTTGGGCGGCGGCCATTTTAAAAACGACCCTGAGTTGGTCGAGACGCTCGTCCTCGAGGCGCCGAAGGTTATGGCCTGGCTGGGGAAGCTGGGGGCCATGTTTTCCAGGTTCGAGGACGGCCGCCTCAAAGCGATGCACGGCGGCGGCACGTCGCGCAAGCGTATGCTCTACGCCGGCGACATTACCGGGGCCGAGATCATGCGCACCCTGCGCGACGAGGTAAAAAATCATCCCGACGACATCAAGGTCCTGGAGTTTTCGCCGGCCGTCGAGCTCCTCCTGAACGCGAAGGGTGCTTGCGCCGGCGCCGTCCTGTTCAACCTTGAAACCGAAGAGTATCTTATCGTGAGGGCCAAGGCCGTGATCCTGGCCACCGGAGGATCGGGCCGGCTCCACATCCAGGACTTCATGACGACGAACCACTACGGCGCCACCGGGGACGGCCTCGTCATGGGCTACCGGGCCGGCGTGCCGGTCAAGTTTCTCCACACCGTCCAATACCACCCGACGGGCGCCGTCTTTCCCGAGCAGGCCGAAGGGCTCCTCATCACGGAGAAATTCCGCGGCGCGGGGGCCAACGTCCTCAACATCGACGGCGAGCAATTCGTCAACGAGCGCGAACCCCGCGACGTCGAGGCCTCGGCGTTCATCCGGGAATGCCGGGAGCGCGGCAAGGGCGTGCCCACGCCGACGGGCAAGTTCGGCGTCTGGCTCGATTCCCCCATGATCGATATCCTCAAGGGCGAAGGCACGGTCCGCAAGGAATTCCCGGGCAAGTGGATCCTCTTCCACCGTTACGGAATCGATATCACGAAGGAGCCGATGCTCGTCTACCCGACGCTCCACTACCAAAATGGAGGCCTTCAGATCGACAGCCGTACCGAAACCGTGGTTCCCGGGCTCTTCGTCGCCGGCGAGGTCAGCGGCGGCGTTCACGGCGAAAACCGGCTGATGGGCAATTCCCTGCTGGACGTTCTGGTGTTCGGGCGCATCGCCGGGTGCAACGCCGCCCTCTACGCAAAAAAGGCCCCCAAGGACGGCGCCTTGTCGCTCGATCACGTCCGGGCGTATCACAAGGCCCTGGTTGAAGCCCACGTTCCCGTGGAGGACCGCGTGGCGCCCATGATTCTCCCTGATTATTCCAACCCTGACGTCCGGAAGAAACAGCTGACGACGAAATACCACGGGACGTTGCGGTAATCCATGAACGAGGTCGACCCATGCCCGTAAGGCACAGAGAGAAACCATTCGGGCTCTCCAGGCCGGAGACGCCCCACGGCCAGATTGTCATCCTGGAGGAGCGCTGCAAAGGCTGCGGCTTCTGCATCGAGTACTGCCCGCACCATGTCCTCGTCGTGGCCAAGAAGTACAACGCCAAGGGCTATCATCCGCCGGAAATCGAGCGCCTCGAACTCTGCGTCAACTGCGGGTTCTGCCGGATGATCTGCCCGGAGTTCGCCATCTACACCTATGAGCCGATGACCGGGGAAAAACCATGAACGCTGATCCCAGAGGAGTTCTCACAGGGTCCCATTATATCGACGGAGACTTCGCCTGCTGCGAGGGCGCCCTCGCCGCGGGATGCCGCTTCATTGCCGGATACCCGATCACGCCGTCCACCGAGATCATCGAGCGATTCGCCCGGCGCGCGCCGCTCATCGAGGGCGCGATCTTCATCCAGATGGAGGACGAGTTGGCCGCCTCGATCGCCATCCAAGGCGCCGTCTGGGGCGGCAAGAAGGCCATGACCGTGACAAGCGGACCCGGCTTTTCGCTGATGATGGAGCACATCGGCCTGGCGGCCATGACCGAGACGCCGTGCGTTTTCGTGGACGTCCAGCGCGGCGGCCCGTCGACGGGGCTGCCCACGCTGCCCGGCCAGGCCGACATGATGCAGGCCCGCTGGGGTTCGCACGGCGATTACGAGATCATCGCGCTCTCTCCCAACTCACCCCAGGAAACGTTCGACCTCACCATCGAAGCCTTCAATTTCTCAGAGCAGTACCGGGTGCCGGTGATGTTTATGATGGATGAGAGCGTCGGCCACATGATGGAGCGGGTCGTCATCCCGCCCGCCGACAAAATCGAAATCACGCCGCGGCGCTTCACTAAACTCCCGCCGGGAGACTACCTGCCCTTCAAACCAGCCGAGGACCTCGTCCCCGACATGTTCAAAGCCGGAGACGGGTACCGGCTCCACGTCACGGGGCTGACCCACGACTTCCGGGGCTATCCGAACATGACTCCCGAAATTCAGGAGCAGCTCGTCCACCGGTTGGTCGACAAGATTCGTCTCAACGCGCCGAAGATCTGGCGCTACGAGGAGATCGGCGTCGAGGATGCCGATGTTGTCGTTATCTCCTACGGAATCACGTCCCGCGTCGCCGTCGAGGCCGTCGAGATCGCCAGGAGCCGGGGGATCAAGGTCGGAATGCTGCGGCTGATCGTCGTCTGGCCTTTCCCCGAGCAGAAGATCTTCGAACTGGCAGGCCGGGGCAAAGCCATGGTCGTCGCCGAGATGAACTACGGCCAGGTCTTTTTTGAGGTGGACCGGTGCGCCCGCGGCAAGGCGCCCGTCATCCTGGCCGGGCACGGCGGCGGCATGGTCCACAAGGTCGAGGATATCGCCGATAAGATCGAGGAGGCCTACCGGTGTCGGTCCTAAACGAACTTCAAAAAGCATCATTGAGCCCGGGCTCGGATTTCCATCCGGAAAAGCACCCAATGGACGATTTCGTCCGGATGGACCGGATGCCCCACATCTGGTGTTCCACCTGCGGCATCGGCGTCAGCTTCAATTGCTTCGCCAAGGCCTTGGAGAAATGCGGCACACCGCTCGACGAGGTGGCGGTGGTCTCGGGCATCGGCTGCACGGGCCGCGTCGCGGGTTATGTCAAGGTCGATTCCTTCCACACAACCCACGGCCGCGCCATTCCCTTCGCGACCGGTCTGAAGCTGGCCAATCCCAAGCTCAAAGTCATCGTCTTCAGCGGCGACGGGGACATCATCGCCATCGGCGGCAACCACTTCATCAATGCCGCCCGGCGCAACATCGACATCACCGTCATCTGCCTTAACAACTTTAACTATGCCATGACCGGCGGACAGTTGGCCTCCACAACTCCCGAAGGATCAATCCTCTCCACGGTGCCGTTCGGCAACTTTGAGACGCCCTACAACCTTCCCTTCCTGGCGGAGTCTGTCGGTGCGGTTTATGTCGCTCGGTGGACGTCTCTTCATGTCTACAACCAGACCAACTCCATGGTTGAGGCCATGAAGAAGCCGGGGTTCAGTTTCATCGAGATCTTGGCCCCCTGCCCGACGATCTTCGAGCGGCAGCAGAAAATGGGGGACGGGCTCGATCGCCTGCGCTGGTACTGCGACCACAGTGATATTCGCACCGGCGCCAAGACCAAGGATGCGGACATCCGGCTTCACGATAGGATCATCGTCGGCAAATTCGTGGACATCGACCGGCCGACCTATCTCGACGCGATGAACGCCCACTATAAAGAAAAACTGGGCGACCGGTACAAACTGTACGAGGGCTAACATGGCCAAGACCGAAATCAAGATCGGCGGGTTCGGGGGGCAGGGCGTCATCCTGACGGGTTACATCATCGGCAAGGCGGCCTCGATCTACGACGGCAAGGACGCCACGATGACCCAGGCCTTCGGACCGGAGGCGCGCGGCAGCGCCTGCAGCGCCCAGGTCATCGTTTCCGACTCCGCCATCCTCTATCCCTACATCAAAAAACCGCAGATCATGGTCATCATGAGCCAGGAGGCATATACCAAGTTCATGCCGGACCTCGACCCTGAGGGGATGCTGCTCATCGAAGAGGAGCTCGTGGAACCCAGCGGCCTGCCTTCGACGGTCTCCGTGTTCGGCATTCCGGCGACCCGGATCGCCGAGGAACTGGGCCGGAAGGTCGTCCTCAACATGGTCATGGCCGGCTTCTTTACCGCCGTGACGAAACTGGTGTCGAAGGACGCCATGCGCAAGGCCATCGAGACCTCCGTGCCCAAGGGCACCGAAGGCCTGAACCTCATGGCTTTTGAGAAAGGATTCGAGTACGGCTTGGCCAAAGCCAAGAGATAACGCCTGGTGCGGCATCCCTTGTGCCGAGGGGTTGGAACCGTGGACAAGGGCCTTGACGCCGCCGGAAGGAGCTACCATGCCGGAATTTGTCTATTCTCCGATGTTTCCACTCGGGCCCGACACAACCGAATTCGAGCTGATCACGCGAGACTATGTCGAGACTTCTCTTTCCGAAGGCCGGCCCGCCATCAAAGTGGCTCTCGAGGGTCTGGCGTTCCTCGCGGAGCGCGCCTTCCATGACGCCGCCTTCCTGCTCCGTCCGTCCCATTTAAGGCAGGTGGCGGATATCCTCGACGATCCCGAGGCCTCCCCCAACGACAAGTCCGTAGCGCTCGAACTCCTGAAAAACGCGGTCATTGCGGCCGACGGCGTGCTTCCGATGTGCCAGGACACGGGCACGGCCATCATCAACGCCAAGAAAGGCCATCAGGTCCGGACGGCGGGCGGCGACGAAGAGGCTCTCTCCCGGGGTGTCTTCAACGCGTACGTCAAGAACTATCTCCGCTATTCGCAGAACGCCGCCTTCTCCATGTATGAGGAAAAAAACACGGGAACGAACCTCCCCGCCCAGATTGACATCTCCGCGGTGGACGGCGACGCCTACGATTTTCTCTTCATCGCCAAGGGCGGCGGATCGGCCAACAAGACCATCCTTTTCCAGGAAACCAAGGCGGTTCTCAACTCGGAGGCCCTCCCGAAATTCCTCCTGGGAAAAATGAAGGCCATCGGCACGGCGGCCTGCCCGCCTTATCACCTTGCGGTCGTGATCGGCGGGACCTCGGCCGAGACCGTTCTGAAGACGGTTAAGCTGGCCTCGGCCCGCGCCCTCGATCATCTGCCGACGGCCGGCGGCCCGGGGGGCCATGCGTTCCGCGACCTGGAACTCGAGGCAACGCTGCTCAAGGCTTCCCGCGAAATCGGCCTGGGCGCGCAGTTCGGCGGGAAATACTTTTGCCTCGATGTCCGCGCGATCCGTCTGCCCCGGCACGGAGCCTCGTGTCCAATCGGCATAGGCGTGAGCTGCAACGCCGACCGGAACGTCAAAGCCCGGATCACCCGAGACGGGATCTTCCTCGAAAGGCTGGAAAAGGACGCGGCCAAGTACCTTCCCAAGCCTGCCGTAGCGGACGCCTCGGCCGTGGTCATTGATCTCAACCGGCCGATGAGCGAGATCCGGTCGGAACTCGCCAAATACCCTGTCGCGACGCGCCTGTCGCTCAACGGACCGATCATCGTCGCGCGGGACATCGCCCACGCCAGACTCAAAGAACGGTTGGACGCCGGCGAGGACCTTCCCGCTTATTTTAAGGATCACATCATCTATTATGCCGGGCCGGCGAAGACTCCGCCCGGATACGCGTCCGGCTCCTTCGGCCCCACGACCGCCGGCCGTATGGACGATTACGTGCCCCTTTTCCAGAAACGGGGCGGGTCCTTGGTCATGCTGGCCAAAGGGAACCGCTCGAAGGTGGTCACCGAGTCCTGCAAGACCTATGGCGGATTCTACCTCGGCTCGATCGGCGGCCCTGCGGCCCGTTTGGCCAAGGACTGCATCACCAAGCAGGAAGTCCTGGCCTACCCCGAACTCGGCATGGAAGCGATCTTCAAGATCACGGTCAAGGATTTCCCGGCTTTCATCATCGTCGACGACAAGGGAAACGACTTCTACGAAAAAATCCTGGGTTGAACGCCCCTGCGAAGGGCTTCACGAGCAGGATGATATTCCCTCACGGAGGCCGCCCGGCCGGACTCCGACCGAAAGCGCATCCCTCTGCCGAGGGGACTTGAATTTTGTGCTGCGGGAAAGCAGCCCGTTCAGGCGTTTGCCCCGCGACGGGGGCCGAAGAATCCTAGTTTTCTTCCGTGGCGCCGGACTGCCTCTCGTACTCGATCACAGTTTCGAGAAGCAGCTTCCTGAGCGTCCCCAGCCGCCGGCTGATAACATGGGCGACGCGCGTCATGACCGTGAAGCCGACCCCGGGCTCTTTGGCGAAGTATTCCATGAGGGCGCCGCCGTCCACCGCGATGACGCGGACATCGGTCAGCGCTTCCGCCGAGCTGTTATGGTGGCCCTGTCCGATGACCGGGGCGAACCCGAACGCCTGACCCGGCGTTTTCAGCACCGCCATGGTCACCGGCTGGGAAAGGGGCGGAGCGAATACGGTCAAGGCAACGGATCCCTCGAGGAGCAGATAGATCAACTTGGAGGACTGTTCCGGACTGAAGAGGGACGAGTGGGCGCGGAAGGACATCTCTTGCGACATGCGAGCCATCGCTTGGAGTGCCTCCTCGGGCAATCCTTCGAACAGCTCGAGCCGGGCTAAAGTTGACGTCTCGACCATCCGAGCCTCCTTTCGCGACTCGCGCCGGCTCTATCATAGCGGAGATCGCTCCGGCAGGCAATCGTCGAACGGGGAACGATGTCGGAAACGACAAACGGTCGCCTGGCCTCGGGGCCGCGGTTCCCAGGAGTTTTTCTTTTCGAAAAACGCAGGCCGCTTCACGGGCCCGGCAGCCCGTGCACAAGGACGAATCGACGCGAATAGGCTTCAAAGACATAAGGAACTATTATAGTTTTCCCGCTTTATTTCCTCGAGCGGCCACGGCCCGCTCGCGGTTTTGTCTTGCCGAGCCGGCCGGCGGAGGTTTAGAAGTGCAGCGAGAGGCCTCCCGAGATGACTGTCGTGAAGTGCGACGTATAGGCATCGCCGTACTCGTAATAATCGTAGGTCCCGTCGCTGTAGAGAAAATTCCTGCCCACGATGGTCCGGTCTCCGGGGATGAGCCGCACGTCGCCGAAAATAGCCACGAACCTCACCGGCCTGATGCGGAGGCCGAGGCCGTAGCTGTATTCAAACTCGGTGAGGCTTTTGGCGCCGTTCCATTCGGGAAAAACCGAATTCGATACCGTGTACGTTTTGGAGCTTCCCCCCAGGCCCAGGAATCCGTAGATGCTGAAAATGTTGGAACGGGCCGGTGCCCAGTGGAGAAGGATGTCCGCCATGAACATACTGTATTTCGGGCTCGAATAGCCGACGATATCCATGCCGCCCGGTATGTCGGGCGTGGCAAAGTTCTGGAAGCCGGCGCTGAAGTACGACCCCCGGAGCCCAATTCCGAAATAGCCGGAACCGATATCATAGCCCAGGACAAAACTGGGTACTCCTTTGGATTGCGACACGCTGAGCTGTTCGCTTCCGGATGGAAACCGGAATGTGGGGCCGGAGACGGAGCTGTAGAGAACCCCAACATAGAACCCACCCCTAAAGCCCTGTCTTCTTTCCTGGGCCGCCGCCGGACCCGCCAGGTACAGGACAACCGACAAAGCCATGATCCATACAGACCAAAAACGCATCCTTTTTTTCATACCGACCTCCTTATCGCCGGATAAATATCGCCGGGGACCGGAATCATCCGGCCGCCGGCCGGGAGACGAGCCCATGAGCGGGACGGACGTCACGGACGCTTCAGGCCGAAGCGCCGCCGGTTCTGGGCCCACCAGGCCTTCCAGTCGAACCCGTCTCCTTCGGGAGTGAAGTCCGTCAACTTCTGAATCGCCTCCTGAATCGTTGTGTCGAGAGCCGTCTTGCCGGCATCGAGCGCCGCAATGAGAGAATCGACGGCTCGGATGTCACCCAGTTCACCGAGCGCCGCCGCAGCCGCGCTTCTTCGTCCCTGATCCTGGTCTTTGGCAAGCCCTTGAGTCAGGACATCGAGCGCCTTGCGGTTCTTGCTTGCTCCCAAGGCCGCGTAGATTTTCGTCATCATGGCGTTGTCGGCCTGCGCGCCGGACTCTCCGGCCAGGGCAAGAAGCGCCGCGACCGCCCGTTCGTCCCGGGTCGTCCCGAGCGCGCTGACGGCTCCTTCACGGAGAAACCGGTTCTGGCTTTTCAAGCAGGCGGTCAGGGCTTCGACCGCGCTCTTCCCGACTTTCCCCAGGATCTCCGACGCCGCATCACGGTCCGCGGCTTTCGAGGCATCGGGAATGTCCATGGCGGCGACGAGAGCACGGAGTGTTTCTGATGATGAGAGGAAGTGTTGAAATTCCGCCGTCGAGTCGGAGGCCGCAGCCGCGGACTTCAAGCCGGTCAGGGCTAGTTCGCGGATGTCGGACTCCTTGTCGAGGAGAAGCCGCGCTAAAGTCTGAACGGCGCGCGCGTCGGCGAATGATGATGACAGTGCCTTGGCCACGGCCAGGCGGACCGATTTCTCGGGGTCGTTGGCCGAAGCGTCCAATGGCCGTAGAGCCATATCATCCCCGATTCGTCCGAGGACGTCGACGGCGGACTGGCGTACGGAAACCCTTTCGGATTTCAACGCCTGGATCAAGGGCACGATGGCGGGGTCCCCGATTCGATTTAGGACACCGCACATTTTGTCCAGGAGCGCCGGCCGCGATTCGAGCAGCGGGATAATTTGTATCAGGCGCGTAACCAAGCCGCCGGTCCAGGAAAAATCGGGGTTGAGCTCCTCGGGTGCTATAGCGCCGCTTTCGGGCGGCGCAGATTTTTCAACGGCGGCGACGTATGCCTCGCGCGTGTCATCAGCCGGGCCGCCGAGCCGGTCGATGAGAAGAGTGATGGCGGCCAGACTCCTGTGTTCACCGAGAGCATCGATGGCCGCCGATACCACCGGTTTGGCGGAATCGTCCAGCAGAGCGGCGAGCAGGGACATCGATTTCGTGGTCCGGATGCCGCCCAAGGCGCGCGCCGCCGCCTCGCGCACGGAAGGCCTGATATCTTTGCAGGACAATTCGAGCGACGGCACCCCGACGGCGCCCAGCTTGGCAAGCGATTCTGCGGCCGTCTCGCGGAGGGCCTTGTTCTCTTCGCCGTCCTTCTCCAAACAGGATATAAGCAGTCCGACGGCCCCCGGATTCCTGTGGCCGCGGAGCGCCTCGGCCGCCAGAAGTTGAACCTTGGGGTTGCTCCGGGACAAGGCTTCGGCGAGCAGGGTTTGAGCCGCGTCGCCCCCGCGCTCAAGGGCCGCCACCGACGCCTTCGCGACTCGGTCCGATCCGCTCGAGAGGGCGTCGATCATGGGCCTAAAGCCAAAGGCGCGGGCCAAGACGAGCGCCGCCTGGCGCGGAAAGCCGTCCTCCATGGCCTCTTCGAAAGGAGCGTCGGATGGATTGGGCTGTGAGCCGGAGGTCGTGGACGGGCAAGGGACCTCTCCTGTGAAATCCTCTTCCAATCTTTTCTTCCCGGCGGCGTTCACAACGACATTTCCGCTGACGGCCGCGCCGGTATAGTAGGCCGTTCCGCCGAAGGGAATGCCCACGGGAGCATAGTTCTCGCTGAGCGGCTGCGCTTCGGAAACGACCGTGATGGCGGCGTCGGCCTGTGAGCCCGGCTCAGATTTGCGGACCCCAAAATAGGGGAAGAACTCCTCGAGGACAGGCTCGAAACCGATGACAACATCCTTCACTTCTTCCGTGAACGTCAGGTGAACGATGATGGCGACCGTCTGAACGTTTTTGAACTCGGGCGACCGCGCGGAGGTGATGGCGTCCAAAAAGGCCTTGGCCTCACCGGAATGACCGCCCGTGGAATGCGCGCTGAGGTACTTTTGCCATGCCAGGGCCGAGCCTTCCTTCTGTGCGGTCCCCCAGTCCAGGGCGTCAATCGCTTGACGAGCCTGTTCCGCAAAACGGCCTGACGGGTACTGCTTTAGGAATGACTGATACGAATCGAGGGTGTTGAACCCGGCGGCATCCCGATACCGGAGCTCCTCGAGTTTTTGCCCGGCCGCATCGGAAAACGGTCCGTTCGGATATTTCGTCAGGAACTGTTCAAAGGCCTGCGCGGAGGGATGATTATTCGCCGCCTTCCAGTCGCTTTTCTCTACGGAACATGCGGCGGTCGACAGCAAGACTAACACACACCACAGCGCCCACAGCGACTTTCGGGATGACTTCATAGCGTTCTCTCCTTCGTCCCGGTGCGATTTCGGATCCGTCGGTGCGCCGCCCGCGCTTCTGATTGCGATGAGACTATAGTGCCTGGCCGAAGAGAGTGTCAAGCCAAATGTCTTGGAGTGGAGTGGCGTAACTCCCCCGAGCGGGAATCGCCGCAGAGTCGGTCCTTGTGCCGCCGCTATTCTCCGTTCCTGCGAACGGGAACCGGGGCGATCAGGAGAAGATGGATTTGAGGTCTTCCTCCGGCGTCGTAATCGGCAGGAGGTTGAAGTAGTCCTTAAGCGCCTTGTAAACCGGAGGCGTGACGAAGGCCGGCATGCCGGGTCCGAGGCGGATGTTCTTGATTCCCAGGTGGAGGAGGGTCAGCAGAATGACCACGGCCTTCTGTTCGTACCAGGACAGGATGAGGGAAAGCGGCAGGCTGTTGACGTCTGTGTTGAATGCCCCCGCCAGGGCAAGGGCGATCTGAACGGCGGAATAGGCGTCATTGCACTGGCCGATGTCGAGAAGCCGCGGCAGGCCCGCGACCTCGCCGAACGTCATTGTGTTGAATCGATACTTGCCGCAGGCCAGCGTCAGGATGATGCAGTCGTCGGGGATGATCTCCGCGAGGCGGGTGTAGTAGTTGCGCCCCGGCTTGGCCCCGTCACAGCCGCCGACAAGGAAAAAGCGGCGGATCTTGCCGCTTTTGACCGCTTCGATAACTTTGTCGGCCGCCGAAAGGACGGCGTTGCGAGCGAAACCGACCAGGATCGTCCGGTCCTCGCCGTCCGCCGCAAATCCTTTCTCACGAAGAGCGGCTTCGATGAGGGACGAGAAGTCCTTATCGTCGAGATGCTTGACCCCCGGCCAGGCCACCAGGCCCGTCGTAAAGATCCGGTGCAGGTACGTCTCTTTGGGTTGCTGGAGGCAGTTGGTGGTCATCAGAATCGAGCCCGGGAATTTCTCGAACTCCTTCCTCTGGTCCTGCCAGGCGCCGCCGTAATTGCCTGCCAGATGCGGATATTTCTTCAGCCCGGGGTAGCCGTGGGCCGGCAGCATCTCCCCGTGGGTATAGACGTTGATCCCCTTTCCCTCCGTCTGCTTGAGAAGCTCGTCGAGGTCTCTAAGGTCATGGCCCGAAACGAGGATCGCTTTGCCCTGTCGCGGAGTTATTCGGACGCTTGTCGGCACGGGATGTCCGTAGGCCGACGTGTTGGCCCGGTCGAGGAGCTCCATGACCATCAAGTTCATTTCGCCCACCTTGAGAGCCATCGCCAGAAGTTCATCGACGCTGTAAGATTCCCGCGCCAGAAAGCTTAACGCCTCATGAAAGAAGGCATACACGTTTTCGTCGTCGACGTTCAGGATGTGAGCGTGGTCGGCGTACGCGGCCATGCCTTTCAGCCCGTAAAGCACGAGATGGATAAGCCCGCCAATATCCTCACCGAATTTTGCGACGGATTTATCGAGCGAGACGCCCTCGGCCTGTTCCAGGAGGCCGGCCAGGTCTGCGGCCGGTTGCCAGGCCGCAGGCCCCTTAAGTATTTCGGGAGTCCGGCCCGCCTTCCTGCAGGCATCCTCATAGATCGTCCGGGCTCGGTCTTTCAGCCGCGCCCCTCTGCGGAGCATCATCTGGAGGCGATGCGGATCGAAATCGACATTGGTCACGGTCGCAAAAAGGGCTTCGAGGATGAAGACGTCGATCTCCCTGTCTTTGGCGCCGAGTTGGCGTGCGCGGTGGGCAACCATCGAGACCCCGGTCGCCGCATGGACCAGCAGGTCCTGGAGCCCGGCTGTCTGGGCGTCCTTTCCGCAGACACCCACGCGTGTGCAGCCTTTGCCGTTGGCCGTTTGCTCGCATTGATAGCAGAACATCGTACCCTCCTCAATCGGCTTGGGAGCACGGCTCACCGGGTCAATGTCTTATCCGTCCCCCCCATTTCCATGCTCCGGACAAAACAGGCGGCATCGGCATGCGCGGGTATCAGGCCGGACCCCCGGAATAATTCATCAGGCTCTCGCCGGGTTCGTCAGTGTTGAAACCAGACTTCGGAATGGAGGGCTCCGGTGTCCACGTCTCCCCCGCCCAGGATATAGACATGGATGACGCCCGAAGCATCTGGGGCAAAAGCGCATCCGTGGTTGAAAAAGTTGTATCCGCTGGTGTTCCGTATGGTGTGAGTCCCCGCGAGGACCGTGAAGGCCGAGAGGGACCCATCGGTGTTCACCGAAGCGTAGGACTGTTCGCTGGAGCCGTGAGTTCCGTTGTAGAGGCCTCCGCTGATAAGAATGAACCCCACGGCGCCGACCGCCGAGAACTTTTCCCGGGCCGTTGTCAGTGGGTTGGGATTAGCGGTCCACGCGTTGGAAAGAGTTCCGTCCGAGGCGATGAGATAGTTGGAATAGACGGTATCCTGCACCGACGCACCGAGCGTGTTGGCGACCGGGTCGGTGGCCGCGCCCTCTCCGCCGAGCACGTAGAGATAGTTCCCGAGCGCGACGAGTTGATGATAGGCGAGCGGTGTCGGCAGGGATGTGAGCTCCGCCCAGGTTCCCAAGGTGCCGTCGCCGTTGATGAGCGCGGTATAGACTTTGTCCACGGGATTGCCCGACGAATCATTGCCCCCTGCGACATAGATGCGCCCGTGCAGAATCGCAGCGGCTTCGCCGTACAGAGGTTGGGGAAGAGCCGTGGTGGCCGACCAAGTCCCCGTCGCGCCGGCGGACGGAATTGATCCGTTGGCGGTGATGGAGGCCAAAATGACCGTGTTCGTCGCGGTTCCTGTCTCGTCGAGACCGCCCAGGACATAGATGGTGCTGCCGCCGGCCAGGGAATTGTATTGACTGGCATAGACCGCCGCGGCAAAACCGCGGTTGACCGGCAGGGGCGAGGCCGTCGTCCAGCTCGCATTCTGTACGCTCCCGTCGGTGCCGTTGAGCATCGCCTGGTACACGCTCGAAATGTTCATCTTAGAGGCGTCGGCCGCGCCCGGAGTCCCCGTGTTGCCGCCGATCGCAAAAAGGAACGTATTCGCCCCCATCGGAGCGGCGATCGTCGCGATTCCCTGCCGGGGAGAAGGCAGGGAGAGTGTCTGTGACCAGAGGCTGGTTGACGGACTAAAGCTCACGCTGGACACGATCAAGAAATTCAGACCCGGGCTGGTCCCGATAGGCGTTGTCACAGTGAATTTATATGTCGTCCCCAGAGTCAGGCCGCCGGGGACCGTGGCTTTGATGAGATTATCCGTCCAGTTTCCCGAGACGGAAAAGTCGACCGGGGCTGTGGCGATGATATTCGACGTCGCGACGTCGCGGAAATCAACAGTGTATCCGGTCGTCGCCGTGGTAATTGTTTGGAAACCGGTTCCCGCCACCGTAAACTGACTTCCGATCGCCCCGCTGCCCGAGATGGCGCTGTCGATGCTGGTGATCGTCGGAGCCGGAGTCGTCGTGGTCGGCGTCGTCGTCGAGCAGCTCGTGAAGGCGACCGCGGCAACGATCACGAAGATCGGAAAGCAAAAAGTGCGTCTTGGTTTCATATCGTCCTCTCTGTCGTTTCCTATACTAAGTAGGCCAAAGCCTGCCCAAAGTCAAGTTTGGGCCGGGGGTCCTTTCCGCCGTCGGACCGGAGAGCCGGCCGGCGGGGCTGCGGTGCTCGCCGCGGACTCAGTCGTGGGCGGCCTTCTCGCGATAAACAGGCCTCACGTACCTCGTCAAGACCACAACAGGCTTGATGCTCTTGGTTCTCTTCACGACGTCTATCGGTATCTTGTCGGCCGAGACATCCTGAAGGGTGTTGGTCTCCCCTGATCGAATGGTCGCGGTCGGAGAGGCGGCGCTCGAGAATTGGAAGCCCTCTTTGTCCAGGAACACTATTCTCAAGGACATCTCATAAAGGACGTCGTCGGGAATGACATACTGCCATTTCGCCGAACCTTCCTCGTAGGTTTTGGAGAACTTGGGAGGAAGGTCCTTCTTGTCCAGTTTATCAACAGTGATCTCTGCGACGTAACTGATCGACATGGCGTTGCCGGCGGCGCCGGCGGGTTCGACGAATTTCCCTTTGAAGCTGACTCGGCTGATTTTAGGGAAAGGAATACTGTCCGTTTGCGAGTTCACATCCTCGCTGTTCATCACCGCGACCTCGCCTTTGTAGGAGAAGCTCATCCGCGCGAAGAGCCTCCCGAAAAGGCCGCCCTGAGCAAAGCGCATAAACGCATACGTGCCTCCGACACCGAGCGCGAAGAAGAACAGGCACAGCACATAAGCGGCCCATTTTTTCATGACGCACACCCTTCATCGACGGGCAACTCGTCGCCTCACCTATATAGCATAATTCCGGCCGCGGCTCAAATGAGCCGGGCCGTGCTCCCATTTCCTTAGCGCTATTTACAGGATGCTGGGACAGACTATAATAAAGGGGATCGGCTTCCAAGATGCCGGGAGCCTTTCCGCATTCGACCAAACTTCGGCATCATCGATCCGCATTGAAGGAGGAGATCATGAAACGGTTGCCATTCGTCGGTTTCGTCGTCGTCCTGTCCGTTCTCTTGGTCCTGCCCAGCATCACTGTTGCTCAGGGCGGGAAGCGGGTCGCCGCCAGCCTGAGAGCGAGCGTTATGCAGAGGCTCGGCGTCGACACCGACATCAACATCACCTACGGCAGGCCGGGCGTCAAGGGCCGGAAAATTTGGGGCGGGCTGGTGCCGTACGGGATGAACCCGGCCGATAAATATTCCAAAGGCAAGCCCTATCCCTGGCGGGCGGGAGCCAACGAGAACACAACGATCGAGTTCAACAAAGACATCGTCATCGAAGGGAACAAGCTCCCGGCGGGGAAATACGGCATCCACATGATCCCGTCCGAAAAGGACTGGGTTATCATCTTCAGCAAGAACAACTCCGCCTGGGGAAGTTTCTCCTACAACCAGGCCGAGGACGCGCTGCGGATCACGGTTACGCCGGTCCCGGCCCCGTTTACAGAATGGCTGAGGTACGGGTTCGACGACCTGACGGGGGACTCGGCGATCGCTTACCTGCAATGGGCGGAGCTCCGGGTTCCTTTTAAGATCAAGGTGGCCGAATAAGACGAGCGTCCTTGCCGGCGGCCGACCGGGCGGGCTTTCGCGCCCGGGTTCTCCGGACGGTCCGGAGCAGGTTTAAGCGGAGCGTGGGAATCGCCGCGTCTCTCGCCGCAACTCAATCATGGACAGCGACGGCATGCAGTCCTGAAACGGATAGCTGTTTGAACAAACACGTCACTCGTATCGCCGGTCTCATCATCGTTTTGTTTCTGTTCCTCGGGCACCCCTTGCGGGCCCAGCAGGGAGAGATCCTCAACGCGGGAGAACTCGAAACGGCTCTTGAAAAGCTCAATGTTCTCGGGAGCGTCCTCTATGTCGGCGCCCATCCGGACGACGAGAATACGGCGGTCCTGGCCTATTTCTCGAAGGGCCGGAAGTGCCGGACCGCCTACCTTTCTCTGACCCGCGGGGACGGCGGCCAGAACCTGATCGGCCCGGAAAAAGGGGCGGAGATCGGAATCATCCGGACGCAGGAGCTCCTCTCGGCTCGCCGGATCGACGGCGCCGAACAGTTCTTCACGCGCGCCATCGATTTCGGGTACACCAAAACGGCGGCGGAAACCTTCGAGTTCTGGGGCAAGGAAGACGCGTTGGCCGACATGGTCTGGGTCATCCGCAAGTTCCGCCCCGACGTGATCATCACGCGTTTCACCGCCGACAACTCGGGCGGGCACGGTCATCACACCGCCTCCGCGATTTTGCTCAATGAAGCGTTTACCGCCGCCGCGGATCCGGGCAGGTTTCCCGAACAGCTCAAAGAGGTCCAGCCGTGGCGAACGGAGCGTTTGTTCTGGAACAGCTGGCGGCCCGGTCAGCCGGAAGCGGTCAATTTGCCCAGGATCGATACGGGGGAGTTCAACCCGCCTCTCGGCAAATCCTACTCCGAGATGGCCGCCGAGAGCCGATCCCAACACAAGAGTCAGGGATTCGGCTCAGCGGGCCGGCGGGGAAACCAGTTCGAGTACTTCCAGCTTCTGGCAGGATCGCCGGCCGCCACCGACGTTTTTGAAGGAATCGACACCTCATGGAACCGCGTTCCCGGAGGTCAAAAAGTGGGGGCGGCCCTTGCCCATGTCCTGGGATCTATCGATCTCCGGCATCCCTCGAAAGCCCTGCCTGCGTTGCTGGCCGTCTACGCCGAGCTCGGCAAACTCGATGACACCCGCTGGGTTCCGCTAAAAAAGCGTGAGTTGCT
The DNA here is from genome assembly GCA_963727095.1 of Candidatus Aminicenantota bacterium. Taxonomy (GTDB): domain Bacteria; phylum Acidobacteriota; class Aminicenantia; order Aminicenantales; family Saccharicenantaceae; genus CAVSEQ01. The sequence continues at coordinate 1,865,200 of CAVSEQ010000005.1, read as the reverse complement.
GCGTGTCATTCAATCCTGCGCAGGCCTCTGGATGGAGGCCGTCGCCGACGATTTCTCCGCGGCCCCGGGCGACGACGTCAAAATCAGCGCCGCCGTCATCAATCGCTCGGATTTCCCCCTGACGCTGCATTCGATGGGCATTCCCGGACTGGCCGATGACACGGTCGTCGATCGTCCTTTGGAGAACGGCGTTCCGTGGACAAGTGAAAAAAAGGTCGGACTGCCCAAAGGGTTCCCTATCTCCCAACCCTTCTGGCTGAGGGACCCCCCTGGGAAGGGCCTGTTCGCGATCAAGCAACAGGACCTCGTCGGACCCGCTGAGAATCCACCCTCGATTCAGGCGAAAATTATCGTGACGGCCGGAGGAGAACTCCTTGAGTTTTTGGTCCCGGTCGTCTTCCGCTGGACGGACCGGGTGGCCGGCGAGCTGTACCGGCCGTTCGAGGTGAGACCTCGTGCGACCATCAAGCTGGAAGACAAAGTCCTCATCTTCACGGGGAACATTCCTAAGAAAATCAAGGTGCGCATCACCAGCCAATCGCCCCATGTGACCGGCGAGCTACGGTTGAAGGGGACCGATAAGTGGCGCATCACCCCCCCGGCGTTCCCCTTTTCTTTGGCCGGAAAATACGAGGAAAAGGAATTCGTTTTCGAGGTTTCGCCTCCCGCCTCCGCCGACGAGGCCGAACTGGCCGCGGATGCCGTGGTTGGTGGAGAAACGCTCGACCGGGATCTCGTGGATATCGCCTATCCTCACATCAAACGGCAGGTTTATTTCCCGGCAAGCCGGGTGAAGGTCGTCAAGCTCAATGTCAAGACCGCGGGATCCAAAATCGGATACATCATGGGCGCCGGGGATGAAGTCGCCGAAGGCCTGAGAAGCCTGGGGTACAACGTCGTCCTGCTTGATGATGAGATGCTCGAAAATGCGGAGCTGTCTCAGTTCGACGCCATCGTCACCGGGATCCGCGCGTACAATACGCGTGAGCGGCTCAAGGTCGACCAGCCGAGGCTTCTCCGCTACGTCGAGACCGGCGGCACGCTCGTCGTCCAGTACAATGTCTCCCGCGGCCTGCTGACACCGGCCATCGGACCTTTTCCTCTGACGATCGGCCAGGATCGTGTTTCCGTGGAAACGGCCCCCGTCACCTTTCTCGAGCCCGGCCATCCGCTGCTGAATTTTCCCAATAAGATCAGCCAGGAGGATTTCGAAGGCTGGGTCCAGGAGAGAGGTCTGTACTTCGCCTCCCAATGGGACGGAAAATACCAAGCCGTCATTTCCTGCCACGACCCCGGCGAGGCCGATCTCAAAGGAGGGCTTCTTTTCGCGCGCCACGGCAAGGGCGTTTTCATCTACACGGGTTACGCGTGGTTCCGGCAGCTGCCCGAGGGAGTGCCGGGCGCGTACCGGCTCATGGCCAACCTGGTATCGGCAGGAAAGTACCGTGGCAAATAAGCCCGGAGGCTCGACAGGAATCGAAAGGGGGCGGCCGCCGGTTTTCGGCTCGTGGCGCCGGCTTTACATTGGTGTGCTGTCGATCCTGGCGGTCCTCATTGTGATTTTCTATCTCATCACCAAGGCGTTTGAGTAAAGGACGGTTGCGCCCGTTGAACAAATCGGCCCATCGATCGATCCCGGCGGAAACACTGCCGAACCTTTCGCCTCTGGCCCGCGACTATTTCTCCCAATTCTCGAAGGTGGCCGGCTTCTTTAACGGCGATTTCCGCGACCCGCGCGCCGTGCGGGATCAGGCCGTGCGGATGACGTCCCGCGATCTCCCGAGGGAGACCCTGGCCGCCGTTTTGACGGACCAAAACCGCCGCTACGGCTGCGGCCCCGAGACCCTGAACAACATCCGGAGACTGGCCGTGGAGAGTGCCTGCACCGTTGTCACAGGGCAGCAGGTGGGGCTTTTTTCCGGACCGCTCTACACGATCTATAAGGCCCTGACGGCGATCAAGCTCGCCGAGCGCCACAGCCGGACCGGCCCGGTGCCGTTCGTTCCGGTCTTCTGGCTGGCGTCGGAGGATCACGACCTGGATGAGATCGATCATGTCATGGTGCTCGACAAAGACAACCGGCCCGAGGAAGTCCGCTGCCGGCCGGAAGGGGTGGCCCGCGAAATCCCGGCGACGAAAATCATCTTCGATTCAGGAGTCACAAGCGGTATCGCGCGATTGGCGGAATTGACTCATCAAACGGATTTCAAGCCCGCGGTCCTCGCCGACCTGGCCGAGGCTTACCAGCCCGGCCGGTCCTATGCCGAAGCCTTCGGCCGCTGGATGACACGGTTGTTCGCTGCCCGCGGTCTCATTATCATCGATGCGTCTCACCCGGACCTGAAGGCGCTCGGAAAAGACGTTTTCCGGAGGGAGATCGCCGAGGGCTCGCCGTCGACCCGGAAAGCCCTTGAGACGTCGCAGAAGCTGGCCGGGGAGAACTACGGCCCGCAGGTTAAGCTTCACGAAGGGATATTGAACCTTTTCTTCGCCCGCGAGGAAAGGCGGGCCATCCAGCGTTCGGATGGAGACTTCCTTATTAAAGGCGCCGAAAAGACGGTCAAGGCCGAAGATCTCGCGGAGCAAGCCCTGCAAAATCCCCAGTTCTTCAGCCCAAACGTCGTCCTCCGCCCCATCTATCAGGACGCGATTCTGCCCACCGCCGCCTATATCGGAGGGCCGGGCGAGATTTCTTACTTCGCCCAGATGAAGGGTGTCTATGAGGCCTTCGGGGTTCCGATGCCGGTCATCTATCCGAGAAAGAGCGTGACCGTCCTCGAGTACCACATCGATAAGATATTGAAAGAATATGGCCTCGACATCCCGGACATCTGGAACAAGGCGGAGGGGCTCAGCCTCGAAATCGTCAAAAAGCAGATTCCGGATTCCCTGGCCGAGGCCATCGGCCGGGCGACGGCCGATCTCGAACGGGACTTCGAGTCCATCCGGCGGGAGATCACAGGCTTCGAGCCGACCCTGGGGAACAGCCTGGACACCGCCCGGGGGAAGGTCCGGCGGCAGATCGGTTTTCTCGAGGAGAAAATCCTTCAGGCGGCCAAGAGAAAGCAAGGCATCGTCTCCGACCGCCTGGACAGAACCGTCAACTCACTCTTCCCCTCCCGCCATCTGCAGGAAAGGGTGTACAATATCGTTCCCTATCTCATGAAATACGGTTATGCGTTCCTGGACACACTCTACGATGCTGTCAACATCGAGGATTTCGGACATCAGATCATAACGCCGTGACTCATTTCCTTCGGCCGACAGGAGTTGCTCGTGGAACTTGATGCGCTGGCTTTCGGGGCCCATGCCGATGACGTGGAACTGGCGTGCGCCGGCACGATCATCAAGCTCGGCGCTTCGGGCCGCCGCACCGGAGTCGCCGCCCTCACCCGCGGCGAGATGGGAACGAGGGGGACGGCGGAGATCCGCGCCAAGGAGTTCGAACGGTCCTCCGAGATCATGGGCCTCGCGGTCCACACGATGCTCGATATTCCCGACGGCCGGATCGAAGTCAATTGGGACAACAAGCTGAAGCTCATCAAAGTGATCCGGGCCAACCGGCCCCGGATCGTTTTCGCGCCGTACTGGGTCGACCGCCATCCGGACCACGAAAATGCCTCGCTCCTGGTGCGCCACACGGCCTACTTGGCCGGCTTGAAAAAAATCGACACCGGACAGGAAGCCTGGCGGCCCTATCGGGTCATCTTTTACCAGGGGCGGTTCGAGTTCGCGCCTTCCTTTATCGTCGACGTCAGCGAGCACCACGCCCGGAAACTCGAAGCGATCACAGCCTATGGATCGCAATTCCACAGGCCGGAGGGTGAAGACGCCGGCCAGCCCGAGACGCAACTCAGCCGGCCCGGATTCCTGGAAAGGATCAGGGCGCGGGACAAGCGGTACGGCGCGAATATCGGCGTCGAGTACGGCGAGCCGTTCTTCGTCCGCGAAGCCCTCCGGCTGGACGATCCCGTCGCCTTCTTCGGCCCGGGGTGCCTGGAGACGTTCCCATGACCGCGGCGCCGGGCGGAACACGGCTCGCGCCGGGCGCGGACATGGGAAGGCGGCGGGCATGAAGATCGGGATCGTGTGCTACCCGACTCACGGAGGAAGCGGGGTCGTCGCCTCCGAGCTGGCCATCGGCCTGGCGGAGAAGGGGCACGAGGTCCATGTCGTCAGCTATGCGACGCCGTTCCGGCTGCATTCGTTTCATGCCAATCTGTTCTTTCATGAGGTGGAGGCCGCTTCGTATCCCCTCTTCAAAGAGCCGCCGTATGCTCTGGGACTGGCAACGGCGCTGGTTGAGCTCGTCGAGACCCGGGGCCTCGACATCATCCACGCCCACTACGCCCTTCCCCACGCCGTCAGCGCCTATCTCGCGAAACAAATCGTCAACTCGGAGCGGGTCAAAACAATCACAACGCTCCACGGGACCGATATCACGCTGGTCGGGGCCGACCCGTCCTTTCGACGGGTCGTCAAGTTCGCGATCGAGGAATCCGACGGCGTGACGGCGGTATCGAATTACCTGAGGCAGAGGACCATCGAAGAATTCGACATCCGCCGCGACATCCGCGTCATCTACAATTTCATCGAGCCGGCGCGGGGGGAAAGAAACGACGATTCCTGCCGCAAAGAGACGTTCGCACCCAAGGGCGAGAAGATCCTGATGCACGCCTCCAATTTCCGCCCGGTCAAGCGCGTCGGAGACGCCGTGCGCGTCTTCGCCAAGGTCCGCGAACTCATCCCGTCAAAGCTCATCCTGATCGGCGACGGTCCCGAGCGGATGTTCATCAAGCAACTCGTCAGAGACTTGAAGCTCAATGACGACGTGTTATTCCTGGGCGAGCAGGATTATCTCGAGCCGCTGTTCTTTTGCGCGGATGTCTTTCTCCTGCCCAGCGAACAGGAAAGCTTCGGATTGTCCGCGCTCGAAGCCATGGCCTGCGGCGTGCCGGTGATCGCCTCGGACGTCGGAGGCCTGCCGGAGGTCATCACCCATGGAGAGACAGGCTATCTGTTCCCCGTAGGGGAAATCGCCCCCATGGCCCAAAAAGCCGTCGAGCTTCTGAGAGATCCGGCGCTCTTCGAACGCATCAAGACGCAGGGCCGCGACCGGGCCGTGGGCGTCTTCCCGGCGTCGAAAATCATCCCGCAATACGAAGCCTTCTACCGGGAGGTCCTGGGTCGCTAGACGGGACACCCGGCGACGAGGGCGCGGAAGCAAAAGCAGGAACCCAGAGGCATGTGACCGATGAGCCGTTTGGATTGGGTTTTGATGGCGACCTTCCTCCTGTTCGTCGTCGCCTACGGAACCTGGAAATCCCGAGGAAAAAAAGACCTCGACGGGTATTACCTGGCCAACCGGTCGGCGCCGTGGTTCACCATCACCTTGTCGATCATGGCCACCCAGGCCAGCGCCATCACCTTCCTGTCGACACCGGGGCAGGCCTATGTGGACGGCATGCGATTCGTGCAGTTCTATTTCGGTCTCCCTATCGCCATGGTCATCCTGTCGATTACCGTCGTCCCGCTTTTCCACAAGCTTAAGGTGTACACGGCGTATGAATTCCTGGAGCGGCGCTTCGACCTGAAAAACCGCGCCCTGGGCAGCCTGCTCTTCCTGATCCAGCGCGGGCTGGCGGCCGGGTTCACCATTCTGGCCCCGGCGCTCATCATCTCTGTTCTCCTCGGTTGGGACATCCGGCTCACCATTTTCATGATCGGCGGCCTGGTCATCGTCTACACGGCCGTCGGCGGAACCGATGCCGTCAACAAGACCCATCTGTTGCAGATGGCCATCATCACGGCCGGGATGGGCGCCGCCTTTTACATGATCTTCCGGTTGCTTCCGGCCGACATTTCCTTCCTGGACGCCGCGCGGGTGGCCGGCAAAATGGGCAAGCTGAATGTCGTCAACCTCGCTTTCGATTGGAAGGATCGCTACAACATCTGGTCGGGCCTCATCGGCGGGGCGTTTCTCGCCCTCTCGTATTTCGGGACGGACCAATCCCAGGTCCAGCGTTACCTCACCGGGCGTTCCGTCACCCACAGCCGGCTCGGGCTTCTGGCCAACGGCGTATTCAAAGTGCCCATGCAGTTCGCCATTCTCCTCACCGGCGCGATGATTTTTGTTTTTTACCAATTCGCCACCCCTCCCCTTTTCTTCAACCCCGTCGAGACCGCGAGAATCGAGCGCAGCGCTTATGCCGGGGACTATCGCGCCTTGGAGGCCGAGCAGCAGCGCGTCCACGCCGAAAAGGAAGGCGAGCTCCGGGCCATGCTCCAGTCGATGCAATCCGGGGAGCGGCAGGAGGTGGCCGCGTCTGTGGACAAGGTCAGGCAGGCGCGCGCGTCCGAGCTCCGCATCCGCGACAAGGCGCTCCAGCTCATCCGGAAGGCGGACCCCAAGGCCGACACGAATGATACCAACTACATCTTCCTCAGTTTCGTCATCAACTTCTTGCCGGCCGGGCTCATCGGGCTGGTTGTGGCCGCGATCCTTTCGGCGTCGATGTCTTCGACGTCCGCCGAGTTGCACGCCCTGGCCACAGTGACGGTTGTGGACATCTACAAGCGCATGGTCAAGAAGAACGGGTCGGAAGGCCACTACCTCCTGGCGTCCAAGTTCGCCACGGTTTTTTGGGGATTCTACGCCATCGGTTTCGCCCTGTTCGCCAACCGCCTCGGTTCGCTGATCGAGGCCGTCAACATACTCGGCTCACTTTTCTACGGCACGATTCTGGGGATGTTCCTCGTTGCGTTCTACTTCAAGAGGATCGGCGGGACGGCCACCTTCATCGCCGCCGTCATCGCCGAGTCGACCATTCTCTCGTGCTATTTCTTCACCAAAATCCCCTACTTGTGGTTCAACGTCATCGGCTGCGTCATTCTCATCGCTTTGGCGTTTCTCATCAATCCCCTGGTCGGCCGGAAAGCAAAATTGGGAGGAGCACTCACATGACGGAAAAGTCCATCGTCCTGAATCACGCGGCGGTTCTGGATGTCGCGGCCGGAACGTTGCTGCCCGATCATCGGGTCGTTGTCCGCGGCGGGACGATTGACCGTGTGGAACCGTCCGGCGCTCAGCTCCCGTCGGAGCCGGGGGGCCAGGTCATCGACGTCAAGGGCCGGACCGTGATGCCCGGCCTGTGCGACGCCCATGTGCATGTGACAGCGTGGACCGCCGATCTGTCGGAACTCGGGCGCAGTTCGCCCTTCTACACGGCGGCGCGGGCGGCCGGAATCCTGAAGGACATGCTCGGCCGGGGCTTCACGACCGTTCGCGACGGCGGCGGCGCGGACTTCGGCCTGGCCCAGGCCGTCCGGGAGGGCCGCATCGCCGGGCCGCGGATCCTTTTCTGCGGGCAAGGGTTGTCGCAGACCGGGGGTCACGCGGACGGCCGCAAGCGTGGTGAGAAAGCTTTGGAAGGAGTGAGTTCTTCCGTCAATCTGGGACAGCTCTGCGACGGCGTCGCCGAGGTCAGACGGGCCTGCCGCGAAGAGATTCGCAAGGGCGCCAGCCACATCAAGCTCATGCTGTCCGGCGGAATCGTTTCGCCGACCGACCGCATAACAAATACCCAGTTCTCGGAGGACGAGATCCGGGCGGCCGTGGACGAGGCGGAGATGGCCGGGCTCTATTGCATGGGGCACACCTACACGGCCCGGGCGGCGAACCGCGCCCTCCGGTGCGGGGTGAAGTCCCTCGAGCACTGCAATCTCATCGACGAAAGCAGCGTGGCGCTGTTCGTGAAGCACGACGCCTTCATGGTCCCGACCCTGGCCACCTACGACGTCCTGGAGGCCGGGGGCCGCGAGGCGGGATTTTCCTCGGATCAGGTCGCGAAGCTCCGCGAAGTCAAGGATCACGGGTTGCGGGCATTGGAAATGGCTGCCAAGGGCGGAGTGAAATTGGCTTACGGGACGGATTTGCTGGGGCCGATGCACCGGCATCAGCTCCGGGAATTCGCGCTGCGGGCCGCGGTTCAGCCGGCCATCGAGATCATTCGCGCGGCGACGTGCTACGCGGCGGAGCTCTTCCGGGAGAGCGGCCGGACGGGAGTCGTCGCGGCAGGGGCGCAAGCGGACCTGCTGGTCGTCGACGGCAATCCCCTGCGCGACCTCGAATGTCTTCAGGATCCCGAGCGGTATCTCGTGGCCGTCATGAAAGGCGGGGTTTTCCATAAGAACGCGCTTTGAGCCGGACGGACGGCGATTCCGGGTTCACCGGGCCTATCGATGTTGCGTCGAAGAATCATCATCGGTCGGACGCGCCGCCCGGGAATAGAAGGCGGTTAAAGGCAGAGCAGAAAAAGGAGATGGAACATGGATGTCCTTTTGCAGGATCGTCACAATTATCTTAACGTTTCGGAAGCGAGGGGTGTCGGAGCCAAGGCGGAACAAAAGGCCCGGCGCACTCCACGCACAGGTCGAGCCGCAGCGCTGGGGGCCGCATCGCTGATCATTGCCGCCTTGGCTGTTATCGGCTGGCCAAGCTGGGGCGCTTTTGCGCAAGAGCGCGACCCCAACGAAGCAGCCCGCCGGCAGCTCGAGTACACGCGCGCGCATTATACAAAGTTCGACTACAGAATTCCGATGCGGGACGGAGTGAGGCTTTTCACTAGCGTTTATGTTCCCAAAGACTCCGGCCAAGCCTATCCCATCCTGATGGAGCGCACGCCGTACTCGGTATCCCCTTACGGGATCGATAATTACAGGTCCGTGCTCGGACCCTCTTCGGGCTACGAAAAGGAAGGCTTTATTTTCGTCTATCAGGACGTCCGCGGCAGGAATCTTTCCGAGGGCGAATTCGTCGATATCCCCTTTCATAAGACCCATTTCGCCGGACCGGCCGACACGGATGAGAGCACCGACACCTTCGACACGATCGACTGGCTGGTCAAACACGTCCCAGACAATAACGGGGCCGTGGGCATCTGGGGGATCTCGTACCCGGGCTTCTTTGCCGCGCACAGCCTGATCAATGCCCATCCCGCTCTCAAGGCGGTCTCACCCCAAGCCCCGATGGGCGATGTCGGCAACGGCGACGACGCCTACCACAACGGCGCCCTCTTTTTGGCCGCCAATTTCGGTTTCTACACGGGCTTTAAGCCGCGTCAAGGAGGGCCGGCCCGGCCGGAAGGATTCTCGTGGCTCAATTCCGGCACGCCCGACCAATATGATTTTTTCCTGAAGATGGGCCCGCTCGCCAACAGCAATAAGATCTATCTGAAGAACTCGAATCCCTACTGGAACGATACCCTGTACCATTCCTCCTACGACGAGTTCTGGCAGCTCCGCGCCCTGGCGCCCTACATGAAGAACATCAAACCCGCGGTCCTTTTCGTCGGCGGCTGGTTCGACGCGGAGGACCTGGGCGGCACGTTGAAGCTGTTTCGGGCCCTGGACGCCAACCAACCGTCTGCCCCGGTCACCCTTATCATGGGCCCATGGCCCCACGGTGGCTGGGCCCGCATGCCCGGCGACAAGCTCGGCAACCTCAGTTTCGGATCGCTGACGGGTGAGTATTTCCGGGAGCAAATCGAACTGCCCTTCTTCCTGCATTACCTCAAAGGGCAAGGCGCCGGCCTGAAGGATGCGAAGGACGGCCGTTTGCCCAGAGCCTGGCTGTTCGAGACGGGAACCAACATGTGGCGCCGTTTCGACGTCTGGCCGCCGCGGGAAGCCCGTGAAAAGGACCTCTATTTCGGCCCGGGCGGCACGCTCTCTTTCGAGCCGGTCGCGGGAACGGGCGGCGACTTCGATGAGTATCTCAGCGATCCCGGCAAGCCGGTTCCGGCCATCGGTCACATCGGACAGGGCATGCCGTACGATTACATGACCGAGGATCAGCGATTCGCCTCCGAGCGCCCGGATGTGCTGGTTTATGAGACGGAACCCCTCGATCATGATGTTACCGTCGCCGGTCCCCTCACTCCGGTCCTGAAGGTCTCCACGACGGGAACCGATTCCGACTTCGACGTCAAGCTCATCGACGTCTATCCCAACGATTACCCCAATCCCGACCCGAATCCGACGGGGATTCACATGGCGGGCTATCAGCAGCTCGTTCGCGGCGAGCCTTTCCGGGGGAAGTTCCGCAACGACATGGCCAAGGCGGAACCGTTCACGCCCGGCCGGGCGGCGAAGATCGAGTTCGTGATGCCCGATGTCCTGCATACGTTCCGGGCGGGCCATCGTATCATGGTCCAAATCCAAAGCTCCTGGTTTCCGCTGACGGACCGGAATCCCCAGAAGTTCGTGGACATTCCTCGCGCCGTTGAGACCGATTTCGCGAAAGCCACCGAGCGAGTGTATCGCGGAGGAAAGGACGGCTCTCACATTCGGGTTCTGGTGCTCGAATAATAAGCCCAATACGGGCGAGGTCGGATATTCTCTGGGCGTCTCTCGCCGGAACCGCCGTAGGTCCGTTGACAGTCATGCCTTGTGGTCCTATAGTGGCACGAGGAGGGGTGAGTTCAATGAGCTGTCAGGCATCGCGAAGAACCGTGTGGAGCGTCCATGCCCTTCTTTGTTTGCTGTTCGGCACATTTTTGGCCCTGCAGCCGGCGCGCCCTCAAAGTGCGGTGCTGAAGACTGATATCGTCTCGATCTCGGTCGAGCAGCAGTATCCATCGGTCCGGCCGGGCGGGCAATCGACTCTGGCGATAGATTTCGTCCTGGCCAAAGGCTGGCACTTTTACGCCTCGGCGGAAAATGCTCCGGGCCAGATGAATCTCAAACTCCGGCCCTTCGCAAAAGAATTCATCACTTTTTCCGAACCGCTCTTCCCCGTTTCGGAAAAGTACTTCGACGCGTCTTCCGGCAAAACCGTCGACGTCTTCAGCGACAAGTTCCGCGTGTTCCTGCCCTTCACCGTCAGCCCAAGAGCCGGAGCATCGACGACGGAACCCGTCAAGATCGAGATCGAAGGCGCCGTCTGCTCAGATGTCCAATGCCGAGTGCCGGATTTTGGGGCCTTGCTCGTCGACGTCAGGATCGACGCCGCCGCCCCAATGAATGGACCGCTTTTCAGTATCGGAGCCCCCGCTCAGCCAAAGCCGGCGCCTCCGCAAGCCGGATACGCCCCGTGGTTCGCTCTCGTGCTGGCTCTCCTCGCCGGCCTGTCGCTCAATATCATGCCGTGCGTCTGGCCGGTGCTGCCGATCGTCGTTATGCGAATCGTGGAGCAGTCCAAAGCCGGAGGCCGGCGCTCGACGACCATGGGCATCGCCTTCTGCTCCGGGATCCTGGCATTCTTTGGGGTCCTGGCCGCGGCGAATATCATCTTGCGGCTGGCCTTTCGCACGGTTCTGCAGTGGGGCGACCAGTTCCGCCACCCGGCTTTTCTCGCCGTCATGGCCATGCTTCTGGTCATCATGGCCCTGTTCAGTTTCGGGGTTTTGTCCTTGAGGGTCCCCTCATCGATCGGAGGACAGGGACAGCCGGCGGCAGGACTCGCGGGATCGGCGGGCATGGGCTTCCTGGCGGCCATCTTGAGCACGCCGTGCAGCTTTGCCATTCTCGCGGCGGCTTTCGCCTGGGCCCAGTCGCAGTCTCTGGCCACCGCCACGGTCGCCATCATGACGCTCGGCATCGGGATGGCGGCGCCGTACGCGATATTGACGGCGAGCCCGGGTATGCTCAAGAAGCTGCCCCGCCCCGGACGATGGATGGAGCTGTTCAAGAAGACGATCGGTTTTGTCCTGCTCGGCATCGCTCTCAAGATGGTCGCCGCCCTGCCGCAGACGGCGCGTGTCGGAGCGCTGTACTTCGCATTGATTTTGAGCTTCTGCGTCTGGATGTGGGGCGGCTGGGTCGATCTTAACACGAAACCGCTGCGCAAATGGATCATCCGCGGCATCGCGGTTGCCTTGGCGGCCGGTGCGGGCTGGACCTTGCTGGCGCCGCCCGGGAAAGCGGCCATCGACTGGCAATCCTATGACCGGGGCCTCATCGAGAAAGCGATCAAGGAGCAGCGGCCCGTCCTGATCGATTTTTCGGCCGATTGGTGTCTTAGTTGTGAAGTCGTCGACCGCTTGGTCTACTCGCGAAAAGACATCGCCGAACTCATAAAGAAAAAAAACGTCCTCGCCGTTAAGGCCGATACCACCCAAAAGAGTTTCCCCGCCACACAGGCGCTGAAGGACATCTACAATGAACCCGGTGTTCCGGTGACGATCGTTTTCGCGCCCGGACTCGCTCAGCCGATCCGCTGGCATGGTTTGTCTTTCGTCGGGGAGCTGAAGTCGTTCCTGCAGAAATTGCGAGACTAGGGTTTCCTCCGGATGACGAGCGATCGGACGGACGCGGTCGAAGCGGATCTTAAACGAGCCGCAAGGAAAGGGCGCTATTGCGCCGTTTCGATGACGCCGCCGCCGAGGACGACGTCTTCCTGGTAGAAAACGGCGGATTGGCCCGGCGTCACGGCCAAAACGGGCTCGGCAAAAGTGACCTGCACGTCCTGCCCGTTCAGCGGGGCCAGCCTCGCGCTGACCGGTTTGCTGGATGAACGGATCTTCACGCACGCGTCTATCGCCGCGCCGAGAGTTTCGCAGGCGATCCAGTTGCAGCGGGCCGCGACGCATGACCGCCGGAGGGCCTCGTTTTCGGGGCCCACGACGAGCCTGTTGTTCACGGCGTCTATGGCGGTGATATATAAGGGCGCCGGGAAAGCGATGCCCAGTCCCTTGCGCTGGCCGATGGTGTAGTTCCAGACGCCTTTATGCCTCCCGAGGACCGTCCCTTTGCCGTCGACGATTTCGCCTTCTCGTTCGTCCTGCCGGAGGATGTCGTTCAGATCGCCGCCGTAGAAGTCCTGGCTCTCTTTCCTGTCATGGACGGGCAGCCCGGCGTCTTTGGCGATTCGGCGCACCTCGCTCTTGATCAGTTCGCCCAGCGGGAAAAGAGTCTCCGCGAGCTGTTCCTGCGAGAGGCGGTAAAGGAAATACGACTGGTCTTTGCGCCCGTCGACGGCCTTTTTCAGCAGAAAACGCCTGGTCAATGGATCACGCTCGATCCGGGCGTAGTGCCCGGTCGCAAAATAATCAAACGCGACCCCGGACTTTTTCGCGGCGCGCGGGAGGAGCCCGAACTTGACGAGCTGGTTGCACCGGACACAGGGATTCGGGGTTCGGCCGCCGCGATATTCATCTCGAAAATAGCGGAGGACCAGATCCTCGTAGTCCGCCGAACAGTCAAAAACGGAGAACGGGATGTCGATATGCGAGCAGACCTGTTTGGCGGCCTCGATGTCATCCGCCTCGCCGGGACCGTAACAGCCGCTCTTCTTGACCGAAGCGGCCTGACCGACGGGCCACAGGCTCATCATGATGCCTGTGACGTCATGCCCGGCTCGTTTTAAGAGAAGAGCGGCGACGGAGGAATCGATCCCGCCGCTTAGTCCGACCGCGACTTTCATTTTTTTCTCCGCGTCCCGGGATGTCAAGGACTGATTGAGGCTTCCCGTCCTGTAACCCTCAACGTCAAGCGAGACCCAGAGATAGCCGAGAGATTTTAAATGGGCCGTGATCCTGCGGAGTGTCGCGGGTTTCAAGAGGCGCGCGAAATCCCCGACGGGGACTTCAAGCCGGGCCAGTCGATCATGGTGGCGGAGCCTGACCACGGGGAATCCCAGATTTCTTATAAAATCTTCTCCTTCGTGGATCTTTCCCAGGATCTCCGCTGTGATTCTCGTCCCGTAAGGGACCCGGCTGGCCAGGCAGGGATTGGCGGGCTTGTCCCAGGAGGCGAGGCCGAGTTTCTTGGAGCAATCACGGATGTCCTGCTTGGAGAATCCGGCTTGGACAAAGGGGCTGATGACACCGAATTCCTCGGCCGCCTGCCTTCCCGGCCGGTAATCGGTCAGGTCGTTGGCGTTCGTCGCGTCAAAAACGGCCGGGACGTCTCTTTGTTGGGCAAGCTCGGTTATCTTCCTGAAAAGCTCCTGTTTGCAGTAGTAGCACCGATTGCCCGGATTGTCGGAAAATTCCCGGCGGGCCAGTTCGTCGGTTTCGAGAACCACGTGCTCGACACCGAGCTTCTCGGCGAAACTCCGGGCTTCCGCCTCCTCGCCTGCCGTATATGTCTCGGAAACCCCGGTCACGGCGATGACATTGCCCGGTCCCAGTATGTCCGACGAGAGCTTCAGAAGAAGCGTCGAGTCGACTCCCCCGGAAAAAGCCACGATGACCTTCGGAAAAGACGCGATGATCTCATGGAGGCTGCTCATCTTGGACTTTCTCATAGACGCTCCTTATTAGAGATGCTGCGGCCTCTCGCCATGAACACGAGGCCGGGTTCATCAGTCGCGCACTCAAAGCGCCGTGCCAATATTCTATTATATAATAGATACACGCGGGCTGAAGAAAATGCGCCGAAAGGGGCCTCGGGCGGCCGGAGGGAGCTGCAGAAAGTCCAGCGAAGGATGAAGAGCTGTTGCCGCAGCCCGCTTCTTCTATTTTATGCGTGGTCCCGGTGTCCGTTTGTCCTGTCTGTCAATTATCTAAGGCGTCGAGTTGCGGGCCGGGCCATTATTTTGTTTGTTGCTTTGCCCCGCCCTTTTCCGCGAAAACAGGCAGTTCCGACAGCCAATGGAGCTTGGTTCTCGTCTGTTTCCGCCAGTTGAAAAGGTCGAGCACTTTCTTCTTCATATCGGCGGACATTTTCGCAAAACCCACCTGATCTCCCCAACCGTCCGAGATGGCGACCGCGGCCTGGTAGTTCCGAACGCCGAACTCCGTATAATCGAAATGGCTGACCGGCGCCCAGTTGCAGGACCACAGAACGTTTCGATAGTTGGGGAAAATTCCGTAGGACCAGGCGACTGGGTCGCAATGCGTATCCTGGTACGAGCCGTCCGCGACCAAAGCATACGGCGGCTTGTTCACCCAGTTGAAGACGCCGATGCAATCGGACGCGAGGAAAGCGACGTTTCGGCCGCTCTCCCGATTATACGCGTGGGCCTCAGAAGTCAGGTCCCGGACGAGCCGCATCATCGCCCGGTCGGCATAGCCGGGGACTTTCGCCGTGCCGAGGCTTCCCGTATCCACATGGAACGTCTCGTCCCAGACGAGCGCGTCGATCTCCTGCCCGTATTCCTGCAACAACGCCCGGATGTACTTCAAGAAGAACGACTGGACCGCCGGGTGAAGCGGGTTTTGACAGTACGTCTTCCCCTTCGTGTCCGGGCCGACCCAGCCGCCCCAATAGAGAACACGGTCCGGCTGGAAAATGCCGGCCAATCCGTCCCCGGCGCTCATCCCGTCCGCGAAGTAAAGGGCCACGCGGAAACCTCGCGCCTTGGCATAGCGGATTCGCTCGTGCAGGTTCTTCAAGGTCATGGCCACGGGAACGCTCAGCGGAAAGTCCTTTTTCACGTTGGGATAATTCGCGAAGGCCGTCCACTCCGTATCGAGCTGCCCCGTCTCGGGGCTGAAGCAGTAGCGGCCGACAAAATCGTACCAGCCGTGGAGGGCGAGAAGAACTTTGGGCCGGTCGGCGGGCGCGATCGCGGCCTCGAGGTCGTCGATGTCGCGGAACCAGCCTTTGCCTCCGTCGCTCATGTAGTCATAGCCGACCATGGCGATATCATGCAGCCAATCCGGGCCCGCCGGAATGTCCCCGAGGGCGGTGTCGTAGAATTGCCGGATCGCGGCGTCCGGGTCCCCCTGATGAAAGACCGCCGAGATCGATCGCCTCTCCAGCTTGTTTTCAAGGCCGACGGCCTTAGGGTAAGTCCACTCCACTGAATTTCCGGTGAACAATGTCGAGTAATAGGGATCGGCGACGACGGTGCAGCGTTCGGACAACGGGATTGCCGGGAATGTGACCATCGGCACGGCCAGGGAGATGTTCGCCGCCGGCGCCGCGCCCGCGAAGCGATAGAGGGCTGCTCCCGCCGAACCGAGCTTGGAACCAAGGCCGTTCTTCAGCGGGAGCCATGTCTCATCGGGCAGGGCGAGCGGGTCAAGGGCTATTTTCACCATGATGTCTCGCGCGAGCGGAGAATCCGAGCGCAGGGCGATCTCCCGGCTGAAAACGACGGCCCCCTGCCCGGGCCTGAGCCGATAGGTGAGCTCGACTTCAAGCGGCAGGTTATTGACCGAAAAAACGAATCGAATGCCGTTTTCAGCGGGTGAGGATCGAATGGGATCGGTAAGGGGGAACGATTTTCCGCCAATCGCGACTAGGCCCGCGCCGCCGTTGCCGGCGGTCTCGAGTGAGCCGGCCGGAGTGGCGATCGAAAGAACCGCGCCGTTGCCCGCTATGCGGACGGAAAAGTTGCCGCAGGCCAGGGTCTTGGCCGTTTGTCTCGCGCAGGACGGCCAGAGCATGAAACCGCAGGCTGCGACGATGATTGTGACCTGAACCCTTCTCGATGATATTAGCATGGGGGCAATCCCTCCATCTCGGCTTTGTCAACCCCTCGAGTCCCCGGCATGAATGCCGGGGCTTGTTCGGGATTAACCCTGAGCCTCGCTTCTTGTCCCCGCCTTGAAAGGCGGGGCTTAGCGTCGGCGAACGGGTCAAAGGGAACTTTACATCCAGGAGCCAACGAAGTGCAACAGGCGGTGCAGGCGGGGTCGTCCCCTATTTTCCGAGGAAGTGACGGACCGCGGAGAAAACGAAGCCGCCCACGGACCGGACTTGATCAAACATGTCGGCGATCTGGTAGGTTAGGAGGAAGAGGCTGGCATAAAAGGTCCCCGGCGATCTCTCCATCCAATTCATCGCCGGAACGATCAGGAGATTTCTCAGGTATTTCCGAACGCTTCCGGTATTCGCCAGCCAGGTCATCCCGACTCCGATGACAAGGCCGGCCAGGATGTCCGTGGGATAGTGGACGCCCAGGTAGAGTCTGGGCAGGCAGATGATGAGGAAAACGTATCCGAAGATCAACCAGCCGAGCTTTTTTGAAATATAGCGCAGGCTCATCGCAAAGGAAAAGAACAGGACGGCATGGTCGCTCGGAAACCCGCTCCAAGACCAATAGGCGTGTTCTTCCAGGGTAAAAGGCTTCAGAAAACTCAGCGCCGGGTCTGTCACCGGCCTCATCCTGAACGGAAGGATCCGCAGCCAGGAATCTGGAGAAGAAGAGAGCGACAAAGGCAACGATGATAGTCAGCAGGATCTGCTCCCGGACCCGGCTCTGATCGCTTCGGGAACGGCACCACAGCCACCACAGCACGGACACGATGAGCGCGGACTTAACGATATTGTTGCCGTCGACGAAGATCACGAATTTGTCAAAATACCAGGAGTGATGAGCGAACCCGTTGAGAAAGGCAAGAATCGAAGAATCAAAGTGCCTGGTACCGCTGGCGAGTTTCGCCAGGAGGGGCAGCGTGGCGGCCTGCAGGATCATTGTCTATATCCGCATCCAAATTCGAAACTGAATGGAGCCATCCCGGACAATACCGTCCGGAAACTCAGCAACGGTCGAAGCGCCGATTGCGTCTTGGGTCTATTCATCTGAACGTTTCCTGCGAGTATAGTAAACGCTATCATAATCGAACCTTCCATTATCCGGCAAGGTGAATCCGGGGGTGATTGTCGGATGGTGGTTTCACCGTTCGGGAGGAGGGTTGCTTCATCGGCTCCGGTGAGGCGGCCGAGTGACGCTAATGGGAGAATGACACTCAGCCCCTCGGGTTCGATTTCGAAGCTGATCTTTGAAGCCTAGCGCGAAGGCGGCGTTTTATGACGTATCTCCAGAGCTTCTCTCCGCCCGAGGTAACCCCGATTCTCGGTGTCCTCAGCACTGTAAAATTCCCGGAATCCGCATCGGCGATAAACAAAGGCCCTTGCCGCGTCATGTCCGTCCCGTAGAGGCCCAGATCAATTCGCAACGCCCGCGTGAGATTTCCTGGTCCGCTGACGAGCCCGCGGGAGCCCGCGCATCCCCTGAATCCATCCTTTAGGCCTTCCCTCGGGAGAGGTTCGATGGCTCTGATAAGCACCCCGCCCGCAGGTTTGCCTTTCTTGGCCACGACATTCAGGCAATAGTGCACGCCGTAGCTCAGATAGATATAAGCGTGTCCGACCTCTTCGAAGAGCGCCCTGTTTCTTTCCGTCCGGCCGCGATACGCATGGCTGGCTGCGTCATCGGAGCTGTAGGCTTCCGTCTCGACAATACGGCCGGCCAGGGTTTTGCGGCCGATCTTTCGCACCAGGATCTTTCCCAGCAGTTCTCTCGCGACAACGCTCGGATGTCTAGCATAAAAGTCGCGCTCGAGAATTCGCATCCGATTCCGCTGCTCGGCCGGTCCTCCTGGCCCGCGTTTGACCATGTTCGTGCGTCCCAGTTCTTCAGCCCGACTGACGGACATGTCAACCCCTCGAGTCCCCGGCATGAATGCCGGGGCTTGTTCGGGGTTAACCCTGAGCCTCGCTTCTTGTCCCCGCCCTGAAGCTCCACGAGCCGACAGCCGGGGGATCCGTCCGTGGGATCCAACTTTTGCAGGCTTTGGAGCGCCTGCCCCCGTCGCGGGATTCCGCGGACTCACGTCCGTGGAATCCCGCGATGGGGATTGAAAGGCGGGCCTTAGCGTCGGCGAACGGGTCAAGCGCCCGGCACTCCGACTATCTCTAATCAGCGCTCCCTGCGACGTCTGAACAAGACATGCCAGAAACCATGCCGGCCCCCATTCTCCTCTATCATCTCAATGACGTCGAAGTCGCGGCCGAAAAGATCGAGGATATCGCGGCGAGTGAACGACCGCCTATACGCTCCTTGGGAGATGTGCCAGCGTCTGCGGCCGCCGTGAAACAGCGGGAACTTCGGGCTGAAAGCCGAAAGAATAAAAAATCCTCGCGGCGTCATGACCCGCAAGATGCCGGCTTTATAGTGATGCCAGTCCGCTTTCCTCTGATGATGGAGGCACCCATAGTCAAGAACAATATCGAAGGCCGTGGCCGGAGGAGGCAGGCGGAGGGCATTCGCGGTACGAAAGGTGATACTGCAAGCGCCCTTTGCCTTGGCCAAACGTCGAGCGCGCTTCAACGCTGAGGGCTCGTAATCAATGCCGACGACTTTAAATCCCATCTGTGCCGCCGCAATGGCGTGGCGCCCTTCCCCGCAGCCGACATCCAAAAGCCTGCCGCCAGGGATCACGCGCTTCAGCCGATTGAGAAACTTCACGGCAAAGGGCGAAGGATCCTTAACCTCCCAACCATGCTTGCCCGTGCGGTAGGCCTCGCGAAAATAGCTTCGGTTGGATTTTTCTGCCGATGACAGGCTCAATCCGCCCCCTTCTCTTCGTGAATGAGGTAATCCTTGGAGCCGTTCTCTTAAGACGCCTCGACGATTCGAGAATCAATTCTAGCATAACAGAGGTTCTCGGCAAAAGCAGTCTGCAAGCCGTTTGGGGCCTCTTCAACCAAATCAAAATGCATTGGGGGAATAGCGTACCCGGCCGCGGAGTGATATGATACCTGAACCAGGAGACACCATGCCCAAGAAACGCAAACGGCTGAACCGAGAGGACACTCTCCAACGCGACCTCGAAATCGTCAGACTCAAGCTCACCGGCATGACCGGCACGGCCATCGCACGCAAGTTCCGGCTGACCAGCGGCAGGGTTACGCAGATCCTGCACCGAATTGCCGGCAAGCTGGCGCCACGCACGTTTAAGCATTAACTCATCACCGGGATGACCCGGTGACGGACGTCTTTAAAATAGATCGGTTTTCCCATTCTCCGGATCGTCCTCAGGGGAACGGCCGACCGGACGTAGTTCGGGGCTGATGCGGGACCTCGGCATGTGGCGTCCCTACCCCTTCGTCTGTCTCGCGAACGCCGCGGCGACCCTTTGCAATTCTCAAAAGAACAAGGACACCCCGCACAGGATCTGGTGGGCGTTATACGTGGAATCACCGAATATTTCATCGGAGATCCGATAATGCGTGTAACGATATTCCAGGCGTAGGGCCGCGGAAGCGCCGAGGACGCACTTTATCCCTGCTCCGAGGTGGAGCGCTGTGCTCTTGGCGCCCGAATAGCCATCGACAATCCCCACATAGGACAATCCGTTGCCGAATCCGATTCCGGCCAAGACGAAGGGAACGAATGCGCTTTTGATTTTGAAATTGTAGGCCACATTGCCGCTGATCAGATAGGCCACGTCGCTGCCCTTGAATTTCGTCAGCATGACCTCCGGCTCGATCTCCAGCCCTCTCCAGATATAGTAGCCGATCCGGAAGGGCAGGTTGAGGGCCGTTTCCGATTCGGCCTGGCCCGCGAGTCGAAAGCTCGTGAAGGAGATGGCCGCGCTGAATTCCCATTTCCTATTTGTGATGGGCTGGGCAAGGACGGTGGATATCAGAATCCCAAGGACGGCGGAAAAGGCGACGAGTCGTTTCATTGTGATTCTCCTTGGCCGATCGCGCTGTGGTTTCAATTGCCCGCCTGCACAGCCGCTCAGAATGTTCGCCAAAGCAGGACATTTTTCCGGGCCTCCGCGAACCAGAGCGGTACGGGGCCCGCGCCGGGGACGGAAAGCCATTGACCGATCAGGGCGGGCGGCGTGAGGACGAGGCGGCGGGAGAAATACCATAGTTCGGCGTGCATGCAGCCTGCCGGACAATCGCCCCAAGCGTCCCTCAAAAGATAACTGATCCCGAGCTCCGTTTTCCTAGGATAGATGTTCGGCCCATCGCCTATCACGCCGTTCGGCTCGGCATAGAGAACGCCGGGCAACCCTTTGTAGAGTTCGGCCAGCCGCCGCGGGTGCAGCCGGCCATCGAAGTTGAGGACGGCCATCTTGCTTGTGGCAATGCTCTGCGCGTCGATGTTTTTGAGGTGGTACCTCTCATTGAGCTGGTCCCAGGCGTGATACGTCCCTTGAGAGACCAGGACCGCCGAGGCGTCGGTGAACGCGATCAGTAGACAGCTGACCACCCAGGGCGGTCTGAACGAGATCTGGTTGATTTTGGGCACGGTGCCGCCGTACGTCGAGCGGAGAAATTGGAGGTCCCGGTCCAGCTGGTCGTAGAGGTCGTCGGGGGCCGTCAATTCACCGGAGAGGCAGAGTGCCATGACATCCGCATCGACGTTGCCCTTGGGAGGGTCGAGCAAGGTCTTGGAATTGGGGCTGAAAGGATGGTTGGAGCAGGCGGCGATCACGACGAGCAAAACGCCGATGATGAGCGAAGTCCTCAATCGTGCCATGCGGAAGCGGTTCCCCGGATTGAATCTTAATCCTCCAGGAATATAGGTCTATGGCCGCAAGATGTCAAGTCGGCCTCTAAAACGTGCTTGGTCAGACCCGCCATTCTGAATCGGTGCTTGGCAAAAGGCGCCTGCGTGGCCCGAAGATGTAATGGGTGATCCTGACAGGCCTTACACCTTCTTGACCCGTTCGCCGAGGCTAAGCCCCGCCTTTCAATCCCCATCGCGGGATCCCACGGACCTAAGCTCGTGGAGTCTTAGGGCGGGGACAAGAAGCGAGGTTCAGGGTTAACCCCCAGCAAGCCCCGGCCTTCATGCCGGGGACTCGAGGGGATTGACTCGAATCGGAGACGGCGATATATTGCCATCTCATTTTGACACATGCATAAGTCAGCGCCACGATTCGTGCGTCTCGCACTCATTCTCCCGCTTCTCGCCTCGATCCCTGTCGTCCGTGGGGCCGTGCCGCACGAAGGGAATATCGCGCCAAAGGCAAGGGTCACGGCTTCAAGCACCAGGCCGGAATTTCCCCTGAAGTACGTCAACGACGGCAACCCCGCCACTCAGTGGAGCACGGCCGAAGGCCAGACGACGGGTCAGTGGCTGCAGTTCGATTGGGATGAACAGCAACGGATCTGCGGAGTGGATCTTTTCGCCACGGGGCCCTGGACGCAAACCGTGGATATACAGATCAAGCAGAATGGCGATTGGGTTTCGGTGCTTAAAAGCGGCTCGGCCGAAAAGAAGGTGGCTGAGCATCTTGTTGCGGCAATCAAGCCGGCAAGCACGAAGTCGCTGCGGTTCGTCTTCGTGGGCGGCGCGGCTTACAACGATGTCGAAATTTATAGCGATCCCGCCGTCATGGCCCGCCTGATAAAAGAATACAGTCGGACGAGCATTTTTGTCGCGGGCGATCTCCATGGCCACCTCATGGGCACGGCATCCTCTGAAGACGGAGCCAACGCTTTGGGGAACGCGGAAGTGACCGTCACCGGCGCCACGCCCAAGGGTCCCTGGACGGAGACCGCCAAGACAGGAATAAACGGCGATTTCGAGGTCCCCCTGGCCTTCGGCACTATCGGCCCCGTCCATATCTCGGTCGCAAAAGGCGGTCAGCGCAGCGTCCAGACATTCGACAGCCGGGATATATCGACCCAGCTCACGCCGGACATCAAATCGCCCGGAAAGGATTGTTTCTCGCTCGACGGAACCTGGGAGTTCGCCGTCGACCCGCCGAAGGACTTCCCTGCCGATCAGAGTGGGATGGGATGGAAGGCCATCACGGTTCCGGCTCATTGGGAAATGGAAGGATTCACGGCGGAATCGGGCCGGGGCGCCTATCACCGGACTTTTACGGCACCCGAGGCCTGGCAAGGCAAGCGGATCAAGCTGCGGGCGAACGCGATTTACAGCCATGCCCAAATTTGGGTCAACGGCAAACGCGCCGGAGGACACGAGGGAGGATTCACGCCCTTCGAACGTGACATCACGGAGATGGTCAAGCCCGGCGCGAAGAACGACGTTCACATCCTGGTTGATGCCCGGACCATTCCAGCGAGATCGACAACGCGAGCTATTTTGCCTATTTCGAGCTGGCCGGCATCTGGCAGCCGATCGAGGTCTTTGCCGTCTCCCCGGCGTATCTTTCGCATTTGGCGGGCACGACCGATCTCGACGCCGCTTATAAAAACGGGAAACTCTCGGTCGAGCTGAATGCGGCGAATGAGCAGTCCGCGGCAAGCGCTCTGACCTTGCAGTGGCATCTGTTCGATCCTCGGGGCGGAGAAGTGCCGATCCCCGAGGCAATCTCGAAAGTCGTGCTCGGTCCCTGGGAGCTGAAGGTGTTGAACTTCGACATTCCCGTCAGACCGGTCCAGCCTTGGAACGCGGAGGAGCCTCGGCTGTATCGTTTGAAGGTCGATGTCGCCGGTCCGAAGGGCGAGACGAACGTGGTCGAGCAGAGTTTCGGATTCCGGAAGATCGAGGTCAAAGGCCGCACGGTGACAATCAACGGCGTGCCCGTGAAGTTCCGCGGCATCTCACGTCTCGACGCCCACCCCCTGCTCGGCCGGGCGTTGACGCCGGAGGTCGACCGCCGGGACATGGAAATGATCAAGGGCGCCAACTTCAATATGGTTCGCGCCACCATCGCCCCGCCTCACCCGGCCTCATTGGATTATGCCGACGAATTGGGGCTTTATGTCGAGAATGAAGGGCCGACCTGCTGGGGGAACCATGCCGACGACCTCCGCTATGCCGCGGTCTATCGGGGAGTGATGTGCGAATATTTGGAGCGGGATCGCAACCACCCGTGCATCATCGATTGGTCGATCTGCAATGAAAGCGATTTTCGGCGGATGTTCTCGATGGCCCATCAAAAAATGAAGGGCTTGGACCCGACCCGCCTCTATAGCGCGACCTGGGGAGATAAGACCCTCGATACGGTCACGTACCATCATCCGATCTCGCTCGAAAGGATTAAGGGCTCGCTTGACGATCCGAAACCGGCTTTCTTCGATGAAGTTCTCGGCGTCTTCCACGGCTGGGAGGATAACGCGATATTCGTCGACGTTGACCCGGGCATGCGCGATTACTGGATTACCGGCCTGCCGGATATCGAGCGGGCGCTCAACGCCGGCGAGAACGAGCTCGGCGCCGTGCAATTCTCCTGGGTGGACGACGCCTTTCTCGTGCCGGGCAAGGGCCTGACCAGCACCCGAAGGTGGGAGATACCGATCCGGTACGCGGAGTCGGTTTATAAAATGCCGAAACGCGGAATTATCGGCGACACGGTCTGGGGCATCGTCGACGGCTGGCGGCGTCCCCGGCCGGAATATTGGCTCTCGAAAAAGCTTTATTCCCCCGTGCAGATCGAGGAGAGGCCGCTGGCGATCCCCGAGGCGGGCAAGCCGATCGTCGTTCCTGTCGAGAACTGGAACCAGTTCACCGATTTGAACCGATACGTTTGCCGCTGGGAGATGGCCGGTGAGAAAGCTGAAGCCCGCGCGCATGCGGAGCCGATGAAAAAGGGCGCCCTGGAAATCTCCGTCAAAAAGCCGCCGCATCCGGACGACACATTAGTGCTTGAGTTCTACGACGAGCGGGGCGGCATGGTCGATGGCTTTCGGCTGTCGTTCAGGCCGCACGATATTCCGCGGTTCCCCGAATCCGGCAAGCCCGCGAGGATTGTCGAACAGACCGGATACCTCGATCTCGACGGCGCGGTGGCCATTCGGATGCTGGGGCCGAAAGTGGAACTAGCCTACGATCGCGGGAGCGGAGACCTCTATCGCGCTTTGGCCGATAGAGAGGTGGTGATGACGTCGGGCCCAAAACTCCACATTCTGAAGAGCAAAGCTCCCTCACTCGTTTACCCCGTCGGCTCCCCGAAGAAGATCGGCATGGTTTTCGGTCCCGAAGACGTTCCCGGGGATTCCGTGTGGCATTTCACCGACGATCGGCACCGCACGGAAGGCAGCCAGGGCGTTCTCGAGTGGAAGGGCGCATACGGCAAGGATTTCGATGGCGGATTCGAGATCCGCATGGACGACGCCGGCGATGCGGAATTCCGGTATGAGTTCTCCTACAAAGGCCCGGAGATGTGGGTCCGCGAAATCGGCCTCGAATTCGAGCTGCCGCTCGGCTTCGATAAATTGCATTGGGACCGGCACGCGGAATACAGCTTTTATCCCGAGGATCATATCGGCCGTCCGGTCGGTGAGACCGTCGCGCATCCTGCCGTGCCGCAAACGATTCCAGCCGGGGACAGGCCTTACGGGCTGGATGACCATCCGTTGGGAAGCAACGATTTCCGCTCGGCGAAACGGAATATCTATCTGGCCGAACTGACCAATAAGGAAGGCCAGGGCATCGAAGTCGTTTCCGACGGCACGCAAAGCGTTCGCGCAACATTGGGGACGCACGAGATCCATCTCAAGGTGCTCGATTATTACGGCGGGATGTCCTGGACCTACCATACCGGTTACCATTATGGCCCGGGTCGATTGGTCAAGACCGGCGAGGTTTTGAAAGGGACCGTCAGACTCCGGTTCCTCACGGGCAAATAGTGGGAGACGGGGTGTCGGGCATGCCCTGAGCGTGGCCCGGGCTCTTTAGTGGTCCCCGTTTTTCTGAAGTATTCCCAACTGGCAATCAGAGAGAGGCGTCGGCGGCGATCGAGGTGGGAATGCGGTCGTCCGGACTGTACAAATGCCGGATCAGGGCAAACAGCGTCGCCGTGATATGATGCCGGAACTCGACTCCGAGCTCGAAAACGTTCTCATCGTCTTTCATCCTCGACCACTTGACCTCGGCCTCAAGGGTGATGAACTGCCTCGTCCGCGCCAGGTTGACCTGAAGCGTGACCAAGGCCCCGACTCTGAAAAACTGATTCGAGCATAGCCTCGCCCCGCCCGTGGAAAGGTCGTAGGTGTAGGCATTGATGACCGGATCTCCGGCCTGGTCCGGGCCGGAGGATATCATGACCTGGTTCCTCTCGACGAGCCGGGTTTCCTTACGCCTGTTGATCATTGAAAGCTCCTCATGAGACTTCCGCCCATCCGGCTCTATTTCTAGCGGACCCCCGGTTCCGAGGCAATCCCCTTCAGGGGTGATTTGCGGGATGATTGCTCACCCCCACCTGGCGGGCCTGCTGCAGCCGCTTGGCTGTCAAATCCCAGAGAAGGACGCAGAGAACCCCAGCCTTATTTTGAGGAAAAAGATCGCCGGCAAGAGCCTGGCCGCCTAAGCCGGCTGAACCCAGGTCCGGCTGCGGGCGCCCCTATAGGCCGCCTCCATCACGCTGACACGGGCGGCCGCTTCGCGAGGCGAAACAAGCGGCATTCCCTGTTTCCCGGCCACGGCGTCCACAAACTGATCCATCGGGGCCGGAAGCGCGGGGGGAAGGACACGCCAGGGCTCCTTTCCGTCGGCCCCGGGGACGTTCTTGCAGGTGAAATAGAGATTATCCTTGACGATGACGGCGTGGCCTTCCGTTCCGCTGATGAGCAGCGACACCGGATTGTCCACGTCCACCCAACCGGCGGCCAATGTGCCAATAACGCCGTTCTTGAATTCGAGGAGAGCTTCTCCGCTTTCGTCGCAGTCGCCGTAGCGGCCTGTGATGACCTTGATATCCGCCGTGACCGCGGCCACGTCGCCCATGAGCCACATCATGATGTCGAGCGAATGCGTCCCCAGGTCGCCGAAGGCGCCGACGCCGGCAATTTTCGGGTCGGCCATCCAGCGCCATTCGGTATCGAACCAGCCGCCGAGGGAACCGCTGTGGCAGTTCGAGCCGCGGACCCGTGTGATCTTGCCGAAGGCGCCGTTCTTGACCTGCTCCCTGAGAAACAAATGATGCGGCTGCGTCCGCATGAAATAACCGGTCGTAAAGAGCAGGCCGGCTTTGTCGATGGCCGCGGCCATGGCGGCGCTGTCCTGCGCCGTGATACCGAGCGGCTTTTCAACGAACATATGTTTCCCGGCCTTGGCGGCGGCCAGGACGAGGTCGTGGTGCCGGTTTGTCTCCGAGCAGATCACGACGGCGGCGACGGCGGGATCGGACCAGATCACGTCCAGATTGGTCACCTGTTTGGCATTGAGCTCCCCGGCCCGGCGGGCCCCTCGGGCCTGGTCGTGGTCCCAACAGTATTTGACCTTGACCTCCGGCCGCTTGGTGACGAGGCCGATATAGCTCGGCGTATGGATGTGGGCGCAGCCGACGAAGGCCAACGTCACGGTCTTCTGCGGCATTTGGCCGAAAGAAAGGCCCGTCTCGCCCAGCACGGCGGTCGTGACGGCGGCCGCCCCGGTGGTTCTGATAAATTCCCGGCGGCTGATGCTTTTTCCTTGGAAGGAAGGCGGTTTTCCGTTTTTGAAGGCTTGGCTTGACATAGGCGAAAAATAACACCAAGAGTAAACACTGTCAACGGCGGGTCACACTTGACCGAACCTCACCCGAAGACTCATCCAAGTAAGACATGGAGTCTTCCGGCAATGGCGAAAGCCTCGATCACACCTGAATAGCTGAACTTAATGAAGCGCCCCAGGCCCGACTCGAACAGGCGGCGTCGGTTCCACAATCAGCCGAATTGTATTTTAAATTGGCCGGGGAAGACAAACCGCTCGACGATGAAGACTCCGATGGCGGCACCAGCAATGAATGAGAGTACCGGTATAACAAAAACAACGATCGCCTGTTTGAGCTTTACTTTGTATTTAATCAATGAAAGCACGACGAGCGTCAGCAAAACCAATTCGATGGAAAGGAAGATGGTTTTAAAAGAGTACACGTTCCATCCAATAATTTTGGCAAGAGATCTCTCGTCGCTGGGAAGACCTCCTCTTAAGTAAAGCACCAACCTCTCAATCGACCCCAGAATTGCGACCGGATAGAACAACGAGAGGTTTGTCTTCCTGTATATTTGAACAACAGAAACTGCGGCCAGTATCAGCGGCAATAATGGGCCGCCAAGAAGGCCAAGGAAAGGTGTTTCACCTCCGGAAAGCAGGCGATCTCGCGCATACGACATTGTCGCCGGATGACCTGTAATCCAGTCACACATCACGTGACCGAATTCATGAACGGGGATAAGAAAAAAACCGAAAATCAGTGATGTCATCGTTAATTTCTTAATGTCGATTTTTGCTGGGCTGCTTTTATCGGCCACTCTTAGACTCCTTTCCTAAACGAATTCTTCCTTGACCCGCCACGGCTCAATTTAACTCCGTTGAAATGAGATTTACAAGCCAAGGCAGCCGGCCTTCATTGACCGGTTTCCGCAACGATGCTACCATCCTTCCATGCACCGGAAAAGAGAAATAGTCGGAGGAGCAAGGTGAGAGGGGGACAACGCGACCAAGCCGACGTGGTTCATGTCGGCATAGCTCCTCCGAAGACGCTTGACGGGGACCTTTTAAAGAAGGCGGCCTCCCTCATCGGCAAGGAGATCACTGACACGCGCCTCCTTTTCGCCGGAGAGATTCCCAGAATCATCGCCTCCTACCCCGACACCAACACCGCAGAGGCGGCAGCTCGCAGCCTAAGGGATGAGGGACTTGTGGCCTTCGTATGCAGGGATTCCGAACTTCGAAACCCTGCCGGTGGCTTCGTGGCGCATACCATGAAATCCGGAGGGAAAGAAGTTATTTTCGGGGACAGACGTGGCGGCGAGTTCCGATTTGAAGCAGACGGCGCTTTCCTGATAATAAGGGGAAGGATGCCGACCGTCGCAGAGGAAAAGGTCTCAACCTCAAAAATGAAACTCAATGTGACGGCGACGGTGCTCGCAGGCGGCATCCCGATCATGCGCCGGGTCACCAAAGAATCGACCAGAGGGTCAATCCAAGCCGAGGACTTTTTGAGGATTTATGACAGAAAATCCACTGATCCGAGCGTCGAGATGTTCCAGGGCCACATTGATTATAGCTTCCTGGGCCCGGAGCTTGCCCCCTCGGCTCCGGAGAACTTCAAGCTCGTCGTCACAAAACTCCGGCAGTGGTTCCCCGCGGCGATTTTCGATGAGCGGCTGATCAGACGTTATAAGCCCGATATTCCCGCTGCTTCACCCGGGGAGGCGCTTGACATCAACTGCAAATTGATCGCCTTATGCTATTTGGCTGGAGAGCGGCGGGAATAACAGTATTTGGCTGACCGGGACCAATATTAAAATAGACCGGGAACGTACCCCTATTTTCGTCGTATTTTTATGACTTCTCTGCCTTCGCATGGCCGGCCGGTTCCTCCTTGGGTTCTTCTGCTTTCTTTTTCGTTGGTGCTTTGCCTTCTTCGGGCGCTGGGGTCGTTTTCGGGCCTTTGCCTTCTTCCTGTGGTTTCGGAGGGCCCGCCTTCTTCTCGGCCTTGACCTTTTTTCCCTTGCCCTCTTCGGCGGATTTCTTAGGCTTCTCGCCCTTGCCGGCTTTTTCTTCCTTCCGGGGGGCCGCCGCCCTTTCCGCCTTTATCTTCGCCATTTCCTCGGTTCTCTTTTCCTGGTCGGCAACGAGCCTCAGCCTTCTATTCCCGGTCCTGAGATCGGCCTGCAATTTTCTAACGATAGTGTCTTTGTCGGCCTTGGGAGATTCGATCCCCTTCCCAGACAGAAATGCGAGACGATCATGCAATTTTTGTTCAACATATGCCTTTTGCCTTATGAGCACTTGCTTCCGCTTTAATCCCATTTCTTCCTCCTCTTCGATTCAGCTGATTTTCTCCGGCAGCTCAGGGACGATGCAGAGCGTTCTTTTCCCTGCCGGCAGACCGTTGCCGATGGTATGTATATCAGGGTTTTCGACAAAAAGCCATCCCATTTTCGGTGGTCCACCGGGGCTGCCTCAGCAAGGAACAGATTAAAGTGATACGCCATGACTCGGCAACCAACATCAGGCTTCGGCGGAATCACGGAGATCCCGGCAACCTCATCAGAATCGCTGAGTCGAAAGAAGTTCCTAAACCCCGCCATACTTATTGTAACGGGTAAAGTCTTTAGTATCCCGGCGCACGCGCAGATATTTTGCAGCTTTTGAAACCGGATACCCAAGACGGATCGCAAAAACGACCCTCAGTTTTGGCGGGATCCCGAGAATTCTCTTAACGTCTTTTTCTACAGGACCGGCCGCAAGAGAGCTGACGACATGAAAACTTAGACCGAGAGCGCTGGCCATGATCCACATGTTTTCCAGCACACACCCAAGACTGATAATCCCAAGGAAATCCCCTTCGGAGGCCGGCGCTCTTTTGGACGGATCATACAGCATAACGGCCAGAACCGGAGCCGAAAGCATGGGTCGTGAATTCGAGTTCTTATCGATTGTGGCTCCGGGAGTGATCCAGGATTTCGGAAACATGTTGCCCATGATCCCGGTCTTTTTCTTGAGCAGTTCCGCTCGCGAAAATGACAGTTGTTTGTAATTTTCCCTTATGAAGACCATGGATATCCGGCCTTTGATGTTCCCTATTTCTTTCAAGATCTTCGCGTCGTCGACGATCACCATTTGAAAGTTCTGCATGTTGTGGGCCGTGGGAGCCCAGCTTCCCGCCTCCAGGATCTTTTTGAGGTCGGTTTTCGCCACAGGCCGGCTGGTATCAAACGGCAGCCTCGACGAGTGTCTCTCCTTGATGAGTTTCAGGACTTGATTCGCTTTTTTTGCCGCCGGCGAATATTTGGCCATCGTTCTATCTCCTTGCCGGAATTCAGGGCGCCATCTTTAGGACGGACCGGAAATGCACTTTTGAACATTTCATCTTTTCGTAAGCTGCCGCCGCTTCTTCCAGAGGAAATGTTTCTATCATGGGAAGGATGTGGTGGCGCACGCTGAAGCGGATCGCGCGGTCCTTATCGCCGCCGACCGATCCTTTAATCGACCGCTTACCGTGAAACAACTGATGCGTGAAGACCGGTATGGGCTCAGGGCACGCCTGGACGATGACCATTTGCCCGTTGAAGCCCAGGCCGTCGATCAGCGCGGAGGCGGCTTTGCCGCAGGGCGCGGTGGAAAGGACGACGGCCGCGCCGCCGAGTTTTCTTAGTTCTTTGGCCGGGTCTGCCGATCCTGAATTGATAAAATAGTCAGCACCAAGTTGGAAAGCCAATTTTTCTTTGTCTTTGCTTTGCGAGATCACGGCGGTCGTGAATCCGAAGTTTTTTGAGAACTGAACCGCGAGGTGACCGAGTCCTCCAAGCCCTTGTATCGCGACAAGGTCCCCCGGCCTGGCCACGCTTTCCCTGAGGGCGGTGAAGGTCGTATTCCCCGCGCAGAGAAGCGGCGCCGCGTCGTCCGAAGCCAGTTCATCGGGGATCAAAACCAGCGTTTCGGTACGGGCGATCATATACTCCGCGTAGCCGCCATCGGAGGATATCCCGGTCGTCAAAGGTCGCTCGCACCGGAAATGTTCTCCTTGATTGCAGGCGTCGCACGAAAGACAATGCCCTCCGAACCACCCGACGCCGACACGCTGTCCTTTTTCCCAGAGGCAGACCTCCGGCCCGGTCTTATCGATCGTTCCGACGACTTCATGGCCGGGGATCCTTGGATATTGAATGTTGGGATATCGTCCGTCCTTGACGATGGCATCGCCGTGGCAGATTCCACAGGCCTCCACTTTGATAAGCACTTCGCCGGCGGCCGGCTCGGGGATCTCTTTTCTGACCAGTCTAAAATCAGCCCCCGGCGACTGTACTTGAACAGCTCTCATTGATGTCATGAATTTTCCTTTGCCTTCGATGGATCAATTGCAACAATTATAGCCGACTCTTGTCGGCTTGTACAAATGACCCGCCTCATTCGATCCGGATATTGAGACGGACATCTCCCCGTGTTCCAAACGTGTGACATTGACAGGACTCCACGGCTGGAAATATCATGGCTCCAGTTATTGTGCGAACCCTGCCGGATGGCTCAAAACCCTGATGGCACGGCCCCATGATCAAACGGGGCGGGAAGGTTCGACCCGTGGCGAAAGGAGACACGCCGATGAAGACGAGGATTCAAACAACGCGGCTGGGCTTGGCCGCCGTTGCCGCCTGCTTGCTGGGAATATGGGCCGCTGGAGCCCAGGACTCCGGCGGTGCCCTCGAGCGCGGCTTCAAGAACCCGCCGGACAGCGCCAAACCGCGCGTTTGGTGGCATTGGATGAACGGCAACATCACCAAGGAAGGGATCAAGGCCGATCTGGAATGGATGAACCGAGTCGGCATCGGCGGCTTCCAGAACTTCGACGCCGCGCTCAATACGCCGCAGGTTGTCAAGAGACGCCTCGTCTACATGACCCCGGAGTGGAAAGACGCTTTTAAATACGCCGCGACCCTGGCCGACCAGTTGGGTCTGGAAATGGCCATCGCGGGATCTCCCGGATGGAGCGAAACCGGAGGCCCTTGGGTGCCGCCGTCGCAGGCGATGAAGAAGCTGGTCTGGAGCGAGACCCGCCTCGAAGGCGGGCGGCCGTTCAAAGGCGTTCTGCCGAAGCCGCCGTCGACGACCGGACCATTCCAGAACATCGGGCGCGGCGCCGAGGGAAGGACATCCGTGCCCCCTCCGGAATATTACGGCGACAGTGCGGTCGTCGCCTATCGCTTGCCCGCGAACGACATTTCGATGGCCGATCTGCAGCCGAAAGTATCGGCCAGCGGCGGCCAATTCGACCTGGCCCGGCTGACCGACGGCGACCTCGCGAAAACCCTTTTTCTTCCGGCTGCCCCAGTCGACCAGAAGGCTTGGGTCCAGTTCGAGTTCGAAAAGCCTCAGGCCGTTCGGGGTCTCAGCATTGTGGCCGAGTACGCGGGCGGAGGCGAAAGCAGCCAGGTCTTGGAAGCCGGCGACGACGGCCTGCAATTTAGATTGATCGCCACGATACCCGCCGGGGAAACGCCCCAACGGACCATCACGTTTGCCGCCGTCACGGCCAGGTATTTCCGCTTGACGTTCAAAACGCCGCAGCCCCCGGCGGCCGGGCGGGGTGGAGCGGGCGGCGGGCCCTCGGTCCCGGCTGGGACGCAGATCGCCGAGATCGTCCTGCACACCGGAGCGCGGGTGAACCGGTTCGAGGACAAGGCGGCCTTTTCAGCGGCCACCAACCTTGACAGCCTCGCGACGCCTCCCCTGCCGACAGAGGACGCCGTGCGCAAAGCCGATGTCGTCGACTTGACGTCTAACATGCGCCCGGACGGCCGGCTGGACTGGACGCCTCCGGCCGGCCGCTGGATCGTCATGCGGCTGGGCTACTCGCTCACCGGCGCCCACAATGCCCCGGCTTCGCCCGAAGCGACCGGCCTCGAGGTGGACAAGCTCAACCGCAGTCACGTCGAGGCCTACCTCGATAACTATCTGGGCCGCTACAAGTCCCTGCTCGGCGATCTCATGGGCAAGCGCGGCCTGCAATACGTGATCACGGACAGCTGGGAAGCCGGAGTCCAGAATTGGACAGAGAACATGATCGCGGAATTCACCAATCGCCGCGGCTACGATCCACGTCCCTGGCTCCCGGTTCTTACGGGTCACGTTGTGGAAAGCGCGGAATCGAGCGACCGCTTTCTCTGGGACTTTCGCAAGACTATCGGCGACCTGACGACGGAATACCACTACGACCAGATCTCGACCTCCCTGCACAAGCTCGGGATGGGCCGCTATTCCGAATCACACGAATCCGGACGGGCGTTCATCGGAGAAGGGATGGAAGTGAAGCGTAACGCCGAGGTCCCCATGAGCGCGTTGTGGACTCCGGAATCCTCGAGCGACGAGCCGCCCGGGTACGGCGGCGATATCCGCGAGTCGGCTTCCGTGGCGCACATCTACGGCCAGAATCTCGTGGCCGCAGAATCTCTGACCGCCTACGGAGGCGCACGGGGCGCCTGGAGCTGGTCTCCAGAGACGTTGAAACCGACCGCGGACACGGAGCTGGCGATGGGCCTGAACCGCTTCGTGATCCACACATCGGTACATCAGCCCGTGTCGGACAAAATCCCAGGCCTTTCGCTTGGACCTTTCGGTCAGTGGTTTACACGTCATGAGACTTGGGCCGAGTCGGCCAAGCCCTGGACCACCTATCTGGCCCGCAGCTCCTACATGCTTCAGCAAGGTAAGTTCGTCGCCGACGTGCTCTATTTCTACGGCGAGGATTCCAATATCACGGCCCTCTTTGGAGCGAAGCCCCCCGACATCCCCGCGGGCTACAATTTCGACTTCATCAACGCCGATGCGATCCTGCACCGTCTGTCTACCGAAGGCGGACGGATCACGACGCCGAGCGGCATGAGCTACGCCGTGCTGGCCCTCGATGCCAACAGCCTGCACATGACCGTGCCGGTCCTGCGCAAGATTCGCGATCTGGTCAATGCGGGCGCCGTTGTCGTCGGGCCCAAACCCACCGACACTCCAAGCCTGAGCGATGATCAAGCGGAGTTCCGTTCCCTCGTCGACGAACTCTGGGGTTCGGCCGAGGGCGAACGCGCTTACGGCCGTGGCAAAATCTATGCAGGGCAAACGATCGAGCAAGCGTTGGCCGCCCTCCGAGTGGAGCCTGACTTCGAATACACCAAGCCGCGGGAGGACACGAAGCTCCTCTTCGTGCACCGCAGGCTGGCCGACGGCGATGTCTTCTGGGTCGACAACCGCCACAAACGCGTGGAGACGCTCGACGCGAGTTTCCGGGTCCAGGGCAAGGAGGCGGAGATTTGGCACGCAGACACCGGCGAGATGGAGCCGGCCCCTTACCTGATCGCGAACGGGCGCACCACCGTGCCTCTGCGCCTTGGTCCTTATGACGCGGTGTTCGTTGTGTTCCTCAAGCCGGCTACGATGCAGGCGAGGGCGCTCGCGCGGGAAATCGAAACTCCGCTCGGCACCGTGGAAGGGCCCTGGACGGTCCATTTCCAGGCCGAGCGCGGGGCGCCAGCAGAGATCGCGCTCAGCACGCTCGCCTCATGGAGCGAGAGCGCCGACGCGGGCGTCAGGTACTTCTCCGGCACGGGAACCTACACCAAGACTTTTCAGGCGCCGGCCGACTGGATGAAGTCCGGCACGCGGCTGTGGCTTGACCTCGGCGACGTGAAAAACCTGGCCGAGGTTTCGGTCAACGGACGGCCGCTGGGCATTGTCTGGAAAGCGCCCTTCCGAGTCGAAGTGACCGGGGTGATGAAACCAGGCGCGAACGAATTGCAGGTCAAGGTGACAAACCTGTGGGTGAACCGGCTGATCGGCGACCAGCAGCCCGGCGCGGTGAAGAAGTTTACCTACACGACTCAGCCGTTCTATCGGGCCGATTCGCCGCTGTTGCCGTCAGGGCTTCTCGGACCGGTGCGGCTCCTGCGGTCGGCGACCGAGTAGAAAGAGCCAAACAAGGTTGAGCTGATTTCGAATATAATCATCAAGACCCCGATGAAGTGCTAAAGACAAGCGAAATGTGAGAAGGAGCGAAAGAATGAAAAGGAACAAAGGTCTTCAGGCCATCCTGATCCTCATCCTGATTGCGTTCGGACCCGCGATCCGCGTCCGGGCCCAGGGAATCACGCCGCAGGCGAAGGCGCCAGAGGTCAAGCCCTCTCCGGCGCCGGAAATCGTTTCGGCCAAAGAGTCCTCCGTGACCGAACACGTGATCCGCATCAAGGGGCTGGTCATTCCCTATCGGGCAACGGCCGGGACGACGCTTCTCCGCGACGACAAGGGTGAGCCCACCGGCATGATGTACGCCGTGGCCTATACCCGGAGCGACGTCAAGGACCTGAGCACGCGTCCTATCGCCTTTTTCTATAACGGCGGACCGGGCTCGGCCTCGATGTGGCTGCACATGGGCGCCTTCGGCCCCCGCCGAGTGTTCACCGTGGACGGCGCCTTCACGCCTCCCGCGCCCTACAGCCTCGTGGACAATACCGAGAGCCTGATCGACAAGACGGATATGGTTTTCATCGACGCCATGGGCACCGGCTACAGCCACGCCGTCGGCAAGGCTCAGAACAAGGACTTCTACGGCATCGACGAGGACGTTCAGGCCTTCGCCCAGTTCATCCGAACATACATCAGCAGGAACAACCGCTGGAACTCGCCCAAGTTCCTCATGGGCGAGAGCTATGGAACCTTCCGTTCGGCGGCCCTCGGCAACGCCCTCCAATCCCGGGACGGGATCCATCTCAACGGGATCGTCCTGATCTCGACCGTCCTCGACATGGCCACGATCACTTTCGGCGCCGGCGACGACCGGCCCTATATCTTCTACCTCCCAAGCTACGCCGCCGTAGCCTGGTATCATCAGGCTTTGAAGAACCGTCCCTCGGACCTCGACGCCTTCCTGGCCGAGGTGCGCCGTTACGCCCAGGGTGACTATGCCGCGGCCCTGTTCAAGGGCGCCGGTCTTTCCGCCTCCGAAAAGCAGGCCGTAGCCGCCAAGCTGTCCGAGATCACAGGCCTGAGCGTGGAATACTGGCTCAAGGCCAACCTCCGGGTGACATTGGGTCAATTCAACGTCGAGCTCGAGCGCGGCCGCGGGCTGACCACGGGTCGCATCGACGCCCGGTTCACCGGTTTTACCCGCGACCTCCTGGCCGAGAACGCCCAGGGCGACCCCGAGGGTCCGGCCGTGGGCGGCGCTTACACCGCCCTGGTCAACGCCTACAATCATCAGGAGCTGCGATTCGGACAGGACATGACGTACAACACCACGAGCGGCGGCGCCCGGGAGTGGAACTGGCGGCGTCTGCCGACGACGGGCGGTTTCCCCGGCGCGCCCAGTACGACGAGCGGCGGTTTCTTTCCCGGTGCGCCCAATGTCGAGTCCGACCTTGCCCAGGCCATGGTGACCAACCCCCGTCTTCTCGTCCAGGTCGAGAACGGGTACTACGACATGGCCACGCCGTTCTTCGCCACCGAGTTCACCATGGGCCATCTCGGTTTGCCTCAGGAACTCCAGGCCAATATCAAGCTCGACTACTATCCCGCGGGGCACATGATGTACCTCCACGACGAGAGCCGGGTGAAGCTCCACGACAACATCGCCGCCTTCATCGACCGGGCGACGCAGAAATAACTTTATAGAGTTTCGCCGAATGGCCCGGGTGACTTCAGATTCCCTTGGCATTCCGGTTTGAAACGAAAGAGAGGGTGAGAATGAAAACGCGTTTCCCGAGCGCCGCCGTCTTGCTCGCCGGTCTGTTGATCATTTCGCAGCTCGCGTCCGGCGCCTCCGTCAAGAAGAAAGAAGAAGCCGTCGCCTCCATCGAAAAGCACAAAGCCGAACTCATCGATCTCAGCGATCAGATCTGGGGCTTCGCCGAAACCGCCTTGCTCGAGACTCGATCGTCGAAGGCGCTCGCGGACTATGCCGAAAAGCAGGGCTTCACGGTCGAGCGCGGCGTCGCGGCAATGCCGACTGCGTTTGTGGCGAGCTACGGCAAGGGCCGGCCGATCATCGGCGTGCTGGGCGAGTACGACGCCCTGCCGGGCCTGTCGCAGAAAGCCCAGTCCCTAAAAGAAGCCCTGCAGGCGGGCTCGCCGGGTCACGGCTGTGGGCACAATTTGCTGGGCACGGGGGCCTTCGGAGCGGCTCTGGCCATCAAAGACCTGATGACCGCGGGAAAACTCAAGGGCACGATCCGCTTCTACGGCACGCCCGCTGAGGAAACAGTGGGCGGCAAGATCTATATGGCGCGCGCGGGGCTGTTCAACGACCTCGATGTCTGTCTGACTTGGCATCCCGACGAAAAGACCCGGGTCTCCGTCGACGGCTCACAGGCGATCGTCGACTTCATCGTGGAGTTCAACGGCAGAACCGCGCACGCGGCGGCCGACCCTTGGGACGGGCGCAGTGCAGTGGCCGCTCTGGAGTTCTTCGCCACAGGCTTGAACCGCATGCGCGAATTCGTCAAACCCACCGTGCGCATGCACTACTCGATTCTAAAAGGGGGCGACGTGCCGAACGTCGTGCCGGCCTACGCCAAGATCTGGTGCTGGCTGCGCGATTCGAAAGGCGCCGGAGTCGATCAGTTGCTCGGCCGCGCGCGCAAGATCGCCGATGGCGCGGCGATGATGGCCGAGGTCGAATCGAAGCTCACGGTGCAGGGAGGCGATTGGGAAACCCTCGTCAACCTGACCGGGGAAAAAGTACTGTTCGCAAACCTCATGTGGCTCGGTCCGATGCAGTTCACGCCGGAGGAACAGGAATTCGCCAAAGAGATCCAGCGCGCGACGGGGATTGCACCCAAGGGCCTCGCCGGAGCGGTTGAGCCGTGGGCGGCGCCGAAGCCGGATCCCGAGGGCGGCTCGACGGATGTCGGCGACGTCAGTTGGATCGTTCCCACGCTGAGCATGAATGCCACGACCGCGCCCGTGGACGCGCCCTGGCACGCCTGGCCCGTGGTCGCCTGCGGAGGAATGTCGATCGGACATAAAGGGCTTGTCTACGCCGCCAAGGCGCTGGCGACGACGATGGTGGACCTGTACGAGGACGCGAAGACTCTTCAAGCCGTCCAGGCCGAGTTCCGGGAGAAGACGAAGGGCGTGGTCTACAAACCGTTTGTTCCCGACGGGCCTCCTCCCGTACCGAAACACTGACTCTTGCCGGGGAGTCCTCGATCGCCTCATTCGGGTTCGGGAGAGTTGCGCCGGCCCTCACCCGAATAGGCGATACAGCGACCGAACCCAATGGTCCCTGATGTTCAACGGCTTGGAAACGTGCTTAAATTGCGATAAGGCGACAGTAGCGTGAAATCCAGCCAACCCTCTCAAGCTCCCCTTCCCCCGCGAACGGCTAAGTTGTTCTGGTCTTTCCTGAGATTGGGGACAACAGCCTTCGGAGGACCGGCCATGATCGCTTACATCCGCAAAATGGCCGTAGCGGACAAGCAGTGGCTGGATGATGCCTCTTTTCGCGACGGTGTGGCACTCTGCCAGACTATCCCGGGAGCAACCGCCATGCAGACCGCCGCTTATGTGGGCCTGAGAGCACACGGATTGCTGGGCGCGGCGGCGAGTTTTGTCGGCTTCGGCCTTCCCGCTTTCATTATGATGATGGTCCTTTCGTCCCTTTATGTGCGCGGGCACGCCCTCCCTATGGTTGTCTCCGCACTTGCAGGTCTTGGGGCCGTGGTCGTGGCCATCGTTGCCAATGCCGCGGTCGTGTTCGGCACGAAGACGCTGGTCAATTGGCAAGCCCCCATCATTGCGCTCGCGGCGGGTACACTGTTCTGGTTTAAAACTAGCCCCCTCGCCGTCATTCTCTTGGCGGCATTCTCGGGCTTGGTGCTGTTCAAAGCGCCGCGCCTCCCCACGGGATCGACCGCCGCCCCTCGCCGGTTCTATTCATCGAGATCTTTTATCGGCCTGCTCGTTCTGACGGGCGCGGCCCTGACATTATTGCTCATCGCGGATTCACGGCTTTTCAAACTCGCAACCATGATGGCCAAGATTGACATCTCGGCGTTCGGGGGAGGATTCGCCTCCGTTCCCCTCATGTTCCATGAGCTGGTGGAAGTCCGCCACTGGCTGGACGGTCCCACTCTGTTGAACGGAATCGCCTTGGGGCAGATTACACCCGGACCCATCGTCATCACGGCCACGTTCATAGGCTATTTGCTGTACGGACCGTTCGGAGGAATTATCGCCACGATCGGCGTGTTCTTGCCGTCTTTCTTAATTGTCGTCGGCGTCGCGCCATACTACGAAAGGATTCGGATGTCAGCCCATTTCCACATGGTTATTGAAGGAATATTGTGTTCTTTTGTCGGTCTCCTTTTGTCAGTGACGGTGCGGTTTGCCATGAACGTTTCGTGGGATCTGAAACGCATTCTTCTTGCTCTGGGAGCATTTGTGGCGCTGCGGCTCAGAGTCAACATTCTTTGGGTTGTTCTGATAGGAACGATAATCTCTGTGCTCGTCTCATGAACGAAGAAGGAAAGGCGGGGGTGAGTCTCAGTCTATTTCAGCGTGAAAACGAGAAAGTACTGGTAGGGCAAAAAGGTGTGCTCCTTGGCCAGCTTGAAGCCGTTGGTCTCCATCTGCCGCAAGAGATCCGCGCGGGCGATCTTCATTCCGACCGGGGGGCCGACGGGCAGTTCCTTTTTGTGAAACTCGATGATAATGACCTGGCCTCCGGGCTTGAGCATTTTCTTCATCAGCGCCAAATACTTGGTTTGCTTATCAATATGATGCC
This sequence comes from Candidatus Aminicenantota bacterium, assembly GCA_963727095.1. Taxonomy (GTDB): domain Bacteria; phylum Acidobacteriota; class Aminicenantia; order Aminicenantales; family Saccharicenantaceae; genus CAVSEQ01. The sequence goes on along the minus strand of CAVSEQ010000005.1, from coordinate 1,825,397 downwards.
ACGTGTCGCAAATAAAGAATCGGTCGATCGAAGCATCCATGAGCAACGGATCATCGGGCACGGCGAGAACGGTCTCAATGTTCTTGAGTTGCATGTCCCGGATGCGGCGATTCATGTAGATGATCATGTCGGGGTTGATATCGACGGCGTAAACCCTCCCCTTGTCCCCGATATGATGCGCCAGCCGGAGCGCAAAATACCCGGACCCGGCGCCGATGTCCGCCACTGCTTCCCCTTCCTTTATGTCGAGAGCCATGATGACCTCATGCGGCTTCTGGTAGGCATCACGCTGCGGATCTTCCAGGAGTGCAATGTAGGCCTTCGAATTCTGGTGCAATTTGTGCATCTCTTCCTGTGTCAGTTGACCAGGATTCTGAGCAGCGAGATAGGCAGCCAAGAAAATCAGGGCTGCAGGGATAAGTTTGCTTCTCATGAGTTTGCTCCTTCTGTCCCGATGCCTCTTTTCGCTCGGCGTGAAAAGTCCCTTCCCTCATGGTATCACGCCAACGGCAAGTCTCATAAGCATATAATAAACTGGGAGGCGTGATCTATGGAATCCAGCGATCGCATAACGAAAGTCCTGATGGGCGAATTGCCCGACCGGGTTCCTGTGGGACTGCATTGCTACCGGCTGGCCTGCCGAAGGCACGGGGGACGGTTCGACGAGATTATGGAGGGTTAAATTGGAAGAAGAAAATCCGCTGGAGAACAAAGAGCATCTTGACGAAATGCAAGAATTCAGCAAAGGCTGGCTGAAGTATCTGGCTTTATCGACCGCTCTCATTGCCGTAATTGCTGCTCTGTCGTCTTTGCAGTCCGGCACCTATGCCAATCGATCTCTCCTTGAAAAAAATAATGCGATACTGGCACAAAGCCAGGCCTCCGACCAATGGAATTTTTATCAAGCCAAAGGGATAAAAAAGGCCATCGCCGAACTCGGGCATGATTCGGCGCCGCTCGTCGAGCGCTACGCCAGGGAACAAGAAGACATCAAGAAGCAGGCCGAATCATTCGAAGAAAAAGTGAAGGAATCCAACGAGCGTTCGCAAGTCTTGTTCGAGCGTCATCACAAAGCAGCCTTTGGGGTGACTTTATTTCAGGTTGCCATCGCACTCTCGGCGATGGCCGTTGTGATGCGGAAGAAAACATTCTGGCTGCTTTCCATCCTATTGTCCCTAGGGGGACTCGGATTTGTTGCCGCGGCATTCCTGTAATGCCGTAAGAACCTCGTGGTTATAGAGAACCGTCAGGCAAAAGCAAGAATTTGAATGGCAAACGTTCCCGCCTGAGGAGGTCCGTAGAAGGCAAGAACCGGAAATGCGGACAGCCTCCGAGATGACGCTACCGAACCAATCGAAGGCGGAGCACCGATTCGATCGTTTCGCCTTTCACGAGTTCCCTCCCCTTGCCGTAGTTCACCACCCACTCCGTCATGCCGACGTTCGTGCCGCCGTACCAATCGTTCACGTAGAGCGAGATGCGGTCCGACTCCGCGCTCGCGCGGACGGCGTGTTTGCCGTCGGATGCCACCAAAACGCCGGGTCCTGACGGATACCGAAGCGCGGCCCAATAGACGTTTCGCTTGGCGCTCCGGAAATCGTTCGAGCCCATCGGCGAATTGTCCTCCGGCCATTCCCACGCGGGCGGCACGGCACTCGCGCCATGATCAGCAAACGCGCGCGTCCGGCCCACCGGACGTCCGATGTGGTCCGGCGGATAGACGCGCCATTCGGCACGCCTGTCCCACTGCAGGAGGTCGCAGCCGCGCGGCACCGAAACACGCATGCCCACCTCGCGGGCGAGCAGATTGTCTCCGGTGTACTTGAACGACGACCGCACCGTCACTTCCCCGGCGGGCGTGACGAGCAGGTCGTACCCGCCCTCGAATTTGTCGTACTTCCCCTTGATGATGACCCTGACGTCATCGCCCTCGCTCTTAACGTCGAGCGAATGCGCCTGCCACGTCAGGCGGTCGGGCAGCGGAGACTCCGGCCGGTTCGTCGGCAGGACATGGACTTTCGGCAGCTCAAGGAGCAACGGCTCTCCGAACGCTGCGCACCGCCGCAGCTCGGCCGATCCGCGGTCGAACGCCAGCTCGAACGCCTTCCCGATCACATGCACGCTGTCGCCGGCGAGCACGGACACGTCGCGGATCTTCAGCGCCTCCGTCACCGCCGGCTTTTCGAACGGGGGATCGTGCGGCGGCTCAACCCCAATCGGGATGCGAAACGAGTCAACGAGGACGTGCCGCGAGTCGGTGAATGTCAGCGACAACATATCCCCTGATTTCGGGGCATGGAGCGGCCGGATGACGATCTCGCCCGCGGATCGCGGGCCGATCGAAGCGGAAACGGCGCCTTTGTCTCCGGCGATTTCCCAGCCAATCGCGAGTTCGGACAGATTCGTGAAGTCGTAACGGTTTTCAACGGGGATTCGAAGCGGCGCCGTGACGGCAGCAATCGGGTCCTCCTTGACGCGAATGGGAGAGTGCAGCTTTTTCACCAGCCAGAATTCGGGCTTGCGCCTGCGCCACCCGTCCACCACGCCCCAGGGCGCGTCCCCGACAAGCCCGCGCCCGGGCATCGCGTATTCGTTCTCGATGAAGTGGCTGCGCGTCGAGCCGCGGCCGTATTCGAGACCGCGGTTCGGAACGCAAAAGATATCGTCGCTCCAGGCCCAGATTTGGGAGCCCTGGACTACCCGGCTGGACATGAATCGCTCGTAGATGGCAAGAAGCGGCTCGATATAATAGTCGCGAATCCCGGGGTCGACCCACATCTCGGCGACGTCGTTGAAGATGCCCTGGAAAGGGGCGAAGCTTTCGTCCCACAGGACCGGCAGCGCCAACTTTTCGGCCTCGTCCAGCCGCTTCAGACTGATCGGGTTGTGGTAGGTAGCGATCTCGGTCCAGGCGCTGGTGGCGGCGGCGGTCGGCCGGCTGGGATCCGTCCGGCGAATCCATTCGTGGGCTCGCTCGAAGCCGTAGCCGTAATCGCTCTCGTTGCACATGGACCACATGAACGGGCTCGGGTGATTTCTGTCCCGTTCGAGAAGCTCCGCCTCGAGCTGGATGATGCGCGGCGTGTTGTTGAGGTCGTGGCTCACGTCGGCCCAACAGAACGAGGCCTCGTCCTCAACGTAGAGGCCCAGCTCGTCCGCGATAGAGATAAGTTCCGGGATCGGCGGATAGTGCGATGTGCGGACGGAGTTCAGATTCGCCTCCTTCATCATCGTGAGGTCCTGCCGCGTCAGCTCGGGGGTGACGGCGCGGCCCATGGTCGGATGGCTGTCGTGGTGACAGGTCCCACGGAACTTGACCGGCCGGCCGTTGATGAGGATCTCCGTTCCGCGGATCTCGGTCTGCCGGAAGCCAATGCGCTGAGTAACGTGAGAGGCTTCCCTGCCGCCGTCCACAAGCTCAACGGTGAGATCATAGAGATTCGGGTGCTCCGCCGACCACTTTTTCGGATTCGGAACGCGGATGTCGCAGGCGGCCTCGGCGCGCGACCAGGCCTTCGCTTCAATCCGCTGCGCCCCTGCCTCGATCGGGACTGCGTTGCCGGCGCCGTCCTTCAGCCCGAACCGCAGCGCCGCGCTGAACGGCTTGTCGCTTGCGTTATCGACGGCGACGCGAACGGCGATGGCGGCGTCGCGATACTCCTTGTCAAAGCTCGGTGTCAGCCACAAGGCGCCGATGTGCGCGTCGGGTATTTGATAGAGGGTGACCTTGCGGAAGATGCCGGCCAGCGGGAAGTCGGCATACTGGCTCATTTTATCGAGGTGGTCGCTGACGACCGTGTGTTCGCGGACGCGCACGGCGAGCACATTCTCGCCGGCCTCCACCGCGTCGGTGATGTCCGTCTCGAATGGAGTCGAACCCTCGTGGCGGGCGACCAACTTTCCGTTCACCCACACTTCGGAGCCGCTGTAGACGCCGTCAAAGCGCAAGTTCAGGCGTCCGCCGGGCGCGCGAAAGCGGGTGCGATAGCCGCCGATGCCTTCAATCGAATGGAAGCCCTCCATCTCGAAGTGCGCCGGCACCTTGATGCGCGGCCACGAGGCGTCGTCGAAGCTCGCCGCCCAAAAGCCCTCCGGGGGATCGGGTTGGAACCGCCATCCGTCAAGCCGAATGACCTTCTGGTCCGTGCTGAGCGGGGCGAGGCCATATTGAAAATCGGCGGAGTCGACCCGGCTCTCCAGAATCCTTGCCCAGCGCCGAAGTCTGCACTTTGACCTCGCCGATGAGCCCAAGGGGCATTGGCGCGTGGAAAAGCCCCTTGTCATCGCTCCTTGCCGTCGCCTTCCAATCCCCCTGTTTGCTTTTCCCGATGAGTGTTACATCCGCCCCGGCGACAGGCGCCAAGCCTCGCGCGTCGGTCACCATGCCGATGATGCCCGCGTCGAGGTCCGAGGCCACTCGCGTCGAGAGTCCCGCCTCGAAAGGAGTCGTGTAGACCTCCACCTCATTGAAGCTCGGACCGTTCGTGATGTTGCCGATGCGGAGTTTCGCCGTTTCAACCGGCGGCTCAATGCGGCACAGCACCAAGATCGGCAGCCGCTCTCCCGGCTTTCCGAAATGCCGCAGGGTTCGCCAGTCGTTTGTCTTGGCATCCCAAACCTGCACGTCCCACTCGATGACGAAACGGTCAAATTGGCTGACGATGACTTCGCCGATCGTTACGGGCCTGGCCCAATCGAGTTCGTACCAGACACCTTTGTTGTGGCCGGGGATGCCGGACCAGCGCGTGTCCATCCGGCCGTCGTTGGCCTTGGCGGCCGTCATCCCTTGATAATCCTCGGACGCGATGGCGTGCGCGGCAAGCGCCAGATTTTTGGCCGAAGGCTGGTTTGAGGCGGCCATCCCGCAAAGCAACGCCAGAATGATGGATGCTAAGCTTGGCATCGGCGACTCCCCTCAAGAATTGAACGCTCCTTCACAAGCGGCGGACGTCTCGCGGCATAAGACCCTCGCCGCTCTGCAATGATGGGGCCGTTCGTGCGATCCGCAATGTTCACAACATTATTCAAAGGTGGTCCAGCATGTCAACCCCTCGAGTCCCCGGCATAAATGCCGGGGCTTGTCCGGGGTTAACCCTGAGCCTCGCTTCTTGTCCCCGACTTGAAACGCGGGGCTTAGCGTCGGCGAACGGGTCAAGGCGGCCTCCTGAGGAATACCGCCTGAACAGCTGTGCCCGGGTCTCGAGTTATTGACACTTGTCCGCGACCGGGAATATCATGAGTTCGTGATGGGAGGGGTCCATTCTGGCCCTCAAGCATGATGGTTTCGCGCGGCACAAAAAGCAACTCGTATCCCATTTTGAGCAATCATAGACTATCTCCAAAGGAGGGAGCATGAACGCTCGACAATCGCTTTCCCAGTTTTCTTTGCTTCTCTTCCTTTTTAACATCGCGTCGGCGTCAGGACCGGAGTCGCCGGATTTGGTCGCCAAGCTGCCCCAGGTGATGAATCCCTTCTTCATCACGATGGCCGACGGACGGTTGTATATCGTGGAGAACTCCGCGACAGCGCACCTCTATACAATCGGAGCGAAGGGGGTCACTTTCGTCAAAACGTTCGGACGCGAGGGGCAAGGTCCCGGCGAGTTCGATTTCATGTACCTCATCCGTGTCTTCAAAGATCACCTGGATATTCCGGGCTCGTATAAACTGGCCCGCTTCTCCCTGGACGGCGACTACATCGGTGAAGTCAAATTGCCCATCGGAGCGTTTAAAGGAGGGATCTATCGCCTCGGCGAGAATTACGTGTCCAAGGATTATCAACACGACTCCAATGGGACCACCGCGACAATCCGATTATATGACAAGAATTTCAAATTGATCAGGGAGATCGGCGCCCTAAAGGATCCCTTGGGGATTGAGAAGATCAACCTCGTGGCGGACTATTATTCGCCGCGCGTGGTCGGCGATCAAATCTTCGTCATCTCGGCGGGAAAAGAATCAATCGTGACAGTCTATAACCGGGACGGCATCCGGCAGCGGGAGATCCGCTTGCCCCTGGAACCTGTCAAGATGACGGCCGCACTGAGAGAAGCCATCGTCAAACCCCTCAAAGAGAATAGTGAGCTTAAGGCCGGATGGAAGGAGTTCGAAAAGCGGTTCTATTTTCCCGACCGCACGCCGGGCCTCGATTATTTTGACATTGTCGATGGAAAATTCGTCACGCGGACCTATAACTACCGGCAAGATTCAGTGGAATTCGTTATCTTCGACCTGCAAGGCCGCGAATTGCAGCGGCTGGACCTCCCCTATACAGGCCGCTTATCCAACGGCGTCCTCTTTTGCTTTTATCAAGGCCGTTATTTCTATCTTCAGGAAGACTCCACTGGCGAGGCCTGGGAGCTGCACTCCGAAAAAGTATGGTAGCGGGCCTGCTGCCGGTGTTCCACGCATTTGGGGGACCGGCGCTCAAGAAAATGCAGGCAGCATCTCGAGCCAGTGAAATTGACTCAGCGCCGGGACTGAGGCGAGAAATGAGGAAACCTTATCGGCCGCAAAACAGGAGGGACTCAATGAGAAGACGAAATTTTTTGTCGTTGGCCGCGGCCACGGCGGGCGCTCTTGCCGTGCCTCCCGTCAAAGCCGCGGGGATCGCCAAACGGGAATATAAAAACGGAGTGAAGCTCAGCGTGATCGGTTTCGGCGGCATCGTTGTCGTCGGGATGGAGCAAAGGGACGCCAACCGGATCGTGGCCGAGTCCTTTGACCGGGGCATCAACTATTTTGATGTCGCCCCGAGCTACTTCAACGGAGAGGCGGAAACGAAATTGGGCGTGGCTCTCGAGCCTTATCGTCGGCGCTCCTTCTTGGCCTGCAAGACCATGGCCAGGGACTCCCTTGGGGCGCGTAAAGAATTGGAGCAAAGCTTGTGGCGGCTGAAGACCGACCATTTCGACCTATACCAGTTCCACGCGGTTTCAAGTCTGGATGATGTGGAAAAAATTCTCGCGGCCGGCGGAGCCGGAGAAATGTTTCTCAAAGCGCGCGAGGAGGGCAAAGTGAAATTCCTTGGAGCTTCCGTGCACAACGTCGAGGCGGCGACGGCATTGATGGACCGTTTTCCGCTCGATTCGGTGTTATTCCCGGTAAACTTTGTCCTGTATCAGGAAGGGAAGTTTGGACCCCAAATCCTGGAACATGCCAAAAAGAAAGGGATAGCGCGGCTGGCCCTGAAGACGCTGGCATACAGCACCTGGCCCAACGAAAATCATGAGGCTTGGCGGAAGTGCTGGTACAAACCTATCGACACGCCTGAACTGGCCGAGAAAGCCGTCCGCTTTACTTTGAGCGAGGACGTCACGGCGGCCATACCTCCTGGAGAGGAAAAGCTCTTCTGGATGGCCCTGGATTGCGCCGAAAGATTTCGCCGGTTGAGTCAAAAGGAACGCGACAACTTGCTGGCGGAAGCTCGCGGAGTCCGGCCGATCTTCCACGCGTGAGCGAAAACGCCTGCCATTTTGCGCCTCGCCCGAGACAGTGAATCGAACGATTTACCCCTGGCCTGACTCGAATAGGCAGCGCACCGCCTTCGGCAGTCCGGCGAAGTCGGCATTGATCGGGAGGCCAAAGGTCTAGCTTTTATCTGACTGATAATAAACCGCTTTCTATGGTCGCGACGGCTGCATGTACTCGTTTTGTGCACATTTCCGGGCCACCAGCGCCTTGAGCACGCTCACAAGGGAAGCAGCATGCAAGTCTTACCCCGAGATAACAACTGCGATCACTGGAATGCCGGCTTCAACTTTAAAGACCGGCGAGCCTCCGCCTAGCGTCCTCGACTTCGGGCAGGCCGGGGTCGGCGTCCTTCCAGAGGTCGAGGAATTTTCGGTAGTTATCTCGAGCGCGGGACCTATCTCCCTGCCGCTCCGCGATTTTTCCTAGCATATAGAACGCTTTGGCGTAGAGATCGCCGTGGTCGAACCTTCCGGTCGTGAGCAGCGTTACCTTCTCGTAGGTTTCTCGGGCTTTGGCGAGATTCCCCGACTCATAGAAAGCCCTAGCTAGACGCTCCAACCAAGGAGCGTGCGCTCCTTCTCCTATCTCACCCCAATACCCTGCTTCGAAATTAATGCGGCTGCAAGCCTTTCCAAATAAGTCGGCCGCTTTCTGATAATTTTTCTTTTCAAATTCAATTTGCCCAAGGAGGTATTCTTGCGCCTGACGATCCTCTTTGTTAAGCCCATGGTCAATCAGGACCCCAAGCTCCCCGGCGGTCCTCTGGGCTTGATCGAGCGATTTCATCTCCGCCTGAATCCTTCCCTTTGTGAAAAGGTCGGACCCTAGCTCACTCGGCAGATAGGGCACTCCGAATTCCCCGGCCCACTTTCGATACTCGGCGGAAAGCTGCAGACTCTGGTTAAGTGCCCTGTAGGCTTCCTCGTAACGCCCCGCCTTTTCCAACCCCAGGGCCAAGCTTCTATTCGCGTCAGCCTCATCAGCTGTGTTCCCCATCGATCCCTCTAGGTTCTTTTGCAGCAGAATGAGACCTTCCTTGTAGTGTCCGCGAATCAGCGCCAGACACCACAGAACATTCTTGCTGCCCATCCGCTCTTTCTCGCGAACTTCCCGAAAAACTTTCTCCGCTCCAGTGAGATCACCTTGATAGAGGATAGCTTGCCCAATAAATTGTTGATAATAAGCCGGATTGAGAAGACAGCCCTTTTCAGCTGCGGCCAAAGCGAGATCGAACTTTCTCTGACAAGTATAGCTAGACATTAAGACAAATTGAACCCACAAATTATACTCGACATCTTGAAGGAAGGACCGGCAGACATCCTCCGCTTTCTGATACAGGCCTTTAATCATATAGTAGCTGGCGAGGTTCCCGACGGCTGTGCCCGTCCTGGCAATACGGACGGCTGATTCTGTAAATTGAATCGCCTTATCAATGTCTCCAGCGCCAGATTCATAAGCATTTGCCAAGCCAATATAGCCCGCAGACTGGTCAGGGTAGAGTTTCACTAGCCTTTCGAGCGTGTCGATGGCCATTGCATAATTCTCATCGTTGGAAAAGGACTGCCCTTGGATGAGAAGCCGCTCATTTTCAGGAAGACGTGCGCTCAGCTCCAGGGCTTTCTTGAGGTATCTCCGGCCCTCAGCCCCACTCGACAACACCGCCATTGTTCTGTAAGCCATGGCGAATTCAGGGTCTATTTCGACCGCCCTTTGCATGGAAGCCATGGCTTTCTCATCTTCAAATATCGCTCGGTATTTTCGGCCCTCGACATAGTACTTGAGGGCTTCAGGAGAAGAAGTGGTAACCTTGCCCGCCTCTTTTTCGACGTCGCTGGCGATCTGAGTTGCAGTAAGGTTGAGCCCTTCCTTGATTTGCCGGGTCAGCTCATCCACTTTGACAATGATGTCTTTTTCATTGCTGGCCTCGATCCGAAGCGAGGTCGAGCTTTCCCCTGCGCCGGGCTTCTGAAGGCCGGCCGTGATGACGTAACTCTCTCCGGCCTTGATAAAGCTCCCCCTCAGCACATGGGTCGCCCGCGTTTGAGCGGCGATCTTTTCGATGTCCTCGGAGGAATATTTCCGGGCATCGGCCAGACCGAGCCTCTTCAAGTTCGTATACATCTCCTCTTCGGTGACAACCCGGATGAACCGCGATTGGGAGAGGTCGATATTGATCAGCTCCGCCAGCCTCTTCCCGTAGGTAATCCAGCTTTATATCCCCGGACTTATTCTCGAAGTAAAGGACGGCGAGGGAAGGTTGGCCAGAGGCGGAGGGAGACAGGGCGGGCTTTCTTGAGAGAATAACGCGCCAAAGGATGATGCTTGCAGCTATAAGAGCCAGGATGATGAGGCCAGGAACCAGGAGCCTCTTCGGGGTAAACTTCAGAGTGATCTCTCGCGATGTGATGGCCTTTCTCTCGGCAACTAAGCGGTCAGTTGTCGGAAGCCCTTCCTCAATTCTTCCGAGTTCGGCCCCGAGCTCGGCCGCGCTCTGAAACCTCTTTCCTTCGTCCTTGGCCAAGCACTTGAGGATGACCCGGGCAAGGTCGTCTGATACCTGGCTGTTGAGCTTCTTCGGGTCCTCCGGCGCTTCGTATTTTTGTTTGTGGGCAATGCTCAGCGGTGTCTCGCCCACAAAAGGCAGTCGCCCCGCGACCATCTCGTAGAGAATAACGCCCAGCGAATAGATGTCCTACCTTTGGTCGACGTCTTTCCCCTCGACCTGCTCCGGGCTCATGTACTCCGGCGTGCCTATCATCACTCCGGCGCCCGTCATACTCTTCCCCGAGAGCGACCGGGCAATCCCTAAAGTCCATGATCCGGGCCTTTCCGTCCTCGTCGACCATGATGTTCTGGGGCTTGAGGTCTCGGTGGACGACCCCCAGCCTGTGCGCTTCCTCAAGGCCCTCACATACCTGCCGGGCGATGCCGATCGGCCTAGCCGGGGCTCAGCCGGCCGACCTTCCGGATGAGCCGCTTGAGATCCTCGCCATGGACATACTCCATGGTGATATATCGGGTGCCCTGGTCCTCTCCCAGGTCGAACATCTGGCAGACATTCTTGTGGCGAATCTTCCGGGCGAGCTTGAGCTCGTTCGAGAACCGCTCGAGGGACCTTTTGTCTAGGCCGGCCTCGAGCCTAATGAGTTTCAGAGCGATCTTTTCGCCGATCTTGGTGTCCTGGACTTTGTAGACCCTGCCCATGCCACCGTGGCCTAACTACCTCGATGACTTGGTAACGACCGGCGAAAGTTGAGCCCGTAGTCAGCTCGCGGACGGGTGTTTGGAGGGTCTCCGTCATGACCGGAGGATGACCTTGAGGCAGAGGAAGCTGAGTGCCGCACTCACCGCAGAATTTCAAGGTATCAAGATTGTCGGAATGGCAAGTCGGGCACTTGATGGTCAAGCGGGTTCCCCTTCTTTAGCTTGGCCTCAGATTAACAGATGGATAGGCGGGAAGTCAAACGGGACCAGGGGACATATGGAGCGCCCCTGGCCTGACTCCAACATGCGACACTCCGCCTTCATCAGTGCTGGCGAAGCCGGCATGGATCAGGTCAGACTTCAGGACAGGCCAGCTGGGCTTGGATTGCGGGGTTGAGCGGGCTGACCATGTCGGCGATACAGACAGGGACGAGCCGCCCGTGCCGGACAGTCGCATCCGGGCAGTTGCGGCAGACCGAAGCGCGCTTCGCGGCGAAATCAATGACGGGCGGCGACTGAGCCGTAATGAGCTGAGCGCGGAAGTCCCTGAGCTTTGCCAGGGCGAAGCCTCTGTGACGGCCGTCCTTACCGTTCCCCCTCAGAAGCCTGACGAGCCGCCCAGCGCGCTCAGGCGAAGACAGAAGCTCGGCCAGCATGATCGGAACGAGCGATTTCCGTACGTAGGCCGGTCCGAGGGTTTGAGCAAAAAACTGCCTTCCGACCCCCCAGCGGAACACCGTCTTGGCGAACCTCTGGACTCTTGCTGATACGGAGAAGGCTGCACCCGTCCCAACATTAACGAGGTGGAAGTACATCAGCCAGCGGACATCCTCGTCGCCGCTATCGGCAGGAAGGAACGACAGAGGCTCGAGCCCCAAATCGTTCCTCAGACAGCTGTATTCATCACGAAGTTCAACACCGGAGTCCATCTGTCCGTCAGGGTTGCGGGCCAGAAGGGCCAGGATTCCTTCGAAATACCTGAACCGGGAATATCGGCGGATGACGCCGGCCATCACGTCTTTTTCCCCGCCGTAGATTGTGACGGACAGGACGAAAGGCACGCAGGCCGCGTCCAGGAGGCCGAACATCTTTTCTCTGGCCGCCTCGACGTCCGGATGGACATGCGCTTGCCCGGAATCTACGTGGACAAAGACGCGGTCGAGCCCCGCCTGCCGGATGCGCTCGATGAACTCGGGTCCTTCCGTCTCAAGAAACCGGAGCCCGTTAGTTAGGAGGCCGCAGAACAGACCATGGCTCTTCACGTAGGCAATGACCTCGGGAAGCCAGGGATAGATGGTGGGTTCGCCGCCGAGGATCGTCACGGCCGAGAGATTTCTTTGTCTCATTCCCGCGTCGAGATCGGCCTTTACTTCCTCCAGGGATTTCACATAATCCCGCTCGAGATTATAGCAAAGACGGCAGCGCATGTTGCACGTTCTGTTCGTCTCCAGCGTGAGATGCGGGACCTCCCGGCGGGAGAGAAGGAGCGGCCTGATGTTGAGGCCCCGGCTGAAATCCGCAGTCTTCAACGTTTATCGCCCTTTCGAACGGCGGTCATGAACTGCGGCAGCGGTGGCTGCGCTCGCCGGCCGGCGCACAGCCTCGGTCCGAGTCCTGGCCGCCGCGTTCCGGGAGATGACAACAGGGTGGTGCATCAGGACATAACGGAGACTTTCGCCCGGCTTATCGAATTTGGCAATGACATCGGCGTCCGGCTCCGAACGGCTGTCTATTTTGGGCACGTAGTAGCCCTGGGCCTTGATAAAGACCGTCCGCGTCAGGTTCGGCTCGAGGGCAGGCGCCTCAAACACAACCTCAACTCTGTCGCCGGCGGCCTCCAAAACCTGGTATCAGCCGTCGGCGGATGCGAGTCCCGCGCTGACATCACGGCCGCCACAATCGAGAGCCGCGGCCGGCGCGATTTCCGTGACTCGCACAGGCAGGTCCTCCGAGAAGTCCAGGGCAAGGTAATCAATCATCCAAAATCCCGAAGCGGGGGTTAGCTTTATCCTCACCCGATCGCCGGGAACATCCGAGAGGTCGAGCTCGTAGACCTTGTCTTTGGCCATAGAGGCGCCGCTGCCGAAAAGCAGGGCCTTTGACTTCCAGCCGGCCGGCGTTTCGACTCGAACCTGGAGATTGAACATCTCTTCACGGACATACCAATTCATGGCCGAAAAATATGCCGGACCGTGGGCGTTGATTTCGGCAAGCCAAGGAGCGAGCTCGCGGCCCCGGGCCTCGAGCAGGAGCTTGGCGGCGCCCACTCCCCAGGCCGTGTTCCAAACGTTGGCCACGAGCTTGGCCTTTGATGCTCCGGCGGGCTTGGCGAACTCAACCAGGAGATCGTCCTTCAAGTCACGGTCATCCGCCGGGTCTTTTCCCTGCACACGGCTGACCCAGAAGCGCTGATCCCGTTCCGAGATGAGAGGAGATATATCGCGGCCTGTCAGGACATCAATCGCCGCGAGCGGCGGGACCGGCGAGCGTAGGGTCCTCATGCGTCCTCTAATATCAGGAACAACGGTCACGCCGGCGGCATGGTCGGCAACAACAGTTTCAGCTCGTTGGTGAAGTCGCTTTCGTCGAGCTCGTTGGTCATAACGAGCTTGTAGCGGCCGTCGACGGCCTTAATGCTGTCCAAGCCCACCCATTCCGCACGCTCGAGGCCTCGACAGACGGCGCCCGCGTAGGGTTCGGCATCGAGGACATATTCGCTGCCGTCATAGGAATAGATCATGGGGCAGGACCCTTCTCCGGTGTCGATGGGAGGCGGAGGGGTTCGCTGCTTGCAGTCAGGGCGACGATGGCGACTATGATCCCGGCGTCGACAGCAAAAGAGACGAGCGACGTCGTCAGCCAGTTGATTTTGCTGACCCAGATGAGGGTGATGTCCGTGAGGGGAATCGATCGCGTGTAGAGGGAACCGGTAAACGTCACCATCGTTTCGTCCTTGCGGCGAAGGCGGCCGGCGTAGTGTCGGCCGTCCGTGGTCTCGATTTCGACAAATCCTCCGGACTCCGATAGGCTCTTGATCAATTTCAATGGCAGACCGACCGTCGGCCCGTTCCCGGAGTACCCTGTGACAACCTTGTCCCCAAGGATAAACGCGAGTTCCTTTTTCGAGAAGGTCAGCCTCTCTCCCGAGTTCATCTGGAGGGCGGCGATTTCGAGACTCCCGCCCGATAGCTCGGGAGCCGCATAAGTCACCTTGTGGTAGATGGGAATGCACGATGCGCACAGGACAAACGCCGGGATTATAAAAGTCCACCGTGCCGCCGACAGCCTCTTGTTCATGTTTCCCTCCTTGCCAGTCTCCTTGGCGGCCGGGTGTTCGAGATGCGAAATCTGAAACATTGCCTGTCTACAACCCGCATCCGCCTTTGCATTAAACTTACACGCCTGGCACTCTCGAGTTGTCAAGAATATGTCAAGTTTCCGTCAAAGTTCAGTCAACGAGGCCCGGGACCTGCTCTGCGCTTTTCAGATAGGCTTCCGGTAGACTCTGAAAACCTTATAAACATATCCGCCGAGTTTCTCCATCTCGCCACGGACTTTGCGGTTGTCCTCGAGCTCGTCGTGTCTGTCAACGAATGCGAAGCCGCGGCGATGTCGTCTGCCATCGTCGCGCAGCCGATCATGGCATCGACACCTTTGCTGCGGAAATCGCTTCGCACGCCGCCGACCAAAGTGTCCAGTTAGCGCGCCCGCCAGCCAGCCCGCATGATCTTTAAGAACCCATTGGGGAAAAGCCGCCCATTAGCCTTACGGAAGCCCTCCGCGAGGTTGCGCATAGCGATGTCGAATCCGACAATTTCGCCGCCATATATCGCGATCTTGACAAACCGCGAGTCGAGGATGCGAAGGAAGCGGCGAGCCAAAGCCCGCACTTCCCAGCTGTCAAGAGCGCTGTATCCGTAGAGTTCCTCTAAGCAGTGATTCATTAAAGCAAGGACCGCGCGGATGTACGTTTGAACTGGCGGCGTCTAGTTATATCCAGAAAGCTGCAGACATCCCAGCGAGCCGCTCTCTCCGCTACCTTCCGGTATAATTCCGATACTTCCAGCGGCAGATCTATGCGGTAGACAGCGTAGTCCATTTCTTTTTCTTAGCCCTCTTTCTCTACCAACGCCGGAAGGAAAGGATAGTTAAAATAGGTACCGATAGACGTTCATGTTCGAAACCTTCGAGGAGAAAGCCCTGAGAGTCCTAGTCCGTGAAGCCCATGAGCCCTATGACCCTAGTCATCCCGCTAGCCCGCGCCCAGCCCTCTACATAGCCCAGCAGGAGGCGCACTACCTCAAAGTCATCGCCGCACTCTAGACAAGCGTATCGCGCCTGATGCTCTCCCCTAGCCTCGTTGTAGCCGCTGTTGATGAGACCCAGCACCCTCCCCGCGTTAACACCGTCGCGAAGAGCCAGGACTAGCGTCGTTTCTGAGTAAGAAAACGCCATATTAGTCTTCTACCAGTAAAACCTCCGCTCCTCTGCCAGCAACGTAGTCACCCAGCCCCCGTGGTCGCCGTGAATCTACCAAGGAAGCCGTATGAACACGCTGAGGTCCCGGCGCGTGCGGACTTCGCGAATCTCCAACCCCTTCCCCATGCTTAGGCCTCCGCGTGGCGCGCTTTGGAACGAGCACAGCTTGAGCGCCGTATTTCAGGTATTCGTCCAGAACGCAGGCCGAGACGAGCCAGTCCTTCCAGAGAGTCTTGTTGTGGCAGCCGTCTCAGTGGTCCTGCTCGCCGTTGAGCAGGACGTCTAAATCTTGCTCTATGTTGAGGTTCTGAATATGAACACTCCGCGCCAAGACCCTCTAGTCCCATACCACAGCGCTGAGATATGCACTCAGAGCCCTCCGCACTTCTCGATCGAAGAGCGCGAAAAGGAACACGAGCCGAGCCGTCCAGTTGAGGTTCTGCCGCGGCAAAGCCAGGTATGTGCCGCGGAATAGGTGGTGCACTGTTTGCAGCAATTCCATGCTCTTGCGCCCGAGATTCCCAAACGTTTCACTTGGTGCCGATGCGAGAACCCATAGCCAGCTTCAGCGCGTCTAGCCAGACGTGCCCCCAAGAAAAGCGCTCTGTCCATAATCCGTCATCTACTTGCGGACTTCAGCAAGAATGTCCTCCGACATCAACGTCCGTTGTAGTTTCTATGAATAGTAGACAGTCTCTCGGACATCTATTCTCCTGCCGTCTATGTAAGCGTCTAAAGGCATCTAATAATCAATGACTCTGAGCGCTGTCAAAGTGTACTACTGCACCCAGTCTATATTCCGCAGAGCCCAGTCCACTACGTCCGTCATATCAGCGAGCGTGTCTGAGAAGACGTGACATTGAAACCGCAGACCATCTCTCCATCTTCAAATACCATGTCCGCTAGCACCCGCCGCAGAGCGTTGAGATCCTTTTCACTTTTCCCTTTCCAGCCGAGCCTAGATTAGTGGCTGTCTACATAGAAAGTGAAGCCAAAGAGGCCCGCCTTCTTCATCTCTGCCGTCTTCGCTAGCGTAAGCCCCACGCCGTTCGTGACAAGGACCCGTTTGTAGCCGTGAGAGCGTACCATCCGGACTATGTGCGCAAAGCCCTCGTGCGTGAGCAGCTCGCCGCCAGCTATGAACATTCCGTCCGAGCAGCGCAATTGCCGCATCATGCGTATTTCTTATTCTATCTGAGACAGCATCTTCTCACTGGCCTAGTCGTTTGTCTCGAAACAGTCATCACACTTGATATTGCATTTCCTAGTCGTCTCGAGCCAAGTCATAGCATTGTCCGACGCCTACCAGAGCATCCGTAACATAGCCGAGAGACCTGTCTCTGTCTTCACTTTGACGCGTTCCTGTTCTCTGTTTCGTTTCATGCCCCCTCCTTCCCGCTACGCACGCAGGCAGCGAGCCTAGTTCCTCCTCCCTTCCTGCCCTCTTCCCGCCTACGCTGCCGCTCCCTATAGCAGATAGCCGCTGCCCCGTAATTCCACCCTGTCCCTAAAGCCACTAGCGCGACGACGTCGCCGTCACTTACCCTGCCCTCCTCTACTGCCCTAGCCAAAGCCATCTGCACAGCTAGCGCCCCTGTGTTCCCTACATCCTGAAGGCACAGATAAACCTTCTCAAGAGGTACCCCAGCTAGCTCCATCCCTCGTTCTATGATTTTGATCCCCGCCTCGTGAGAGATGACGACATTGATGTCCGCAAGCGTCAGACCCGTCTTGTTGAGAAGTCCGCGAAGCCCATCTTAGAACGCGAGCTGAGCGAACTCTGCCACCCTTTTGCTATCTACAAAAAGCTATTGATAATCCTCGTATCCTCCTGCCTCATAGCCCCTGCCGTCTGTCATGCAAAATATGCCCAAAAGATCATCTTCTAGCTATTCCTCAAATACCGCAGCAGCTGCGCCATCCCCTAACATCATATCCACGTTCTTGTCTGTGTTTTCCAGTAACAGCGAATTCTAAGCCTCCCCTACTAAGAGCACATTCTTTTTCATTCCCTAGCTTATTAGCCCGCCGCCATTTCTAGCGAAAAAAAGAAGTACACTCAGCTTCCTCCTATCGCTATACATTCACACTCCAGCCCTATTCCATTTTCTCCGAGGAGTGCTATATGTGTGCCGACACATCATAGTAGAGCTTCCGATGGCCGTTCCCATCTAGAAGAACCGGCGGTGTGTCTGAATAAAAAATCAGAGAATCTATCCCCGACTAATCTACGTCACCGTTCAAAACCTCGCCGCAGTCATCAACTGCCAAGCCCTGCAGCTATTCCCCTGCCGCCAAATAACGCCGCTGCCTGATGCCTGTCAGGCGTTCGATGACGCCGCGGCCTAGACCCAGGCGATGTTCGAGCTCGCTGCTTTCTACCACGCGGCTCGGCGTCCGATGGCTTAGAGCAAGAAGCCCCACACCTCGAGCCGGCATCCTGCTTTCCTTTCCTGACATGAAAATTATTTGTCCATTCACCATGATGGGCAAATCCGGCGGGAAACTTGTCAAGAAGGCGTCAAGATTATGTCAAGAAATTGTCAAGCCGCCGTAGCTCCCGCCCACTTCTTGCCATTTTGCGCCTCGCCCGAGACAGTGAATCGAACGAATTGCCCCTGGATTTCAAGTTATTGACCCCTGTCCGCGAGAGGGAATATCATAGGTTCGCAGTCTGCAAGGGAGCTTCTTGCCGGCGTCGTACAGGTGTGAGGTGCAGATGAACAAGACGGTGGAAAGCGTCATCATCGGCGGTGGACAAGCCAGCCTGGCCACGAGCTACCACTTGAACCGGCGAGGCCGCGAGCACATCGTTCTGGAACAGGCCGCCCAAGCAGGGAACGCGTGGCGGAACGACCGCTGGGATTCCTTCACGCTCGTCACCCCCAACTGGGCCTTTCGACTGCCGGGCGCCGAGTATCAGGGCAACGCACCGGATGCTTTCATGCCGCGCGATGAGGTCGTCGCCCGCTTCGAACAGTACGTCGAGCGTTTGCACCTCCCCGTCCGTTATGGGGTGAAAGTCACTTCGGTCGAACAGAATGCTGAGGGTCACGGCTATCTGGTAAGAACCGGCGAGGCCGGCATCGAAGCGCGAAACGTGGTGGTCGCCACCGGGCTTTTCCAGCGACCCAAAGTGCCGACCTTCAGCGCCGACCTGCCCGCCCAAGTCACCCAGCTTCACTCGGGTCGGTACCGCAATCCTCAGTTGCTGCCACCCGGCGCGGTGTTGGTGGTCGGCAGCGCGCAGTCCGGCTGTCAGATTGCGGAAGAGCTGTACCAGAGCGGACGCAAGGTCTATCTGTGTGTCGGCAGTGCGGGGCGCGTCCCTCGCCGGTATCGGGGCAAGGATATCTACGAGTGGCTTCTCTTGACGGGGTTCCTCGACAGGACTGTGAAGGGGCTGCCCTCCCCAAAAGCCAGGTTCGCGGGCTATCCGCAAGTCTCCGGCCGGGCAGGTGGACGCACACTGAACTTGCACAAGTTCGCGCGGGACGGGGTTGTTTTGTTGGGGCACCTCCAGGGAGTTCGCGGGAACACGATTTCCCTCGCACCGGGCCTGAAGGAGAACCTGGCCAAGGCGGACAAGTTCGAAGCCGAGATCGCCGCAATGATCGATCGCTTCATCGCGGAGACCGGGTCGGATGCCCCTCCGGAGAGTCTGCCGGCGCTCCGCGACGCCTACGAGGCGGATGAGATCACCGAACTGAGCCTGACTTCTGCCGGCATTACGGCCGTCATCTGGGCGATGGGCTACACGTTCGACTTCGGTCTGGTCAAACTGCCCGTTTTCGACGGCGACGGATACCCGATTCAACAGCGCGGTGTCACCGAATACCCCGGATTGTTCTTCGTGGGCCTGCCGTGGCTCTATGAGTGGAAGTCCGGACAGATCATCGGCGTGGGAGAGGACGCCGACTTCATCGCAAGCGCTATCGCCGCGAGAACGTAGCGGCACCTTGGCCTGCCGCACGAGCGGCTCCAAGTGGTTGACAAGGGCGTCGACGCCGAACTCGAACAACTCCGACTGACCGCCGACGCACTCGACAGTTGCCGCCTCGCTGAGCAGCTGCAACCCGGGCAGGGACAGCGCGCGAATAGAGGTGCACCTCGCCGCCCGCCCGTCGGCCGCCTACAAGGCGGCTTCCGGACTAGGAATCTGTTAAGGCACAGCCTCTTTCGTTGGCAACCAAAAAGCCAATAGACTCACTTTTTGGGTGGCATACTTCAGGACTTAGGTCCCTCGCTGACCAGCTCTTCAAAAAGGGTCCGGTAATGGATCATGGCCTGGCGCAGCTCTTCTGTATTGGCCTGCCCCTTCGCTTGGCGAAGGGCGATTTCGTGGGCTGTTCGATAGTTCTTCATAACCAGCGGATGGTCCACGGAGATATCGGCCGCACGCTGTTCAAAGTCACTGACCGGATAGCCGCGCGTGGACATCACATCTCCCAGGAGTTGGTCGGCTTCCCCTACCGCAGCGGCGGGGCCGTCCACAAACCGCGTCTGGATTCTGCGCCATGAGTCTTCGAAGCGCGCACGATCGGCGGGCGCGAGCGGCCGGATGTGCAGACTTTCGACTCGTTCGGCGCGCTTATCGAGCCCGGCCTCCGCATGCCGCCGGCCGCCGTCTTGCTTCACGGCGCGGGCATATTCAGCGCCCCCGAACTTGCCCTGTAGTTTTTCCGTCCGGCGCTTTCTAAAAAAGCGCGCCAAGACGATACCTGCCACCACAATCACGACCAAAACGATGATGGCGACGATTGTCGTTGTGCTCATCAATAACCTCCCTCAGATATAATTCGGATTCTTCCGGACCCTGCGGTCATTGTTACTTCACGGCGTCTTTGACCGCGCGTTTCACATCTTTGACCACGCCCTTGACGCGGCCCTTGAGTTCATCCTTCTGGCCCTCTCGCTTGAGTTTCTTGTCGCCGGTCAAGTCCCCTACCGCTTGCTTGATCTTGCCTTTGGTCCTGTCGATCATCTCGCCCATTTTTCACCTCTTTTCTCGATAATCATTCGGTTGTAGATTCTTTTAACGTCGTGGATATCTTCAATGCGTTTCGTAACCAATATTATTTCAGCTGCGTTCTTGGCCTTCCCGATCACAGTGACCACACCGTTATTGGACGACGCGATGGGCTCGGGACAAGCCACCTATCTAAGTGCGGTTTTCATGCCAGAATCTCCCGGCATACTTAGAATGTCAGGAATTTAGTTTCCTCTCTGGGAAAAGGCGTATTTTCAGGCGCCCGATGACTCAAAGCCTTGGGGTTGATAATTGTGCTGTTATCCGGCCTCGGAAATTGTTCTTTAAAACAGCACAATTCCCATTTATCCGGATATTTTGAATATGTCGAAAGGGCACCGTTTCGAAGGTCGAGAGCTTCTCTGCGTAATATGAAGTTTCCCTGGCCTGACTCGAATAGGCGACACAACGCCTTGGGCAGTGCTGGCAAAGCCGGCATGGATTAGGAATGCGACAGGAGAGTTGGCATCCTCCAGGGGAAATGCGCGTTTCCCCCACTAGAGAGTCGCGGGGAAATTCCTATAGAAATGTGAGGGTCGGCTGATTCGGACCCTTGGGCCCTTATCCTTCTTTGGTTTTGGCCTTGATCGTCTCTAAAGACTTTTTCGCGAAATCCCGTACCCAGCTGTCTTTGTCCGTCAAGGCGGCCGTTAACCCTTCAATAGCCCTGCCGTCTCCCAATGTTCCCAGGGCATCGGCGGCGTGCCAGCGGACATCTGGATGCCCATCGTGAGCTAATGTGGCGATCAGTGGGTTTACCGCCCTGCCGTCCCCGATCCTTCCCAAGGCCTCTGCCGATACCCACCGGGCGACTGGATCATATTCGCTTCGCAACGCCTCGATCAGAGGATCGACGGCGGGGGCTCCGATTTCAACTATCTTATCCAATGCTCCATGTCGATCCATGATGGAGGTGCCGACGGTTCTCGATCTCTTCAATATCTCCAGCAACGAAGCCACCTCTCTCTTGGAGTCGATCCTTTTGGGCTCCACCATTTTGGGCTCTCTTTTTCGAAACGCGTCGAATATTCCCATTTGATATCTCCCTTTCGGCTTGCTCCGAGTTGTCGGAGGCCATGTTTCCCGTAAGCTACCACAGGAAGCTCCGGACGACAAGGAATGTCGCCGTGCATAGACCTTGAGGCCGAAAAGAATATCTCCGGGTCGGTCCTTGAAAGCCGCCAAATAGGGACCTGCCCCGAGCGATGGAGCCAGCTTTGGAATCAGTGAATCAAATGAAGTGCCCCTGGCCTGACTCGAACAAGCGACACACCGCCTTTGGCAGTACCGGCAAAGCCCGCATGGATTAGGAATCTGATGCGGCGGAGACTCTCGTCCAGGGGGAAAGTCGATTTTCCCCATATAGATCGCGTTTTTCTTTTTAGCAGCGTTACGCGGCATTAGGCGCGTTTTAGCACAATTTGTGACACCGGCGTTACGCGGGATTAGTCTGTTTCATTCTCGATGGGCCTTCATTTCTGCGATTAGCGTACATCGTCTACTTTATGGCGCTCCAGATAACCTTGCCGTCCGGCCCAAACAGAATCAGAGAAGATTCAGGGTATGCGATTGTCTTTCCATCGGGCGTTTCTATCTCTGCCTTTCCGGCCGCGAAACGAAGGTTGCGATTCTCGTCAAATAGCAGCAGACCAGGGCGATCTTTGATCATGGCCAGCATGCCGCGAGGGTTGCACTTTTCATCATACAGGTTCAGCGACGGGCCATTTTTGAACATGCCCAACTCGGCCCGGGCCTTGCCGTTTTCGTCATAAAGCGTCAGGCTAGGGCCATATTTGCCCACGCCCAGGATAGCGCGGGTCTCGCCGTTTTGGTCCTCGAGAACGAAATCATTGGCTCGGATTTGCTTGGCCGTTCCAGCCACCTGTGCTCTTGCCCGGAAGGCCGTCGTCTCCAACACTGCGGGGACGATCAGGCCCCCGACTACAACCAGAATTGTGCCCAACAGCCAGCGGTTGCGCCGCCTGACACGTCCCATCTCTCTTTCCATATTCTCAAGGCGTTCTTCAATGGTCATGTTATCCCCCTTATGAGAATTTCCCCCGCGTCCCATCGTCTATCTCTATGAGGCGCGATCATCCACCCTCACCGGCGTCGGGAGCTGACAGACCCACCCCTACGTGAAGCGAAGCTTCCCTACGGGTTGATTTAAAGAATGCTCCTTTTTCGTCGTGACGTTGTGCATCACGCCCGTCTGATAAAGGTCCATGCGGAGTCTAGTGGATGAATCGGTCTTCTCTCTCGCCGTATAGGCTATCAGCGCTCTCACGACATTCAGCAACTTATCCTCCAGAGCCTTGATACGTTCTTCCTCGGTCATCTCAGTTTTTCCCTTTCTTCCTCGGGCGGCGCGAAGCAATAAGTTGCATCCATCGGTCTATGTCGTTCAGACGTTTCTCCAGGGCGGCAACCCTTTTCTCCAGCGTCAGGAACGGATTTTTGTCAACCTCGGGCCACATTGCCCCAGTGAGAAGCTCCAGACGGTGCCCCGCCCTTTTAAAGAAGCTGCCATAGTCCTTCACCAGTTCGTCCAGATTTTTCTCCAGCGTAGCAACTCGTTATCCCAGTGTCAGGGCGTTCTTCTTCGGCATCGCTTCACTCCTTCTAGCAGACTTGAAGAAGCTTCCTATTTAGGTCCTTGGAGGCTTTACTGCTCTGAGTGTGGAAGTCTTCACGCGCGTACTCCTTCAGCGCCGCGACCACGTACTTGAAATCCTTCTCTAGAACGCCCAGCTTATCCTCCAGAGCTTTGATACGTTCCCCCTCAGTCATCACTTTCCTCCTTTTACTCCTCAGTGTTCATGTCGGCCGACCTTAAAAAGCCCAGGACGTTCAGTGAGTGATTCCGTCTCCTCGTATCCCACTATAGGTCTTCCCTCCTCATCCACCGAGATTACGACGCGTTCCCTGCACTCCAACGTTTCGCTTAGTGGGAATTGCTCCGCCAAATGCCAGAGCAGTCTCTTTACCTCCCAACTCGCGCTTTTGTCTCCGGCGTGCACCACCACCACTCCGTTTTCATCCAACTCAACCGTCACCGCCTTGAAACGCGCCAGCTCTTCTTTCAACGGCGATTGCTCCGTCAGAGGCATCAGCACCGCCGTGATTTCCCGAAGAAGGGCATCATCGTCCAGAGAAAGCTCCCCAGCTTTTTTGTTCATCAACAGCCACCCCTGCAGAAAATCATCCGTCCTTCTCCGGTCCACGTCAAGGATTTCCCCTCTATTCCCTAAGAATATAAATAAAAAAAGATATTATTAGTGCCGATAATACTCTTGGGGATTACCCCGGGAGTTCCAGCTGTCCTGGGTCCTTTCCCCTCTCCGATGAAAACACAGCCCTCTAATATTGCGCAGGGCGGGCAATCTACCGCTGGCGCGAAATCATTTGATATTCGATGCCAGATAGGACCTCCGCGATACGCGGCAGGCAACAATTGAATGTATTTGGCATTTTATTATTGCCCGATGTCCTGATCCAAAACATACACCTTTCCTGTCTGCATGGTTCCGTTATGAGCGGACAGTGTTTCGCCTCCGTCATCGGTTCCTCCTTTTACCAGAGTTTATGGTTCACCGACGCCCGGACCCCGTCGGTTTATTTACCTCTTTGCTGACCTGATTCTATTGCAACCCCGCCGGCGACACAACGGGAGAATTCCCTGGCCAGAGGGTTTAGGACCGCCCGGCCCCGCCCCATGGACTTGCTTTGCAGAAGTCAACCCTGGACGAGTGGCCTTGATGTCGATAATCGTGACTAAGGGAAGCCCAGTCGCCCCCGGTCACGTGGGACAGGCGCTCTCAGGCCGGGGAAGGGCAGAGGTTATGCCTTCCGTCGAGCCGACCGACGGGCTATAAGCCTCCGGCTCGAAAGCTTGAAAATCACGCTTCAGGGGTGGCACATTAAGCGGGAGGGGGTCAAAATTATGGTCCGTTACGATGGTCTCTAAGCCAAGGCCCAGCGGAGAAAGCTGCGGTGAATATTTTTCACGATCTTGTCTTTGATTGGGGGGATCTCTATGGCGCCTGAACGCCTATTCAGCCAGCGCAGCGGAAAACGAATTTCTTATCCTCTAAATTCAGTTAACTTGGAGATCCTATTTTGACCCATCCCTCGCGTTCGAAATCCCATCTTTTATTAAAGCGTTTCTTCATAACAAACATGAGAGTCAGGGCATAATTGATCTCATCGCCCATAAAATATTCTTTTACCTTATCGCCCGTCCTTTTATTCATTAAGTGGTCACGGAGGTCTTTCAAAATATACGTCATATTGCGGTTCAAAATATTATTATATAAAGAGCTCGTGCGAAGTTCTAAGTCGCACGGAATCCATATGTTTCTGCTTAGTAGTTCTTTCCTTTCTTCTTTTTTTAAACCTTCCAGATGCAGCGTATTGGATACACCATCTTCATATTTTCCTTTTTCACAACAATCATTCCCTTCTCTCCACACCATTGGCCATAGTTGCTGAATCTCTTCCGCGGTGCCACACATCTTCTTGTAAAGCCTCGAAAAATTGTTTATGTATTCCTCCCTCGTTTCTAATCCTTTTGCTGCTTCAGCGGGGCATCGGTCTCAGGCAAGCATTTTTTTCCATTTGGCACCCCCTTTCTTCCTTCAAGTTAAGAATAAGAGGCTTGCAAAAATACAAAATTTTTCCCATTAAATTGTAATCCAACACGGTGTGCAACACAATCTCCGCTGGAGTGGCATTCCTGAGTCATTTCATAGGGCCAAGATTGGTGAGGGCGAAACTCCAAAAAACACTGGAATTCGGTCCTTAGTCACACGTAGGGCCCCGAACGCACAAGAACCCGGCCCCGGCTACGGCCCGGAGGGCGTTTGGGGCTTAAAACAAAGCCTATGTACACCTTTATGTTCACCTGTTAATTCGATACGCCAGACCTTCAAAAAAGTAAAGTGAAATGTTAGAACGAGACTCTCCCGCCCTCTCTGGACCAGGCACGCTAGGTCCATCCAGGGAGCGGCTGGCCGGGCTGAGGGGCAGCTGATTACTCCTTATCTGCGATGCCTATGAGGCCTCCCATTGACTGGCTCCCATATCAGTGTTATCGTTTTATTAAACAAGTAAAAGGACCAATAGGCCATAGAATGCCCAATGTTGGCCTCTCCACGTCCGCAAAGAGAGCATAGTCAAAATTCGAAGAAGGGAACGAACATGAATTTCTTAACGGCGCCTATCATCATCATCGGACTTGTGGTCCTCTACATCCTGAGCTCCATCAAGATCCTGAGGGAATACGAGAGGGGCGTGATTTTCCGGTTGGGCCGAGTGCTTCCCGAGCCCAAGGGGCCGGGCATCATCCTCGTCTTTTCCCCGATCGACCGCATCGTTAGGATCAGCCTGCGGCTCATCACGATGGACATCCCGTCCCAGGATGTCATCACCAAGGACAACGTCACGGTCAAGGTCAACGCCGTTCTCTACTTCAGAGTCATAGACCCGCTCAAGTGCGTGATTGACGTCCAGAATTATACCTACGCCACCTCCCAACTGGCCCAGACGACCCTGCGGAGCCTCCTCGGCCAAGTGTCGCTCGACGACCTTCTCTCGGAGCGGGAGAAACTGAACGCCCGCCTCCAGGAGATCATCGAACAGCACACCAACCCTTGGGGCATCAAGGTCCAGCTCGTCGAAATGAAACAGGTGGACTTGCCGGAGAACATGCAACGGGCCATCGCCAAGCAGGCTGAGGCCGAACGGGAACGCCGAGCCAAGGTCATCCATGCCGAGGGCGAGTTCCAGGCCGCTGACAAGCTTACCCAGGCCGCGGACATCATTTCCCGAAATCCCCAGGCCCTCCAGCTCCGCTTCCTCAGCACACTGGCGGAGATCGCCACCGAGAAGAACTCAACCATCGTGTTCCCCCTTCCGATCGAGCTTCTCAAGGCTTTCTCGTACGAAAAACCTAAGGAGGAGAAATAGCATCGGGGAAAACGACAATCTTCACCCCGACCTGCATTTCCTGGTGACCGAGGGCTGAGTGGATGAGGTGGGCGTCTTCCATAAGATTCCGCGCTTGGAGGATGGACGTTTGGCCGGCATCTTCGCCCGGGAGGTCCTGGGGCAACTTCTATGGCAAGATAGCTTGCCCATCATAATTCCGGGTGTTATGATGGCTGGCCCAGTTTTCGGGTGAGGTCCGTATTGATGAGGAGAGATGAGGCGGGAGGACTTATCTCATTTTACAGAAATATACCCCCGCTCTTTCAGAAAACGTTCATGTTGAGCTTTGCCATCTGCTCTAAATTTAGGGTCCGGGTCGAAGTCGCGGTCCTGATTCGCCAGGTTGCGGGTCAGAAGGTGCCCCACACCCGGATAGGCATTCAGCTCACAGACGCCCCCTGATTGAATCACGCGATCGCGGAACCGCTCGGCCCTTGAAAGCGGCGTGAGGGTGTCTTTGTCGCCGTTAACGATGCTGGTGGGAGGCGTAGAAGCGCCTGCATGCTCCATCGGTGAGTAATCTGAAGCGCTCGCCCGGCCTTGGAGCAGTTTCACGAACCACCCGTCCGCAGCCACGTCCAGCGCCGGGGACCACAACAAAAGCAAATCCGGCTTGGAGCTTGTATTGTCGACTTTGTCGCCGGGAAGGTCGACGGTGGCGGCAGCGGCAACCAAGTGGCCGCCGGCTGAAACTCCATGTCCGGCCACCCGGTTCGGATCGATGTTGAACTCCGCCGCGTGTCGGCGCACCCACCGAAACGCGGAACAGGCATCGTCCAGGGCTTCAATCGGAGTGATTTTTCCCTCCGAGAGGCGATAATCAACCGCAACAGCCACCATACCTAAGGCGGCAAAGCGGCGGGCATCTCCAAAGGTCCATTCGGCGCTGCCTGCGACCCAGCCGCCCCCATGGAACAACAGGATGGCGGATGTCTGCTTCCGGGAACCCTCGCCCGGCGGCAGAAACACATAGGCATTGAGTTTCTGTCCGTCGATCTCGCGATAGACGTATGCACGTGGTTGTTGGGCGGCGTCGACCGATGCCGGCTGCGACTGGGCGGTTAAAACTCCCGCCAGGGCTAAGATAAAAACAATGGTGAGTTTGGATCGCATGCTAATTCCTCCTGTCTATAATTGACAGACATCGGAGGATGTCATCATAATCTACGTCCCGGAGGGAAAGAAGGTTGCACGGCGGTCACTCCCTCTCGCTGTTATTCTCCCTGCTCACTCTCTTTTCTGACGCTGACTTTCCTTGACCCTAACAAACCCGGTCCTGCCAATACAATATCTATGTCTTTTCCCCGCCTTCCGCGCCTCTGCTGAACGTTGCTCGGGCCGGGCTAAGGGATTGGTATGGCCAGGCCGTTCTGATGCATGCGAGAGATAACCGAGCCATTTCAAAAAAGGGACGTATAGGGCTCAGTTTGAGCGCTTATTCAGAACGTCCAGCTATTTTGAATCGCGAATTCTCTGTTCTGCGGCTGTCGTGATCTCTTCCGGATACCCCACATGACGCAGCAGCCTGATTGCGTTCCGCGTTTCAGAAGGGCCGTCGTGCAATCGGTAATTGAATGCGAGGCCCTGCTCACCAACTTCTTCTTGGAAATGGAAATTGACATATGCCTTAGCCACGAGCCGCGTAAGCTCAAGGTCGTGGGTTGAGGCGAAAACGAGTGCGTTCTTCCTTGCCAAGAACAAGAGGACCTCGGCCGACGCTGAAATCCTTTCGACGGAGTTGGTTCCCCGAAACAGCTCATCGATGAGGCAAAGACATGGTGTATCACGCTGGGAGGCGTGAATCATGCGGAGCAGGCTGAGGATTTCGTCAAGATAATAGCTCTTGCCTTCAATGATGTTGTCTTTGCGCCCAATGAGGGTCAGCACGTTGAAGTAGGACGACCGGAACCTGCTCGCTAGGCAAAAGTGAAGCGTCTGGGCGAAGATCACGTTGACGCCGATGGTTTTCAGGAAAGTCGTTTTCCCCGACATGTTGGATCCAGTGACTAACATTCCTCCGCTTGCGAGGCTTGAAGAATTTGGCACGGGCGTATTGAGCAGCGGATGGCAGATCCCATCGATGTCGAGTAACAGGGCCCGCTCATCGAGCGTAGGTTCAACGGCTTTGCTCAGGCTGGCCTTGTAAGAGGAGGCAGCGATCATCGCATCCAGGAAGCCGGTAACCTCGAAAACCTCCCGGAGCTCCCTCTCATAATTCTCCATGATCTTTAGGTAGGAATGAAAGGCCCGGACTTCTATCAAAAGGAGGATATTGAGGTATTCGAAGAGGGCATTATTCTCGCCCAGACTCAGCAAAGCTGTTTTAGGGGCGATGTCGCCGACCTGGTCTAACGCTGATCTCAGCCGGGAGCAATATGGACTCAAGGAGGCGTCCTCAAGACGGCTCAGGCGGTTAGCACACCTGACCAACCTTCCCAAATAGCGGATCGAAGGCAGATCCTCGGCAAACTTCTTCTTGGTGCGGTAATGAACTATCGCGCTTCCGAGGGACAAGGCGATTAGCCCGATCCAGGCCAGCGAATGACCCAGGATGCCCAAGACGATTAGGACGGGGATCAGGAGCAGGATCCATGGATACAAGAATGCCAAACGATTCGGAGCCGGGCGTTCATCCCAAATCAAGTCGGCGGTAAACTTCCCTCCAATCTTGCCCAGCTTTGCCAGAATCACCTGGGCATTTTCTCTCAGCGCCTGGTCCTTGATAAAACGGCCGATGATCTCGCTCCGGGCTTCAAGCGGCTTTATCGAAAACTCCGGCGTCCTCAAGATGGCATAGAGCACCTGTTCTCCCGGAATAGTCAATGCCTGGTTCATTCGGCTATAGACCAAGTCCATGTCCAGGTCGGCCCATGTCCGGTCATCTATTAGCAACTCTGGCTCTTGAGCTGAGGCGGTCTTTTGAAAATATTTATCGACCTGGGCCGACCCTGCCTCACAGGCCTCCGGTACACCCCATTTCTTCCGTAAGGACAGGATTAGCTTTTGCCTTCGAGATTTTCGACGAAAGTTGATAACCAAGCTTTCAAGCCCCTTCGGTTACACGGGTTTCGTTCTTGTTAGGTTATTATAACCGAAATCCAATGTCGGTTGCCCGCATGTCACAAACGATGCTTACGCCCGCCGACGCGGATTTTATCATGAAGCTGAAGCAGGCGGAATTTCCAACTCTGAGATCAGCCGGAAGCAGATGGTGACGGGAGGGGCGATCCGCCCTGTCTGCTGGTCGGTCACGGACCGAGCTAAGAATTGGCACGGCCAAATGCTCGCCAGGGTCCTGGCGAGAGGCCAGGATGTGTCCTTCGTGCCTGTCAGGGTTGGGTTGGCCTGGCACTACAAGAGGTACCCAGCAGATCCTGTGCTGGCAGAGGCTGAGGTGGAGGCCAGGAAGGCGAAGGTGGGGTTGTGGTCGATGCCCAACCCTGTGCCACCCGGGGGGAATCGGAGGGTGCGTAGGAAGGGCAGTGGGGACGGCGCTTTCCTACCCAAAATAGCGCAGGCCGTCATCCAAGAAGGGGATTTCTTCGCACGTTCCTGTTGGCATCGAACTTAGCAAACTCTGCGTCTGTCATATCCAGCGAGAAATTCACCGAAGAACCTGCACGCTGGATAGGACCTGCTACGCGACCTCTGATGACCTCGGATGTGGGGTAGATGGTCATCATCGCACGAGCGATGTCGCTGGTGTACTCCGTCTGTTCGGTCAAGTCTGTCATCTCGCTCACGCGGAGTTGGCCGCTTCCCCCAGCACCATCCGGGCCAAACCAACTCTTTATTTCGAGATCGTTCCCCACACGAATGGACAGCTGGCCCTGGTAGTTTACGGGAACACGATGCTTGTACACAGGGGGATGCGGGGTCTCAGCTCGACCGCCCCGGACAGCGCGCAAGATCTCTCCCACTACTATTTCTATACCCCGTCTTGATTCGATGGCCAACTTGTCAGCCAATGTGGGTGAATACTTCATGACGTCACCCCGGCTGATATTGTGCCAGATTGGCAGAATGACTTTGTCCCCTCCCACCTCACGTTGCGCTAGCCCATCAAGCTCTACTCGCGGCCAATGCTTTTCAAAAAACGATGGGCTTAGAACAACAACTCCGAACCGCGACTTCGCTAGTCCATGGTCGATTGAGCGGTGGAGGCTATCGCCCAGGCTCAAAGAAAAATCATCATACCAGACTTTTAGGTCAGCATCCCGTAAGGCCTCAGCGAGGGGTCGCACGAAACTTTCTTTGTCCTCGCTCGAGTGGCAAATGAAGATGTCCCAGTCCATGTTTCCTCCTAGTGCGGGTGTCTAAGTCCGTCAGTCTCTGGTCCCACCTGAATTCGATTAGCTTTACATGAGCTTAGCATCACTGAGGCCAGCGTTTCAAGCGCCATGGCGGATGCGTACGTGAACTTGGCATGGTCGATGTGGAGAGGCCGTTGGGGGCTGGTGACCAGCCCCCGTGTGCGTGCGGGACGGCGTGTCTCCGGAAGTGCGCCTGATAAGGATAGGCCCTCGCCGGGATTAATAATTCTCACTTGAGAGACTGCGCCTCGCCCCCGTGTCCCCGGCCTTCCACAGCCCTCGGTTCTATGCCATAATCAGATGAGAAAGACTATCCGCTTCCGCAAATACCGAACGGGCTGACGAGGGACATCGAAAGTGGCGTCTCAAAATAGGAAGAAAATCCGCTCAGACTTTGAATCAATGCGATTCGCTGTTTATGTTCTGGGGGCGGGCTTTTCTAAGCCTGCTGGCCTGCCTCTGGCCAGGGAACTCTGGGAGGCGATTCGGAAGAAAGGCCTGTTGATGACCGGGAGCGCAAGCAAGTTTAAGGACGATCTGGATTCTTACATCCGGTATAAAAAAAAGTGTTACAATTTAGATCTGTCTCCCGAGTCGGTCAATTTTGAAGATTTTATGGCGTTTCTCGACATAGAACACTATCTAGGACTTCGTGGTAGCGATACATGGAGTTCTCATGGCAATGAAGGCCAGGTAGTCGTTAAAACCCTCATTGGGGAACTACTCGCCGGGGCAACTCCCCCGCTGGACAGAATCCCGAAACTTTATCTAGACTTTGCGAAAATTCTAACCCCCTTGGATATTATCTTGACGTTTAATTATGACGTAGTACTCGAGCGTGCCCTGGAGGCTTCGGGCGTCCCCTACCGACTCTTTCCCCATAGGCACAAGGATGATCCCGAATTTCCTAAGCGGTTAGTTATCGATGATCGGGACGAAGTGCTCATTGCGAAACTCCATGGGTCGATTGACTGGTTTGACCGATCTAATTATGCGCATCTCGAAAAACAGCGAAAGCGCAATGGGTACTCGACTAGGACAAGGGATATTATCTTTGAACGTCCGGAGGCGTACGGAGCGGTCCCACTAATCGAAGGCCCGCATCATTCTGACGATCCGCTACACAATATCTATCGAATTCGGGATATCGAGCGCCTTTATAGGAGAGGAGTGCTCTTTCACGCCACGCCGTCGTTATTAAATCCTTCGTCAGCCAAATTACTCTACTCCAAGATGTACAGAGATTTCTGGTCGGGGATGGGGAGGGCCGGGGTTCTGAACTTTAGGATGGCGATAATTGGGTACTCTCTCCCTAGCCAAGACGAATATGCACGGCAAATTATCTATCGCATGGTTACCAACTATCAGACCGCCTATTGGAACTATCGCGGGCTAAAGCATAAAAAGGCTCCATTGGTCCTGGTTGATTACTGCAAGTCCGCAGAAGAGATAAAGTCATATCGGAACAGATATAGGTTTGTGAATTGGGGGCGGGCCGTAACCAGCTTAAGTGGCTTTAATGAAGAAGCTATTCGACTCCTCCAAAGATAAGCACCTAAATAACGCCTTAAGTCTGCAAAATAGGAAGCTTTGGATTTGATGGAGCTTGGGCTGCCGGCCGATAGGGAGTTTATGCGATTTCTCCCACATCCCGGACTCTTCCCAATCCACCAAACTACCGGCCCTGTTTCCCCCGGAGGATGTGTCAGCAGAACAGGGGGTCCATAGGTTGGCCTAGACTGGCAAGGTTGCTGTCACATTTGGGTACCCAGAGGCTGGGGTCAGAGGCAACTCGAGCCGCTGCCTTGACCCTACGCAAAAGGCAGACCAACATACGTACGGTTTGACACTGGAGCCGAAATCGTCGCTCCGGAGCCTGCGGAGATTCCTCCATCTGCTACAGGATCGTTGAATCAAATGAAGTGCCCCTGGCCTGACTCGAACAGGCGACACATGGATTAGAAATCTGATACGGCAGAGCGTCCGCTCTAGGGGAAAAGTGGATTTTCCCCATATGAATCGCGTTTTTCTTTTAAGCACCGTTACGCGGAATTAGGCGTGTTTAAGCATTTTTTATGACACGGCGGGGTGGTCTATTCTAGCTTATCAATCCTGCTATGGCGGCGGCCAGTCTTCAACAGCTACTTCTTAACAGCCGGCGCCTTCTCCCTGGCCTGGGCATCCTTAATTTGCTTGACCAAGTCGTCATATTGCTGAGTCGGGAAACCAGGATACTTGGCGGCCATCGGCTTTACGAGTTCGACCGCTTTCTCCGCGGCCCTCAAGGCCTCGGGGTAGTTTTTCATTTTGAAAAGGATCTGCCCCAACGTCGCATAGTCCGTGTAGTTGGGTGCGAGTTCCAACGCCTTCCTGACCGCCGCCAGAGCGCTGTCGAGATTCTTATCGCGTCGATTCCAGAAGTACGCATAGCTCGCCAGGAAGTCGGGCTTCGAAGCGTTCTTTTCCACGGACGCCGGTCCGTAAACGGCCAAGGCTTTGTCCTCCTTTTTCATCTTCAGGAAGATATCCGCCACGGCCTGAGGATCCGCTAAAGGCCCTTGGCCGGCATTTAGGCCGCCCGCCAAATCGGCAATCGCTTCGGCGCTATCAAGGTTCTTATTCTGTTTGATCCAGAAATTCGCGTAGCCCGTCAACCAATAACCGAAGGAAGACGCCGTTCTGTCCATGAAGTCCTTGCCGTAGACTTCTTCGGCTCGGACCGGGTCGCCCTTGAGAATATAGAGCGCGGCGAGGTTCTGAACGTAATTTGGATTGGGCGGACTCCCGGCGATCTCGCAGATTTTCTCAGCCAGTTCAATCCCTTTATCGACCGGTTCCTTGTCCGCAATGATCCTCTCAACATAATCATTGAGAGCGCCAGCGTCGTGGGGAAACTTGGTCGTGTACTCCGAGAAGAACTGGGCGGCAACGTCCTTAGGAACGGATTTCTTGAGATAGTAGAAGCGGGCAAGCAAGGCATATTCATCCTTCAGGAACTTGCTCTCCGGATATTTGGCGATAAAGGCCCGTAACCCGGCCGGGTCGTTTTCGACGCCGAAGAACGCGATCCTACCGAGGGCCTCTTCGGCGGCCTCCGTATAGGTTATGGAGGCCTTGAGATAATCATTATAGGCAGAACCCGACTTGCCGTCGGGATCTAGGGAGACGACTTTGCTGTAAAGCTCCTTGGTCTTGACCATGTCTGGTCCGCGCCCCTCGAGCTTTTGGGCTAGTTTGAAAACGACTTCGACATTATTGGGTTCTTTAGCGTATCGGTCATTGAGGGCCTTATACGTATCTATTCCCTTGAGAGCTTTTTGGACACTTTTCAGGAATAGGTCGGAGGGCGGTCCATAGCCTATGATCCAGTCTATTTCCTTGCCTTCCTTGTCGATAAAAATCACGGTAGGCGTGCCCGGGATGTTGAACTTTTCGAACAGGGCGTCCCCAATCTTGTCGCCTCGGCTGGCTCGGTAGAGGACGAAGTTTTGGGTAAGAAATTCAGCGTATTTGGGATTGCTGTCGAACTGCTGAACCAGCAGTCTGCAGGCCCCTCAGCCGCTGCTGAAAAATTCGAGGAGGAGGAGTTTGTTTTCCTTTTTGGCCTGGGCCAGCGCCTCGTCGAACGGGCCGCTCATGAACTTGGCCGTCTGGGCGGTGGCGAATGAGGCGATGAGGAGCAGGCCGGCAAGTGCGGTCAGCTTTTTCACGTATCCCTCCTTTCGCAAAACCCTTTCTCCCCAGGATAATAACTGATATAGGATGAGGGTGTAAAGGATTCAATAGGATAGCAAGAGGGCTAGCGTTTCCTCCGCAGATCAGATATATAATTATGGACAATGGATGAGAGGGAAATTACGCTCGTCAACGCCGTGCTGGCCTGGTCCGAGGCGGTGCCCAGGAGGGCCAGCGTGGGGCTGTGGCCGATGCCAAACCCGGTGCCACCGTGGAAGTGGCGTAGAACGCAAGGGAAGCGAGGGGTGTCAGACTCGCCAGCATCCCATTCAGTGCGGGACGTATCATCACGGAAATGCGCCACAACTAGATAGACGGGGGAAACAACTACAAATTCTTATGCTGACCTTGGGGTTCCGCCCCATTGAACATCCCTAATAAGGTGCGCTCAGTCGCTTTCACCGACGTCCATTTGATCATCGGTGGGCCAGATGCACTGAGGCTGACCCCCCGAAACTTTTAGTCGCGTCTGCTCTTATCCCTCTACTTTACCGTCCAGGTCACTGAATAACGCTTTACGTACTGATAGCCCTCTTCGTCTTCCTCCAGAGCGTAGTATTTTCCCTTGAGGACTTCAATACCTGTAGGCCGAAGGGGGATTCTGCTGATGAATCGCCCCTCGGAATCAAAGATGTCATGGATCTTCTTGCCGTCCTTGGTCGTTTCCCACGTCTCAACGAATATGTGGCCCAGGTCACTCGTGAAGAAGCGGCGGTAGGCGGAGTGGTATTTCGGGAATGCAAATTCTATCTTCGTTCCTAATGGGACGCCCTTTTCCTGTTTCTCCTTTTCCTCCGTCGTGACGGCCACACGTTCGTAATCCTGTGTGATTCTCTTGAAGACCCCTTGGTCGGATGGCCGGTAAAATCTGATTTCGTAGGTTAGCGGATAGCCGTAGACGAGGTTGTCGGCCCCATCGACCGCAAAGTAACTGACGGCCTGGAACGGATTCGGATTGCTCGGGCTCAAGCCTGGCGATTCGGCGAGCACGGCGATGAGGGACATGTCGGGCGCCAGCTTCTTGGTTTCAAAGCGCACGCCCTTATCGTCCCGGATACGGTCCAATATATATATGTTGCCCCTGGAATCAACAGCGCCCAGAATAGCTTGCATAGTCTTCAGGGAAAGATCACGAAGGAACGTGCCGTCTGTTCGGTACAGATTCAATTTTGCCTGTAGCTGGTGGACAATGAGTTCGTGCGATGTCCGATTGAGATAAAGCAGATAAGGATACTCGAATTCGCCAGGGCCCTGGCCCTTGCGGCCAAAGGTGAGAAGAAGATTGCCGTTAGAGTCGAAGACCTTGATATTGTAGTTTTTCCTGTCCAGAACGTATAAGGTCCCGGAGTCGTCAACGACAAATGCCTGGATCCGGCCAAAGGCATATTCGCCCTTTGCCTCCGGGCCGCCCAGGGACAGATCCTCCTTTAGTTCGAGAACGGGTGTTTTGTACAGTGGCTCCTTAGGATTCCGGACCACAGTCACATCGCCTTCCTGGACGACCATTCCTTTCCATCTGACCTGAGCAACGGCGGTTGTGAGGCTCAAAAGCAAGAGAAAGCTAACTCTAATAAGCCCCTTGTTTTTTCTCATACACGAAGTCTTGTAAAGAACTGGCGACCGCTTCCTAGAGATCTCAACAACCCTGTCCCTCACCGCTCTTCCCCTGCAATGACCCTTCTTCCCTTTAATCCTATCAAAGCACACAAGGCATGTTCAACCCCCCTTTTTCCGCACAGCCCGCACACCTCCGTTCTGCTGGGAGTTCTCGGGCCGCGCCAGGGGCTCTGCGATGGGCCGGGGACGATCTCTTTATCGGGCGAACGGTACCAAGCGCGCGGACTGCGACTTATCTTCTCACTGCTTCCCTGTCTAGTCCGATGATGGCATCCACAAACAGGGACTCCGTGCCGGTGTTCGTGATCCTGACCAAGTCCGCTCTCATAATGGGTTCCGGCAAGATGTAATAAATGGTCAATGCCTGTCCTATCGTTATCCAGGCATGGCCGCCGCCCTGGGCTTCATTAATGGGCAGCCAACCCTCAAAGACAGATGTCGTCTCTCCCTTAGCGACAATGACACCGTTGTACGCTAGGCCTCCTCCGTAATCTTGTGATCCGACAGGGAAAACATAAAGCCTTTTCTCCATGAGTAGGACGAGTTGTCCGCCCGGCAGGATTTCCGCATAGTGCCCGTCCGGCGCGCCCAGAGAGTCTTTTGCGTTTTTAACGTTCTTCTCAGAGACGACCCTGAGGGCATAAAATCTAGGCTTTTCCTGCTGACCCTGGTCCTGAGCCTTTCCAAAAAAACCGCCGGGCGTGGTGGCCAGGAGGCCAACCGACAAGAACAGGAAAAACCCTACAGTCAGCAACTTTCTTTTTCTCAAGTCCCGCCTCTAACAATAATAATATGCGTCGCTATCGGGCCCAAGTCAAATGCGTCTCCCTCTCTTTTATCAGCTTCTCCGCGCCGTTGCTCGGCGCTGCTGGCCGTTCTCAGGACGAGCTAGGGATTGGCACGGTCAGATTGCCTGCAAGGATGTTGGTAGGAGGCAAGGGTGTGTCTCTGGATCTGGTCACGGCCGGGGTTAATCCGAAGGCTTGAGGTCGAACAGTTTACGGGCGATTTGGGTGAAATGGCCTTCAAGGCCTTTCAATTAATGCTGATATCCATTAATACTAATATCCATTTTCACCCACCAGGACGGGCCGGGCGGTTTGGGGTGCACAGCCGAAGCAAAAAGCGGTTTTAAGCAACGGGCAACCTTTGTAAGGGGGCGAATAAGGACCTGTTCCGCTTTCCCTGCAGTATCGACTCGAACGAGAACCATGAGCGGCTTGAGGTCCCTGTTGGGCAATCCCCGCGGGCAAGTGCACATGGCGGAGGCCAGCCAAGGGACGGCCTTCATCGCGAATGCCGCATCATACAGCATCCCTGCGGTCGATTTTGCGTTGGCGTCCGCCGCCCTGAGCGCGGCATCGAAATCGCTTTATTGTTCCAGCACTCCGAGCGTGGGCAGAGAAAAAACAACTAGAATTGCCCCGGCGAAAAGAACCGACCTAAAAGACGAGGACCGGGGGTTGCTCATGGCATTGCTTCCCCTTGTTCTCGGGATCGAAAACTGTTGCTGGAACGGAATAATACTATTCACCAGCGGCACAAGTCAACGCTAAGTCGGCCCATTTCAACGCTGCCAACCCGAAGATGAGTCGTCAAAGCCGAGCCAAGTGAGCGGTGCGGACGTGTCTCCAAGCAGCCTCTCGAGAATGCACCCCGTGAAGGGCCTGCTCCCTGACGAAATTCCCATGATGCAGATAGAGGTGTGATGGGAGTCGTAATGGGCGGCGTATATTTCTAGGCCATTTTCCCGCTGACCCAGAAAATAGGTGGCAGACGTCCAATCCCCGTATTCCGCCCACCCCTGGCACCAGTCCAGCCCGGCCCATAGCGCCTCAGGTTGACTTCCCCGCCCGGAGAGGATTATATTCGGCCTTGACGACGGGGAGGAGCCAAGATGGGAGCCAGAGACGTCTTCAAAATCCCTTTTCTTGTGGCCGCTTGTCTCGTGGCCTTCGCCTCCTGCGGCGGCTCGGCAGATGAACCCGCTGCGGACAAGACCGTTCACGTGTTCAAGGAAGCGCGGGCGATCACGGCCAGCGATGACGAGGACTTCGGCTTTTTCGGGACATGCGTGGCCATCGATGGGGACTACGCCATCGTCGGCGGGGGCTTCACGGGGGATGTCCGCGGCAAGGCCTACGTCCTCTACCGGCTTCAGAGCGGAGCGGACGTCTGGGGCGAAACGAAGATCCTCCGCGGCAGCGATACGGTCAACCTCGATGCGTTCGGCTATGCCGTGGCCATCGCCGGTGAACTCGCGATGGTCGGGGCCGCTGCTGCAGGAAACGATAATTCGGGTGCGGCCTACATCTTCTCGCGGGACCTGGGTGGAGCAGGCCATTGGGGCGAGGCCCGGAAGCTCGTCGCCGCGGACCCACAGACACAGTCGCGCTTCGGCGCCTCCGTCGCGGTCGACGGGGATATCGCCGCCGTCGGCGCCCCCAACGCAGGTTCCGGGATGACCGCGGGCGCGGTCTACGTCTTCTATCGCAACGCCGGAGGACCCGACCAATGGGGACAGGTCAAACGGATCGTCCCAACGAGCCCTGACCATTACAACCTCTTCGGGACGTCGATCGCCTTGAAGAACGGGATACTCGCCGTGGGCGCGCCGTTTTCCGGCAGGGGCCAGCTCTCTGGGGCGGCCTACGTCTTCTATCGCGACAGCGGAGGCGCGGACAACTGGGGGGAGGTCAAAAGGCTCGTCGCGAATGACGCCGAGAACGGGGACCAGCTCGGGAGCTCGATCGGCCTCGATGGGAATTACGTTGTCGTCGGATCCGAATACGAGGGCGGCCCCGACGACATGCACGGAGCGGCCTATGTCTTTCAGCGAACGCTCGGAGGTCCCGATTCTTGGGGGCAGATCAAGAAGCTGACGGCGTCCGACGCCGAGGACCAGGACGGCTTCGGGGTCTCCGTGGCCGTCAGCGGAACGGATTTCCTCATCGGGGCGCCCTACAAGGGCCAATCCCGCAACAACCGCGGCCTTGTCCTGTTCTATTCGCCCGACGTGCCTGGCGGCTGGGGCGAGACCTGCCGCTGCACGGCCAGCGACGCCCAGGACGACGACGGCTACGGATTCGCCGCCAGCATCGACGGCGACTACGCCATCGTCGGCTCCAGGTTCAAGAACGGGCTTGGATCATACCGCGGCGCCGTCTATATCCTGAAGCGGGACTACTGACCTTCGGTCCCATAGGCGGCGAAAAGGAAGCTCGCCAGGGCTTCAGCGGATGCCTTTCCATAAATCATTAAGAAACATGAAACCGCTGCCGGAATCCTGGCCCCAGCCTCCGAAGAGCCAGAAGTTACCGAGGGCATCGGCCCAGGCCGCACCGTAATATCTTGCCCCCGGCACGTTCAGCGGAT
This sequence comes from Candidatus Aminicenantota bacterium, assembly GCA_963727095.1. GTDB lineage: Bacteria > Acidobacteriota > Aminicenantia > Aminicenantales > Saccharicenantaceae > CAVSEQ01. The sequence continues at coordinate 1,786,184 of CAVSEQ010000005.1, read as the reverse complement.
CAGCCACGCCTTTCGTCCCATAAGTACCCAACTGAAAGCCGATATTGCTGCCGGACACCCAGGCCCATTCGCGGGTCGCCGGATCGAACATCCACAGGTCATTGAGGACGGTGTTGTCGCCGGTCGAATCATAGCCGGCTCCGCCGAAGAGCCAGAACTTGCCGCCGGGATCGAGGAACGACAGCGCCAGGCCTCTTCCACCCGGAACGTTCGATAGATCGGGCAGACCCTTTGTTCCGTAAACGCCCGCCTGACCGGCGGAGTTATTGCCGGACACCCAGCTCCATTCATGGGTCGTCACGTCGAATTTCCAGAGGTCGTTGAGGTGATTGTATTGGGGATCCCCGCCGCCGAAAAGCCAGAGATTTCCGCTGAGATCAAGCCAGGAGACAGCCCCAAATCTCGCTCCGGGGATATTGGCAGGATCGGCTGCGCCTTTGGTCCCATACACGCCGGGTTGATTGATCGTGTCGCTGCCGGAGATCCAGATCCATTCACCGTCCGAGGGATCGTACCTCCAGAGGTCATTGAGCATGCCGGCGTTCACGCCGTCCGTGCCATAGCCCATCCCTCCGAAGAGCCAGAGGGCGCCGCCGGAATCCAGCCAAGATACGGCGTATCGCCTGGCCCCAGGGACATTCGAAGGATTTCCCAAGCCCTTGGTTCCGTAGGTGCCCGCCTGCTCTCCGGTATTGCTGCCGGATACCCAGGTCCATTCTTGGGTGGCCGGATCATACTTCCAGAGGTCATTGCCCGTGCCCCAGCCGCCCAACGCCGAATATATTCCGTATCCCCCAAAAAGCCAGAGGTTGCCCCCGGGATCGAGCCAAGAAACGCTGTCATACCTTGCCCCCGGGACGTTGGAGGGATCAGCCACGCCCTGTGTCCCATAAGAGCCGTATTGGTCTTGGGAATTCGAACCGGATACCCAGGTCCATTCATTGGCCGCCGGGTCGAACCTCCACAGGTCGTTCAGAAAGCCTTCAATAGCGTTTGAAAGCAAGCCGCGTCCCCCGAAGAGCCAGAGGGCGCCGCTGGGATCGGTCCAGGACACCGGCCCCTGTCTTGCCCCGGGGACGTTTGAGACGGCAGGAGTTCCCTGCGTTCCGTATTCGCCCCGCGCATTCACGATATTACTGCCGGACACCCAAGCCCATTCAACGGCCAGGATGGACGGCGCAATTAGGGCGGACGCGGAGCCCGACGTAACAGGGTCCTCGACCGAAGTGGCCGTGATCAAAACGGTGGGCAGGGCGGGCACGTGGGACGGAGCCGTATATATGCCCGACGTGGAGATTGTTCCGCACTCGGCTCCCGTACAGCCGGGACCCGCCGCAGTCCAGATCACACGGCTGTCATCGGCGTTCTGGACAGTGGCGGTGAACCCTAAGATCCAGCCGACAGGGATTGTCGGATCGGGCGGGGATACAGTGACCACGACGGCCGGCAGAATGATGATCAGGGTCGAGGCCGACTTCGAGGTGTCAGCCGCGGAGGTGGCCCTGACCGTCACTTGCGCGGGGCTGGGAACGCTCCCGGGGGCTGTGAAGAGGCCGGCGCTGCTGATCATGCCGCACGCGGCGCCGCTGCATCCAGCGCCGCTAATGCTCCATATCAGCGCGGTATTCGTTGAGTTGTGCACCGTGGCCGAGAGCTGGACCGATCTGTTGATATGAACCCTCGCGATGTAAGGAGTCAGTGCCACGTAGACCGACGAGGGTCCCGGGGAAGCTGAGTTGCCACAGTCCCAAGCGAAGAAGAGGATGACGATGAGAAGAATGGACGTCCGTGACATCTTGGTTCCCTGATCCCACTTGTTGGAGGGAATTATAAAAGCAGACGTTCGTGGCTGTCAACAGGTGCCTTCCCCCACCTCTGTCCAGCCTGCAGACTTCAACAATCTTAGTCAGGACCAGTGAATTAGATGAAGTGCCCCTGGCCTGACTCGAGACCTTTCACATATTCTTAACAAACTCTTGACAACTTTTCTCCTCGACAAACCTAGATTAATAGCAGAGAACTCAATGGAAAGGAGAGCCGAATTGATGAAAGCAAGATTTTGGGGAAAAAGGGATTCAGCGGTTGGACGGGCTGTTCTCGATGCCGCGAAACTCATAGTCTCTTTAACTGGCTGCATAGTTTTGTTGCCGGCGTTTGCGTTGGCTCAAAAAACAATAATCATTGATGAAAGCCTGAGCGCTAATGCTGATAAAATGAACGTGAAAATGGGAATGCGAGTGGGTGAGGTATGGAAGTTCCATTTTGGAGGCTATGCAGTTGTATCACCCAAATTGACGGGGACAACCAGCACGTCAAAGACTAATTTTTTGGGTAGCCGGACTGAAACTAAAAGCAAAAGAAGATTCTTGTATACATTGAAGGGGCCTACACCTGATACCGCCCGTGTGGATGCAGCCCAAAATATTGACGTCAAAACGTCGCAGAGTATTGAAATACTATCCCACCTATCTCTGGGAAGTGACGAGGTACTAGCAGAGACCGATAATTTTGTCGCCTCCATTAAAATTAGTGAAGATGCTGCTGATACCTGGACCCTGATCATGAATATCGAGAGACGCTCTGGGGGGGAAGGGGAAAACCCAAAATCCTATCTGACTAATGGTGTGAGAAAAATTCTCCTTATTCCAGTGACATCAAACAAAGATGGCGATGCCGGTGGTGATCCTGCTCTGGGGTACGAATTATCAGAAAACGGGCAGGCATTGGGGGCGGTCCAGTATTATGACGGTGGATTCTTTGGATTTGGAGTGAATAAGAATAGTATTTATATAGACCGAAACCTGGAACCAAGAATGAAACTCTTATTAGCTGCAGCGATGACCGCTGTTTTGCAGGTAAAGGTAAGAACTCCAAAGTATTAAATGCCTGGGGCTGGCGCAAACTAACGTCCGCGGTCCTACACAGGCGGAGAAGCAACCTTGAAGGACTTAAGGCTGGCGATCACTCGATGACCGAGTGACGGGTTGATCTTTAAGGCTCATATGGGGAAAAAATGAAATGCCCCTGGCCTGACTCGAACAGACGACATACCGCCTTCGGCAGTGCTGACAAAGTCTGCATGGATTAGGAATAAAATACGGCGGAGTTGTGTGTTCCGCCAGCGAGGCAGACCTTCTTCGCCAATCGACTTCTTGCCTTGACAGCAGGGTGGCTGGGTCTACGTCTGAGCGTTCTTGAACTCGCCCACAGAACATCAGTACAATGACCGAGATGAATCACGTGGCTGCCCAAATAATAGCTGCGGATGCTCGGATACTCCTGGGGTATATCCTCGCATCCGCCCTGATTTGCTTTTCTTCTTGTTCCCAACGCCCGATGCCTGGGACTGAGGAGCCTTTGCCCGGGACACCCCAGCAGAGGCTCATTCGCTATTTCGAATCGGTAAACATGATATTCGGCAAAAGCCGGGCAGAGATCATCGCCAATCTCGGCACGCCAAAACAGATCAGCACAGAAAAAGAGCTAAGCAGGGCAAAGAAGTTGAGCCCGGAAGATAGACGTCTCATCGAAGGGCACGATTCCGAAACAAAAAACAAGATCATCGAGTTAGTCTATGCCGGCCTATCCATTAGGACCCTGAAGGTCAATAGCCCGCCATATCGCGAATTCGTTTATGACGTGACCGTTACGAGCAACAGATACAAGATGCCTTGGAACTTAAATGTGGGGAGTCTTCACAAGGATGTCAGGCGAATACTCGGCAATCCCGCCCGCTCTGCGGACAACAGAGAAATCTATGAAGTAGTGTATTTTGACGACAAGGGCCATCCAATCGGCTATATCGATCACATCACTTTCAGTTTCCACGGCAATACTGTGAGCAGAATCCGCTGGCAGATGCACCTCGATTAAAGTCCAATTCCCGCGGTATTTGTGACTTGGCGGGGCGGGCTACCCTATCCCGCCCACGCAGCAACCCTGCCCCTTCATTTAACCACCCGCCGGCCAAGATGTGAGAGCTGAAGTTGAAGGTAACTTTCCTGTCATGCCCGAAACTTGACGCCGGAACCTTGGTCTTGACATCAAGAAGCCAAAAACCACATACTCGTTCGCAGAGGGTTGCTGGCGAATTGAACCTGAAGCGCATCTTAGGGGTCATTCTGGCCTCCTGCCTTGCGTTTCTCTGCATGTCCCTTTTCCCCAATGACCAAGCAGTTGCGGTCGCGGCTGGCGGAATCGTGGCGAAGCGCGAACGTCGAGTGTCCATGAAGAAGGAACGGCTCTTCATCAGCCCAGGCAAGGTCCGCGTCGAGTACTCTTTCGAGAACGAATCTAACGTCGACATCACGACTCAAATTGCTTTTCCTGTTCCCGAATACGTCTGGCGTGGTGAATTCCAACCTCCCGATTTTTCCGATTTCAGGCTTTGGGTCGACGGTAGTCCCGCCACCTTCCAGACCGAAACACACGCCTTCGTGAAGGGGGAAGACCGAACAGAGATTTTACGAAAACTCGGGATCACAATCGAGAATTTTGGGGGCTTTGATTACGCTGACTCCGAAATAAGGAACGGAGAGGTCTACTTTTCCCATTATCAAGTCAGCGAACTTTCTCCGCAGCAAAGATCGGAACTGATCAAACTTGGTCTGATAGAAGGCAATAAAAATGGCGGTTACTTCGCTCCTCTTTGGTCTGTTCGCAAAGCCTATCATTGGACTCAGCGATTCCCCGCCCGGAAGGTGGTCATCATCCGCCATGAATACTCACCGGTCATAGGCGCTAAACAAGTACACGCGAAGGATGTTCGGAGAGAGATCGACGATGGTTGCATCAGTAATGACTTGGCAGATAGGATTCGCCTCGATGAATCCCGAGACAATAGCGAATACATATATTCGGGTTGGGTCAACTATATATTGACCACAGCCAATTCATGGAAGACCCCGATTAGGGATTTCGAGCTGATCGTCGAGAATAGCCCAATCCCGAGTTTTATCCCGACACCTAAATATATGAGCTTCTGCTGGAATGGTAGGTCTGAGATTAGCTACGGGAAACCTCTTTCCGTCCGTGCCATAGAGTTCGTCCCGAGCAAGGACCTGAAGGTCTATTTTTTTTGGTAAGTAGCGGAGCAGTCTGCCCTCCCGGCCACTCAATCAGCGTGCCCTTGAATCCATACGCCAGCCTATGCTACCCTGCCACCTGAGCTTATCAGCATACTCATTTGAACAAGGAAGCATCGAGTTGGGGCCGAGCATTATTTGTGACATCTTCGGGAGGTTTAGAATGTCACATTACATCCCTTATAAATTAACTGACCTTTGTAGCTCGCGTGGCCTAATGTGGTCGGCCATTCTCTCGATGGCAATCCTCTTTGGTCTAATGAGCGCAGGATGCAAAGAGCGCCAGCTGTTAATGATAAGTGGAGACATCTCGTTTCCGCAGGATGCAAAACCAGGGATCGGACTTGAGAACATTTCGGTCTTTCTCTTCCCAGGAAATGAAACGCTTCAGTTCGTTCAGCGGTATCAAAACAACATTGTCGATGGCGACAGCGCACATTCTTGGCGAGAGTATGCTCCTTACCCAATCTACGGGGACAGAACTGACCGAGAAGGCAAGTTTCGGCTGGCGACATTCTCCCCTGGGAAATATGCGGTTGCCGCGAGATTCAGTACTATTGACGGTAGAGCAACCTACTATTGGTTGGGTTGGATTGAGGTGAGTAAGAATATTCCGGCTTGTGTTAGCCTCTCTGACAAAAACATGCTTGATAAGAATGCCTGCAAACAAGTCATTAACTGGCTGATTTGGTGTGACTTTCAGGACACTTATATGCGAGCATCGAGGAATGCGACTGCCCAAGCTTCGATGAGTATCGCTAGACAAGTATGCGAAGAAGTCGAACTAGGCAAAACCACGTCTAATGGATTCTATGCGCATACACGAGGCGTAGCACCGAGCAAGGTATTCACCCATCTTGATAGTGGGTTGACTGAAATGATATGGACGTTCTCCGACGGAAGCAAGATTACCGCATCCTTTTTACATCGGGATAGCGAGGGCTATTCATCGGACCTCGTTTTGGTGGACGTTCAAATAGAGGACTAGGAATTTTATCCTGCGGAGACTCTCTTCCAGGGGAAAACCGCATTCCCCCATATGATTTCTGATTTCCTTTTACGCACCACTACGCTGGATTGGGCACAATCTGTTACAAATCTGTGACAAATCGGTGGAGTGGTCTGCGTTTCGAAGATCAGATCCGAACTGAGATCCGGGGAGTAGATCACCCGGTCATTGACTTATCCGCCCGGCCTCTGATAAGTTCCTCATGAGGTCGGGAGAAAGGACGAAAACATGGGTAAAAACCAACGTCGCGAATTCCTGAAGACGAGTCTGGCCGGGATCTGCGGCGCCGCCGTCATCCCGGGTGCATGGAAGCCTCGTTCCGGCGAGGGCGGTGAAAAGGGAGCGACCGCGCTCCCGTCATTACCCAGCCGTCCCCTGGGCAAAACCGGCATCATCACCCCGCTCATCAGCATGGGCACTGCCGGCGTCACCAGCACCGACTTCATCAGGAGCGGATATGATGAGGGCATTAAGCTGTTTTTCTCGGCCACCTACTATGGCCACGGGAACAACGAGCGGCTGGTGGGCCAGGCCCTGAAGGACCTGCCGCGCGACTCTTTCGTTGTCGGGACGGCGGCCACCCCCGACGGCCTCAATCCCATGACCGGCACCCTGCCGAAGGACATGAAGCCCGAGGCGTATATGAAAACGGCGGAGGAGAGCCTAAAACGGTTCGGGCTCGACTACGTGGACATTCTGCTCTTGCCATTCGCGGCCAAGAGGGAATTTATCATCTTTGACCCGATCATGGAAGCCATGACACAGCTCAAGAAGCAGGGCAAGATCCGCTTCGCTGGGATCGCCACCCACGGCTCCTGCGAGGTGGCACTCAGGGCTGCCGCCGACGCCAAGGTCTACGAGGTGGCCATGTCCTCCTACAACTATAAGACCGAGAAAAAGGAAGCGATGAACGAGGCCCTGGCCTATGCGGCGAAGGCGGGATTAGGGATCCTCGCCTTTAAGACGACCGCCGGCGGCGCTCAGGACAAGAAGCGGACGCGGCCGTTCAACAGCAACGCCGCCCTGAAGTGGGTGCTCCAGAACAGGAACGTTTCGACTATCGTCTCCGGGATGTCCTCGGTCGAGGAACTGCGGAAGAACCTGGAAATGATCAAGGACCTCAAGATGTCCGGCCAGGAGCTTGACGACCTCAAGCTGGCGGACCTGAATCCGGAATTGAGTTTATACTGTCAGCAGTGCCGGAGGTGCATCCCTCAGTGCCCGGCGAACCTGGACATCCCCACCCTGATGCGCAGCTACATGTACGTCTACCAGTACCGGACGTCGCGCAGGCCCGTTACACGCTCGACAGCGTCGACGTGCCCGACGACCCGTGCGGGAATTGCGACGTCTGCAGTGTAAGGTGCGCCTCCGGCTTCGATGTCAGGGAGAGGGTCCGGGATATTGCCAGGCTGAAGACCTTGCCGCTGGAGTTCATAAGAGCGAAGCAATAGACACACTTGCCGGACACCGAGCAATGGTTGTTTCCGGCGAATCCTCTCTAAGTGATTGAAAAATAAGTGCCCCTGGCCTGACTCGAACAGGCGACACACCGCCTCAGGCAGTGCCGGCACGGATTAGGAATGCACAATACTGATTTTCTGCATTGAAGTTAACCCCTGATATATTAATGAGTTAAACACATAGCGCGAACCCCCATAATGGCTCGGGTGTTAACTTTTTGTCGTGTTGCATCCCAGAATTCCTGAGATTTTCGCTTGAAATTTTATAAGTTAGAAAGCCACATTAGGAAATTGAGGAAATAGATATGGGGCACCATTATCTTGCTTACCCGGAGACAGGCGGAGGATAAATCGCTCATGCGGGCTGAGCGGAAAGCCGGTCTCTTTCCTTGGCTCAGAGCCTATATCCCGTTCATTTTCTTGATCTGCGGCCAATATGGGCTCTGTGACAAATGCGACTGGAAGTCGTTTAAAGAATCTCCTTTGCCGGGAACCATTTCTGGCCAAGCCTGATCATAAACGCGCCAGGCCAGTTTTGCTTGACCAGTGTAAATCAACTCGATCATCCAAGCCCATAACTCCACAGGCGGACTCTTCTGTTGCCAAGAATCGGCCTTGCGAATCTCCTGCACCTTGGATTCAATTTCCGATGCAAGCGGTGCGGGTTTCCGCATCAAGTCCGCGGCCAACACATAATGATCATCTTGAAAGCGCAATATGATCGTTGGAGCGGGAGATTCCGCGAAGTCCGTATACACATAGGCAAATGTGAAATCGTTGCCAACAAACTCGAGCTTCTTATCTCCGTCAAGGTCCTTAAAATATGCCAACCCGCCATGCTGAGCCTGGATTTCCGCCACTTCTCTGAATTCGCTTCCGATTTCGAATAAGTGGAAGCCGAAACAGCAATGGGCGCCCCCGGTCGATTCGGAGATCAAAAGATTGGGGATGCCTTTGCCGGTCAGGTCACGCCCCATAGCGACCAGTTTGTTACCCTCATCGTTACCTGGTCCGCCAAGCCAATATAGAAATGGTAGCCTGCTTTCTGATAGATTAATTTGCCATTTTTGTATACTTCGAACCTTCCGAGCCCGTCATCAAGACCGCTATAGGTCTTGACGACATAACCCTGAAAAGATTGCTCTTCGTCCGGTTTCTCGCCTGATCCGGCGCCGCCCTGCGTTTGAGTTCGAGCGCAAAGAACGACGACGGCCATGAGCATCACGATTAAATAAAATCCTCTTACGATTTTAAGATGCATGTTCCTCCCCCTCAGTGATAGAAGTGAATTGTAACTGGATGCTCATAGGTGTGTCACGCACTACTTTTAGACCTGCCTTGCACAAATTTATCACCGCTGAAGTGAGGTTTGCAAGTGTTTGAACCTGCCCCATGAACGCCCAGGAATGGATCCTTAGTCATTGATCTTCAAGGGCACTATGGGAAAAAACGGAAATGCCCCAGGCCTGACTCGGACAGGCGACACACCGCCTTCGGCAGTGCCGGCAAATCCGGCGTGGATTAGGAATGCATGTGGTCTACCCTATAAGAAACAAAAGAGAGCTACGGCCATTTGGTGCTTCGAACCGGGTTCCCGTCGACAGGCATAGTGACCAGACTAGTGGCAGGTCACAAATAACCTATTTTATCTTTTTAGCCTCAGGTATACTAAAAAAACACTATTCATACATATTTATTCTGTAATTTTTATAATCCCTCACTCCAAAACAATTCAATTCAAAGCCAAACCCTTTATTTTAAAAATTAACTTTGCATAGGTAATCCACTAGGCAACTTGTGAATTTTAATATATCACCGTCTTTTGTAATATTTATATTCCACCCTTTTTGGTCTGACCTGGCATAAGAGCCAATATATTGTTCCAATACTTCATTTGATAGTTTAACTATTGTATGATTAATATTCCCATTGGTAAAATCTATTATTTGTTGCCCCTCATCAAGTGACTCTTCTATAATTTTGTTATAAACAATTATGCCATTTTCTCCATTTGTGAAAACTACAATGCCTCGTTTTGATTTTGGTAATATGATGCCTATTGTTTTAACCCCCATACTACTGCCTGCATGCTGTATTGAATATTCTCCATTTGGCAAATCAGACACAATTTCCCAACCTAATCCTCTTCCCACATGCTTTTTTTCTGCCGATTGTGATAGTACCATATCATTATACAAGCTTGGCGAAAGCCCTGCTCCATTCATTACATAAATCATAAATTTGGAATAATCCTCAATTGTGGTAAGTAAAAGGGCGGTAGCATTTAAACCTCTGTCTTTTATTGATATTTCAATTTTATTCCCTTGTCCATCGTGCGGCATAGCGTAACGTGTTATGTCCATATCTTTGTCGAAGAAATATCGAGTATCTTTCATTCCCAATGGTTTAAATAAAATTGAATGCGACAGTTGCAATAATGTTTTTTTAAACTTACTTTCTAACGCTTTTCTTAAATACTCAAAACCTTCTCCTGAATACTGGAATCTTGTTCCAGGCTCAAACTCGAACCTAAGTTTTCCATTTCGCCAATTGGGAAAACCTGTTTGGTGAGTTAATACATGGCGAGCCGTAAGTTTATTGAGCAAGGTATCACCTAATAGATCAGGGTCAATCCAATATTTGGCAAGAGGTTCATCTAAGTTCCATTGGCCAGCATCTACTAGTTTTAATGTTACCATTGCTACAACAGGTTTAATCATTGAGGCTATTTCAAAGATGGTATTTTTAGGCGCAGGGACATTCTTTTGCAGCTCTCCAAATACTTTTATGTACTTCAACCGTCCATTTTCTATAATACCTATTCCTGCTGCCGGCACTTTGTTTTCAGCAAGCCATTGAGGGACTTTGTCCACAAAGGTTAAGTTTACTTTTGTGTTAATTTGTGCATGTAAAATGTTAAGGCAATAAATATTGCATAACAATAATAATGAAAGGGCCATTTTTTTCATTTGTAAATGTGTTTTAAAGCTACTCCTGTGATGGAAATTCCAATTCCCAAGGCAAAAATACTTCCGTTAAATCAGCTATAAAAATTGAAGTGATACGCATGTAACAAAGATAGGAAATTCCTTTTTCGCGCGGCATGGAGTCGCCGGCTTCGGGCTCAGAATCAAACCTTCCCCTCACAAAATGAGGATATCGCCGCCCCGGACAGGTGTCAAGAACTTGTGGGTCTGACCATGATCGACACCGTAAGCCCTGCTTGACCTGCCCCCGTCAATGTACCTCCTCTGAAGTGACATTGTCCCGCCTGGGACCTTCGAAGAAGTGGGCCTTTCTTCATAGGGACCGGGCTATGATATACTCCCAGCTGATGATCTGTTTCGGCGACCGGTTGGGTGAACGTGCTTTAGTGCATAAAGAGGGGTTACACAGAATATCTGAAACTCACTGTCCCTAGGAAGGAGATACATTGGGCACTGCCATAAGAAGAATTACGATCAGAATAGTCATCGGTCTCGTTCTCACGGCGGGCCTTTGTCTCGGTCAGGGACCCGTCTATGATTTGATTTTCGTGGGGGGCCGCGTGGTCGACGGGACCGGCGCGCCATGGTTCCGGGCCGACGTGGGGGTCATCGGTGACAGGATCGCCTCCATCGGAGACCTGGCGAAGGCCACGGCGAAGCGCCGGATCGACGCCTCGCATCTCGTTATCGCCCCCGGGTTCATCGACATGATGGGGCAGTCCGAATACAGGTATCCTTGTCTATAATCGCGTCGCGAGCAAGATCACCCAGGGCATCACGACCGAGATTACGGGCGAGGGGTTCGTCAATTGCCCCGCTGAACAAACGGATGATCGAAGAAGGGCGGGATGTCTGGAGCCGCTACGGGCTGACTCCCGATTGGACGACGCTTGCCGGCTACTGGGAAGCGTTCAGGCGGACACGGTCCGCCGTCAATCTGGGGACATTTGTGGGCGCCGGTGGCATCCGCAATCTCGTCATCGGCAAGGAAAACCGCCCAGCCCGGCCGGAGGAACTCGAGACCATGAAGGTGGCCGTGGCCCGGGCCATGGAAGAAGGGGCCTTGGGGCTGTCGACGGCGCTTATTTATGTGCCCGACCGCTACGCCTCGACGGATGAATATCATCGCCCTCGCCCGCGTCGCGGCTTCCTACGGTGGCAGCTACATCACGCACCAACGGGACGAGGGTAACGACAATAATGGCGGCATCGAAGCCAGCCTGGATGAGGTGTTCCGCATCGCGCGTGAAGCGGCGATTCCAGCGGAGATCTACCACCTTAAAACATCCGGAAAGGAGAACTGGGGCCGCATGCCTGCGGTCCCCAAGAGGCTGGAAGAGGCGCGGGTGCGGGGCCTGGATGTCTCCGCCGACCAATATCCATGGACGGCGAGTTCGAATGCACTCGTGGACAGTCTCCCCGCGTGGCTTCAGGAAGGGAGCCTCAAGCAGCTTTTGGCGCGTCTCGGCGACCCGGCGACGAGGACTCGGGCTAGGCGCGAATTCCTGGGCGGAAAACCCAGACTGGCCCGAGGGCGCCTCGCGCATCCTCATCACGAGCGTCTTCAATCCCGACCTCAAGAAATACGAAGGCCGGACGATCGCAGAGATCGCGAAAGATGAGGGGACTTACCCTCTCGATGCCGTCTTGGACCTCGTACTCGCCGACCATGGGAACACCCAGCGCGTGACCTTCGGAATGAGCGAGGAGGACGTACGGGCAGCGCTCAAGCATCCGCTTGTCTCCATGTGCACCGACTCGGAAACTTCGTCCGAGGATGGAATTTTTTCCCGCGAGAAGTCGCATCCGAGGGCCTGGGTAACTACCGCCCGAATCCTCGGCCATTACGTACGCGAGCTGAAGCTGATCACCCTCGAAGAGGCGGTTCGCAAGATGACATCTCTGCCGGCCTCGCGGATGCGTCTCCGCGACCGGGGCCTACTGCGGCCGGGGATGGCGGCGGACATTGTGGCCTTTGATCCCGACACTGTACGAGAGCGCTCAACTTATGCCGACCCAAACCACTATAGCCAGGGTTTCGAATATGTGGCGGTCAACGGGCAGCTGGTTGTCGACGGCGGCAAGATCACGGACGCGCGCCCGGGCCGTTCGATCTTAGGCCCAGGTGTGCGTCCGAAATGAGGCCAAGCGGATCCGTCCCTGGCGTGCCTCCAACTGTATCAAAATCAGTGAATTAAGTGAAATGCCCCTGGCCTGACTCGAACAGTCGACACACCGCCTTCGGCAGTGCTGGCAAGGCCTGCATGGATTAGGAATCTGATCCGGCGGAGACTCTCTTCCAGGGGGAAAGTCGATTTCCCCCATATGGAGCGCGTTTTCCTATTAAGCACCGTTACGCGGAATTAGGCGCGTTTTAGCACAATTTGTGACACGGCTGTGACATGGGGAGGCGGGGTCTCTTAGTCCGATGTAGACCGCCGCACCCACCCCCCAGGCCTTCAGGCTTAAGAACCCCCCCCCCCCCCCCCCCCCCCCCCCCCCCCCCCCCCCCCCCCCCCCCCCCCCCCCCCCCCCCCCCCCCCCCCCCCCCCCCCCCCCCCCCCCCCCCCCCCCCCCCCCCCCCCCCCCCCCCCCCCCCCCCCCCCCCCCCCCCCCCCCCCCCCCCCCCCCCCCCCCCCCCCCCCCCCCCCCCCCCCCCCCCCCCCCCCCCCCCCCCCCCCCCCCCCCCCCCCCCCCCCCCCCCCCCCCCCCCCCCCCCCCCCCCCCCCCCCCCCCCCCCCCCCCCCCCCCCCCCCCCCCCCCCCCCCCCCCCCCCCCCCCCCCCCCCCCCCCCCCCCTCGACCTAAGGCGTGTATTTTTTTGCCTGGGCAAGTTGGCTAATCATAGTGTCCTATCCTCGGCAATGCACTTTTTTTATTTGTCCTAATACAATATTATACCCGCAATGGTCCCCCCCCCCCCCCCCCCCCCCCCCCCCCCCCCCCCCCCCCCCCCCCCCCCCCCCCCCCCCCCCCCCCCCCCCCCCCCCCCCCCCCCCCCCCCCCCCCCCCCCCCCCCCCCCCCCCCCCCCCCCCCCCCCCCCCCCCCCCCCCCCCCCCCCCCCATAAGGTTTGGTTATCCTTCACGGATTCCAGCCTCTTTTTATTCGCTTGGCTAGTTCATCATTGCGTTCTTTCCATCACCCTTCGGCATAGTGTTTATTCTCAATATTTTTGCGTGCCACAGCATACAAAAACGCTCGATTTGACAGGCCGTTATATTATTTCTTCAAGGATACCGTTTCTTTTGTCAATCCATCCCGATCTAGTAGATTCCGCCTCCGCAATTCGTCGATTGCCTCGTGTAAGTCTCTAGCCGATAGATGAGTTAGGTTTATCAACGCCTCGAAGGTCACAGCCATATGCCCCCACTTCCTATTGCGACGGAGTTTATCTACTACATGGAGGGCCGCAGCCGAGAGCCCCGCGGAATGAACATCGAGTTTGCTTTCGTCAACATGTTCAGTGCGAGAGCCGGACGGTGAAGGGAAATGTCCCTTTTGAACGGCGATCGTCTCAATCCAAGCTTCATCAACTTCGGGCCAAACATCAGGGAATTCCAGTGAGGGGGCTGCTTCCGCAAGATAGAAAAACAGTACGCCCGGATGAACGCCAAGCCTGCGGGCGCCTTCATAGGTGCTAATTTTCATCGTTTAGTACCTCCTGAAGTTCAGCGGGCATGGCGGTCAGCTTAAACCTTAGAATCTCTGAGCCTTCGCACTTGATTCCAAAGTCTTGCAGGATAGCGATGTTTTCAAGGCCGAGGCACGTTTCAAACGCCACACACCCATTCTCAGACAAAAACCGTCCGTCCTCTTCCTTCAATCCCAAATTGTGAATCATGTTCCAAACAAAGCACATAATCCTCGACGTCCTCTCGTTGTTCTCTCCCTTCCCTACTATATTCCAGTCAGTTTCCAGAATTGGGTAGCAGCATTACCGCCTGGCCTTGAGAATTCAAGTAATAGATCAATTCTTCAATCTGAGAGTACCGTGGGACAGTTGGACCAACAAAGGAGGCACCGGATGTTTTTTCTTTCAGCTTGTTTTCGGCGAGTTCCAACGAGGATTGGAGCGTCTGCTTGACTGCGGGAACCAACGCTGCATCTAACAGCTTAAGGAGTTCTTGCCGTTCGTCCCACAGTGCAGCGATCTGCGGGTCACTGTGTCGAGCCTTTTGGAAGTCTTCTTGTTCACGTCGCTCCTTGGTCCTTTGTTCTTCCGTGAGGAATGCCTTTTGGAGTTGCTCCACCTGGTTTGAGATATACAACGCAAGCGCTTCCTGAAGCTTCTTCCGTAAGAAACCTTAGATTGAGTTCTTGTTCAGATTGCAGCTCGAAGACTCGTGTCTAGGCCTCTTGCTTAGCCTTCTCTTCTTTCGTGACATCTGATAACGCCAGCTCAGTAGCTTCGGGGTGTCGCGCAAATCCTTTTCTCTTCTCGTTTGCTCTTCTTGGCTTTGAAAAAGGAGGTCGATTGCCTCTTGCCGTTGTCTTTCTATCTCCTCTAGCTTTTGCCGCATTTCTTTGGTTTTATTAACGACATCGTTAACCGCGTGCTTAGCAGTTCTCTCCAGCTCGTGCTCGACACATTCTCGTCGTCGCTCGCTTCCTCCGTTCCTCTCGGAGTCTCGGGCGGACTTAGCCTCCGATACTTTTTGGTCGAGGATTCCTAACGATTCGAACAGTATACGTTCGCTCTCTGATGACATCGGAAATATTCATTTGTTACTCCCGCTATTGAGCCCTAAGCTCCGGCCAAGTCATGTAAACAGCGTCCTCTAGGCGTTCGCACGCTACTACGGTCGCTCCCTCCACCTCTTCCTGAAGAAGGTGGGCGCTTTCGCTCGGGCAAAAAATGCGTATCGGCTTGGGAAGAATCCCGGCGTTCGGATCAGCAAGCTGTTCCCAGAGGTCTATGAGGACCTGGTCGGGGACTTCCCGCACTTTACGAAGGAGGTCGATTTCACCCAGATAGATGTGATATGAGGGGATGTCCTTTTGGATATATGAGGCAATCAGGGCCATGCATAGAGGGAAACCCGAGAAGGCTTCGATATCTCTTGTCGGCCCGGAAGACGACATTCGATAGTATAATCCAAGTCTTCGATCTGCATATCGGGCAACTGGCTCATGCGATTCGTCAGCTGCTCGATTTCCCTTCTAGGTAAACCCGGGGCCGTTATTTTGCCCCTATTGCCGTATGCAGGTAGCGCTACCGACGCTTGCGCTTCAGCGATTCCGATTTGGCGCCCAAGGTATGACCGCGCGACGCTGGAAACAGATTCGCTGTGGGGAGAGAGCTTCAGGACCGTTGTGGTTTTGTCCATCTCGAGAGGGATCGGCTTAAAAATTGCAGGCCCGAAACGGTTCTTGGGAACAAACATCGGTCGGTAGATCATCGCGCGCCTCATTACTAATATGCAGTCGACGTTATGCTCCATATCTTTCGGGCCAGCGACATCACCCTTTTTTGTGACGTGAGCTACAAGGAGTACGGTAATCCCAGCGCTCTTGCACTGACGGCAAAACTCATAGACTTGTTTGTACTTGCGGGTAGCAC
Organism: Candidatus Aminicenantota bacterium; assembly: GCA_963727095.1. Lineage (GTDB taxonomy): Bacteria > Acidobacteriota > Aminicenantia > Aminicenantales > Saccharicenantaceae > CAVSEQ01. The sequence continues at coordinate 1,770,080 of CAVSEQ010000005.1, read as the reverse complement.
CTGCTGACAGTCCGTGCCCCTGAACAGAATCTATTATTATCAGCTTGACCCCATAGTACTTTCCCGAGGGGCTCATAACCTGATGAGCCAGAAAACTCGGGAGATTCTCGATATCATATAGGCCGTCCTCAGGCAAAACACAGGCCAAGGCGCCGTTAACTTGGTTCGTGGCCACTCCGAAGTCATTTGACGGGCGACTTTCGCCAACTCGTCCTTCGATTGTTCTGTTAGTACGTAAAGAGTCTTGATTCCTCTCTTTCCCAAATCGAGGGCGATTTGTGTTGACAAACGTGATTTCCCAATTCCTGGTTGCCCCGCTAAAAGGTAAATTCCCCCTACTACGAACTTTGCTATGCGCTGGCGAAGCCACGCCAGGCTTTCTGATAGTTCGATCTCGGAATGCTCGGTATCTGATATTGCGAGAAATCCCGTTCGTTCAGATTCATCCATTTCTTGCCCTCCTTTTCAAAATTCTTGCCTGTAGAGATATAAGGCAAAATCGAATACGTCATTTGCAAGGTAATTCATCCCACTTGCCCTTGATTTGGCTCCCGTAATTTCTTTCTACGATCTCCAAGGCCCTTGCGTCTCTCTCTAACTGAAGTTGCGTAGGCCTGAACCCCGACTATATGAGCTTTTATCTCCTCCGGATGCGGCCTATTTGCATCGAGAGGCGCGGCATTTCCATGCGCCGCTCCATAGCGCCCGCACAGACTATATGTCGATTGGAGTTCGGTACAATCCTTATCTATGCAGTCCACATCATCGAGGCGATCAATGCTTACACGATTGATATGACGCATTACTTCGCTATTTTAGGAGCTCCCTTTGACGAAGGTATCTACCGCTCCTCGGAGCCGATCGTATATTGCAGCCGCTTGTTTGTTGTATTCTGCATGTCGGTGTTTTCAGGACACCGCGAGTTTATCCACTTCTGTGCGCAGTTCCTGTAATTGTTGGCCAAATTTAATTGCTTCACGCGGCTCACCTGGCGTGACCTTTCCCGGCGATTGGCCCACCCTTGCCACCGTGAACGGGGCCCACTTGATGTCATGATTCGTCGCTGCCCAGTGGGTGAGTTCTAGCAACAAAGATATATGTGCGTAAATATTACTATTTGGCGGAAAACTGCCTCCTCGGCTATTCTTTTGGCTATAAGATCACGATAGCGGTGGTCGAGTGAACAAACCGGATCGTCAAAAACTATGGGTCCTTTGTGTCCGCTTGCGGATAGCTCTGCAAGAAAGCCAGCGACCGCCACGACGCACTGCTCCCCTTCGCTAAGTATCTCGGTATAGCTCCGCTCTTGTTGAAGCGCTGCATGCCTGCCAAAACAAGCCGGTGGTATGTCTCTCCTGCCTGCGCCACTGCTGTGGGACTTATGTCTAGATACGCTGCGCCTAACTTGTTGCATCATGATGTTGAAAACCAACCAATGCTCGCAGCGATCATACGCTTTCCTGCGTCTGTGATCAGATCCGCGAATTCGAGACTGGACAGGCATCGATCATAATCTGCGCTTGGTTTTCACATCACGTAGGTAGCCGATAAGCTCTTCCTTACAAGAGCCCATATTCTACGACTTCTCAATATTCCATTGCCATTTTGGTTCTGCTCTGGTTGCTTCAGGCTGAGACCAATGATCAAATGCAGAGGGTTTTTCGCTTAGGTGTTCGATTACATTAACAATTTCTTGTAACAGCAGAGCGGATACGACAGGAAGAGAATTGACGTCAACGGGAAATGCAGCAGCCTTAAGGTAACAAAGGCGTTCGGTGGCTTCCCTGACATAACTCATGATCGACTGAAATAAACCAGGTTGATCAGTAGCTATCGTTTCTAGGGCATCAGCAAACTGGTCGGTATTGACTGCAGGAGTTGCCAAGAGCGTTTTGCGCTTTTCGGCCAGTTTCATGCGGGCGCTCTCCGCCTCCGAAGAAGTCCTATCCTCCGTGAATCTACGAAATCGGGTGAGGCGATCAGCGGCATCGGGAGCAAGCGGCTGCATGCACCACACGCATTTTGCCCCTGATTCTGCATGGGGGAATCGGACCGCTGGATAGGCGACTTTAGTCGAGTATTCCTTCGCGGCCTCGTACAATAGTCTCCAACGTATTAGTCCCCACCCCGGGCAATGGTTCACTTGTCATTGCGCTTGCAACAATCTCAATAGCTTTTTCCGCGGCACTGAGGTCTTCAACTAGGCGGTTAATCGCTAACACTGCCGCATTGGATATCATAGGCTCCAGAGCTCCCAGCCCTTCTTTAAGTTGCTCTACGCGGCGAGCTTTTATTACAAGCTGCGCAGCAAGGCGCAAGGGGTCATTATCAATTAGATGCTGAAGTTCCTTCAGCCGTGCATTCTCCGAATCGCTCCATGCGCAAGCAGCATTGATGGCCTCAATAGAAGTGCCAACCGATAGTGCCATTAGCAATCTTCCGCTACTTGAGTATGGGGTTATCCCTTGAACTTGCGGAGCGGTTGGCGAAACAGCCTCAACCTGAAGTCGCGCCCTAAATTCGTTCATTAGATCACCTAGTCGCCTGAATACATCTCCACCATAAGGTAAGTACGAAAGAGCGCATTCGTCATCAACAATAATTCTCGCACACCGTGAATCGAAAAAGGCGACATTAGTCAGTACCTCCGGAGGGCGAACTCCATCAGTCCAAGCAAGCGACATTGGCTCGGAATTATTAATGCTTACCACTATTTTCGCGCTCGCTGGGGTGGTGTTCATCTCGCAGGCACGAACATTAGGCAGTATCCGTTCCTCAGTATCTCGCGCTTTGCACGCATGTTTGAGTATGCGTGCATATCCAGATTTGCCAGAGGCATTCTCCCCGTAAATGACTGTTAGTCCGACTAAGCCAAAAGGAAGGCGGCTACCATTGGGGATTGCATTTGTATTTTGGATAGCTTCTATTGCGTGCAAGGCTAGCTCAGCTTGGGCAGTTGGGACGCCTGAAATGGTACCGCGCAGTGGGGGTTCCGGCTGAACCGAGTGCTCATCGCCAACAAGCAGACCGTATTCAGACTTTAGCAATCTATAGAGCTCTTCCTTATCAGACCTGGAAAATTCGTCACGACTTAAGAGTCTTCGTACAGCATCAGCCGCCCAGCCAGGCAGGGTCTGTGCCCAATCAATAACTCCTTCGATCATTCCCATGCGGGCCCCCTTAATTCAATGCAATGGCCCCATCCGTTCTTGCAGATAAGCGTTTCACTAAGGAACGTGGAGGACAAGATCATGTACCAGCGATTTGCGTGTTCCCATCCGCAAAAATATTAAACCTGTGGCCGGGAGATGTCAAACGACAAAAGACTACCCCGAGTGACCGGGTGGAGCATATCATCCGTGGTAAGCATTTGGGAGTCCCAGCATTCCACTTCCCTGCCCACTTCGCAACGCTCCAGGCATGTGACAATCTGGGATGGAGTGCTGAGTGATGTCTCTTCCCTTTCTTTGTCCCCATAAGGTCCTGGGGCGACTTGGCTACTGCAGTTGGTGGTCGTGGTATTGATTCTTGTAGATAGCGGATGCATAATTCTCAGGACGGGAACGTTAGATAATGTCCGGAAACAAATGGATGGCGGTATGCAATGGCCCGTAGCCACCAATCTGTTCTTGGCATTCGTGTTGTGTGTAGGCTCCTTGCTGACCGTGGTTCTCATCGATGGTTATCCGTCCTACCGAGTCAGAGAAAGGCCAAAGGTCTTTCGGTTGGCATGACAGAGCTGGAGATGGTCAGGATAATGGGCACGCCTCTGTCCTGGAGGACTGTGAGAGCAGATGAGATCGAGAGGGAATGGCCTGGTGGTAAGGGCGACCTCGATCAGCTCAGGCGACAGAAGAAACAGCTTATCGAATGCTATTTCAGTGCCAAGAGTCTGTTACAAGGTAAGAATGAAGCGAGTGGGTCAAAGGCATCTATCTGGATGAAAACCGCGAGAGGATTGTGCTTATCCGGCCACGTCCCGAATGGACATCTTGGTGGGACATAGATAAGCTTTACGTCCCTCCCACAATTCTTGCGCTTCTTTTTTTGGTCGGTACCGGCTTAACACTTCGATGGATAGGCATGCGGATGTGGCGCAGGCGAAAGGAGCGAAGGCTGGCCTCAGAATCTCAGAATATGCCTGCCGAGCAAAATGCCAGGCGCGATAACTTCAGGTGAGTTGACATGGTAAGGAGTTGGCGAAAAGCTGTCTGCGCAAGATCACGCCTTACCCTTGCCCTGCTGTCGGTGGCCGCGTCGTGGGCATTACTCGTGATCTTCTCATCTATCACCCTGACCGCAGTTCAGAAGTACCAGGCCCTCAGGCTGGATAAGAAAATCGAACAACTCAAGGTCGGCATGACCAAAACGGAGTTGGTTCAGATCATGGGGTACCTTCCATCCAGTGACCTCGTGACAACGGAGGGCATGAGTCGGGAAATAAAGCAAAGCCACGCGTATCTAAGACGACTTGAATACTTTCCCCGTTGGAGTCCCCTCAAGTCTGGCAAGTATCGCTCGTGGGTAGTTTTTCTTGATGACAAAAGTGGCAACGTTGTTTATGTTTATCCTACGGGAGGGCTTGTCGAAGTGGACAACCCACCAAAGTTCAAGTGGATTGTCATAGGGGCCATCGTAGGGCTTGCATCGCTGATCTGGTTCCTGGTCATGCGGTGGTGCAGAAGAAGCCAGAGAACGTTGGACGGAAAGAGCGTGACACGACTCCTCCTCGTTGGTACGATGCCCCGTTTAGGAGCATCATGCCCAAGAAACGCAAACGAATCAACTCCGAGGATTACCTTGCTCGTGACCTCGAGACCGTGAGGCTCAAGCTCACCGGCATGACTCGGTCTGCCATTGCAGGGACATCGCGGCTCACCACTTTAGCAGCACGCACTCCAACGACGAAATGAGGCAACGTGCCGTGGATCTTTTGGGGCCGGAAAGCGGGCCGGTGCCACCCGAAAAAGGGGTAAATCTGTTACAAATCTGTTACAAATCTGTGACAAATCCGAAATGAGGCCAAGCGGGCCCGTCCTTAACGCGCCTCCAACTGTAGCAGAATCAGTGAATTAAATGAAATGCCCCTGGCCTGACTCGAACAGGCGACACATGGATTAGGAATCCATTGCTCTATCCATACTGAGCTACAGGGGCACTCAACGGAAGTGGCCTTACTATAGCCGAACTGAGGCCCGTTTTCAATGGAGCTTGGGCCGTTTCCTCTGGCATCGCGGGCAGAAATAGCTGCTTCGGCCGGCGACGCGGATCCGCTTGACCGGCGATCGGCAGACGCGGCACGGCTCACCTTCCCGGTCGTAAACCCGGTGAGAGAACTGGAAGCGGCCGGCGCGGCCTCGAGCGTCCACATAGTCGCGGAGTGTCGAACCTTTGGCGGCGATGGCTTTTTTCAGGATTTTGCGGGTGGATTTCCAAAGCCGCACCCAGCCCTCTTCGGCCGATCGACGAGGCCGGCGTTTCCGGGTGGATCCGCGAATCAAAAAGGATCTCATCCGCATAGATATTGCCGATGCCCGCGATGATGGTCTGGTCGAGAAGGAGCCCCTTGATGCGGCCCTTCTTCCCGGCAAAACGCCCGGCGAATGTAGCGCACGTGATGTCCAGGGGCTCGGGGCCCAGGGCGTCAAGCTCCGCGCAGGAATCGGCCTTTCCGTCGGGCAGGCAGAGAAGAAAGCCGAATTTCCGGATATCGCGGAAATGGAGTTCGTTTTTCGCGTCGCGGAACGCCATGACTAGCCGCGTATGCTTGTCGCGCGCCGCGCCGGGTTCGACGAGCAGGAGCTGGCCGGTCATCTTCAAGTGAAAAACGAGCGTGGGGCCGCCGCGGAACTCAATAAGAATCATTTTCCCGCGCCGCCTGACGCCGATGATCCGCTTTCCAGACAAGGCGGCTAACTCACGTACGTTTGCCCGCCGCAGCAACGGCGGGAAGAGCAACTCGACGCCCGCGATCACCCTCCCGCGCAGTCCTGGGTCTAGACCACGCACGATCGTTTCGACTTCCGGCAGTTCCGGCATGCCGCTATTTTACATGTAAACGCGGGCGCGCGGTTTTGGCGACCATCGGAATTGCGGCTCCGAGCAAACGCAAATCTCACTTCAATTCCCCGCAATGCAGCTCCGATCGCTTCGCTGCATCGCGGTTGGTCGCTACGCACCCACCATGCCGTGCTTGACTTTGATTCCTGGGCGGTTTCGAATAAGATGTCTCTCTTATGAAATTCAAGGCCGCCGCCTCCATGATCCTCGGCTGGTTCGTGCCCGGACTCGGCCACGCCGTCCAGAAGAAGTATACCCGCGCGATCATTTTTTTCTTCTCGATCCTCTGCATGACCGCCCTCGGGCTGACCATGGGCGGCCGTGTTTACCCCTTCCAGACCGACAACCCCCTGACCATCCTGGCGTTCTTTGCCGACCTGGGCAACGGATTGTTCTACGGGCTGGCCCGCTTCCTGTCCTGGGGACCGGGGCAGCTTGATCGCTCGACCTTCGAATTCGGCACGGCCTACATCGCGGGTGCGGGTCTGCTCAACTTCCTCGTCGCCCTCGACGCCTTCGACATCGGCATGGGGAAACGCACGTGATGTTCGAGAGCCATCTCCTGTCCATGGTCATTTACGCGTTTTTCGTCGCGCTGGTCCTCTCGCTCATCCGGCGGCCGAACACCAAAGAACGCCTCCGCTACGGCCTGACGCTTTTCGGCCTCATGGTGGCCGGGGCCATTGCATTCGGCTGGTTCATGTTTTTCTTCATTAAGAAATAGACACCCGGCCCGCGCCGTGCGGAGCGCCGAAGCCCCGATGGCATGATCGAACTCTTTCACATCTGGAAGCAGTACCAGAAGCCGTTCTGGGCCCTGTCCGACATTTCCCTGCAGATCAAGGACGGCGATTTCTATTTTGTCACAGGCCCCAGCGGATCGGGCAAAACGACGCTGCTCAAGATCATCTTTCGCGAGATTCTGCCGACCGAAGGGCAGATCGTCATCGACGGCGTCAACGTCCTCAAGATCCCCGACTCGCGGATCTTCGCGCTCCGGAGGCACCTGGGCATCGTCTTCCAGGACTTCCGCCTCATGTTCCACCGGTCCGTTTTCGAGAACGTGGCCGTACCGCTTCAGGTGATCGGCATTCCGCGCAAAGAGATCCGGCGCCGCGTCTTCGCCACGCTGCAGAGGGTTAACCTCCATCAGAAGATGTGGGAGCTGCCGTCGCGGCTGTCCTACGGTGAACAGCAGCGCGTCGCCATCGCCCGGGCCATCGTCAACAACCCCGACATCATCCTCGCCGACGAGCCGACGGGAAACCTCGACCCCGAGCTCGCCTTCGAGATCATCAGCATCTTCAAGGACATCAATAAACAGGGTGCAACGGTGATCATCGGCAGCCACGACCGCGAGCTCATCCGCCACTTCGGCGACAACATCCTGTTCCTCCAGAAAGGCAAGATCGTCGGCAGGGAAGGACGCCTGTGATCGAAAAGGCCAAGTTCTTCCTGAAGGTCACGGGAAACAATCTCTGGCAGTTCCGGACGCGGAACATTTTTTCGGTCACGATCATTTGCTTGTCTTTTCTCATCGTCGGCGTTTTCCTGTCCCTCTCGAATAACCTGCGCTACGCCGCGCGCGAGCTCTCGAACAATATGACGATCGCGTTCTTCCTGGACAAGAATCTCCCCCGGACCGATATCGAGGCGCTTGAGAGGGACATCCGGAAGCCCGCCTTCATCGACGGTGTCCGTTTCGTCACACCGGAAGAGGCGATGGAAAAATTCCGGGCGAGTTTCCCCGAGCTGAAGGACATCGTGGCCAGCCTCAAAGCCAACCCGTTTCCCGCCGCCATCGAGGCCCGGGTCAAGAGCAAGGCCTCGGCCTCCGGAGAGGTCCTGCGGTTTATCGCCGTGATGAAGGCCCGGCCCGGCATCGTCGATATCCAGTTCAACGAGGACTGGGTGGAAAAAATGCAGGCCTTCAGCCGGCTGGCGGGCGCCATCGGGTTCTTCCTGGGCGGGATCCTCGTGCTGGCTTCATTTTTTATCATCTCCAACGTCATCAAGTTGAACGTCATGGCCCGCCGCAACGAGATCGAGATCCTGCGCCTCGTGGGCGCCACCAACCTCTTCATCCGGACGCCCTTCGTGCTGGAGGGCCTCGCTCTCGGGCTGCTGGGCAGCATCATGTCGCTCGGGCTGCTTTTCATCGTCCTCAGGCTCTTCCCGCTCTACCTGGGGTCTTCCCTCGGGGCGTTGCAGCAGCTCTTGAGCTTCCGTTACCCGAACTGGCCCCAGGCCTTGGGCCTCTTGGCGGCCGGGGCGGCGACGGGCCTCATCGGGAGCCTCACGTCGGTGTCGAAATTTCTGAAAATATAAGAAAGTATAAGAAAGGGCCAGGTCTACTTTTTGCTACTTTTTAGCAGAAAGTAGACCTGGCCCTTTCTTGACCCGTCTTGACCAAGTTGACAGGCCGAGGCGGAATACCCTAGAATCTTGATCAATGGCATCCCTAGGACAAGAACTTAAGCAGGAGCGGGAAAGCCGCAACATCTCGATCGAGGAGATCGCCGCCTCGACCAAGATCGTCGGCCGCTACCTGCGGGCCGTCGAGGAGGACCGCTTCGACACGATGCCGGGCGGCTTCTTCATCAAAGGCATTATCCGGGCCTACGCCAAATACCTTGGCCTCAACGAGGACGAGCTCATGCGGCGCTATGAAGAGGCGGGAATCCTCGACGAGTTGCCGAGTGAGAAACCCCGGAACGTCAACGACTTGCCCACCTTCCCGCTGCACCGCCGGGCCATCATGAGAGGTCTGGTTTTCGCCGTCATCGCCATCGTCGCCGTAACCATGATCCTTGTCTGGCGGTCGGGGCGCCGGCACACCACTTTGCCCGATGCCAAGGCGCGGGTCGTCGTTCCCCAAAATCAGCCCTCCACGCCTCCGCCCCTCGAGAAGCCGGCAGCCGAGCGCGTCAAAACAGAATGGAAGGGCGTGACGATCGACATCTCCTTCCTGGAGCTGACCTGGCTTCAGGTCTACACCGACGGCGTACTCCGGATCGACGGTGAGTTCCCGGCCGGAGAGAAAGCTTCGGTCCAGGCCGATAAGGAGCTCATCATCAACGTCGGCAATGCAGGAGGCGTGTCCTTCCTCCTGAACGGCAAACCGGCCAAAGCCCTCGGCCGCGTGGGCGAGGTCTTCAAGGACATCCGGATCACTCCGGAGAACTACCAGGATTTTCTGCAGGACAAAGCCGCCAAAGGCTCGTCCCGCTAATTCTTGCGGCCATGTCCCGCGCCTTTTGACCATGCCCACCGACCAGTCGGAAGCTATCGTCCTCCGGACCTACCAGATTGGAGAGCAGGACAAAGTTGCGGTCTTTTTCTGCCGGGAGAAGGGCGTCCTGCGCGGCGTCGCCAAGGGAGCGCGCAAATTCGGCAACCGCTTCGGAAGCAGCCTGGAGCCGATGTCGGTCGTGCGCGTCTTCTTTTATGAAAAGGAACGCCGCGAACTGGTTACGGTTTCCAACTGCGACCTCCTCGAGTCCTTCTTCGAAATCCAGGCCGACACCAAGACGGCGTTCCTGCTCACATACTTTGCCGAGCTCATCGAGGAGTTCGCCCCGGCCAGGGCCAAGGAGGAAGTCCTCTACCGGCTTCTCCTCAACGTCCTGCGCTGCCTGAAGGAGAACGGCGACCGGGGCTTCCTGGCCGCCTACTTTGAAGCCTGGATTCTTCAGGTCGCCGGCTTTCTGCCCGACCTCTCGTCCTGCCGGGCCTGCCGCAAGCCGCTGGGCGCCGGCTGGCTGTCGACGAAGAAGGACGGCGCGTACTGTGCCGAATGTGCCCCGCTAAAGAGAGAGGAAGTGCCGGCCGAAATGAAGGAATTTCTCCGCTGGGTGCGAAAGAATCCGCCCTCGAAATTATGCGACCGAACTTTGGCCCCCGGCGAGGTTGCTCAGATAAGGAAGATCCTCCAGGCCGTCATCATGTTTCATCTGGAACGCGAGCCGCGGACGCTGCAGTTTCTGAAAGACTGAAAGTCCTTCCCCGTCCGGCCGAAAAAAGCCCCGCTATTTCTTGATTCTGGAGATGAATTCTTCGACTTCAGGGATACCGCCCTGCAGGATGAGGTAACCGTTCGACGGCTCGCGCTCGGTCGTCTCGCCCGCGATCGGCGTCAGCATGATCTTGCGCACCTCTTCGACGTCGCCCGTCTGCCCCAGCGCCCAGCCGAGCTTGACATAGGCGACTTCGGGCAGCATGTTCGCGCCCGGGATGACGCCGAGCTCCATCATGTCGCGGCCCGTGTCGTACACGTACATCTGGACATAACCCCAGAGCGTTTGGACCGTCATGTAGACGGCAATCCCCTTGTCCCGGCACTTTTTGAGCGACGGGTAGAGCGGTTTGTTGACATGGCCCAGGCCGGTGCCGGCGATGATGATGCCCTTATATCCGTTGTCGATGAGGGAGTCGATGATGTCGGGCTTCATGTTCGGGTAGTAGTAGACAATCGAGACGCGGTCGTCGAACGCCGTGTTGATGGTGACGTCGCGGTCGGTGCGGCGCCGCTTGTAGTCCTGGCGGAGCGGCGTGATCTTCTCCCGGCTGACCATGGCGATCGGAATATCGCCGATCGTCCGGAACGTTGACCGGTAGCTCGAGTGCATCTTGCGGACGCGCGTGCCGCGGTGGAGGAGACCGTACGTGTCCGATGTCGGTCCGAACATGCAGACCATGACCTCGGCGATGTCGCTCTCGGCGGCGGTCTTGACGCTGTGCATGAGGTTGAGCGCCGCGTCGGAGGACGGGCGGTCCGAGGATCGCTGGGAGCCGACCATGACGATCGGCACCGGCGAGTTCTGGACCATGAACGACAGAATGGCGGCCGTATGGTGCATGGTGTCCGTGCCGTGGCCGATGACGATGCCCTGCACGCCTTTGGCGATCTCGCGGCCGATGGCCTCGGCCGTGCCGATCCACTGCTCGGGGCCCATGTTCTCGCTGAAAACGCCGTAAAGCTTCTCGGTTTCAAGGTTGCAGATATCGGCCAACTCGGGGACCGAGCCGTAGAGTTCGCCGGGCGTGAAGGCCGGTATCACGGCGCCCGTCCGGTAGTCGAGGCGGCTGGCGATCGTGCCGCCCGTGCCGAGGAGCTTGACCTTGGGCAGGGATGGATCGAAGGGAAATGCCTTTTCCGGAATCTTGTAATGGGCTTCCTTCCGGCCGGTGATCGTGACGCCCTCGATCGAGCTCGCCAGGATGCCGATGTTGTAACCGGACCGGAGCTTGATGACGACGTGGTACGGGTCGGCCGTTTCGGAGCGGGGCAGGATGATGCCCGTGTAGGTGCCGCGCGCGGTCTTGATCTCGACGTCGCTCCAGATCATGGCCCCGAAGTTTTTCAGTGTGGCCAGGGCCTCGCCCCGGTAGCCTTTATAGGATTCGTCGCCGGCCATCAGCATCGCTCCGCGGAGTGGTTGTGAACGGCCGCGGCGACAACGGCGCCGTCGACTCGTCCTCTGAGCTCGCCCATGACGAGCCCGATCACGATCTGGCCCTTCTTGTCGGGATTATGGATTTTCATGCCGGCCATCCGCTCCAGAGCGCTTCTGATGGACGCATCGATGTCCTTGGCCGATGGCACGGCCAGGCTGTCCGCGTCGGGCACTGCGCCGCTTTCGAGCGCGAGATAAATTCCTTCACGGGAAATCCGTCCGTCTTTGTACATCTCGAACGTCTTTTTGAACAAGTCTTCGGTCAGGGCGGCGGGGCTGCGGCCCTTTTTCTTAAGCCTCTTCGGGAACTGGATGAGGGCGACGGAGGCGAGCGTCGGGTCGATTTTCCATGTCTTGACCAGCATGTCGAACAGCCCGGCCAGCTGTGACATGGCCAGGGGCCTGATGACGTCCTCGGGGACGCCGAGCTCGCCGTAGAAGGATTCGCGGGTCCATATCGGCTCGGGCAGGGATTGGCGGATCTGCTCGAGGCGATCCGCAGTCACTTTTTTCGGAGGCAGGTCCGTATCAGGATACATGCGGTCGGGGCCGGGCAGGATGCGCTCGAAGCCGTTGGTTCCGTCATAGAGGGCCTGACGGGTTTCGGAGGGGACGCCGATGGCGGCTTCTTTGGCCCGGATGATAACCTCCTGGGCGCCGGTCTTGACGTCGCTTGAATTTCCCCAAACGATGACGAGGGCATCATCGCCTGTCGCCTTGAGCGCCTTGCGGATCGCCTCCCACTCGGCGCTCGCAAGTGTCTCCGACGGGCTGTCCGAGTGCGCGATGTTGGGCAGCGAAGTCAGGCAGGCGACGACACGGACGCGGTCGGAAATTTCGCGCGAGAAGTGGGTGTCGGTTTGCGTACTCCAATTGAGCAGTCCCCTGTAACCGCGAAGGACGACGGCGGCGGCGACGAAGCCCGACTCGAGGCCGGCCCGGATGGGCTCGTAGCGGGTTTTAAGGAGGAGCCGGGTGATATCCTCGGCGCCGGACTGGAAAGTTTCAGCGGTGATGCCGCGGCGGCCGAGCTCGTCGCGCAGGCGAAGGAGATTCCACTGCCGCATGGCTTCGTTATAGGTGAGGAGCGGGATGCGCGGGATGCGGGGCACGCCTTTGATCTCCACGCGCGTGCCGCCGCGGACGCTGACGTTGACGTCCTCGCGGGCGGCGCCGATGCCGGTCCGGACATGACCGGTGCTCCGGACGAGCCGGCGGCAGATCTGGGCCACATCGGCGACCTCCTGCGGCGTGCGCATGTCCGGCCCGGTCACGGTTTCGATGAGCGGCATACCCAGCCGATCGGTCAGATACGTGCGGCGGTGGCCGACGTCGCTCACTTCGCGGCAGGCATCCTCCTCGAGGCCGAGCTGGACGATCTGAATCTTGCGGCCCTTGTAAGGGATCCAGCCGTTGACGCCGACGATCGTCGTCCGCTGGAACCCGGTCGGGATGCTGCCGTCGAGGTACTGCTTTCGGGCGATATGCAGCTCGTCCACGAGATTGAGGTTGTAGAGCATCGCGATGCCGAGGGCATGGTCGAGGGCCGGCTCGTCCAGCATGAACGGCGGCGTGTCGTCCATCTCATACGTGCAGACGGTGTCGCGATGAATCCTGTAGATGATCTCTTTTTTCGTCTTGAATTCCATGAGGGCCGTGCCGTCGTACTCGCCGAGCTCGGACAGGGTCGGCCTCATGTGGCGGAGGATCTCAGCGTCGTAGTGTTTGCTGTAGTGCCCGGCCGGGCAGCGGCAAAAAAGCTTCTTTTCGGTCAGGAGCTGCTGATGGATCTCGAGGCCCGAACGGAAACCGACCTGGTCATAGTCCGACTCGGTCATCTCCGCGAAAGGCTTGAACTGAAAATCGCTCATATGAAGGTGCATTATAGCAAATTCATTGGGGTCGGACCATACAAATCCAGAGGAAACCGCAGATAATAAACGCGTTAAATTCTCTTGCTCGAGAGATTCCGGCCTTAAGTCCTCGTTTCTGGAGCCAAAAACTGAGACTTAAGGCGAGGGTCGTCCCTAAGATCCCTGGGTGGAAATCCTAAGGCCGCGGAGACCGACCCTCGCTAGACCAAGTAGTCGAGCACCTTGCCGTCGGCATCGACACGGCGCATCCAGACCAGGACCGGCTTCCCGTTGCAGTCAAAGAAACGTCCGAGAAGGATCATGATCAGGTCAACAAAAAAACCGATTCCAAAGACACCGAAGGTCAACAGCCAAAGGACGGCCGTTCCGGTTTTCCCAACGTAAAACCTATGACCGCCGAAGACTCCCAGCCAAACGCACAGAAAAAGTGTGACCAAACGCGATTTTTCCGACACGATGGGACCTCCTAGTCGCTCGCCGTGGCGAGATCCGTTCGACGCCTTTATAGCAAAGAAACCCGCAGAACGTCAATGTCCTGTACTGGTCCACGACATGGGAAACGCTTTTCGCCTGGAGTCGCGTTTCCATTGCCGACATATTGGTAAGGGGTCAGGCAATCAAGTGATTGATGCAGCCGGCCGTCGGTTTTCCGTGGGACCGCCCAAAAGCCGGCCCCTTAAGAGGTTGCAGAAAAGGGGCATTTTGACCCCCTCTTGTTTTTTGACCGGACTTGAGTAAAATATGGCCTTTGTGCTTGGGGCCTGTCTCCCGCCTTTCTGGCGCGTTGCCCGGGAGCAGCGTCCTTGCCCGGGGGGAAATGGCCCCCAGCCCGGCCTGGGCGCATGCCGCAGTCATCCGCACAGGCGCATGAGTTAAGGAGATGCCCATGAATATCCTGGGATTGGCCCGTCACGGGTTGAATTCGTTCGAGCAGATCGCCATCGTCGGCGTGCTGTTCACGGCGTTCCTCAGCCTTTGGTACGCCTGGATGTTGCGCAAGGTCGTGCTCAAAAAAGATAAGGGCACGGCGAAGATGCAGGAGATCTGGAACGCCATCCGCATCGGCGCCGACAGCTACCTCAACCGCCAGCTCCGGAAAATCCTGCCGCTTATCGGCATCCTGACCGTGGCCCTCTTCATGAGCGTCTACGTTGTTCCGGCCAGCCGCGAGGCCGTCGCCGAGTTCGGCCAGAGGAACGCCCAAATCATCGTCGCCATCGGCCGGACGATCGCCTTCATCATGGGCGCCACGTTCTCCCTCCTCGTCGGGCAGCTCGGCATGCGCATGGCCATCCAGGCCAACGTCCGGGCCGCCTCCGCCGCCCGCCGCGGCTTCAACGAGGCCTTGTCCATCGCCTATTACGCCGGCACGATCACGGGAATGCTGACGGACGGCCTGGGTTTGTTCGGCGGCACCGTCATCTTCATCGTCTTCGGCACGGCCGCACCCGACGCCCTCCTCGGCTTCGGCTTCGGCGGCACGCTCCTCGCGCTGTTCATGCGCGTCGGCGGCGGCATCTTCACCAAGGCCGCCGACGTCGGCGCCGACCTCGTCGGCAAGGTCGAGAAGGATATTCCCGAGGACGACCCGCGCAACGCGGCCGTCATCGCCGACCTCGTCGGCGACAATGTCGGCGACTGCGCCGGCATGGCCGCGGACATCTTCGAATCCTACGAGGTGACGATCGTTTCGGGCCTGATCCTGGGGCTGGCCCTGATGGCCATCGACCCCAGCCACAGCTTGAAGTGGATCGTCTATCCCCTCATCATACGGGCGATCGGCGTCATCTCCTCGATTCTGGGGACGTTCACGGTCCCGATCTGGGAGCGCTTCCCGATCAAATTCCTCCGGGCCCATGACGCCGAGGAGTCCATGTTCCGCTCCTACGAGGTATCGAGCGTCAACACCATCGTGTGGTCTTTCGTCGTCGCGATCAACTACGCCCACGACTGGAGGCTGGCCATGTTGACAAGCGTCGGCGTCGGACTGGCTGTGGCCTTCAATCCGCTGACCTCCTACTTCACCTCGACCCGGAAGCCGCCGGTCAAAGAAATCGTCCGCTCGACCAAGACCGGCCCGGCCACGACCATCCTCTCCGGCCTGTCCGTAGGCATGGAGTCGAGCGTCTGGGCCGTCGTGGTCATCGCCATCAGCTTCATCATCGCCATGCTCCTCTACACGAGCTCCGGCGCGACGTATGTCCTTTACGGTGTGGCCATGGTCGGCATCGGCATGCTGAGCCATACCGGCAACAACGTCGCCATGGACTCCTACGGCCCGATCTCCGACAACGCCAACGGCATCGGCGAAATGGCCTGGCACGGCATGGTGGACGAGGAAACCGTCAAAGCGCGCCAGATCATGGCGGATCTCGACGCCGTCGGCAACACCACCAAGGCCATCACCAAGGGGGTGGCGATCGCCTCAGCGGTCATTGCGGCCGTCAGCCTTTTCGCCTCCTACATCACGGACGTCGGCCGCGTCCAGGCGCAGCTCGGCGTGCAGAACATCATGACCTCCATCCGCGTCTCCGACACCAAGGTCTTCATCGGGTTGCTCCTCGGCGGCGCCCTGCCGTGGCTTTTCAGCTCGCTCTCCCTCAAGGCCGTCGCGCGCGCGGCCGGCCTCATCGTCGAGGAAGTGAGACGTCAGTGCAAGGTCCCTGGGGTGATGGAGGGGACATGCAAGCCCGACTACGCTAAAGCCGTCGATATCTCGACCGCCGCCGCCCAAAAGGAGCTCATCCCGCTGGCCCTGATCGCGGTCCTGATGCCGATCGCCGTCGGCCTCATCCTTCAAGTCGAGGCGCTCGGCGGATTTCTGGCCGGCATCATTCTGAGCGGCCAGCTTTTGGCCGTCTACATGGCCAACGCCGGCGGCGCCTGGGACAACGCGAAGAAATCAATCGAGGACGAGCCTCGCGACCTCATCGCCGGGACGGGCAAGGGCTCGGAACGCCACAAAGCCAGTGTCGTCGGGGATACGGTCGGCGACCCCTTAAAGGACACAGCCGGGCCGGCTCTTAATCCGATGATCAAAGTCACCAACCTGGTGAGCCTGATCGCGGCCCCACTCATCGTCAAGTACAGCAAACTCAACTGGAAAATCGTCCTTGTCGTCGTGGCCTTGCTCGGTGGCGTGACTTGGGGCATCTGGAGGAGCAAGCGCGAAGCGCCGTCGCTCTTTGATGAAGACAAGTCCTGCAAGTAAAAGGGGATTTCCATGAAGAAGGTGGCCATCATCGGAGCGGGGCTCGGCGGCCTCGTCGCCGGCAACCTTCTCGTCAAGAAAGGGCATAAGGTCACTCTGTACGAAGCCCAGGCGACGGCGGGAGGATACACGGCCGGCTTTCGGCGAAAAGGATTCTACTTTGAGGCCGGCACGTTATCCCTTGAATCCACGGCCACGCTCTACAAGGCCCTCGAAAACATCGGAGTGCGTGACCAGTTCCGGCTCGTCAGGAAACAGGACAGACTGGTGAGTCCGTACTTCGATTTTACGTTTACGAGCACCGACGCCTTTAAAAAGGCCGCCTACGATGCGTTCCCGGCTGATAAGGCGGGCCTCGACGGGTACTTCGGCGAGATCGACCCGCTCTGTAAGGCTCTGCAGCCGTTCCTCAACAGGGTCTCCCTTCCCCTCTTCAGCGGATTGCGGAGGCTGATCGAACTCATCCCCTATTTCACCAAGGGCCGGCCGCTCATGGCCCTGGTCAAAAAATTCGGGGACACAACCTCCGTCGATCTGGCGGCCCGGCACTTTGCGCGAGGGACGCCCGTCTACAGAATGTTCAGCGGCTTCGGCTATCCGAAATCGGGGGTCATGTCCCTGGCCGCAATGTTCACGTTCCTCGCCGAAGACTACTGGTACGCCGCCGACGGCATGCAGCAACTGGCGGACATTCTGGCTGACAAGTTTAAGGAACGCGGCGGTGACCTGCGGCTGCGGGTGCCTGTCGAAAAGATTCTGACCCGGCAGGGCCGCGCCGTCGGGGTCGCGACAGAAGGCGGCAGCGAAGAGTTCGATTTTGTTATCTCGGCATGCGACTACAAGCGGACGTTCACGCAGCTTCTCGACGACCCGTCGCTTGTTACCGGCGACCAGATGGAGAAGATCAAAAAGGCGGCCGTTTCCGAGGGCGTTTTCACGGTTTTTCTCGGACTCGCGATGAGCAACGACGAGCTCCGGAGTCACATGAAGAATCCCGGTGTCAATTACGACACATACGAGCACGATGTCGACTACGAAAACGCGTCGGATGCCGACCTGTTCGCCAAGGTCGGGATCGCTCTGCATTCGCCGTCGCTCATCAACCCGGCGCTGGCGCCGGAAGGCAAATCGTCGCTTATGATCATGACCATCGCGCCGGCCGGCTGGCAGGACGGATGGCATCACCATGATCGCGAACGGTACCTCGCGCTCAAAGAATCCGTCAAAGACAAGCTCATAGCCAAGGCCGAAGCGGTCATCCCGGGGCTGCGGTCGCGGGCCGAATTCGCAGAGGCGGCGACGCCGTTCACCTACGAGCACTACACGGGGAACACGGATGGAGCGACGTCGGCCTGGAGCTGGGACCCGCGCAAGAAGTTCTATGAAAAGGGCTTCGCCAGTCTCGGGGTCGTGACACCGGTCCGGAACCTCTTCATCGGCTCCTGCTGGGCCAGCCAAATCGGCGGCATCCCGGGCGCCGTCGCGGCCGCTTACGTCGCTGCCCGCAAAGTGAAATAGAGCACCTGGGGAGGCGGACTGATCTGCCTCGTTTGTTCCTGAGGCCTCTTGAATCTGCCGCGAGGCGAAAGCTCAAGAAGCACGGGCCACCACGACGTACCCTGAAATCGCCGATAGAAGATGTCATCGCGAGCGGAGCGTGGCGATCCCATCTTCACACGCACGGTGTTCCTTTGGCCGGGACAAATTCGCCGCAAGAGCGTACAATCGAAGCGGGGGGTGTCATGAAAACTATCAGTATTCTCCTTCTCGCGATGATTTTTGGAGTAGTCCACCAGCCCGCCAAGGCTGAGATCAAGACCCAAGCCGTCGCCTACAAAGACGGAACGGTGGCGCTTGAGGGGTACTTGGCCTATGACGATTCTCTCCAGGGCAAGCGGCCGGTCGTGCTCATCGTGCACGAGTGGTGGGGCTTGAATTCCTATGTCAAGGGCCGGGCGGAGCAGATCGCGCGGCTTGGCTACGTGGCGCTCGCACTCGATATCTACGGAAAAGGCGTCCGTGCCACGACCATGGATGAGGCGGGGAAGCTGGCCGGGGCCTTTTATCAGGACCGGCCGCTCATGCGCAAGCGGGCGCTGGCCGGACTGATTGAGGCGAAGAGCCTGCCGATGGTGGACGTCACGCGCGTTGCCGCGATCGGCTATTGCTTCGGGGGCGGTGTCGTTCTCGAGCTGGCCCGGAGCGGCGCGGACATCCGGGGCGTCGTGACGTTTCACGGAAGCCTGGATACGCCGCATCCCGAGGACGCCAGGAACATCAAGGCCAAAGTCCTCGTCTGTCATGGCGCGAACGATCCTTTCGTTACCCAGGAACGCGTCGTGGCTTTTTGGAATGAGATGCGCGACGCGAAGGTCGACTGGCAGCTCAACGTTTATAGCAACGCCGTTCACAGTTTCACCAACCCGGGAAGCGGCGACGATCCCTCGAAAGGCATGGCCTATAATAAGGAAGCCGACCTCCGTTCGTGGCAGGCCATGAAAACCTTCCTCGAAGAAATATTCAAGTAACACGGGACTCGCGGGGCGGCGGGCAGACGGCAGGTCTCGGGGACGTCCGGATTGACACGGAAGATTCTTACCTAGTGAGTCCGCCGGTCTGCAGGAATAGACCTGCCGGCGCTTATGCAGTAAGATTTTGCCCGAGGCCGATGACAGGGCAAGATCACACCAAAGCAGCGAGGCGAGAATGCGAGCACCTTCATTTATCTTATTGGCGGCGTGCGCCGGAGTTTTGGGCGCGCATCTCCTGACCGGACAGGACGTCAAGTACGGCGTGGGAAAGTGGGACTCGGAGTCCGGCGTCGGGAACCATCGCGCCGTCGTCCGGGTGGAAGCCCTCCCGTTGGGGAACGAAGCCGTCGCAAAGGCGAAGGGAAAGCGGCCGATGCTCGCGCCGGAGCCCACAAAAGCCGCGGAGGCAACCCGTATCCGAATTCCCTGGCGCAGGCGTGACATCGAGCCCGAGAAAAAAGCCGTCCTCGTCGTGGATGCAACGACGGGCGTTCGCCTCACCAATGTTTACGTGCTCGCTGTGAACCGCGAATACGGCGACATCATCTTCGAGCCGCGCACCGTGCCCGGGGATTATTACATCTATTTCATGCCCTACAAATCAGAGGGCCGCAAGAATTATCCGAACGTCAAGTACGACCAGCCGCGCGACACAGCCGACCCGTTGTGGCTCGCGGCTATCGGCGCCGGGCCTGCCGGAATTCCCGCGGCGAGAGTCGATGCGCTCAGAAAGGCCGAGCTCGTCGAAATCCAGTCCGTGGATGAATTCAGCAGCTTCTTCCCGATGGAAGTCATCGCCACGGCGGCCGAGACGCAGGCGCAGCTTGCCGCCCATCCCGACTCCCCGTACCTCCTTTTCCCGGAAGACCGGAGATTGTCCATACGGATGACGACCGACATTCCGGAACGCTGGATTGCGGCCGGACCGGCCCGGGTCTTCAAAGCGGAGGCCGCGCCCGGCGAATACTTCACGTTCCAGATCGGGCTATGGGCGGCACGGCAGCCTGTCGCCGACCTCGCCGTGCGGTTCACGGATTTCGCGCGGACCGCATCGGGGCCGGCGAATGGTCCTTCATCGCCAGGCGTCATTCCGGCGTCGGCCGCGACGTGCTTCAACACGGGCGGCACGAATTGGGACGGGAGGCCGTTTGCTAAGGCCGTTTCAGTCGAGCTTGGCAAGATCCAACCTCTGTGGTGCGGTCTGCAGATCCCGAAGGACACGCAACCGGGTGATTACTCGGGTACCGTGACCGTCGCACCTCGGGGGCTGCCGGAATCGCTTGTCCGCCTCGAGCTGCACGTGGCCGGCGCCGCGCTTGGGGACGCCGGAGACGCCGACCCTTCGAGGATGACGAGGCTCCGCTGGCTCGATTCGCGCCTGGCCTTCGACGACGATATCGTTCCGCCATACACGCCCCTCGCGGTCAAGGGAATGACCGTGAGTTGCCTCGGCCGTTCGATCGATCTCGGCAAAGACGGCCTGCCTTCCCGAATCCGGAGCTATTTCGCGCCGGAGATGACGCGCCTGAGGGCACTGCCTTGTCCTGTCACGGCCGCACCCTTCGCTCTCAAGGTCCTCGATGCCGGCGGCGGCGAGATGGTTTGGGCGCCGCGAGGTAGCGGTCCCCGATTTGTAAAGCAGGCCCCGGGGACCGTCGTTTGGGAATCCGAGAGCCACGCCGGCGCTCTGAAAATGACCGTGACCGCGCGCATGGAATTCGACGGGTTTATCGGCTACAACGTCTCGGTGTCCGCGGCCCGCGATGCGGCTGTTTCGGACATCCGGCTCGAAATCCCGATCGCCGTCGATTCGGCTCGCTATATGATGGGGCTCGGATTCAAGGGAGGCGAGCGCCCCGAGACATTCGATTGGAGTTGGGACCAAAAGAAAAATCAGGACGCGCTTTGGATCGGCAACGTCAACGCCGGACTCCAGGTTTCGCTGCGGGCGGAAAATTACTCCCGGCCGCTCAACACAAATTTCTATCTCTCGAAGCCCCTCAATTTGCCGCCGTCGTGGTGGAACGACGGAAAGGGCGGCGTTTCCCTCCGACGCGGAAAAGGCGTTGTGCTGCTCACGGCCTATTCGGGCCCGAGAACGGTCAGGGCCGGCGAGGTCCTTCATTTCGACTTCACGCTTCTCCTGACGCCGTTCAAGCTCCTCGACCCGGGACGGCACTTCAGCGAGCGCTACTACCATGCCTACAAGCCCCTCGACGAAATCGCTGCCACGGGCGCGAACGTCATCAACATCCATCACGCCACCGCCATCAACCCCTATATCAACTATCCGTTCCTGCGGCCGGAGGCGATGAGGGCTTATATCGACGACGCCCATCGCCGCGGGTTCAAGGTTAAGATCTATGACACCATCCGCGAGCTTTCGAACCGGGCGGCTGAGCTTTTCGCGCTCCGCAGCCTCGGCCACGAGATTTTTTCGCCGGGTCCCGGTGGCGGCAGCTCTTGGTTGCAAGAACACCTTGGCGGCGATTATATCGCGGCCTGGTTCGTGCCCGAGCTCAAAGACGCGGCCGTCATCAACAGCGGCATGTCGCGCTGGCACAATTACTACATCGAAGGACTCGACTGGCTGGCGAGAAACGTCGGCATCGACGGTCTCTACCTCGACGACGTGGCGTTCGACCGGACGACGATGATGCGCGTCCGCAAAGTGCTCGACCGGGACCGGCCGGGGGCACTCATCGACCTCCACAGCGCCAACCAGTACAACCCGCGCGACGGATTCGCCTCGAGCGCCAATCTCTACCTCGAACACTTCCCATTCCTCAACCGGCTTTGGTTCGGCGAGTACTTCGATTACAACGGCAGTGGACCCGACTATTGGCTGGTCGAGATGTCGGGGATTCCATTCGGCCTCATGGGCGAAATGCTCCAGGACGGCGGGAATCCGTGGCGCGGCATGGTGTTCGGCATGACGGCCCGCCTGCCCTGGGCCGGGGACCCGCGGCCGCTCTGGAAGGTCTGGGACGAATTCGGAATCACGACAAGCAGCATGATCGGCTGGTGGGTGGAATCGAATCCCGTGAGGACGGGCAGGAAAGATGTCCTGGCGACGGCTTATGTCCATCGGCCGGGCCGAGCCAAGCCGTCGGCGCTTATTGCTTTGGCAAGTTGGGCCAAGGACCCCGTCGATATGAGACTCGCGATCGATTGGAAAGCGCTCGGCCTCGACCCGAAGAAAGCGACTCTGCGGGCGCCGCAGATCGAAAACTTCCAGCCCGCCGCTGAATACTCGCCGGCCGGTACGCTCCGTGTCGAGCCGGGCAAAGGCTGGCTCCTCATACTCAAAGAAAAATAGCCGCGAGCGCGGCGTTTTGGTGACTCGTCCGGATCTCCTTCCCCCATTGGCATCGGAGATCATCCAACACTAAAGGAAACGTTTCAGCCTGCCAGATGTGAGAGATACTATTCTCTGGGTGTCATAATCCCAGCGTTGCTTTCCCTTCTCGGTGTGGCCTAGAATGTATCGGGGAACGCAGTGGAGGGCTGTATGAAACGATTCCAAGTTCTAAGCATCTTTGGGATCATATGTTTGTTATGGGCTGGCGGAACAAAAGCGTCCGTTTCAGAAAAATCACGATCCGCCCCTCAAGCGCCCAGAATCACCCTCAAGCCCGATCTCGTCATCGGTGTCGCGGAGGGCGAAGAAAACATGATGATGGGCTCGATCAGTCGGATCGATATCGACGCCGCCGGAAACATCTACGTCCTGGATTACAAGGACCGGCTCATCCGAATCTATAGGAAAGACGGATCATTCCTCAGAAACATCAAGGTCCCGGCCGGACAAGGCCCCACGGAGGCCTCAAACCTTTCCGGGATCGCCGTGACGCCCAAAGGCACGCTCTACATCAACGACGCACGCAAGGTTATTGTTTACGATCCTGATGGGGCATTTGTTCGGTCTTTCCTCGTGGACTTCATGATTTCCTGCATCGGCTGCCCGGGGACGGAAGAGGTCGTCGCTATCGGGCCTCACGCCGGAAAGATCCTGCACATTTTCGACCCGGCCGGGAAGCTTCTTGACTCTTTTGGAGAGCCGTTCGCCGTTCCAGCGGAGTTTGAGCCCATGAAAGAGATGCCGATGTTCGGCGCTCCTCTCCTTTTCGACGCCGGCAAGGACGGAAGAATCTTCGTTCTCAATCCTCACAAGTACGAAGTTTCGGTGTTCAAAGAGCGCCGCCTCGAGCAGATCCTCAAAGGAGAGAGCCCGCTCTTCAGCCCCGTCAAAAGAATGGGCAGGGCATTCCTCTCGACAGCCGCCCACATCGGCGAGAGCGGCGGCAGCGTTTTCGTTACGTTTCAAATTCCTAATCCACGGCAACAAAAAAAGATGGATGTCTTCGAAAACGGGAGGCAGGTCGGAACGCTCGATGTAAAGGGCACGCCGTACGTCGTGGATGCGCAAGGACGGATCTATTTCGCAGAAGAAGAGGATTTCGCGAAGGTCGTTCGCTATACCGTCATAAAGAACTGACGTCCAGGTGTTATCGGAAGCACTCTTCGCGGCCACCCCCCGCCCTGCTGTCGACGCCGCTCGCCTGAAACGAGGCGCCACCTGCGGCGATTGACACTCCACCGGTTCGGGGCTATATCTAGTTCATCGTTCTTTTTTCTCGGCTTCCCAAGATTCAGGAAGTCCGCGGCAATTCGGAAAGGAAGGAATAAGATGAAAAAGACATTCGGTTCTTGGACAATCGCAGTTCTTATCCTGGCCTTGGCGGTCCCGGCCATCGGGCGCGCCGCCGACATCCAGGAAATCAAGCTGCCGAAGCCGCACATGGACGGCGGCATGCCCCTGATGAAGGCGCTCGCGGCCCGGGCTACGTCTCGGGCTTTCAGCGACGCGGAGCTGCCGCTCCAGGTCCTCGCCGATCTGCTGTGGGCCGCCGACGGCATCAACCGTCCCGAAAACGGCCACCGCACGGCGCCTTCGGCCAATAACGTGCAGAATATCGATATCTATGTCGCCTTAAAGGGCGGCCTCTATGTCTATGACGCGAAGGAAAACAGCCTGAAGCCCGTCCTGGGCGAGGATGTTCGGGCGGCAACCGGCTCGCAAGACTTTGTCAAAATCGTCCCCCTCGACCTCGTCTATGTGGCTGATCTCTCTAAATTTACAAAGGGCACGGACGAGGTGAAGAGTTTCTACTCGGCCGCCCACACCGGCTTCATCGCCCAGAACGTCTACCTCTTCTGCGCGTCCGAAGGTTTGTCCGTGGTCGTCCGGGGGATGGTCGATAAAGATGCCTTGGCCAAGGTCATGAAACTTCGGCCCGACCAGAAGGTGATGCTGGCCCAATCGGTCGGCTATCCGAAAAAATAGCGGCTCGGAAGGCAGGCCGTTTCGTCCTCGAGACGGCGACCAGGCGCTCAGCGCGTCAATTTCGTCAGCCAGCGGTGCAGCGGCGCTATCGCCTCGAATCGTTCGAAGCAATAATCGACGAAACGCGCGCTATAGAACTCCTCCGGAATCGGCGCATCGAACCCGGCATGGAGTCCATTGTATTTGAGGAGTTCGGCGTTCGGGTGCGAGGCATCGTACCCGGCGGGAATTCGCTTATAGTGTTCGCCGCCGACCGTCAGCCCTTTCGTGGCTCTTAATTTGGCGAGGATCCCCGTGAGCTCGCGGCCGAGCTTCGGGTCTACAACAGCCTTTCTGAAGCGCCCGAGGAGCGCCTCCGGAATCATGTACATGCCGCCGCCGAGCCAAATCTCCGGCGGCTCGAAATGGAAATAGAAACCGGAAGATTCCATCCGGGGCCGCACGCCTTCCCAAAAATAGAGGCCGAGATTTGTCTTATACGGCGCCGGATCCAAGCTGAAACGGGTATCTCGGTTGATCCGGAAAATCGATTTGTTGACTTTGGGCACAGCCACGATCCGGGGCGCGATCGTCCGCAGCCTCTCCCCCATGGCCACCACAAAGGCCTTGGCCGGCGCCATCACGTGCGCTTCGTAAACGTTGCGGCGGCTCTCGAACCAATCGCGGTTGTTGTGCCGGCGCAGGCCGTTGAAAAAACTCACTGTCTCCTTGGTGAATCCGGAAAATGGTTTATCTTCGGCCATGTGCCCTCCCCGGCCTATTGTACCCACCTCTCTTCCCGGGCGCAACGCCCTTGGGGCGTGATATGAGAAGTGCGCTGATTGGGGCTGCTGCGGCCGGAGTCAGCAGGTTTAGCGAAACCAGCGGGAGCCGGCAAGACGTTTCCATCTTTTCAGTTTCGCCAACCTCGTTGCCGAAAGAGCCGTGGTCGTGGTATAAGTTCGGGCAAACGCTCCCAGAGCATCGGGTATCGAGGAGGCGTGCATGAAGTGGGTCCGGGCCATCGCTTCGCTGCTCGTCGCGGCGGCCGTTTTCTGGGCTCTCGACAACCACCACGGCCTGATTCCTCCCGCAGGAAAACTCTTCAACCCGTTCGCCGGCTTCTGGCAAAACGGAACACGCGGAGATACTCCTCCGGCGGAAATCGCGGTGCCGGGGCTTAAGGGAGAGGTCAGGATCGTTTGGGATTCGCGGTTTGTTCCGCACATCTTTGCCGCAAACGACCACGACCTCTTTATGGCCCAGGGGTATGTCACGGCCCTTCTCAGGCTGTGGCAGATGGAATTTCAGGTCATGTACGCCGGGGGGCGGCTGGCCGAAATCGTAGGACCCGCGGGACTCACAATGGACCGCTTCAACCGCCGGTTCGGCCTGGCATGGGCCGCTGAGAGATCGGCAGCCAAATCCCGCGAGGATGCACGAACGGAGGAAGCCATCGACGCCTACACCGAGGGCGTCAACGCCTACATCGCGCGCCTCGCCCGCAAGGACTTCCCCGTCGAGTACAAAATTCTCGATTATGGGCCTGAGCCGTGGACGGCCGTCAAGTGCGCCCTTCTGCTCAAGTACATGTCCTATACGCTTTCGGGCGCATACCGGGATCCGGCGATGACGGAAATGCGCGACGCTCTCGGCGAACCGGTGGTTGATGCGCTTTTCCCCTATCATCCGCCGCTCGTCGACCCGGTCATTCCGCCGGGAACGCCTTGGGATTTTAAGCCGCTCGCGCTTCCCAAGCCCGATCTTACGCCGGCGGTCAAAGAAAGTGCCGAGGCAGCGGGGTTAAGGCGAATGGATGACGAAGTTTCAACGCCCTGGGCCTCGATAGGACGGCCCGGTCCCGAAATCGGAAGCAACAACTGGGCCGTCTCGGGCAAGCTCACGCACAGCGGATTCCCGATTCTCTGCAACGACATGCACCTGGGGCTGACTCTCCCGATGATCTGGTATGAAGTCCAACTTTCGGCGCCCGGCGTCAACGTCCGAGGTGTGGCCTTTCCCGGAGCGCCGTCCGTCGTGGCCGGCTACAACGGGAAAGTGGCGTGGGGTTTCACCAATGCCGGCGACGACGTTCTCGACTGGTACACGGTCAAGTTCCAGGACGGGACGCGGCGCGCCTATCTCTATGACGGGAATTGGGTGCCGACAATGGAAAGGGAGGAACGGATCAAGGTCCGGGGCGCAAAGACGTTCGTGGACCGCGTCATCTACACCCACCGCGGGCCTGTCGTAAGGCTGGCCGGAGAGCCGCGGTTTCCGGAGGCGGATGTTCCTCCGGACGCGGCGTTGCGCTGGGCCGCCCACGATCCTTCGGACGAGTTTAAGACTCTTTGGCTTCTCGACCGGGCCCAGAACTACGACGACTACCTGGCGGCTTTGAAATTCTGGGACTGTCCGGCTCAGAATATCGCCTATGCCGACGCCGCGGGGACGATCGCCATCTGGCACACGGGGAAGTATCCGCTCCGCTGGCACGGGCAGGGACGATACATTCTTGACGGAAGCCGCGCCGCCGACGACTGGCAGGGCTGGGTGCCGCAGGAGCAAAACCCGCACGTCAAGAACCCGCCGCGGGGTTTCGTCAGCTCGGCCAACCAGATTCATGCCGACGCAAGCTACCCGTACTATCTCGGCTTCGATTACGCGTCCTACGAGCGAGGCGCACGGATCAACGAAATCCTCGGGACCGCAAAAGACATCACGCCGGAAGACATGATCCGCATGCAGGCCGACGTGCTGAATATCCGGGCCCGCGCGGTCCTCCCGCGTCTGCTCGAGCTTGTCCGCGGCCTGGAGATGACCGCCGCAGAGAAAACGGCCTTTGAGGAGCTTGGCGCCTGGAATTTCGAAAACAGGGCAGGCCTGAAGGCGCCGTCTATTTTTGAGGAGTTCTGGTCCGGCCTCAACGCCGCGACCTGGAATAACAAGAAGACCGGAAAGATGACGCGGATGGTCTGGCCGGATAGCCAGGTCATGGTCGACCTCATTCTCAACAAAACCGAATCGGATTTCTTTGACGACAAGACGACCGCGCCGCGGGAAACGCTCGCCGACATCGCTCCCAAGGCGTTTCGCGAGGCGGTGGCGAAACTCGAGAAGAGGTGGGGACCGCCAGGCGATGCGTGGCGATGGGGAAAGGTGAAGGGCACACGCATCGACCATCTGGCCCGGATTCCCGGCCTGGGCCGGCCAGACCTCGAGACCGACGGTGGAAACGACGTCATCAACGCCATCAGCCGGGACTGGGCGCCGTCGTGGAGGTTCGTCGTCGAAACCGGGCGCGCGTTCAAGGCGTGGGGCACGTATCCCGGAGGGCAATCGGGCAACCCCGGCTCGAGGTATTACGATAATTTCGTCGATGACTGGGCCGTAGGAAAACCGAGTGAGCTCGTTTTCCTCGATTCTCCGGACCAGCCCCATCCGGGCATCATCGCCCGGACACGGCTCGGAGGCAAACGATGATCGCCGTTGCTCTGTGTGCGTTGGTTATGGCGGCGCTCCAACTCCTGACGCCGTATTGGTGGTGGATCATGATCGTTCCCTTCGCCTACGGGGCGGCCGGCGCGGGGACGGGCGGCAGGGCCCTGCGGACGGGGTTCCTATCGGCCGGCCTGCTGTGGCTCGGCGCGAGCCTTTATTTCTATCTCACGGGAAGCCGGCTCATCGCCGTGCGCATGACTCGGATGTTCGGGTTTGAGCGCTCATGGATGATGGTCCTGGCCACGGCTCTCATAGCGGCTGTCGCCGGCGCGCTTTCGGGATACGCGGGTTATACGGTACGGGCGCTCTTCAAACGGCAGCGGCCGAAGGCGGCGTGAAACGACATGCGTCGCGGGGCAACACAGATCGTCGAGGAGGACGGTATGAAAACGGATGGCTGGATCAAAGAATTTGACGCCGCAGTCACGGTCACGGATGCCGAGGGCCGGATCATCGAGATGAATGACAAATCGGCCGACGTCTTCGCCGCGGACGGCGGCCGGGCGCTCATCGGCCGCAGCGTTTTCGATTGCCATCCGGAGCCGTCCCGAGCGAAGCTCCGGTCGATGATCGAAACCGGACAGAAAAACATCTATACAATTCAAAAGAATGGCAAGAAAAAGCTTATCTATCAGGCGCCCTGGCAGAAAGACGGCCGATGCGCCGGTTTTGTCGAGATCTCTTTCGAAATCCCCTGGGACATGCCGCATTTCAATCGTGATAGCGCCGGGCCGGTCGCCGAATAATAGACGCCGGTCGAGCCCATTAAGCATCGGCTATCTTCCGCTACCATCTTGTCGGCAAGTTGCGGGCATTTTGGGCATGTCTTCAAGTCTGGAAATAGTTCGGCATAAAATGAGTTTGGCTATTTCCAGAATTCGGGGGCTCGGCGAACAGCCGTAGGGTCATTTAGGGGCACAAGAAATGAATATTCAACCAATTCGCACTTATTTTGGGGCACCCATTCCCCTGCTCATCATCGTGCTCCTAGCCAGTTTGTCGGGCTCCGTGCTTGCTCAGCCGGCAAATGCCAAAGATTTTGTCAATTGGGACAAGGTTTCCGCCACATTCCTTAACTACAAAATAGACCCGACTGCAGAAAAAGCGAAAGCGTTCCTGGATACTCTCCCAAAAGGCAAATCTCAGAATGAGATGGGAGACGCTCATCGTGCAGTTGGGAACATTTACAATAATCTCGCAATGATCAGAGACAAAGTGTGGTCTGGCGACAAAATTATGGCCGAAGCGGCGTTCAGGCTGCTCAGTTACGCAGACGGTGGCTTTGCTGAAGAGCTCTATATGACACTTGGAGAACTCGTCGGAACCCACCCGAATTTATTTATAGAACTCCTTTATCAATATAAAGATGATCCGGCGATTAACGTCAATGGCTACTCCCTTGTTTTGTCGGTTTATGGTATATGGGACGACTCAGCAACCGCGCTGGTGCCCGTATGGGAGAAGCGGATCAAATCCCTGGATGGCGTTTCGGACCAGAAGTACTCCCGAATCCGGGATGTATGCATTGCCACCTTGCGTGAGGAAATAAGTCGGGTGGTGGAAAAACGCAACGCTCAAGAGCGAGCGGCAGCCAACAATGAAGTCATTGATTGGGACAAGATCCGGGAGGCTTTCGCGGCCTACTATAAAGAGCCTTCGCCGGAGAATGCGCAGGAGGTCTTAGGCACACTCCCCAAATATGTGACCTATCATATGCGGGGATCCGCAGCCACGGCGATTATCGAAATCACTGATCATATCTCGATAGCCAAAAGCGGGGCATTATCCGGCAATCGAGATCTTGTTGAAGCGGTATTCAGGTTGTTTAATTGTCGTGAGGCTTTTTCTAGGGATCAGTCCTCACGGATGGCAGCGACATCTCAGATGTTGAGCGGAGACCTTGAAGAAATCGTGGGCACTATCGTGGAAAAGAATCCGACCTTATTCCTGGATGTCTTTCGCGAATACCAAACTTCTTGGCTATTAGGAGAATATGGGTCCCCCTTGTTGAAAACAGTCCATACTCTCGCAAATCGACAAGGTATGATAGCTGAGCTAGAGGCGCGAGTTAAGGCATTGGAGGGAGTCAGGGCCTCGAGATATGCAGAAATTCGGGATCAATGTCTTGCCCAATTAAATGGCGCCATAGAGACGATAAAGAGGATATCGAAATAGGGCCACTGCCCTGTTGCGAAGCTTAGCTCAGCGTTTGGCGACGATCCCGAAGAAACCAACCCATGATGTGGCCGCATCACAGCAACGAGCTGTGGCAGGCCTTTGTGGGTTTGATCCCGACTTCATGTCTTCACAACGGCGGAAACCGAGGCGCCCGCGATCCGAGTCTGCCGCTCAAACATTCTCAAAAACTGGAAAGTGTAGGTTTGACCCCCTCTTTATAGGGACGGCGGCGAAGCCGCCCGGGGCGCGGCGTATTTCTTTTTAAAGATGAGATAGATCGGGATGCCGATAAGGACCGTCGCGATGGCGATCGACGATTCTTTCGGCCGCTGCAGGAATGACAAGACGAGAATCACGACACCCGCCAAGACATAGATCGCGGGCACGACGGGATAGCCGGGCATCCGGATGACGCTTTTTCCGGACCGCCTCAGCTTGAAAACGCCGATGACGGCCAGGATCGGGAAGATGCCGAGCGAGAACCCCATATAGGTCAGCAACTGGTCAAAGGTGCCGAATAACACGAGAACCCCGGCGATGGCGCCCTGAAGCACGATCGATCTCGACGGCACGCCGCATTTGGGGTTGACCTTGGCCAGAGCCTTGAAGAAGACTCCGTCCCGCGCCATCGAATAATAAACCCGAGGCCCGAGGATCATGAACGCGCTGAGCGACGAAAAGAGCGCGAAGGAAATGAGGACCGAGAGGACGGTCTCGGCGGATTTGCCGAAAACGTTGCCCGCCGCGAGACCGCCGATAGAGACTGCTGCTGCGGGGCTGATCCGTTCCAAGTCCCGAAGCGGCACCGCGTAGATATAGAAAAGGTTCAGGGCCAAATAGAGGACGACGACCGCCCCGGTCCCTATCAGAAGCGAGCGCGGCAGGTTCCTCGAAGGGTTCTTGACTTCGGAGCCGATGTAGGCTGCGGCGTTCCAGCCGCTGTAGGCGAACATGATCCACATGAGGGCCAGGCCCATCGTCTTCCAGCCGCCGAAGCTGAAGGCGAAGCTTCCCGACGCCGTCAGGTGGCTCAGGCTCCCCGTGCCGGCGGCAAAACCCGCGCCGACGAGGGCCACGATGAGCAGGACCTTCAGCGCCGTGAGCAGGTTCTGGACCTTCGCCCCGACCTCGAGGCCCCGTGTATGGAGCAACGTGAAGGCGGCGATCACGACGACGGCATAGATTTTCTTCATGATCATCGCTTCCGAAGCGCCGCCGATGATCCCGACGTGGAGGAGGCCCGGAAAAGCGCGCGTGATGTATTCCGTGAATCCGATGGCCGAAGCGGCGATGGGAGCGGAGAAGCCGACGAAAAAAGACACCCAGCCGGCAAGGAACCCCAGGACCGGATGGAAAAGCCTTGACAGGAACGCGTATTCGCCGCCGGCGCGCGGGATGGCGGCGCCGAGTTCGCCGTAGGCCAGCGCACCGCAAAATGCGATCAATCCGCCGACAACCCAGAGAGCGAGCATGACGGCCGCGTTGTGAAGGTCCTTCATCAGCAGGCCGGAGGTCGTAAAGATTCCGGCGCCGACCATATTGGCGATGACGATATTGGTCAATGGGAAAAGTCCGAGCTTGCGGTGCAGCCCGTCTTCCGTGTGTTTAATGGTCTCGTCCATTCGATCCTCGACGACGGAAATTCCTGAAAACGACGACGCTGTGTTTTATAGTCCAGCACCCCGGGGAAAGTCAACCCCTCGAGTCCCCGGCATAAATGCCGGGGCTTAGCGTCGGCGAACGGGTCAATCCGAGCGCTTTTTGCCGCGGAGCCGGTTGACGAGCAGCGTGAATATATAGAGCGGGCCGTAGAGCGCGGCGGCGCTTGCGGTGAAGCCGATGTTCTTTCCCTTCAGGAGTTCGATGCCCCAGCCGAACTGGTCCTCGTTGACGAGATAGGTCCAGGTTGATGACGGCCCCTTCAGGCCCTCGGAATCGAGGTCGACCGGACCCTCGCGCTCGATGAGCGACGCCAGGCCCGCCACCACCGATTGATCGATTCGTTCCTCGATTCCGTCGAACACCTCGGTCGCCGACTTCATGAACTCGGCCGCGGGGTCGCGGCCGCCCAAGCTAACAAGATGGATGCCTTCGCGGATGTCGGTGAGCCAGGCCAGGTGGTCGGCCCAGCACCGGTCGATATGGAAAAGCGTTGCCCGGCGCTTTAGGCTCCCAAAAGCGTCGCGTCCGAACCGACGGCATCCTTTGGCCTCCAATTCCGAGTCAAGGGTCCCGAGCCATGCCTCGGCTTCGGAGCCGCCGGAATCGATAAGGGAACGACGCCACGCTTCCACGATCCGCCTTTGCGTCTCGATCATGACCGAAAACCTCCAGAGAGACTTGCGGGTGTCGAAGTTCTGCCCTTCGATGACCCTCTGGGCATGGATGATCTCCCGGCGGATTGCGGGGTTTTCGAGCTCGCCGCGCTGGGGCGTGATATGGTGCCTCGCGACAATAGCCCGCCGGAGCCCGTAGCGCTCGAATATGTCGTCGTCGAGGCTGATGAAGAACCGCGAGCTGCCGGGGTCGCCCTGGCGGCCCGCTCGGCCTCGTAAGCTGCTGGTCGATGCGGAGGCTCTCATGACGGTTCGTCCCGATCACGTACAGCCCGCCGAGCCCGACGACCCGCTCCCTGTCCGCTTCGCCGGGGCCGTCGAGCTTGATGTCGGTGCCGCGGCCGGCCATGTTGGTCGAGATCGTGACCGCTCCGCGCCTGTCCCGCGCGGGCGATGATGCCCGCTTCGAGCTCGTCGTTTCTGGCGTTGAGGACTTCACACACGACACCCGATCCCTTGAGTTCCGCCGCCAGCTCCTCAGATTCCCCGACGCTCAACGTTCCCACAAGGATGGGACGTCCCGACGCATGGACGGCGGCGATCTCACGAACCAGGCCGGCAGTCTTGGACTCTTTATGGGTGAAGACGGCGTCGGGAGAATCCACCCGGACGCACGGCCGGTCGGGCGGAACAACGGTAACGCTCAAACCGTAAAACTCCTTGAATTCGGCCGCCGAGGGACGGGCCGTCGCCGTCATGCCGCAGAGTCTGGGATACACCCTGAAATAATGTTGAAGCGTGATGGATCCCCAGGATGCGTCCTTCCGATCTCCGGAGGACGTGCTCCTTTGCTTCCACGGCGGCCTGAAGCCCGTCCGGCCAGTGCCGTTTATCCATTACCCGACCCGTGAATTCGTCGACGATTTCGACCCGGCCGTCGCGGACGATGTAGTCCTTGTCGCGGCAAAGAAGCGCCTCGGCATGAAGGGCGCAGTGGATGGCGGCCAGAAGCCGTTCGTTTTCCGCGGCGTAGAGGTTGCCGCAACCGAGAAGACGTTCGATATTTTCCAACCCGGCGTCCGTAAGGGATACACTTGACTTCGCCTCGTCGGTAATGAAGTCCCTTGCGGGGACAAGGAAGCGCATGAGCCCGGCCAGCCCGCCGGCGTCCTGGTCGAGCGTGCCGGCGAGCCCCGATATCACCAATGGGATGCGGGCTTCGTCGATGAGGATCGAATCCGCCTCATCCACGATCGCCATATGGAACGGCCTGTGGACGCGGTCGGCGGCGTCGTAAACGAGCTGGTCGCGAAGGAAATCGAAACCGGCTTCTTTGGCCGTCGCATACGTGACATCACAGGCATAGGCGCGGCGCTTGGCCGGATTGTCCATGCCTTCCTGGATGAAACCGACGGAAAGGCCGAGCAGGCGATAGACCGGGCCCATCCAGGCGGCGTCGCGGCGGGCGAGGTAATCGTTGAAGGTCAGGATGTGGACGCCCCGGCCGGAGAGCGCGGGCAGGCACGCCGGGAAGACGGCCGCGAGCGTCTTCCCTTCGCCCGTCGGAAGCTCGGCGACCCGAGGACCGCACATGGCCAGGCCGGCGATGAGTTGCGCATCATGAGTGATAAGCCCCAGCGCGCGGCGCGCGGCCTCAAAAACAAGTCCGAAGGCCTCAACAACGAGGCGACTGTAAGCAGCGTTTTCGCAGTTTGAGATACCTGACTTCATACGGCGGTCACGGCGTCGCTTCTTTCGGGCGGGTTCCGCGTGCCCGACCCGGGTTCTAAGGTCATGGAACATCCGAGCCAATCCCTCATCGGGGAAGGCGTCCAGTCCGGCGTCTTTCCGGAAGGCATGGATCGCTGAAAGAGCATTGTGGTAGGGAGCCAGGTCCGCTTCGATGGGAATGCCGCAGGATCTATTAAAGACCTCCCGCACTCTCAGCGCGAGGGGAGTTTTCCGGGGTTTGAGTTCGGTGCTCTCGAGCGAATCGGCGTTTTTGTTTCCGTTTCTCATTCAAAACCTCCATTCCAAACGTCACGTGTGGTCGATCTCGACGGAGACGATGACGGAGAAGGAGGTTATAGAGGAGGGCTTCTCGGAGCGGCCGGAGCCGGGGAAAGAGATGGAAGGACTGGGTCGCCAAGCGGGGAGGCCCGGCAAAGGACAAAGAAGGAGACGGTCAGGAGGAACGGCAGAACGATGAACGGAAGCGGCAGGAAAATGGAAATGAGAATGGCGAGAGCCAGCCACGGGGCGCCGGCGCCGGCAATCATTCGAGTTTTCGAAGGGCCGCGTTTTGCGTTCATGGTTCCGAGGTTATTTTATGTCCAACGCCGTGGATCGGTCAATACCAGTCCCCTTCGCCAATGGCGGCGCGGCATCCCGCAAAAGACAGATGAGCCGGGCGCGGCTTTTCACGGCGGCTTTTTGAAAGATGCTGGAAACGATATTCTTGACGGTTTTTTCAGAAATAAAGAGCGCTTCGCCGATCTCCCGATTGGATTTGCCCTGGAGAATCAATGCCACCACCTCCCCTTCGCGCCGGGTGATTCCGTGAGCGAGAAGCCAGGCGCTCAATTCCTCCTCCTGACGCGGCGAGGGGACAAGCTCGCGACCGTGGGCCCGCAAAAACGCACCTAAAAAGAGGAGAGCCGGGAGATGCACGGCGGCCAGAAGCGACGGAACAATCAGGAAGTCCGCTGCAAAGCTCAAGTGATTCGGGACTTTCAAGACATCAGCGAAAACGAGGATCAGGCTTTCCGCGGCGAGATACGAGAGGGCGAGTCCCCGGGCCATGGTTCGGCGCACCGGATCGGCCGCCGCCGTCGAAAAGAAGAACAGGCCGATAAAGATCAGATAGAAGAGGATGGTCTCGAGAAAGATCAGCCGGGGAAATCCGAATAAGAAAGTTTTCCCGGCAGAACCGGAACCTCGACCCAGGGTTTCGACGAGCGCCCAGAAGAATACGGCGCCTTGCGCGATCCAATAGGCCCAGAGCAACCCTCGGGGCAGTGGTTTTTCGAGGACCTTCGCCGCCCAACCCAACATGAAAAAAAGGGCCGTGAAGAGGGCCGGATAGGCCAGGATCCCGAGCAGTGTCATGGGCCGGCCTTCGGCGACGCCGCCGAGGAGAACTCCGCCGAAAATTCCCCCGACGAAATTGACGAAAACATACGCGCAATAGAAAACGACGGCGAAGAAGAAATCGTCGAGGAAGGGAAGCGGGTATCGACGTCGCAAACGATGCGCGAGGGCGGCCAGGGCCACAGCAACGCCGAGATAAAGCAAATAGGCCGGGATCAAAACCGCTGTCACCCCCTCACGATAACAAGAACAATCCGGGTTGTAAAGAAAGGACCAAAGTCCCCCGCGGAAGAGCGACCTTCGTCCTATAGACAAGGCGCCGGCCCTGACTTATAGAATAGAGCGAGGGCGCGGGACATGGCTTCGGCGTCCCCAACATGAATCCGGCGTCCCCGTCAAAAAGAGAAGGAGATGATCGCCGATGACGACCAGAACACAGATCCGCTTCCTCCAGCGATTGCTTTTGGCATGTGCCCTTGCCGGAGGCGCCATTTTCCCCCAGGTCTCGGTCAAGCCCAGTTCGGCCCCACCTATGGATTATCGGGACATCGCGACGGTGAAGTCCATCCGGGGGCTGCTCTCTCCGTCAGGAGAGATCGTGCTGGCCGTCGTCCAGGAAAAAGATCTCGCGGGGAACCGGATACTCACGCGAACCTGGAGGGTCCCGTTCTCGGGCGCCGAACCCGTCCCCTTCACTTCGGCCCAAGCCGGGGACCGGGACTTTCAATGGACCCCGGACGGGAGAGCGGTCTCGTTTCTGGGCACGAGGAACAATGCGGAAGGGCTTTACTTGATGAGAATCGACGGGGGCGACCCCGAGCTTCTCCTAAAGCACGAGACCGGCATCACTGCTTATCGTTGGCGGCCGGACGGACGAGTGCTGGCTTTCACAGCGCCGGAAGCCGCGCCGGCCGGCGAGGATACGAGCGGCAAGGGCCACGGCGAGGCGCGCCTTGAGGACGCGGCCGGGCCGGCCGGCCATCTGTGGATCTTCGATCCGGAGGCGAAGAAAGAATATCGGGTCACGAAAGGGGACGTCATTTCTGTTTTGGACCTGGCCTGGAGCCCGGACGGAGGAGTGGTTGCCTTCTCCGCGGCGCCTTCGGCCCGGGTCTTGGATTTCGTGAAATCCGATGTCTACGTCGTCTCGATACCCGCCGGTTTCTCCGGATCGGGCCTCGCTTCGCCGCGGCGTCTAACGACGAATCCGGGGGAAGACACCTCTCCCCGCTTCGCACCCGACGGCCGATCGATTCTCTATCGATCGCGCGCGGCGGACGACCTCGTAGGAAGCTACCACTGGTGCCGTATTTCCCCGGAGGGCGGGACGCCGTCGGATGTGACGCCGAAAGGCGATATCTCGTCGCTTGACTTCCAATTCGGATCCGATTCCTCGGCCGTCTATTTCGTCGGTTATCGGGGCGTCGAGGCGGACGTCTATCGGATGGATCTCAATGACCGGGTTCCTGTCGGCCAGACTTCGGTCGGCGGGGTCTGCGGCTCGCTTAGCCTCAGCCGAGACGGAAGCCGCATGGTATTCACGTCGGAGGCGCCGGACAGGCCCCAGGAAATATTCGCTCTTTCGGGAGCCGGGGCTTCGCCCCGAGCGCTCACGGCGTTCAACAGGACCGTCCGGAATTTCGCACTGGCCAAGACCGAGGTGCGCCATTGGCCGGGCGCGGGTGGCCGGACAATCGAAGGATTGCTCGTATATCCGGCGCGCCATGAGCCCGGCCGCTCCTATCCATTGATCGTCCAACTCCACGGGGGGCCGGCCGGCCTGGACGCAAAGACTTTCGATGCGGAGGCTCAATATCTCGCCGGGCTTGGGTATTTCCTTTTCCGGCCGAACTACCGCGGCTCGGCCGGCTATGGAGACGCCTTCCGCCGCCTCAATGTCGGAGATTGGGGCGGCGGGGACGTGGAGGATGTTCTGCGCGGCGTGGATTCGCTCGCGGCTCTTCCCGATATCGACCGCGGCCGGATCGCCGTCATGGGCTGGAGTTACGGGGGCTACCTCACGGCCCGGCTCGTCTCACTTTCTTCGATCTTCAAGGCCGCGGTCGTCGGGGCGGGCTTTGAAGACAACCTCTCCATGTGGGGAACGCAGGATTCCCCTCCCCATTTCGCCGCCTATTTCGGGGGGAATCCCTTTGAGCGCGAGCTCATGAAGCTCTATCGGGTCCGTTCGCCGCTGGAGGACGCTTCGTCGGTCAAGACACCCGTGCTCCTTCTCCACGGCGAGAACGACACGCGCGTTCCCCCCAGCCAGGCCGTTCTTTTTTACCGGGCCCTC
Organism: Candidatus Aminicenantota bacterium; assembly: GCA_963727095.1. Lineage (GTDB taxonomy): Bacteria > Acidobacteriota > Aminicenantia > Aminicenantales > Saccharicenantaceae > CAVSEQ01. Next base: position 1,732,281 of record CAVSEQ010000005.1, on the reverse strand, counting down.
CAAGCGAACCGGGTTCCGTCCGAGCTCGTTTGGTACCCTCATATGGGCCACGCCCCGCAGGACCCCGGCCAGCAACTGGACATCCTGCAACGGCAGGCAGCCTGGTTTTCGCGCTATCTCGGCGGCCGGGAGATGCAACTCTGGAAAGAGCCTTTTCCCAATAACATCCCGCCGCTGCCCAAAGCCGACGCGACGCACCGTTTCGTGACAGTCCCCTATGATTTCGAACATCCCGGCTGGGGCACGTTACGGTTGTACTACGAAACCAACACCGATTTCGATCCGGCCAAGCCGACCCTCATGCACATCCTGGACGGGCAATCACCCCAGTTTGCCGCGGGCGCGCCGGATCGGATGAAAAAGGATTACGGCCTCAACCTCAACATCGTCCAAATCGAGCACCGGGGCATGCCCGCATCTCCCGCACCGCTCGTCTCCGCGGGAGGACGTACGGATTGGGTCAAAGCCTGCGCGGTTTTCCGCTCGGCCAACGTCGTCCGCGACATCGACGCCGTCCGGCGCGACCTCCTCGGCCCTGAGGGGAGGATTCGGATCCTAGGCCAATCCGGAGGAGCCATCCTCGCCTGCCAGTATCTTGCGGAATTCGGCCGCTCTGTCGATCGTGCGATCATCGAGCGCGGAACCTGCAATCTGACGACAACGATCGCGCGCAACAAAGCTTTCTTTTTCGACGAGCTCAAAGGCCAAGGGGTCTGGGACGCTTATCTCCGCATTCTCGACCGCAAACCCGTTCCCACGTTTCAGTTCCTCTGGCTGCTGAGCAAGCTGGGCTACGACTATGCGCCGGCCGACGGAATGCAGGCCCGGCTGATACGGGAATTGGATGAAGGTAACCTCGCATCGTACGAAGCGCTGGGCAGGAAATACGGCCTAGTGGATTCCCAAACCGAAGCCATCATTACCTTCGCCCCTTTTGCCGTCGTACGGCTGTTCGAAGTGTTCTTTCCCGTCGTTGATGCGCATCCGGTGGAATCTTCCTATGGGCTCATGAAACCGCTTTTCGCGCCGCTCTCCGACCTGATCGCCCAAGGCGTCGTCCGGCCGAAGATCATCAATTTAGAAAAGGAAATGACGGGGATTCAGGCGGAGACCATGATCCTGGCGTCCCGCTGGGACCATGTCGTAGCCTACGAGGATTCGCTCGAATTGGGCCGGATCATTCCCCATTCCCGGGTGATCGTCTTCGACGACACCCATCTGATGCTCCAAAACAGGACCTGCCGCTACCATTTGGTCAAGGCGTTCCTGGAGGGTGGCTTGGCCGCAGCGGAAATCGATCGGGTCCTGGGCTCGGGCGACTGTCATATCTGGGAAGCCGGGCGACAGCACTAGTCGGAATCCAAATGAGGACGGGCGGTAGCGCAAAGTCAGCGAAAACGTCTATGCGGCGATAAAGGCCGCCCGCAAGCCGAAGTGCCCCCGCCGCAGGGGTGCTTCCCGGAGGAGGGCGTGGGAAGGCCGAGCGGGCACGGGTGTCCTAAAGGGACCCTTCCCCAAGGAGGCGTCCCTTTAGGGCGAGCGAGGCCTTTCCTCGAGCGGGTTTGACTCGCCGGGGCAAACCCGCGACCTGACGGAGGGAACACTCCGAGAGCGGGCGCAAACAAGAGGCCCAGAGCCGAGCGGCTTTGGTCACGACTGCGTACGGTTACTTGATCCGCTTGGCCTCGAAGACGCCGTTCGGCTGGTTGATCGCGAGTCCCGTCACCTGACCCGCCGCGTCCTCGACGAATTTCACCGTGATGGACAAGGCCTGCTTGAGCGAATATTCGCCGCCGAGTCCGGGAACGAGGTCCAGCGTCGGCTGTCCGGGCATCGTGAGCGTCAGGCGGCCGCCCTTCGGGCTGACCGTCACCCGCTGGCCGCTGAAGTCGTACTCGCCGGCCACTTTCTTGAGATAGGCCGGGTCGGAGAGCTTGGCGTCGGGTTTTCTGGCGAAGACGATCTCGTCCTCCGTGGGCTCGAACGGCGCCGCGACAGCCGCGACATTGCCGTTGACGTCGGTGCGGAAGGACAGCTTCATGTCCTGAAACGTCGGGTCATCGGTCTTGGCGCCGCTAAAGGTTTCGAAATGCCAGTGATCGAGCGGCGTCGTGATGGCGTTGTAGGCGAAGCTCAGCTTGCCCGCGTTGATGCTGACCTTGAGGTCACCGTAACCGGGGTGATTGTAGTCGCCGGCGTATTCATCGAGCTTGTGCGACGGTACGGTCCCGAGACGGCGCCGGGTAGTTTTCTTCTCCTCCGCCTTCTTTGCGGCTTCGGCCCCCTGGGCCATTTTCTTGGCGGCGTCGCCGATCCAGTCCACGGCCTCGAGCCCGAAAATTCTGTCGACGGCTGTTTGGACGATGAGATCCGGGAGCCCCGTGCCGTTCTTGTTGGTGAGGACGACGAACCCCAGGCCGTCCTTCGGGAAGAGGCTCACCAAGGCGGAAAAGCCGTCGATGTTGCCGCCGTGTTCGACCCTCTGATGGCCGCGGTAGGTATCGATGAACCAGGCCAGGCCGTAGTCCGACGATGAAATGTCCGGCCGCGTGGGAGTGCCGCCCGTGGGCATATAAGGCGTGTGCATGTCGTCGATCGTGGCCGCACTGATAAGCTGTTTGCCTTTGAACGCGCCGCCGTTGATATGGACCATGACCCAATGGCTCATCTCGTTGACGCTCGAGTTGATTGCGCCGGCCGGCCCGATGTTGGTGATATTGCGGAACGGGATCTTGACGATCTTATGCTCCCGCTCGTCGTAAGGCTGCGCGAAGTCGCCGTCCTTCTGGGAATCGGCGACGTTGAAGTTCGAGCGCGTCATCTCGAGGGGATCGAAGACCAGCCCCCGGACGGCGTCTTCCCATTTCTTGCCGGTCAAGGTTTCGACGAGATAGCCGGCGGTCAGGAACATGAGGTTGTTGTATTGGAAGCGCTCGCGGATATCGGCGGTCGGCGGCAGGTAAGCCAGCCTACGGACGAGTTCCTCGCGGGTTGACGTATAGTTGTTGTACCAGACGAGGTCATGACGGGGCAGCCCGGAGCGGTGCGTCACGAGGTCACGCGGCGTCAGCCGGTCGCCGGCCACGGGGTCATAGAGCCGGAACCAGGGGATGTAGGTGCGGAGCGGCTTGTCCCACTCGACCTTGCCCGCGTCCACGAGCGAGCCCAGCGCGAAAGTCGTGAAGGCTTTAGAGGAGGACCCGATCGCGAGCAGGGTATCCGCCGTCATCGGGAGCTTGTTCTCGACGTCCCGGAAACCGAACCCTTTGGCGAGGATGACCTCGTTGCCTTTGACGATGGCGATGGCGACGCCGGGAACCTTGATCTTGGCCAGGCCGTCCGTCACGATGGCGTCGAAGCCTTCGAGCGCTTTCTTGACTTTGTCGGAGGCAGCCGCACCGCGGGCGATTTCGAAGGGGAACTTCTGCCCGGCCTGCGTGAAATCGCCGGCAATCTTATTGCCGTCAGCGCTGAACGCCCCCGTGAACGACGGCTCGCCGGGGATGCCGGCAATGGCGAAAGCGACGTTTGCGCCGTCGACTTTGATGTTCGCCAGGGCAAGATCCTTCGCTCCCTGGGCGGGGATCGAGATTGTCCCCTTCCAGGTTCCGTCGGCCTGCTTGGCGAAATCCAGGCTGATATCGAGTTTCGAACCGGGGATGTTGATCGAGCCGTCCCAGTGTCCGGCGAGGTCGGCCGCAGCGGCCGGCAGGGCCGGAGCGATCGCGGCGAGAAGCAGGATGATGGCGACAAACACGGAGTTCCTGACGGAGCGGTTCATGGAAGCCTCCTTAACCGGATAATCATTGACGGATGGGATTTTTTGACATCTCACGTCAAATCTCGACACAATGTATCATATAGAATCTGCGGCCCGCAAGCGGGCCAAGGTTATACATACGGGAATAATGCAAACCGAGTTCCGGGAAATCCGTCTGTTAAGACGTCCTGTTTTATCCTACTGCAAAAAAAGTGGAAAAAAGTAGACCTGGCCTCATCTTTACTTGAAATGCCCGGGCGTTTTTTCCATAATACGGCCTTGAGACAAGAGATGCCCGTTTTTCGAGGTTCCGCGTCCGCAGGTTCCGTCGGCCCCGGAGTTCCCTCGGTTGCCTGAGTTCCTGGAATTCCGCGGAGTCGCCAAGCGGTTCGGAACCATCCAGGCCGTCGACAATGTCTCGCTCGAAATAAAGAAAGGCGAGTTTTTCTCCCTCCTCGGGCCAAGCGGCTGCGGCAAGACGACCATGCTCCGGATCGCCGCCGGGTTTGAGGAGCCCGACGCGGGCCGGGTTTTCCTCGACGGCCGGGACATCACCGACCTGCCGCCGAACAAACGGAAAGTCAACACGATCTTCCAGAGCTACGCCCTCTTCCCCCACTTGACGGTCCGGGACAACATCGCCTTCGGCCTCGCGATCGCCAAAAGGCCCAAAGCCGAGATCAAGGCCGAAGTCGACAAAATGCTCCACCTCATCCAGATGGAGGACCAGGCCTCGAAAGAAGCCCGATCTCTTGTCTGGGGGCCAGAGGCAGCGGGTTGCCGTGGCCAGAGCCCTCATCAACAAGCCTGAGGTCCTTCTTCTCGACGAGCCGCTGGCCGCCCTCGACCTCAAGCTCCGCCAGAAAATGCTGATCGAGCTCGACCTCATCCACGATGAGGTCGGCATCACGTTTCTTTACGTCACGCACGACCAGGCGGAGGCGATGAGCTTGAGCGACCGCATCGCGGTTATGGACAGCGGGCGCATCGAACAGATCGGCGCCCCGGCCGAGATCTACGAATCGCCGCGCACGAGCTTCGTCGCGGCGTTCATCGGCGACACGAACTTTCTCGAAGGCCGTGTCACGGATTGCCCGGACCGCGAATACTGCCACCTGGCGATCGCCGGGCTGCCGGCCATCGTCTGCTTCAACGACAAACTCCTCCAGGCCGGCCAACCGATCTTCATGAGCATCCGGCCGGAGAAGATCCATATCTCGCGCGAGCGTCCCGAGCCCGAGCCGCTGCGCAACATGCTCCCCGCGGTGGTCGAGGATGTTGTCTATCTCGGCTCGACCACGAAGTACTGGGTCCGGGCCGAAGGTTTCAGGATCCAGGTGCTCCGCCAGCACTCCCGCTATTTCCTCGACGAGAAGCCGCTCCGCTGGAAGGATGCGGCCTGGATCTGGTGGCACGCCGACGACGGTTTCATGCTCGACCACTTCAGAAAGGGGGACGAAAGCCTTCTCACCGTGCCGCCGCAAAAAGTGGGCGAGCCGCTCAACGGTCCTCCCGCAAAATAGAAATAAAGGGGGTCGAACGTGCACGATGACATATCGGGATCGCCGCAGCCCTTGGCAGCCGGACGTATGTCATTGGGCAGGTTTAACCCCTTCTTGCGGAAGCCAGGGACATGTACCTAGGGTACGTGTCCCCCGGAGATGCCCTGATGAGACGAATCGGATGAACAGGCCGGCGACACCCCGGCGACTCCGAGAGTGGGCAGTGTCCCTGCCCAGCTTAGTCTGGCTCTCGCTTTTTATCGTGATCCCGACGCTCGTCGTTTTCGCCATCGCGTTCCACCCGTCCACTCCCTACGGCGGCATCGGGAAGGGCTGGACGCTCGAAACCATACGCAGTCTGTGGAACTCCGGCTATCTCGTCATTGCCTGGAGGACCCTCTGGATCAGCCTCCTTACGACGGTGGTGTGCCTCTTTTTCGCGATTCCCACAGGCTATTATATGGCCCGGGTGCCTGAAAAGTGGCGGAACCGGCTCCTGATGCTCGTCATCGTCCCCTTTTGGACGAGCTTTCTCGTCCGGGTGTTCGCGTGGAAGTCACTCCTCCATCCCGAAGGCCCGGTCAAAAAAGCGCTCGAAGCCATCGGGCTGGCGGGTCCGCAGACGACCCTTCTCTATCATCCCGCCGCGGTGGTCCTCGTCATGGTTTACACGTTCCTGCCGTTCACCATCCTCCCGATCTACGCGGCCGCGGAGAAGTTCGATTTCCGACTGGTCGAAGCGGCCCGCGACCTGGGAGCCAGACCGCTCCAAGCGTTCCGGAAAGTTTTCGTGCCGGGCATCCGGCGCGGTTTGCTGACGGCGATCCTCGTCGTCTTTATCCCGTCCCTCGGCTCCTACATCATTCCCGACCTCGTCGGCGGTCCGGCCAGCGAAATGCTGGGGAACAAAATTGCCCAGCGGGTTTTCGTGGACCGCAACCTGCCGCAGGCGGCCGCGCTGTCGGCGGTTCTCGTCCTGGCCGTGATGGCACCGCTCGTGGCCGTCCTCGTCCTTCAGCGGAAGAAGGAAAAGGCGGACATCGTCATCGGGGAAGCGCCGTGAAGCGGAGCCGTTTTCCCTTCGTTGTGACCTTTCTCGTCCTCATCTTCTTTTATCTCCCCATCGTCGTCCTCGTCTTCAATTCGTTCAACGCGGCCCGGTTTTCGAGCAGTTGGCAGGGATTCTCGCTCGTCTGGTACGCGAAGCTCTTCCAATCGCCGGAGATCTGGCAGGCGGCCCGGAACACGCTCCTCATCGCGACGAGCTCGACCCTTGTCTCTCTCGTCCTGGGGACCATCGCCGCCTTTGCCCTTCACCGTTATGCCGCGAGCCGGCTGCAGCAGGTCCACTACGCCTTGATTTATACTCCGCTTGTCGTGCCCGAGATCCTGATGGGCATCAGCCTGCTCATGGCCTTCGTTGCCGCCGGGACAAGGCTCGGGCTGTTCACGATTTTCCTGGCTCACGTCACGTTCTGCATCAGTTATGTCGCGATGGTGGTTCTGGCGCGGCTCCAGGACTTCGATTTCTCGGTCATCGAGGCGGCCCGGGACCTGGGGGCGAGCGCATGGCAGAGCACGCGGAAAGTGCTCCTGCCGCTTCTCCTGCCCGGGCTCGCGGCCGGGGGCCTGCTGGCCTTCACGCTTTCGGTCGACGACTTCGTCATCACCTTTTTCGTGGCCGGGCCGGGCTCGACGACCCTCCCGCTGCGGATTTACAGCATGATCAAGTTCGGCGCGCCGGCGCTGATCAACGCCTTGTCCACACTGCTCTTGGCCGTGACGCTGACCGCCATCATCGCCAGCCAGCGGCTTGTCCAGTTGAAAAGATAGGCCGACTGGGATAATGATAGATGCCCGATGACAATTCCTAAACGGGCGAAGCACGGTCTAGCTCCCAGGTCCTTGGGCGCCGTGGCTCTGATCCTAGCGGGCGCGGCGTCGCTTTTCGTTCTTAGCGGGTGCGGCCCGGCCAAGCCCGTGCTCAGTGTCTACACCTGGGCTGATTTCATCAAGCCCGATCTCGTCGCGCGGTTCGAGCGACAGAACGGCTGCCGCGTCGTTATCGACACGTTCGATTCGAACGAAGCGATGTACGCCAAGCTCAAGGCCGGTGCGACGGGATACGATCTCCTCACGCCGACGAGCTACATGGTCAGTCTCATGTTCGACCAGGGAATGCTGCAGCATCTCGACCATGGCCTCCTGCCGAACATCTCGCATGTCGATCCCGATTTCCTCAAGATAACGATCGACAAGACCATGGACCATTCCGTCCCGTACATGCTCACGAACAGCGGGATCGCCTACCTCGAAGGCCGCGTGCCGGATATCAAGCCATCGTGGACCATGTTCGACCGGGCGGATCTCAAGGGCCGCATGACCATGTTCAACGATATCAGGGAGACGATCGGCGCGGCCTTGAAATCGCTCGGCTACAGCCTCAATACGCGGAGCGAAAAGGAGCTGCTCGAGGCCGAGGCGGTTTTGTTGCGCTGGAAGAAGAACCTGGCCAAGTTCGAGAACGAGCAATACAAGATCGGGCTGGCATCGGGGGAGTTTCTGCTCGTGCACGCCTACAACGGCGACGTCTTTCAAATCCGCCGGGAAAACCCTCAAGTCCGCTTCATCATCCCTGAAGAAGGGACGAGCATTTCCTGCGACGACCTCGTCATTCCTGTGGGCGCGGATCAGGTCGCGCTGGCCCATGCGTTCATCAATTTTCTTCACGACCCCAAGGTGGCGGCGGAGAACACCAACGCCATCTATTACCTCTGTCCGAATAAAGACGCTTACCCGCTTCTCAATCCCGACATCCGGGACAACCCCGGGATCTTCATGAAGCCGGAGTTGAAGGAGAAAAGCGAGATCATCGCCAACGTGGGGGAAGCGAACGCGCTCTATGTCAAGGTCTGGGACCGCGTCAAAGCCGCCAAATAAGAAGGGGCCAGGTCTACTTTCTGCTACTTTTTAGCAAAAAGTAGACCTGGCCCTTTCTTGTTATCTCAGCGTCGCGAGGTAGTTGCCGGCGCCGACGACGACCGTCGATAGGATGAGGACCAGGATTCCCGCCACGACTTGTCGCCTTGTCGGCCGGCTCGTGCCCTTCCATTCCCGGAAGTAGATCCCCCACAGGCTGCTGAAGGTGATGATGAAGGCCATGTGGATCGTCCAGCTCGAGAAATCATACTTCCCCATCTTGGTCGTGCCCATCCCGTAAAAGAAGAACTGGAAATACCAGGTGGTGCCGGCGATGGCCGAGAAGAAATAATTGGAGAGAAGCGAAGCAGGCTTAGCCGAATGCACAATCGGGGTCGGTGAGTCGGGCTGAGACGCGATGGCAGGGTCGACCATAGCGGCCGCAACAGCCGTGGGCTTGTCGACAGCCTTGATGTCGGCGGGAACAGGTTCAGACTTCTGGACGCGGACATAATCGCGGCCGGTCTTGTTGCGGACGCTGAGGGCCAGGCACCACAGCGCATTCGTCGTGAACCCGCCGAGAAGGGCGACGACCAGGACCGGGAAATTCTGGAAGAGCGGCGGAGTCCCGGCCCGCACGGCCGCTTCAGCGATGGGCTTCCCTGCGGCAAAAGAAAACGCCATGCAGGAGCTCATGATGCCCGCGAAAATGGCTACCCAGGCGCCTTTGACGAAGGAGAACTCTGCGATTGAGGCACGCTTTTCGGCGTCGGTGAGCTCGCGCTCTTTCCGCATTCCGGCGCGGCCGCAGATCGCAATACCCATGAGGCAAACGGCGATCCCGAGCAACGTAATTCGGCCGGAGGTGCTGGCGGCCATGCCGGCCAGCTGCTTGTTAAAAATCGGCGGGACGAGCGTGCCGAAGACGGCGCAGAACCCAAGCGAAAGAGCCATGCCGAGCGAGAGGCCGAGATAGCGCATGGAGAGTCCGAAAGTCAGGCCGCCGATCCCCCACATCACGCCAAAAAAGTACGTCCAGAACAGAGTATCCTTGGGGGTAGAGGTCAGGACTTTGACGAACCCCGGGCATGCGAGAACGCCCACGACCCAGGGCGCCACAATCCAGCTAAAAAACCCGCCGGTCAGCCAGTACGTCTCCCAAGCCCAGCCGCGGACTTTTTTGTAGGGGATATAAAAGCTCCCGGCGGCGAATCCGCCCAGCGCGTGCAGGATCACTCCGAGAAAGGGGTTAGGATTCATGGCGTCTCCACAATTTCCAGGACTATATCGCCGCGGCCGGCCGAAGTCAACCGGAAGAGGCCAGGTCTACTTTCTGCTAAAAAGTGATAAAAAGTAGACCTGGCCCCTTCTTGTTTGACCGCCTGCTTGACTTGGTTTAGGATACTCGCCGGACTTATGGACATCCGAAAGGCGGCGCAATGCTGAAGGAACATCCCAAGGGGTTGGCCTACATCTTTTTCACCGAAATGTGGGAGCGGGTGGGTTTCTATACCCTCATGGCCATCCTCGTCCTCTACATGGACAAAGTCCTCGGTTGGTCCGACTCCCGGAAGGGCGATTTCTACGGCATCTTCCTCGCCCTCTGCTATTTCATGCCGCTCGTCGGCGGCTGGCTCGGCGACAAGATCCTTGGACAGATCAAGACGGTCAGGATGGGCGCAGTGATCATGGCCCTCGGCTACGTCGGCCTCGCCCTTTCTTCCGCCAACCAGGTCGCGACGTTTTACATCGGCCTTTTCCTCGTTGCCGTCGGCACCGGCATCTTCAAAGTCAACATGGCGGTCCTTGTCGGCAATCTCTACACCGAAAAGGTCAGGCTTAAGGACGCCGCCTTCAACATCTATTATATGGGCGTCAATCTGGGTGCGATGATCGCGCCGATCGTAGCCACGGTCAACAGCGCCGTGTTCCACAGCTACAATCTCTCGTTCTGGGTGGCCGCGGCCGGAATGATCTTCGCCCTGATCGTCTTTAAGACCGGAAACCTCTATATCCGCATCGCCGACGTCAAACTCCGGCCCGCACAGGCCGCAACAGACAGCGCCGCCATGGCCGCGGCATCGGCCTCCCCCGCCCCCAGACCTCCCGGCGGATCCGACTCGTCGCGCTTCATCACGCCGACCATGGACCGCAAAGAGGAGAGCCAGCGGATCGCCACCCTCGTCACCATGTTCCTGATCGTGATCTTTTTTTGGGTAGCCTTCTATCAGAATTCCTTCGGCCTGACGCTTTTCGCCGCGCGCTCGACGGTCGTGTTAAAGTGGCTACGGCCTGAAACCTACCAATTCTTCGAGCCGTTCTTCATCCTCGTCCTGACGCCCCTTCTTCTCTCCGTCCTGGCCGGCCTCAACCGCCGGGGCAAGGAGCCGCCGACGCCCGTCAAGATTTTCCTGGGCATGCTCATCATGGGGCTGGCCATGATCATCATGGTTTTCGGCTCGCTCGCCGGCGGCAACAAAGACGTCAACATCATGTCCCCCGCCTGGCTCATCGGCACATATTTCATCGTCACTCTGGCCGAGATTCTCATCTCGCCGATGGGCCAATCGTTCGTCTCCAAAGTGGCGCCGCCCCGGATTCAGGGCGTGATGATGGGCGGCTGGTTCGCAGCGACGGCCATCGGGAGTTACGGCAGCGGATTCCTCGGCAAGTACTACAGCCGTTTCGCCCACCACCAGTTCTTCCTCATTTTGACCGGACTGCTGGCCATGGCCGCCGGCCTCGTCCTCCTGTCTCTACGCCGCCTGAAACGCTTTGCGGGCTAGGCTCGAGCTTGATATCTCATGACATTTCAATATGATAGGCCGGCAGAGGAGAGGAAAGATGCTTATCCGGGAAAAAGTTAGGCAGGCCGCGGGGCTTCTCGCTGAGTTCGGCATGGACTGCTGGATCACGTTCACCCGCGAAAGCGAGATCAACGGCGACCCGACCCTGGTGTTTCTCGCGCCGGGGCCCGTGACGTGGCATTCGGCGTTCATCGTAAGCAAGGATGGCCGGACCCGCGCCATCGTCGGGCTCTACGACCAAAAGGCCGTCGAAGAAACGGGGGCGTATGACAAAGTCGTCGGCTACGTGACTGGAATCAAAGAACCGCTCCTCGAGTACGTCAAAGAGGCCAACCCGCGGACGATCAGGGTCAACTATTCCCAAGACAGCGAGATCTGCGACGGTTTGACGCACGGCATGTATTTGACTCTGCATGGGTTCCTGTCCGAGATCGGGTTTGCGGACCGGCTCGCGAGCTCCGAAAAGATTGTCTCGGCGCTCCGCGAACGGAAATCCGCGGCCGAGATCGGATTCATGAAGGAAGCCGTTCGGACGACACAGGAGATTTTCGACGCCGTCACCGCTTTTATCGCTCCGGGCCGGACAGAAGAGGAAATCGCCGCTTTCATGCGTGCCGAGGTCGCACACCGAAGCCTCAGCCTGGCGTGGGGCCAAGCCACATGCCCGGCCGTTTTCACGGGACCGGAAACGGCGCAGGCTCACTACTCCCCGACCGATCGACGCGTCGAGCGCGGCCACGTCGTGAACATGGACTTCGGGGTCAGGATCAACGGCTATTGCTCCGATATGCAGCGAACGTTCTATGTCCTTAATAAAGGGGAAAACGCGGCTCCCGAGGATGTGATGCATGGATTCCGGACGATCGTCCGGGCCGTCGAGCAATCGCGCCTCGCGATGAAACCGGGGATCCAGGGCTCGGCCATAGACGCGGTCGCCCGCTCGATTGTTGTCGACGCGGGATACGCCGAGTTCCCGCACGCCCTCGGCCATCAGGTCGGCCGCTTCGCCCATGACGGCACGGCGCTCCTCGGGCCGAAGTGGGAAAAGTACGCCCAGAAGCCGTTTAAGACCCTCGAGCGGGGCATGGTTTTCACGCTGGAGCCGCGCCTGACGGTCAAAGGCAAAGGAGTGGTCACGATCGAGGAGATGGTTGTCGTGACCGAGCACGGCGCCGAATATCTCGGCCGCCCGCAGACGGAGATCATCCTCATCACGTAAAATGGACAAAAGAGCAGGCTCAGTCGATCCGCAAGGTGGCGAAGTTCGTGCTTCCCGGCCGCAGCCGTTGTGTTCGTCGCTTCGTGGTTCATGAGAGACAGGCTGCCGGACAAGAGCAAAATCCTGGACGCACTGCTCCAAGAGCCCGTCCAGACCGACACCGACCTTCCGGGGCCTTTCGACGTCACGCGGAAAAACGTCGCGTACTCCGTGACGCCGCTCTTCAACTACGAACTGTGGGGCATGGTCGTCTCTTACCATCACGCCAATTCCTTCATCGATATTTCGCATGCGATGTGGAACGACTTCATCAACGTTAAGGACATCTGCGTCGTCTGGGGCAAAAACGTCGAAACGGGCATCTACGGCCGGATGACGTTCAAGAACCGGGATTTCACCTGCTTTTATACATACCCCGATGAAGAGACGGGTAAGGTCTTTACGGAGAATTGCCTGTCCAACAACCATCTTCTGCCGGCTGACCCATCGTTTCCCGCACCGTTATGGGCGTCAGGAAAGGCGATCAGGTCCATCTCAAGGGCTGGCTCGTGTCCTACGGAATCAAGGACACGCCCTACCGCCGCGTATCGAGCACGACCCGGACGGACCGCGGCAACGGCGCCTGTGAGACGATTTTCGTCACGGACTTCGAAGTCCTGAAGAAGGCCAATGAGGAGTGGCACGTTCTCTTCAAGCTTTCTCTCGGCCTCATGGTTCTCTCGGCGGCCGCCCTGGTGTTTCTCTAATTCCCTGCAACCTTTCGAGCCCCTTGGCGGTCATTATGACAAGGAGGAGGGGACACTCATGAAAATAAAATTGATTCCAGGCCGATCAAAGCTCGAAGCAGTCGTCGCGGCCTGTTTCCTTATTGTTCTCGCGATCGTCGCGCCGAAGCTCCAGGCCCAGGGTCCGCGAGTCGCATATTATTATAACCCGCAGACCGAGCTATCCTGGGCACGGTGCGAGGTGCGGCTGCTGGGCAGTTCGGCGCAGAAAATCCCGTTTCTTCTCGTCATCTGCTCCAGTTTCCGGCATGCGCCAATGGGGACGGGCAACCTCGATAAAGACATTGCGGTCGAAGGACCGCTCGTTTTTGCCGGAAACGGCGTCGTCAAAGAAAACGTCTGGGACTGCTATTCGGGCAGAAAGGCGGATTGGACCGTCGGACCGATCGATGTCGCGGGCAGCGTCGTTCTTTTCTGCAGCGACTTCGCGGACGAGATCGAAGCGAAGGCCGGGAGCGACTTTCCCTTGGCCAAACGGATCGCCGAGGCCGCTTCGAGAAAGGCGGCGGCCGTCGTCGTCTTCTCAGCCGTCAAGGAATTCCCCTTCCTGACTGTCGCCTATGACGCGGAGACCGCAATCCCCGATATCCCGGTGATCACGATCACCCGAAAGTCCGCGGTCGACATTATGGACAGCGCCGGCGTCGACGGCGCGGCCCTGCTCCAGAGCTGGACGGAATCCAAGAAGCCGCCGGAGTCGCAAGTCCTCATATCCCGAATCTCGCTGAAGATCAACGCCAAGTTTACGAGAACGGAAACGAAGAATTTCCTGTTCCGCTATCGCCCGGAGGAGATTCCGGCCGCCCAAATGAACGAGCTTGCCGACGTCAACGAAAAAGCGCTGGCCTTTCTCTTCAGGCTTTTCGCCGAGGAAAAGGACCTTCGCTGGGACCGGCTGCTGACGTTCTACTTCCGCGACTACGACAGCAAAGTTTTCTATACGCACCATTGGGGACTCGGCTGGGCCACCTCGGAGGGGACGTACATGGTTCACGAAGGCGGCGCGCCGAACTTCCCGCTGGCGGCCCATGAGAACGCCCATATCCTGATCGGCCGGAACTGGGGAGGGTCGTCGTCGTTTCTCTCCGAGGGCATCGGGAGGTACGCTGAGGCCCAGGCCGAAGATCCCGGCAAAAATGATCGCCAGACAATCGATTTCCTCAAGGCGGGAAAGTTCTTTCCGCTGTTGGAGCTGGTCGATGCCAATATCGGCGCGCCCGGCCTCAAAACCGACGTCGGCTATCCGGCCGCCGGCTCATTTGTGGGATTTATCGTTCGGACGCACGGCCTCAAGGCCCTCAAAGAGACCTATGTCCAAGTCGCCAAATCAGAGGACGGCGGGAAGAGTGACGCGCCGTGGCAAAAGGCCCTCGGCAAAACTTTGCGCGAGCTGGAACGCGAATGGCTGGGTTCGCTGGCCCAGTCGCATCCCGGAGACGCTCAGGCCATCCGGACTTATCTCGATCGGCTTCCGGAAATCAAATAAACGGAGCTTTCCCTCGCGCCCGTATCATTTCTTGCCGTACTCGACGAAAGCCTTGACTTGTCGCGAGCCGTATCGCAGTTACTCTGCAGCGGTATCTCTGCCTGCGATACAACAACCAACCGCCCGGCCCGCTTTTCAGATTGAAAGCAAAAGACTCGTCGTGCTATCGTCCGATTGGTGAGGGTCATGGTGCCAAAGTGCCTCGTTGACAACGGCATCGACCTATATTAGAAACGAGAACGTTCCATCGGCTGTTTTGCGAATATCCTAAAAGACAAGACGTTTCGCACATTGCAGCGAAGACAAGGAGAGTGTTCATGGACACAAGATACGAGAAGCTCCGCAGTCGAATCATGGTTTGGGCACTGCTCGTCCTCGTGATGTCGCTGGCGGTCACCGCATCGTCCGATGCGCAGAAGCCGAGGCCGGACCGCAAAACCGTGCCGCCCCGATTCGAGGACATAAAGCTCTGGCCGCAGTATGTCGAGATGAACTCTTGGGCTATTAAGTTCCCGGTTCCTTATTCGGATCAAATCGCCGACATCGGCTTCACGGGCCGCTACGCGACCTACGAACACGCCGATACGTGGTATCCGTCCTGGGCCTCGGACGGGAACCTGTATTCCCCGTGGACGGACGGAGGCGTCGGAAAGGACGAATGCTCCTCGGCCGGGAAGGACGCCCGCACGGGCCAGGCGAAAATCGAGGGCGACGACCCGCTCACGCTCAAGGTCACGAGCCTCGGAATGTTTCCGGGGGATCCCAGCCCTTATGAGGGCCGCTATCCGTGCGGCACGCTCGTTTACAACGGCGTCTGGTACTACGGCACGTACTGCCTCCTCGACCGTCCCGGCTGGAGCATGAACTGGCCGATCCTCGGCCCCTTCGTCGGGTTCCGGATGTCGAAGGATTTCGGCAAAACCTGGGAGCCTCCTGTGACGACTCCGGCCGCTCCTCTTTTCGGGGAAAAGACGACGGTCTGGGGCGCCGAACCGGTCAAGATGGGATCGCCGCACTTCGTCGACTTCGGAAAGAACATGGAAAACTCTCCGGACGGGAAGGCGTATCTCGTCGGACATGGCGCCACGGCCCCTGACCCGGAGCCGCGCGCCGCGAACCTCAGCTGGATCACGGGTGACGAGATCTACCTGGCACGGGTTAAGCCGTCTCCTGAGGCCATGAATGACGCCGGCCAGTACGAGTTTTTCGCCGGGAACGGCGCCGACGGCCAGCCGGTGTGGAGCCGCGACTTCTGCCGGATCCGGCCGATCTTCGCCTGGAACAATCACTGCGGCTGCGTGACCATGACCTACAACGCGCCGCTCAAGAAATACCTGATGTGCATCACTGACGGCTGGCCGACGATCAAGTCAATGGACACCTACATTCTGGAGTCCGACGGCATCACCGGTCCCTGGAAAATGGTGTCGTACTGGAAGGACTTCGGGCCCCAGTCCTATTTTGTGCACATCCCGTCGAAGTTCATTAGCCCCGACGGCCGCACGGCCTGGTTGTCTTATTCGGCCAATTTCACGTACGGACAGGATTACAAAACCTACCCCGGCAACCCGCCCGGCAGCGGCTACCACTGGTGCCTGCACGAAATCCGGTTCCTGGATAAGGCCGAACGCGACCGGATCGTGAAAGCTAAACCCGCAGGGCCGGCCAAGTAGGCCATCGAGAAGTAGTTCGTCGATAGCAGGAGCCTTCTTGGCCTGCCAATGTCGGATGGACGGGCGAGCGGGTTTCTTCTCAATTCTCTCTTTAAGTCCCCAGCATAATGGCCGAAAATTGGGGCGTGTGTTCTTTGTCTGATCGGGAATGCGGGTCGTTCAATCCGGCAAAGTCCCGAACGTCTTTCCGCCGTGGCTCTCTGGTGTGATTACTTATAGGACTATTTTGCTACAGGCGTCAGCCGGTAGAGTCCTGCGCCGTGGAATGCAATAGTCGGGGTAAACTCGCCCTCGCCGACTCCGATGTCTTTCTTGGCCCAGAGGTCGCGGACCGCACAGGGCCCATTGAGTCCGAGGGCAGCCAACCTGACCGGGATCTTCAGCCCTTCGGCGGCTTCGCCCTCTCCCCCATCGCTCGTATTGAAAACGGCCAGGTACTTGGCGTTCCCTGCGGCGTCCTCGGCGGTCCAGCCCACGAGCCCGTTGGCGTGGAATAGCTGCCTGTTTGCGCAACTTTTCTGGTTGACCGCAAGGACCTCGTCGTTCGTGATGAGCGCGAGCGTCCAGTCGTCGCTCGCCGGTAAGTGGCCTCCGAACATCAGCGGACAGCGGGCGATCGACCAGAGGGTCATGACGGTCCGCTGCTCGTCGTGGGTTAGGAAGTTCGGGACGTCTTCCCGCCCGCCGTGCGAGGTCATGTCGTAGTAACCGGCGCTGGTCGTTTTCTTTTTTGTCCAGCCGGGCGGCAGGAAACGGAGATGCCCGAGGGGCAACATGTCCGGGTCGGGCCAGTGGCCCGGCCCAGAATACGGGGTCCATTCGTCGAGCTGGCGAAAGGCCGGCAGGACCTGCTCCCAATAGTCCCAAAGGTCGCCCAACAGACGCCACATGTTCGCGCTTTCGACGAGTTTGTCCGCTTCAGGAAGAGGCATCGGCCCGTAAGATAGGCTGAGGACGATGGACCGGCCCGTGCGGTCGATGGCCCGGCGCATCATAGCGATTTCCGGCCCGCGATAGCAGACGTCGTCCGCCTTGACGAAATCCACACCCCAGGTCGCGAGCTGCCGGAACAGTGAATCGTACCATTCTGAGGCGCCGGGGCGTTTCACATCGACGCCCCATTGGTCCGTGTTCCAATTGCAGTAGTCCTTGATATCCGCGATATCGGCCGCATGGAATCGCGTTCCTTCGATGGGCGTGTTCCTCTCGACGGCCTTCCTCGGAATGCCGCGGACGATATGGACGCCGAACTTGAGGCCCTTGCCGTGAATGTAATCGGCCAGAGGAGCGAGCCCGCGTCCACCGGCCGCCGAAGGGAATTTGTTGACGGCGGGAACGAACCGGCCGTAGGCGTCGACATCGGCCAGCGACCGGAGAGGATAGTCGGTCCCCGCCCTCTGCGGCTCGTACCATTCAATGTCGACGACGACATACCGCCAGCCGAACTTGGCCAGCTTGGCCGCCATGAAGTCGGCGTTGACCTTGACCTCGGCTTCCGTCACCGCCTGGCCGAACGAATCCCAGCTGTTCCAGCCCATCGGCGGCGTAAGCGCCCAGGCATGGAACGCCGGGGACAGGACAAGTGATTTCGTCGGGGCTGTGGTTTGAGGGTGATCCATACCCGACATCGTGCGGATGAGTTTCACTTCCGACGCCGCGAACGGTGTCCCGTCGGGCCTGAAGATATCGTGGAACCACACCAGCGGCTCGGGGCTCCCGGGCTTTGAACCCCACGGGAATATCGTCTGCGTCTTCCCGCTCACGAGACCCCAATTGAAGGCGCCGACGTTGCGCGCTTTGAGGAGCGGCAGGTCATTGTCGAAGCGGCTGTTGACCGTCCGGGCCATGTACTCCGTGCAGAGGAGCGGCCGGTTGTAGGCCTTCATCGCCTCGATCATTTTCGACATGCCGCTCTCATCCTGATACGCATGAAACGAGACGACATCGGAATTTTCAGCCTGGAAGCGGTTGAGATTCGCGAAGGATTTGTCGACGTTCCAAATCCCGACCGTCAGCGGTTGGCTCGGTTCGGTCGACCTGGCCCACTCGATCACCTTTTTTAGAAGCGGCAGGGTTCGCGCCGCCCCCTCATCCGAATTCGCCGGCTCGTTATAGAGGTCCCAGCCCAGGACGCGCCGGTCTTTCCTGAACGACCCGACGACGCCTTCCGCGTAGCTCTCGAGAACGCCCCAGCGGGACGGGTCCGACAGCATTTTTGTCCCCGGGCAGCGGACCCAGCCGGAGTTGTGGACCCCAGGCCTCGGCGCCGGCTGCGGGCCCAGCTTGAACTCGTCGTTCCAACAGTCGTCGAAAAGGACGAACAACGTGCCGATATGATGGCGGTCGGCGATGGCCAGGAATTCGTCGAGCCGCCGCAGGTAACCGGACGGGTCCTGCTCCCACGGAAGATAGTGGAGGAAAACGCGCAGGGAGTTGAACCCGAGCGCCTCGGCCCAGCCGAGTTCCTGGTCGATCGTCTTTCGGTCGAAGGTCTCCGCCTGCCACATCTCGAGGGTGTTAATGGCCGTGCGGGGGATGTAATTGCAGCCGAGGCTCCAGGGCCGGGCGTTCGACCACGCCCAGGCGTCCGCTTCGCTCCAGCGCGGCCGGTTGCCAGGCGCGGCCGTCGTGGCGGCGGTCGAAACGACGGCTGTCGATCCGGCGGGGACATCAACCGTTACCCACGAGATGTCGCGTCCGGATTCGTCGCGTCCGCGGAATGCCGGCATTGGCTGGTCGTCGACGGTGAGCTCTTTCCACACGCCGAAGAAAGCCGCCCGCCAAGCGAGCCCGGCGCCCGATATGTTGGTGAAAACCGATTGCTCTCGCCGCAGATGGCGGATGCTCACCGTATTGCCGAGGACCGCAACCCCGCCGAGCTCCGCCCATTCCGTCGCCGGACCGAGCCGCGAAAGAGTCGCCACGGTCCGCGTCGCGGCGTCCGGGTCAACGCCCATCAGCCCGGCGGCGAGCGCCCCGATCACGGCGAACGAGACTTCGGGATACTCCCTGCGTTTTTTGCCGGGGTCGGTGAGCTTCAGGATTTCGGAATAAGCGGCGTCATCCTGACCATAACGGTAGAATATTTCCGGAAGATACGATTCGATCTCGATGCCGCCGGCTTCCCTTTCGAGCATACGTCCGATGGTCCGGTCACGTTTCTCTCCGGCCGGAATAAAACCGTAATAGAGGGGAAAGACTCCGTACCAAAACATGTCGTCGAAATTGAGCTTGCGGCCGTCGAGCATAAGACCGGCAAAACGGCCGAGCTTCGGGTCCCACCATTTCCGGGAGAAAGCAGACTCGAGGTCCGACCCTCGTCTTTCGAAGGCGACGGAAGAGTCCTCGTCGCCGCGGACGCGCATGATCTTGGCATAGGAGCGGAAAGCTCTTGACTCGGCGGCCAGGAGATCGGCGCCCGCCATCGTCTGGTCGGAGAGCGGTCCTTCGTCGTAGCTTCCGAGACCGCGGTTGCCGAATTCGGGCTGGTGCTCGGGAATTCCGTCTCCGTCTTTATCCCAGGCCCGAATATAGGCCGTCGTGGTCAGCCTGTAGAAATTCAGGAAAGCGGGATCGTCGACATAGGACGTGTCCCCGGTCCATTGGAATTGCCGCCAGCAGCAATCGAGAACATCGAAGTTGGCCGGCAGGTTGTACCAGAAATCGTCTGTCGCTCTTATAATCGACCGGGAGCCGGCCTGTCCCATTTATCGATTTCCCAGTACGAGCAGTACGCGCGTGAGGTCGGCGATGGCGAGGGCGAATTTCCGGAGCATGTTGCGGTTGAAAGCGCCGAGGCCGAGGACTTGAGCGCCCGCAGCCTGATGGGAAACGTCGCGCATACAGAAAGCAGAGCGCCCCGGCAGGGCGGCCTCGTACCAATCTCCAACCGGATCGTTGGTGACAGCCGCCGGGAAGACGTAAGAGAGGGCCTGTTTCTTCGCCCATGAGAAAGCCGCTGCCAGCCGGGCATCCGAGGTTGAGAAGGTCAATGGGCTGGCGGCCGGGGCGGCCGGTTTGACGGACTCGCGCACACGGCTAGCGCCTCCCGATAAAGCGGCAACCAGGAGGAGCAAAACGGTCGCAGATAGCTGTCTTCTCATCGCGCCACCTCGAGTATGGTACAGTCAGTTCGGGATTATCAGCGTTTTTTGTCGAAGATCTGCCAGTTCGGCGCGGTGCGCAGCGTTTCCAGCCTGAAGGCCGTCGGCCAGGCAACGAGCCATTGGCTCACGCTCCACGGGAAAAGCCAACGGGTGTGGCAGAATCCTTCGTCCTGGCTTCCGGCGGGCCGCGTCCTGCCAAGGACAACGAGTTCACCGTTCGACACGCCGATCGAACCGTTGGCCCAGGCCGCTAGGGCCCGCTGCCGCCAGATGTCCTTGCGCGTCAGGTTGGCGAGTTTGAGCCAGTCGTTGACGATGATCAAAGCATACGGATCCTGGTGATGGTGCTGCGTCGATACGGCGGTCCCGCCGAACGTATCGTAGCCGAGGACGTTGAGCGCCGACCCGGCGGGAAGAGGCACCGTGTAATGCCATTGCCAGGACGCCAGGTAGTAGGAAATATCCTCGGCCCATCGGAGGTATGTTTCCTTGCCGGTGATGTCGTAGAGTTCGAGCCCGGCCCGGAGAAGGGGCGTCGCCGATTCTTTGTCGATGCAGTCCGTGTCGAGGGCGCCGGCCGTGGTGAAGCCGTTCTTGATGAACTCGCCGATATAAAAAGCATAGGCCTTTTCCGCCGCGGCAAGGTAGTCCGGTTTGTGACCGACCCGGTAGGCCGTGACCAGCGCAGGAATGAGGAAAGCCCCGATTGTGCCGTCGGGTTCAACCAGGCGGCCGTCGTTCGCCCATGCCCTGCCGATGCGGCCGTCGGACTTGATGGCCTTGAGTACGAAGTCGCAGATGCCGAGCGCAATCTCGCGATACTCCGGCTTCTGGATCTTGCATCGCGCCGCAAGGTCATAGGCTTCGAAGAAGCCCAGGGCGGCGTGGCCGAGGTTGCAGGCGTCCTGGATCTCGTTTTTCTGGTCCTCGAGGCCGAGAATGTAATCGTAATGGGTCCGGATAAGGCCGTTTTTCAGCCGGGCGTTCCGGGCCCATGAATCGAGGCATTGGATGCCGCGGTCGAGCGAGACCTTGTCTTCCGTCTTCAAATAATCCGTGAGGAGCGAATTGGCCAGGGAGGCGTTTTGCCCGGCCCAGCCGATTTCGTATTTCCACGACGCGCGCTGAGCCCATTTCCGGCCGTCCCACCGGAGGCCAATGGAAAAGCCCTTGAACGATTTCTCTTCGGCCCAGAGGCTGTCCTTCGCGAACTGAATGCCGAGCTCCCAGAGATCTTCGGGATCGAGGCGAGGTGAAACCGGCCGGGCATTGAGCATCCAGGCGGTATCGAGCATCAGCCGCCAGCCCTGCTTGGGTGTGGTCACCGCGCCGATGACGATCCAGGCCTTGAGCGTGATCGTCTGGCCGCGGGAGACGCGGAGGTCGCCGCGGTAGGCCGGCTGATAGGCGTCGCGTGCGGCATAGACTTCAGGCGTCTCTTCCTCGGGCCAGACCAGCCGGTGAAGGGTTTTTTCAGGGCCGGGCTCGAGGGCGCAGGAAAATCCTTCCGGAATCTGTCCCGGCTTGCTGAAAAGCCCGACCGACCATTTGTCGGACTCGGAATACGTCGCTCCCGGAATGGAAATCCGGTGGTACGCGAATGTCCAGACTTGGCCGTCCTTGCGGAAATCTTTGGGCTCCTTGCCTGACCCCCAAGGGTTGCCGTTATACATAACGGCCGGGATGAGGCTGTAGTGCGATTTGTAAAGTGCTTCGAATTCCATGGTCAAGCGGGCGGGCTTGACGTAGTCCTGCCCGTTGTACGTGAAGGTGCGCGTCCATTCGAAAAGTCCGGGCTGGACCTCGCGGATATCGTCCGCGGCGGCAAAGTCGACCGCTTTGAACGGCACCAGCGCGCCGATGGGCTGTCCGCCGGCGTAGAGGGTCCGCGTCTCTCCCGTCTTCCGGAATTCCACCCGGACCTGGGCTGCCGCAAACGACGCGACCGCCATGATCAGGATGAAAGCGACCAAGGTTTTCCTAAGCATGACGTCCTCCTCTGGAGATTTCACGTATATCAAAGCCACAGCGAAAAGACAAGGCCGAGGGCAGGCTCACCGCCGCGAGCCAGGCGAGGGGCTTTGATTACGGTCCGCATTTCGAGTATGATTTTCGAGCACGATTCCAATTCCGAGGAGAACCCCAATGGCGGTGTCGTATAAGGACTTGGGACTGTCGAACACGAGGGAGCCGTTCCTGCGCGCATTCCAGAGAGGGTACGCCGTCCCCGCGTACAACTTCAACAATATGGAGCAGCTCCAAGCGATCATCACAGCCTGCGTCGAGACCCGTTCGCCCGTCATTCTCCAGGTCTCGAGCGGCGCCCGCAAGTACGCCAATCAGATCCTCCTGCGGCATATGGCCGAGGGCGCCGTCCAAATGGCCCGGGAAGTGGAGACGGCCCACGCGTCCGCCGAACCGATCCCGATCACGCTTCATCTCGACCACGGCGACACGTTCGACCTGGCAAAATCGACAATCGAATCCGGTTTTTCGTCCGTCATGATCGACGGCTCGCACCTGCCCTACGACGAGAACATCGCGTTGACCCGCTTGGTCGTGGAATACGCCCATGCGCGCGACGTCTCCGTCGAGGGCGAGCTCGGCGTTCTGGCGGGAATCGAGGACAAGGTCATCGCCGAGCGATCCACATACACCAGGCCCGAAGAGGTCGTGGATTTCGTGGGCCGGACGGGAGTCGATTCGCTGGCCATCTCGATCGGCACCTCCCACGGCGCCTACAAGTTCAAGCCCGGCCAGTGCACGCGTGACGCGCGCGGCGTCCTCGTGCCTCCACCGCTGCGCTTCGACATCCTGGCCGAGGTCGAGAAAAGGATCCCAGGCTTCCCCATCGTTCTCCATGGCGCGTCGTCCGTCATCCAGGAGGCCGTGGCCGCGATCAATAAATACGGCGGCGCGATGAAGGATGCCGTCGGCGTCCCCGAGGAGGAGCTGCGGCAGGCGGCGAAATCAGCCGTATGCAAGATCAACATCGACACGGACGGCCGGATGGTTATGACCGCCGCGATCCGCAGGGTTTTCGCTGAATCTCCGGGCGAGTTTGACCCGCGCAAGTACCTCGGCCCGGCGCGCACCGCCCTCATCGAGATGTACAAACGGAAAAACCGTGAGGTCCTGGGGTCGGCCGGGCGCTACGGGGCGGAATTCTGAACGGCGGCCGCAGACGTATCCCGGGCGGCGAATAAGTCTCGCATCCTCTCCCGCGTTTTCAAGGCAAAAAAAAGGCGCCCGCCCTTAGGCAGGCGCCTTTGATCGATTTACGAAACGAACTCTCTCTGGATCAGAACGCGATGCCGATCGTCGCCGACCAGACGCCGTTCTTGAGGTTGGGCGCGGTGCCTTCCGTAACAGAGATGATCTTCTGGAGGCCGAGGCTGTAGCGGGCATCGATCTGGAAATGACTCCCGATATTCAGACCGCCGCCGAAAATGGCTCCGTAGTCGTTGTTCTTCAGCATGCGCTGGTCGAGCGTCTGGGCCTGGCCGTCCACGACGAGTTTCTCATGCAGCTTGAAGCCCTACCGAAGGCCCGGCGAAGACGAAAGGAGAAACGAGCGGGGTCGGAATGCGGACCTTGAAAAGCAGCGGGATCTCGATATAATCTCCGTAGATTTTCTCGACAACCGTCGTGTCGACGTCAGTATACTGAGCGGTCGCGCCTTTCATCGTGTAGAGCCCTTCAATCTGGATGGTGAACACGCTGCCCAAGTTGAAGGCCACGAACACGCCTCCTACGAAGCCCACCTTGTTCTTGACGAGCCCGTCCAGGTTCTGAACGTCGGAGCCTGTAAACGTCGCCAGGTTGCCGCCGGCCTTGAGCCCGAACTGAACTCCAGCCATCGTGGGCTGGGGCATGGCCAGCAACAGGCCGAGAGCGCCGATCACCAGAGCCATCGTTAGTTTCTTCATGAAATCCTCCAATGCGAAAAAGAAAGGGTTTGTGGCGCGCCTTATCGCGCTTCACGACGGTACTATCTCAGGGCCGAAAACCCTTGGCCATCCCCATTAGGGGGGATATGCGGGGGGGATTTGCCCTCCCCTTTCCCTTGGCCGCACGGCCCGGACACTCAGAATCCGGCTGCGCGATGAACGGCAATAGCGCCTTCTTGAACAATCCCTTTTAGTGCGTTTGGGTCATCGTGGCAAAACTTCTGCTCTCATTTGGGTTTGCGTTCGAATAAAGATTACGATGGGCTTCCTCATGTGGAAAATTGCGAGCGTCACTGTACGCCAGGCCGGTATGAGCGGTTTTTCCACTTGAGAAACCGGATGTTGACACCGCTGAATTGAGGGAGAACACTCGCAGTGTACGCCTTCGGGAGGTCGTCGGCTCTGCCAACTCGCGGCTAGAGCGTCCAGGGGCTGCGCATCGGCCGGTCGACGAGGCGCGAGGCAGCCTCGTCCCCGATGATTTCTTCTCTGGTCGGATCCCACCTGATCCTGCGGCCCGTCCGAATGGCGATGTCGCTGAGGTGGCTGATGAAGTCGGACTGCACGGCGCTGTCGATCGCGCTGGCGGGCGTGCGCCGCGATCTCACGGCGTCGACGAAGTTCTGATAGTGATTGGTGTTTTGGAGCAGGCGGATTTCGCCGGGTTTGGGCGTGACGCGCAGGAGATTCTTCGGCTCGGCATCGATCCCGCCCCTTGACGCGGCGACCCACCCGGCCTCGCCGACGAAAGTTGTCTTATCCGGCCCGTCCTTGAAAGCGAACGTGACTCCGTCGGCGAAGCGGCCCCGGATGCTCCAATTCGTAATGGTGTTGAAAAGACCCTTTTGGGGTATCGCACCCGTTCCCTCGTACTCGACGGGAATCTGGGGGTAGCCCCAGTGCATGATGTCGAGCGGATGCGCGCCCCAGCCGGCGACGTAACCGAGCGAGTTGTCGTAAACAAAATAGCTTCCGAGATTAGTGCAGCGGTCCGCCGTGTAAGGGCTCTCCGGAGCCGGCCCGAGCCACAGGTCGTAGTTGAAGCCGTCGGGGACAGGAATCGACTCGACCGATCCGCCCGGCGAACCTGCCGGGGCCTCGACGCGGATTTCATGGATCCGACCGAGGTACCCGTTAAGGACGAGTTCACAGGCGTAGGCGCAATGCGGATTGAACGATCGCTGCTGCGTCCCGTACTGGAACATGCGCTCGTAACGGCGGACGGCCGACCGCAACGCCTTGTTCTGGTTGATGCTCAGGCCGAGGGGCTTTTCAACGTAGACGTCCTTCCCCGCACGGACCGCCGCGATGGCAATCGGAACATGCCAGTGGTCCGGCGCGGCGATGATGACGGCGTCGATGTCGGGCCGGGCCAGGAGTTCCCGGAAGTCTTCATATGTGGAGCAGCCGCGATCCGTGCTTTTGCCGGCGAGATCCGCGTGTTTTTTATTCGCCACGTCGGCGGCAGCCTCGCGGCGGGAGCGGAACGCATCGCAAACGGCCACGCTCCGGCATCCTTCGGCCTCGAGAAATCCTCGCAGAAGCCCACTGCCCTGGCCGCCGACGCCGATGTGGCCGAGCACGACTCGATCGCTTGCGGCCGGAACGCGCCCACCGCCGAGGACGCGGGACGTGAGGAGAGTTGGGGCCGCGACTGCGCCGGCTGCGGCGATCGCCGTCCTTTTCAGGAAAAGGCGCCTCGACAGTTGTTCCGGCTTCATCGTCCGACCCCCGTTTTTTCCGGTGCGGTTTTCCGCTGTTCGAGGCGAGGCGCCGCGCACCAGCGGATCGCCTGAGCCGTGAGCTTGCGATAGCTCGGACTCGCGAAAGCCTCGGCGCCGTGGCCGAGTTGGAGGCCGCAGACGTTGGCATGGCGGTAGTTCCGAACCCAGCAGAGCGGTTTGTCGCTCGTCGGCTCCGTGGTCGTCAGGAGAATCCTGATATCGGGCTCGAATGCCGAGCCTTTGTACGTTTCGTCCGTCACAGTGAAATCCTTCAGGCCGAGGCTCACCGGGTGAGATGCGTCGGCAACATGGACGGCAATCTTTACGCCGTGAAGATACGTGCTGGCGTCAAACTTTTTCCCGTCCGCCTCGCCCGCAGCAAGGTGGTACCGGGCGCCGATAATCTTCTGAT
Source organism: Candidatus Aminicenantota bacterium (assembly GCA_963727095.1). GTDB lineage: Bacteria > Acidobacteriota > Aminicenantia > Aminicenantales > Saccharicenantaceae > CAVSEQ01. Next base: position 1,705,938 of record CAVSEQ010000005.1, on the reverse strand, counting down.
ACTGCGGCCAGTCCTGGAACGAGCCCATCGCGTGGTGGAGAGCAAAGACGCCGACGCCCTGGTCGAGGAGTCGAAGGAAATTCTCGCGCCTCGCGGCCGATATCTTTTGTGTCAGATTGTAGAGGATGACAACGTCAAACGGCCAGCGGCTGATGTTCTCGAAAATCTCGCTGTCATCCGATTGAGGCAGATGGAGGAAGGTGATGTCCGGCTGCGCTGCGAACAAACGCAGGAACGGCACGAGCTCGAAATCGTGCCCTCCTGTGATGACGGCGACCGTGATCATTCCGGTTTCGCCGCGGAATCTTTGCGCGAGGAGCGCTTTGGAGATGGAGGTGAGCGCAGCGGCGGCTTCTTCGGAAACCTCAGGCCGGTCAAGATTCGCCCGGGCGAGGTCGAGGGCTCGTAGCGACGGAATCCCGCCGAGAACGCCGAGGAGCAATTTTTTTGTCTCCGGCGTATCAGCGATGGCCAAGGCCTGTCCGAGCGTCGCCGCCCGATCGTCTGCGGGAATTTCGTTCGCTTTTTTGGCAAGATTGGCGATCGCTCTGAGGGCAAGAGTTTTCGACACGGCATCGCGGGACGAACGGGCAACCGCCGCCAGATCGTCGAGGGGGGAGGCATCCGGCCAGTCCGAAAGGGAACGAAGCGCCGCGTTTCGCGTCTCGGCATCGGCTGACTTAAGAGCCGCCCGGACCGCTTCGAGCGCGCTTGCCCCGCCGAAACCGGCCAGGACGCGGAACAATTGTTCCTTCGCTTCAGACGTCGCACCGGGAAGCGTGGCCAGTACGGCATCGATAATTTGGTCCGGCGTCTGCGCGCGCCGGCCGATGGCGACGAGCGCATCGGCGATTGCCGCTCGGTCGTCGGCGGACGGCGCTGAAGTAAGTATTTCGACGAGGGCAGGGCTCTCTTCGCCGCCGGCCAGGACACCGAGAGCTTTGATCGCCTCGTGCCTGACCTCTCCGCTCTCTGCGGTTGCTGCCTTCAGGATGACCGGCACCGACGGACGAAAGCCTCTCGTGGCCAAAGCGATGATCGCCTCGCGTTTGATTGCGGGCGAGGACGGATTCGTGACCGCCGCCGTTAACGCCTTATCGACGTCAGCACCGGGCATCCGGGCAAGGCTCTTGCGGATGGCCGCAAGCTCGACGGCTTGGGCACTTCCGGCGAGATCGAGAAGCCGTTGTGCGCTCGAGGCGTCGCCCAATAGCGGCATGGCATCGACGGCAGCGAGACGGGTCGCACGCGACGAGCTCTCCAAGGCCCGGTGGATTTCAGGCAGGACTGAGCGATCGCCTGCCGCGGCCAGAGCGTCGATGAGCTGCGGCTGCAATTGTTCGGGAAGCGATAGCAGGCGCGAAGCCGCCGCCCGCGCCGATCCTTTTCCTTGCGGCATTGCCAGGAAACGGATGGCCGCCATTTGGCGGGCCTCGTCGGAACTCGTCAGAGCTTCGAGTAGAAGCGGCGCCGCGCGGTCCTTTGAGCTGCGCATTTCGCCGAGACACGCGGCCGATCGGATGACTGAGGGCAGGCCGGGGTCGTACAGGCTTCGGTAAATCGGAGCGGCACTATTTCCGTCGCCGCTCGATTCCAAACCTTCGGCGCATTCGAGGAGAGAGGCGGCCAGCTCCGGGTGGAGTTCGGAAGGGATGGCGGTCCGGCCAGCCTCCATCGCCTTGACGGCTTGGGGACCGCCGATCTTGCCCAAGGCGCGAATTGCCGCGGCTATTACGTCCTTGTCACCGGCGGCTCGTAGGTAAGCACCCAACATATCGACGGCCGAAGCATCACGCCGCTCGCCCAGGGAATTGATGATTCCGACAAGCGCCGCCCCGCGAAGTCTCGCCGTCGAATCCTGTAACGCTTTGGAGGCCTCGGCGCCTGGGATTCTCTCCAGGGCCGAGCACGCCGCGAAACCCAGCTTCGGATCTTCCAACAGCCGCGCCAGGGCCGGCACTTCTGCAGGTGTCCCGATGATGCCGAGTTCCCCACACATGAACTTCTTGAACTCTTCCGAACCCGGTGACTGCAAGAGCGCGGCCATCGTCCGGGCCAGCTGCCCTCGCAAGCCGGGGTTTCGATACGCGGAGCACACGAGCCCATGAACGACCGTCTGAGGTTCCCGGCTCTGCTCGCGAGAAGTGAGTGCGGCCGCCTTGACGACGGCGGCGATATCGAACGGAATTTCGATCGTGGCCCGGCCCGTCGCCGCCCACTCGGTTCCGCGCAGCATGAGAAGCTTCCAGTTGGGGTTCATCATGGCCTTGGCATCATGGCCGAGAATTTGATAGAAGCCGCGGCCGGCGCCGAAGCTCGTGCTGAAAACGGCAGGCTCCCATTCGCCGGTTCCGCCCTCCGCTTTGTCGGAGAAGCCGGAGCACAGGCGGTGGGCCGTGGGCTCGACATCCATCCGGTGGTACAGCTCATCGGTGATTACAAAGTCGCCGATGACCTTGGTGACGGGATGGTCAGGATCATCCGCGACGACATTGAACGCGTGGTAGGTCCCGTGCGCGGATTTCGATCCCCACACGGCCCCGGCCAGCTGCCGGTATTCGGGCCAGCCCTGGAAGCAGGCCCCAGCGGCATGGACGAGGACAAAACCTTTCCCCGACCGGACGAAGTCGAGAAACGCTTTTTCGGCTTTCGGGCCCCATTCCCTATCCGCGCTTGGGTAGTTTGTCCAATTGCTGACAATGACGTCGTAGCCCGCCAGGCTCCGGCTGTCCATCGTCGACGGGTCGTAAAGAATGTCGACGGCGAACCGGCCGCTCGCCTCATACATGTCCTTCAGAACTGGAGTCGTTTCCTGCCAGGCGTGGTTGTTTTTCCCGGTCAGCAGGAGGATTCGGAGCGGCTTCCCGGCCGGGGCGGCATGGACGGCCGAAATGAGGCAAAACGCGGCAAGAAAACCCAGCGCCAGCCGCATTGCGGCGGAAGAGCGGCGTCTGTTCGTTCCCCTTCGAGCCTGACCCATGGACGAGGACCTCGTCTAGGCATTTATCATAGATGAGAATTCGGCGTCAACTAAGCCGATTGCTGATCCGATTGCTCTGCCTTTCGTAATTTACTCCGTTCACAACGCCCGGCGCCATACCGTCAGGTCGCCGACCGTCTGACGCCGAGGGCCGCGCCAAGGGCCTGATTCTCCATCTCTACAGCCAGTTTCACCTGCCGGCGACGCGGATCGACGGCGGGACCGGAAAGAAGTGACCAAACGCCGGCTCAACAAAGTGGTTTTCTACCTTAAACATTGGACCAAATCAGCGGGCAGGTTCATCACAAAATAAGTTAAATTACGCTGAAAAAAAGGTTATGGGAGTGAAAACCCAAAAGCCAGAAGCTAGCTCGAATATCAGGGGAATCGGAGTTACTTCGATGGTGGAGCTGACCAGGATCGAACTGGCGACCTCTTGAATGCCATTCAAGCGCTCTCCCAGCTGAGCTACAGCCCCACGAATCTGCCGTATTCTACCCGAAGCGGGACGACCCGTCAAGAAGTCGGCCCGTGCCTCTGATAGCTAAGCATCATTGTCCCTATCAACCGCTCAGCCAAAATGTCCCCGTCCGGAACGAAGCGTGATGGAAGGAGAATTAAGGGTTTCGCGGGTGGGGCATTCCGGGCTCCCGCTTCCGGAGTTTAGCGGCCCGTCAGCAGTTCGAAATCGGGATTGACGACAACCCGCAGAGGTTTTCTCGATAGCGGCAGCTCGCCCTGGACCGGGAGAGTTTGGTTCCCGGCGATCGTCACCAGGGCGAATCTCATGAGCTTGTCCTTGCCAAATTCGAAATACAACGGGATGAGGCTCACGAAATCGTCGGGGACGCCGGACTGGACGATATTCCCGGTGATCCGGTACCGGCCCCGGCTCGCCTCTTCGACTCCGATCGTGGACTCGATTTTGGGCAGCGTCATGCCGTCGACCCACTGACGGAAAAACCAGCCCATGTCACCGGTGAACGGGGCCGGCGCGTGTCGTTCGATAATAGCCTGGAAATCCGCAGTTGTTGCATTCCGGCCGGCCCAGGTCGTGAGATAATCTTTCATCGCCTCGATGAAGCGGTGGTCGTGATTGGGATCCTTCGCGTCATAGAACATGCTTCGCAGCATGTGGACGACAAAGGCCCCTTTTCGATAGACGACGACGCTGTACGCCTGGGGCGTCTCGCCGGAGCCCAGCCTGCGCCCCATGGAAATCGGACCGGCTTCCGAGTTGGCGCACACCGAGTGGAGCGGTCTGTCCAGGAGCAGCTTTCTCGACCTCTCCCAGTATTCCCTGAACGCCTTCGCGCCCTGGGTCTTCTCGACAACGAGACTCACGGTAAACTCAGCCAGCCCCTCCTCCAGCCAGACATCGCGGTACGTCGCCGACCCGACCCGGTGCCCAAACCACTGATGCGCAAATTCGTGGGGGGTGACCTGTTCCACGAAGGACTTTGCGTCATAGAAGCCGAGTTCCGCCCGCGTTACCCAATCCAGGAATGCCATATAGGGGATGTAGATGAGCGTCGGCCAGCTCTGTCCGAAATTCCAGTCGGTCTGCTGCGTCACGGCCACGTCGTTCAAGGTCGGCGGCCCATAATAAATCTTGCCTACGCGGGCCGTGTTGATGCTGTCGGCCAGCGTATCCTCGGCCATGGAAGCCGTGCTGAAGCTCGTCTGGGGCAGGAGGGCCCTCAACTGCTTGGCAAAATTGGGCTCCCCCGGATTCGTGTACACGCGGATCTTAACACCGGAATCGGGGTCGGCCCGCTCGATGAGCTTGAATTCTCCGTAGTTGAATCCCGCGATGCGCACCGGCGCCCCCGACGTGTACCGGGAAACCGCGAAATTGCCGTCCTCGGCCGAATCGACGAGCTTCCCCACGGAGACGATCTGCCGCTTCTTCGGGATGCGATACTTGAGGTCGTAAACGGCCCAGTCGTGCATCCCGTTCAGCGCGGGATACCAGTTTTGGCGCGCGCCGATATAGAAGTTGTTTTCGCCGGCGTCCTGGAGCACCTCGTCGCCTTGATAGTCGGCGCTGATCTCAGCCTCCTCGCCGGCCTTGAGCGGCTGAGGAAGAATGACGAGGACCGGGTCCATGCTCTTCTCCCCGCCTTGGATGAAGGGAACGGCCACAATCGGACCTTCTCCCCTTTTGAACCGGACCGCCGACAGACGCAGTTTCGCGAAAAGGTCCAAGGGGATAACGCGGACGCCATCCCGTGCGCTGCGCAGGCGAAGTGCCGTCCGCCCTTCGATGTCCGTGTTCTTCCGGATCGTCGTCTCGATGGAATAATGGAGGGCGCTGAGGTCCAGCGCGAGAGGAGCCGTTGTATTCGTCGACTCCGCTGCTGGACGCTCGCTGTACCAGAGGCCCCCTCTATCTTCATGGATGATGAACAGGCCGCTCGTTTCCGCGCCTAAATCCGATTCGAGCCACAGCCGGTCCAAGCCCCTTGGAGCGAACGCGGCGATCGCTGGCGGGAGCTTTGCACCGTCAAAGCAAGCCAGGAAAATCCCCCGCGCGGCGGGTGTTTCCTCTATGAGGTCGGGTAGAAGCCTCAAGCGAAGGTCGGCATGAAGGCCTTTGGCAGCTTTTTTCAGCGTGTCATTATAAATCGAAGCAAGTTGGTCAAGGGAGCCGGGGACGGTCGGACTCGCCGTGAGAAGCTCTTTCTCGGTCCCGTCCGTGAACAGAAAGACGGCCTCATCAAAGGTATCGGCGAGAACCTGCATATCCTTTTGCCTGGAGCGCAGGGCGAGAAACCAGCGCTCGCTCTCGGTCGCCGGCTTGAGCTCGAAACGGCCTTTGCCCTTGAACACTCCGCCCACGATGAGTCCGGAAACTTGGGTGAGCGGGAAGAACGCTCCCGAATCCAGATGAAAGGTGAAGGCATCCCGCACGAGAACGAGCCCGGCGACGGGAACGCCGGTTCTCTGCGGCTGGCTTGAGCGCAATTCCTGCCAGACTTCGGCGCCCGGCCCTGTGCCTATTCCGGCAGCGGGCGAAGCGGCCTGAAGCTGCAGTGGAAGAATTAAGAAAAAGGCGAGGGTGAGAGCAAGGGCGATCACGAGGGCTGGTGCTGGAATGAACGCGCGTATGGCGGCCATTTCGCTCAAGCCGGGGAAGCGGCCCAAGCCGGAAATGAGCGCAACAGATGCGGATTTCTTAAAGGATCCCATCGGATGCCCACTATAGTCGCTCCCGCCCGCCGCGTCAACCGCTCCCCGCCGCCGAAACCTATCGACAAACGGCCGGATTTTTTCAATAATAGGCTCAGACCGTCCATTCACACGAAGAAGGAGGAACATCATGCCGTCATCCCTGCATGTTATCGCGTTTTTGCTCGCGGCTTCGGCCGTGTTGACAATTACCGTGCCATTGGCCGCCGAGGAGCCCTCCGGTCCCCAGGCGCCGACGATGCTTCGGTGCGAATATCTCGAGAATCCCATGGGCGTGGATGTCAAGTTGCCGCGCCTTTTCTGGGTCCTCGATCACACGGGCCGCGGCCAGACCCAATCCGCGTATCAAGTCATCGTGTCGTCCGCTCCCGACGCGACAGCCGGAGATCTCTGGGACAGCGGCAAAATCACCTCGGCCGCGTTCACGCAGATCGTTTACGCCGGCAAGCCGCTCACGAGCGGCATGACGTGTTACTGGAAAGTCCGCTACTGGGACAAGGACGGCAAGGATAGCCCCTGGAGTTCCGTGGCCAGGTTCGACACCGGGCTCTTCGATCAGGCCGAATGGAAAGGCGCCTGGATCGGCGGCAAGAACCAGCTCCGCAAGGAATTCTCCGTTGGCGGCCGCGTGAAGCGGGCCCGGGCCTATGTTTGCGGCCTCGGCTACCACGAACTCCGCGTGAACGGCCGCAAGGCCGGTGAGAGCGTCCTCGACCCGGGCTGGACGACTTATCCCAAACGTGTTCTGTACGTTACTCACGACGTGACCCAGATGATCCGGCAGGGAGCGAACGTGGTGAGCGCCGTTCTCGGCAACGGCTGGTACAAATCGCGCGCCCTCATTCTTCAGCTCAATATTGAACTCGAAGACGGAACCGCCATGTCTGTTGTGAGCGACACGACCTGGAAGGCCGCCGACGGTCCGATCATCGAGGACAGCATCTATAACGGCGAAACCTATGACGCGCGCCTCGAAACGTCCGGCTGGGACCGGCCGGGGTTCGACGACAAAGCCTGGGGACCAGCCGAAAGCGTCAAGGCGCCCGGCGGCGTCCTTTCCTCGCAGATGATGCCCGCCATCCGGGTCGTCGATACGCTCGTGCCTTTCAAGATGACGACCCCCCAGCCGGGGGTTTACGTCTTTGATATGGGGCAGAACTCGAGCGGCTGGGCGCGCCTTCGCGTCCGGGGCCCGCGCGGCACGAACGTGCGCCTCCGGTTCGCCGAGATGCTCTTCGCGAACGGCATGCTCAACCAGGACAACCTCCGCTCGGCGCGCGCCGAGGATCATTACATCCTCAAGGGCGACGGCGAGGAAAGCTGGGAGCCGCGTTTCACCTATCACGGCTACCGCTACGTCGAGGTCACGGGATTCCCCGGGACGCCGCAGCTCGATTCGATCCGCGGCCGGGTCGTTCATTCGGGCGTCCGGCCGGCCGGCAGCTTCGCGGCGTCGAAGGACATCCTCAACAAGCTCCAGCGCATCATCACCTGGGGCCAGAAAACGAACCTCCACAGCGTCCCGACCGACTGCGACCAGCGCGACGAACGCATGGGCTGGATGGGCGACGCCCAGGGCACGGCCGAAGAAGCCATGATGAACTTCGACATGGCGGCCTTCTACACGAACTTCGTCCGCGACATCCACGACGTCCAGGACGAGCAGGGCCGGATCACGGATACGGTGCCTCACATCTGGGGCTCGCGGCCGGCCGACCCGGCCTGGGGCACCGCCTATCCGCTTCTCTGCTGGTACATGTACCAATATCAGGGCGACAAGCGGATCCTCGAGGAGCAATACGACGGGCTCAAAAAATACGTCGAGTTTCTGAGAAGCAAGGCGGAGAACGGTGTTCTCCGGTACAGCTACTACGGCGATTGGGTGGCGGTCGAGAAGTGCCCGGGCGCCGTCGTTTCCTCCTTTTATTATTACTACGACACCAAGATCCTTGCCGATTCGGCGCGGATCGTGGGCAAAGCTCAGGACGCCGCGCTCTACGATAAGCTTGCGGCCGACATCGCCGGGGCCTTCAACAGGGAATTCTTTAACCCAAAGACCGGCACCTACGCCGACGGCTCGCAGACGGCGAATATCCTGCCTCTTTTCCTCGACATCGCCACGGCCAAGGAGAAAAACGACGCCTACGGCAGGCTGTATGACAATATCGTCTACAGATATGACTCCCATCTTTCGACCGGAATCATCGGCACCAAATACGTGATGGAACTCCTGACGCGGAACGGGGCGTCCGACCTTGCTTACGATATCGCCGTTCAGACGACCTATCCGAGCTGGGGCTATATGATCGAGAACGGCGCGACGACGCTTTGGGAGCTCTGGCAGAAGCGCGAAGGCTCGTCCATGAACTCCCACAACCATCCGATGTTCGGCAGCGTGGGCGCGTGGCTCTACAAGGCGCTTGCCGGGATCAACATGGCGCCCGGAAGCGTGGGATTTGAGAAGCTCATCATCCAGCCGCAGATGGTCAGGGATCTCACCTTCGCGTCGGGCTCGGTGATGACGCTCCGGGGCGAAGTGTCCTGCACGTGGTCGCGCGCGGACAAGTGGGTGCGGCTCGAGGCGGTTGTGCCGGTCGGGTCGTCGGCGGAGATCATCATCCCGAAGTTCAACCTTAGAAATGTCAAGCTGACCGAAAGCGGACAGCCGGTCTGGGTAGTCGACAAGTATGTGCCGGGAGTCAGCGGAATCGAATCTGCGATCGACAAGGACGGCGCCCTCCGGATCAAAGTCGGCTCAGGCCGGTACGCGTTCACCTTGGAAGGCGACTGACTGTGAGTTGGTCCGCCGGTTGCGGCGGCAGATGACGGGCAGGAGAAAGGGGACACGTACCCTAGGTACATGTCCCCATTCATACCCCTTCATAAAGGAGGCAAGCGATGGAATTCAAGGACCTAATAAAGGCACGGTACAGCGTTCGGGCCTATAAGCCCGACCCGGTCGAGGATGAGAAGCTCGGGCGCGTGCTCGAAGCGGCTCGCCTCGCCCCAACGGCGGCCAACCGCCAAGCGTTCAAGTTGATTGTTATCCAAACAAAGGGGCGCGAGGAAGAAATCCGCCGGATCTACGGCCGCGAGTGGATTATCCAGGCTCCGCTCCTCCTGGCCGTCTGCGCTCTGCCGGCCGAAGGCTGGGTGAGGAAAGCGGACGGCTGGAACGCCGCCGAAGTCGACGCGACGATCGCCATGAGCCATATCGTCCTCGCGGCCGCCGATGAGGGTCTTGGCACATGCTGGATCGCCGCGTTCGATCCACAGGCGGCCCGAGAGGTGCTCGGGTTGCCCGCCGGCGTCGTGCCTTCCGCCTTCACGCCGTTGGGCTATCCGGCGGACAGTCTGCCGCCCAAGAAGCGCAAGCCCCTCGCCGACCTTGTTCGCCGCGACCGCTGGTAGCGGTTTATGTCGTCCCGGCCGGTCGGACGGAATCCCGCCCACCGAGATATTGGGCAAGCCGTGCCCGCTCGTCCGGCATTCCCCCTCTGGCGGTCTTGATGGGTCCGTTTCAAAACGTGGCACGTCTTTTGCTGGGTATAAAGGGAGCAAAGGCCTACCGATAAAACGATGCGGACCTCATCGGTGCCTTTGATTGCGCCTGAGGCCGGAGCGTGTCCGGAAAGGAGAGGGCAATGAAAAAAGCATTCGTGTTCGCGGCGGTATCGATCATCTTAACTGGCATCGCGGGATTCGCTCAGGAATCCAGCGAGAAGCGGTTCGTCGCCACGGTCGGCCAGGATGGCGTCCAGCGCGTCGAGATCACGGGCGGCAACTACTATTTCGACCCGAATGTCGTCGTCGTGAAGGTCAACGTGCCGGTGGAGTTCGTCGTCAAGAAAGTCGGGGGAACGCCTCACAACATCATCCTCAAAGCCCCCGAGGCCGGCATCGATTTCAAGGAGTCCATGAGCAAAGATTCCAAAACCATCAAATTCACGGCAACGAAAACCGGCAAATATCCTTTCTGGTGCGGCGAGCAGCCTCCTTTCGGCAAGAGTCACAAGGACCGCGGAATGCAGGGCGTGCTTGAAGTCGTGGATTAGGCGGCCGGGCGCATGATCGAAGCGCTCAGAATTTTTCACGGCCTTTATAACGCGGCCGTGATGGTCGCCTTCTTCTTCATGGCGGCTCTGGGGTGGCGGATCAGGCGCGCCAGGCTCTCAAAGGCCCCGCTTCCCGTCGCGTCCGTCAGGCGACATCGGGGCCGGGGCCCGGTCCTTGTGATTCTTGGTGTCATCGGCTTTCTTGTGGGACTCATCGTCATCCTGATCGACACCGGCAAACTTCTCGAGTACCCCGTTCACCTTGTGGTGGGGCTGGGTGTCGTCGCCCTGCTCGTTTGGACGTACGTGATTTCCCGGAAGATCAAAGGGCCCGATTCGCCCGCGAGAACGCCGCACTTCGTCCTGGGCGTCTCAATTCTTGTGCTCTATCTCGTCCAGGCATTCTTGGGACTGCGCATGCTGTTGGGCTGACGGCTTCTTTTTCGAGTACGACGCCCAGGCCGTGGCCAGGATGAACCAGGCCAGCGAGGCGAGGAGAAGCGCCGACTTGAAGCCGTCCTCAGGCAGATAGCCCAGGAAGAAAAGAACAGGGACGGCGAGACAGACCGCGAGGCTCAGGATCGAAGTCACGGCCAATAGAGTTTTCATCTCGCTCCCCCCTCGGCATGAATCGGGGCGCCCGCCCGTGAGGTTCGCCGCCCTCGCGAGAGGACCGCTATGATCGTGTACGCCGCAACGGCGATGAACCAGCCCGGCAGCCATTTATAGAATAGATGCAACGGCAGCAGGAAACAGGCCGCAAGCGTCCCCAGCCAAACACCAAGAACAGCCCAGTTGAAGGTCCAGCCCCTTTTCTCCGCCCGGTACTGCTCGATCCGCAACAGCGGGAAGATCCAATGCTCGGTGAAAACGATCGCACCGATGGGCATCAGGACCAGGCCGTAGATGGCCACATAATCCAGGAGCTTGAGGAAGAACACGGGAAAACACGCGAGCACGGTCGTGGCCGTCCCGGCCAAGAGCGTGATTTTCCAACGCTTCCAGTTGGGCGTTACGGCCTGGAGAGCAAGCCCCGCGCGGTAGAGCGTGGGATTGGCGGTCGTCCACCCGGCCAGCAGGACCGCTCCGATTCCGGCGACGCCGGCCGCTTCGAAAGCCATGCGCCCCGGGTCCATCTGACGGCCGATGGCGGCCACCATGACCCCGGAGCAGAGCCAGGCCAGCATATGGCCCGGATACATGCCGAAGGCCGTGTAAAAACCGTAGGTCCATTTTTTCGCATAGCGGAATATGGCAAGGTCCGACAGCCCGATGTGCATCGCCAGGTTGCAGAACCAGGCGAAAAAGAGCACGTGCCAGAAGCCGAACTTTTCCTGGCCGGCCGCCGCGACACCGTCCCAGATCTTCGCTGTCGCCACCTCCCAGAGATTCGACAGGTTCCGCTCAACGCCAAGCTTCGAGAGTACGGCGACGGCCCCGGCGATGAAAGCGACAAAGATCCAGGGAGAAACTACCTCGGCGAACCGGCTCAACTTCTCGAATCCAAGGATGGCCATCGCCGTGAACGCCGCTCCGAGGACAAGACAGATGGCGACCCAGCCGGGGCTCGAAGGCAGGACGGCGCTGAGGGCCGGGACCTTGATGCCAAAAAGGAGTCCAACAGCGGTGGCCGAAACCGAGATCATCGCACCCGCGAGGATGCAGTACAGGAAGGCGTTAGCGACGTTATAGATAAGGGTGACGCCGGGCCCGGCGATTTTCCGAAGGTACCAGTAGAGGGTCAGCCGCGTCCGGACGGCGATCGGGGCGCAGACAAACGTCCACGACAGGACGGCCAGCAGGTTCCCAAAAAGGAGCCCCAGGAGCAACTCGCGGGCCGGAACGCCATGGAGGACGAAGAAAGCGCCGATGACAAACTCCGTCGCCGCGACGTGCTCGCCCGCGAAGAGCCCGGCAAATTTCCCGCCGGTCTGAAACTTGTCGGGGGTCACCGGCTCCCGGTCGAACTCATAGAGTTTGTCCATTGCCGAGGTGAATTTCGACAGCCGGTCAGACATGGCGAGGGCGCCTCCCGAAGGAATTGGCCATGCGAAACTCCTTCCAGTTCAGGGCTTCCCTATTTATACCGGAGGCTGCGGAATCTGACAATAGAAAAATGGGGAACGCGTCCGGGAGAACGGCTTTATTTCTCCGGTTCAAACGGCTATAATCTGCCCGCCTGGAGGGGCCCATGAAAGCCAACGACATTGAGAGAGCCAAGGCCGGCGCTCTCGAGCTCCTCAAGAAGGCCCGGATCCGCATCACGCCCATCGAAAGGGACACCGTCGAGGTGACGGACCTGGGACTCGGCGACATCCGCAACATCGGTCTCCAGGTCGTCGTCTATGAAAACAACGACCGGTACTGCGCCAAGGAGTTGATCATGCTCCCCCGGCAGACCTGTCCGGAGCACCGCCACCCCTGGATCAATGAGAGGAATCCCGGCAAGCGTGAAACGTTCCGCTGCCGGTATGGCGAGATTTATCTGTATGTGGCGGGCGATCCCGTACTGAAGCCCAAGGCAAAAGTTCCATTGAAGTACCGGCGCCAATTCAACGTTTGGCATGAGATCGTCCTCCGTCCCGGAGATCAATACACCATCCTCCCCAACGCCCTGCACTGGTTCCAGGCCGGGGACAAAGGGGCCGTCGTCTCGGAATTCTCCTCGACGAGCACCGACGAGCGCGACGTTTTCACCGACCTGCATATCCGCCGGGTCGGTTGATTCCCAAGGAGGCGAAGCGGTATGACCTCGAAGGAACGATTCCTGGCGGCCATCGACCTGAAAGCGCCCGACCGGCTTCCCGTGACGACCCATCACGTCATGGAGTATTTCCTGAACAAGTCTATGGGCGGAATATCAAGCCAGGCGTTCTTCGATGCTTTCGGGCTGGATCCGGTCGAATGGATCGCCTCCCAAAAGCCTGACTGGGCGCGCGGAGATTTCCACGACCCCGCCCAAGGGCCCCTCGCCGTCCGCGAGCCGCGCCGCGTGGCCTCAGAAGATTGGCGGATCGAAGCAACCGCAATCCCCGATCCGGAGTACACAACCGTCCGTTATAATTTCGTGACGCCGAAGAAGACCTTGACCACGGTCCTCCAGAGCTCCGACTACACTTCGTGGATCACGGAGCGGCTGGTCAAAGACAAGTCCGATATCGACGTCATCGGCGAGTATGTCACCGCTCCTCTCTGCGACGTCGAGGAAGTCAACCGCCAGGTGGACGCGTTCGGGGAGCGAGGCCTCATCCGGGGAACCGTCTGTTATTTCGACGTTTACGGCCAGCCCGGCACCTGGCAGGACGCCGCCTGCCTCTATGGGATCGAAAACCTGATCCTGGCCACTTTCGACGACCCGGGCTGGGTCCATGCGTTCCTGAGAATTCTGTTCGAGCGCAAGAAGGTCTTCGTCCAGTCCATGGCGGGCGCCCGTTTCGACCTCGTCGAGCACGGCGGCGGAGACGCCTCGTCCACCGTCATCTCGCCGCGCATTTTTGACGAGTTCGTCGCGCCATATGACGCCGAACTCATCCGCCTCGCCCACGGAGCGGGGCAGCGCATCGTCTATCACACCTGCGGCGGCATGATGCCCTTCCTCGAGCGCATCGCGGACATGGAGCCCGACGCCATGGAAACATTCACGCCGCAGGGCATGGGCGGGGACACAAACCTCCGGGAGGCCAAACGGCGCATCGGTCACAGAGCTTGCATGATCGGGGCTTTCGACCAGTTCCACTTCTTTCTGGGGTGCACGGCCGAGGAAACGAGACGGGAAGTCCGCCGCTGTTTTGAAGAGGCCGGAGCGGGCGGCGGATTTATCCTCAGCCCCTCGGACCACTTCTTCGACGCCGACCTGGAGCTTCTCAGGGCCTACGCCGACGAAGCCCGCCACTGCGTTTATTGAATGGCCGAGGTCATGCGGAAGCTCGCGCCGTTCTGACCAGAGTCCCTATTTCACGACGAAATCCGCAGATGTCACGGGCACGGACTCGCCCGCCGGGCCTTTCGCCAAGATCGTCAATGTGTAGCGGCCCGGCTTGAGCTCGCCCGTGGCCAGTTCCAGGAAAAGAAGGCGTGGCAGGCCGCCTTCGGACTTTTTGAGCACCGAGACCGGAACATCGGAGTGGCCGGCCGAGGCAATATTCCCTAGAGTAGCGGAGAGCTCGAGAGGCTGGTTCGGGTCGCCCGAGCTGCAACGAAGAGCGGCAAAGAGTTTGGAGAGTCCGGAAGGAACATCGCCGACGAGAGGGGCATAGGAATTCTGGTCGTAGCCGAAAAGATTCGACGGAGACGACCCCTCCGAACCGGCCAGATCCCGGGAGTGAGGGTCTTCGGCGAGCAGGAGCAGCGAGTCGAAGGCGGGCGCCACAGTCGGCTTCTCCGGCACCACAACCTGGAAAAACCCCCGTGCTCCGCGTCCCGTGTCCATGTTCCGGAGGACCATGCGGCAGACGTAGCTGCCCGGCTTGACCGCCACGAGGAATGAGGGAAAATACGTCTCTCCGGGCGGCTCGGGATAGGTCAGGCGGAATCTCTTGACCGCCGCGATGTCGCCCTTTTCATCGCAAAGCAACAAGTAGGCTTCGGCCCTCTTCCCCAGGACCTCCGCGGACGCGGAGCCGGAAACCCGGCTGAAGGCCAAAAGCCGGGGGGTCCCGTCGACCGTCACGGGCAGGGCCGAAACGGGGATCTCTTCCGGGACCTGAAACTGCGGCTCCTCGCTCAGGGCCAGGTCTGTGACGTGGATGAGCTTCTCGAAGCTTGAGTACTCCTTATATGGCTTCGGGTCGAAATAACCGCCCTGGGCCGCGACGTCGCAGCCTTTCCGATTGACCCTGACTTTGATCCTATGGAACTTGCCGTCCCATTTCTCGCTTACGGAATAGCCCAGCACATAGTATGATCCGGTCACGTTTTGGATATCGGCCAGACTGTCTTTGTAGTCCATCGTGTTAGCGAAGAAGCGCCCGCCGCTCCCCGAGGCCATTTGCCGCAGCGAGTCCGCCCCGTCGAACTCTCGGGCGCTCCGGCCCACACCTTCGCTGAACGAGACATCCGAATCCTTCACCGACCGGGACACATCCAGGGCGTAGATGGGGCTGTTGGCGGCCTTGAATTCGTCGACCATTTTGCTGAAGTCGTCCCGGAGTCCCGTATCCGCTTGGGCGGCGTCGAAATCCCTCAACTGCCTGGCGAAATCCTCAGCGGTCAGCGAGGCACCCACAACGGGTTTGCTTCGCTGGCCATAGAGGACCTGGCGCGCGACGCCTCCCGAAAAGACAATGAAGTTCTTATAGCCCGGAATGGTGCGGAGAACCACGGCCAAGTTGCTGAGCGTATCGATGAACGCGCGGACCCTGTCCACATAGCCCTGACGCACTCCCTCATCGACCCTCTGGCCTCGCCCCGTCTGGAGCTGGGCCTGGCGCTGGAAGAACTGCTCCTCGGGGCTCAGCATCGCACTGGTCGGCTCGTTGTCCGGGCTGACATCGACGGAATAGACGTAGTCCGTCAGGTTCTCGGCACGTCCCGTGACCTTCTTCAGGCCGAACCCGTCGACAACCCGGCGGATCTTTTTATGGTCGGTCGTCAGGTATTCGTGAAGGACGAGCCCCCGGAAAGCGGTGTACGTCAAAAGCCCGACTTGGTCCCCATGCCTGAGCTCTGTGTCGATGAAATGGAGGCCGGCGGCTTTGGCCCTGAGGACGCCTCTCGGGTCGATGAAGGCAAAATCGAAAAGCAGGAAGAACTTCCGGCCGAGCTTCGGCTTCTCGGAACCGGCGGAAACCTCCTCCGGTTGGTTCAGGAAGTGCTTTTCAAAATGGGTAACCGGAACGATTCGACCGTTGTCGTAAACTTCGAACTCCGACGGGTTGAGGTCGCCGACGGGGCTGCCGTTCTTGCCGCTCACATAGACTTGAACGAGCTTGAGGGTGACACTCACATCGTACTGAAGCGGCTTTTTGGCGTCGGCCTTGATCTGGGCTCTGAGAACCGGAACAGCCGGCGTCCCCCCGGCAAGAACGGCGGTCAAAAGGACGAGGCCCGTCCGTCGGGCCGCCCATTGTCGAAACACGGACATATCGGCCACCCTGAAAGAAATCGAGCCGGCGCCTTTATTCTAACAGGGCCGTCAAGAAAACGAAAGGCCCCCGGACAATGGGGTGCGTCAGGCCGTTTGTTTCCTCCGGAATCTTGCCCCGATGCTGTCCAGGATGACATAGAACACCGGAACGATGACCAGGGTGAGGATCGTCGACGAGATGAGGCCGCCGATGATCGTGAAGCCGATGCCCGCCCGGAAATTCGAGCTGGCGCCCAGGCCGAAAGCGACGGGGATCATGCCCAGGATCATGGCCAGCGACGTCATGAGGATCGGCCGCAGCCGCGTCCCGCCCGCTTCGAGGATGGCCTCGGTCCGCTCAAGCCCGCGGCGCCTCAGCACGTTTGTATAATCGATAAGCAAAATGGAATTCTTCGTGACCAGCCCCATAAGCATGATGAGCCCGATGAAGGCCACCATATCGAAAAGTTTATTGGCGACGAGCAAGCCCAGGACGGCGCCGATGATCGAGAGCGGCAGGGCCAGCATCAAGGCGAAGGGCTGCAAGAACGAGCCGAACTGCGACGCCAGGATCATGTAGACAAAAATGACGGCGAGGGCGAGCGACACAGTCATGGTTTGGAACATCTCCGCGTTCGTTTCGACTTGGCCGCCGAAATCGTAACTCACGTCCCCGGGCAGGTTGAGGGCGGCCAGCCGGGCCTGGACTCCCCGGGTGATCTGATTGAGCGCCGCGCCCTTAAGAATGTTGGACACCACGGTCACCTGACGGATCCTGTCTTTGCGTTTGATCTGGGTCGGACCGTTCAGAACCTTGAACTTGGCCACCTGGTCCAGCGTAATCATTCCGCCTTTCATGGTCGGGATATACACCTTGGCCAGCCTGTCGAGGTCCTGCCGGACATCGTCGGCGGCGAGGACCCGGATATCGTAGAGCTTCTCGGCCTGACGAAAACGGGAAGCGATGTCGCCGTCGACCAGACTGCGCATGGCCGAGGCCACTTGGAGCGTATTGACGCCGAGCTGGGAGGCCCGTTCGCGGTCGATCTGGATCTGGATCTCGGGCTTGGGCGGCTTGTAATCGGAGTTGAGGTCGACGAGCTGTGGGATATCGGCCAGGGCGCCCCGGACACGCTCGGCGGCCAGAGTCAGGCTTTCCATGTTCGTGCTCTTGATGTTGATTTGGATCGGGAGCTGGGCGAACGTCTGGGCGGCGTTGCCGCTGAGAGACATCGATTCCTGGAAGGTGAGCTTGGCGCCGGGCACGGAAGCCAATTTGGGGCGCAGGTAATCCTGGAATTCGTCGGACGCTCCCCTGGTGTTGAGCTTGACATTGACCGTGCCTTCATCGGCGGCGCCGTCGGTCGTGCCGATGATCGAAAAGATGTCCTTGACCTCGGGCTCCCGTCTGACGAGCTCCTCGATTTCACGGACGGTCTTTTCCGTGCTCGCGAGCGAGCTTCCCGAGGCGACCTGGACCTTGATGTTGAACTCGGGCCGTGAACCGTGCGGCGTCCCGCCGACGCCGACCAGCGTGAACAGCCAGCCGCTCACCGCGAAGATGGCGAGGGTGATGGCGATAACGCTTTTGCGATGGGTCACCGCCCACTTGAGCAGGGGGCGGTAGCCGCGGCCGAGGCTGTCGTACGCCCGCGTTACGAAATGCGTGACGCGGCCCGAGAAAGATTTTTTTCCGTTCGTCCCGGCTTCCTTGAAAAAATGGGCCGAGAGCATTGGGGCAAATGTGAACGCCTCGAACAGCGAAATCAGGACCGCGGCCGCGATCGTGATTCCGAACTGCTTGAAGAATTTCCCGGCGATCCCGGTCGCGAAGGCCACGGGGAGGAACACCGAAACCAGCGTCAGCGTCGTAGCCAGGACGGCCAACCCGACTTCGGAGGTTCCTTCGCTCGCGGCCTGCATCGGACGCTTGCCGAGCTTTTCCATGTGGCGAAAGATGTTCTCCCGCACGACGATGGCGTCGTCGATGAGCAGTCCGATCGACAGGCTCAGGGCGAGGAGAGTGATGATGTTGATCGTGAAGCCCAGGGCGGCCATGACGGCGTAGGTGCCGATGACGCACACAGGCAGGCCGGCGATGGTGATGAGCGTGTTGCGAAAATCGCCAAACGAAAGGAGCACGACGAGGCCGGCCAGGAGAGCGCCCTCGACGAGACTCTTGAGGACGTCGTCCCGGGACTCTTTGATGAAGATCGATTCGTCCGTCGAAAGCTTGATGTCGAGATCAGGATAAGCCTTGGCAATGCGGCCGATGGCTTTGCTGACGTCGTCGGCGACCTTGACGGTGTTGGTCCCCGAGCGCTTCTGGACGACGATGGTCACATTCTCGACGCCGTTGACGCGGGAGATCGTGCTCCTCGTCTTGAAGCTGTCGACGACGGTCGCGATGTCCTTGAGGTAAATCGGGCTGCCGCCGGGATTGGCCACGATGACCCGGTTGATCTCGTCCACCTGCTGGAACTCCGCTTTGGTCCGGATCAGGAAATCATAGTTCTGCTGGGTGATCCGTCCGGCGGGCAGATTCAGGTTCTCTGACCTGATCGCCTGGCCCACCTGGCCCAAGGACAGGTTGAAGAGGGCGAGCTTGGCGTTGTCCACGCGGACCTGGATCTCCCGCTCCAGCCCGCCGACGACGCTCACTTGGCCGACCCCGTCCACCCGCTCGACGAGCGGTTTGATCTCATCGTCGATGAGCGACCGGAGGTCGGAGATATTGAGATGCCCGTTCCGGCTGACGATGCCGTAGGAGATGATCGGCGCCGCGGACGCGTCGAACTTGTCGATGATCGGCTCGAGGATGTCCCGCGGCAGCGTGCTCCGGATGGTGGAGATCTTGTCCCGGACCTCCATGGTCGCCTGCTGGGCGTCTTTCTCGAGCTTGAACTGGGCAACGATGACCGAGACGCCCTCGGAGGAGGTCGACGAGAGCTTGTCGAGGAGATTGATGGAGCTCAGGACGTCCTCGATCGGCTTGGTGACCTGCTGCTCGACCTCCTCGGGGCCGACCCCGGGATAGGGCGTCGTCACGGCCACGATGGGCAGCGTGACGTCGGGCATGAGGTCCACGCCGAGCCGCGAATACGAAAGAAGGCCCAGCACCAGGATCAGGCCGATGACCATGGTGATGAAAACGGGCTGCTTGATGGAAATATCTGCGATCCTCATGGAAGCTCCTTGATTGACGCGCGCCGTCGCGTCATGACTTGACGACGTTGATCTTGTCGTTATTGTCGAGCTTATCGGCGCCGGTGGTGATGATCGTTTCGCTGCCGTCGAGGCCTGAGACGATTTCGATCGTGTCACCGACCACTTCTCCTGTCGTCACTTCCTTCATGGCCGCCCTGCCGCCCGCGGCGGCAAAGACATATTTCCGGCCGGCCCGGTCGACCACTGAAACGATCGGCAGGACAAACCCTTTGTGCTTTCCCTGTTCGAACTCCGCCTCGGCATACATCCCGGGCTTGATGCGATGGTCCGCGTTGGGGATGCCGACTTCGACTTCGATCGTTCGGCTCACCGGGTTGGAGACGGGGCACATGTTGGTGACCCGGGCCGAAAATACCTCGTTGGGATAGGCCTGGAGCTTGACCTTGACGGGCTGCCCCATCCGGACAAAACGGATCTTGAGCTCGTCCACGGCGGCAACGGCCTTGACGGTGTCGATGTCGACCAGGCTGATGAGGGGTGTGGTCGGCCCGACCAGGGCGCCGGGATTCAGAAGGACGCGGGCCACGACACCCTTGACGTCACTTTTGACCTCGAACGGATTGTACTGGTAGCCGATCTCGTCCCGGCTGACGATGGCGACCGTCATGCCGGGCGTTACGATGCTGCCCATTTTGACGTTGTTCTGGACGATTTTTCCAGGCACCTTGGAGTACAGGGTCACCTCGGAATCGGCCATGACGTTGCCCGAGGACTTGATTTTGTCCGTGAATTCCATCGTCTGGACCGCGGTGGTTCGGACGGGGACAATCTTATCGGGAATCGCCTGGTTCTCGGCCGCCTTCCTGGCCCGGAGGTTCACCGAAGCGCGATAGCCGACGATCCCCAGGACCGCGGCGGCGATAAGGACAGCGATTATTCTTTTCATCATGGATTCTCTCCTCAGGAATAAACTTTCCGGCCGGCGGATTTGTACAAATTGTACTTGGCCAGGATGTGATTATAGATAAGCTGAAGATAGTTCAGGCGCGCCGAATCGAGCGAGTCCTGGGCCTCGACGAGTTCCGTCATGCTCATCAGCCCGTTCCGGTAACGCTCATCGGCGATCCTCACCGCCTTCTCGGCGTGTTCGATCTTGGTTTTTTCCACGGCGATCCTTTGCTCGGACGTCTTGAGGTCGGCGAGGGCCTGGTTGATCTCGAGCTCGAAGCCTCTCAAGAGGTCGGCCGCTTGTTCATCGACGGTGCGCAGCGCGACTTGGGCCTCGGCGACCTGGGCCGATGTTCGGTGCCCGTCGAAGATCGGGTAATTGACGGCCAAGGCGGCGTTCCAGTAGCCGCGGATGGTGCTGACATTGGGCAGGTACCCGTTGTTGAGCTGGTAATTGAACGACGCGATGACGTTAGGCTTGTCGGCGGTCCGGGCCAGGGCGATCCGGGCCGTAGCAAAGTTGCGCTGGTTGGCGATGAGTTTGGCCTCGGGCCTGTTGGCGGCCGCTTCTTCGGCCAGCACCTTGGAGTCGGCGGCGACCGGCTCGAGGGCCAGAGTGCCCTCGGGGATAAAGGTGCTCTCGATGGGCCGGCCGGCGATTCGGTTATAGGTCATCATCAATTTCTTGACGTTGTTCAGGAAATCCAGCCTCTGGGACTCCAGGCCGCTGATCTGGACGCTGAGAAGCGAGACGTCGAAGTCCGAGGCCAGTCCGGCCCGGTAGCGCTCCTGGATGATGGCGAGTTTTTTGTTCAACGTTTCGAGGGTTGAATCGAGAACCTTAACGGCCTCGTTCGTATACAAGGCGCCGAAAAAGATGGGGATGATTTGATAGGCCAGAGTTTGAGCCGTCAGGGTGACACTGTCCTGGGCGAGATCGCGGCCGATGCGGCTCATCTCGACGGTTTTTTTGACCCTCCCCCACGTGAAAACCTGCTCCGTCGCTCCCAGCCGGGCGCCGTAGTTGTCGGGTGCGCTGAATTTGAAATGCCCGAGGTTGGGGATGTCGAATTCCTGAGTCAGGCTCAGCCGGGTATAGCTTGAGGCCAGGCTGACCTGCGGCAGGTAGCCGCTCCGCGCTTCGCGGATCGTAGCATCGGCGCCGGCCACGGCTTCGCCGGCGATCTGGATCGACGGGCTGTTTTTGACGGCCGTGTCGATAAACTGCTGCAGGGTCATTCTCTCCTGGGCGGCCAGGCCCGAGGCACAGGCCGCGAGCCAGGCTGCGATTGCGGCTGTCGCTCTTATCTTCCGTATCATGGGTGCGCTCCTTGGAACAACCTTACTAAAAAGGAAACTGCCGAATGGACGTCTTGTCATGCCGCTCGAGAATCCGGGTCAGGGATTCCATGGCCGTGACCAAGTCTAAGCGGTCCTCGGCGTCGAGGCCCTTCAGGAATTGGCCGATGTTGTCCATCAGGGAACTCTCGAATTCTTGGATGGCGAACTTCCCCGCCGGTGTGATCCGAAGCCGGACCACCCTCCGGTCGTCTGGGGAGAGTTCACGGGCCACCAGGCCGTCCCGGACCATCCGGTCCAGGAGTTCTGAGAGGGTGTTCTTCTTGACGCCCAACGTGGCCGAGACCTGCGTCAGATGGTGCGGCCCGCGCCGCTCGAGACATTTGAGGATGCGGTGGCGGACGACGTTGGTCCGGATCTCCGTCGGCAAGGGCTGGGCCATGCGGAAGATGCCGTGGAAGAAGCCCGTCAGAGTCACGATGTGGGACGAAACCCGGGACAGGCGCGCCATATAGTTCATATAACGAATATATCACAATACGAACTAATCCGCCAATCCCTCACCAGGATGATTTCCGGGGTGACTTTTGGCCTTACCTTCTCATCGTCGGCGAGGGGGAAAGGACAGCGGTCCGGGTGAGCGGGGTGCGCGTTCCGGCCCGTCTATTCCAGTGCCGCCTCGGCCATCGCGGCGACATTGCGGCAGGGGACGTCGGGAAGCACCGCCTCGTGACTGGGGCTGACGATGAGGCAAGGCCCGAGGAGTGACTTGACCCGGCGGACCTCGGCTTTGACGTCGTCGGGTGTGCCGTGATTCAGGATGCGCTGCGTGTCCACGCCGCCGAGAAAGGCGATTTTGCCGTGAAACGCTTTGCTCAATGTTTCGGCGTCCATGTTCTTTGCCATGGCCTGAAGCGGATGAAGGCAGTTGACGCCGGCCTCGATGAGCCGCGGGATAACCCTGAACACCGAGCCGCAGGAATGCAGAATAACCTGATAGCTTCGCTGGAGGGCCTGGTCGGTCAGCTTCTTAAACCAGGGCAGGACATGGACGTCGAACATCGCCGGACTGATCATGAGGTCGAGCTGTGTGCCGAAATCGTTGCCGAAAAAATAGCCGTCGACGAGATCCCCGGCGGCGTCGAAGAAGCGCTCGTTCGCCGCATAATAGAACCCGCAGACTCTGTCCGTGACGGCCCGGACGACGGCGGGGTTCGTATGCATTTTGACGAAATAGTCTTCCATGCCGAAAAGATCCATGATGTCGTGGTAGAAGGGCGCCCAGAAGCCGCTCGCCCGGTAGTACGGGCCGGCGTCCCGGAGCGTCTTGACCGCCTCGGCAAAATCCAAGGCTTTCGGGTCGGGCCAGTTGAATTCGTCGAGTTCGGCAGGGTTTTCGACATCGGCCAGGGGACCCTTTTGGCCGTGGGACAATTTGGCCTTGCCGAGGTCGAACAGCCGCTTGCAAGAGGGGTCCTGAAACGTCGATTCGATGAAGCTCGGGGAGATCCAGCGATAATCGTCGCCGAGCTTGCGCCGGAGTTCCTCCTCGGTGCGCGTGCCGAAATAGCGGTGTAGTCCCGGCCACGAGTCGGGGTGAGGATTTCCGAGCCAGAAACCGCAACGCGGGCCCGGCTTGAGGGCGATGATATCTTTCAGAAGTTCGCGGCTAGTCACGGCGCTGCTAACGGGGTCCTGCGGGTTCATGGCGAGGGGAATATATCCCCGGCCCCCGAGCCCTGTCAAGGATGCCGAAAGGGGACGATGAGTGATCACGGCGGGGACAAAAAAACGGCCCTTGCCTCCCCCGGCGCCAGGAGAGTTGTCTTCATATCCGGAACGGCGCGCGGGCCCACTTTTCGCGGCGTGCTTTCACGCCAGGTCCCGAATTTGATACCATAAGGGACGATCCGCGGAGGGTTACTCTGATTCAAGGAGGACTTGTGAGAAATTGCGCACAGAAGATGTCGATGCTGCTGGCGATCGTCTCGCTCTCGGCGCTCGGGTACTCGGCCGCCCCGGCGGCGGGAGGTCCGCAGCCGTCGGAGCCGACCACCCTTTATAAAGCCACGTTCGTGCGGGCGGCGCCGGGGAAGCTCCTCGATTTGGTCGCCCTATATAAAAACCGCATGGCCGTCCACGATGCGGCAGGAGACGCACGCCCCTTCTGGTGGCGTCACGCGGAGGGCGACCAATGGGACCTCATGGTGATCTATCCGATGGGGAGTTATTTCGAGTACTATTCGAAGGAAAGGCAGTCCCGGCGCGGGAAAGCCGCCGCGGCTTCGTCACTTTCAGAGAAGGCGTTCATCCAGAGACTCAATGACCTCACAGCCTGGCGGGAAGATATTTTCGTCATGGGGCCGCCGCTCGATTCGGTGAAAAAAGCGTTCGAAGGCACGTCCTTCTATCATATCGAAATCTTCGTCTCGCTTCCGGGAAGGCAAGAGGACTTGTACCGGGAACGCGTGATGGAAAATGTCTACCAGACCGGCATCGGACGGCCGGAGACTATGATTTTCGTCCGCGATCAAGGGGCCGCCTGGGACTTGTTCACACTGGGATGCTACAAAGACATCAAGCACTGGGCCGGGACGTCTGATATCCCCAAAGACAGGCGTGATGCGGCCGCGCGCCTGGCCGGTTTCGCCGATGCGGATGCCATCGGACCCACGATGAGAACGTTTATCGATATGCACAGAGACACGATGGGGGGAGCGATCAAGTAAGCCCGTGGAATGGCCGCAGGCTCATCCGCAGGACGTTCCAGGGACCTGCACTTTTTATGTCTGCACGGCGCCGTACATCGCGGCGATATTTTCCGGCGAAACGTTGGGCAGGATGTTGTGGACCTGGCAGAAGACAAAGCCGCCGCCCGGCGCGAGCGTTTGGATGCGCTCGCGGACATGGCGGGCCACTTCATCCGGCGCCGCATCGGCGAGCACGTGCTGGGTATCGCAGCCGCCCCCCCAGAACGTCAGGTCCTTCCCGAAGCGCCGTTTGAGCTCGGCGGGCTCCATGCCCCGGGCGCTCGTCTGGACGGGGTTGATGATCTCGACGCCGATTTCAATGAGGTCGGGCAGAATGTCCACGATCGATCCGCAGGAGTGGAGAAAAACATGGAGGCCTCGGCGCCGGATCCGTTCAAACAAGACTTTTTCCCGCGGTTTGAAAATCTCACGGTACGTGCGCGGCGAGATCACCGTGGCAAGTTGCGTCCCGAGATCGTCTCCCATTTGGACGATCTCCACGCAGCCCTCGACCGCATCGAGGAATTTATCGAGGTTGGTCAGGTGCATTTCGAGGAGGGCGTCGAGCAGCGTTTCGGCTTTGCGGCGGTCTTCGACGAGGTCGATGAGGAACTGGTCGAATCGGCAGAGGTATTCGCCCCATTCGAGAAGGTTGCCGCCGAAGCCGGCCATGATCGCGTAATCCGTCGTATGGTGGAGGTGCTGGGCCTTGCGCTTGATTTCGGCAAGGTGGGAAAGGGTCAGCGGTTTGTGGAAAGGCGCAGTCGGCAGGGCCGCCCAGGTGACTTTTTCCATGAGTTGCGCGAGCGTGCGGAGAATGCCGGGTTCGCCGTCCCAATTGTTGAGGGGGAAACATTGTTGGCTTAAGTAGAAAGCACCCGCGGGCATGGCGCCGATAATGGTCCCGTCGGAGCTGCGGACGACCCAGCCGCCGTCGAGGGGTTCGAAGTTCACGTACGAAGGGAGTTCCGCGGGAGCGCCGTCGGGCAGGACCCAGTCCTTCCAGTCCGAGGGCTCGGTCAGCCAAGCCCGGCCCAAGTCGACGACGTCGGCGCCCGCGAAATCGAGGATTTCCGGCTCGGGCTGGGCGAGTTGCTGCACGACATCGTAGACGCGTGTTTTTCCCGTGCAGATCCCCATATGCGCCTTGAGGCGGCCGTACGCGATGGCAGCGATTCCGGAGGAGCGCATCCCGCCCAAGTCGACGGGGACGCGGTCGGGTTCCTTGTGCGCGATCGCGGCCAGAACTCGTTCCCTTCGTGTCATCGTGAGTTGACTTTAGCACAAACCGGCTTTGCCGGGAATGACCTTCCGGCAGGCCTTTCTGATTGAGGTAGAGCTCAGGGTGTTCCCCGGCAGGTCGCATGGTTGGATGGGTCCTGTCTCGGCAGTGTCCCCGAGCGGACTTCGCTCCACCCATCCCCCCGTGGGCGGAGGGGAAACTTCCCCCTCCGAAGCCTCCCCTCCTCGGCCGCAGGAAGCATGCTCGGACCAGGGGGAAGCCACCCCTTGGAACCCCCAGCGCTATCGCGCAATCCCCTTCCGCTCGTCCGTCGGGGAGCACCGCCGCGCCACCCATTCGCAACGGGGTCAAACCTACACTTTTCATTTTTTGAGTAAACCACCGCACAACCGAGATCCCGGCAAAAGTGAATAGTGTAGGTTTGACCCCAGAAGTTGCCTTTTCCCCTGCGAGGCCTTTCCTCGAGCGGGTTTGACTCGCCGGGGCAAACCCGCGACCTGACGGAGGGAATACCCCGAGCTCTGGATCGAAAGTCCACAGACGTAACGCGCTGCCTTCGCTGCGCTAGTGCTCGTCGATGAGGGCGACTTCACTCCAGCGGCCGCCGGGTTCGACTCGGACGGTTTTGATCTCGAACGGCGCGAAACGAAGTGAGATCCGAATTTCGTCCGGCTTGTTCGTGTTGCGGCCTGCCGCCCCGCTCGTTTCCCCGGCCTTTGCCCCTTCGGGTTTCTTGGGCAGCGACACCTCGATTCCGTGCGCTGCGCCTTTCGCCGCGAGCCTAAGCTCGGCCTTGGTGGCGGCTCCGACGGCCTCCTGAAGTCTGATGATCAGGGCCTTGCGGTCCCATGACGGCTTGCATGCGAGCAGCCTGACGCCCTCGGCCTGCAACCGGAGCAAGCTGGTTCCATTGGAGCCGCATCGGTCGGGAAGATGCGCATAGGCGACAGGAGGCGCGCTCAGGTAGTCCGCGAGTCCCGGGAGGATCGCTTTCACGGCATCGGGTTCGCCCGCCGTGACAAGAAGACGAACATCATGCTCGCCGATGTCCGCAAACCTGCGGACCGGCCTTTTACCGATCGCGAAGCCGCGTTCATGGCAATATGCCGAGCTCCGCAAAACGGAAAGCCTGACCTCTCCGTCCCGGCAATCGAGCCCGTGCTGCCCGCTGTTGACGACGGCAACTGTCGCAGGCCGTGCGCCGGCTTTTCCTTGGATAAGGAGCCACCGGCCGTGGACATGCTCCTGACCGTCCGCGGGACGAGAGATCGCTCCGCCGGGCACTTCGCAGAAAACGCCGGCGCCGTCGAACCGGGTCGGGATCCTCAGTTTGAGCCGTCTTCGCTCCTCGTTCCAAGTGATCCGGAGCCTGACGTCGAGGACGGGCCAGCCCAGATAGGAATACACATCTTGAACGATCCGGCTGCGCCCGTGGACGAAAACCGACTGCGTGACCGAACGGATAGGGCCGGCCACAAGAACCACGGGCGGACCTTCCGGCTTGAAGGCGCCGGCGATTGTCCCGTAGCTCCAGCATTCCGTCCCCCACGAATCACACGCGTCTTCGATGACGAGGGGTTCAAAAAGCGGCCCGGCCAGGCATTCGCCGCCCCAGGCTGTTTTCAGGGATGTCACAAACCCTGACAGTGGATCGATTCCATGCGCGATTCCCTCGGCCCGAGACGAGACGACGGAATCACTTCTTAGCGGGCGTGCCGCGCGCAAACCCGGCGAAGCTTGCCGGGAGCAAGAGTCTTCGCCCTCTATATCAGCGCCTCTTCCCCGGCTTTGTTTTCTTCCCTGCGGCCGAACTTCAAAGGCTTCAAGATGGTAGCGACGGACTCCGACACCCGGCAAATCATCCATAAAACAGATCCGCCGTCTCCAGTTGTTGAAAGGAAGAAGGGCGTCGGGTTGCTCCTCCTGGCACGCTATCTCTTCGCCGTCGGCGCGGAAAAGCCGCAGGCGCCACTCCCCTTTCCAAAACGGCCGGTAGTCGGCCATGCACTCGAACTCGACGGGAACCCTCGTGAGCGAGGGATTGCTGTTGACGACCGTCACGGGAAGATCGGGGCTTTTCAATCTGCCGCGGTTCAGGGCCGCCACGGCGCCGAGCTTGAGGTCGCGCGCTTCATCCTCCGCCTTGCCGTACAAGTCGAGCGCGTCTTTTTCGGCCGGCTCGACGCACGTCCCCGTGATGATGTCATGAAAATCGTTGAAGAGATGTCCGCGCCAGGCCTCGCGAAACCTTCGCCCATCGAACGCGTCCCCGCGGAGCCACCACGCCGCCGCGGCCGCCGTCTCCGATTGGACGAGCCCGCCGAGGCTTACTACGGCGCGTCTCTTGAGCCGCGAGAGGGATGTGTAGCATCCGGTGAAGCAGCGCCCGAGGTCTCCTTCAAAAACGGGGGCCTCTTCGGCCGCGTGCTTTACCGCCTCGTAGAAAGCATCGGGAGAGCTATGAACGATCTTAACCCGGTCCTCGGCGGCGATGAAGTCCTTTATCGTTCTGAGATCCCGGCGCGTGGCGCCGCCGCCGTGGTTGCCGAGGCCCCAAAAAACGGGAACATCACGGCCCAATTCAAGGGCCAAAGCGGTCCCGGCCTTCAGCCGTTCCGCGATGTTGTCGCGCTCAGTATGATAGAGCCCGACGGAGATCCGGCAGGCGGGAATCTCCGTGCCGTCGAGGCCTCGCCAGCGGTAAAGGTCGGCGGGCAGGCTGAGTTCACGGCTTTGGGGGCGCATATGGATATACATCTCGTATCCGGCGCCTCTGAGGATTTGAGGCAGTCCGCCGCTGTGCCCGAACGAATCAAAGTTGTAGGCGACGCGGGGTTCGGCGCCGAATGTCTCCCGGAAATAGCGGCGGCCCTCCGCGATCTGACGAATGAGGGACTCTGTGCCGGGAAGGTTGACATCAGGCTGAAGGAACCAGCCGCCGGCGATGACCCAGCGCCGGGCACGGACGAGCCTCGCGATGTCGCGGAAGAGGCCTTTATCATAGCGCTCGACCCATTGGTAGAGCACCGCCTCGTTGTGGCAAAAAACGAGCCCCGGATTTTCGTCGAGAATGTCGGCGGCGTTCCGGAAGGTCGCCAGCGCCTCCGACGCACCTTCCTCCCAACGCCACTGCCAGACCGGGTCGAGATGGGCGTTGCAGATCAGATGGACGGTGGGCGTTACGCCGACGCCGCTGCGGCTTTCGCCGGGGACATGCGCTTGAGGTACGTGTCCCCGTATTTCCCGCCGCTCTTCCCCTTTCTTCGGGCGCGCTTCTCGGCTCACATCTCGTCTTTCGCCGGGAGATTCTTATACCAGGTGAAATACAGGACGAAGGCCAAGGCGGCCACAACCCCGGCCCAGAGGCCGAGCTGCTTCCAATTGCGCAGGAAGAGGTAGAAGGGCAGGATGGCCAGCGAAAATTGGAAGGCGGCGGTGATGAAACCGTTGAGCAGGTCGATCTTGGGCATTTTGTCGTGGACCGGGACGAGCCCGCGCCGGACGCACTCCCGTCGCACCGGGCCCCAAAAGCCGAAAGGTCTGACCTTTGAGTAGAATTTGACAAGGACCTCCATGTCCGCCGGTTTCGTCAACGCCGCCGCGACGAGCGTCGTGAGCAGACTGAGCCCCATGTCGATCGCGAGAGACGCCGATGCGTGGAGCCCCTTTAGGAAAATGAGCCGCAACGTGATCAGACCCGCGGAAACGCCCATGCTCCAGACAAAGGCCCTGGCCCCGAACCGCCAGTAATGCCAGCGCAGTGTCGCCGGCACCAGGATGACCGTCACGACGACGAAGACCATGGTTTCCCAGGCCGTGATGATGTTGGCGAACGTCAGCGAAAAGACGAAGCCGATGAGGACGGCGACGACCGAAGCGATTTGCCCGCAGCGGACGAGCGTCTTCTGCGTCATGTTCTTCCCGAAGTAGCGCTTGATGAAATCGTTGATGACGACCGAGCTCGTGACATTGATCATGGCGCTGATCGTCGACATCAGGGCCGCCAGCAGCACGGCCATGAACAGGCCCTGCAGCCCGACCGGCATTTTCTTGAGGACGAGCGGCATGATCTTTTCGGCATCGAATCCGGCCTGCGAGCCGAGATAGAAGATCCCCAGGACCATGAAGGCGCAGCCGAGGATCCAGCGCAGGTTGTAGCCGACCGTCCACATCCCGGCCGCCAGCTGGGCGTCCCGCGGCGTCCGGACCGTGAGGAAGAACTGGAAGTCCCAGACGTTCGGCCCGGCCAGGAGACGGAAGATCATCCAGAAAAATCCGGCCGCAAGAATCGGGCCGAACAGCGCGAAATGCTGGTAGGCCGCCGGTGTTTGTCCTATGAAACCAGGCCAGAGTTTCCACGTCGGGGCGAGCGAAAACCAGGCCGGGTCCTTATGGATGAACGTCATGGCCGCGGGCTTGGCGAACACCATGAAGGCCATGATGACCGCGCCGACGCCGATGAGAATCGTCTGGAACACGTCCGTCAGGATGACCCCGAAGAACCCGCCCAGAGTCACGTAGATCCCGACCACCGCGAGCACGATGAGCGTGGCCTCCCAACGCGGCAGCGGCAGGAATTCCTCGGCGAACTTTCCCGTCCCGACGCTGATGAACATCAGGTTGCAGATCATCAGGACGAGGAGGAAGATGGCCGCCGCCAGCCGGGCGGCCTCCGCGTCCTTGGTCGCTCCGAAGCGTGTTTCATTCCACTCGGCGAATGTCATAACACCGGACCGACGGATGTACTTGGCCTGAAAGGCCATGTAGAAGCAAATCATGAACCAGCCCCAGAAGATATGCGTCGCCCACATCGACTTGAGCCCGAGGTAGAAGATGAGCCCGATCATGGCCATCGTGCCGCCGATGTCGATGTAGCTCGAGCAGCCCGACAGGCCGAGCATCCACCAGGGGACGTTCCGGTCGGCAAGATAGAAGGAATCGAGTTTTTTCGTCGCCCGGCGGCGCACGACGACGCCGATCATGGCCACGGCGATAAGATAAACGACAATAATGGTGAGATCGACGGGATGGAGCGTCATGCGCGCCCTCTCTGATTTGGGGACATGTACCTATGGTACGTGTCCCCACATATCCGACTGAACATTGCCTTTGATATATCACTCCAGGCCGAGTGGCGTCAACGGTCGGAGAAGCGGCAGGGAATGGGAGGGAATGGGGACATGTACCTAAGGTACGTGTCCCCAAATCGGCGGAAGGTGAGAAGATCTCCGGGGCCCTCCCGTCTCAGTGAATAGGGCACAAGAAAGGCACGAGAGAGGGACATGTACCTAAGGTACGTGTCCCGGCTTATTGCCCGCTTGCTGCTCCCTTGTCAAAGAACATGCCAAGAGCCGCGCGTGTCGTCATTCCCGGGATCCCACACCATATCACTCAGCGCGGCAACCGCCGCCAGCGAGTTTTTTTCTCCGACGATGATAAATCATTCTACCTATGCCTCCTGGCCAAGTGGAGTCATATCGCAGGTATTTCCGTATGGGCCTATTGCCTCATGGACAACCATATCCACCTTATCGTTGTCCCCCATCTGCCAGCGAGTCTCGCTGAATGCTTTGGGGAAACTCATAAGGCTTATACGAAAGCAATCAACGAGAGGGAAGGCTGGCAAGGCTTTCTTTGGCAGGGACGATTTCGATCGTATCCGATGGACGATCCTTATCTTTACAGAGCCATCCGTTATGTAGAACTCAATCCGGTCATCGCAAAAATCGTCGGACTCGCTGAGGAATATCTTTGGTCCAGCGCGAGGGCACACGTCCTTGGCGAGCCAAATCCCTTGCTTGCGCCCAACCCGCTCGGCATAAAGGAACAGGAATGGGCCGCTTACCTCGCCGAAGGCCTCGCGGAATCAGAGACAAAACTCTTCGGGGAGCATGCGATCTCGGGGAAACCCTTAGGGGACGAAGATTTCCTAAGGAAAATCGGCTCGAAATAAACGAACACGGGGACACGTACCATAGGTACATGGGTCGTGTCAAGTGATGTTCGCAACTTCGGGGCCATCTTAACCCTCTTCAGTTAGCCGCTTGATCCATCAGCTCATGGAGCCTATCCAAGGACCCGAGGACCTTGTCCTCGCGGATGTAGCTGCGTTCGCTGGCCCAGTCCTCCGCATATTCAATGAGATAGCAGATAGTCAGCCGGACGTAGGATTCGACCGAGGGGAACACCCCGACCACGCGGCTCCGCCGGCGGATCTCCATGTTCAGGCGTTCCTGGCCGTTGGTCGAAGAGATGCGCTTCTTGTCGACCTCGGGGAAGTCGTAGAACGAGAGCGAGTCCTCGAGCCCTTCTTCCAGGCAACGGATCGCTTCGGGGAACCGCTTCTCGTAGTCGTCGATGAGAGCGGCGGCCTGACGCCGGGCGCTCTTTTTATCCGGCTCGAGCCAGATCTGTTTCAGATGGGCCGCGAAGCGAGCCTTCTCCTTGTGAGGGACCTTGGCCAATATGTTCCGCATGAAGTGGACCTTGCAGCGTTGCCAGGAGGCGCCCAGCCACTCCTTCCGGACCGCGGCCTGGATCCCCGCGTGGGCGTCGGAGATGCAGAGGGCGGTCCTCTTCATGCCTCTCCCTTTGAGCTTACGGAAGAAGACACGCCAGCTGTCCTCCGACTCGTCGAACATGGGCTCGACAGCCAGGATCTCTCGGGAACCGGCGGGGTTGACCCCGCAGGCGATCATGACCGCCACAGAGACCACCCGCCCCTCGACCCGGACCTTCTGATAAAGAGCGTCGATCCAGAGGAAGGGATACTCCTCGGCCAGAGGCCTTGTCTTAAAATCGGCGACCTGGGAGTCGAGCTCCTTGTTGAACTCCGAGACCTGGCTGGCGGAGATGTTTTCGATGCCCATCGCCCGGGCCAGCCGCTCGATCTTCCGGGTCGAGACCCCGTTGATGAAGGCCTCTTGAACGACCGCGATCAGGGCCTGTTCGGACCTTCTCCGCTCCGAGACGAAGAACGGGACATAGCCGCCCTTGCGGACCTTGGGCACGAGAAGATAGACCGTCCCCAGGCGGGTATCAACTCTCCGGGCCCGTGCCCCAGAGAAGTAGTTCGTACGTTCCTTAGCGTGCTTCCCCTTGGCCGCCCCGACCTTGGCTTCGGCTTCGATCCTCATCATCTCCGTCATCACCCACTTGAGCATGGCCAGGAAGGGATCGGGCTCCGTGATGAACTGTAATAGCGCCTTCTTGAATGGTGTCCTATAATGCTGTCGGGCCATCGTAGTAAAACTCCTCTCATTCGGTTTGGCGATCGAAGAGAGTTCCGGCGCTTTGCCAGCACCGACTAAGGTGTACGATGGCCTACCTCCTATGCCAAATTGCGAACATCACTGTACACTAGCCATTATAGCCTGACAAAGTGTTGTTAGTCACTGGTATATTCCTGAATTCCTTTGGTAAACAATCATTATCAAATTGGTATTTAGGGTGTATAAGAATATCGCATTTCTCTTCCTTTGCAGTTGTCTCGTCTAAGGTTACTAATGTACCTAATTGAATTCCATTAAATAATTTGCTTGTTGAAAGCATTTTCACGTCGTAGGTTCCGCCTGCGAGTGGCTCACCATAATGAAGCGTTTGTCCCTTCTCTACTTTGAGCGCATGCTGGTACTTTGCCGGCGGTGGTGTTCCGTCTGACCCGCTTGGGCTTCCGCATGCAATGAATGTTGATAGTGCAGCAGCTCCAGCTGTTAATAGTGATTTTTCTAGAAAGCTTCTTTTAGTTTTCTGTTCTAGGTCTACAGCCACTGTCCTTCTCCCATCTATCCCTTCTAATTTAAACACTTTCTGTTCTTCAACTATTGGGCACTAACTATTTTCAGCTTAGACAGGAAGCCCAGGCGCATATCCTTTAACGCCAAGGTCCATGCTGTACCGATGTCCAGGGCCTCCCCCGCTTTCAGGCATAGCCTTCCCCTAACGTATTGGGCGGAGGCTCCCTAAATTCCATAAAATGCCCCTCTCCCTTTGGGTCTGATAGCGGAGTTCCCTACCTGGGCATTATGTTTTAGTGGCTTCTAATTTGTCAAGAAACAGGAAAGGAACAAAAGGGGACACGTACCCAAGGTACATGTCCCCTTCTGTGCCCTTCTGTAACTGATGTTAACTTCCGGCGGAAAACATGTTAGAATACTCTGGTTAAAGGACCTCGAATTATGCCACAACCTAAGAATAAATCCGTGAAAAACCTCCTCTTCTGGATCTCGGCCGGAGTGGTTCTCATCCTTCTCTGGAGCCTTCTCCAGGCCCCGGCCACGATCAAGAAAACCCTGACATTCTCGCAGTTCATGACCGAAGTCGAGCAGGGCAACGTCGAGGAGGTGACCATCCAGGAAAACCAGCTCACCGGCCACTTCAAAGATAATCAGACGTTCAAAACCATCTTGCCGGCAAGTTACGCGGACCTGGTCAAGGTCCTCATGACCAACAAGGTCAATATCACGGTCAAGGAAGCCTCCAAGAGTCCGTTCTTCACGATCCTCATCAGCTGGTTCCCCATCCTGCTCATCATCCTTTTCTGGGTGTTTTTCATGCGGCAGATGCAGGCCGGCGGCAACAAGGCGTTGTCCTTCGGCAAAAGCCGGGCCAAGCTGTTCTCGGCCCAACAGAAAAGGGTGACGTTCAAAGACGTGGCCGGCGTCGAAGAGGCCGAAGAGGAACTGCAGGAGATCATCGAATTTCTTAAGGAGCCGCGGAAATTCCAGCGCCTAGGCGGACGGATTCCCAAAGGCGTCCTTCTCGTCGGAGCGCCCGGAACGGGCAAAACCCTTCTGGCCCGGGCCGTGGCCGGAGAAGCCGGTGTGCCGTTCTTTTCGATCAGCGGTTCGGACTTTGTCGAAATGTTCGTCGGTGTCGGCGCTTCCCGCGTCCGCGACCTCTTCGACCAGGGCAAAAAGAGCGCGCCCTGCCTGGTCTTCATCGACGAGATCGACGCCGTCGGCCGCCAGCGCGGGGCCGGCTTGGGCGGCGGGCACGACGAACGCGAGCAAACCCTCAACCAGCTCCTCGTCGAGATGGACGGATTCGACTCGAATGAGGGCATCATCCTGATCGCCGCGACCAACCGGCCGGACATCCTCGACAGCGCGCTGCTCCGGCCCGGGCGTTTCGACCGGCGGATCGTCGTTCCTATGCCCGACGTCAAAGGCCGCGAGGATATTCTCCTCGTCCACGTTCGCAAGATCCCTCTGGCCGAGGACGTCGACCTCAAAGTGATATCCCGCTCGACGCCGGGCTTCAGCGGCGCCGACCTGGCCAACCTTGTCAACGAAGCGGCCCTTGTCGCCGCGCGCAACGAAATGGAAAAGGTCGGCATGAAGGACCTGGAATACGCCAAGGACAAGGTCCTTATGGGCGTCGAGCGCAAAAGCATGATCATCAGCGAGGAGGAGAAACGCACGACCGCGTTCCACGAAGCCGGCCACGCCCTGATGGCGGCCCTCATCCCGGAAGCCGATCCGATCCACAAAGTCACGATCATTCCGCGCGGGCTCGCCCTCGGCCTGACCCAGCAGCTTCCTCTCGATGACCGTTATACGTATTCGAGGGAATACCTGGAAGCTCAACTCTCCGTCCTCATGGCCGGCCGCGTCGCCGAGCTCATGTTCCTGGGCAAAGCCACAACCGGCGCCTCCAACGATTTTGAGAAGGCCACCGAGATCGCCCGGAAGATGGTCTGCCAGTGGGGCATGTCCGACTTGGGACCGCTGGCGTTCGGCGAAAAGGACGACCTCATCTTCCTCGGCCGCGACCTGGCCATGAACAAGAACTACAGCGAGCGGACTTCGGAGCGGATCGACGAGGAAGTCAAGAAAATCATCATGCGGAATTACAACCGCAGCCAGGATCTGATCGAAAAGAACAGAGATAAGCTTTCCCGGATCGCGGAACTGCTCTTGGAGAAAGAAGTCCTGAGTTCCGACGAGATCAACAAAATCGTCGACGGAAAAATAAAGGGGGAACCGAAGCCGGCCGCTCCTGCGGCGCCCGCCCCGGAACCCGCCCCACCCGCGACGCCCCCCGCCGACGTGCCCAAGGACAAAGAACCCGGGCCTGAGTGAGGACGATGGAGAGGCCAGCCCGCGTCCTCGAGGTCAAAGGGCGGCGCTTTCTCCTCGGCCCGAAGGCCTGGCTCATGGGAATCGTCAACGTCACTCCCGACTCGTTCTCCGACGGCGGGGCGTTTTCGGACACCGAGCGCGCGGTTGCCCACGGCCTCGGCCTGGCCTGCGCAGGAGCCGACATTATCGACGTCGGCGGCGAGAGCACGCGCCCCGGTTCCCATCCCGTTCCCGAAAAAGAAGAACGGCAGCGGGTGCTGCCGGTCATCCGAGCGCTGCGGCGGCAAACGAGTGTCCTCTTGTCCGTCGATACGACGAAGGCCGCCGTGGCGGCCGCCGCCCTCGACGAGGGAGCCGACATCGTCAACGATATCAGCGCGATGCGATTCGACGCGGCCATGCCCTCCGTGATCGCCAAGGCGGGCGCGGCCGTCATCCTCATGCACATGCAGGGGACGCCGGCGACGATGCAAATCGCCCCGCGCTACGAGGACCTTGTCGGCGGAATCCTGGATTTCCTGCGGGAGCGAATCGCCGCCGCCGTCGCCGAGGGGATTCCGGAGAACGCCGTCATCGTCGACCCGGGCATCGGCTTCGGCAAGACGTTTACACACAACCTGATGCTGCTCAACCGGCTCGACGCCTTCCAGGAGCTCGGCCGGCCGCTTTGCGTCGGAGTTTCTCGGAAGGCGTTCATCGGAGTCATCCTCGGGCTGCCCGTGGAGGAGCGGCTGGAGGGAACGCTCGCG
This sequence comes from Candidatus Aminicenantota bacterium, assembly GCA_963727095.1. Taxonomy (GTDB): domain Bacteria; phylum Acidobacteriota; class Aminicenantia; order Aminicenantales; family Saccharicenantaceae; genus CAVSEQ01. The sequence continues at coordinate 1,669,408 of CAVSEQ010000005.1, read as the reverse complement.
GCCGCCGTGCTGAGTGTCAGCCGCGGGGCCAATATTCTGCGGGTGCATGACGTCGCCGCGGTCGCCAAAGCCGCGCGTGTGGCCGAAGCCATCCTGAGCAGCGGCGGGGCGTCTCTGGAGAGCGAGGCCTGTGCCGTCAAGGATGGGGGGCCGGATGTTCACTAACATCTGGGAGATCCTGAGGCAGGTTACGGTCCTCGACGTCCTGGACATCTGCCTTCTGGCGTTTATCATCTATTACCTCCTCCTGCTCATCAAAGATACCAAGGCCTATCAAGCCGCCGTAGGCCTCATCCTCATCGCAGTCGTTTACCTGCTGACCGTCTGGGGCCGGCTGAGCGTCACCAACCGGATCATCCGGTCGTTCGTCAACTACCTGATCATCGCCATCATTGTGCTTTTCCAAGGGGAGATCCGCAGGTTCCTGGCCGGGATCGGTTCGCGGACCTTCCGGCGTCCGTTCGCTCTCCGATCCTTCCAAGAACGACTCGAGGACTTGTTCGTAGCCATCGACTATATGAGTCAAAAAAAAATCGGCGGTCTCATCGCCATCGAAAAGGAGATCTCTCTATCGATATATGCCGAGCGCGGCATCAAGGTCGGAGGCCTTCTTTCGAAGGACCTCCTGGTCAGCATTTTCTATCCCCATTCACCCCTGCATGACGGCGCCGTGATCATCAAGGGAGACAACATCGTGGCCGCCGGCTGCCTGCTGCCTCTGCCGGCCGCTCACAGGCTCAGCAGCCCGTTTCAAACAAGGACGCGTCACCTGGCGGCGGTCGGACTATCCCAGGAGACCGATGCCGCCGTCATCGTCATCTCCGAGGAAACAGGCAACGTTTCGCTGGCCGTCAAGGGCGGACTCGAGGGATTCAGCGATTTGGACGTCATGAGAGCGCGCCTGGTCACTTATCTGAGAGACCAATGATGCGATTCCTGCGCGACCTTCTGTTCCGGAACTGGGCGCTCAAGATCGTCGCGCTCGCGCTGGCCCTGATCATTTGGATTATCTTCGTGCCCCAGGACAAGATCATCTCCGAAAAGACGCTCGCCGTGCCCATCGAGATAACGAACGTCCCGACTGATATGGCGGTTGTAGAACGTCCCGTCTCGAGCGTCGAAATCACGATCCGGGCGCCGAAGCGCATCCTTGGCGAGATCACGCCCTCATCGGTATCGGCCAGGCTCGACCTCGAACACGCGACCGTCTATCAACAAGAGTATCCGTTGAACAAAGCGATGATCGCGCTTCCCCCCGGCGCCGAGGTTGTCGAGATCAGGCCCAACAAGGTCCTCGTCAAGCTTGAGAGGACCAGAGAAGAAGTTATGAGCATCCGGCCGGGAGTCATGGGAAAAGTCGCGGCGGGCTACGTGGTGGCGCGGATCGAAGTCGATCCACCTCAGGTCACCGTCCACGGGCCCGTGAGCAAGATCAAGGCGAAAGATTCCGTAACCACCTCGCCGGTCGATATCACGAGCCTGACCGAGACGACTGTTTTCGAGGCCGACATCATCTTGCCCAGCCCCGAGCTCCGGCTGGTTTCAGCCCAGACCAAGGCCCGCGTGACCATCGTCATCGCCGAAAACAAAGGCGCCTCCAGATCGGCGCAGCCGCGGAAAAAATAGCCGGACGCCTGGAATCATGACTCAGAGACTCTTCGGGACAGACGGCATCAGGGCCGTTGCGGGCGAACCGCCGCTCGACCCGGCCTCCATCCGGGCGTTGGGCCGCTCCCTGATTGGAATCCTCGGACGGCACCGCCTTGGAGCGGGCGTCATCATCGGCAGGGACACGCGGGAATCCGGGCCGTGGATGGAACGGGCGCTCGTTCTTGGAATTTTCGAGGCCGGCGGCAAACCCACATCGGCGGGCATTATCCCCACCTCCGCTGTCTCGTACTTGACGAAGAAGAACGGCTTTGCGGCCGGCGCCGTCCTGTCCGCCTCCCACAATCCATTCCGCGACAACGGGATCAAAGTCTTTTCCCCCGAAGGTCTTAAGATCCCGGAGGAATGGGAACGGGAGATCGAGGCGGCCATTCAGGAAAATCGAAAGGCTTCGGAGACCGAGGGACTTGCGATTCTCCCCGACCCCCGTTTTGCCGACGACTACGTCGCGTACCTCGAAGGCCGGGTCCGGATCACAAGGCGCCCGCACCCCCTCCGCCTCGTCATCGACTGCGCCAACGGGGCGAGCAGCGCCGTCGCGCCCCGCATCTTCCGCGACCTGGGCTTCGATGTCGTCGCCATCCACGACCGGCCGGACGGACGCAACATCAATGAGGCCTGCGGTTCTCTCCATCCCGAAGGACTCGCACGCATAGTCATCGAAACAGGGGCGGCCGCCGGGATCGCCTTCGACGGCGACGCGGACCGCGCTCTCTTGGCCGACGAACGCGGCCGTGTTCTCACCGGAGACCACACGCTGTTCGTCCAGGGCCTGGCCATGAAGGAATCCGGCAAGCTCCGATCCGGGTCCGTCGTCGCGACGACCATGAGCAACATGGCGCTCGAAGAGGCTCTCGCCGGAGCCGGGATCAGGCTCTTCCGCACTCAGGTCGGCGACAAGTATGTCCTCGATGAGATGAAAGCGCGGGGCGCGAACCTGGGCGGGGAACGGTCCGGTCACACGATTTTCCTCGACGACCTTCCGACCGGAGATGGCATCCTGACCGCGTTGAAGATGCTGGAAATTATGACCGCACGCGAACAGACGCTCTCGGCCCTGCTCGCTGACTACTCGGAATTCCCCCAAGTCCTTGTCAACGTCCGCGTCGGCCGAAAGACGGACTTCGGGGAGTTTCCCGAGATTGGAGCGGCCGTCACTGCGGCGCGGCAGCGGCTGGGCGGCCACGGCCGCCTGGACCTTCGCTACTCGGGCACGGAACCGCTGGCCCGGATCATGGTCGAAGGAAAGGACAAGGCCCTCGTCGACGAGTGCGCGGCCGAAGTGGCCGGCGTGGTCCGCAGGAATCTGGGCAATGAGCCATAAATAGAGCCGCTGCGGCGTTCAGGCCGTCGAATGGCCCGCGGGCAGGGACAGACGCCTTGGAAAAGCCCGGGCCGCTTGTATTTCGGAGGAAGACATGAGACTCGCTCTCAACATCGACCATTTCGCCACCCTGCGTGAGGCCCGGAAAAGCACGGAGCCCGAGCCGGCCCTTGTGGCTCTGCTCGCCGAACAGGCCGGGGCCCACGGCATCGTCTGTCACATCCGGAGCGACCGGCGGCACATCAAGGAGCGCGACCTCGAAATCCTGCGCAGGGTCGTCAAGACAAAGCTCAACATCGAGATGGCGGCCACGGCCGAGATGAGAAAGCTGGCACTCACCATCGCCCCGGACGTCGTGTCGCTGGTCCCCGAGCGGCCGGAGGAGTTGACGACGGAGGGCGGACTAAACGTTATCGCCAACCGTGAATCTCTGGGTCCCCACATCAAGGACCTCAGGGCCGCCGGGATCCGCGTCAGCATTTTTATCGATCCGGACCTCAACCAGATCGCCACCGCCCAGAATCTCGGCGTCGACCTCATCGAGATCAACACCGGAAAATACGCGGACCTGAAGCCCGGACCGGACCGGGACAAAGCTCTGGCAGCCGTGAGCAAAGCCGCCGAGTTCGCCGACTCACGGGGGATCGAGGTGCACGGCGGGCATGGGCTCGACTATAACAACGTGGGCCCGATTGTCGCCGTCCCGCAGATCACGGAACTTTCCATAGGTTTCTCGATCGTTGCGCGCGCGGCGGTCGTGGGGATCGAACGAGCGGTCAAGGACATGATCGCGCTCCTGGAATAGCCATGGACATACGCATCAATGCCGGACGCCTCAGGAAGGACGTCGAGGATCTCGGCCGGATCGGCCGCGACCCGCTCGGCGGAATCACCCGGCCGTCGTTCACCAAGGCCGACCTTGAAGCCCGGGCCTGGTTCAAGGATCGGATCGAAGCCGCCGGTCTCGCGTACCGGGTGGACGGCGCCGGAAACCAATTCGGGAGGCTCGAGGGGAGTGCCTCCGGCCGCACGATCATGGCCGGCTCGCATCTCGATACGGTCCTCAACGGCGGCGCCTTCGACGGAGCCGCCGGCGTCCTGGCTGCGCTCGAGTGCGGCCGCAGGATCCGCGAAGAGGGCCTGCGTCTGCCCAAGGCATTCGAGGTCGCCTCATTCACGGATGAGGAAGGGAACCTCGTCGGTGATTTCCTCGGCAGCCGTGCCTTCGCCGGCCGGCTGGACAAGAAGCTGTTCGAAAAAGGGACGACCTCGGTCGGCGTGCCCTTGGCCGAAGTCCTCAAGAACACACCGTTCACCGTGGAAAGCATACTCGGCGCCCAAGCCGAAGCGCCGGACGTCGAGGCATACGTCGAACTCCACATTGAGCAAGGATCCGTCCTCGACGAAGAAGGCGTTTCGATCGGCATCGTCGAGGCCATCAACGGCAAGCATTACCGCTGGTGCTCATTTTCGGGAGAGACGGGTCACGCCGGGACCGTGCCGCTCGAGCTGCGCCGCGACGCTTTCCTCGGCCTGGCCGATTTTGCCCTCCGCAGCACACAGCACGTGGCGATGCGGTATTACGGGAGCTTCGTGACGATCGGCAAGGTCCATATCATGCCCGGAGTATTCAGCGTCATCCCCAGCCAGGCGGACTTCTCGTTCGAGTTCCGCAGCCGGTCCGCCGAATCCATGGCCGCCATGGAACGCGAGCTGTTCTCGCTCGCCGGCGACGTCGCCGCGACCCGCGGGCTCACCTTCCGATCCCGGCTGGTGGACAAGGCCGACCCCGTCGAAATCCCTCATCGGCTGACGGAGATGATCAAAGAAGAATGCGATAAGCTCGGGTACTCCTCGATGCCCATCACGAGCGGTGCCGGCCACGACGCCCAGATCCTGGCGGCCAAGACCGAGACGGCCATGATCTTCATTCCCAGCCCCGATGGTGTGAGCCATGCGCCCGAAGAAACAGTGCGCTGGGATGACCTGGAGAAAGGCGCGAACCTGCTTTTGGCGACGCTTTTCCGCCTCGCGTCATAACGCATGCGTCTTACGGCCGCATCGCACCAAAAGCGTTTTTTTCACAGACAAACGGGCCCGGGCATCCGTTACTCGCGTTGACGGGCAAGGAGTTCGTCCTTGCGTGACGACCGTTATTTGACGCCGCGGCCGTAGATGACGATTTTGCGCTCGGCGATGAGCGGCCAGCCGTTCTTCCAGTCATATTCCTCATAGCCGGGCTGCATCGGATTCACCCGGATGATGCAAGCGCCTCGAACGCAAGACCCCGCATTATGGTCGATGGCCTGGTTGAAATCCCAGCCGTCGCCGTACACCTTGGATTTCAGGGAACGATCCGGCCGGCCCGGTTTCGACGGATCGCCCAGCAGGTTGCGCTGCGGACATACCAGCCGGTAGGGGCCTTCGCCGGCCAGCCGGCCTGTCCCCTTCTCATAAACGGACGGGTCGAGCAGGAGGCCTTCTCTCTCGTAGGCCAGAAGAAGCCGGAGGACCGATGGAATTTCCGCCCTGTCTTTGACCCCCGCCGGAAGGTGCGGCGGGTACTTGACGAACGCCCGTTCGCTCGCGGCAAACGTGCCGGGCTCGGCGTAGAAAAATCCTTTGGGAAAGGGCTTCGTGACATCGTCCGCGCTGTAGTCCATGCTGTAGCCGTCCGGCGCAAAAACCGTGATCCCCGCCGCGCCGGCCAAGTCAACGCCCGCGGCGTGCAAAAGATCCGCAACGGTCACCCCGCGGTAATCGACGTAATCGTCCGTGCGCTCCTTCGTTGTATTCATCAGCATGAATTGCTCGTGAGAGGGGATTTTGTGGATGGCCTCCCAAGAAAGCGTCCGGAAGGGAGCCAGGGGCTGTCCCGGACGGCTGGCCGCGTCTCCGGGATAGCGCAGATCGGCGATTTCGTCGCCGTTCAAAAACCCGTCGCCGTCTGAGTCCAGCTTGGCGATCGCGGCCAAGGCGTCGGACGTCCGTCCCGCTTTGAGATAATCGAGCCCGAAGGCGTTGAGCGTTCCCTTATAATCCCCCGGCAGCCCGGTTTTGAATCTTGGATTCGGATAAAGGAGAAGATGGCAGTAGCCACACGGGCTGAATTCGCGCTCAGTGTCGGTACCCTTCACGCCGGCCCTGTGGCACGTCTGGCAGTCATCAAGCCTCGTTCCGGCCGTTTTGGGAAACGCCGTCACAAGATTTCTGATGTCGGCGTCGCTCTCGTGCCCGACATAGGCGCGCGATGCGGGAGCCTTTTGGGACAGGACGCGCGCCGGTAAGGCGGCGGCTACAAGCGCTGCCGCCAGCATGGCCGCGATGGGAACCGCAAGCGTTCTCATTTTCATGAAGGATCGGTCCTTTCCCGACGTTTCGCCGCTGATCCACGTGGACCGGAAGACGAGAGGTATTTATATCCGAAGAGCGTCGGAGTTTCAAGCCGAGGCTTCACAGCCGCCAAATGACCAACGGGACCCGCGTCCCGTTTGGGAAGAGATGACTCACGGGAGCTCGACGCTGATGTGCGCGCCGGCGAAATAGATGAGCACGGCGTAAAACAGCCAGAGCATCAGGAAAAAGATCGAGCCGATGAAGCCGTAGACGGCCGCAATGCTGTGGAGCGAGCTGACGTACCAGCCGAAAAGGACTTTCAGGATTTCCCATAGGACCGCGGTGAACAAGCCGCCGATCAACACATTCTTCCAGCGCAGCCTTTTCTCGGCCAGGAAGCGGTAAGACACGGAACACAACAGAATCTCACCCAGGAAGGCGGCCGATTCGACGACCCAAAGGGCCCGGATGAGCGTCAGGCGCTCCAATTCGCGGGCCAGGACGAAAATGGCGCCGCCGCTGAGCATCAGAAGGAGCACGGCCACCGCGACGGCCATAAAGAAGCCGAAAGCTTGAAGGGTGGAAACCCAACCCGTGGCCTTTTTTTTCGTCCCCATGATTTTATTGAGGGCGAACCGCAGTTGTCCGAAGGCGGCGAACGACGAGTAGACGAGGACCAGGAAGCTCACGGCCGAAGCGACGTGGCCGCGGTTCACGGCGCCGACGAGGACCCGCGTCACGGTTTCAGAAACGCCCTGGGGAAAAGTCTGAAGCAACCGGTCGATCTGCTGAAGCGCCTGTCCCCGCTGGAAAAAAAGCGAGGCCAGGGAAACGACGAGCACGAGAAACGGGAAGAGCGACAGGAATCCGAAGAACGAGACCGATGCCGCCAGCGTGATCACGTTCTTGGTCATGAAACTCCGGTAGAGGTCGCGGGCTCGCGAGAAGAATCGGTTGGCCATACCCTTCCCCCTTGGAAGAATTACTTTTCCCTTATTATAACAAGCCGTCGAGGAATGTCGAATTGTCCGGCATTCCGAAAGTCCGGCAGCGGCTGCCGGCAACAGGTCCTGGCGGCCGTCCCTTGACTTCGCCCGGCCTGCGGAATTATAAACTGGGATATTCCGCAAAAGGAAATAAAGGCGTTCAGATGTCCTTAACCGGCCAGACGCTTCTCCATTACGTCATCATCGAAAAAATCGGCGAAGGCGGCATGGGAGCCGTTTACAAGGCACAGGATACGCACCTCGACCGTCCCGTGGCCGTCAAGGTCCTGCCCCATGACAAGATGGCGGACCCGGACCGCAAGAATCGGTTCGTCCAGGAGGCCAAGGCCGCCTCGTCTCTCAATCACCCGAACATCGTCGTTGTCCACGATATTGCCTCGGACCATGGGCTCGATTTCATCGTCATGGAATATATCGAAGGGAAAACCCTCGACCAGCTGATCGGCCGCAAAGGTTTGAAGCTCACGGAGGCCCTCGGCTATGCCTCCCAGATCGCCGACGGCTTGGCCAAGGCCCATGCCGCAGGGATCGTCCACCGGGACCTCAAGCCGACGAATATCATGGTCACGGGAGACGGAAGGGTCAAGATCCTCGACTTCGGGCTGGCCAAGCTGACCGAAGAGGTTCCGCCCGCCGACATCGGGCCGACGGCGACGCTGGGGCGGCCCGGAAAGCCGCAGACGGAAGAGGGATTCATCCTCGGCACCGTGGCCTACATGTCGCCGGAGCAAGCGGAAGGCAAGAAGGTCGATTCCCGCTCTGACGTTTTCTCATTCGGATCCGTTCTTTACGAGATGCTGACGGGTCAGAAGGCCTTCCAGAGGGACGGGCGGATCGCGACGTTGGCCGCCATTCTCCACGATGAGCCGAAGCCGGCCGGCCAGCTCAACGAGACGCTTCCTCCCGACATCGAGCAGGCGCTGGCCCGGTGCCTCCGGAAAGACCCCCAGCGGCGCTGGCAGAACATGTCCGATCTCAAGGTCGTCCTCCAGGACTTGAAGGAGGATTCTGAATCCGGAAAACTCCGCGCCCCACGCGCTGCCGCCACCAGGCGCCGGAAACAGCCGCTGGTCTGGGTTGGGCTGGCCGCGACTGTGTTGGCCGCTTTTATCCTCCTTTCGATATTTTTTCGCAAGCCGGCCGGACGGCTTGAATACGAGATCAAGCGGCTGACCTACGACTCGGGAATGACGGCGTACCCGACCGTGTCCCCCGACGGCATCATGATGGCCTACATGTCCGATCGCGAGGGCAATGGCAATGCCGATATCTGGGTCCAGCAGCTCGCGGGCGGCTCACCGCTCCGCCGGACCACTGACCCGGCTTCGGACGGAATGCCGTGCTTCTCTCCCGACGGCTCTAAGATCGTTTTCCGCTCCGAGCGCGACGGCGGCGGGATCTTTGAGGTGGGCACGCTGAGCGGGGAGGAGCGCCGGATCGCGGATCGCGGCAACTTTCCCCGCTATTCGCCTGACGGCGCCTGGATCTCGTTTGTCAAAGTGCCGGCGACAATGGAAACACGCCTTGTCAAGATGTTCCTGATCCCGGCTCAAGGCGGAATGCCCATCCCCTTTCAACCTGAATTCTGCCTCTCGGGTCTGATCGCGGGCGGCGCCCCGGTCTGGTCTCCCGACGGAAGATTCTTGATCTTCAACGGCCTGAAGGACGGCGATCCGGAAAGCCTCGACTGGTGGGTTGCCCCTGTTTCGGGCGGCGCCGCGGTCCGGACCGGCGCCCATCGAAACCTCTCCCTGCCGCCGATATGGAATGTCCCGTACTCCTGGACGAAGTCATTCGTTTATTATTCGACGGGCACGACCGTCGAGGGGGTCAACCTTTTCCGGGCGCGCATCGATGACGCGAGCTTCAATGTCAGCGGGCCGGTCGAGCGGATCACGTCCGGGGCGGGCATGCAATTCGGGCCGTCGGTTTTGAGCGATGGACGGCTCGTGTACTCCGACTGTAATTTCGTTTTGAATATCTGGACAATTCGGGCCCAACCGGATCTGGGCCTGATCGCCGGAGAGCCGGTTCTCGTGTCGCGGGACGTCATGGCCAAGTTCGCACCCAGCCTCAGCCGCGACGGAACCAAGCTGGCTTATGCCGCCTTCGGCGGATTTCAACAAAAGACGCGCTTTGAGGTCCGGCTGAGGGACCTGGTAACGTCGGAAGAAAGAGTCTTTCCAATGAGAGCCGGTGACTTCGTCCAAACGCCCCGGATAAGCCCCGACGGGACGGTGTTGTCCTATCGTGATATCATCGATGGAAAGGGCAAAACATTCATCGTGACGGGGCGGGCCGCGGCCGGCCGCGAAGTCTGCGAATCTTGCCGGATCCTGGGATTCTATGCCGACGCGAACTTCGCTCTGGCCCAGGAAAAAGGCGGGCAGCTCCTGCGGTTCAATATCGCCTCAGGCGAAAAGACCGTCGTCTTGGCAGCCCGCTCCGGGAGGATCGTGGAGCCCGCGCTCTCGCCCGACGACCGTTGGATCGCATTCGTCCTGTACAAGCCGGACGGGCGTGTCGCGATTTTCATCAGCCCCGTTTCCGGCGGCGCCGCTGCGGAGACCGACTGGATCATGCTCTTCGAGGATGATCATTATCTGGGCTCGCCGGCCTGGTCACCCGACGGGAACCTCCTTTATTATCTCTCGGAAAGGGACGGTCATTGCTGCATATGGTCCCAGAGACTTGACCCTCGGTCGAAAAGACCCGCGGGGGAAGCGCACGGCGCTTATCACGTCCATCAAGCCCGAAGGGGGTTGAATTTCCCGAGGGGAAACGGCGCCATCGCCGTAGCCAAGGACAAGCTCGCTTTCTGGATGGGCGAAGGGACGGGCAACATCTATATGGCCGTCCCTAAGAAGAGATGAAGCCGGGCGGGAACCAAAAGCGCCCATAAAACTCACGTCTTCCTTGTAGTCCCTGATCAGGGGCCTCCTTTCCGTGGGACGAGTGACTGGTCAGGCCGCGAAGGCTTTACAGGCCGCACTCGATGTGATATCTAATTGAACGCTCCGAGTCGAAGGCGCTACAGCCTGCCGGCCAGGCCCTTCGACCGACGGGGAGGAGCGGGAAACGGCTCCTCCTTCCGTGATTGAAAAGGAGACATCGTGCGCCGCGCTATTCTTCCCACCCAAAGGCACTTATTCTGGACGATGCTCGCTTTCTTCGCTGTGTGTGCGACGCCCGGCCTGATGTCGAGCGCCATTAAAGGCGGGGACACGTACCCCAGGTACATGTCCCCGGCTTCGGGCGCGACGGCGGCTTCCACTCCGGCCGGATTGATCACAGCCGCGGGGCCGGAACGTGTCCTCATGCTGGCCACGACAACCAGTGTCGACGCCACCGGGCTCCTCGACGATCTCGCCGACCAGTTTAAAAAAGACACCGGCATAACCCTCAAGTGGATCGCCGTCGGCACAGGCGCGGCCCTCAAGCAGGCCGCCGACGGAAACGCCGACGCCGTCATCGCGCACGCGAAACGGCTCGAAGACCAGTTCCTGAAGGATGGATTCGGCGTCAACCGCCGCGTTATCGCGCGTAATTACTTTATGATCGTGGGCCCGGCGAGCGACCCGGCGAAGGCGGAGGGCGTCTCGTCGGTGAAGGACGCCCTGGAGCGGATCAAGGCTTCGGGCGCCTTTTTTGTCAGCCGCGGTGACAAGTCTGGAACACATACCCGCGAGCTCGACCTGTGGAAGCTGGCCGGAGGCCCGCCGTCCACGCATTATCTCGAAACCGGCCAAGGCATGGCCCAGACTCTCCAGATCGCATCCGAGAAGCAGGGCTACACCCTCACCGACACCGCAACGTTCTACGCTCTGAAGGGCTTAACGGGGCTCCGGCCGGTCTTCGCGAATTCTCCCGAACTCGAGAATATCTACGCCGTGATCGCGGTCAACCCGGCCAAGTTCTCGTCAGCGCATTACGAAGAGGCCATGACGTTTATCGCTTTCCTTACGTCGCCGCGGGGACAGAAGCTCATCGGCGGCTTCACCGGCAAAGCCGGCCGTCCGCTCTTCGAGCCCATGGCCGCGGAACCGGGGGTCGACCTGATCAAATGATCTTCCGTGACCTTGCTTTCGCCCTCTGGGTTTCGCTCAAAACGAGCGGCCTGGCGGCGCTCGCGGCCAGTCTTCTCGCGGTTCCTGCGGCGCTCGTTCTCGCCGGCGCCGATTTTCGCGGCAAGCGCGCCCTTCTTCTCATCAACCAAACCTGGATGGCCGCCCCGACCGTCGTCATCGGTCTCCTCTTCTATTCGCTCCTCAGTCGGAGCGGTCCCCTCGGGCGGCTTGGCCTGCTCTATTCTCAGACGGCCATCACCCTCGGCCAAATCTTTCTTATCCTTCCTCTCATCACCGGCTTTTCTTATGCGGCTCTCCGCCAAGTTGACCGTCGGGCCCGCGTGACGGCACTCACCCTCGGCGCCAGCCGCCGGCAGGCCGGCTGGGTCGTTCTCCGCGAAGCGCGGTTCGCCCTGCTCATCGCGGTCCTGGCCGGTTTCGCGCGGGCGGTCTCCGAGGTCGGCATCGCGATGATGCTCGGCGGCAACATCCGCCACGTCACACGGAACATCACCACGGCCATTGCTCTGGAAACGTCAAAAGGAGAGTTCACGAACGGCGTCATCCTCGGCGTCATTCTGCTCGTCGTCACTCTCGGCATCAACATTTTCGTCACGGTCGGTGCCAGGGGAAAAGACTAGGATGACCGCTGCCGCCTACGGACTCGACGGTGTCCGGTTCGCTTATCCCCGGTCGCAGACAGCGCGCCCCGCGTTTTCTCTGGACCTCGAGTCCTTATGCATCGAACCGGGAGAAACGCTGGCCCTCGTCGGACCCAACGGATCCGGCAAGACGACGCTCCTCATGATCTTCGCTTTCCTGAACGCCCCGGACCGCGGGCACGTGTCATTTTTTGGCGAGAACCCTTGGGCCGACCACGAAAGCACCCTCCGGGCCCGACGCGAAGTCGTGTTTGTCACCCATCATCCCTACCTCTTTAAAGGCACGGTCTCCGATAACATGGCCTTCGGGCTCAAAGTGCGCGGCTTGCCCAAAGAGGAATGGGCCGGGCGCATCCGCGAATCTCTGGCCCTCGTCGAGCTCGAAGGCTGGGAACCGAGGCCGACGTCCGGACTCAGCGCCGGCCAAATCCAGCGCGTCGCGCTGGCGCGGGCTTTGGCCCTGCGGACGAAAGTGCTGCTGCTCGACGAGCCGACGGCCAACATCGAGGCGGGGCTGGCCCTTCGGATCGAGGCCGTGATCAGCGAGATCAGCCGGACCAGGGGCACCACGGTCGTTTTTTCGACACACAACTTTTCCCAAGCTTCGCGCCTAGCGGATGATGTCCTTTACCTGTCGGAAGGGAAACGCGTCCGCTTCAGCCATGAGAACTGCTTCAGCGGCATGGCCGAAACGGATGGCCGGAGGAGCTGGATCGAGCCCCGGCCCGGGGAGCGGATCGTTTTTCCGGGCGCGCGGACCGGCCATGTCATGTGCGTCATTGACCCCTCGAGCATCCGGCTTTTTGCGGCCGGTGATTCGCAGGCGGCATCGGGGCCCAACGTCTTCAGCGGACGCGTCACCCGGCTCGAGGTCACGGAAAGCGACCGCGCCCTGGTCAGGGTCGGCGGTGGATTGACCTTCCGCGTCGAGCTACCTTTGGCAGAGGTGGAGGAACGCGGCATTTTTCTTTCCAGGCCGGTTCTGATAAAATTCGCTCCTGAAGCCGTTGAGCTCGTTGAGTCTGCGCCGCAGGGAAATTCACACCATGATTGAATACGAGGCCGCCGTTCGGGAGGTCATTATCAGGGCTAAGCCCTTGGACCGCGAAATCGTGCCCTTAGCTGAAGCCTTGGGACGGACTCTCGCGGTGGACGTCCGCGCCCGCGGGCCGATTCCGCCTTTCTCCAAGGCCACAATGGACGGCTACGCTGTCCGAGCGGCAGACACGAAGCCTCGGGACGGCGAGGGCTCCGTCGATATCATTGTCCTCGAAGACCTGCCGGCCGGCCGCGTCAGCCGGAAAACGCTCGGTGCGGCCCAGGCCGTCCGCATCATGACCGGGGCTCCGCTGCCCAAGGGCGCCGACGCCGTGGTCATGGTCGAGGACACGGCAAAAGCCGGGTCCAAAGTAAAAGTCAGGCGCGTGGTCTCTCCCGGAGACAACATCGGTCTGGCGGGCGAGGATCTCGAGAAAGGCGCGCTCATCCTCGAGCGCGGCGATGTCGTTGGGCCTGCCGAGGTCGGCATGCTGGCGGCCCTCGGGCACGCATCGGTCACGGTGGCCCGCCGGCCTGCCGTTGCGGTCATTGCGACCGGGGACGAGATCGTCGAGCCGGGCGAGCGGACCGGCCCCGGCCTGATCCGGAACTCGAACGGCTGGTCGCTCACGGCTATGGCCAAGCAGGCCGGCGCCAAGACTCTTTACCTCGGCATCGCCCGCGATACGAGTTCTTCCCTGAAGCGCAAGATCGAGAAAGCCGCGGGCGCCGATATCCTTGTCCTCTCGGGAGGCGTCTCTGTCGGCGACTATGATCTCGTCAAGGACCAGCTCCGCGAATTCGGGGTGCGGCCCGTCTTCTGGCAGGTCCGGATCAAACCGGGCAAGCCGATGTTCTTCGGCGTCAAAGCAAAGCGGCTCGTCTTCGGGCTTCCGGGGAACCCGACAAGCGCCATGGTGACGTTCCAACTCTTCGTCCGTCCCGCCATCGACCGGATGCTCGGCCGGAGGATGCCCGGTCCGCGCGGCGTGAAAGCCGTATTGGCCGAGGACCTTTTTCTTAAGCCGGGCCGGACTCAATTTTTGCGCGGCACACTCGCCGGAGAAGGCCCCGAGATCAAGGTTGTCCCCTTCCCCGACCAGAAAAGCGGCGTGTTGCGATCCATGGTCAAGAGCCGGGTTCTTATCGTCGTCCCCGCCGACGTGAGCCGGATCGAAAAAGGCAGCACGGTTGAAATCATTTTCCTCGGTGATTAAGGATAACTGTTGAAAACCATTGGAGCGCGCCGCGATTGCCGAAGAGCGGGACCAGAGCTCGGCCTTATTCATTGGAGCGGATTAACAGACTCAATTCAAATATTTTCCAGAATTGCGGCTCCAAGCTACTCCGCCTCAATTCTGATGGTCGCTCCGGAGACTCCGCTCCCTGCCGGAGGGCGCGACCCGAGCCTGAAATTCCTTACGATAAGAAAGGATATGTCTAGGCGATAAACAATGGCTAAGCTGACCCATATCGATCCCGAAGGCAAGGCGAGCATGGTGGACATCGGGGCCAAGCCCATTACCAGGCGGGAAGCGACGGCCTCATGTGTCATCCGGCTTCGGCCGGAGACGCTGAGCCTCATCAATGCTAATAAGATTGCTAAAGGCGAAGTCCTCAACGCGGCGCGGCTGGGCGGAATCCAGGCCGCAAAGAGGACCTTCGAGCTCATCCCTCTCGCCCACCCCATCCCGATCGAGAAAGTCGACGTGGAAACGGAATTCCTCAAGTCGGGAATCAGGGTCGTCTGCCGCGTCACCGCCGAGGCGAAGACGGGGGCCGAGATGGAAGCCCTCACCGGCGCGGCGGTAGCGGCTCTCACGATTTACGACATGGTCAAAGCCGTTGAACGCGGTGCGGAGATCACGCAGCTGCGGCTCGAGTTCAAGAGCGGCGGCAAGAGCGGCGTCTTCCGGAGAAAATGATGAGCGGCGGCGCGAAGTGCGAAGCCGATCAGGCTCAGGGACCGAAACGAACGCGGAGTGCCGTCCCGCCTTGCGGCTCCGGTACGATCGCCTCCATCAATATCAGCCGGAAGAAAGGCCAAGTCAAGACGCCCGTTGCGGCGGTGGAGGTCATTGCCGGCGAAGGCATCTGCGGCGATGCGCATCGGGGATTCGGCCACCGACAGATCTCTCTCTTGATGCTGGAAAGCATCAACGACCAGAAGGCGAAGTTCGGGGACGCAGCGCATGCGGCCGAGATCGGGCCGGGCGTTTTCGCCGAGAATCTCACCACGCGCGGCATCGACCTCAGCGGAATCAAGATCGGCGACATGCTTGCCATTGCGGGCGCCGGCGGCGAAGTCCGGCTGAGGGTCACTCAGATTGGGAAGGAATGCCATACGAGGTGCGCCATCTTCAAGCTCACGGGCGATTGCATCATGCCCGAGCTCGGCATCTTCTGCGAGGTCCTGACGGGCGGAACAATCGGGACGGGAGACCGCATTGAAAAGCGGTAAGGTCCTCCGTATTTCCGTGACCGACCGGTGTGACCTTCGCTGCATTTATTGTATGCCCGAGTCCGGGGTGACGCTCGTGCCGAGCCGCGAGCTCCTGAGCTATGAGGAGATTGAAACTGTGGCCAGGGCGGCCATGGAAGTGGGCGTGCGGCGTTTCCGCCTTACCGGCGGCGAGCCGCTCGTTCGGCGCGGGATGGCCGCACTCGTCCAGAAGCTCGCCCGGCTCGACCCCGACGACCTGGCGTTGACGACCAACGGCCTGCACCTGGCTGAGCAGGCGGCGGCCTTAAAAGCGGCCGGGCTCAAGCGCGTGACCGTAAGCTTGGATACGCTGAGGCGGCAGCGCTTCGAGACGATCACCCGGCGGGAAGGTTTCGACCGGATCTTCGAAGGAATCGCGGCGGCCAAGCGGGCAGGGCTTCATCCTATCAAGATCAATATGGTCGTCGTCCGCGGCCTCAACGACAATGAAATTGTGGACTTCGTCCGGTTCGCGGAGCGGGAGGGCCTCGAAGTCCGGTTCATCGAGCTCATGCCGACAAGCGGGCTCAGCCCCGAGTGCAAAGAGCTCGGCAGCTGGCGGCCGGCGCTTTTTGTCAAAGGCGCGGAAGTCCGCGAAAAAATCGAAGCCGCCTTCGGTCCTCTTGAAACGTCCCCCAATGGGGAGGGAGTCGCCAAAATCGCCCTAACGAAAACGGGAACGAGGATCGGTTTTATTATGCCGGTATCGGAACCGTTTTGCCTGGGCTGCGAGCGGCTCCGGCTCGGCGCGGACGGCCGTCTCAAGCTCTGCCTTTTTGACAGAGGGGGAATCGACGTCAGGCGCGAGCTCCGGGAACGGCGCGCCGGGGCACACGAACTGGCGGACCTTTTCAGACAGGCCCTGGCTAAAAAGACCACGTGGGACCGCGGCGATCTCGCCACTCTCACAAGCGAGATGTTCAAGGTCGGCGGATAAATAGAACGGCACGCTCCAACCGGCCGATCGCTGGAGCCGGGCCGGATTCTATTGGGATGAGCCCGAAATCAACTCGTTCAATTGGGCCTGCCCATTTTCGCTAATCATCCAGGAGCTCGATCAAGTTCTCGTCAACGAGTCTGGCCGCATCGTGCGGAGAATACAATACGCCCGGCCGCAACAACGGCCTTATGTCACTGAGGAAATGCAAGTCGGCGGCTTTCAAGGCCAGATTCTTTCGAAGCTGCGCCTTCCGAACCCCTAGTCCTTGACCTGCAAGATAAATTCTGAAGGCCCGGACGATTCGCCGCGAATCCGCCTCCCCTTGCGTCAAGCCGTACCAGAGGTCAAAGAGGTCGCGGCCTTTCCTCCTTTGATATAACGCCCTGAGCTTTGTGGCGAGAAGCTCATCGAGGGAATAGATCGCCAAGCTGCATCGGCCGGCGAACCAACGGGAATCGATCTCATAAGGTTTATGAATGATCGGAAATACGGCGGCGTGTTCTCGCGTATTGATTTCGACCTTGATGCGAAGCGGAATGACGGGGGGAAGCTCGGAAGCCGCTAGATAAGTCAGGATAACGCTATCCGCTTTCTGGCGAGTTCTCGGCTTCCCGAGGAGAGGCTGACAAATTCTCTTGACGGAGCTCAGAACCTCACCGATGCCCCCCGCTTCCTTTTGAACAAAGTCAAGGTCCTCTGAATATCGGACGGCAGGACTGAGATGGATTTTATGGAGCGCTGTCCCTCCTCTAAACAGGAGCTTTTCGCGCACAATATCGTCCTGATAGAATTCGACAAGCAGGCGACTGATGATCAGGTCCTGTTCGACTTGAGCATCCGAGATCCATGGAGCATGCTCCCGCCATTGAACGATATCCGCGCGGGCGATCATAGTTCGTCAGCCTCGATCTTCAAATTCTCAAAAACATTCCATTTCCGAATCAAACGGGAATCGGCCCGGGGAAGAGCCGGTTCCAACAGAGTCTCGGGGGCTCCTTTCTTCCGAATGAATTCGGCGAGGTCTTTTGTCCGAGAGCCGAAGCCCAAGCTGTCCAAAACGAACCCCAATCGCTGGACCGAAGCCAGAGACTTTTCTTTGCGACCAATCCTGAGCAACCCTTGCGGTGTGAGGCGCTCACCAAGCTCTGCCAGAGTGGTGGCGACAAGGCTTAGACCTCCCACGCCTTTGGAATATTTAACCAGGTCCACGGCCGTCAATTCGGGATTCGAGACGCTCATCAAGCCCGTCTCCGTTTTTTGATTGCTCAAAAAGGCCGGGTCAGGAAAATCAACTTTCCGGAAAAACCGGATTCTAAGCGTCCCGGTTTGGATCGGCCTGAACTGGCGGGCTGCCAAAACCTGGAATTCCTGGGGCTTTTGGTGCGAGGCGCCCCAGATGGCGGCCGCGCTGAGGAGCCCGACGTAGTACCGGACGTTTAGGAAATCCATGAGGGAATGGATAAACCACTCAGGCGGGAGGACTCCCGTCAGACGGAATTCGATGGGGACGATTAGGTAGAATCCGCGGCGGACAAGAAGGATTCGATTCCTGGCCTGGAGTCTGGCGAGGGATCTATTCGCGACTTTCTCTGGTTGTCCGGTTTTTTCCAAGAGCTTCTGTTTGAGAAAATAGTACTGTCCCCGCGCCTGGAGGCCGTCGATGAAGTCGTGGCTTGCGTCTCTTTTCATAGTTTAAGTTCGTATGCGAATTGCGACAATGATTGTCGCACTTTGCATATTTCAATCTTCATGGCTAAAGTCTAACATGTCGAAATTCTCAAAAGCAAGCGCTTTCTTGCAGTCCTCCGCTGAGCCCGTCTTGACAGACATGCCCGCTCATCCTAAGATTTGGCGTGGACTTAAAGACGCCGTTCTTCGTAATCCTTATTTAAAAGGAATCAAACATGAAAATCGGCATACTCACCGTCAGCGACAAGGGTGCTAAAGGGGAGCGCGAGGACCGGAGCGGTCCGGCCATCAGGGAGATCATGGAAACGGCGGGCGCGGAGGTTGTCCGGTACCGCATCGTTCCCGACGAGCAGGATGCGATCCGGGGGGCGCTCATCGAGTGGTCCGACGAGGGGCTCGATCTCATCTTGACGACCGGCGGGACGGGATTCAGCCCAAGGGACTGGACGCCGGAAGCGACGAAGGCGGTCGTCGAGCGAGAGACGCCGGGCATCAGCGAAGCGATCAGGCTCTCGGGTCTCAAGAAAACTCCCACGGCGATGCTCAGCCGCGCCGTGTCGGGAATCCGCAAGTCCACCTTGATCATCAATCTGCCGGGGAGCGAGAAGGGAGTCCGCGAAAGCCTCGAAGCCGTCATCGGAGTCCTCCCCCACGGCATCGACATCCTCAAAGGCACCGGCGGGGAGTGCGGCGGGCCGCATGGGCCTGGAACGCCGCGCAAGAGTTAAGAAGACACCGCGCCCCGAGGCCTTGACGCAATACGAAGATTAGCAAAATCACGATCTCTCAGATCATGGTTTCGACTTCGAGACGAGTTTTCCAGACTCCCGCGAAACGCGCACGGGGAATTTCGTATCTACTTCGCGAGGTCAGAAAAGCAGCCTGATCTGGTAGAAGACCCTGTTTTCCCAGTAGTGGTCACTGACCTCCAGGATTCTGCCATGGCGGTCGATGCCTTCGGCTGCAAGGGCCAGCTCAACCGGAGTGCCGCGCAGTCGGTAGCCCAGCTTGAAACGGTAGGTCAGCCGGGTGTCGCCGATCTTGAAATCGTCCGTGATCAGACCCATGTACTGATAGCGGTCCTGGCCCTGGATCGAATCGTACCACTGGTAGCTTCCCGCGGCCTGGAATCGCCACTTCCGCCAGTCCACGGCCACGTCGGACGTCATCGTCATTCCCAGGGCGTAATAATATCCCCAGCTGAGGAGCGTGGTCTTGACGCCGGTCGTATCGTGGTCCTCGGTAAACTTGTTGTAGGCCAGGGCGTTGACCATAGCAAAATCGCCGTAAACACCGGACGTCCAGCGCACATAGAGCCGTGGCCCAAAGCGGCTGATGACGAGCACAGCCCCCACCGGGCTGATAGCACATAATTTGTCGATGAATTGAGTCGGCGTCGGCCGGTCGAAACGCGCATCCCCGACCGTGGACTGACCTCCGCTCTCGACCTCGTTGGTGCTGTCGTACCAAGCCACAGACCGTTTCTTAAACAATTCGTAGGCCGTGCCGTAGCCCAGGGAAATGTTGCCGCCGCGCGGCGTTCCGTCCTGGGCCTGCGTCACCGACGGCCAGCTCGTTCCGAAGAGGACGGCCGAGGTGCGGATCTGGAGTTCTTCCATGCCTGAGGCATTGAAGCTCATATCGATGAAAAGACGGCTGGTGAGGGTTTCGGGCAGAAATTGCCGGCCTGCGCTCGCCTGGCCGCAACCGGGAACCGTATCTGTCTCCATGTCCAACCCGAGGTTGAATTGACGGTAGGCCGTGCCGGAATGATCCACGGCGGTAGTCCCCGCCGGCGAGACGTGGTCCTCCTTCAGGCCGGCATAGAGGCTGAAGCGGTGCCAGCCTGCGTCCGGCCCGCTGTCCCAGTCCGGGCCGGCGCCGTGGTCAAACCAGTTATTGGCCGCCAGAAACGGATTGAAGATGAAGCCGGCCACACGGTTCAATAGTCCATCCCGGTGGCTGAAATATGAGCCGATCTGATAGAGCGGTTCACCGATGGCCGGTCCCCCGAAGGAGGTGAACATCATGTCGTTGATGGAGATGAGTTCGCGCCATTCGCTAAAAGTTTCCCATAAAAATGAAGTCCCGAAAGAAAAAAGGGTGGATGCTCTGCTGTCCAAGCCGTTGGTCCGGGCCATGTTGTAATAGGCGGCGCCTGAAATGGCATGCGTCCAGTTGAAATAGAACGCGTTGGAGTCCAACTTGGGCGACTCATCGGTGAAGAACTTCCGGCCGAAAGTCTTCCATGTGAATTGCCAATCAACTGTAAAATGGCCGTACGAACCCCAGTAATCAAGCGTCGAGGCGGTCAGGAGTACACCGTTCTCGAGCAGGGCCCGCCACGTTTTGCCTCGATGCCGGGTGACGGTCGGCTTTGCGGAATCCCCATCCGCCAGCGTGAAGGCTGTCCCCGGCCCGGACTTGTCGGAATCCGCCGAGGCGGACAGCGCCCCGGTGAGAACCACGAGAACGGCGAGAATTCCGAAACCGACAGGACGGATTTTCCCCATATCAATCTCCCCCTTGCAGTCGCATCACTAAATCAAGCCGGGCTAAAAGAGAAAACTCAGCCCGGCGAAAAGCCTTTTCTCGAGGCCGTCGACGCGGACCTCCTGGATCTTGCCCCATCGCCGGATTTCCTCGTAGTTGACGAAGAGCTGAAGGGGAACCCTCGGAATCTTATAGCCGGTTCCGATCAAACAGCGTGTTCTGTTGTCGCCGAGGTGGGCGTTATTCGTGACCCGGTCCGGCCACCGGTCCAGGAAATCGGCCGAGCCCCAGGCGCCGAAGCTGGCCAGCCCGCGGGCCCGGAAGTTCCCCCACTCGAGGTCGGCCTTTTCTGAGAAGCTGCCGCCGAATCCGTAATAATAGCCGTAGTAGAGAACGGTCGTCTTCATGCCGGCGAGATCGTGGAGCGCGGAATACTCGTTCAGGGCGAAGGAATTGATGAGGCCGAAATCAAAGTAAGCCGCCGTCACGGACCTGAACTTCAAGCCCCGGCGAAAGAGCGTCCAGTCCAGGACCGGGCCGGCGATGTGGACGAGGGCCAGCTTGTCCGTGAAGTCCCGCGGCCTCTCAAGGTCAAGGACAGAAATCGGCGCGGCGACCGAGACCGGGTTGTAGTCATAAGGGTCGACGGGCCTTTTTTTAAAATACTCGAAGGACGAGCCGAGCCCGATGCTCAGGTTGTAGCCTTCGAGATTATCGTTGATGTTCTGGCGGACATAGGCCCAGCTCCTGACGTCGGTCATGATGTTCGTCTCGTCCGCGTACCGGCCGCGCCGGGTATAATCGATATAAATCCGGCTGAAGTAGGTGTCCTTGACGGTTTCGTCGACCTGCCCCGAATTTCCGTATTCCGGCAGTTCCATGATTTGGGTGTCGAGGCCGATAGTGGCGCCGGTCTGGGCCGCCTGGCCGGCCGTACTGAGGCTCCTGGCACCCATGAAGAGATTGAAATCATGCCAGCCCGGCGGGATGTAGTTCTGTTCGGCCGGGTCCTTGCGGTCCAGCCATCGGTTGAACTTGTTGATCGGGTTGATGAAGCTCAGCGCCTTGAAAATGACGTTAGACTGGTAACTCAGGTAACGGCTGAGAGCGTACCAGGATTCTCCGATGGAATATCCGCCGAGTCCCGTCATGATCTGGTCGTTGATCGAAACGACTTCGTGCCATTCCACGACATATTCCCAGAATGAGGACCCGGCCACGGACATCAGCCAGGACTGGAGCCAGGACAAGTTGTTGGTCCGGCTTAATTGGTAATAGATCCCGCCCGCGACGCTGTGGGTCCAATTGAGCTTGAAGTTGTTCGAATCGAAATGCCAGGCCTCGAGAGTGAAGAACCGGCGCAGCTGGTCGTGCCACGTGAATTTGAAGTCCCAGTCCTCGGCGAAACCGCCCTTGGTGTACCTGATGTTATAACTCCCTCCCGAATAGAGCATGAACGCACCGAGCTCAAGCCAGGCCCGGCCGATGTGTTTCCTCGGTTTGGGTCCGGCCGCGGAATCGACGGCAGCCTTATCGTCCGGGACGACGGAGGTGGACAAGGAGAAAGCTGCGGCCTGCGACGGTTGTTTCGCTTCAAGCAGCTCCGGGCACAGGGAAAAAGAAGAAAACAGGTGCTCCGATTCCGAGCCGGTAGCGGCAGGAGAGGCGGAGGCCACGGGTGTTCGAAGCAGGCCAAGGCAGAATACCACGAGCCCGGCTGCTATCGATCTTTTTACTGAGTTGAACAAAGGTGATCCTTATGGGCAAAGAAAAAAAACTGTTCAAAATGACTTCTGTTTTTGGCGAGGGGAATACAGGCCGGCACATGCGTCATAATCCACAATCCCCTTTTTCGGCTTCAATCCGCCAGTTTTCTTCTCTAAGACCGTAATTATCAATGGACCTGCCGTCGAAGTCGATAAGGCGTCGCCTAATTCTTCTGTAAGGCTTTGCCCTACCCCAACAGGGTTGGGAAGAAGGGACGGCAAGACCGCCGCTTTCCCTTATTCTTTGGGCGCTTTCTCGCTCCAGCGGACGGCTTCGCGGACCATTTCGGTCACAGTGCCGAGGTTCAGTTTTTCTTTGATTCGGGCGTAATAAGTCTGAACCGTCTTTACGCTGACCCGAAGCGTCTCGGCGATTTGGCGCGTGCTCCGCCCCTGGCCGAGCAACTCGAAAACCTCCAGTTCGCGATCGCTGAGTTGTTCGACCGGCGAACAGGTCGCCAGCGTCTTGCCCCCGACGAACTGGGCGGTGATGTCGGCCGCCACGTTTTCACTGACGTACAACTTCCCTTCTAAAACCTGGCGGATGGCGGCAATGACCTTCTTGGTCGTCTCACGCTTCGTGATGTAACCCTTGGCTCCGGCCCGCAAGGCGCGTTCGGCGTAATGCGTTTCATCGTGCATCGAAAGAACCAACACGGCGACATTCGGACACGTCTGCCTCAAGTCTTTGATCAGTTCGATGCCGGAGGAGTCTTTCAAGGAGAGGTCCACGATCGCCACTTCCGGCTTGAGGGCGATGATCGCCGGCATCGCCTGCGGCGCGCTTTCGGCTTCACCGCAGACCGTAAGGTCCGGCTGTTGATGGATCAAGGTGGTCAACCACTCCCGCACCAGGGGGTGGTCGTCGACGAGGAAGATTTTTCTCTGCGGCTTGCCGGAGTCAATCGCCATGGTCATGATGCTCCACGCTTTCCGGTAAAGTGGAACGGCGCGGCAGCAAACAGGTCACGATGGTGCCGGTGCGGGTCCGTTCGACGCTGAGCGACCCCCCGACCATGGCCGCCCGGTGCGCCATGATCCGAATGCCCAGGCCGTTGCTTTTCTGCCAGTTTTCCGGCAATCCGACGCCGTTATCCTCCACCGTAAGCGCCACGCGGCCGTCCCGTTCGAACAAGTCTATGACAATGTGCGTGGCCTTGCCGTGCCGGACGGCATTGCCGGCCGCCTCCTGGGCAATGCGATAGAGATGCATCGCCGTCGCATCATCATGGATCAGGACCGGCGCCTTGCCTTCAAACTCACAGCGAACCCTGGACCTCTCCGTGAGGTTGGCCGCGAGTTCCTGAAATGCGGCCGTTAGGTCTGCCGTTTCCATTTCCGACGGCAAAAGCCCCCGGGCCATGTTCCGGGCCAGCGTGATCCCCTCCTCGACCAAATCAACGATCTTGTCGGCGTCGGCGGCCTCGGAGAGAGATTTCACGGCCAGTTTTTCGCTCAACACTTGGCCGGCCAGAGCCGTCGCCGTCAAGTGTTGGCAAAGACTATCGTGCAGATCGTGGCCGATGCGCCGTTGCTCCCTCTCGCTGACCTTTAGAATTTCGCCTTCCAATCGTTCGCGCTCGGCCATCTCCCGGGTCAAGGACAGCGTCCGCTGCCGCACTCGCGTCTCCAATTCCCGATGGAGCGCCCGCAGGCTCGTCAACAGCCAGACGACGATAAAATAGAACACCAATAGAATAAGCGCGTTCCAAATCGGGACGAGCGAACTTGAATAGCGGGCGCCCGAGGCCAGGTCCCCGCCGATCCAGACGACGACGCTTAGGACCGATATCAACAACCCGAACCCATTGCCGACAAACCAGGCCGCCAGCCCGACCGCCAACAAATAAAAAACGGAGAAGAGCATCTCATGCCCGGACAGATAATCGATGAGACCGATAATGGCCACAAGCACTAAACCGGCCGCGATTAGTTCCGACCGCGACCGCCGCTCCAACCAATCAAGCATCCGAATCATGTAAGATCCCTCTCATCTCAATCGCATCCACTCTGGAACTTTTATAGTCCATTGGAGCCTTTTTTTCAAACCTGGACGGGCGTGTCCTTCGACCGAAAGAAGGGTTCCGAGATACGGGGCGAAAGCCATTCCCTAGAGCCCGTCTTTTGACGTCTCGCCCTCTTGAAAGGCCCGTCACCCCGAGAGTATGATAGGAGGAGCAGCTAACCCCCTTTCGGGGACAGGCGCTCCAAAGCCTGCGAAAGTTGGATCCGAAGGACGTCATCAAGAGGCTGCCGAGGGCGGCCTCTTAACGGTTGCGGGGGTTCAAGCCAACAGGACCCCCCGGCTGTCAGTCTGTGGAGCTTCAGTCAGCTTGATTTCGGGGTTTCAAAATCCGAGAAGGAGGAGAGCGGTCAGCATGAGAATCGGCATTCTTCAACTGATGATCATTTTTGCCTGGGGCCTCGTGTCCTCAGGGCAGCGCGAGCCCTTTAGGACGATCACGTTCAGCTCCAAAGACGGGACGAACGTCACGGCGGACCTGTTCATGCCTTATCCCGCCACGGCGCCGTTCATCCTCCTCTTTCACCAGGCGAGATCCAGCCGCGGGGAATACCGTGCGATCGCGCCTGAGCTCAACGCCGCCGGCTTCAACGCCATGGCTGTGGACTTAAGGTCGGGGGGAGCCTTCAACGGTGTCGCGAACGAGACGGCCAAACTCGTAGAGGCCAAGGGGCGGTCTGCCTCCTACCTGGATACCCTGCCTGACATGGAAGCCGCGATCGACCTCGCCCGGAAGGATTATGCCCGGGGGAAGCTCATCATTTGGGGAAGCTCGTATTCCGCGTCGCTTGCCTTGAAGATCGCCGGAGACACGCCGGAGTCGGTCGACGCCGTCCTGGCTTTCTCACCGGGTGAATATTTTGACAACCTCGGGAAAGGGACCAACTTCATCACCAACAGTGTCGCCGCGATCACCGTCCCCGTATTCATCACGTCGATGCCCGACGAGCGGGACCACTGGCTCTCCATGTACGAAAAAATCCCTTCGACGAAGAAAGTCAAATTCCTGCCGAAAACCGAGGGCGTCCACGGCTCGAGCATGCTTCTCGAATCCTCGGACGCAAGCAAGGAGGTTTGGAAAGCGGTCAAGGCGTTTCTGCGGCAATTCATGCAGAAATAGAACCGCGAAATTCATATCACGGGCCGGTGGGCGCCCCGTCGCGGCGGCCCCGTGCGGATTGCGGCCACTCCGTGCAACTTGCCGTTTTAAGAAATGACCCGGCGCAGCGTCGGGACGATGCGCACCGGACCGAGCAGGCCGGATTCCTGAAGCGCCTCGTTCTTGTGCCAGAGCCGCCAGCTCGTAAACGTGTACCGGCCGGCCGGGCTGTTCTTTCCCTCGAGCAGCCACTTCGGCCAAGCCTTCAAGGTGCCGTCGGGATTGCGGTCGCTGTCCTCTCGCAGAAGTTCATCGCCGATCATTCGGTTGATCCAAAGGTTGACGACCGTTACTTCGAGCGCGTTCTCGCCGGCCTTGACCGCGTCGGTGATATCGACCCGGTAGGGAGGCTTCCAGAGGATGCCGAGGCTCTTCCCGTTGAGTTTGACTTCGGCCATGACCTGGACCTTTCCGAGGTCGAGCCACAGGCCGCGCTCCTTTCCGATAAGGTCCCGAGAGACGGAAAGGCTTTTCGTGTATGTCGCGGCGCCGGAATAGTACTTAACGCCGATGTCGGGACTCTCGCTCCAGGATGAGAGCATGGCTAAAGTGACGCGGTCAGGCGCTCCGCCGCCCGGCGCGAAGCGGACCTCCCACGGTCCGGAGATGGTCAGCGGCCGCGGCAGCGAGGCCGCTTCGAGCTCGAAGACCTTGCCGTCTGCGGATTTCAGCGAGTAGCTCGCCGGCTGCCAGACCTCGGCTTCGAGGCTCCTCCCCGCGCGAACGACGAGGTCGATACCGGGAGATTCAACGGGCAGCGGGGCGCGGCCGCTCGCCATCCGGTCCGTTGAGGGTTTTCCCGCAACGCTCACAATCTCCTTTCCGCTGCGAGCCACGGAAGTGATCCGCCCTGCGGCCGGACCTGCCTCGTCCGCAAAAACGACGAACACGGAACCGTAAGGATCGAAGGAGATCGGGACCCGGACGACGCCTTCGTCCGAATCAAACATCGCCGGCCGCTCGATCCGTCCGGTCTCGGGCCGCCAGAATTCCGGGCGCTTGCCCGCAACGCGAAACGTGCAGACGGCCTGTTCGCGCTGAGGCAGCTTGTTGGCGACGAAATAGACTTCGGCGCCGGCCGTCGTCCGGTGAATGAAGCGCAGGCTCGCGGCCCCGCTCTCCGTCCGGTAGCTGAAGTCAAGCGGCACGCTCATCTTTTCGAGCACGGCCGCCACACGCTCGGGCTGCGGATAGACCTCGGGATCCGTGTAATCGGGGCTGATGTCGCCCCAGGGCTCGACGCCGAGCAAGCCGAGCTCTTTGGCCGTCGTCCAGCCCGTCTTCGCGCCGGCGCCCGACAGCCATCCTTCCTTAACCGTCTCGGCGGCTTCCCAGGTTTTGTCCGTTATCACGGTCGACGCATGACCGTCCCGATACTTGATCGTCAGAATGCCGATCAATCCGGCCGGGTTCGGAGTGTTCGCACCGTTCTCGGCTTCGACAGCGACGGCATTCGACCCAGGCTTCAGGAACGAGGTCACATCCATGACGAAGACACGCTTCCAATCTCCGCCCGAACCCGCCTGCCGGCCGTTGATCCAGCAGATAAAGGAATTATCGGCGGTCATGACCAGGCGGGCGGACTGGATAGCGCGGCCGTCGTCCACGGGGACGGTGCGGCGGAAGTACCTCTTCCCTGGCGGCGCGGCCTCGGCCGGATTGCCCTCCGGGTACCATATCCACTGGGCCGAGTCGAGCTGCTCTCCTGCCGGACGGGCCGGTTCAGACTTCTTTTGGAACGCGGCGGACCAGAACAAACGACCGTTCCCCATCGGTCGCTCGGTGAGCTCGGCCGGAGGTTTGCCCGGCCCCCAGAGGTCGGCGGCCAGCCGTTGGACTTTCTCGTCGCATGCCGGGTATCCGGCAAGACTCGGCGACTTGCTGGGAGGCGAGCCGACGACCGTCGCCCCGGCCTCGACCAATTCCTTGATCTTGACGAGCAGCTGCGGCGTCATGGTCTCGGCCTACGGCAGGACCAGCAGCCGGTAGCTCATGCCGTCGGGCAGCACCAGGCGGCCGTCCTTGACCGACATCCGCGTCAGCACGACTTCCGGCGGGCAGGTGTCGAAGTTGTAGCCCGTCCGTTCGCGCGGCATCGACTCCTGACCCGGCGTCCCGGAAAGGAAAGCCTTCTGGCCGGTGAGCGTTTGCGGCGAGCCTTCCGGCCGAGATAGCAGACGTCGGCCACGAACAGCCCCTGCCGCAGCAGGTACTGGCAGCGGGCCAGATACTCGTGCCAGGCGGTGGACTGCTCCCACCACGTCTGCGTCCGCTCGTAGTGCAGGCCCCAGGGGCCCATCGTCATGCCGGGCTTGACGGTCGAGCCACGGCTGCAGGGCGTAGCGGTGGAAGACGAAGCGGTTGATGCCTTCGCAGAACGCCCAGTCGCCGAGGTCCTTGATGTTGGCCGGGATGGCCCTGCCACTTCTCGGCGTCGGTGGCGGTGAACGCCTCGGCGCCGATGATCGGCTTGCCGTAGACGTGGGCGGCCGAGGCCATCTCCGTGCAACTGACAGGCCGGCGCCGTACTTGTCCCACGACCAGAACTCGCCCATCGGCTCGTCGGCCCGGCCGGCGTAGGCCATCTCGTCGCACGGGCACGTGCTGTAGGCCTCGATCGAGAGCCGCAGCCCGTGCCGGTGGGCCAGCTCGCGGAAATGCGCCGGCGTAGTTCTCCAGCAGCAGCTCGGTGATCGTCTGCCGCAGGTCCCAGAGGAACCGCTCGGAGATCTCGAGGCTGTCGACGATCCGGCCGGTCATCACGGGCAGCAACGGCAGCAGGTCGTAGCCGCGGCGCTGCTGGAACTCCTCGCGGAACTTGCGGCGTCCAGTTCTGCGAGCCGACCTCCCAACTGTCGATGTGCGTGGCGACCAGCGTCTTGCCCGCCAGCGGGCCGACGTCGGCGATGAGTCTTGCCCATCAGGCCGGCGAAATGGGCCTCGGCCGCCTCCTTGCTCAGCTTGTCGCACTCCAGCCCGCGGCCGGATGCCGGCGCGGGGTGGTTGTCCTTGCCGGTCGACGTGTGGCCGATGCGCAGGATCGTCCACTTGCCCGGCCGGCACGTCCCAGGCCAGCCGGCCGTCCTGGTCCATCGGCGCCGTCAGGTCGACGAGGCGGCCTCGCGGGATCGTCTGGTCCGGCTGGCACTCGCGGCCAGACGGCGGGCGCGGCCGGAGTCGACGTCCATACGCGGACGTAGCCGGCTTTGCTCGTTGAAGTTCCGATTCGGGCGTTGCCGGCCGGCGTCGGAAAGGCCAGCACGGCGATGTCGCGGTAGTAATTCGGCGACGGCCTGCGGCTGGGCGAGCGTTCCCTCGAAATGCTCGCGGCCCTCGGACACGCGTCTCCGTCCAGACGACCTTCTGCATCGACAGCTCGGGCGTGATCCACGGGCCGCCGCTGCCGCACCAGCCGGCGTCGTTGTTCATGTTCACTTCCAGGCCCAGCCGGTTCGGCTTCGGTGCAGACGTGCTTGAACAGCTCGCGCCACTTCGGGCCGGCGAAGGCCGCCGGGCCCTGGGGCGCGCCCTGGTCGACCTCCATGATCAGCACGCCGCCGATGCCCACGCGCTGCATCGCCTCCAGGTCGGCCGTGATGCCCTCGCGGGTGATGTTGCCGTTGAGCCAGAACCAATACACCCAAGGCCGGGCCGAATCGGGCGGCGTCTGGAAGTTCCTCTTCAGGTCCGGGGGAATTTGCGCGGCGCAGAAAACCGCGGCGAACCCCAAAAGCAGAAACGCGGAGATCAAACGATAAAAGGCAAGGCGAGAACGCGTCGACATGGCCGGCTCCTCTCAGTGGAAATTCGCGGCTGGCTCAACAGATGAGATCCCGCGGGCGCAGGCCTTCCCGGGACCCTTTCCCCCGTAGCGCGAGACTCATCCGCATCTTGCGCAACTCTGTCACCTCAATTATCATCATTTGAAGGCACCGTCAATATTTTATTGGCCGCCCCCGGAATCGACGCCGCCGGGGAACCTCTCGGAAGCGATAAACGTTTCTAATAATATAGAAAGAGAGAGGCATCCATGGAACAGACAAAACTCATGATATGGCTGTGGTTGCCGGCGCTGTTCGTCCCGACCCTCAGGGCGCAAGACGCCGATAAACTCGTCTTCCCCGACCCCAGCCACGAAATCTGGATCGTCCGAAGCTCACCGGGACACTCCACTTTGCCATCCGGGACGAGGCTCCCGGAGTCCGATCCGCTGGCCGCAAAAATCCTGGACGAACTGCGCCTTCCCTTCCATCATTCGGTTATCAAGCTCAGCCAGTGCAGCCGCAACCTGGCCGGCCGGAAAGACGGCCCGAATGTCCTTTACCTGTCTGCGAACGAGGGTGGATTCCCCCGCCATGGGCTGGCGCTCAACGACGGAAACAAGACGGTCGAATTCCCGGACCTCAACTATGTGGACCTCGTGCTGGACGAAATGCGCCTGGGGGAGGGCGACCTCAGCATCTATTCGCACGAACTCGGCCACGTGATGATGTTCAACGTCTGGGAGCATTTCCCGGAGCGGGAATCCGTCAAACAGCACGTGAGCATGGGCATCACCGATTACGCTATGGCCTTCTCGGAAGGCTGGGGCGAACATTTCCAGCGGCTGGCCTACGATGCGATTCCCCGCTATCAAGAAATCTTCCGCGACGGTTTCAATTACCAAAGAGCCACGCGAACCCTTTGGCATTCGCAGATCGACGAAGAGCTGCGGATCGACGGCGTGCTGCGGAACGTCTACATCTGGCAAAAAATGCTGCCGGCCGCGGGTCTCAATGTCTCCGATCTCGAGCAATCGATTCTGCTCGAGCACACCTCTCCCATTTTCGACGGGACGCGTTTGAAAAACGCCCAGCAGATGCTCGCGTGCGAAGGCGTCCTGGCCACTTTGTTTTACCGCATCAATACAGATCCCGTCCTTCGCGGGAACTACGCCGCGCCCTCGTTCTATGAGCGCTTCCTCCTTTCACGGATCCCCGCGGGCATAAAGCCGCAGGACATTTTCACCCCTTATGAAAACGTGATGCTCAAGAACTTCTGGGTTTGGCACCTTCTCAACGTCAAAACCGGCGACGGGAAAGTGATCTTCGTGGAATTCCTCAAGGAATGGGCGGCGGCGTTCCCTCAGGACAAGAACGAGATCTGGGGCATTTTCCTCGCGACGACGGCAGGGCAGACCGTGAGCCGGGAGCTCGGCCAGGCCTACGAGCAGGCGGCTCTCGCCGGAATGATCGGGGACTATCAGAAATTTTCCCGGTCCGCCGCTGAGTACAAGAAGGCCCTGGCAGAGTGGACGGCGAAGGTCCTCTCGGGAGCCGCAGCCGTCGATGCCCGCATCGGCCCGGAGCTCTGGATTACAAACAAGAATTTCCTCGTCCGCACGACGCTCTGGAACGCGGAGGAAAAGATGCCGCTGCGCGTCAATCTCAATACCTGTTCGGCCTGCGACCTCGTAACGTTTCCCGGCATTACCGCGGACAAAGCCGCGAAAATCGTCGCGGCCCGCTACAAAGCCGGCTTTTTCCGCTCTCTCGACGAGGCAAAGGCGGCCGGCTTCGAGCCCGGCAAGCTTTGAACCTGCGGCCAGGCCACCTTCAGCCCCAGTATCCGGAAGAGAATCTCAGGAATCAATTTAGATATTTCCCGCCAGTGAGGCGTCGGGCAAGATCAAAGACTCAATTCACATTCTTCTCAAAAGTGTAGCTCCGTGCCTCTCCGCTACACTTTTGCTGGTCGCTCCGAAGACTTCGCTCCCTGCCGGAGGAAGGCGTGGAAAGGCGGAGCGGCAGGGAGTGGATTCTTAGGAGCGACCAGCACTACCGCAGCTTTGCTGCAGTGGTGGCACGGCTGCTAATCACGGCGGCGGTGAGGCCTACCCGTAAGCCCCCGTAGCGAAGGGGGGCGGGGGAGCGGCAGCGCGGGGGCCAAGGGTAGGCTCACTGCCGCTGAGCGAGGCCTTTCCTCGAGCGGGTTTGACTCGCCGGGGCAAACCCGCGACCTGACGGAGGGAATGCCCCGAGAAGCTTCTCCTCGGCGCTGAGAGTCCGGGCACTGGAGCGAACGGCGGCCATAGCGCTACGCAGAGCGAGTGATTGCCATTTGGACGAGGCCGCCGTACAATAAGCGCGGCCTTTGCCGGAGTGATTCCGATGAAACCCATACTCTGGATGCCTCAGGTCTGTGTCGCTTCGAAGTATCTCTTTCTCTTGGCAATCGCCGTGATCGCGGCGATCGCTGCTGAGGGAGCCGCCCAGGCCCAGGACATGTACAGAAAGCCCATCGTTCTTAAGGTCCCCGGCATGGACAACGTGGGGGTCCACCGCGGCATCACCTATAAGAGCGCGGACGGCACGGACTTGAAGATGGACATCTACGTCCCGCCGGGTTTGGCCGCCGGCACCCGCGTCCCCGTGGTTTTTTTCATCCACGGCGGATTTCTCCCGCGCAATATCACGTTTTTTCCAAGGGAATGGGGAGTTTATCAATCTTACGGCAGGCTGGCCGCCGCCTCGGGCTTGGTAGGAGTCACGTTCAACCACCGTTATTGGGGATGGACGCGGGCCGACATGGAACAGTCCTTTGGGGATGTGATCGATGCCATCCGGTTCGTCCGCAGCCATGCCGAAGCATACCGCGCCGACGCGAATCACGCCGCGCTGTGGGCCTTTTCGGGAGGAGGCCCGCATCTCAGCATCCCGATTCGTGAAAAATGGGATTTCGTCAGATGTCTCGTTTCCTTCTATGCAATCCTGGACTTGGGGCCTGAAGCCCGCGGTGCATCTCTTGACCCCGAAAAGGAAAAATCGGCCGAGTTTTCACCTATCACTTATCTCCAGAAGGACGGTGTCAAGTTCCCGCCCATGTTCATCGGCCGGGCCGGGCTGGACTCGGCCGTCATCAACGAATCCGTAGACCGATTTGTGGCTCGAGCCCTGGCCCAGAACAAGATGATCGAAGTCATGAACCATCCCGGCGGCCGGCATGGTTTCGACATCCTGGATGACGACGAGCGTTCCCGCGAGATGATCGCTCGGGCGATCGAGTTTATCAAAGCGCATGTCGTGTCGTCCGGACCCGACTCGAAAGGGGCGCCGGCGGGCAAAAGCAGAGGCTGAAAGGCGGACGCGACGCTCTCCGCGAGCCCCTGCGCGAATAAGAAGGGCCGACGGCGAAGCGACCAGCCGTATCCCTCGGCGGCCTTGACAGTCTCTCGCATGGGAACATATCATCGTCCGCGACGGCGGGAATGGCAATCGCGCCCGCGCCGGCTCCGCAATTCCGCCGAACTGGAGATGCGCATGCGGTACGTTAGAGTCACCTCCCTTTTTTTGATCGTCATCATCGCCGGTCTTGGCGCTTCGTGCGCCGAGGAAAGGCCCGTGTCGGCCGGGGTGAGCGCCGTCCGCCTGAGCTGCGAGGGACTGACGGATCCCATGGGCATCGACACGGGACGGCCGCGCCTGAGCTGGATCGTGGAAGCGGCGGGTCAGAACGTCGAGTTCCGCGGGCAGCGGCAAACGGCTTTCCGGATTGTCGCGGCCTCGACGCCGGGCCGGTTGGCCGCTGATAACGGCGACCTATGGGACAGCGGGAAGGTCATCTCGGACCAATCGATCCACGTCGAATACGCCGGACGGGCGCTTCTATCCGGCAGCCGCTGCTATTGGAAGGTCAGGGTTTGGGACAGCGACGGTAAAATGTCAGTTTGGAGCACGCCGGCGTTTTTCGCGATCGGCCTGCTCGACCCGGCCGACTGGCGGGCCCGCTGGATCGGACTGAGCGCCGACGGACGGCGAACCAAATCCGGGCCCGAAAACTCCACAAAGCCGGCGAGTGCGCCCTCGATCTCTCAGCCTCAACGGCCCGCCGCCGACGAGGAGCGCCGCCTTCCGGCTCGATATCTCCGCCGTGAATTTGTCATCGATAAGAAAGTCGCGGCGGCCACGGCCTATTTCTCAGGTCTCGGGCTGAGCGAGCTCTATCTTAACGGACACAAAGTGGGCGACGAGGTTCTCTCGCCGGGATTGACCGAATATGAGAAGCGCGTTTTTTATGTGACTCACGACGTGACGGGCCTCGTCGCGGCCGGGCGGAATGCCGTCGGCGTCATTCTCGGAAACGGCCGGTACCACGCGCCGCGCACCGACGTGCCCGCTCCGACCCGCGATTACGGCCTTCCCAGGCTTCTTCTCCAACTGGACATTCGGTTCGAGGACGGGACAGCCACGACGCTTGTGAGCGACGGGCAATGGCGGGCGACGGACAAGGGCCCGATTCATGCGAACAACGAGTACGACGGCGAGGAATACGACGCGCGCCGCGAGTACGACGGCTGGGACCGGCCGGACTTCGATGATTCCGGCTGGCTGCCCGCCGACCTCATGGAGGCGCCGGGGGGCCGTCTCGCGGCTCAGATGATCGAGCCCATCCGCATAACTGAGACCATCCGGCCCGAAGCAGTGACAAACCCTGCGCCCGGAGTGTTCATCTTCGACATGGGTCAGAACATAGTCGGCTGGTGCCGCCTCCGCGTCCATGGTCCGGCCGGGACGGAGGTCAAGCTGCGCCACGCCGAATTGCTTCGCCCCGACGGGATGCTCTACCTCGATAATCTCCGAAGCGCGAAAGTCACGGATATCTATACGCTCCGCGGGAAGAAAGATGAAGCATACGAACCTCGGTTCGCCTATCACGGTTTTCGGTACGTCGAGGTGACCGGATTCCCGGGGACGCCGTCGCTCGATGCGGTCGAAGGCCGCGTCGTTCATGATGACCTCCGGCGGGCCGGAGAATTTTCCTGCTCCAACCCTCTCCTCAACAGGATCCACGACAATATCGTCTGGGGCACGCAGGGCAATTACCGCTCGATTCCGACCGACTGCCCGCAGCGTGACGAGCGGCAGGGCTGGCTCGGCGACCGCTCCGCGGAATGCCGCGGCGAGGCCGACCTGTTCGATGTCGCCGCCTTCTACGACAAGTGGGTTACAGATATGGCCGACGAGCAGAAAGCGACCGGAAGCATTCCCGACGTCGCCCCGGCGTACTGGGCGTTCTACAACGACGGCATCGTCTGGCCCAGCTCGTTCATCATCATCCCGCACATGCTCTATGACATGTACGGCGACTTAAGGGCGCTCGGCTCGCGCTATGCCGCTATGAAGCGATGGACCGAGTACATGGCCGGCTTCCTTGTGGACGGCATCATGCCGAAGAATTCCTACGGCGACTGGTGCGTGCCGCCCGAAGCGCCGGAGCTCATCCATTCCAAGGATCCCGGCCGCGTGACGCGCGGCGCATTGGTCAGCACCGCTTACTTCTGTTACGACCTGCAACTGATGGCGCGGGCGGCTGATCTCCTGGGGGAAAAGGCGGACGGCGAGCGGTACCGCTCTTTGGCCTCCTCGGTCAAGGGCGCGTTCAACCGGACATACTTTGACTCGAAGGCGGGCTTCTATGACAACGGCACGCAGACTTCGTGCGTGCTGCCCCTCGCTTTCGACATCGTACCGGCCGAGGAGCGAGCGCGCGTCTTCGAGCACCTCGTTCGAAAGATCGAGACTGAGAGCCGCGGGCACGTCGGCACGGGACTCGTGGGCGGCCAATGGCTGATGCGGGTCCTCGCCGACAACGGCTGTCCGGACCTTGCTTACGCTATCGCCACGCAACAAAGCTATCCGAGCTGGGGCTACATGGTCGCCAAAGGGGCCACGACGATGTGGGAGCTCTGGAACGGCGATACCGCCGACCCGGCCATGAACTCCGGAAATCATGTCATGCTCATCGGCGACCTGAATATCTGGCTGCACGAATATCTCGTCGGCATCAGGCCCGATCCGGCGGCGCCCGGATTCAAAAAGATCATCCTCCATCCGACGCCTGTGGCGGGCCTCACATGGGCCAAGGGAAGCTATGAATCCTGCCGGGGAACGATCCGCAGCGCCTGGACGCATGAGGGAAACCGTTTTACTCTCGATATCGCCATCCCTGCGAATACGACCGCTACCGTATACCTCCCGGCTGCCGGCGGGGCGTCGATCACGGAAAGTGGCCAGGCGCTCGAGCGTGCGCGCGGTGTCAAACGGCTCGGCGAGAAGGACGGCGTTGCCGTTTTGTCGGTTGATTCGGGGACGTATAAGTTCGCCTCTTCATGGCCGACGCACTGATGCTGCGGTATGGTCTTGGGTCCGCAGGCCGGAGCCGGAGGGCGAAGCCGGTGCTTTAGGTGGCGGGCATTCTCGGGATGATGAGGAATGAGGACAGCCCCTGGGAAAATACAAAAATCGATATTTCATGAGCTAGACGACGGAGGGCAGCATGACGAACAGGATGTCGAGACGTGAGCTGATTGGAAGGCTGGGGCTGGCGGGAGGGGCGGCAACGCTTGCGACCAAGGCTCCGGCCCAGGCGACAACCTCGGCGCTCCCGGCCGGACTGCCGGTTTTCGACGTGAGGAGTAGCGGGGCCGTGGCCGACGGGAAGACTCTGAGCACCGCCGCGTTTCAATCGGCCATCGACTCATGCGCCGCGGCCGGCGGTGGGATCGTATTTTTTCCGCCGGGAAAGTTCCTGACCGGGGGCATGATCCTCAAGTCCCGGGTGACGCTCCATTTTTCGCCGGGGACTCTGCTCATCGGCAGTACGCGGCTCGGAGATTATCCCGTCGAGCGGCCGGCGATTCTATCGCGAACGAGGGCCTACGTCCAGCATGCCCTGATCTACGGTGAAGACCTCGACCACATCGGCATCGAGGGTCCCGGCGTCGTGGATGGGCAAGGCGCGGAATTCCGCAGGCAGTTCGGCGACGCTTACCTCAAGCGGCCATACCTCGTGCGGCTCGTCAACTGCCGCGACGTGCGGGTCGCCGATGTGACCCTCACGGCCTCGGCGATGTGGACCATGCACTTCCTCGCCTGCGAGCGGGTGCGGGTCGAGGGCGTCCGAGTCTGGGCGCACGTGGCTTCGAACAATGACGGCTTCGATATCGACGCCTGCGAAAACGTCGTCGTCAACAACTGTTTTGTGGACAGCGACGACGATGCCGTCGTGCTCAAGAGCACTCTTCACCGGCCGTCACGGAATATCGCGGTAACGAACTGCGTGCTGGCCAGCCACTGTAACGCGTTCAAAATGGGCACGGAGTCATTGGGCGCCTTCCAGAACGTGGCCTTGAGCAATTGTTTGATCCAATCCCCGCCCGCCTCCGACCGCATCAACGGCATCCAGCGGGGAATCTCGGCTCTCGCTCTGGAGGCCGTGGACGGCGCGATCCTGGAGCGGATCGCCATCAGTAACGTCACCATCCAGGGCTATGAAAGCGCGATCTTCCTGCGCCTCGGCAACCGCGGCGCCCTCCTCCAGGAGACTGATCCCAGGGCGGAGGTCGGCTCTTACCGCGGCGTCACCATCAGCCACATCGTCGGGGACAACATCGGGAAGACGGGCTGCGCCATCGCCGGCATCCCCGGCCACCCTGTTCGCGACGTCTCTCTCGAGGACATCTTGCTGAGATTCGAAGGCGGCGGGACTCCCGAGCAGGGGGCACGATTGGATGTGCCGGAGGGCGAGGCGAATTATCCGGAGGCCACGATGTTCGGCGTCCTGCCGGCCTACGGATTCTATGCGCGGCATGCGGAGAACCTGCGCTTGCGTAACCTCGACCTCGATTTCGGCGCGCCGGACGCCCGCCCGGCAGTTGCCATCCAGGATGTGGAGCGGCTTGAGATCGCAGGGCTTTCGGCACGGGCGGACGCCCCTGCCGGCTGCTTGTTCCGGCTGCGGAATGTGAAAGACGCTCTCATCCACGGCTGCCGCTATCACGGCACCGCGCGTCGGGCGGCCGATGTGGACGCGAGCTGCCGCGACATCCGCATCACGGCCAACGCGTTCGGCGAGCCGGACATCGCAAAGGGCGGCGCTCGTTAACGGATAGGCGGATCGAACTCTCAGGTCAGGAGCGTCTCGAGCTTGCCGAAGATTTCGGCGACCGTCACGGCCGGCGGCGCAGCACTATGCCGTGGCTTTAATCCTTGATCTTCAGCCCTTTGCGATTGCCCAACCTGGCGAAAATCGCCTCGAGGCGGCTGCGCTCGGCAGCGGTCGTCGGGACATTCCGCAGAGTCAGGGCTCGGTCGGCCAGGAGCGACGCCCATTGCGGAATATCGCCGAAGCACAACACGCGGCTGACGATCGGGAGGGCCGTGAGGTCGTCGGCCCACAGCACCGTCTGAGCGAAACGGTGGTCTCTGAAATCGGCGTCGACGGACTTGATCCGCGGGTCAAGACACGCGGCGAAGAGAGCGGCGAGCGCCAGCGCCGACGTATCCCGCGTCTCGACGCGAAATTCCGCGTCCTGCAAACCCGGCAGCCGCTGCAAGAAATCGACGACACAGCGCAGATCGCTGACCATCATGCCGGGAACGGGACGCCCCCAGATGATGCCGTTCCGGTTCCAGGCTCCGGCGAGATTGCGGATTTCTTCGGCGTGATCGTTGGGCATCCGCAGCGGATAGGCCTGCTTGAACTTGACGAGCTCGGGACGGATGCGGCCGGCCAGTCGTTCGACGGCATAATCGCCCGAGAACCTGACGTCGGGAAGGACCACGACGGCGCCCTGCCGCACCCGGGCGAGGTACGGCGCCGGATTTTTCGCGGCGGCCGCGCGTCCCGCGGTTGACAAATATATTTCGACGGCGCGGGGCGTCATGCCGGGCTCGGGATGGATGACGACGGAGGGGATGACGATGCCGCCTTCGCTCGGAACGAGAATCTCCTCGACGTTGAGGCGGCCGGCCCACGCGGGACGAAGTTCGCTCGAAACGGGATCCCCCTCGGCGGCAAGGACCTCGGCGTCTCCGACGAGTTCGAGCAAGGCCTCCTTCATCCGCATCCGGTATTCTTTCCAGCCATCGACTCCGGCCCCGAGCCGGTCCTCGCGGCGGAAGCTCGACTGAATATAGGCCTCGTAGGTGCGTTCCCGCGGCACGTCGACCTCGAGCCCGAGCAGGACCTTAGCGGGCGAGAGAATCGGGACATTTTCAGGCTCGCTGGGAATGGCGGCCTTGCGGTTGCCGCGAACCCACTTCTCCGCCCACCAATACGTGCGCTCGCGTTTTACGCGATCGTACATGTGCTCGGTCGGCCAGTACAGGCATTCCGCGCGGTCGGCAAAACCGTTGTCGCGATAGATCATCTGGATCGTGGGAAAATTATCGGCCGCGAAATGGGCGGTCCAGTCGTCCATGGTCAGGAACTGGATCGGCGTCGGGAAACCTAAGGTACTGATCTCAGGCTGATCGGTATAGGTCATCGCCTCCGGCCAGTGGTTGCACTCGCAGTGATACCTGTAAGGGAAGAGCTCCTCGCGGTAATCGCATGTCATGCCGCCGATCGTCGCCGCCTTCAGCCGGGAATCGAGGGCGACAAGCATCTGCGACTGCAGACCGCCGCCCGACAGTCCGTTGACGCCGATGCGGTCGGGGTCGACCTCGGGAAGCGACTGCAGGAAATCGAGGCCGCGCATGTTGTTCCACACCATGTAGGTTTGATGGGAATAGCCGCGCAGGATGTCTTCGTGGTGGTCCTGGGGAGTGACAAAAGTTACGTAGCCGAGTTTGGCGAACGTCAGGTAGCGGCGCTGCTCATCGGCATCGGCGTAGCCGTCGTCGGTGTGCCCATGAACGCACAGCACGGCCGGAGCGGGTTTCTCCCGAAGCTCCCGCGGCATGAAGAGAAGTCCGCGCGAATAAACCCCCGGCCAGAGCTGGAAGGCAACCTTATGGATGACGCACCAGGGATGCTCGATCGGCTCGGAATAATGGGGGTCGAGAGGGATTCTTTCCGGCAGCGGGTCGAGGTTTATGTCTTTGAGGATCCTTCGGCGGATCGCGTCGCGGTGGGCTTCCCACTCTTTGCCCGTACGGACGACGAAGGGCTTCGGCTCCGACATGCGCTCGAAATAGCGCACCATGCTCTTGGCGGCCTGTTCCGGACTCCATGCCGGCTGAGGTGTTTGGCGGCCTCTTGACGCCGCCTTCGCGTCAACCCCTCCCGAGAATGCCAGAAGCGCAAGGCTAACGGCGGCCAAAAAAAACCATGCGAAGAGCCCGCGAACACGGGTCTTTCCTTGCCTTCTGACGGTGTTTGTGTACGGCATGCGGCGTCCCTCCCGGTCGATCACAAGCGACTTAGCCCTTCAGTGGTTGACTATAGCGGCGGCGGCCGACGGATGTCAAGGCGCAGGGATTCATGCTATCATGAGCGGCCGGAAGATCATAGGCGGAGGACATATACGGTCGATCGTCCAGGAGGACGATGAAGTGTAGCGGGTCAGGGCTTTGTTTGCGTACACAAACAAAGAGTGACGGGCAGATGTCGATGAGAGTCTCTCGAGGCTGCATTTCAAAGTCCTGGTGAATCGCGGCGGTCATCCTCGGCTCGGCCGATGCGGGAGGGACCGATCAACGCAGGAAGCAGGACTACACGGCCCCGGCCGCGAAAGAGTATCGAGAGGCGAGATGGAGGATGGTCATGCGGAAATCCGTAAACAGGGCAATTTCGGCGGGAGCAGTCCTTTTCTGCGGACTTATTTTCTGCGGGTCGGGCATCGTCTCCTCGAACGGGCAGCAGCCGGCCGCCGCTGTCGAGGCTAAGGATGACGGGCTGGCCCTCACGCCGCCGATGGGCTGGTATCCGTGGAACACGTTCGGTCAAGAACCGCAGAACGAGACGCTCGTTAAGGAGATCGCCGACGCACTCGTAGCGAGCGGCATGAAGGGTGCCGGTTATGCGTACGTCGGCCCCGATGAAGGCATTTGTTTCTATCGCGACGACGGCGGCAAACTGACGACGAACCTCAAGCGCTACCCAAGCGGCTTGCGGGGACTCGGTGATGACATCCATGCGAAGGGCCTGAAATATGCGCTTTATACCGATGCCGGCAGCCGCACCTGCAGCACGGCCATGCCGGGCACGAAAGGCCACGAATTCGACGACATGAAGTCGTTCGCTGAATGGCGCGCCGATTACGTCAAAATCGATTGGTGCAACACCGAAGGCATGGAGCCGATGCCGGCCTATGCTCTTCTTCACAAGGCCCAGCTCGCGGCCGGCCGGCCGATCGTCCACAGCCTGTGCTCGTGGGGCGATGGATCGCCGTGGCTGTGGGCCGCGCCGGTGGGACACCTGTGGCGGACAACCAGCGATATATGCGAACCCGGAAAGGCCGAATGGGGCCTGGCCATGAAGATGGCCTTCGCCAACGAGAAGCTCTATCCGTGGGCGGGTCCGGGGCACTGGAACGATCCCGACATGATGATCGCCGGCATGCCGGGCCTGAGCGAGGCGCAGAACCGGAGCTTCTTCAGCCTGTGGTGCATGATGGCCGCCCCTCTCATGGCCGGAAACGACCTGCGGGACATGACCAAATCAACCGTCGATATTCTGACCAACCTCGAGGCCATCGGCATCAACCAGGACCCGCTTGGCGTGCAGGGACACATCATCCGGCGGAGCGGCGCCGTCAGCCTCTGGGCCGCCAAGCCTCTCTTCGACGGCAGCCAGGCTGTTCTCCTTTATAATCAAGGGACATCGAGGGAAGTCGTGGAAATCAAGCTGGCTGAGGTCGGGATCGATGGGAAGGCGGTCTTCTATGTGCGTGACCTCTGGGCGCACGTCACCGGCGGGCCCAGCACGAGCCCTGAGGGCACTCTTTCGGTCTCGGTGCCGCCGAACGATGTCAAGATGCTGCGCATCTCCAAATCGGACGACTTCCCGCTGCCGCCCATCATCGTGGCGGATTCGTATCGCGTTTCCGTGCGCGCCGTGGGTCCGACCGGCAGGAAGCTCTCAGGCACGATAACCGTCACCAACAAAGGCAGCGCCGAACTGCCGCTCTGGAAGGTGAAAGGAAACCTCCCGGCGTGGCTGACGGTTTCCGTGACGCGCGACGTCAAAAATCAGACGTTCACGAATACCATAATGACGGCGGGCCTGAAGAGGGGCATGTACCACGCTGTTGTGCGCGCGGACAACATCGAACCGGTTTCAGGCAAGCCGATGTCGGCGATCTACTACGATGTCGACCTCGAAATCGAGCCGGACGTCCGCGGCCCGGTCAAGTAACGGGGCCTGTCGGAGGGCTAACCCTCCGAATTGTCGGGCCTGAACGAGCGGCCCTCCTTTTTCTCCGATTGGCGGTGCTTATCCGCCAGCATCTTGTCCTTAGCCCGCTTGGATCGTTTCCTTTTCTGGCGGCGGATTTTAGCGATGCGCTGTTCCAGTTCGCTCTTTTTGCCGAGGATCACGGCTTCGATTTTGTCGGCAAGAATGCGACGGGCCAGGAAGCGGTTGAGGGATTGGAAGCGCTCCTGTTGGCACTTGACCTCGATTCCGGTCGGAAGATGCTTGAGATAAACGCAGGTGGCGACTTTGTTGACGTTCTGCCCGCCGTGGCCGCCCGAGCGGATGAACTTCTCGACGATATCCTCATCGCGGATGCCGAGCGCGGCCATCCGTTCCGCAAGGGCCTGCTCTTTATCGGGGCTTACGCCGAATGTGGCCATCACTTTCGTATGCCTCTCAATCTCAATTTAAGGACCGCGAGAGGGCGATACCTCCCGCATATCGCAGTTCGCCGAGTTTGGGGCATTCCGTTCGTCCTGTCTGTTCCCTTATTATTAAATATATGCGGAGAGGCTTTTGGAATCAACCTCGATTCGACAGCAGCGCGGTCCCAGTCCGTGCGTCCAGGTCCGCCTCCTTTCGGAAGGGGACATTTTAGCTTGACAGTTGGTGGAGGCATGCTTGCGTGGTTATCACATTCGGATCCCGACAAATTGACGACAACGGGGGATTGGCATAAACTCGATTTTACCTATGGATACGCGCTGGAATCTCGAAGGAGTCGCCATGAGACCATCCCCGAAAATCCTGACCGTGATCGCTGCGGTCGTCATGCTCGCCCTGATCTTGCCCGCCGCCGCCCGCTCGACGGACCTCGAGCGCCAGACACAAGCGGCAGCCGGCGCTCCTGCAGCTTCGGCCAAGCCGCTCACAACCGCCGAATCGAGCGACTACGCCGCGACCTCCACCTTCGCCGACGTCGTCACGTTCATCCACGAACTCCAAAAGCTCAGCCCGCTCATCCGCGTTGGAAACGCTCTGCACGTCCGCCGAAGGGCGCGACGTCCCGCTTCTCGTCATCGGCAAGCCGCTGCCCCTCGACCCGCTGGCCCTTCATTCCGACAAACGCGTCGTCCTTTATTTCCAGGCCAACATTCACGCGGGCGAAGTGGAAGGCAAGGAAGCCGCGCTGATGCTCATCCGCGACATCCTCCTCGACCCCAAGCTTCCCTATCTTGATAAGGTCATCCTCCTCGTCGCGCCGATCTTCAACGCCGACGGCAACGACAAGATGAATGCCGAAAACAGGCGCGGCCAGAACGGACCCGAGAAAGCGGGCGTCCGCACGAACGGCCAGAACCTCGACCTCAACCGCGACGCCATGAAGCTCGAAAGCCTGGAGATCCGAGGGCTCCTGCGCAACGTGCTCATCCGCTGGGACCCGCTCCTGCTCGTCGATTGCCACACGACCGACGGCTCCTATCATGAGGAACCCGTCACCTGGTCGTGGCCGCTCTGCCCGAACGGCGATGCGGCGATCATCTCGTATATGAGAGACAAAATGCTTCCCGCCGTGGCCGCGACGCTCGACAAGAAATACCACACGCTCTCCATCCCCTACGGTGACCCACGCGACTTCCGCGACATGGAGAAAGGCTGGCAAACGTTCGGCCATGAGCCCCGCTACGTCACAAACTACATCGGGCTGCGCAATCGGCTCTCCATCCTCGACGAAAATTACAACTACGCCGATTTCAAGACCCGCGTGCTTGGCTGCTACAATCTGCTCAAGAGTATCCTCGACTACTGCCAGGTGCACGGCGAGGAGCTCCAGCGGCTCGTCGCCGAAGCCGATCAGCGGACGATCCAGAAAGGCCAGGCGCCGCGCGAAATCGACACTTTCGGCCTGGACATCGACGTTCGGCCGCTCCCGGAAAAGGTCACGGTCCGCGGCTACGAAATGGTAATCACCCCGCGCGAAGGAAGCCCTTTTCCGGAAATCAAGCGGACGGACCGCAAGAAGACCTACGTCATGCCCTATTTCGCAGATTTCTTCCCAAAAAGGACCGTGCGCTTCCCCTGGGCCTACGTCATTCCCGTCCTCGACCAGGAACTCGTGGCCAAGCTTCGCGCCCATGGCCTTGCCGTTGAAAAACTGATCGAACCCGCGACCCTCGAGGTGGAGCAGTTTCAGATCAAGGAACTCAAGGCGGCCGACCGTCCTTATCAGGGTCACAGGACAAACCAGGTCAAAGGCGACTACGCCGTCGTCAAACGGGAATTTCCGAAAGGGACGTTGATCGTCCGGACCGCTCAGCCGCTCGGGAACCTCGCCGCCTATCTTCTGGAGCCTGAAAGCGACGACGGTCTGCTGGCCTGGAACGCCTTCGACAGGTACATCACGCGGGAGTGGTCGCGGGGACTGCAGACGGCGCCTGTTTACAAGCTCTACGCCCCTCAGAATCTGGCGGCCAAAAGCGCCGACTAAAGCTCCTCCGGCTTATGGCAGTGGGATCCAACTTTCGCAGGCTTTGGAGCGCCAGCCCCCGCAAGGGGGCTGATCACTTTTTCTTTTTCTTGTCCGAGGCCAAGTACTTGCCGCAGTTTTCACAGATGTAGATGTCGTTGCTGCCTTCAATCGCGGAGTTCATCTGCGTCGAGAGGTTGATGTTGCAGCCTTGGCAAACCCCTTCGACGGCGTCGGCAACCGCGAACCCGTAGCGCTCCATCAACCGGTCGAAGCGCTGAACGAGGTCGTGGCCGAGCTCTTCCCGGATCATGGACGCGTGTTTCTGAAGCTCTTTCTGCTGCTCCTTCGAGACCTTTTTCTTCTTGATCTCGATCTCCTGGAGCTTCCGCAGGAGGCTGGCCCGGCTGACGATCTTGTCCTCGTGGACGAACTTGAATTCGATCTCGGACAGGATTTTGAAGAGTTCCGTTTTGTCGTTGGCCGCGAATATCCGGTGCCGGTTGTCGGGCCTGATCAGGAAGCGGGCCAGCCCGGCAAAGAGGTGGTTGAAAAGGCCGGGAATGCTC
Source organism: Candidatus Aminicenantota bacterium (assembly GCA_963727095.1). GTDB lineage: Bacteria > Acidobacteriota > Aminicenantia > Aminicenantales > Saccharicenantaceae > CAVSEQ01. The sequence goes on along the minus strand of CAVSEQ010000005.1, from coordinate 1,624,599 downwards.
GGGTTCCAGACGACCAGGATGATGAGATGGACCTTCTGGCCGTCGTGGGCCTCGAAGTCGATCCCTTTCTCCGAGCGCCCCACGGCGAAGGCGATGTCGCCGCCCGTGTCCACGCGGGCGTGGGGAAGGGCGACTCCGGAGCCGATGGCCGTCGACACGAGGTTTTCGCGATCGATGATGCGGGTCAGGATGAGCTTTTTGTTTTCAATCAGTTTGTGCTTGGCGAGAAGATCGACGAGCTCCTCGATGGCCTCGACCTTGTCTTTGCCTTTGAGGTCGAAGATGATCTGTGAGGGTTTGAGGTAATCGGAAAAACGTGAGCTTTGGGGTAAACTTTGCGTTTCCATTTTGGTGTCATCTTAGCACAAAGAAGTTTGAAAGCCAACATCCGTTTCCGCGCGGGCGAGCGCGGTCAATCGCGGGCAGTAGCGAACTCACGCACAACGAGAAGCGGACCGTTGACTCGGCATCGGGAACCGGCCGTGCGAAGATCCGACGGATTCTCTTTTCAGTTGTTCTTTCGGTGAAACGAGCTCGTCGGCAGGAATTGCGGCATTGCTTCCCGCTCCGAGAGAAGGGTGATGATGTTCTCGGCCCAATGGATGATTTGAATCGTCCCGCGCAGGTCCCAATCGGGTTCAATTTGGTCCGTAACTTTGTGATATTTCGTTTTCTGGTACTCCTCGAACTTGCGCTCGACGAAATCTTTGTCGGGCCCCGCGGAGACGATTCCCTGGTGGAGCCAGACGGCCGGAATCCCGGCCCGGGCGAAGCTCAACTGGTCCGACCGGAAAAAGAACCCGAGCTCGCCGTGCCGCTCCGGGGTGTAGCGAAGGTGCATCTTCCCGGCGGCTTCCCGGCAAATCTCATCCAGTTCCGAAAACTTGGCGCCGATGGCGAAGACGTCCTCGGTCTCGCCCCAGACATTGGTCATTTCAAAATTGATGTCGGCCACGGCCGATTCGCGAGGGAACGGGAGGTGGCGGACAAAGTAGTCCGACCCCAAATAGAGCTGCTCCTCGGCCGTCACGGCGACAAAACACAGGTCGTCCTTGAGAAGTCGGGGTCGCTGGGCATAATAGCCGGCCAGCGCGAGGAGCGCGGCCGTCGCGGAACAATTGTCGACCGCCCCGTTGAACACTTGATGGCCCTGGAGCGTCTCGTCCTTTCCGAGATGGTCGTAATGGGCCGAGAGGACAATGACCCGCTTCCGCGCGTTCTTGTTCTTGGCCCTGACGAATCCCGCGACATTCACCCCTTGGACCGTTCGGTAGGAGGGCGACTGACGGACCCGGACGCTCAGGCCGAGGGGGACGGGACTGAAATCCACGGTCTCCGCCTTCGCCAGGAAGTCCTTGCGGCTGAGCTTGACGGCGCTGAACACTTTGTCGGCCGTCTCGCCGTTGATCCAGCCCTGAAAGAAAAGCTGTGGATTTTTTTCGGGCAGGTAGAAGCTTTCGTTGACCGCGGCGTTCCGGAGCACCTCCCAACCGTAGGCCGCGCCCTTCGTGTTGTGAATGATGAGGACGCCGGCCGCGCCGAGCTCGGCCGCCTTCTCGAATTTGTAGGGCCAGCGGCCGTAATACGTCATGTCCTCGCCGTCGAAAATCCCGCCGGGATAATTGCCCGGCTCGTTGATCTCGACGAGGAGGACCTTGCCGCGGAGGTCAACGCCTTTGATATCATCCCAGTGGCGCTCCGGGGCTTGGATGAGATACCCGCAATAGATAAGCTCTCCGGAGACTTCCGCCGGTGCGTCCTCGCGTTCCCTCGTGATGATGAATTCGTCGCGGAGTGCAGGGACGATCTGTACGGTCTTCGAGAAGATCTCAAGCGTGGCTCGCGGATCCGGCTTGACGCCGCGAAGCGGGAACTTCTGCCGGTAGCTCCCGCCGAAAGCCGGTTCGAGCCGGAAAGTCTGGAAATAATCTTCCTGATAGCGGGCGGCGAGCTCGATCCCTTTGCTTCCAAGAGCGCGGCCTTCGAGCAGATCATCGGAGAGATAACGGATGTGGGATTCGAGCTCATTGACCGTGATGGGCTCGGCGGCGGGTTTCGAACTGCGGCATGACCACAGACCGGAGAAGCAGATGCAAATGAGGCCTAAAACGATATGGAAAAATCTCGCGCGGCAGGATTTCATTTTGCCTCCTCATTCCGGCCGGTTGCGACGCCTCCCCTCCGGGAGAACGAATGTGTCCTGGCCGTGCCCGGCAATGGCCATTTGCGAGCAGGCGGCCAATATAACACTCCGGGTTTCGGCGGTCAAAAAGCCCTGGACTTCAAGAAGTGACAGACGCCGTGTTGCGCTATATACTGTGGATAAGAGGGTGAGCCGCCTATGGATGAGAGCGGGCCGAACCTGTACCTGGGAACGTCGGGATGGAGCTATCCGGGCTGGCGCGGGCGATTCTACCCGCCTGGACTCGCGTCAAAGGGCTGGCTGCCTTTTTATGCTTCGCACTTCAACACGGTCGAAATCAATATGACGTTTTATCGCTTCCCCAAAACGGAAACTCTGAAAAACTGGCTCGAACTGACACCGCCGGGCTTCATGTTTACACTCAAAGCGAACCGCAGCATCACCCATCTCAAAAAACTGCGCAACGTCGGCCACGACGTCGCCTTTTTCTACAGTTTGGCCGGAAACCTCGGCGACAAACTCGGTTGCATCTTGTATCAGCTTCCGCCTTCCATCACGCGAGACGACGGACTCCTGAGCGATTTCCTGGCCGTCCTCTCGCCCGAACACAAAAACGTCATCGAATTCCGGGACCCCAGCTGGTATGCGGATGACGTTTTCGAGCTGTTGCGAACGCATCGCGTGACGGTCTGCATCGTCTCGTCCGAAAAGGTCCCGGCGCAGGCCGTCCTGACGTCGGAGACGGCATACTTCCGGTTCCACGGCCTGACGGGAGGTTACCGCTATTCGTATACGGAGGACGAGCTTCGACACTGGGCAGACGTTATAAGCCAAACGCCGGCCTCGGAGAAGTTCGTGTACTTCAACAATGATTATCAGGCAGCCGCGGTGCAGAACGCGTCACGGCTCGGAGATCTCCTCGCCCGGCCTTAAGATCATAAAGACTTACGGTCCGGCGCCACGTCAAATCCCAAATCCATTGACCAGGCGGCCGGCTTTGGCCTAACATAGGCATCCGGAGACAGCGACTGGACAAAAGGAGTCCTCTATGAAAAAAACCTATCAAGCCGCCTTTATATTGAGCGCCACGCTTCTTCTCGCGTGGGGCTGGGCCCCGCCCGCCGGCCAGGCCTGCGACGGCCAAAGCGGAAACGCCGGTGCTCGTGACTTCCTGCGGCCAGAGTCTCGGACCCTCGACCATCAAAGTCGTGCTGCAGCGGCTGAAACTCAACTATGAGGTCGATTCGCTCGCGACCCCGGCCACGCTTCAAGCCAAAGCCAAGACCGGCACGCCCTATAAGTCACTTATCATTACGATGGGAGCGAGCCTCAAGGGGATGGGCGCAGCCGGGATCTCGATCGATGACGAACTTAAGCGCGCCACGGCCCTCATCGCCGAGGCCCGCAAGGAAGGCCTCACGATCATCGGCGCCCATGTCGAGGGAATGAAGCGGCGGGCCCAGGGAGCGGCGGCCGGCGACACGACCGACGAGCAGACGATCGACACCGTCGCCCCGAACTCGAACATTCTCCTCGTCTATAAAGAAGGGAACGCGGACGGCCGGTTTACGGCCATCTCCAAGAGCAAGGGAATCCCGCTCATCGAGTTTGAAAAGCTGATGGACCTCGTCCCGACGCTCGATAAGATGTACGGCAAGTAACCGCCGCAGCGCCTGCTCTCGGTCTTCCGCTATTTCTTTTTGATCTCCACCAGCCCCAGCTGGGCCTGGATGTTCACCCATTTCTCGACGTCGAGGAGTCCGATGGGCGCGAACTCCGCCGACGCCGCATTGCGGATGTCGAGGATCGAGCGCTTGCCGTCGATGAAATTCCGGAGTTCCATCTCGGCCATCATGACGGCCATCGGCGGCTGATACTTGAGCTTGCGGATCTCGTCTCTCATCTCCCACATCTTCATCATGCCGCCCATCTTCGGTGTCCGGACCGGAACGAGCCGGCCGAGCCTCAGCTCGTCTTTGGTCGGGGCCGCCTTTTCGAGCTTGACGTGCAGGTCCGCGCAGCGCCCGGCATAGAGGTCAGCGAGGCTCTTGAGATAAACGGAGCGGACTCCGTCGAGGCCGGCCAGCCTGATTTGGAGCGCACCCTCCGGGCCGCGGCCGCCTTTCATGAAAGTGCGGACCGAAGCCAGCGCCTCCTTCTCCCTCAGAAAGGCCTGGTCGATGATTACGCGGGCCTCTTTCGCAGCCGCGTGGACCATTGTGGCGTCGGCGTCGAAGATCATCTGCTCGGCCCTGGCCTTATCCCGGCCGAGTCGCCCGAGCTGCCGCGAGCCCATCTCGGCCATCAGCCGCTCGACCTCGGCCGGTCCCGCGTTGGCCAGGAAGACGGCCGCGGCCGTCGAAATCGTTACGACTCTCTTGAATTGGGTCGCGTCCGATTTGTCCGTTGTATCGCCGCTCGTGTGGTACCACTGATCGGGCCAGACGATCAACAGAACCGCGGGAATGCGGACGCTGCCGTCGATGAAAACATCATGATCGCTGCCGCCCGAATAGCCTTCGATCTGGCAATAAAAGGGATCGCGCGATCCCGTCGGGGCCAGGACGCCTCCGGCCCTCCATCCCACCTCCTGGGCGGCTTTTTGGGATTCGCCCATCCACTCGATGAACGAGGCCATGACGTCGTTGAGCCAGGTCGGAAGCGACCAGGGCGTCTGGTTTAGCCGGAAATAGCTCAGGTTCTTGATGAGCCCCTCGCCGACCATGTCGAGGTTGATATCGGCGAATGTCTTCCGTTTGATCTCGGGATGCATCTCGAGATACGCCTCGGTCCCCGATATCTCAGGGACGAAAAGGAAGCGCACCGTGCGTCTGAGCGGGGGGATCTTCTTGTCGTCCACGAGCTTCTGGAGGACGCGGGCCGTTTCCAGAATAGCCGTGCAGCCCGAGATGTTGTCGTTGGCGCCCTGCTTGGCCCAGCCTTCGAAGAGATGGGCGGTGAAGACCAGTTCCTCGTCCGGATATTCGGATCCCTTGATCACGCCCACCGTCATCTGGTCCTTGAAGTCCGGCACCTGCTGCGTCTTAACGACGGCGCGCAGTACGATCTTCTGGCCGCGCTCGAGCGCGTCTCTCAGGTCCTGGCCTTGCCGCTGCGAGACCATGAAGCCGAACGTCGGTTTCTCTTTCTCGCCCGGCCGGATTCCGCTCCAGCCGACCTCGTCGCGGTCGTATTCGGGATGGCTCGACCCCCAGGCGATGACGCCTGCGGCGCCGAGCTTCTCGACACCCATTCGGCGGGCCATTTCGGCGGAGCCGTTGACGAGAAGGATCTTGCCTTCGACCGGCTTATCTTTGTAGTCCTGGTCCCGATATCCGGGCCCGACGTAGACGAGTTCGGCCGTTGTGTCCGTGGACGCGCTCCCCGAGCACAGACAGGCCGGAACCTCTTTGAGGTCGGCGATCTTTCGGAGGTCGGGCTCGACGATCCAGAGCTCGGCCGACTCGGCATCCCACGTGGTTTTTTCATGCACGGGGAGGTCGATGATGGACGCGTCACCAATGCCGTATTCTTTTAGCCGGTCGCGAACGAACGCAGTCTCGAAGTACCCTTTCTGGTATTCCTCCGCTTTCCTGTTCCTGTTGACTCCCGCGATGAGGATCTCGTTTTGCAGAGCCAGCTCGCCCGACGATTCGTTGATGATCGCCCGAAGGACTTCAGACGCAATCAGGGTCTTCGGCAGGCTTTCCGGAGACTGCGCGGGCAGCACCGCAAAGGCAAAGACGGCGAGGATCACAATCATTATGAGACGTTTCATGCCGACCTCCTTCGAAAACATGAGCCCTTATTGTATCCGCGCCGGGCGCCAAGTCAACGCGAAGGGAACACCCTGAGCCAACGGAAACTGGGGCTCAGAGTGTTCTTTTCGTTAGGTCGCAAGGATGGATGGGTCCTGTCCCGGCAGTGTCCCCGAGCGGACTTCGCTCCACCCATCCCCCCGTGGGCGGAGGGGAAATTTCCCCCTCCGGAGCCACCCCTCCTCGGCCGCAGGAAGCATGCTCGGACCAGGGGGAAGCCGCCCCTTGGAACCCCCAGCGGCAGGGAGCGGAGTCTTCGAAGCGACCATCAGCAACGCAGCGAAGTGACTCGAAGCTGCGTTGCTGGGAAATATCCGAATTGAGTTTTAGCGTTCACCTGCGTCCGTCGGGGAGCACTGCCGCGCCACCCATCCTCTTCCTCCTATGGCATGGTCGGCCCTCCAAAGCCTTCGTCCGCGAATCACCGCTCCCCCCCGCCTTTCCAGCGGCGTCAACCTGTGCTAGAATCGGCGCAGGATGTGAGGACTGCCTCAGAGTCTCGAGGAGGTCGAAGTCATGGCCACAGAAACTGTACGAACCGTTTTCTTGGTGCTTTTTGGATTGTCCGTCATCTGGGTCATCGCCTGCATCATCCGCAACGACCCGGCGACGATCGTCCGGGCCCTTGTCATTACACTGCTCACGGGAGGGGCCTTTTTCTACCTCAACCAGACCAAACTCCAGACCTTGACGTTTTCGGCGATCAAGGACGACATCTTTCCGCCCAAGCCTGAGTACTTCACGTTCGATAAGCGTGAAATAAACCAAGGCGGGGTCACGACCCTCATCTACAGTTTCTCGGAACCCGGCCCGCGGCTCGTGTTGGACATGGAGCGGGGGGGAAAGTACCTGACAGTCACCGACATCCGGCCGCTCAATCGGACGCTGGCGTACGTCGGGCTGCCCGCCGTCGAGCACGGCGCCCGCGAGTTGTCCGCGATCACCGGCTCCACGCTGGACGCCGACTATTACCGCTGGGAGGATTACGAACTCGGTGTCATGACGATCGAACGCGGCATCGGCCGGAACATCACGACGGCGGCGTCTTACCCCAGCATTTTGCAGATAACGATCCGGCGAAAGTAGACGCCCCGCGGGGACGAGCCCCCGCATCCTCCGCTTGAATTATCGGGACGATTATCATAGAGTAGCGACGCATCAATGAACGCGACAGCTTCGGCGGCTCTCGTCTTCGCCGTCATGATCGGCGCCTATCTTGTCGCCAAACTGCTGAAAATCTCGACCGAACTCTCGATTTTCGTCGCCGCCCTGGCCGGCGCTCTGGCCGGAGGCAGCGGCGTCCCGGCCCGCCACATCGTGGAGGGCGCGTTCACCTATCTCGACATCATCCTGATCTTCGTCGCCGCGACCCTCTTCATGAACCTGCTCAAGGAGTCGGGAGGAGCGGCGTTCGTCGTTCGGGCCGTCCTGCGGCGTTTCCACAGCCGCAAAAGCCTGCTCTTCATTCTCCTGGCCCTCCTGCTCCTCATCCCCGGCGCCTTCACGGGGGCCGGCAGCGTGACGGTGCTGATCATGGGCGGAATGACGGCCACGGTTCTGAGTTACATGGACATCCCAAGGCCCAAAGTTGCGGCCATTATTTTTATCATCGCGGGCCTGAGCGCCGCGGCGCCGCCCGTCAGCCTGTGGGCCATGCTGACCGCCGCCGGCGTCAACATGCCGTATGTCGGTTTCTTTCTGCCGCTCCTCGTTCCGTGTGTCATCCTGGCACTCGCCACGATTTTCATCCTCGGGTGGAAGGCCAAGCCGGTCGACCTGGAAAAAGCGCTTGGGGAGCTGCCCGAAGCGCCCGCCCGCATGAATTGGCTCAGGGTCGGCGTCCCCTTCCTCGTCTTTATCCTTCTCCTCGCCGCCGGCCGCGTCTTTCCGTTCTCCTTCCCTATCCTCGGGCTGCCCATGATGTTCGTCGCCGCGGCCGTCCTCACGGTCCTCCTGTCCCCGGTAAAGCTCGATATCCTGGGGACATCCCGGGACACCGTCCACCAGCTTCTCCCCCTCATCGGGACGCTGACCTGCGCGGGCATCCTGGTCCAGGTCATGACGCTGACCGGCGTCCGGGGACTTATCGCCATCACGACCGTGACCCTTCCGGTCGCCATTGTCATCCTTTCGCTTTTCCTGACCCTGCCGGTGTCCGAGGCCGTCCTTATGTGGGGCGCCGCACCCGTCCTGGGTGTGCCCCTCGTTCTTCTCTTCAACACGATCGGTTTGAATCCTATCGTGGCCTTGGCCGGCATGAGCATCATTTGGCCGCTCGGAGACGCCCTCCCGCCGACGGCCATCATCGGACGCCTGACGGTTTCGACTGTGGGAATGAAGGAGCCTTACGGAAAACTTCTCAAGGCCTGTCTCGTCCCGGCCGTCCTGATCGTATTGGTTGGAATTCTTATGGTCTTTTTCAGCAAGAAACTGGGTTTCTTAAGCGTCTTTTAGCCCTCAGCGCCGGGCCGTGAACCGCTCAGCGCAGTGGGATGGAGATAACGCCTTGCGAGGCGGTCGAAGATGAACACGATGATCACGATTCTTTACTATGTGCTGACGGCCTATATCGCGTTTCTTCTCGTCTGGAATTTTATCCGCCGGAAAAAATGGCAGGAGGAAGTCCTCTATCTCATCGTGCTCATCCCTTTCATCCTGAGGTTGCTCCGCCTGAAATGAGGACGAGGATCTGACATCATGGTGCTGAGAAAAATCGTCATCGCGGCGCTCGGCGGAGTCCTGTGCTTCGTCGCCGGGGCGAGTTTTTACCAGAGCCGGCACCTCAAAGAGCCGGTCGTGGCCGGTCCGAGCCTGGCCCGCGTGGCCAAGCTCGGCGACTATTTCCCGGGCGTCAAGGGCAGCGTCAACGATGTCAATATCTACATCCTCGAGGGCAAGGAGCCGGGCGGCTCGGTCCTCGTCCTCGGCGGCACCCACCCCGAGGAACCGGCCGGGCGGCTGACAGCGTGGATCCTGGCGGAAAATGCCTCACTCGCCAAGGGGCGGCTCTTCGTCATCCTTTCGGCCAATCGCAGCGCCTCGACGGTCACTCGGCTCGGCGGCGCTTACCCTCCCGACTTCACCATCCCCACCGGTTGGGGCGGCCAAAAGTTCCGCATGGGCGACCGGTGGTCAAATCCCCTCGACCAGTGGCCGGACCCCGAAGTGTATATCCACTACCCCACGCGCCAGCAACTCGCTTATGTCGACATCCGGAATCTCAATCGGGCTTTCCCGGGACGGCCGGGCGGGACTCTGACGGAACGCACCTGCTATGGCATTTGTGAACTCATCCGGCACGAAAAGATCGACATCGCCATCGACCTCCACGAGGCCGAACTCCAATATCCCGTCATCAGCACGATCGTCGCCCACCCGAAAGGTCAGGACTTGGCGGCCCTGGCGTCCATGATGATCAGCAGCAACGAAGGTTTCGCGATCGGCATCGAGGCGTCGCCTCAAGCTCTGCGCGGTCTCTCGCACCGGGAGATCGGAGACCATACGGGCGCCATCTCACTTCTCTTCGAGGCCCCGGAGCCCTTCCTCGACGCGACGCGCGGCCGGACGAACCGTGAGCTGCTTCTGACAGGCAAGGACGAGTTCATTGTCCGGGCGGGCAAGCGCGGGTTGCTGTTCGAGAAGATCGACGAGAAGGGCTGGCCGTTCGACGTCCGCGTCGGCCGGCACTGCACGACGATCCTCCAGGTCCTCGAAATATGGTCGGGAGACAATCCGGGCAAGGCCGTGATCGTCAGCGGCGTCCCCCGTTATGCCGAGGTCATCAAAAACGGGACCGGCGCTTATCTCAAAGACCCCAAGTCGGTCGACCCCGGCAAGGTCCACTACGAATAAACCGGAATCATATTCCTCATAAAGGGGGCGGTTCCGTCCACGTGTCCTGACGACGGGACCAGTCTGCTCCGCAAAATACTCGCGTGCGTTTCCGTTCTTTACTTCTGGTGAAGAGGAAGGCTCGAGTTCCAGATATCAACCTCGATCTTTACGGCGCCTTCGGCCGCTTTCCTCCAGATCACCACGTATTTCCCATTGTCTTCCCAGGCGGTTTTCCCCTCGGGCCAGATCTTGAGGCTGTAGGTCCCGATTTCGTAGATCGCATCGCCGGAGACGTCGATATCGACGGTGTTCAGCACGGCGTCCTTGACGCCGCCCTCCAGGCCCGAACGCCAGTACGCTTCGATGTTGTCGTGTCCTCTGACGACGTCCTGGTTCGGCGGCAGGACGGAGGCGTTGTCGGCATACAAGGCGGCGATATCCGCAGCCTTGCCGAGCCTCACCGCTTCACGGAACTTCGCGTTCGCCGCTTCGACGGCCGTGCGGGCCAGCGCAATTTTCCCGGACCCCGGTTTTTTGCCCGTAAGAAGCGATTTGGCCGCGACGGCGCCCAAAACGATGAAAGACGTGACTTTCGTGAGTTTTCCAAACTTCATGTTATTCCTCTCCCCTCCGGGACGTCACCTCGGCCGAGGCCGGGTTTCTGTCCTCTTGCCCTGATATTGTACTCCATCTGCGGCGGAAAACCACTTCATGCGGACCGAGTGAAGCGACTATGTGCGGACGGTGCTGAAGCCGCGCGAGGCCGGGCCTATTTTTAATCTGTCGGCGGCAATCCCGGGAAGCGGCGGCGCCGGGCGGCTGCGATAAGCAAGGAGAAAACCAGGGCCGCGTATCCGATGGTGATTGAGATGAAGAGTCGGCCGCCGCGAGTGGCCCGGCCGTAGAGCAGACCTTCGCCGGGACGGGGCAACGGTTTCGGGTCCCAAGGCAGTCCGTACGCCTCCGCGAGACCCGGAATGTTCAGAAGGTGGACGACCGGAATTCCCTGCATGGCCATCGCCTGAAGGACGCCGCGCTCGCCGGCCGGAGGCACAGGGACGTCGCGAACCAGTCCCGGCCTGAGCTTCAGGATGCCCGCATTTGTGCCGATGTTGGCGGTGCCGCCTCCGACATTGACGAAGAGCCGGAGCGGACGTCCGGCTGCGGCGGCCTCATAGGCGCTCAGGCGGGCTCTCACGTTGGCCTCAAGATCCGGCTCTTCGATGAAGGCGATGCCCGTCCGGCGAATTTTCTCCTCCAACTCTCTGCGGCCGTCCGGACTCATGTCACGTCCGACGTCCTCGCCGCCGCCGACCGCGAGCGCGATGGGCTTGACGTCCAAGATGGATTTCGACTTCAGGCAATCGGCCATGTCAAGCCAGGTGAAGGCCGGATTGTTGGCGCCCCACTCCGAGGCGCCGAGCGAGACGATGAGGAGGGGCCGCAGGTCCATGGCTTTGGCGGCCGCGAGGACCGCTATGATCAGCGCAGGGAACGAACCCGAAGCACCGATGGCCACGGTATCACCGGACCTCACGCCGGCTTCGTTAAGGAGGAGGGCCGCGAGCCCGCCGAAATTCGGGTTTGTCGTCGTCCGCTTGGCTTCGATGTTGCCGAGGGTCGTCGTGATCGGCGACATTTCGATTCCGATCAAGCCCGTGCGGTTCGGGTCGGTCTTCGGGTCGATCGGAACGCCGGCGGCTTCACGGCATTCCTTTATGGCCGCTTCGGACTCTGCCATCAGCCGGGACGCTTCGACCATGTTCCGCCGAAGGCCCGGGGCGGCGGCCGGGAAAAAGACGACAAATATCAAGTAGCCGACCGACACGAGACCGGCCAGGCCGACAACGAAAAGCGAAGACGGCGCCGCTTTTATTTTCATAGCAGGCCGACCAAACGCACAACAGCAAAAGTGAGCCCCGCCACGGCCAGCGTGGAGGCCAAAGTCGGCACCGGTTTCTGCCTGGCCAGATTGCCGGCCAGGATGCCGGGGATGAGCCAGCCGATGACCCGGAGCTCGGGAGTCGCGTGAAACAGGTGGGGCAAGGCCAGGAACCAAATCTGTGAAAAGAGCGCCCCAACGAGGACCATCAGGATAAAGCGCCGGCGGCCGAAAAGAATGAGGTGCCGCGAAAGCAGCCGGTACACGGCGAGGGTCAAGAGCGCCGCGGCGAGCGTGGCCAGCAGCCGGAGCGGCCGGTCGAAATACAGGGCGAGGTAGCCGGGGACGATGATGCCGCCCGGCGAAATGTCGGCAAGCTCAGCCCATAGCAGGGCCAGCACAAAGCCGATGATCAGGGTTTCAACCACCATGACGCCCTGCGGCCTCCTTCCAGCACCACACAAAGCGTTCGCCGGGCCCGACGATATTGCCGAGTCCAATGACGACCGGTTCGAAGGCCGCCGCTCGAGCGATGAAGTCCGTGAGTTCGCGGGGATTGGGATTCGGGACAAACGAAAAAGCCGGTGTGGCCGGATCGAGGGCTTTCCGGAGTTTGCGGGCGGCGGCCCGGGCAGGAGCGCCGACGACCGCGACGTGCTCGAAATCGCGAAAGAAACCGGCGCGCGCCGCATCGATCCATTGGAGCGTCCTGTCGCCTCGGTCCTCGCGAAGGCTCAGCACCCCGAGCAGGGATTTTCCGGCCAAGGAAATTCTCCGGCCGATGAGGCCGAGGACTTCGGCTGAGGATTCGGGGTCGTTGGCGGCGAACGCGTTCACGCAGATTGTCCGGCGAGGCGGCGCACCGAAATCCGCTATCCAGATTTGCAGGCTCCCAAGGTCCGGCGAGACGCGTGACATCCCCCGGAGCGCCGTGTCGCGTTCGACGCCAAATTCTTGAACGACGGCCAGGGCGAGACGGATGTTGGGCTCGAACTCCTGGTAAGGGACAACGTCGGTCCAGGAATCGCGTTCAGCCCGAAGCGTCGAGTCCCGAGGAACGGGCACGAGCCGCGAACCGCGACGGCCGGCGGCTTCGTCAAATACGGGGTGATTTTCCTCTTCGGGGACAAGAACCGTGCCGTTCCGGGGAAAGGCGGCGGTCAGGGTCCGCGCGACATCGTCCACGCGAGGCCCCATCGCGTCGATGTGGTCCAGCCGCACGTTGGTCATGGCCAGGACCTGCGGTCGCACGATCCAGCGGCCTTCAGCCGACAGACCTTCGCCGCCGATGCTCATCATCTCCGCGACGAGAACGTCGGCGCCGGCCCGGGCAGCAAGTCCGATAACGCGGAGTTGCTCCCTGACCGACGCGGGGCCCGGTCGCTCGATATCCTTTTCAGATCCGTCGGGAAAAATGATCACGGGCTTCGACCCGGTCGTTTTGGCCAGGACCTTGAAGCCGGATTCACGCAGGGCCGCGGCGACAAGACGCGCCACGCCGGATTTCCCCCGGGTTCCGGCAACGGCGATCCGGCGAGGGACCCGGTCGAGCGACCGCTCCAGCCGGACGCGTTCCGCCGCGAAATAAATGAGCAGGGCGGCCAGGCAGACAGAGATGACGAGCAGTTCTCTCACGGTCGAGATATTATAGCCGGAACGCACGCAACGGGAACTATTTTTTCATCGCGAGGCCGGCCAGGGCTTCTTTGTATTTCGCCTCGTCTTGGATGGCGAAAGTCTCCGTCTTGCAAAAGTCTTCGAATTCCTGGATGTAACGGTCGCTCGATAAAACCTGCTTCCATTGGCTGGGTTTGACAAAAACAAACGTGTACACGATCCTGTATCGATTAAAGGGATAGGTCCAGATCTCAGCCCTGTTTGCGCCGACATCCTCTCTCGTCCGGTCCGCCGACTGCGCGGTCTCGCCGGGCAGGCGAGTCAAGTTGAAGTCCGTGTTCTGGTCGTAGTCGATCGAGGCCGGACTCCCGCTCAGAAGATAAACCCTGCCCCGGTCTGTGTTCCAGGGCTGTTGGGAGTTCTCTTTCCAGAGCGTTTTCTTGACGTAGGCCATCCGTGTGTCAAAAGCCTCTTTGGATTCGGCGCTCCGGGACGACCAGAAAAGCTCCTGGAAATCCATTTTCCCCTTCTCCGTAAGCGACCGGTAGGCCGTGCGCTCGAAATCCTGCATGATGGGGTAATGCTGAGTGAACCAGACGTCTTTGGTCGGCATGGTGTTCAGGCTGCAGGCAGCGGCAAGAATGAGAAAGAGGAAGCCCGCGCCGGCAGGAAAAACGGTTCCCATCCGAAAGCGATAGCTCATGGCCACCTCCCCGTCGATGAGATTTTGATAATTCATAATATTCCACGCATGCGTCCTGCGTCAACGCACATAATTCAAACTGTCATCGCAAAGTCATTATGAAAAACGATATATTGATTTTAGGAGGTTGAAAGAAACAAGAGGAAGATGGTGGTGCACAGGGTAGTCCTTTATACTTTAATAGTGGCCGTTTGGCCATTGGGTAGCCAAAGTGTACGGGACCGTAAGAATTGCGAAGTAAATTGCGCGCTCGGTTCCTGTAATATTTCGAGCGGTTGTGCAACATATGCAGGCTAGCGAACGGTGACGTCCTCACTTTTAGATAGGGGAAAAACCATCGTAAACTCTCTTCGACTGCGAGATGGAATGTAAGGAGGATTTTTTGCTACGCTGTTCCAACCGCATTATAAGGGACTGTTCATGAAAGCGCTATTGCAGCTCATCACGGAGCCGGATCCTGTTCTAGCGATGCTGGAATGGGTGGCCGGGCAGATGATGCAGATTGAAGCTGAGGCCAAGGTGGGAGCGGAAAAAGGGAGACACTCCAAGCGCCGGCGGACCTACTTCTCCGGGAAGCGAGTGCGGCGGATAGACACCCGGCTGGGGACGATCTATCTCTACGTTCGCAAGCTCCGGAAGGGCAGCTACGTGTCGTTCTTCGTGACGGAAAAGAAGCAATCAGAGATGCCGTTGGCGACGCTGGTTCAGCAGGCCTTCGTCAACGGGGTCTCGACGCGGAGGTTCGAACGGCTGGCTCAGGCGCTGGGGATCGAGAACATCTCCGCCTCCGATGTCTCCGAGATAAACAAAGGGCTCAGCGGCCAGGTGGAGGAGTTCCGGACGCGGCCTCTGTCCGAGGAATATCCGTTCTTCTGGATCAACGCGCACTACGACAAGTTTCGGATCAAGGACCGGGTCGTGACCCTGGCCCTGATGATCGCTCACGGGCTGGTACATTGATCGGGGGTGGGTCAACCAAACTATAAAGCTCTTCGCTTTGTACGGCCTCATCAAGCATCTGGTCAATCTTCTGAACGCTGGCGCCTTTGGCCATCTCCCTCAAGCTGACTTCCGAGAGAGCGATTGGGCCGCTGTGCCCGCTCGGATTAAGAGCCGTATCCCGCACCTTGCTGTCGTTACATATAGGAACTTCCGCACGGCCTTCCGTATTGACCGTGGTATGAAACGCCACGCGATGATCAATATGGGAGAACCCATGAGCATCCGGACGGAGACCCTGCGCGCCATCCGCTAGGAGCTTCTCCGATGAGTCGATGTGGGTGGGCCTATATCATCGAGCAGAAAGGCTGGGCGAATCTCATTGCGCAGGTGGACAATCCCTATACTGGTCTGATCCGTCACACCAGCAATGTGCCCAACCCGCACCGAAATCGCAGTCACAATGAAGGCCTCTGCACATGACAAGGCAATGCCCTGACCCGCAGATAATACCGTCTGCATGAAGAGGGAGAACCAGGTCAGCCACCAAAACGGCGAGCACGATAAGAAGTACAGCAGTCACTCCCAAGTGCAGCGAAGTCCTTTTCATGATACGCTCCTTTCAATGTAGATTTTTACTAAGTATATATGGAAACAGGATTGCCTGACTCTGTGTAAACACAGCTAAAAGCCTATCCTTAATTATTCTGGGAAACCTTATGGTTCGAGCTCCCTCGTGCGGTTCTTCAAACTTAACTTCCATTATGTATGTCAATTCGCCCCTTGGGCTATAGATGCATCCTCCGCCCACATGGGCTATGACAATGTTGTTATCCCGGTCTATATCAAATTCATTGATAATGCCTGTCACAGTCGGGTAACCTTGCTCATCATAAACTGTCCCTTCGTTTTTATAGAAAGGCTTAAGCAGATCATTCTCGATTTTCTTTTCCCATAACAATCCCCCACTTGGGCTTACCTTTGTCAGCTTCCGTAACTTATGATGGAGTATGATAATGTTACCCTCTTGATCTAACCTGAAGTAGAAAGATTGGTTTTTGTACGATTCTCCCCTATTTTCTAGCGTCTTCTTTTCTAGTTGGAGCGTAAACGCTATCCTAATAAAATTCCCGAGCGCATTATATACAGAGATTATCGGATTCCCCATCCGATCTATCCCCGACACATAGATATTTTCGTCTCTATCAACGTCAAGCTCCCTCGGGTAGATTTCAGGCTTGAATGTTCTCAGGAACTCACCACGGACTGAAAAAGTCTTTATGAAACCGGAGCTAAGTATGAAAACCTTCTTGTTGCGAATTCTTAATGCATATGGCATCATCAGCTCAGTTGGGCCTTGGCCCATAGCTGAGATTCTATTAATAAGCGAACCCGTTTTTAGGTCGACCACTACAACATTCGCTGACCTGTTATCCAAGATGTAAACTTTGCCTTCCTCGTCGAAATCTAAGTCTTGTATCCTCGTAACATAAATTTGATGCTCTTCCATTAATTTGGTAATGTCCAGGGCTTCACGCTCCCTTAAAACCACCTTCTCTTGAGGAAACAACGCAATTGATGAAAAAAGGATAATCGGTATTATCAAGCGACCTATCCTCATCGTAAGAATTCCTTTTGGCCAAATATAAATAAATAGTTTTGCTTTCTTACATCTGTATGCAATAATCCGAAACCGTCCTTATAATCAATAAGCACAGTTGCTTTTATCTTTTGAGAATCGAGGACTGCCTTAATGTCGTAGCCATTCGCATGAACTGAGAGAATAATAACAGTTCTTTTATTGCGCATTTCCGCAAGGTTAAAGAGAAGCCTGTTTAGTTCACAAGCTGTGCAGTCCGCATGAATAATATAGAGTTCATCTATGCCAGATGTAACTATTGAGTCTAATGACCTAAAATTCCTCGTAGATACATCTAGAAGGGCAACATTTTCCCGCTTTACGGGATCAAGTAATATAGTACGAAGGTATTCCTTCGATAGCTGGACCGGCTCGTCAAGGCCTGCGTATACTTGCCACTCGAGGACCTTAGCTAATTGAGGAAACCCAAGAATACGGTCGGAGAAGACGACCTTCTTATCATTAATAATTATTAATTGAGGAGCGTCATTCTTATGTTCGACAGAATCGAGATATGAAAATTTATACCGAACAAAGAAATGGTGGGGCGTATGGAATTCCTTTAATAGCCTGAAGGGAGACGAAAAAATAACGCAAAAGTCAATGCCTTCCTTTCCATATATATAATGAAGCTTGTCAATATCCTCCAGCAAAGAAAGCTTAGGACGTGCATTAAAGACAAAAAATAGTTGGAGATTTTCAGCAAAACGGAGATTCTTGCTATCGAGAACTTCAAAAAAGGCTCTCGGCGAATGTCCTCTCTCCACGTCAATAAGAACATTCTTTTTATTGAACTTGATATATAAGATGGATAGGACGCAAACCGAGAGTAATATGTTCGCGATAAGTATCTTCTTGCCGGTTCCCACCAACGGCCTAACCCCTCTTGTTTAATAATATAGCTTTCTCGGCGCATTTGTCAAAGAAATATTTCACATAATGTAGATCAAAGAAGTTCGGGTGGTCAGATTCAGGCTTCACAGCTCGACTAACATCGACAGGTCCCTGCGTTTAATTGTCTTTAATAATTTAATGGATTTGGCAGATTGGCAGGGCTGGTACATTGATCGGGGACGGGTCAAGCGCAGGAGCTGCGTCAGCTGTATCTCAGTCTTATTCCGGCCGAACTAAAACGGAGGCTCGACCAAAAGTTAGGCAAGCTTTATGAGCTCTCCCAGAAGAAAAGAAAGCGGCTCCTGACTGTTGATCCCCACAAAAAACAACAACCTTCAATGGTTACCTTTTTGCTGAGTAAACAACCCGAGCTTAGGTTACCTGATTAAATGAGTTGATACGTACTCCGATTTAGCGAGTTTTGTGGTGACGGCATGACACGGTAGGATTTGGCTGTCTCGAGCTTGGCCCCAAATACTGGAAAGGGGGCAAAGGTGATATAAGGCCAACCTCATTTATGGATTGAGACTTCATCATGACGCCCGCGTTAGGACCAAAGTAGCCTTGGAAGCGACTAAGTGTGAGATAACAATCGCTCGAGCCGCCGAACAGTGCGGCATTTATCCCAACCAGATCCGGTTGTGGAGTAATCGAGACGTTTCTCGATGCGCAATTCCGGAGGATGTTCTTCTCGACTGCGCGGCAAGCTTTCTTAGAAAGCTCTTCCTACGGCGGGCCACCGTGATCCTCATTGGATCCTCCCGGTAGTCCTAAAGGATATGGAAGAACCGGCTCCGCCTGATTTTCAGGATGCGCAGGATGTGTTTGAGATGGGTCTTCTGACCGAGGTCCGTTCGGAGAAGAGCTCTGGCCTGCTGACCGCTAAAGGATTCGTGAAGATGCGAGGCTATGGTCCGACCTCCTTAATGATCGGAGGGTTAAACAACCATCAACATCGCGGTCCACTCCCCATCTTTAAATCTTCGCAAAACAGTTCACTGCGAATATTAAAATGAAAAACGCACAAAAAGCACGAAAGTGCTTGACAAATAACAGTTCTCGCCGTAAATTTTCTAATGGGAAGGATGATGGTGAACAAAAAAACCTTTATTATTGTTGCACTAATTATTTGGGTCCTATGTGTGGGTTCCCTTGTGGCAGTTCGTTCTTATATCCACAGGAGGCCCAGCCCCAAGCCGTTCATGCTGAAAGCACACGCAATTTTTCAAAGTTTAGACAATATGGATAAAACGAACATCGCACGTTACGAGAGTGCGATCCTAAGGCTCAAAGATGACAGCCTCCATTTGGTCGGAATAGGTTATGAGTCCGAAGAAAAGAAACTGGTTTCGGACAATAAGGTATCTGTTAGGAAGATCGATTTTCGAATCGATGATCCGCTTCTATTGGAAAGACGATTAATGGTATCCGAAGCTTTTAAAACTCTTAACAATGCTGAGAGAAAATGCCTTGAAGATGGCTTCGCTTCCATAGTTTTTCGGAGCGGAGATTATTATCTTTTTTTTGATTCTAAGAAGTATCCTGAATATGTAGCGAAATATGGGTCAGAATGCAAATCTTGTGAGGAATTGAGAAAAAAAAATTCTATAAAGTGAGGAGGTTCTATGAAAAACCTACTTCCTATCTTACTGTTAGTCTCTTTACTAGTAGTCGGAGTTCTGCTGATTTACCAAGAAGCTCAAGCTTCCATCATTCCTTGCACCTACGCCCAATTTGAATGCGAAGTGCAGTGTGGTGGCACTTTTTCTCTTGGTGATTGCTGGCGATATCAGGGAATATTGTATTGTTGGTTTACGTGTAGCGGCTTTGTTTCTCCTCCGTTAGGCAATTGCGAGTGGCAGGATCCCACGCATACGGAGTGTCAGGGTGAACTCTAGTCAGAGGCAAAATTCTCGAGCGGGTCGATCTGTGTCAATATTGCTTATTCAGTATGAGGCCAATGCGGGATGCTCAACCGTTGGGGTCGGGTTTAGCGACGAATGGCCAATTGGATATGCTTCCTGGTCCGGTACATTATTTGGGCTAGATAAATAGTTTTTTCATTCTTTTGGCTGCGAGATTTAGCCTCTCCATAATGATGTAGGTTTCGGAGATTCCCTTGTCAAAGCCGCCCGTAAGGTTTGAGTGCAAAGATCCCGGCGCCGGGGCTTAGCGCGAAGCCTGACGCCGCCGGAACTTCGCACTATCGGCAAACCTCATTGAGGCCGCGACGGGCAAAGGCTCCCCGAAGATTCGGGTATCCAACACCAGGGCGCACGCCCAGATTCGCCTGGTCATCGTCTCGGATTGAGCCGACTCGGAGCATCTTGGGTTTTGCCCTACTTTAACCAAATCATCCAATAATTTGGATAAATCCAAAAAAATGAACTTATTGGCTGTGACTTTTTGCTGTAACTAGCTTAAAATAAAACAATTAACATCAAGGTGGTATTGGCATAATACTTGCAAATTTGTAACCTTAGAGAACCAACAATAATGCTCTATTTAAAATTCCACAGAACCGAGGAGGTGAGAATAACCGAAGACTTATGCATGAGGGAAGGGATGGAGCAAAAGGCCATCGCTTGTTGCTCCGAAACGTCCTGCCTCCTTCGCGCCATTCATCAGCCCGGAGGACCAGGCCGTTTGTTTTTAGGAATGGATTTACCCTAAAAGGAGGGAAGAAACCTAATGAGCAAGAGATTCATATCTCTATTGATCCTCGCGCTCTTCATGGCGGGAGGCGTCGCTTTCGCCCAGATCATGCCGACAGCCAAGATCATCGGCAAGGTTGTCGACAGCCAGGGCGCTCCGCTCCCCGGTGTTGCCATCGAAGCGACGAGCCCGAAACTGATCGGGAAAGCGACCGCCGTCACGGCGGTAGACGGAACGTACCGTCTGTTCTCTCTGCCTTCCGGACTTTATGAAGTGAAGTTCACGCTTCAGGGCTTCAAAACCCTGACCCGGAAGGAGATCGTCGTCCAGCTGTCCCAGACCCTGGAACTGAATGTCGGTCTGGAACAGGCCGCTCTCGAAGAGCAGGTCGTGGTCACCGGGAAGAGCCCGCTGATCGACGTCCGGAGCACCGTCAAAGGTCAAACCATGACCAAGGACGTGTTCATGAGCCTGCCCAGAAACCGGAGTTTCGACGGCCTGATCAGCACGGTTCCCGGTGTCCAATACGACAATAAGACCGGCGGCCTCTCGGTCGACGGCGGAACCGGCACCGAGAACATGTGGTTCGTGGACGGCGCCGACGTCACCCAGATGCATATCGGCACTCTGTCCCAGGGCGTGGCCATGGAACTCGTCGAGGAAGTCAAGGTCACGGCTTCCGGCTACAATGCCGAATTCGGCGGCGGGATCGGTGGTGTCGTCAACGTCATCACCCGTTCCGGCGGCAACGCCTTCCACGGCGACGTCATGGGCTACTACAACGATAACGGCCGCCTGATGCAGGGCAAAGCCAGACAATACCGCCGCTGGAACCCTCTGAACGATAATGAGCTGCAACTCGTCAACGACGACGACATTTATTACGGCGGCGGCTATTCCCGCGACCCCTACAAGCGCTATGAGGCCGTTTTCAACCTCGGCGGCTACATCCTGAAAGACCGGCTGTGGTTCTTCGGATCGTTCGATCCCGTCTACAGCAATCAGGCCGCCTACCGCTTCTTCCTGACCGATCCCGCCCCCCAAGGCTACACCTACTTCTACAACAAGTGGTTCTGGTGGAATGGCCAGATCAAGCTGACGGCCAACCCGATCAAAGGGCTGAGGCTCTCGGCCAGCTTCGTCGACAACTTCAACAAGTACAGAGGCGCCATCCCCAACATCAACGGCACGAGCGCCAAGAACTATGCGTACCAGCAGCAGGGCTACGACTATCCGAACGTCAGCACCGCCTTTACGGCCGACTACAGCGTCGGCAACAACTTCCTGGCCAGCTTCCGGGGCGGCTACCATATGACGAACACGGATAATCAGCAGATCGCCAACCGGTTCACCACTTACGCGTTCGATTACATGAACACGATGTTCGCGAGCGATCCGTACTTTGTCGCCCACCCCGACCAGCTGCACCCGGCCGGGCTGATCAACTACGGCGGCACCTGGCTCATCACCGAACGTTACCAGCTGCAGAAGTACTCCGGCAACCTCGACTTGACCTATTACATGCAGCTCGGCGGCGAACACGCCTGGAAGTTCGGCGCCCAGGTGATCCGCGACCACGAAAATGTCTTCAACGGCGCACCCTATCCCCACGTCAATCTTGATTGGGACGCGATTTGCTCCCAGCTCTCCGCTTACGGAACGCCGCCGACCCGCGGCACGTACGGCTACTATCAGGTGCGCAGCTCCTGGACGTCGCCCTACGGCTACGTCTGGAACATTCACCGCAACAGCTGGGCCCTCTATCTCCAGGATTCCTGGACGATCGGCGGCAAGCTGACCATCAACGCCGGTTTGCGGACGGAGGACGAATACGTTCCGTCGTTCAATCCCGAGTTCAACGTCCGCCCGATCCACTTCGGGTTCGGCGACAAGCTCGCACCCCGCGTCGGCGTCGTCTACGACCTCTTCGGCGATTCGAGCCTGAAGCTCTTCGCCGACTTCGGCATCTACTACGACGTCATGAAGCTGTATCAGGCCGAAGGTTCGTTCGGAGGCTTCAAGTGGAAAACCGACTATTACACTCTTGACAATCCCGATTTCATGCAGATCGCGGCAACGCAGGACATCAATGACCGGGTCAGCCAGTCGGCCGGCGGGACCTACTTGGGCACGATCGACTACCGGATGCCTTCCTTCAACACGATCGACCCGAACCTGAAGCCGGTCGCCCAGAGGGAAATCTCCGTCGGCGCCGAGAAAAAGCTGACGGAAAACATATCCCTGTCGGTCCGCGGCGTTTGGAAGCACCTCATCCGGACGATCGAAGACATCGGTTTCATTTCCGTCCAGCCGGGAAATACGGGCGAACTGTATTATCTTTCGAACCCCGGCAGCCAGTACGTCCAGAACGCCCTCAACACTCTCCAGGGCCCCGGTTACTGGCCCGAGCCCAAGGCGAAGAGAGAGTACTATGCCCTGCAGGTCAACCTCGAGAAGCGCTTCAGCCACAACTGGACGGGCGGCATCAACTACACCCTGAGCTTGGCGAAGGGCAATTACGGCGGTCTGTCCAGCACGGATGAAGGCGGCCGGAATTCACCGAACGTCGAGCGCTACTTTGACTTCTGGTGGATGATGTACCAGATCGACGGCACCCCGCTCAACGGCCCGCTGTCGCAAGACAGAACCCACTATGCCAAAGTCTACGGCTCCTACGCCTTCCCCTTCGGGTTGACGGTCGGCGCCGTCGGCTACCTCCGGAGCGGCAACCCCATCAGCACCCAGCTCCAAGCAGACAACGCCTACTTCTACCCCCTCGGCTACGGCAACCTCGGAAGGACTCCTTTGACCGCCTGGGCAGATTTCTACATCGAACAGACGATCAAGGTCGCCGGCAGGTACAACCTCGGCATCAACCTCCAGATCAACAACATCACCAACACCAAGACGTGGCAGTGGTACGATCAAGCTCCAAATCGTTACACCATGGCCATTTCCAACGAGCAGTTCCTCTCCAAGACGTTCGATTGGCAGTCCGCGCTGGTAGACTTCAGACCCAACTTGGATTACGGTCTGGGCTACAGCCGGTTCGGAACCTGGTCGGTCAGACTGGGCTTCAAGTTCACGTTCTAGGAGAAAAGCAGAAGCAGAAGCAGTTCACGCAGAAGTACAAGGCCCGCCCCCGACGGGGGCGGGCCTTTTTTTATGGGGCCAGGTCTACTTTCTGCTACTTTTGCGGTCGCCCGTTGCGCACTGCGGGCTAGCGAGACCAGATAACAAGAAGGGGTCAGGTCTGCTTTTTTCCATCTTTCATGATGAACCTGATAGCGAGTTCACTCCTGGTCCAAAAATGGAAAAAAGCAGACCTGACCCCTTGCCGCAAAAGTAGCAGAAAGTAGACCTGGCCCCTTCTTATTTCTTGATGGACTCGAGCATGGCCTTAGCCTGGGTCGTGCGCTCGGTGTTCGGCTCGAGTTTGATGAACTTTTCCAGATTCTCGGCGCCTTTGGTCAGATCCCCTTTGTTGATGTAGACCAGGGCCAGCCTGTAATAGGGATCGGGCCAGTCGGGCTTGATCTGGGTCGCCATCTCGAAGTACTTCTGGGCCTCATCAATGTTCTGGTTGGAGAAGTAGATCTCGGCAACATTGTAGGCCAAGTTCTCGTCCTGAGGCGCCATTTCGATCGACTTCTTAAAATAGTCCTGCGCCTCGCTGAGCTTGTTCTGCTTCAGGTAGCACAGGCCGATGGCCGCCAGGCCTTTGGCGCCCAGGGTCTTGCCCATCGTCAGGTCGGCTTTGGACAGTTCGACGAGCTTGGTGTAGTTCTCGACGGCCTTGTCATAGTCGCCCTTCTCCCGATAGCAATCGCCGATGTTCAAAGTGATCTGGTAGGCACCGGGATTTTTATCCAGGAATTCCTGGTACATGGTGAGCGCCGTGTCGTACTTCCCGTCCTTGAAGAACTCGTTCGCCTGGTCCAGAATCTTAAAACTCGCATCATCCTGGACGATCCCTGACGCCTCCTTCGGTTTGTCAAGTTTGACGAGGATCGGCGGGTTCCGCTGCAACTGATGGGCGTAATAGCTGACCGTCTGAGTCGTGTAGCCCTTGGCCGTGATGGTGATCGTCCAGTTGCCGGTTCCGATGCCGATGATCACCCACTTCCCGTCCTTGCCCGAGGTCGCTCCGAAACTCGACTGCTCTTCCTTTTCGAACAGGGCCGTGATCTTAGCATCGGCGACGGGCTTGCCAGCCATGTCCGTGATCACACCGTTTATCCGGGCTGTTCCTCGCCCGGCCTGTGCCAGCGCCATGCCGGCCGCCGTCAGGACAATTAAGCTAACTAGTGCGCCTTTACGCGCCATGTTTTTCATATCCATTTGAGAGCCTCCTGTGGAAGGCGGTCCTCCCGGGGTTTATCCGATAAGCCTTAAAACCTTCCATTATTATTATCCATAGAGCGGGGCATTATTTCAAGGCCGGACGAGCGCGGAGCTCGCTGGGACCGGTCTAGAGGCGCCAAAGGTAGGACGCCTTGAAGAATAGGCCCCGGCGCATCTCCAGGAATCGCTCGGCATCGCGGAAGGCCCCGTCCGCCCACTCGACCCTGTTATAGAGCGAGCCATAGCCGAACTGGATGACCGTTCCCGGCACGTAGGTGAAAGACGCCAGGAAATCCGTGAGAAGCTGGCGATAATAAGAGTTGTACTCGACGATGGTTCGGAAAAAAAGATATTTATTCATCTGGTACGTGAGCCGGCCGCGGGTAATGGCATCGTCAAAAACTTTCTGCCGCGTCAGTTCATGCGTGAGGTCGGCATAGGTCAGGGTCAGCGTCAGATTGAACTGATCGGACGGCTGGTAGATGACGGAGGCGGCTGCCTGGCTGCCGTAGCCTTGGAAGGGTTCCTCCACATAGCGGATGGCGTTGCCGCGCCAGAATTGGGCCCTGAGGGAAAGCTGCTTGGTGGCCTGGCATGATGCCGTGACTTGCCCGCCGCTGGTGTTGAATCGCTGGGCCAGGAAAATCTCCGTCGCGTACGCCCCGCTCATCGTCACGACCATATTGCCCGGGAAAAGGAGCTGAACGCCGAGGGAGTCATAGGTTTCCGCCAGGCCGCTGAACTCATCCTTGAGAACCGAAAAGAAAAGCTGCGGCGTAACCTTCCGAATAACCCGGCTGTCCGGATAATAGCGGGGCGTCAGAGCCGCACGGAAGCGCAACAGACCGTTCCGTGTCAGGTACCCGGTCTCGGTCTGAAAACCTCTCGAGATATCCTGAGCGCCCAAGTCGATGCCCAAGTTCCGCGTGTCATAGAGATAGTCCACGCCGAGGGCATGACCGGGAGCCGTGGTCGCTCCCTCCGCCGGCCTTGTCCAGGACCCGAACCCGTAGAAGCTCAGGAGGCTCGAGGGGCTGAGCCGCGCCTGACCGTCGAGGCCGGCCACCTGGTTAAAACCACTGCCATACTTGCGCCCGGTGTAGAATCCCCCGAGGTAGCTGTCACCTGACAGCGCCCGCTTGTACCGGAAAACGGCGTCGCCCGCGTATCTGTCGCCTCCGGTCCACAGGGGATCGAGCGAAGGAGCCTCATCAAGGGCAAATATCGAGGCCACCGTGTCCTTGGCGCTGAGCTTGCCCGAGATTTTGACGCCGGCCCGTGGGTCGACAATCGTCCTCGTATGGACGATCGACGTCAGGGGGTCGGTATCTACAGCGCCTGCGAGAAGGAACATCTCGCGGCCCTCGAGGAAAAACGGCCGTTTTTCCGGATAAAAAAGATCGTACCTCAAGTTGACATCGACTTGGCCAGCGTCGGCTTCGATCTGGCTGAAGTCCGGATTCCAGGTGCCGTCGAGGATGAGCTGCGACGTGAGGCCGTACTTCCCGGTGAAGCTGATCTCCGGGGTAGCTTTTTCGCGCACAAGGACACCGGAAGCCGCGTCGCGCGAGTATTTCTGTCCGACCGTGAAAGCCGGGATTCCTTCAAAGAGAGTGTAGTGCTTGATATCCACGAGCTCGAGCGGCATCATCTGGGTCAGGAAAAAATAGCCGCGCTTGGGGTCGAGCGGCGGATAGGAATCGTGCTCCAGCCTCCGGCTGATGCTCCGCTCGAAAAAGATGGACATCTCGATGCGCCTGCCCCCGGAGTAACGGATGCTTTTGAAGGGGATCGCGAGCTCCACCGAGTAGCCGTCCGGGTCGATACGGCCGGCGCTCATCCAGACGAAATCCACGCTGAAGTCCTCCTGGCCGCTGGCGAACCGGCTGTCGGTCTGGATGCCGAGCGGATTGACATAAAACGCATAAAGAGATTGCTGGTCGTTGAACGTGTCGAGGTTGATGCAGATGAAATCATCCGCCCGGATCGTGTCGCGGGCGGCGACGGCGGCCTTGATCTTATCCGGCTCGCGGTCATAGCACTTGAACGCAAAATACAGGTACTCGGCGTCATACGCCATGTAGGCCGTGGTCTTCTCGCTCGGCTCCCGGTCGAAGTCGGGGATAAAGGTCTTGAACCCGCTGACCGAAGGCGCTTGCCGCCAGACCGGATCATCGAGCCGGCCGTCTATCACCGGAGGCTGGTTCGTCCGGAGCGGCTTAAAAAACCCTGGGGGCCGCGGAGAGCCGGCCGCGATGGGAGCCCCGGGAAGCTCGGCCCCGGCGACGGGTCGCACGCCGGCGAAGACCGTGGATGTCCAGAGCGCGAATAGACCGGTCCCGACAGCCAACGCCAGTAAAGTGCGGCCGGCCGATTTCACCAAACGTTCCTCCTAAAACAAGAGGGGGTCAAACCTACACTTTCCAGTTTTGCGCCTCTTTTCAGATATTTCCTGGGATTGCGGCTCCGAGGCACTCCGCCGCAATTCCACTGGTCGCTCCAAAAACTTCGCTTCCTGCCGCAGGTTTGACCTCCACTATTTTAATAAAGGTCCGGCCCATGTCAATTCTGTTATAATATTTAGGCGATGAAATCGAACTTCCGCCGACTCGCCGCCGTGACGGCCGCCTCGATTCTCACTCTTTGGCTTTCGGCCTGCTCGGCGTCGGGCGCGCCGGCCAACGCTTCAGGCATGAACCTTCTCGTCATCACGCTGGACACGACGCGGGCGGACGCCATCGGCCTCTACGGAAACCCGCACGGCGTCTCACCGAACATCGACACACTGGGCCGCGCAGGGGTCGTCTTCAAGGAATGTTACTCCCCTGCTCCGCTGACGTTGACGGCGCACTGCTCACTCTTCACCGGCCGGTATCCGATCGCTCACCTGGTCCGGAACAACGGCACCTATGTTCTGGGCGCCGACGAGATCACGCTGGCTAAGCTCTTCAAAACACAGGGGTACCAGACGACGGCCGTCGTCGCCTCCTTCACCGTCGCATCCAAGTTCGGCCTCGGCCAGGGATTCGACTCCTACGACGAGGATTTCGAAAGCCCGAGCGCCATCCTCAACTTCACCGCAGAGATCCCCGCAGATAAGGTCTACGAAAAATTCGCTCGCTGGCTGGACAAACAGTCCGGGCAAAAGTTCTTCAGCTGGGTTCATTTCTACGACGCCCATTCACCGTATGTTCCCCACGAGCCGATAACCGCCGGCAAGATCCCATCGCAATGGGAGCTTTACGAGGGCGAAGTCCGTTACGTTGATTCCTACGTCGGAAAGATCATCGATGCCCTGCGGGCCAAGAATGTTCTCGACAAGACTCTCATCGTGCTCGTCGGCGATCATGGCGAGGCGTTCGGCGAACACAAGGAGCGCGGCCACGGCATCTTCTGCTACGACGAGAGCCTCCGCGTCCCGTTGATTCTCTATGGCCCCAAAGCGTTTCCCGCAGCGAAAGAGGTCTCGGCGAGAGTCCGCCTGGTGGACGTCATGCCCTCCCTGCTCGATTTCTACAGGCTCAAGACGCCGGCCCAGGTCCAGGGCGAAAGCTTCGCAAAACTCATCCAGGGAGGAAACGAAAAAGGGCAGCGGCCGGTCTACTTCGAAAGCCTCTTCGGCCAGGAGGAATTCAATTGGGCGCCTCTCACCGGAATGATCGACGGCACCTTGAAGTACATTTCGCTCCCCGAGCCTGAGCTCTATGACCTCGAAAACGACGCCCGCGAGGCGCGCAATCTCTCGGCAAGCCGGTCCGATACGGCCCGGGCCATGGACAAGAAACTCGAGCAGTTCATCCGCGGGCACGCCGCGGCGAAAACGGCCAGCCGCCGGAGCCTCAGCGAGACCGATGTCCAGAAGCTCCGGTCGCTCGGCTACATTTCGAGCTTCTCGTCCAAGTCCACGACGCTCGTCGATCCGAAGAAGGCGATCGACGTCTATCTCGAAGTCGTCGACCTCAAGGACCTCATCGGCCAAAAAAAGTACGCCGAGGCCGAGGCCAAGCTCGCGGCGGTCCGCGCCAGGAATCCCGGAACCGAGCTGCCCGACATCTACGAGATCGCCTACAAATTGGCCAAGCAGAAAGGCAGGCTCCGGGAGGCCGATGAGACCCTCGAAAAAGCGCTGGCGCTTTTCCCGGAAAGGGAATCGCTGAAGATGTTTCTGGCTATGGACTATATCGAGTCGGGAAACCTGACCAAAGCCAAGGATTTCTGCCAGGCGCTTCTTTCCGAAAACAATAAGATGACCGGCGCTTATGTCCTGCTCGGGGACGTCGAGACCCGGCTCAACAATGCGGATGCCGCCCTGGCGAATTACGAGAAGGCCGCGAGCCTTGAGCCCCAGAACGGCTTGCTCAAGGCCAAAACGGCCGGGATGCTGGTCAAGAAGGGCGATCTTGCCAAGGCTGAGTCTGTCCTTGACGCGCTCGAAGGGCAGAAGTCCGTCACGTCGTCGTCCGAGTATGTCGAGGCGCTTTCCGGTCTCAGCCTGGGCCTGCTCGGCCAAGGGCAAGCGGACAAGGCGCTCGATCTTATGACGAAAGCGGCCGCCGCCAACCCGGAAAACCCGACGGCCTGGCTCAATCTCGGCAGCATCTATTTTCACATGAAGAAATACGACCTGGCGCTCGAAAATTTCGAGAAATGCCTGGCCCTCGACGGTAAGTTCGCCCTGGCCTACAGCAACATCGGGCTCGTTTATCTTTCGCGAATGATGGAGGAGAACAGCGCCGCCCTGGCCGAAAAGGCCCTCGCGCTTTTCAACAAGGCCATCGACCTGGCGCCAAACCTGGCGGCGGCGTGGAGCGGCCGGGGCTCGGCACGGCTGGCTATGAGCCAGGCGGCCCTCGCTGTCGGCGACTACGAGCGGGCCATCGCCCTCGACCCCGACCTGATGGATGCTTATATCAACGTCAGTATCGCCTTGAGAGAACAGGGCCGCTTTGCCGATGCCCTGAAGCACCTCGACACGTACAAGATGCGCTTCTATTCCCAGCTGCCCGCGGGAGAGCGGGCCGACTTCGACCGGATGTATAACGAAATCAAGGCGTTAAAAAACAGCCGCTCGCCGGTGTCATGACGGTCGCGACGATCGTTGCGCGGATAATTCTTGCGGCGCATGTTCCAAGCGGGACTTTTTGCGCGGCCATGGCGGAAAATAAGGCATGAGAGGACGCGATGAAATATAGACTTAAGCTGGCA
This sequence comes from Candidatus Aminicenantota bacterium, assembly GCA_963727095.1. GTDB lineage: Bacteria > Acidobacteriota > Aminicenantia > Aminicenantales > Saccharicenantaceae > CAVSEQ01. The sequence continues at coordinate 1,594,926 of CAVSEQ010000005.1, read as the reverse complement.
TTCGTCATAGGCCTCGCGATCGGCGGGCTGGGGCTTCAGATGTCCGTTGCGGCCGGCGCCGCCTCGCCCGGCTTGTCGTGCCCCGCCCAGGCCGCCGACGCCAGGCCGCGCCTGGAGACGACGATCCGCAACGTCACCGACCGGCCGATCTCCTACCGCATTTATCCCTCCGCAAAACCGGGCGCGGCCAAAACCCACGAAATCGCACCCAACGCCATCGACCGTTACAAAACGGCCGGTATCCTGATCGTCGAATTCGAAACCGGCGACAAGGAGGCCGTGTATTCGCTCGACCCCGGGAAGCCCTATTCCTTCCGCCGGGACACGGACGAGCGGATCGACCTTTTCGAGGGCTCGCACGGCCGGGCGGATGCGGCGGACCTCGCGCCCTGGGTTCCGACGCCGAACGCGGTCCTGGACAAAATGTTGGAGTTGGCCGGAGTCGGCGGCAAAGACGTCCTCTACGACATCGGCTGCGGCGACGGCCGGATCGTGATCGCGGCGGCACGAAAATACGGGGCGCGCGGCGTCGGGATCGACCTCGACAAGACCATGATTGAAGAATCGGTCGCCAGTGCGAAAGCGGCGGGAGTCGAGGGCCTGGTCAAGTTCATCTGCATGGACGCGACCAAGGCCGACGTCTCGGCGGCCACCGTGGTGACGCTCTACCTTCTTCCCGAATCGAACGCCTTGCTCCGGCCCATTCTCGAGCGGCAGCTCAAGCCCGGCGTCCGGGTCGTCACTCACAACTATACGATCCCGGGGTGGGAAGCCAAGCAGACAAAGACGATAACCGTCCAGGACGAGGGAGGCAAGGACCACACGGTCTACCTCTACATCAGATAGGTCGGATCGTCCGAAAAATCGGAACGGTTTATTTGATCACGCCCGTTTCGATCTCGACGGTGAAGAATTTATAACCCGCGTAGGAGATGCTCGTCCTGGCCCGGACGAAAGTCTTTCCATCATTTTCGACGTAGGCCTCTTCGGTGATATCCGCGCTCGGGAACCGCAGCCCATTCTTTTCGAACCCGAATTCGGTGCGGGAGGTCACCAGCGGTTTAGCCTTGTAGACTTCCGCCCTTTTCAGGATATTCTCGTAGCGGCCGAATGTGGTCGGGTCCCAATCGATCCTGATGATGCTCGCATCGCTTTTCTTCAGCCAGATTTTTCCTCCCAAATATTTGTCACCGAGAGTCAGCCTCGGGGCGATTTCGAGGACCCACGCTTCGGCGCCGTTGAGATCCTCCGCGCCGAGGAGATGATACGCGTAGAACTCGGAGAAACGATCATCGAGGAGCTGGACGGGAGCGAGCAGGATGTCGGCGTAGTGAAAAGTCAGCGGCGTCGGAAGTTCGTGCTTCGCGTCCGCCTTTTTCCCGTTTTTCTCGAGCAGGACCCGTTTTTCCTTGACCTGACCTCCCAGGCGAACGAACTGATAATCAAAGAGATACGTGTTGTCGCGTTTGACATCCTTATTTTTTCCGAATCCCGGTGCGTTTCGAAAGTTTGTGCCGAAGCTGAACAGGAGATCGGTCGAAGCCTCGTTCGACCTGTCACGAGGGGAATCACGGCTGAAGTCGATTTCTTCCTTGATTTCTTCTAGACAAACGAAATCGAGCGCCGCCTTTTCAAGCTTCCTGCAGTACTCGCGCGCGGCTTTCAGGACGACGGCGAACTCGAACGTGTCGGAAGTCGGCGCCTGTTTTTGCTGAGCGCCCAAACCGAGGCCGAGGGAAAGAAAAATTGAAAGAAAGGCAACGTTTCGTTTCGCCATTGCCGTACCCCCTGGGTGAGAAGCGGCGGTTCCCGTTGCCCCTTTCCGTAACTTGATTTTAATATATTTCGCCCTGACTCGAATGTCAATGGCGGGAGACGCCGCGGCAACGCGACGCAAAAACTTACGGCCCACCTCGGGCAACCAGATCCAACGTTCATGTGCCACCAGGGATGCCTGGACGAGGGCAGGCTTGAGGGGCTTGGCTCCTCGGCATGCTATATTCGCCGATTCGAGCAGGCCCTGCCACCCAGGGCAGACGCGGCGGTTTCCCGTCTGCCTTCTAGTGCTTATGCTGGTAGTCGGGATAAGCCGGCTTCTTGTGCTGCGGCGGCGGATTCTTGGCCAGAAGGTCGAGGCAAACTTCGACGGCCTTTTCAAGCTGTGGGTCGTGCCCGGCCTTGACCGCGGCCGGGTCCATCTCGACCTCGACATCCGGGTCCACCCCATGGTTCTCGACGTCCCAGGTGCCGTTGGGATTCCAGAAGCCGCTCTGCGGCGCGCCGGTGAAGCCGCCGTCCATGATCGACGCCGCTCCCGCCATGCCCACCAGGCCTCCCCATGTCCGCCGTCCGACGAGCGGGCCGATCCCGGCGGCGCGGAAGAGCCAGGGCATCATGTCGCCGCCCGACCCCGCGTATTCGTTGATGATCATGACCTTCGGGCCATAGATGGCCCCGACCGGCGTGATGTAGTCGGCGCCGTCGCGCGCCGCGAAATAGCCCATCAGCGGCCGCCTCATGTAGTCGATGATGTAATCGGCGATCAGGCCGCCGCCGTTGAAGCGCTCGTCGATGACCGCGCCGTCCTTCCCGACTTGGGCGAAGTAGTACCGGTTAAAATTTGTGTAGCCGCCCTTGGCCGTGTCGGGGAGATAGACGTAGGCCAGCCGCCCGCCGCTGAGCTTGTCGACTTTGCGCCGGTTATCCTCGATCCAGGCCAGATTCCGCAGCCCGCCTTCGTTCGCCACGGGGACGACCGTCACTTCGCGAGCCGCCGTGCCGTCGGCGTTCGGACCGACCTTGAGGACCGTTTGCTGGCCGGCGGTGGCTTCAAAGAACTTGTAAATTTCCTCGCCTCCCGGCACGTCCCGGCCGTTCACGGCCAGGAGATACTCGCCTGCCTTGACGTTGACGCCCGGCTGCGTGAGAGGCGCGCGGAGCTGCGGGTTCCAGTTTTCGCCGTCAAAAACGCGGGCGAACCGGTAGCGGCCGTTTTCGATCGTGTAGTTCGCGCCGAGGAGGCCGCCCCGGATCGACTTGATTTCCGGCGTGTCGCCGCCGCCGACGAAGACATGGCCGCAGGTGAGCTCGCCCAGCATCTCTTCGAAAAGGTAGTTGAGGTCGCCGCGGCTGACGATGCCGTCGACATACGGCGCGTACTTCGCCTCGATGGCCTTGACGTCCAGACCGTGGAGGCCCGGATCATAGAAGAAGTCCCGTTCGATGCGCCAGACCTCATGATACATCTGTTTCCACTCGACCAGAGGTTCGGCGTAAACCTGCATGTCGCCGGTCTTGAGGACGCCTTTGCCGGGTTCCGTGGGCCCTGTCGCCGATCCGATCGTCCATTGAGGGCCCTGGCTGTAAAGGATTTTCTCGCCGTTGGCCGAGATGACGAAACTGCCGACATTGTCCAGGAATTTTTCAAATTTCCTCTGGGCCAGGTCGAACTTGTGGAGCGTCAGCCCGCTGCCGGCGCCGCCGGTCATGGCTGTCATGACGACCGGCGCCTCCTGGATATAGATGAGCCCTTCCTTGCCTGATGCCAACGAGATGTAATTTTTGGCGGGAATGGGCAGCGCCAGAATGCGCTGGCTGATGCCGTCGAAATCGATGGCGATTTTCTCGGGCTCCTTGGCCTTGGCTTCGTCCTTGGCATCGCCTTTAGACTTGGCGGCTTCAGGCTTCTCGGCCCCCTTCTTATCAGCGGGCTTGGCCGCGTCGGCCGCCTTGTCGGTCTTCCCGGGCTCGCCCGGCTTCTCCTCATCGCTTTCCGGCGCGAGCGGCGAGGGCAAGTCCTTGCGCAGGACCATGACATACACGCTGCGGGTGACCGGCCGGTCCATGCTCGACATATTGAGCCAACCCGGCGTCAGGCCGACGTCGGTGCTGGCCGTGAAAAAGATGTATTTCCCGCTTTTGTCGAAGACGGGGAACTTGGAGTCGCTCAGGCCGTCCGTGACTTGTGCCGCTTTTCCTGTTTCAAGCGAATACACCATGACGACATCCATGTGGCTCCGGACCTGCTTGGAGTAGGTCAGCCAGCGGCTGTCGGGCGACCAGGTGAAGTCCCAGGTGAAGGTCGGATTGAAATAATAAGTTGTGTCCACCTTGACCGGCACGCCTTTTTCGATGTCCACGTACCAGAGGTTGAGATGCTTGTCTCTATAGGCGATCTTCTTGCTGTCCGGCGACCAGAGCGTCCCGTAGTAAAACGACGGCGGGTTGCCGAGAGTGATCGTTTTCACAGGCCCTTTGCCCGCCTGGTCGATGATGTGAAGGGCATACTCGCCTGAGGCGTCCGAGAAATAGGCGATCGATTTTCCGTCGGGTGACCAGGCCGGGTCGCGCTCCATGACGCCGGTTGTCCGGGTCAGGTTGCGGATGTCGCCCTTCTCGGCCGGAACCGTCAGGATTTCGCCGCGGGCCTCGAAAACGGCCCGGGCGCCGGATGGAGAAATGTTCGCCGAGGCGATGCGATTGCCGACTTTGACGTAGTGCGGCCGCACTTCGGGAAAGTCGCCGTTAAGGGTGATCTCGAGCTTGCTCGCCTTGCCCGAGGCCAGGTCGTAAAGGTTGATGGAGCCGAATTGTTCATAGACGATCGCGCCGGGTCCCGCCGAGGCGGATTTGAAATCGAGGCCGGGATTCTGGAGGACCTGGTCCACCTTTTTGGTCGCTATATCATATACGTAAAGCGTGACCGGGCCGCTCCTGTCGGAGAGGAAATACACCTTATTACCGATCCACATCGGGTTCGAATCGTTCGAATTCTCGCGGGGGACTTTTTCGATTTTGAGGTCGGCCAGGTTGATGAGCCAGACGGGCCATGTCTGACCGCCATGGTAGCGTTTCCACGCGGCCTGCCAGTGCGTGGTCGGGACGTAGGCCAGGCGGTTGCCGTCGGGAGAGTAGGAGACTTGGATGCCTTCCGGCAGGGGAAGTTCCTCTGGGAAGCCGCCGTCCTTGCTGACTGTGAAGAGCTTGGGAATCCCGTTGGAACTCGTCCTCCCGGACCGGAAAACGACGCGCTTGCCGTCGGGGGTCCAGCCCACGACCTCATCCGCGCCGGGATGCGATGTCAGGCGCTTGGGAACGCCGCCCGCCGCTGGGACGACGAAAACGTCGACGTTGCCGTCGTACTCGCCGGTGAAGGCGATAAGAGTGCCGTCGGGAGAAAAGAATGGGTCCTTTTCGACTCCGGGCGCCGAGGTCAGACGTTCGGCTGTTCCACCCTCGCGGCTGACAGTCCATAAGTCGCCCCCGAAGGCAAAAACGATCTGGGTTTTGCTGAGGGTCGGTTGCTGGAAGAGCCGTGGAGCGCCGGGAGCGGCGGCAGCCGAAAGAACGATGAGAGCCATGGTTACAAAGAATGCCAGGAAGCGTTTCGTGAACATGCTTTTCCCTCTCCTTGCGGGGATGTTGACCAGAGTATAGAGGCGGAGTTGTGCGGATGTCAACGCGGACGAGAACGATGAGGGGCGATTCGAGGAGCCCGGCGGTCAGTATTTCTTAAGGAGGCGCGCCCAGCGAACCCTCGCCGGGAAATGGATGACGAAATCGGCGATCCGGCCGAGGGGGCCGAGCCTGACGGAATCGACAGGGCTCGCGTCGTAGGACCAGTAGATCCGCCACGGCCGGCCGAGGATGTTGGCCGCGGGGAGCGGTCCCCAGACGCGCGAGTCGGCGCTCACATTGCGGTTATCGCCCATGCAGAAATAGTGGCCGGCGGGGACTCGGAAAGCGGCGCCGGCCGCGGTCCGGACGACCAACGATCTGAACGATCCGGGAAAATCCGGTTCCCAGCCCCCCCCGTCGGAGGGTGGAAAATCAGCCCGGACGAGCGGCTGTCCTTTGAACACGACATACGGTTCGACGAGGGCGCGGTCGTCGATGAAAACATGATTATCCGCGATTCGAATGAGCTCGCCCGGCAGCCCGATCACCCGCTTAACATAGGTAATTCGCGAGAGGTTGCCGGCCTTGATCTCGGGCGGGGCTTTGAAGACGACGATGTCCCCGCGCTCGACGGTCTTCATCGGGAAGATCAGCCTGTCGATAGGCCGGCTCGCGGCGGTATAAGCCGTCCGGCTGGCGATGAGGTGATCTCCGATGAGCATATTGTTTTCCATGGACGAGGTCGGTATGGCGAACGACTGAAGCAGGAAGGCATTGAGAAAGAAAACGGCGACGAGGACCTCGATCAGGGCTTTGGCATTCTCGCGCAGGCTCCCCTTCCGGCTGGGGCCGGCGTTTTCGTCGTTTGTCTGTGTATTTGGTTTTGTCATCGACATGCTCCGTTCCCGCATCACACGAAAGCCATGAGCCAGCTCAGCAGAACTCCGCCGACGACCATGACGGCAAACATTCGGGCGGCGTAAGACACAATTTCGCGCTTCGCTTCGAACTTGAGAAACGCGCTCATGACGGAAACAACGGCTGCGAAAATGACCATCAAAACGACATGGCTCTCAAACATGGCGGACTCCTTTGGCCGTTTCGAAGGCGTGGAAGGCGGCGAGATAGTTCATCAGGCCTGCGGCCGTGATATAGATTGTCCCGATGTCAAAAGTCACCGCGGAAGGGTTGCCGGCGCCGAGTCCGGCCGCCTTTGCAATCCAGCAAAAGCCCCCGGTGCCGAGGCTTCCGAGAAACTTGAGGATCGTCGCCGGTTGACGGTCATAGAGCACGGCCAGTTGTCCCTGGAGGAGCAGCCCCATCCCGAGCAGGATGAGCGTTCCGCCGAGAAAGACGGCCGCCCGGACGTACTTTTTCTGGAGCAGGTGTCCCAGCCCGGGAACCGCCCACGACGCGGCGAACGTCATATACGGTTTTGTTTTGTGCAGAAATCCAGCCATGGGGTATCTCCGTCCGAAAACATTTCCTTCCTATAATGAAGTACGTCTATCCGGGTAAGTTCGTTTCGATTAATCGAGCAGTGAGCCCATACAACTTTTAGAGCTTGAAGCGGAGCGTGAACACGGTCTCGCCGGGCGTCGAGGCGACCGTGATCGACCCGTTGTGGAGCCGCATGATCTGGCGCGACAGGCTCAAGCCGATGCCCGATCCCCCTTCTTTGGTCGAGAAAAACGGCACAAAAACCTTGTCCAGATTCTCCGGCGGAATTCCCGCGCCGTTGTCCTTAATCCGGATAACCGGTCGGCCCCGCTCGTCGAGTGAAGCCGCCATTTCGACGCTGGGGATGGCGGCTTCCTGGACGGCGTCGGCCGCGTTGAGGACGAGGTTGATCAGGACCTGTTCGAGGAGGTCGGGGTCGGCCAATAGCTCGAGGTTCGGCGGGTGGGCCGAAATCGCAAGGCTGACCTTCCTTTCCGCCAGCCTGCCCCGCAGGAGCTGCTCGACGTTTTTGAACAAGTCCTGGGCCGGAAAGAACTGGAGCTTGGGTTTCGAAATCCGGGCCAGGTTCCGATAGCCGTCGACAAAATGGAGGAGGCCTTCGCTTCGTTTCTGGATCGTCTGCAGCGCGGTTTGGATGTCGGCGCGCGTTTCGGGATCGGCCGTGCCCGCGCCCGTCCGGACGACGAGATCCTGCACCGTCGAGGCCAGAGACGATATCGGCGTCATGGAGTTCATGATCTCATGGGTCAGGACGCGGATAAGCCTCTGCCAGGCTTCGATCTCCTTCTCTTCGAGTTCACCCCGGATGTCCTGGACGGAGACGAGCCGGAAGCCCTTGCCGCGCAGCTTGAGCTCCGTGGCGTAAAGCGAGAGTTGGAGCAGCTCGCCGCCGATCTCGGCTTTGACCAGCGCCCGTTCTCGCGACTCCATGCCGAGCAAAGCCTTGACAAGATCGGGGTGATCGGCTTCAAGGCTGTGGACGTTCTTGAGCTGAACCACCTTGAGCAGGCGCTTGGCCGCGTCATTCACGAGATCGACCTCGCCCGTCGGCTGGAAGACAAGGAGCCCCATCCCGATGTGCTGGACCACGGTTTGGAGATAGAGGGCCTGTTCCTCTTTCTCGGCCCGGGCCTTGCGGAACGCCTCCATGACCTCGGTGAGCGCGGCATGGAGTCCGGCAAACGGCTTGTCGGGTTCCCTGGCCCTGAACGATTGCGTGAAATCTCCGAAGCGGACAGACTGGAAGAAGCGCGTCAGGTCCCGGTTCGTCCTGTCCACCGTCTGGATGAGCGACCACACCTGATAGATGATGAGCCCGGCCAGAATGACGAGCGCCGCCGCGGGCTTGTGCCGGAAAGCAACGAAGAAAAAGAGTCCGATCCAGAGGACGAGCAGGGACGACTGCAGAATGACCGCGACCCGGAGCTTCCTATAGACCATGCTTCTCCATTCGGCGATAGAGAGCGGCCCTCGAGATGCCGAGTTCCCGGGCGGCCCGGCTGACGTTGCCGCCGTGCTTCTTGATCGCTCGGCCGATGGCGAGCTTCTCCATCTGCTCCAGGTTCGCCTCTTCGGACACTTGGCCGGGCGCCGGGCATGGGACCGTGCTGAGGAAGAAATCGTCCGGCTGAAGGACTTGGGCATCGCTCATGATGACGGCCCGTTCGATGGCGTGCTGAAGCTCGCGGACATTCCCGGGCCAGTGATAGCCCTCGAGCTTGCGTAACGCCGGCTGCCCGATTTTCCTGAGAGGCTTGCCGTATTTCCGGCAGTAGGCGTCCAAAAAATGTTCGGCGAGAAGCGGGATGTCCTCAGTCCGTTCGCGCAGCGCCGGGAGCCGGACCTCGACGGTGTTGATCCGGTAGAGCAGATCCTGGCGGAACCTGTTCTGGCCGACCATGTGGTGGATGGGCAGGTTCGTCGCGCAGATGAGCCGCACATCGATCGGGGTCGGACGGCTGGAGCCGACACGGAAAACCTGGCGGTTCTCAAGGACTGTCAGAATCTTCGCTTGGAGAGGCAGGGAAAGGTTCCCGATCTCGTCAAGGAAAAGCGTGCCGCCGGATGCGACCTCGAAACGGCCGGCCCGGTCGTCTCGGGCATCTGTAAAAGCGCCTCTGACATGCCCGAAGAGCTCGCTTTCGAAAAGCGTCTCGGCAATCGCGCCCATGTCCACGCCGACAAAGATCTCCCGGTGCCGCGACGACTGCCGATGAATTTCGCGCGCGGCGAGCTCCTTGCCCGTGCCGTTCTCTCCGAGGATGAGGATGTTGGCCTCGGTCCTGGCCACCTTTTCGATCGAGGCGAATACTTCGGCCATGGCCGGACCCCGCCCGATAATGTCACGGAACGGACGGTCCAGGTCGGCGCCCAGCCGGGCCTGCCGCTCCCGAAGCGTGCGGGCTTCGTTCCGGGATTCGCGAAGGCTCAACGAGGCGGATAACGTCGCCAGAAGCTTTTCGTTTTGCCAGGGCTTGAGGATGAAATCCGTGGCTCCTTCTTTGATGGCGCGGACGGCCATCCCGATGTCGCCGTAGGCCGTGATGAGGATGACGACGGCGGACGGGTCGATGGCCAGGATCTTGCTCAGCCATCGGAAGCCTTCGCCTCCGCTGGTGGCGCCCTTGGCGAAGTTCATGTCCAGGAGGATGACGTCGTATACCTCGTTCTTGAGGAGCTCGGGGAGCCGCTCCGGGTTCTTCTCGGTATGGACGAGAGCCATGTGCTGCTTCAGGAGCAGCTTGGCCGCGCTGAGGATGTCTTCGTTGTCATCGACGACGAGGATTTTGCCGGGTTTCCCGTTCATGTTCCTCTCCGATCCGAACTCTTGGGTCTGGAGCGCCCATCAGGCATTTGATGCAACATTCGTGCCCGCGAGACCCTTGGGCTTCATTATATACCAGGTGTCCGATAATGAACACATCCTGTCATGAGGCCGGACAGCGGAGGTCCGTAACGGCGCCCTGTTTCTCGGGGACCTCCTTTGAAGGAGTTTTGGCACGAACCATGCAAAAAATAGGACCCTAGGAGAACGAATATGGGCATGGACAAGGTCATCGAAAAAAAGAAGTGGCCGCCCAGGAAGATCGCCGCCGTTGCAGGGGCGGGGCTGTTCGTCATCGTTATCCTGTACCTCTTCCTGTTCAGGCTCAATAAATCGACTTTGAATGTCGAAAGGGAAAGGATCACGGTCTCGACCGTCGAGAAGGGCGCGTTCCTCGAATACATCCCGATCCAGGGCACGGTCATGCCCATCAACAGGTTCTTCCTCGAGTCATCGGAGGGCGGACGCGTCAATAAGCGCTTTATGGAGGCCGGGACCGCGGTCAAGAAGGGCGACCCGATCCTCCAGCTCGACAACAACGACCTGCTCCTCAACATCCTGTGGCGCGAGTCGGATTTCATCCAGCAGTCCAACCAGCTCCGTCAGACCCGCCTGAGCATGGAGCAGTATAAACAGACGCTCCGCCAGTCAATGAACCAGATCGAAAACGAGCTGGCCAAGCAGAAGAGCGCCTACGAACGCAACACGAAGCTGTGGGAGGACAAGCTCATCTCCGAGTCCGATTACGAGAAGGTCAAGCTCGATTACGAATACGAGATCAGGAATCACGCCATCGTCGACGAGAGCCAGAAAAAGGAAATGGAGTATCGCGAGGAGCAGCTCCGCTCCCTCGAGGATCAGATCAAGCGGATGGAGAGCAACCTCAACCTCGCCAAGCAGAAACTCGAAGACCTGATCATCCGCGCGCCGATCAGCGGCCAGCTGACCTCGCTCGACGCCGAGACCGGACAGTACATAGCGCCGGGGGCCAAGATCGGCCAGATCGACGTCCTGGACGCGTTCAGCGTCAGGGCCCAGATCGACGAGCATTACATCACGCGCGTTGAGCCGAAGAAAGGGGGCTCGTTCGACCTGGCCGGCAAAACCTACCGGCTCACCGTGCGCAAGGTGTTCCCCGAAGTCAAAGAGAACAAGTTCGAGGTGGACCTCGACTTCGTCGGGGCGGCGCCGCCGGATATCCGGCGCGGCCAGACGCTCCATATCCGGCTCGAACTGGGCGACCTCGACCAGGCCATCTTGCTGCCGAGCGGCGGGTTCTGGGATTCGACCGGCGGCAACTGGGTTTATAGGCTCGACAAGACCGGCAAGGTCGCGACCAAGCACGCCATCCGCTGCGGCCGCTTCAATCCTCAGTTCTATGAGGTGCTCGACGGCCTGCAGCCGGGAGACAAAGTCATCACATCGTCCTATGAAAGCTACGGCACCATGGAACGACTTGTCCTGAAATAACCGAGGAGGCAGGGATGCTCATTCAAACCAAAGACCTGAAGAAGCTCTATACGACCGAAGAGGTGGAGACGACGGCGCTCAACGACATCAACCTGGAGATCCGGGAGGGTGAGTACGTGGCCATCATGGGCCCGTCGGGCTGCGGGAAATCCACGCTGCTCAATATCCTGGGCCTGATCGATAATCCGTCGAGCGGCGCGTACCTTTTCCTCGACAAGGACGTGGCCAAGTATTCGGAGCGCAAAAGGGCCGGGCTGCGAAAATCCAACATCGGCTTCGTCTTTCAGAGCTTCAACCTCATCGACGAACTGACCGTCTTCGAGAATGTGGAATTGCCGCTGCTCTATTTGGGCTTTTCGGCGTCGGAACGCAAGAAGAGGGTCCACGAGGTCCTCGAGCAGATGGCGCTCATGCCCCGCAAGAACCACTTCCCGCAGCAACTCTCGGGCGGCCAGCAGCAGCGCGTGGCCGTGGCCCGGGCCGTCGTCGCCCGGCCGAAGCTCATCCTGGCCGACGAGCCGACGGGAAACCTCGACTCCGTGCACGGCGAGGAAGTGATGGGCCTGCTCAACGAGCTCCACGAAAACGGGACGACGGTGATCATGGTCACCCACTCGCAGGCGTACGCCGAGCACAGCCAGCGCATCATCTATCTCTTCGACGGTCAGGTCGTCTCGGAGAATATCCAGAAGAAGTTCAAGCTGTAGAAAGCCGCCCGATTGTCGCGGCCCAGAATCGAGGCCGTTGAGAATGGCTTAAAGGGCGTGGTCGAAAGGGAGAACGTCTGATGACGCCGGGGAACTACCTCAAAACTTCGTGGAAATATCTCAGGCGCCAGAAACTCTATACCGGGCTCAACATCGCCGGTCTGGCGGCGGCCATGGCCTGCGCCCTCATCATCTTCCTCTTCGTCCAGCACGACTGGAGCTACGACAGGTTCCATAAGGATGCCGCCCGGATCTTCCGCCTGGCCGTCTCCATGAAAATGGACATCGGGGAAAAGGGCTACTCCATGGTTCCCTCCGACATCGGGTTACTCGTCATGGATGACATGTCGGGCGTCGAAGATGTGACGAGAGTCAGCGACAGGAGCAGCCCGTCGCAGGTCGTCTGGAAAGGTAGAACGTACCAAGTCAAAGGCCTTGACGTTGACCCGAACTTCCTCAAATTCTTTGATTTCCCGCTGCTTTCGGGTAGCCGGGCGACGGCTCTCAACCTTCCCGACGAAATCCTCCTCACGGAAACGCTTGCCCACCGGCTTTTCGGTGAAGCCAGCCCCGTCGGGGCCGTCTTGACGGCGCCGGGCGGCGGGAGTTTCAGAGTCACGGGAATTCTCAAGGACGTTCCTGATAATTCGCACATGCAGTTCGAATTCCTCACGTCGAGCCCTTCGCTCCGCAACCTCGGCAGGAGCCGGGAAAAATTCGACCTCGTTCAAACGTATATTCGGCTGCGCCGCGGGACCTCACCGGCGGCCGTCGAATCCCAATTCCCCGCCTTCCTTAAGCGACACACCAGCGAGGCGAGCGCCAAGAGAAATCGCTATTTCCTGCAACCCCTGACATCCATCCATCTGGCGTCTCATCTGTTCGGGGAACTTGACGTCAACAGCGACAGGCGCACGACCTATTATTTGGGCTTCTTGGCTTTCGTCATCCTCGTCTTGGCCGGCGTCAACTACATGAACCTTTCCGCCTCACTGGCTTTCGGGCGTTCGCGGGAAGTGGGCATCCGAAAGGTCGTGGGAGCCGAGCGGCGCCACATCCTCCTCCAATTCTTCAGCGACGCCATACTGACGGCCGCATTGGCCGTGGTGACGGCCGTGGCCCTTGCCTATCTCCTGCTTCCGACCTTCAATTCCGTCGCCCGGCAGAAGCTTCATCTGGATTTCGGAAGAAACCTTCCCTTCTATGGGGCGCTTTTTGTCTTGACACTGGCCGCCGGACTTTTCTCCGGGAGCATCCCCGCGTTAATGGCCTCCGCCTTCCGGCCGGTCGATGTTCTTAAGGGCCGGGTCAGCCTTCGTCCCGGGCGGTCCGGAGTGAGAGCCGTCCTGGTGGTCTTCCAGTTCGCCGTTTCCACGGCATTTCTCATCGGCACGCTGGTCGTCGTTCGGCAGATGCATTTCATCCAGACCAAAGACCTCGGTTTCGTTCGCAACCAAGTCATCGTCTTGGAAGGCGTCGGCAAGAGCAGTCGAGTCCTCAAAGAGGAAATCCTCCGCGACTCCCGGATCCAATCCGCGGCGCTGTGCGGGTACACCCCGGGAAACGACTTGAACTGGCCCACGGTCGTCGTTCCCGAGGACAAGGTCCGCGGCCCAGATTCTCCGAAGATGCCCGAAATCAACGTCGACGAGGACTATTTCTCCACGTTCGGCATACCCGTCCTCCAGGGCCGCGGCTTCAGTCGTGAGACTCAGGCCTCGGACCGGGACGCTGTGGTCATCACTGAGGCCGCAGCCCGGGTGCTCGGCTGGCCTTCTCCGCTCGGCCGCCGGATCACCCTCGACCGGGAGGGGCGGAGCTACACCATCATCGGGGTCGTCAAGGATGTCTATTTCGAGTCCCTGCGGCGCAAAATCGGCCCGTACATTTTTCTGCGGAGCGCGGACGAGGGATATTATGAACTCGCCGTACGCCTGACCGGCCGAGACATCCAGGGAACCCTGGCGACGATCGGACAGAAATGGGCGGCCCTGTATCCCGAGCGAGACTTCGCTTTTCGCTTCCTGGACGACCGGATCGCCAGGCTCTACGAGGAAGAGACAAGAGTCCGCAATATACTTTCCTTCTCGTCTTTGCTCGCCATCATGATTTCCTGTCTCGGCCTCTTCGGCCTGGCCTCGCTCACGGCCGCATCCCGCACCAAGGACGTCGGAATCCGCAAAGTTCTCGGCGCGTCATTTCCGGCGCTCATCATGACCCTGTCCCGCGATTTCACAAAGTACGTCCTTCTGGCCAACCTCATCGCCTGGCCGGCCGCCTATTATGTCATGGACCGGTGGCTGCAAGGTTTCGCCTATCGCATCCCCCTTCATCCCTGGCTGTTTTTCGCGGGTGCCCTGTCATCGGCCGCTATGGCAGGATTGGCCATCGGCTATCATGCCGTCCGCACGGCCCGGACAAACCCCATTGAATCGCTGAGGTACGAATAAGGAGCAACGGCCATGATCAAACTCCGCAGCATCACGAAGTACTATTCGACCGGATACGTCAAGACGTTTGTCCTGCGGAATATCAACCTGGACGTGGCCGAGAGGGAGTTTGTAACCGTCATGGGCCCGTCGGGGGCCGGGAAATCGACCCTGCTCTACATCATCGGCATGCTCGATACGCCTTCTGAAGGCGAATATTTCTTTTATGATCAGCCGGTCCACACCTTCACGGAAAGGAAACTGACGGACCTCCACAAACACCATATCGGGTTCGTTTTCCAGAGCTACCATCTCATTGACGACCTCACGGTGTATGAGAACCTCGAAACGCCGCTTCTCTACAAGAAGATCAAGGCCTCCGAGCGCCAGAGCCTGGTCGCCGACGCGCTTGACCGCTTCAACATCGTCGGGAAGAAGGACCTATTCCCGAACCAGCTCTCGGGCGGCCAGCAGCAGCGGGTGGCTATCGCCCGGGCCGTTATCACCAAGCCCAAGCTCATTCTGGCCGACGAGCCGACCGGCAATCTGAACTCAAAGGAAGGCAAAGAGGTCATGGAGATGTTCAAGGAGCTCAACCAGGCCGGGACGACGATCATCCAGGTCACCCACTCGGAGGCGAACGCGGCGTACGGCCGGCGGACGATCCATCTCCTCGACGGCTGGATCCGGACCGGCGAGAAGTGACGGCGTCGCGGCGCACCGAAACGTTGCCAAAAGCGGCTTCGTAGACTTTTTTGACAATCCCAGCCCTCTGTGAATAATTGGGGGCTGGGAGGCATTCATGGAGATGCGCAACGTCCCGTTCACGGTCACCGACTGGGCGTCCGAGCCCGCGGTCGAGCACAAGGGTGAATTCGGCACCTCGTTGTGGCGGACCGTCGACGCCGGGGACCTCCGCGTGCGGATCGTGGAATACTCGGCTGGCTACCGCTCCGACCACTGGTGTCCTAAGGGACACGTCTTCCTCGTGCTCGAAGGCACGTTCGGCATCAAGCTCAAGGGCGGAGAAACACACATGCTCCGGCCCGGAATGAGTTTCCTCGCCTCCGATGACGCCGCGAATCCCCACCTCGGATTCTCGGAAACCGGCGCCCGGGCATTTATTGTGGATTAGGGACGTCGAAGGAACTCCGGGCGGGAAGAAAGCATGACGCCCCCGGTGAGAAAAGGAGAGCGCCCGCCGATAGAAAAACGTCTCAACGTCCGGCGCCTGAAAGAGATGGTCGGCAAAGAGGTCGGGCTGTCCGACTGGTTCGTTATCTCCCAGGATCGGATCGACGCTTTCGCCGAATGCACGGAGGACCGGCAGTGGATCCACGTGGACCGCGAGAGGGCGGCCCGGAGCCCTCTCGGCGGGACCGTCGCCCACGGATTCTTGCTTCTCTCGCTGCTCCCCCGCTTTAATTTCCAAAACGAGATCTTTGCCGGGCGGTTCCGGATGGCCGTGAACTACGGGCTCAACCGCGTGCGATTCCCACAGGCCGTCCATGCCGGGGAGCGCGTCCGGAACAAGGCCGTGCTCAAGGGCTTCGAACGGCGCGGCTTCCGCAAGGTCCTGATCACCGTGGAGAATACGATTGAGGTTGAGGGCGTGGAAAAGCCGGCCATGGTGGCCGACCTCCTGGCCCTGATTTTCCTGTGACGGTTTTCTTTTCTAAAGCCGGCAGCGCTCTTCGATGATATCCTGGAAGGTGATGACGCCTCTCAAGATGTTCGCGTGGTCGACGACGGGAATCATAAGGAATTTGTACTTCGCGAAAATCTCAGCGACTTCCTCGGCGGCGTCTTCTGCCCCCACCTTGATGAGGTGAGTGTTCATGAGACTCCTGACCGGCGTTTCCTTGTCCATGAGGATCAGGTGCCTCAGCGTTATGACACCCGTGAGGTGATTCTCCGCATCCGTGACAAAAATATAGGCGGCCGATTCCAGCGGGTGTGTCGTCTGTCGGAAGGCTTGGATGGCATCGCCGACCGTCTTCTCTTCCCTAACGGAGATGTAGTCTTTGGTCATGAGGCTGCCGGCGGTCCCTTCCTTGAATTTGAGCAGCTCCTCGACGACCTCGCGGCTGGGCTTCTCCATCGTCTGGATGAGTGTGCGCTGCCTTTCTTCGGGCATTTCGGAGAGAAGGTCGACGGCCTCGTCGGGTTCCATTTCTTCGAGGAGGTCCGAAGCGTTCTCAAGGGAGGAGGAGGCGATGAGGTCCTGCTGGAGCTTGGAGTCAACTTCCTGGAGCGTGTCGGCGGCCGTCTCCAGGTCCAGGGATTTAAAGACTCTCGCCTGGCTCTTGCGGTCCAGGTCTTCCAGGATGTCGGCCAGCTCCGACGGGTGGAGGTCATGGAGTCCCCGGCTCATGACGTTCAGCTTAAGGTTTTTCTTGTGAGGATCGCTGGCCAAAGGTTGAATGTATTTCCAGGAAACGAGGACATCGGGAATGTCGTATTCAAAGAGCCACGCCAGAAATGCCGTTACCGGCTTCAGCAGCCCGAGGCGCCTGAGGATGCCCCGGCGTCCGATGTCCACATGGACGATGCGGAGATCCTGGTTGATGATCAGGAGGTGGATGTCGTTGACGCGTTCGATCTTGGCGCCAAAGGTGTCGACGACCTGCTGGTCTAGAAGCTCTTCCTTGAGGAGGATTTCGTCACCCTTGACCTCCAAGGGCTCACACCGGTTTTCCGCGCCCGGTTTCAGGACAACGGTCCTGCCGGCAAAGCCCGCGACCTCGGTCCAGTCCAGGGCCAGAATCTTTCTGCGCCGGACCCGGACGACGAGGGCCGACATCTTGGGAAACATTTCGCCGAGCTTCACCTTGAGGTCGACCAGCTTGCCGAGCTTGCGACCTTGGGCGTCGACGACCCGGCGGCCGAGGAGCTCGGAAACATAGAGGAAGAGTTTATCGCCGTTCTCCTGGAGGGCGACGGCCGACTTCGAAAGGTCTTTCGGCTTGCCCGTTTCGGCAGCGACGCTCATGAGATGTCTTTCCTGGCTTCCGCGGTATTCACGCTTATAGCACAGGGCTTGCGGACTGTCAAAAACCGGACTATTTCAGCAGGCCGCCCGAGAACTGGGAAAAGATGAGAAGCACCGTCAGGGCGATGAGGATGATCGTTCCGGACCAGCCCACCACGTTTTGGAAGGAGTTGTTGATATGGGTACCCATAATCTTCGGGTTGTTGACCATCTTGATCATCGAAACGAGCACCACGGGAAGGAGGACAGCGTTAAGGACCTGAGACCAGATGGTGATGCCGATGAGCGGGGCGCCGGGGATGAGGATGATGAGGACGGCGATGCCCATGATAAGTCCGAAAAGGGTGTAGAACTGCGGCGCCTCGCGGATCTTTTTATTGATGCCGGCTTCGAAGCCGAAGGCCTCGCAGACGTAAAACGCCGTGGCCAGGGGAAGGATGGTGGCCGAAAAGACCGACGCCACAAACAGACCGAAGGCAAAAAGTTGCGAGGCGAAGGCGCCGGCAAATGGTTTTAGAGCCAGGGCGGCGTCCTTGGCCTCGGTGATGACGACTCCATTGACATGGAGGGTCGCGGCGCAGGCGACCATGATAAAAAAGGCCACGACGACCGTGGCCACACACCCGATGATGACGTCCCAAACGGCAAACTTGTAGTCTTCGATCTTGACGCCCTTCTCGATGACGGCCGACTGCATGTAGAACTGCATCCAGGGGGCGACGGTCGTGCCGATAAGGCCCAGGACCATGCTCAGATACGGCCCATCAAAATGCATCTCGGGGCGGACGAGGGACGTGCCGATCTTTCCCCATTCCGGCTTCGCCAGGACGGCCGATACGATGTAGGAGAGAAGGCAGAAGCTGAAGAAGAGGAAGATTCTCTCGGCAATCCGGTAATTCCCCTTGGACACGAGGAGCCAGACGCCGACGGCGACGATCGGAACCGAGATGTACTTGCTGACGCCGAAAATCATCAGACTGCCGGCGACGCCCGCGAACTCGGTAGCCGTATTTCCGATATCGGCGATGACGAGGCCCACGAAAATGATAAAAGTGATCTTAATGCCGAAGTTTTCACGGATAAGGTCGGCCAGGCCCTTGCCCGTCACCGCGCCCATCCGGGCGTTCATCTCCTGGACGACGACGAGGAGGATGAAGGCCGGGAGAAGGGTCCACAGAAGATGGTAGCCGTAGCTGGCACCGGCCACGGAATATGTCGTTATGCCGCCGGCATCGTTATCGACGCTTCCGGTGATGATGCCCGGACCGAGCACGGCGAGAAACAGCAGGACGTTTCTCAAGAAACGGCTGGACCTGAGCTTCTCTTTTAGCGTCATTGGGCTTTCCCTGAGCCGGAACCGTCCTGGGGGCGGTCCCCAGGTCAAAAAGCTTATAGCACAGGAGAAACAGGGCTGTCAAAACAAGAAGGGGCAGGTCCGACCTGCTCTTAAGCGACGACGACGAGGTGAATTTTTTTCTTCCCCGCTTTGAGCAGCATGCCGGCCGGACCGAGGTCTTTGATCGTCAGGAGCCGCTCCAGGCTGTCGATCCGTTCGTCGTTGACGTAGAGCCCGCCCTGCTCGATCAACCGTTTTGCTTCGCGGCGGGATGGCGTCAGGCCGACCTCGGTGAAGAGCTCGGCCGGGCTGATGCCCGCTTCGAGGCGGGCACGGGCGACGGCTGTCGTCGGCAGCAAGTTGATGTGGTCACTGGACAAACCATGGCTCGCGTCGTCAACTTTTAGGAAAGCGGCGCCCGATGCCGCTTTGGCCTTCTCGGCCGCCGCCTCGCCATGGCTGATTTTCGTCGCCTCGAACGCCAGGATGCGCTTGGCCTCGTTGAGCGCGCTGCCCTCGAGTGTCTCCAAGCGCCGGATTTCGTCGAGCGGGAGCAGCGTGAACATCCGCAGGAAGCGCCCGACATCGCGGTCGTCGGTATTGACCCAGTACTGATAGAAATCATAGGGACCGCAGAGCCCCGCGTCGAGCCAGACCGCCCCTGCGGCCGTCTTCCCCATCTTGGCTCCGGACGCGGCCGTCAGCAAAGGAAACGTCAGGGCTTCGGCGGCCCCGCCCTCGACCCGGCGGATAAGGTCGACGCCGGCCAGGATGTTGCCCCACTGGTCGTCGCCGCCCATCTGGAGCGTGCAGCCGTGCGTCCTGTAGAGCGTCAGGTAGTCGTAGGCCTGGAGGAGCTGGTAGTTGAACTCGATGAACGACAGCCCTTTTTCGAGCCGCAGCTTGTAGGCTTCGGAGGCCAGCATCCGGTTGACGCTGAAATGCCGGCCGATGTCGCGCAGGAACCGGATGTAATTGAGCGGCAGGAGCCAGTCGGCGTTGTCCACGGCGATCGCGCCTCCGCCGTCGAAATGAAGGTATCGGTCGAGCTGGACCTGGATGGCCTTGCCCTGGGCCCGGATCGTTGCCTCGTCGAGCATCTGGCGCATCTCGGTCTTGCCGCTCGGATCGCCGACCAAAGTCGTTCCGCCGCCGACGACCGCGATCGCCCGGTGCCCGGCCCGCCGAAGGTGGACCATGGCCATGATCGGAACAAGGCTCCCGGCATGAAGGCTTGCGGCCGTGCTGTCGAATCCAACGTAGAAGGTGGCCTTCGCGCCGCCGAGCATTTTGCGTACGGCGTCTTCGTCGGACACTTGGGCGACGAATCCGCGTTCCTTCAGTTCGTCATACGCGTTGCCGCTCATCGATTATACCCGGGGAATTTATATCATACCCGGCCGGTATTCGTCTATCGCACCGGCCGAAACAGCGCGGCTATTCTTTAATAACCTTCAGTGCCGCCCGTTTGTAGCGCCTCAGCGCATCCTCGCCGTAACAGACAAAAACCACCTCGTCCAGGGCCGTGTCGGCCTTCAGGAACTCGACGGCCACTCCGAGCGCAATGGCCGCGGCCTTATCGAACGGAAACCCATAGGCGCCCGTCGAAATCGATGGAAACGCGATCGTTTTCACTCCGAGCTTTCGCGCCGTGTCCAAAGAGTTTCTGTAGCATCGCGCCAGAAGCTCCTCTTCACCGTTGTGACCGCCTCTCCAAACAGGGCCGACGGTGTGGATCACGTGCTTAGCCGGCAGACGGTATCCCTTGGTTACCCGGACCTCCCCCGTGGGGCAACCGCCGAGAGTCCGGGTTTCCGCGAGGAGATCGGGGCCGGCGGCCTTATGGATAGCTCCGTCGACCCCTCCGCCCCCGAGCAGGGAGCTGTTGGCGGCATTGACGATCGCGTCCACCCGCTGTTCAGTGATGTCACCTTCAACGATTTTGATTCTCAGGTCCATCCAGCCCCCTCTTCTTCAGCAGCGGCTCGATCCGGGGCTCGCGGCCGCGGAAACGCTTGTAGAGAACCATCGGATCTTCGCTTCCGCCCTTCTCCAGGATGTTCGTCCGGAAGGATTTGGCTGTCGCCTGGTCGAAGAGGCTCGTCTCCTTGAAGGCCTCGAAGGCGTCGGAATCGAGCACGGCGGCCCAGATATAGCTGTAATAGCCGGCCGAGTAGCCGCTGCTGCTGCTGAAGATATGGCTGAAGTAGGTCGTCCTGTAGCGGCTGACGATTTCGGAGATGAGCCCGATCCGGGCCATGGAGGCCGCCTCGAAGGCCAGCGGGTCGATGACCTTGGCTTCGGCGATGGTGTGCCAGTCCATATCCAGGAACGAGGCGGCGAGATATTCGACCGTCTCGAAGCCCTGGTTGAAGAACCGGCTTTTGTTGATCTTCTCGATCAGCGCGTCGGGAATGGGCTCGCCGGTTTTGTAGTGCTTCGCATACATCTTGAGGACCTGGGGATCGGTGGCCCAGTTCTCCATGACCTGGGAGCAGAGCTCGACGAAATCGCGCGGCACGTTCGTCCCGGACAGGCTCTCGTATGTGCATCGCGTCAAAAGCCCATGCAGGGCGTGGCCGAACTCATGGAAGAGTGTCGTGGCCTCCTCGAAGCTGATGAGGGCGGGTTGGCCGCCCGTGGGTTTGGAGAAATTTCCGTTGTTGACGATCACGGGGCGGATGTCTTTTCCTTCCTGCATCGACTGGTCCCTGTAATTGCTCATCCAGGCCCCGCCCTCTTTATTGGCCCTCGGGTAGTAGTCGACGTACAGGATCCCCAGGTGCGAGCCGTCGGCGTCCTTGACCTCGAAGACCCTGACGTCGTCGTTGTACTTGGGGATGTCCGTCCGCTCGGTGAACGTGATCCCATAGAGTTTATTGGCAACCGTAAACGCGCCGTTGCGAACGCTCTCGAGCTCGAAGTACGGCCTCAGCGCGCTGTCGTCCAGATCATACTTGGCCTTGCGGAGCCTTTCGGCGTAAAACCACCAGTCCCACGGCGCGAGCTTGAAGTTCTTGCCGTCCTTGCGGATGAGCTGCTGCATCTCGGCAGCTTCGGACTTGGCCCGGGCCAGGGCCGGCTGCCAAATCTTCCCGAGGAACGCATAGACGGCCTCGGGCGTTTTGGCCATGTTCTCTTCAAGGACGTAGGCGGCGTGCGTTTTGTAGCCCAGCAGATTGGCCCGTTCGAGCCGCAGCGCAGCGATCTTGACGGCGTTGGACTTGTTATCGAGCTCGTTGCCGTTGTTGCCGCGCATGATGTAACCCGTAAACATCTTCTGCCGCAGGTCCCGCCTTTCGGAGTAAGTCAGAAAGGGGATGAGGCTCGGCTTTTGCAGCGTGAATACCCACAGGCCCGGCTTGCCCCGCTCCTTGGCCGCATCGGCGGCGCCGGCGACGACCGCCGGCGGAAGGCCGGCCAGCTCCGCTTCTTTATCGATGACCAGTTCGAAAGCGTTGTTCTCCTTGAGGATGTTCTCGCCGAATTTCACGGTCAGGACCGACAGCTCCTCGTTGATGGCACGAAAGCGGGCCTGCTTGTCCGGGGGCAGGTTGGCCCCGCCCCTGACAAAGTCCTTATACGTTTTATCAAGAAGGCGGCTCTGCTCGGGAGTCAAAGTGAGACCGGCGCGGCTATCGTACACCGCCTTGATCCGGGCGAACAGCCCGGCGTTGAGGGCGATGTCGTCGCCGTGCTTGGCGAGCAGGGGCGCCACATCCTTGGCGATTTGCTGAAGCTCGGGGCTGGTATTGGAGGCGTTCAGGTTGCTGAAAACGGCATTGACCTGCTTGAGCAGCGCCCCGCTTCTCTCCAGGCCTTCGAGCGTATTGGCAAACGTGGGCGCATCATGGTTGGCCACGAGGAGATCGATCTCCCGTTTCTGATCGGCCATGGTTCGTTCGAAAGCGGGCATGAAGTGCTCGGCCCTGATTCGGTCAAACGGGGGCACGCCGAAAGGCGTTGTAAACGGAAACAACAAGGGGTTATCGGACTCGGCGGCGACGGATGCCCCTGCCGCAGGAGTTGCCATCGCCTTCTCCTTCTTAGAGCAGCCCGGCGCCAGAGTCAAGACGACGAAAATAACGGCCAGGGCCAAGAGAGTTTTTCGCATGGATTTTCCTCCAGAATAGATCAATGACGCGTGCACCGACCGGCGCCGCGGAGGGACAATTCGTTTGACGGGTCATAACAGGAAGTCGCCAATCTAGCACAGGGCCCTGGGTCAAGTCAAAGGACCGTGGCTGCCTGATATTGGCGAAAGGCCTCTTTGGCTTGAGTCGCCGGCGGCGATCGACAATCCAACGGCAGCGAAACCAAAAGTCGTTGCGGATCGTATATTATAGTGATCACGCGCCCGGACGCATTCTTGATAAAGAGCGCAAAGGCACGATTCGGGGTCGCGGAATTCGGAAGAAGAGGCCGAGGTCAATGAAAAAAGCCTTATTCGGACTGTTATCGATCGTTCTCATCCTCGCGTCGTTTGGAGGGCTTATCGGGCGGGCCGGGAAAGCCGGCGGGCCGCGCCGGACGTCCGACACGACCATGTGGGTTTGACGAGGAAAGTTTTTCTTAGCATCGCTGGATTCGTGTTATCGTTCTTTTCGCTGCGAAATTAGGCGTCTTGGGCCCCCGGCAACAATTGGCACGGCGGGTGCATTCTCCTGGATCGGTGGGGACTCCGGCCGGCAATATACTTCGAATAAACGGAAAAGGAATGTAGAGCGCTGGGAGCCCTGCGACGCGGCCGTTATTTCTTCCGCTCGAGCTCGATGATGTTCGATTGGCCGTCGGGATCCGTCCAGGTCCCCTTAAGCGTGTCCGCTTCGTGCTTGAGCTCGATCTTGATGAGCGTCGTTTCCGAGCCCTGCGGATAGTCAATTTCAAAAGCGAGGACGGCGGCTTTGAACGTCACGTTCTTGAGCTTCATCTCCGGCATGGCGCCCGCGTCGTCGTTGATCTTGCCGCCATAGCCGCCTTCCGCCTTTTCAAGGATCAGATTGAAATTGGCGCGGGTGCCGTCGCCGAGAATGGTGAATCCCGTCCACGTCCCGCTCAGGTCGGTCGTCTGGGCGAAGACGTTGGCCAGGACGAGCAACAGGGCTACGGTCAGGCAAATGACTATGATGACGATTTTCTTCACGCTCTCTCTCCTCTCATCTTCCGAGGAACCGGGCGCTCCCGCCGCATTTCAGGAGGCAGGACGCAATTCGGCGCCTTCAATATCATTGACGTATTCCTCAGCCCGAAGGTTCCCTCCCATTCCTTCGCGACGTCTCATTCATGTCGCAGACTCTCCACGGGATTGGCCATCACGGAGCGGGCGGCCCGCAGGCTGACCGCCGCCATGGCCAGTGCAAACGACACGAAAGCGGCCAGAGCGAACGGCCATGGCCCGATCGCCGTCCTGTAGGCAAAGCCGTCCAGCCAGCGCCGCATCAGCGCGTAGGCCAGCGGCCATGCGATCAGATTGGCCAGGAGGACGAGCCGGCCGAATTCGCGCGAAAGCAGGACGACCAGGCCCTCGGCGGAGGCGCCGAGCACCTTGCGGATCCCCACCTCCCGCGCTCGGCGGGCGGCGCTCAATGAGGCCAGGCCGAAGAGCCCAAGGCCGGCGATGAGGATGCCGAGCCCCGTCGCGTACGCGTAGACCTTGCCCATCCGCCGGTCGGTTCGGTAGAGCCGGTCGATTTCATCGTCGAGGAAGGAGAAATCGAAGGGCCGGCCCGGGAAGATCTGCTTCCACTGCGAGGCCAAATAGTCCAGGCCGGTTTGCGTTGTCCCGGGCGCGAGCCTGACGGCCATGCCGCTGAAATCGCTCCTCCGAACCTTGAGGACGAGGGGTTCGATCTTCTGGCGGAGTGACTGAAAATGAAAGTCCCTAACGACGCCGATGACTTCCCCCGGCACGAACTCGGCAAACTTTAGACCGCGGTTGGAGAACTGGATCTTTTTCCCGAGCGGATCGGCCCAGCCGAAGGCCCGGGCGGCCGTCTCGTTGATGAGATACGCGGTTTTCTCATCGGCCGGGAATTCCCTGGAAAAATCGCGGCCCGCAGCCAAGGGAATTCCATAGGTCTTCAGAAAATCAAAATCCACGAAACAATAGGGAAAATCGGCTTCCACTTCGCCCGCGGCTCCCTCGTAGCGGATGAGGGAACGGCCGCGAATGCGCGAAGGGATCCCGAAGGAGCCGGAAACGCCGATAACCGCCGGGCTCCGGAGGAAAGCCGTTTTCGCCGCATCGTAGCCGGCCATCGTCTCCGTGTCGTTGATCGGGATGGTGACGACCTGCTCGCGGTCGAACCCCAGGCTCTTCGAGCGAACAAACCGCATTTGCCCCGACACGATGACGGCGCCGATCATGAGAACCACCGATGACGCGTACTGCATGACGACGAGCGTCTTTCTCAGGCCGGCCCCCTTTACGCCGCGATCGAGCTGTCCCTTGAGGATGTCGGCCGGGGCGTGGGCGGAAACGACGAATGCAGGATAAATGCCGGAGCCAATGCCGACCGCCAGAGTCACGGCGAGCATGCCGGCCAGGAGAAGGCCGTTCCCGCGAAAATCAAAAGATAAGTGCGCGGCGATAAGGCCGTTGAAGACAGGCAGGAGGAATTGAGCGAGAAGGAAGGCGGCGGGAAGCGCAATGGCGGCGAAGAGGACGGCCTCGCTGACGAATTGGCCGACAAGGCTTCCCCTTCGTGCGCCCATGACCTTGCGGAGGCCGACTTCCCTTGCCCGCGTGATCGAACGGGCCGTGGCCAGGTTGACATAATTAACGCCGGCAATCATCAGAATAATGGCGGTCAGGGCGCCGAACATGGCCACCGTAGCGGCGTCGCCCGGGGGCTCGAGCTCATCATTGAGGCGGCTGCCGAGATGGATCGAGGTCAGGGGCTGGAGATGGAACGTGAGGCTCGACGCCTCCGCCGCGGGAAGATGTCCGGCCAGGTAGGCCGGAAACTTCTTTTCGAGGGCGGCCGGCGATGTCCCCTTCTTCAAGCGCAGGTAGGTATATGCGTCGCTGCCTTGCTCGAAACCGCTCCAAAAAAGAATGTCCCCCGCCGCAAAGGGCGCCATAAAATCGCAGTGGACATGCGAATTCGCCGGCAGGTCTTTTACGACCGCGGTCACTGTAAAGTCCGCGCGCCCCAGATTCCGGACGGAGACGATCTTGCCCATCGCGCTGTCCCGGCCGAACAATCTCGATGCAGCGGACTGGCTTATGACGAGATTGCGGGGGCCCGCCAGGGCGGTCGCCGGGTCGCCCTGGAGAAAATCGAACGAAAGGATATCGAAGATTTCCGGATC
This sequence comes from Candidatus Aminicenantota bacterium, assembly GCA_963727095.1. Lineage (GTDB taxonomy): Bacteria > Acidobacteriota > Aminicenantia > Aminicenantales > Saccharicenantaceae > CAVSEQ01. Next base: position 1,568,996 of record CAVSEQ010000005.1, on the reverse strand, counting down.
GGCCAGGAAGAACCGTTCCTCAAAGAACGATTTTTCTTGGTAGGCGACGAGGGCCTTCTCCTTCCAGGAGTAGCTGAACAGCCGGGCTTCCTTTTCGACCTCGGGGAAGGCGGCGCCAAAAGGATAGGGCCGTTTGATGGAAGAAGAGTTGAACGAGCGTCCGGGGCGCGTGTATTTCTCCCGCACCCGAAAAACGCGGTCCGCATCCCGGTTGAAGTGGTCGAAGCTCAATTCGAACGTGATGAACAGAAGCATGAGCATGGCGCAGGTCAATCCGAGGGTCAGCCCGGCGATGTTGATGAAAGCGTATCCTTTCTGCCTTCGGATGGCTCGCAGGGCGATTCTGAGCTGGATGCTTCTCATGAGTTCGGGTATCTCTCGTACATTATAAGCAATAGCCGTGCCAGATGGAGCGACAGGATTCCAGGCGGCAAGCCCATGTCTGTCGTCGCGGCGTCCGGTCCTGGGCAACCTATTGTCCGGAAACGGACAGGCCGATCCCGGTGGTGTATGGTCGGTTTCCACGCTTGGAAACGATGATCATGCCCCTTGCCCGGCCATGCCGAACCAGGACAATTTGCATTTACCGCGGCGGCTGGAATAAGGTATGTTTCTTCATCCTTGCGAGGTAGGAAAATGGCTGATCGCAGTTATCTCTCTCATCTTGAATGCGGACTCTGCGGCGAAAAGCTCGACGCGGATAAGCTGTGGAACCTATGCCCGAAGTGCGGCAAGCCCCTGCTTGTGCGATACGATCTTGCTGGGGCCGCCAAGGCCGTAACGCCGGAGGCGCTCGCTTGCCGCGAACCCACCATGTGGCGCTACCGCGAGCTGCTGCCTGTCCGCGACCTCCGCTTCAAGCTGTGCCTCGGCGAGGGATTTACGCCGCTGCACCACGCCCGCAGGCTGGGCGAGTCACTTGGTTTCGGCGGCCTTTATGTCAAAGACGAGGGCCTGAACCCGACGGGCTCGTTCAAGGCCAGGGGACTTAGCATGGCGATCTCGCGGGCCATGGAGCTTGGCGTGCGCGCCGTTTCGATTCCCACCGCCGGGAACGCCGGCTGCGCCATGGCCGCTTACGCCGCTTTGGCCGGAATGGAAGCCCATGTCTTCATGCCGGCCGACGTCCCCGCGCCCTTCATCAACGAATGCCGGGCCCTCGGGGCCGAAGTCACCCTAATCAACGGCCTCATCACGGATTGCGGGAAGGCGGCCCGGGAGGGCATCGAAAAGTTCGGCCGCTTCGACGTTTCGACGCTTAAAGAGCCTTACCGGATCGAAGGGAAAAAGACGATGGGCTACGAACTGGCCGAGCAGATGGGCTGGCGCCTGCCCGATGTCATCATCTACCCTACGGGAGGCGGCACGGGTCTCGTCGGCATGTGGAAGGCCTTCGACGAGATGGCCAGGCTGGGGTGGATCGGGGCCAAGCGGCCGCGCATGGTCACGGTCCAGTCGGAAGGCTGCGCCCCGATGGTCAAGGCGTTCCGCGAAGGCAGGGAATTCGCGGAGCCGTGGCCCGATGCCAGGACGATCGCAGACGGAATGCGGGTGCCGGCCGCCGTCGGCGATTTCCTGATCCTCAGGGCGCTCCGTGAAAGCCGCGGGACGGCCGTGGCTGTATCAGACGACCGAATCCTCGATGCCACCTACCTTATTGGAAAGACCCAGGGGATCTGGGCGGCCCCGGAGGGCGGCGCGACCCTGGCCGCTTTCCAGGCACTCAGGGACAAAGGCTGGATCAAGGACGGCGAAACCGTGGTCCTCTTCATAACCGGAAACGGCGCGAAATACTCTCACATCTGGGACCGGGCGCCCGCCTGAGTTGCGGTCCGCCCGCCGGGCGACCCCCCTGGAACCACCCCGCCGGGCCTGGGGAACCCCGGCCATATAACCCAGCAAATCACCCTTAAAGGGGATTTACTCGATCCGTCTCCTCCTCCAGAATGCCTATTGACGCAAGCAATTCAGGCCAAAGAGAGAGGACGGGCATGGACAGGCGGAAAGAAAAGCGCTTCTCGGAAAAGAACAAGGTTTTCATCAAATGCACGGAAGAAAGTCCGGACAATTCCGGCGGCGCGAAAACGCGCGCCCTCACATGTGACATATCACTCGGCGGGGCCAGGATCGTTTCGAGAAAGGGCTATCCCGTGGGAAGCGTCATACGGATCGTGCTTGAGCTGGCCCGGACCAATCAGGTTTTCCAGATTGACGGCGAGGTTAAGTGGGTGAATAAGACGGGCAAGCACGGAAGTTACGAGATCGGCGTGGAGTTCCTCCACAACCTCTCCCAAACGATCGTATCGCTCCTCCGCCACCTTTACAGTGTCGGGAACGGAGCCACCCCGAAGCCTGCAAGACCCGCGGAGGAACCCACGTTAAGTCCCGAACCTCCGCCCCTCGTGACGGACGCCGGCAAATAGTCGATAACAACACGCCGTGGCTCAGGCCGCGGCCCATTCAATTCACTTAAGCCACTTGTCGAGCCACCCAATGACCGTTTCATGCCATTGGATTGAATTTGCCGGTTTGAGGATCCAATGGTTCTCGTCGGGGAAGTACAGGAACTTGCTGGGAATGCCCAACCTCTGCGCGGCCGTGAAGCTCGAAATTCCCTGGGCATCCACAATCCGGAAATCCTGGCCGCCGTGGACGATGAGGATGGGTGTCTTCCAGTTCTTAACGAAGTTCACCGGATTCTGCTTCTCGTAACCCTGCGGATTCTGCCACGGCGTGCCCGCATGGTCCCATTCCGGGAACCAGAGTTCCTCCGTGTCGAAATAGGCGGCTCGTTCGTCCAGGTTGCCGTCATGGGCGACCAGACATTTGAACCGGTCCGGCCAATTCCCTTCGATCCAATTGATCATGTAGCCGCCGAAGGAGGCGCCCAGCGCTCCGACCCGTGAGCCGTCCATCCACGGACACGCTTTGAGGGCGGCGGCAAGTCCCTTTTGGAGGTCGACGAGCGGCTTGCCGCCCCAGTCGCCGCGGATTGAATCACAGAAAGCCTGGCCGTAGCCGGTCGAGCCGTGAAAGTCGACCATGACCACGGCATAGCCTGCGCCGGTATAGGCTTGAGGATTCCAGCGATAGTGGAAATCGTTGCCGAAGGAGCCTTGCGGGCCGCCGTGGATGAGAAAGGCGACCGGATATTTTTTGGACGCATCGAAATCGACGGGCTTGACGATGATGCCGTAGACGGTCTCATTGTTCCAGCCCTTGAAGTTGTACTGCTCGTAGTCGCCCATCCGGACGGCGGCCGTCTTGGCGGCGTTTATCCGGGTCAGAGGCGTCTCGTCCGTCCCGTCGTTTTTAACGGAATAGATCTCAGTGGGTGATTTCAGGGTGTTGCGCTCGAAGATGATCCGATCCCCGGCCGGCGCGAAGGCCGCAACGGTCCCCTGCTCGACGACCGTTTGCACTTTCCCTGTTTGGACGTCGATGGCGAAGAGGGAGGTCTGCCCTTTGTTCGGCGCCGTGACCAGCATGCTTTTTCCGTCGGCGGACCAGCCGATGGAGGCCACCGAAAAGTCCCAGGCCTCCGCGAGGACCCGCGGCCGGCCTTGGCCGTCGGGCCAGGCCGTAAGCATGATCTTGAAGCGATCGGCCTCGTAGCCCGGCCGGGACATGGCCAGGTAGGCCAGCGTCTTTCCGTCCGGCGAGAAGACGGGCGTCGAGTCCCACGCCTTATTGGCCTCCGTCAGGTTCCGGGGCGCGGCGGTTCCGTCGACCGGAGCGATGAAGAGGTCAAAGTTCGTGGACCAAGCCTCCTCCCGGCCGGCGTTGCGGGCCGTGAAGACCAGGGCTTGGCCGTCCGGTGTGAAGGCGATCTCTTCGGGTCCGCCGAAGGGTTTGTGCGGGGTGTCGGCGTCCATGGCCGTCATCACATCTTTCGCTTCTCCACCCTCGATGGGCACGACGAAGAGATGAGAACGGCGGCCGTCGGCCCAGGTGTCCCAATGCCGGATGAAGAGATTCTCGAAAAGGCGGCCCGACGCCTTCCGCGTCTGGAGTTCTTCGAGTTTCTTGGCGGTCGCCTCAACGCTCTGGCCGGGAAAAACGTCCATGGTTAGCGCCAGTCTTTTCCCGTCCGGCGAAACGATGAGGTTGCCGCAATCGAGAGTGAGTTTGGTCACCTGCTCCGGCTCGCCGCCGTCCATGCTCATGCGCCAAACCTGCGAGGAACCCGAGCGCGTGGACAAGAAATAGATGGTCCGGCCGTCGGGCGACCAGCGGGCGTTGAAGTCCGCCGCCGGATTGAACGTGAGCCGGCGCAGGTTCTTGCCGTCGACACCGACGATCCAGATGTCCGTGCGGCCCTTGTTCGCGGCCAGGTCCGTCTCGCGCAGGTTGAAGAGCACCCAATGGCCGTCGGGCGAAACCTGGGAATCCGAGATGCGGTCCATGGCCAGCATGTCGTGAACCGAAAGCGGGTGGGTGTTCGAGGAGGCCGGCGCGGACTGGCCGGGCGATCCCAGGGCTTTGAGAGGGACCTGGATCGCCGTCGCCAGCACGATAAGCGCAAACACCGCGATGGCCAAACGGTTGCGGATGATGGATCGACGCATGATATCACCTCCGGAAGGAATCAGGCTGAGCTTCCCGGGGCGGGAGCGGAGGGTTTTTTATAGCATACGCCTCCGTCCGAGTCAAAAGACAAGAAGGGGCCAGGTCTACGGCAGGGAGCGGAGTCTTCGGAGCGACCAACACCAGTGAGGCGGAGTGGCTCGACGCCTCACTGGTGGGAGATATCTGAATCGAGTCTTCGAGCTCGCGCGCAGCCTCGCTGGCGGAAAAATATCTGAGAAGAGGTGCAAAACTGGAAAGTGTCGGTTTGGCCTCTTCTTAATCTACCTGTACTTTTTGACGATATCGTCAAAGGGCACGCCGGCCGCAAGAAGTTTCGAAGAGCCGGCCCCGTAGATCCAGTCCCGATAAAACGCCGTGAGGTTCTTGCCGAGAGACTTTTGCACGATATTCAGAAAATCGGCGAGAGTGGCCCCGGTCTGGTGATACGTCTGGTAGTAGGCGGCGACGGCGTCGAGCAACGGCTTTTCACCGGCCATCCGGTACAGGAGATAGAAGAACAGCATGCCCTTCGTATAAGACAGGTCCGTCACGTCCTTCTTCCCGTAATCGGCAATGGCGATATCGGCGTATGCGGGCTTTGTTTTGCACTGCTCAAGGAAGCGAGCGCGCATCCGCTCGGCGCCTTTCGCGACGGCGTCCGCTTTGGCCTCAAGCTTCTCCTGCGCCAAGTATTGGAGGAACATGGCCAGGCCCTCGCTCTCAAGCCGGCTCGGGGCGGCGTCGAGCGGCTTGACGAACCAGAGGTGCGAGATTTCATGGTAGAGGTCGGTCAGTCTGGCCGGGTCATTGAACGCGTTACGCGTCAAGAGTATGGCCGTCACGTCGGCCTGGGAGCCGTAGCCCTCGGGAACCTCGATGACGGTGAGCCCCTGGGCCCCGGATAGAACGCCGAACCAGCCCGCGTAGAGGGCCATCGAGTCTTTCATGGCCTTTAGGACGGAAGCGCCGCCCGCGGCGTCCTGCGGAAAATGAAACACGGTCAGCTGGTTCGATGCCTCCTCGAGCACACGATAATGGGCGATAGCGACGTCCATGCGCCAGGCGGGTTTGATATTCCTGAAAGAGAAGGTCGTGTGGCCGTCGCGCGAAACCTTGCCGAGGAAATGCCCACCGTTGGCCGCCTGATAGGAATCCGGCACCGTAATATTGATGCGATAATCATATGCCTGGAGGCCGGCGGCACGATTGGCGGCATCGGACGGGACGCCGACGACGGGGTAGGCCAGTCCGTCCATTCGGATGATGGTAAAATCCTTGTCGACCTTATCGCGCACATAGAGCACCCCGGCTTCCTGATAGCCGCCGAGATAACCTTCGTAGTGCAGCGAGATCGTGCCTCTTGCACCCGCGGCGATGGGAGACGGCAGGAGCACCTCGACGTAATTCAGCTGGACCCGGTCCCAATCTTCGTAGGCTGTTATGACTTGCGTAAAGGGCAGCGGCGACCCTCCGGCGTCGGCAACGGAAGTCACCCTTAACAAGCGATAAAGGATCAAAGGGATTCGCGCGACCGGCTGAACAGAGGCGTTGACAACCGTCAGCCGGCAATCCCCGAACAGTTTTTCTTGTTCGTAGTCCACCCTGAGGTCGAGGGCATAATCAAGGGTTTTCAGGGCGAGCGAAGCGCCGGCGGCTTCGGCTCGTGGAGAGGCCATGGCCATTCCTGCCGCAACGAGAAATATGAGGATAACCGCCGCTTTTTTGTGCTTGTCCATCGTGCCTCCTGTCCCCGGAAAGGGCCGGGAATGCCCTAATTCCCCACCCGGCGAAGATAAATACGGGATCTGCCTGGCAAAGGTTGCAGAAGGGCTCTTGCAATTGCGGCCGGTATCGCCTATAATAAAACCTGGTTTGGTAACGAACATCGAGGATCGAATCTCGGCTCTCAGTGAGATCAACCCCTTCTGATTTTCGCACCGCCTAGGAATTTACCTATCGAAACGAAACGTTTATCATGAATTTTAAGACACTCGACCTCCACCCCAGCCTGCTTCGGGCCATCGACGAGCGGGGCTACACGACTTTAACCTCCGTCCAGGAACAGACCTTGGCCGTCACGCTCCCCGGCGGGGACGTCGCCGTTCAATCGCAGACCGGCACGGGCAAGACCGCCGCGTTCCTGATCACGATCCTGCAGGCCATGCTCCACCAGAGCCCGCCGCACCGCCACAGAGCCCTGATCATCGTGCCGACCCGCGAGCTTGCCGTTCAAATCGAAGGCGAAGCCAAGCTTCTCAACAGCCATCTGGGTTTCACCATCGGCTGTTTCTACGGCGGCGTCGGCTACCGGGGCCAGCAGACGCAGCTGGCCAAAGGCGTGGATATCGCCATCGGCACGCCGGGCCGTCTCCTCGACCTGGCGGAAAGGGGACTCCTTCGCTTGCAGGCGATCGACTTCCTTGTGATCGATGAGGCCGACAGGCTGTTCGATATGGGTTTTCTTCCGGATATCAAGAGGTTGATGCAACAGATGCCTGCGGCTCAAGCCCGCCAGAGCATGCTCTTCAGCGCCACCCTCAGCCGGCTGTCGCGCGCCGCCGCCGTGAAGTTTCTCAATGACCCGGCGTTCATCACGCTGACTCCGGAGCAGCTTACGGTCGACACCATCACCCAGGAGCTCTATCACGTCAAGAGCCATATCAAGGACAATCTGCTGCTGGGCATTCTTCAAAGAGAAAGCCCGCGCAACGCCTTGATCTTTACGAACATGCGGCATCATGCCGCCAGGCTGGCCCGCACGCTGGCGCTCAACGGGTATCGCTGCGAGCACCTGTCGGGAGATCTTCCCCAGGGCCGCCGCCTCAAGATCATCGACGACTTTATGGCCGGCCGCTTCCCCTACCTCGTGGCCACGGACGTCGCGGCCCGCGGCCTCCACATCGACGGTTTGGAAATGGTCATCAACTATGACCTGCCCGAAGACACCGAGAATTACGTCCACCGCATCGGCCGGACGGCCCGGGCCGGGAATGTGGGAAAGGCCGTCTCCCTCGCCTGCGAAAGGTTCGGCGCCCATCTGGAGCCGATCGAAGCCTTTATCGGCATGAAGATTCCTTCCATTCCAACGTCCATCGAAATGTTCGCCCGTGACAAGAGCCTGGAGTATTCGCCGAGCGAAAGGGCCGGGGAAAGCCGGCCTGCCCGCGGCCGCAACCACGGCTCTCGCGGCTACCGCCCGTCGTCGAGCCGACGGCACTGATCCCGCGCTTCCGCTCCCGGCCAGCGCCGTGACGCTTCCTGATTACTGGATTTTTATGGCCACGAACTCCGTGACGTCACCCCGTCTCACCAGCAAGGCCACAACGTCGCCCTTTTTCACTTTCTCAATGATCTGTTCGAATTCCTGCGCCGTCTGTATCGGGGTGCGGTTGACCTCTTTGATCAAGTCGCCCCTCTTGAGACCAGCCTCCTCGGCGGCGCTTCCCGTCGCGACGTTCGCCACGACGGCGCCTTTATCCTCCCCATAACCCAGCTGCCTGGCGACATCCGGCGTGAGCGTCTGGACCGTGAGGCCGAGCTGCCGCGTCGTCGGCGCTTCCGGCGCCTTCTTTTTCGGCGCCGCCGTTGCTTCGATCGGCCGTTCGGCCAGTGTCGCCGTCAGCTCGACTTTCCGGCCGTCGCGCAGAACGCCGAGCTTGAGCGCCGTCCCGGGCGGCGTCTGCGCCGTTATGGTCCGGAGATGGACGGCGTCCTCGACCGGCCGGCCGTTGACTTCGACAATCACGTCACCCACTTTGAGTCCCGCCCGCTCGGCCGCGCTGCCCGTGGTCACCTCCGCGACGAGGGCCCCGTTCGTGTCAGGCAACTTGAGGGCCTTGGCCAGGGAATCGTCGATGTCCTGGGGGATGATGCCGAGGTAACCTCGGATCACGCGCCCCTTGGAGAGGATGTCGTTCATGATGCTCTTGGCCATATTGATGGGGATCGCGAACCCTATCCCGACGTTGCCGCCGCTCGGCGTCGCAATCGCCGTGTTGATGCCGATGACCTCTCCATCCAGATTCGCCAGCGCGCCGCCGCTGTTGCCGGGGTTGATTGGCGCATCGGTCTGGAGGAAGTCCTCATAGGTCGTCTCGGCGACCCGCGACCTTCCCTTGGCGCTGATGATCCCGTGCGTCACCGTGTGCAGCAGCGCGAACGGATTGCCGACGGCGATGACCCACTCGCCGACCTGGACTTTGTCGGAGTCGCCGAGGACGGCGAACGGGAGGTTCGCCGCATTGATCTTGATGAGGGCCACGTCGCTCAGCGAGTCGGTGCCGATGACTTTAGCGTCGTACTTTTGCTTCGGCGAGAGCATCACCGTGAGCTTGTCCGCCCCCGCGACCACATGGTTGTTGGTCAGGATGTGGCCGTCCGCGGAGACGATCACTCCGGACCCCAGACTATGCACCGTCTGCTTTTGGGGAGGCGCCTCAAAAAAGCGCCGGAAGAAATCCTGCCCGAAGAACTCCCGGAACGGGTCCTCCGGAAGCTGATTCATTGTCTGCGCTTCAACGACCTGCTCCGAATAGATGGGAACGACGAACGCGCTGACCTTGCCGGCCGCATGTTCAAAGAGGTCGCTCAGCCCGTCCATGAGCTGGCGGATCTGCGCCTTTGACACCGCCTGCCCGGGTGTGCCGGGCTGATCATGATCCGATCCCACCTCAGCGAAGAGACTCGAATCATGCACCGCGGCCGCGACAACGAAGGCCGCCACCAATATGCTCGCCAGAATGATCAAACTGAATCGCTTTGTTCTTTCCACTACTTTTCTCCTCTCAAATCCCGACAATCGTCGCGAGCCGAGCCCGCCCCGAGCTCCAAAATCCGGCGGCTCAAAGCCCCATCTCTCATCATTCCGCCGAGCCGCGTCAGGAAACGAGCTGGGCCTGAAGACTGATTGTGGTCCCGGTCAGGGCTTGGGAAACCGGGCAATTCGTCTTGGCGTCTTCGGCCTTTTCGTTGAAAAGCTCTTCTCTGATTCCCGGAACGGCCGCTTCGCAGAACAGGTCCACGTGGGTGATCCTGGCCCCGGCCGGGGTATTTTCAATGGTCACCTGGGCCGTGGTCGCGATCCGCTTGGGAACATACCCCGCCTTTGAAAGCCCACCGGCCAAGGCCATGGAAAAACAGCCCGCATGGGCCGCAGCGATCAATTCCTCGGGGTTGGTTCCCTGCGCCTCTTCGAACCGGGAAGCAAAGGAGTAGTGCCCCTCATAGGCGCCGCTCCCCAGCCTGACCCTCCCTTTGCCTTCCTTGAGATTTCCTTCCCAGATTGCCGAAGATTTCCGCATGGGCATCGTGCCACTCTCCTATTCGAAGTTGCAGGCCGTTTCCGGCGCATCGTCCGCGGCACGCCAGTCCTCGAGTAACTTGACCGCTTCCCGGTCGGACACGTCGGTCCAGTGCCGGTACGCCAGGGCCACGGCCTGGAAATTGACGGGAGTTTCCAGGACAATGATTTCGTCGGCCGTTTTTCTTAAATCCGCCAGAGCCGCTGAGCCCCCAACCGGCGCCGCGACGACGATCCGTCCGGCCCGGCGGTTCAGGCACAGCCCGACCGCCGCTTTCATGGTCGAGCCCATGGCCAAGCCGTCGTCGACGAGGATCACCGTGCGGCCTTCCATCCGAGGAAGAGGAGCGTCACGGCGCAACAACCGCAGCCGACGCCGGAGTTCCTTCTCCTGCTCCTTTACGACAGCCCTGATCTCCTCGTCGGAAAGCCATTCCCGTGCGTCGGGATGAAGGACAAGGGTTCCGTCCTCCGCCAAGGCCCCGAAGCCCGCTTCCGGATCATACGGAAAGGGAAGTTTACGGCTGATGATGACAGAAAACTCGCCCCCGATATGCGTTGCGACCTCGATGCCGACCTCGATACCGCCTTTGGGAATGGCCAGAACTAAAACGCTTTTGCCGCGATAATTCTCAAGGGCCAGGGAGAGCTTGCGACCCGCGTCTTTCCTGTCTCTGAATACCACAAATCACCGCCTGCGCCGGCCGGACCGCGTTCCACGCGCGGCCCGGCCCCGACACCCTCGCTGACCTCGTTTTATGCCCCTTGCGGGATCAGACTCAATGCTAATAACTCTTTATTGATTCGAAGCGCACACGCCTGTTGCGCCTCAGTACAGCTGGTTATTCTGCAAAAAACATGCCAGGATGGGTCGGGAGGGCCGGCCAGATGGAACGGCCTTCGAAAGACCGAAGATGGGGTCGGTCAGGTCTTTCAAAACGGGAATCCGTCCTTCAAAAACGGGAATATGTCCTTCAGGACGAAAACGGGAGAGAAAAAGGGTCAGATCCTCTTCACGCGCAGGAATCTGTCGATATACTCGTCGGGGAGCTTGCAGTCCTTCGCTCCCTGCAGGACGGTTTTTTCGTAGTCGGGGTGAGGCTTGCCCAAAGCCCGGCCGGTCCGGAAATATGTCCACGCCAAATGGACGTCCCCGTCCTCGTCTTTCACTTCGACGATCCTACGGTCGTAGGATCTGGGATAACCCTCAAAGACGTCCAGGGCGAGCTTGTCTTTCCCTGTGATTTCATACAGCGCACCTCGGACGACGTCTCTTTCGGAAGTGACAATATTGCTGACCGCCCCCTGGCTCGCTACGGAGTATCCGTCATAGACGAAGCGGTGCCGCTCGAGCCGGACCGTTTTGAGGAAACGGCCGCCGGGACAGCGTTCCTGCATCCGGGCGTGACTCATATTCGAACCGTACGCAAAATACAGCATGGCGCTTCCCTCTCCGTCAGTGATTCACCATTCCGATTATAGGCAATTTAGGCATAAAACATCAATCATCAGTATTGAGTCCCCTCCGGGCTTGTGATAGAAAAATAGTGGAATTTCCAATCCACCCTGGAAGAGGCCGAGGAGGCGTCCGATGCCTGAGTTTCGACAGAATATGCTGACGAATGAGTGGGTCATTATCTCCACCGAGCGAGCCCGCCGGCCGCAGGACTTTCAGACCGCCGAGGCACCGAAGCCGCCTCTCCCGCCGTACAGCCCCCATTGTCCGTTTTGCGCCGGCAACGAAGCGCAGACGCCGCCGGCGTCGTACACGCTCGACGCGGACGGAGGATGGAAGGTCCGCGTCTTCTCCAACAAATTCGCGGCTCTGGCAAATGACATCCACTTTCAGCCGGAGCCTAACGGACGGTTTCTAAAGGCGACCGGATTCGGCGTTGCCGAAGTCATCGTCGAAACGCCGCGGCACGACCTCACCCTGGCAACCTTGGATGACGAGGCGGTCGAGGATGTCGTCCGGGCCTATCAACTCCGCTACTTGAACGCCGCGGGCCGTCCCCAGATCAACTTCGTCAACCTCTTCCGCAACCACGGCGTGAAGGCCGGCACGTCCCTCGAGCATCCCCATTCCCAGTTGATTGCCACGCCGATCATCCCGCCCCACGTCCGCAACCCGATCGAGCAGGCCGTCCGCTACTCCGACGCGAGCGGCCGATGTTTGTACTGCGACATGCTCGCCGAGGAAGTGCGGCAGAAGGAACGCATCATCGCCGAAACGGGTTATTTCATCGCCTACGCGCCCTATGCCTCGCGGACGCCCTTCGAAGTCAGGATCATGCCCAAAAATCATCGGGCCTCGTTCGGAGATATCGAAGCGGCGGAGCTCGCGGATTTCGCGCGTTTTATGAAAAACATCCTGGCCCGGATCCACTTCGGGCTGCGGAATCCCGACTACAATTTCATCATCCGGTCGGCGGCCGTCGGGGACGAGCGAGCGAGGTATTTCCATTGGTACATGCTGATCATCCCCAAACTGACGACTCCGGCGGGTTTTGAGATCGGGACGGGAATCTACATCAACGTGACGTATCCCGAGCAGTGCGCGGAGTTCCTGCGGAATACGGCCCCCGGCTCGCCGTCATAAAAGCTGTCGGAGGGTCGTCGACGGCGCCGGAGAAACCGTCAAACCCTCTCGGCGGGCGATGCTCGCGGCGGTTATCGGATCTTCAACCACTCGCCGCCCTTCTCCACGTTGTCCTTCGTGAAGACGCGCGAATCGAGGACGATCTCCTTGGCGACGGACTTTCCGCCGAGGATGGCCATGGCCGTCTCAATCGCTTCTCTGCCGCCGGTCGGGTACTCGAAGCAGGCTTCGAGAATCCCCTGCCGGACGTAGATTTGGCCCTCGTGCGGCAGGCCGTCGATCCCGACAAAGATGATCTGTTTCTCCCGGCCCGCGGCCTGGGCCGCGAGATAGGCGCCGTGGGCGCCGGGATCGTTATGGGCGTAGACGAGGTCGATTGTGGGGAAGCGGGCCAGCGCCGATTCCATCTCGCCCCGCGCGTCGGGCTCAAGCCATTTCATATCGGCCTCGAAAATGACTTCGATCCCGCTTCCTTTGATCCCCTCCCGGAACCCGGTGTGGCGGTCCTGCCCGGGGGTCGATGTCATCAGGCCTTCGAGCTCGACGACTTTGCCCCGCCCGCCGAGCCGCTTGACGATCCATTCGCCGGCCGCCCTGCCGATCTTCTTGTTGTCGGCCCCGATGAAACAGGTGTACTGATCGCCGAGAACGCGCCGGTCAAGGACAATGACCGGAATGCCTTTAGCGAAAGCCGCCGCAACCGGCGGAGTCAGGGGCGCGGCTTCCTTCGGCGAGACGATCAGGCAGTCGACACCGGCGTTGATGAATTCCTCGATCTGGGACCGCTGGACGAGCGAGTCGTTCTGGGCGTCTTTGTAAACCACCCGGAATTCGGGATGCTTGGCGGAGGCGTTTTTCACGTCGAGGTTCATCTGGACCCGCCACGGCTCGCCCAGGTTGCACTGGCTCATGCCGATCGTCCAACGCGCCTTGGCCTCTTCGGTTTTGGGCGTCCCGGCCGCGGAGGCGGGCGCCTCTTTCTTGCAGCCCCACAATGCGAAGAGGACGGCCGCCGTGAGCACGGCGATGAAAAGGATTTTTCTCATCACGAGACTCCTTCAGGATTTCCGGACTCTTTGGAACAGCACCGCGGCGACAATGATGGCGCCGGTGAGCATGAGTCGGCTGGCCTCGCCGACGGCGTTGATGCTGAGGATCTTTTCGAGATAGCCGATGGTCAGGGCCCCGATGAAGGTCAGGCCGATGCCGCCCTTGCCGCCCATGAGGCTCGTCCCGCCGATGACAACGATGGCGATCGCGGTGAGCTCGTAGCTGATTCCCGCCTCAGGATCCCCCTGGAGCTCCTGGGCCGCCTGGCACATGCCGGCCACCGCGCTGAACAGTCCGCTCAGCCCGAAGGCGAGCAGCTTGGTCGCGGTCGTCGGAATCCCGGAGAGCCTGGCCGCATCCTCGTTGCCTCCGATGGCATAGATGTGGCGGCCCCAGCGGAGCTTGGAAAGAATGAGCCAGGAGACGAGGACGCAAACCAGGAAGACGATCGTGACCACGGCGATATTGTCATGGAAGAGCTTGGAGTTGAGGAACTTGAAGATCGGCGGCACGTCGACGTATTGATAGGTGCCGTCGGGCTTCAGCACGGCGGTCGAAATCTTTTTCCCGCCGGAGACCCATTTCGCGACACCCCTGGCGAAGACCATCATGGCCAGCGTCGCGATGAAGGGTTGCATCTTGAACCTGGCCACCAGGGTCCCGGAGGCCAGACCACAGCCGGCGCCGGCCGCGAGACATGCGGGGACCGCCACCCAAGGCGACCAGCCGAGCTGGATGGAAAAAAGGGCGAAGAGAACGGCCGTCAATCCGAGGACACTGCCCACCGAGAGGTCGATGCCGGCCGCGATGATGACGAGCGTCATGCCGCAGGCAATGATGGCGAAAACCGAGGTGTGGCGCAGCATGTCCCGGTGCGTGTCCCATTTAAAGAAGGCGCCGTCGGCATTGAAAATAAGCCCCAGGATCATGACAAAAATGAGGGCCGCCAAAGCCCGGACGAACGGGGATTGAAAAAGGGATCTGGCGGTCTTCATGACGGCATCCTTTCGCCCATGGCGGCCCGGGTGACGGTTTCCTGGGTGGCGCTCTCGCGGCCGAGTTCCGCTGTGACGCGGCCGCGATGCATGACCATGATCCGGTCCGACATGGCCAGAAGTTCCTCGAGCTCCGACGTGACGAGGAGAATCGCCTGTCCGGCGGCCGTCCAGCGGTTCATCAAGTCGTAGATCTCATGCTTGGCGCCCACATCAACGCCTAAGGTGGGCTCGTCGAGAAGCAGAACCTTGGGCCTGGTTTCGAGCCACTTGGCCAGGACGACCTTCTGCTGGTTTCCCCCTGACAAGGTGCGCACATCCTGGTCGAGCGAGCGAAGTTTGATGGCCAGGGCCTGGACGTGGCGCCCCGCCGCATCCTCCTCCTCCCCCGTGCGCATCCAGCCGTGGGGAGAAAAAGACCGGAGCGAAGCCAGCGAGACGTTCCGGACGACGCTTTGCTCGGGGATGAGCCCCGTCCCGATGCGGTCGTTGGTCTGCAGGATAAGACCGCGGGCGATCGAGTGCCTCGGCGACCGAACTGCGAACACCCGGCCGTCCAGAGTCACGCGACCCTTGGCGAGCCGCCCGTAATCGCCGAAGAGACCATGAAGGAGTTCGCTCTTCCCGGAGCCGAGCAGCCCGGCGATGCCGAGGATCTCTCCGGCCCGCAGGTCGAAGGAGACGTCCTCGACGGCCCATCGCTTGGCTCCGGAGGGGTCGGGGATGAATGCGTGGGAAATGCCGAAACGAACCTCGCCCGGTTGCGCGGACCTTGTGGGAAACTGTCCGCCGACCTCGCGGCCGACCATCCAGCGGATCAACTCGTCGGGAGAGACGCGGCCGGCGTCGGCCGTCCCGACGGCGCGCCCATCGCGCAGGACGCTGATTCGGTCGCCGATCCGGAAGATTTCCTCGAGGCGGTGCGAGATATAGATGATGCCGCAACCCCGCGACTTCAAATCCGCAATGATCCCGAACAACCGCGTCACTTCCTGGTCGTTGAGGGCGCTCGTAGGCTCGTCCATGATGATGATGCGGGCGTCATAGGCGAGAGCCTTGGCGATTTCGATCATCTGCTGGACGGCGACGGGATAGTCCTCGGCGGGCCTGGCCAGGTCCACGTCCAGGCCCAGGGGCGAAAGAAGCTCCCGGGCTCGCCGTCTCTGGCTTCGAAAATCCATCCATATCCGGCCTCGCGTTTTTTCACGGCCGAGAAAAATGTTGTCGACGACCTGCATGGGCCGGACGAGCGACATCTCCTGATGGATGGCGGAAATGCCGAAGTCTTGGGCGTCCCGCGGAGAATGGAACCGGACGGGACGGCCGTGCAGAACGATCTCGCCGTCGTAATCGGAGTGTATCCCGGAGAGGATCTTGATGAGCGTCGTCTTCCCGGCGCCGTTCTCCCCGGCCAGGATATGCGCCTCGCCGGCCCTCAAGTCGAAATCGACCTCCTTGAGAACCGGGACGCCCGAGAAAGCCTTGCTGATGCCCGACATCCGGAGGATGACGCCGGACGCGGACTTGTCCGCGATGTGACCATCAGAAACGGTCAGTGGCGCCACTGTTCCGCACTTTCAGCGCTCCTGACTTCATGCCGCCCCGGGAGAACTAATCGATTGAAATTCTTGCGCAAATGGAACAGAATATGTCGCCGAAGAACAGGTTTTTCCAGGGAGAGAACACCGAAGTGGCGGAATGAGCAGAAGTTGCGCCAAACGATTGTGCATAGGGCGATAGTTTAACCCAAAATGAGCATTAAGGAAATAAAAAAAATCACCGGATTTTCGTATTCGACCATTTCCCGGGTCCTCGGCGGGAAGGCCAAGGAATTCAGGATTTCCGAGGCGACCCGGCAGAAAATTCTCGACGCCGCCGCCAAACTGAACTACCGCCCCAACATTCTCGCCCGCAGTTTGAGGCTGCGCAAATCCACGACCGTCGGGCTCATCGTCAGCGATATCCAGAACCCGTTTTTCGGCGAGCTCGCCTCCCGGATCGAGCGGCTGCTCCGGCAGCACGGTTATAGTACGATCCTGTGCAATACGAACGAGATCCCGGAAAACGAAGAATTCTATCTGAATCTCCTCGTGGACCGAAAAGTCGACGGCATTATCATCGCCCCCATCCATAGGGAGGAGTGGGAGCCTATGAAAATTCTTGGCAGGGAAACGCCCGTCGTGCTGATCGACCGGGTCTTTTCTAAAACGGATTTCCCTTGGGTGACCGGTGACAACACCAAGGCGGCGGAGCAGCTGACGCGCGACCTCATCTCGCTCGGCCACCGGCGGATTGCGTTCCTGGGCGGGACGCCGGGGACCTATATCACCTTCGTTCGCTACAAGGGCTACGAGAATGTCATGAAGGAGATGTTCGGCGGCGTCGACGAATCGCTCGTGCTCTCCAAAGGCTATTCAATCCAGGACGGCGTCGAGATGATGCATCGCCTGCTGGATCGCCGCCGGGACGTTGATGCCGTGTTCTGTGTCAACAACCTGGTCTTTTTCGGGGCCGCCGAAGCGGCCAACGAATTCGAACTCCAGTCGGGCCGCAGCCTGATGATGGCCGGATTCGACATTGGGAACACCGCCGGCCTCCTGCAACGGCCGCTCATCAGCGCCGACCAGAACTTGGCCGAACTGGCCGATGCGGCGGTCAGCCTGCTCCTCCGGCAAGGGAAAGATGCCGGCGGCCAAGAAACGAACCGGACGATTCCGATCCAATTGAACAAATATCGGCTGGACAGGAATTCGCCTTGAACGGCAGCACGGTCGTCGAATTCATGAACATGATGCGGGAAAAAATAATCCGGCACCTTGGGCTGCAGAAAAACGGAGTCGGACGCACCGGGTGCAGACGGCCCTCCATCGTGGCCGCGGCGTGCCTTTCCATGGCGATTTTTCTGGCTGCATCCCCGCAGGGAGATCAACGCATTCCGGGGCGTAGGTTTCCCGTGCCGCTGGCGCAGCTCATCGGACCGCGTGATTCTCTCGATGCCCAGGGTCTCTGGTTCGACGCCCGCTCCGCCGAAGAGGCGCTTGCGTATCTCGACTCCGGGAACGCGGAACTGCTCTCGGTCCTGGCCGGCGAGACCGCGACGCTCCATCTCCTGAACCATGCGCGCCAATTTGATTACGCCGTGCCCAAGGATTCGCCGGAATCGTTGGTGCGCTCTCTCCTCGCCGGCGAGAGCGGCCAGGGTGAGCATGCCGCGATCTGCCGTAAGAGCCTGGCCTACTTCTCCGGCCCGATGCTCGATGATGTGCACTGGGTCGCGGACTCGCTTCGTTACCTTCCGACGGATTTCCAGTTCCATGGCAGCCTTTTCCTGACGTTCGGCTACGATATCGGCGTCGCCCTCGCGCCGTCGGCCTCGCTCAACGGCGCTCATAGTCACTTCACCGGGCATCCGCGCGAGCTCGTCTACTACGCCATCCATGAGCTGCATCACGTCGGCTTTCAGACGTATCAGCCACCGCCGCGGATCGATTCACTCAAGACGTGCGCGGACGTGCGCCGTTTCGTCGAGTATGCGACCCAGATGGAGGGAATGGCCGTTCTGGCTGCGTATGAACGGCGGCAGGCCGAGAACGCGCTCGGAGACGACGCCGATTATGTGGCGCTTCAGGACGAGGCGCGGATGCAGTCGCTCGAGGCCGAATATTTCAAGGTGGTCGAAGGCGTCGCGCGCCGCGGTGATGCCGCAGCCGACGCCCAAGCCCGCGGTGTGATCGAAAAAATGTCCGGCGAGCGGCTTTGGTACCGCGTCGGAGCCCGCATGGCCATGGCGATCGAGAAGGCGCTGGGACGACCGGCGTTGATCGATCTTGTGAAGCAGGGACCGGCGCGCTTCATGGAGACATATAGACGGCTCGGACCAGAGTCCGAACACGGAGGGACGGGTCAATGCCGCTGACATCGCCGGACCGGCGAAGAACGCCGGGCACGCGCGCAAAGGGAGGAATTCGCATGTCGACGCATACAAAGGTCGTCGGGCTCATCCTTGTCGTTTTTCTGGCCGGGTGCGTCGGATTGGACGCCGATGCTTTGGCGGCCGAGACGCTCGCCGTTTCGTCGCCTGACGGCGGCCTGACCGTTTCGTTCGCCGTCAAAGCGCTGCCCCAGCCTTATCTCCCGGGCGAGCGCGCCTATTATCGCGTGACCTACAAAGGCGTTCCGGTTCTGACCGATTCGCCGCTCGGCCTCGATTTTCTCGGCGCCGGACCGCTCGACCAGGACTTCGAAGTCGTCGGGACGGCGCGTGATGTCCGTGATTCGACATGGGATAATCCGTTCGGCGCCAGGCGAACTGTTCCCGACCGATATAACGAGCTGACGGTATCGCTCCGAGAGAAGCGGGCGCCCGGGCGGCGCATGGATCTCGTCTTCCGCGCTTACGACGAAGGCGTGGCGTTCCGTTATGTCCTGCCGAAGCAGGAGGCGCTCGGCGAATTCACATTGTCGTCGGAGAACACGGGGTTCTATTTCGCCCGCGAGGCTTCGACTTTTGCACTGAACATGGGACGCTTCAACACGCAAAACGAAGGCGAATACCTGCCGACGAAACTCGCGGATATCAAGCCCGTTTCGATCATCAATTTGCCGCTACTCCTCGAGCTCCGCGGCAGGCCCTGGGTGGCCATCCTGGAGGCCGACCTGACCGATTATGCCGGCATGTCTATCGGCGGCGTGCCGGGGGTCGCCAATGCGCTCATGAGCAAGCTCTCCTGGCCGCCCGACCGAAAGGCGGAACAGGCCGTCATCGGGACAACGCCGAAATCGACGCCCTGGCGCGTGCTGATGGTCGCCCCGACTCCGGGCCGGCTCGTCGAGACGAATTACCTCATCCTGAATCTCAGCCGGCCCTGCGCCCTGCCGGATACATCATGGATCAAGCCGGGCAAGGCGGCTTGGGACTGGTGGTCCGGGAGCTATGCGACGGGAGTCAATTTCAAGCCCGGCATGAACACGCCCACGATGAAACACTACATCGACTTCGCCGCGGTTCATCACTTCGAGTACATGCTGGTCGACGCCGGATGGGCGGTGCCCGGCCGCGACGGCCGGCCGGAGGACATCTTGAAGTTCGTCCCTGAGGTCAACGTCCCGGACATCATCGCCTACGGCAGGCAGAAAGGCGTCAAAGTGCTTCTCTGGGTCGAATGGCGGGCGCTCGATGCGCATCTCGAGGAAGCAACCGCCCTTTACGAAAAATGGGGCGCGGCGGGAATCAAGGTCGATTATATGAACCGCGACGACCAGGAGATGGTGAATTTCTACGAGCGCGTCGTGCAGGCGGCGGCGGTTCATCACCTGACCGTTGATTTTCACGGTGCGTACAAGGGGACGGGTCTCAGGCGCACGTACCCCAACCTGCTCACGCGCGAGGGCGTCATGGGCATGGAATACAACAAGTGGAGCGAGCGGGTAACGCCCGTTCATGACGTGACGATTCCCTTCACGAGGATGCTCGCAGGACCGATGGACTTCACGCCCGGCGCCATGCGGAACGCCGCGCAGGGCCAGTTCAAGGCGCTGGATATCGCTCCTGTGTCGCAGGGGACGCGGGCCCATCAACTGGCGATGTACGTCGTCTATGAGAGCCCTCTGGTGATGGTTTCCGATTACCCGGAAGCCTATACCGGACAGCCCGGTCTTGATTTTATTGAGAAGGTGCCGACAGTCTGGGACGAGATCCGCGTCCCGGCGGGACGGCCGGGCGAGTTCATCGTGGCCGCACGCCGGCACGGCGCCGAGTGGTACGTCGGGGCCATGACCAATTGGGAGGCGCGGGATATCACCGTGCCGCTCGATTTCATCGGCGGTGGCAGGTACGAGGCGGCGATCTATGCCGACGGACCCGGGGCCGACAAAAACGGCACAAGTCTCACGGTCACCAAAAAGACAGTGAAGGCGGGCGACATGCTGCGCCTGCATCTGGCACCGGGAGGCGGCGCGGCGATCATCTTGACGCCGGCAAAATAGCTGGATCTTAGCGCAAACCAAAGGAATGAGGAATGAGTAAACCATTTGCCGGGCAATCAAGGGTTCTTATTTCGTCACTTATCGGAATTGTATGCACATTTGTATGCATAAACCTCTTCGCCCAGAAACCCAGTATCGACGATCAATGGCGGATGCTCAGCGAAGAGATGGTACGTTATTGCAGCCAGAAGGACTGGACCAGGGCTCTCGACGTCATCAAGAAGGAGCTTAAGCTCGCTCAAACGACCGGCAACAGCCAAGCTCGGGCCGGAGTGCTGTACAACAAAGCGTGTGTTCATTCGCTCGCCGGACAGAAGGAACTGGCTTTGGCCGCCATTCGCGAGGCCGTGGCTGCGGGTTACACGGATTATTCCCGGTATGCGGGAGATTCCGATTTCGATTCGCTCCGGTCGGACGCCGGCTTCAAGACGCTTCTGGCCGAGATCAAGGCCAAGTACGGCCCGATGCCTCTGGAATGGGATCGGACACAGCCTGGGCCGCCCTTCCCCGTGCGGTACGGCGACCGAGAAACGCCGGAGCTTCTCCAGATGCGCCGGGAATTCGCGATCGACTCCGTTGTGGCCGACGCCAAGGACGACTATGATCGTCTAAAGCGCTTGACGCAATGGACGAGCACGCGTTGGCAGCACAGCTCGGACCAGACGGCTTCTAAAACCGACCCGCTGACAATTCTTCGCGAAGCGGCAAAAGGCGGCCGGTTCATTTGCCGGGATTACGGCGTCGTGCTCGTCGGTGTCGCCACAGCCTACGGCATGCCCGCCCGCCTGCTCAACTTGCTGCCCCGCGATGTCGAAACGCGGAGCGAGGCTCATACGGTCGCCGAAGTCTGGCTTGACGAGTTCCACAAATGGGTCCTGGCCGACGGACAGTACGGAGTCATCGCGGAGCTCGACGGCGTTCCGCTCGATGGGGTTGAACTTCAGGCCGCGCTGGCCGCGGACCGCCCTGTCGTCTGCAGCGTAGGGGCGAATCAGCTCGCCGAATGGAAACCGTTCATCCTGCGCAACGCCTATTACTTCAAGATGGGTGATAACCAGCTGCCGTTCGAGCGCGGCACCAAAAGCCAGCTCGTGCTCGTGCCCCGTGGCGCGCCGAAGCCGACCAAGTTCGCCGGCGGCAACGAGGAGGTTTTCCAGGGCTCGATCTACACATCGAACCCCGACAGTTTCTATGCTCCCCCGCCGACCCGCCGCTGAGCCTGCGGCAGGCGTTCGTCGAGTCGATTAACGGCACCCTCTCGAGCCGCGGAATTCTTAAGAAAGGGCGAGAAGGCTTTCGTCCCTTAGTTCTTCCGGGGATTAGCGGCCGTGGGTACAACCGGGGAAAATCGTCCTCAGATAATTGAGATCGTAAAGGACGCTCTTTTCGATGCCGAGGGGCATCTCGGTGCCTTCGATGACCAGCCAGCCGTCGTAACCAATTTCCTCCATGGCCTGGCGGACGGCATTGAAGTCCATCGAGCCTTTCCCATAGAGGCCCTTGGTGTCTTTGGCGTGGAATTGGCAGATCCGGTTCCCGAGCTCCTTGATTTCCCGAGCGACGTCGTTTCCCACATCGTGGGAGTTGCCCACGTCATAATAAACCTTGACGGCGGGCGAACCGACGCTCTTGAGGATGGCCAGATTTTCCGGCGCGCTGAGATACGACTCGAGGCCGAGAACGACGCCGGCCTTTTCGGCCCGAGGCGCGAGACGCTTGAGCTTTTCGATGACGCTCGCAAGACCCGCCGGGTCTTTCCTGAGCTCCCCCTTCCCGAAGAACGGGATGAGGACCATGTTGACCTTCATCGCCGCACAGATATCGATAGCTTGAAGGACGAGCTTCTCGGCCAGCGGGTCGCTCTTGAGCGGAATATCGTTCAACCGGCCGATGGCAAAAGAGGCGATCGCGACGCCGGACCTTTCCGCCGCCTCGAGGCACGCACGCTGGGCATCTTTGCCGGTCAGGGCCAACGAATCTCCCCGGACGCTGAGGCTCGCCTGGATGCCGTCGAGTCCGAGTTTCGCCGCCATTTCAAAAACGCTCCAGTCCCCTTCTTTCCCAAGCGTCCAATCGCAGGCGCCGAGCTTCACCTTGATGTCCTTGCCGGCCGGCGCGGCCGCCAGGTTAGAGACCGCGGCAACGATCGCCATAAAAAGAAGTACTCCGGCGAATGCAGCGGCTGGAGCCGCCGCCATATGTCCCAGCCCTTTCATCGTCCTTGCCTCCTCACGTAGATAATATCTTCGGCAGCGATCCGCCTTTCGTATCGTCGTCATAAATCCGGCATGCCCTTAGGCGGCCTGCGCGAATCGGGACCTCAATCCTTCAAGCCCTTCATATCCGGCGTCAAACGCTCGTTGTCCTTGACGATCTCCTCCCACGTGAGGCGGCGGTGTTCGTAGGCCGCCGTACGGCCGAGGATCGTGATGAGGCAGCTCTGGACGCTCGGCGGCACGGTCGGGTTCGCAAAATCCCCGCCGATAATCGCCTTGTGGAACGCGGCGATGTTGTTGATCGCGCCTTCCGCATAGATCTCGGTCGTCTTGCCGCCGTTATAGAATTTTTCCCCGCGCATCACAACGGCCCCGCCGTACTCGGTTTCGAGGACGCCCTTGCTCCCGAACATCCTGTTCCTTATCCCTTCGGTCGTACCGTAGCCGTTGAACTGCCGGCCGCTGAACTCGATGGCGACACCGTTCGCATATTCATAATACACGACGAAATGATCCCAGCATGTGCCGATGTTCGGCCGGGCCTTGAGGCCTCCGGTGCCCACCGCGAAAGCCGGCGGCTTCTCCATGATCCAGTTCACGACATCGAGCGTGTGGATCTCCTGTTCGGTGATGATATCGCCCGAATAAGCGCGGTCGAGGCCCCAGGCTTTGAGCCGGACTTCGGGGTCCGACGGATTGGCGCGAACCGCATCATAGTGCTCCTCGAAGGGACAGTCGGCGTGATACGTCGCCTCTCCGAAGACGATCTCTCCCAGCTCGCCGGCGTGGACGCGGCGGACGGCTTCGATGAACGACGGATGGGCCCGCGTCTGGAAATCGACGAGGAACACCAGCCTCTTGGCAGTCGCCTTCCGGCCGCTCTCGGCGACCCGGCGGCAGCCGGGGACGTCCACGGCAACGGGCTTCGCCAGATAGACATGGATGCCGGCGTCGGTCGCAGCGGCGGCCTGTTCAGGATGGAAATACGGCGGCGACTCGACGGCCACGGCCTCGACCCCGCTCGCGAGAAGCCGCTTATAGCCGCCGAGGCCGGTGAAGAGCTTCGACGGCGGAACACCGAACTTCGCGCCAAAGGCAGCGACACGCTCCGGGAAATAGTCGGCACCGGCTGTGATGTCAAAGCCGCCGTGATTCGCAAAAAGGCCGGCGAGCCAAACCCCGCGGCCCCCGCACCCGATAAGGCCCAGCTTGACCTTGGCATTGGCCTGTGTCCCACGGACGATCCTCGGAGAGAGGATGGACAGTCCGATGGCGGCCGCGCCCGCGTCTTTCATGAACCGCCGGCGGTCGAGGGTCGCCGGCGCCGCGTCATTCTTCAATGGTTCGTTTCCCATGGCAGGCTCCTTTGCCTCCGAATAACACAAACCTGGAGGGGTTGGCAAGCACGCCAACCCGGAGCCTCGGGGCGTCCTCTCCGTTCGCTGCGGTGGTTCTTCACGCCGTCCCACTCCCGAGCCGATGGGGCGTCTCGCTCGCGGTCCGGCTAAACCACCGCTTTATGCTCCCTCCGAGGACACCCCTCGCCTACCTCGACTGCCATGCTTTCTATGCGCCCGCTCTCGGGGAGCTCCCTCCGGCAGAGAGCGGAGTCTTCGAAGCGACCGACACCAGCAAGGCGGAGTGACTCGACGCCTCACTGGTGGGAAATGTCCGAAACGAGTCTTCAAGTTCTTCTGTATAGCGGTTTCGCCCCCGTTGCGTTTAAAAACTCAATTAGGATATGTGCCACTACTGCAGCAAAGCTGCGGTAGTGCTGGTTGCTCCTAACAATCCGCTCCCTGCCGCTCGGCCTTTCCACGCCTTCCTCCGGGAAACACCCCTGCGGCGGGCGCCGGGGTTACCGGGTAGGCATCCTCGCCGCTAAACGCACTGACGAAGCAAGGAGGCGCAGCGTGAGGGGGCCCGCCAGCCGGTCGATTGGACGAATCCCTGACGAGCCACGGGCATCAATCGATCGGCACCAGCATGCGGATGTTGATGTAATTGCTCTTCGACGCTACGTTTTTGGTTTTGAGGATGCGGATGACAAAGGCGTGCTTTCCGCGGGCGAGTCCTGTCGCCTTCCATTCGAACGGCTTGTCACGAACGGGTCCGTACTGATCGACGGCAGCGGCGGCCGTTTTTCCGTCGATCCGAACTTCGGCCCGGCCGGCGTCGTCGTAGAGATAGCCTTTCCATAGAATGCCCGTGCCGGTGAATGTCCCCTCGACCGTCGCGCCGGGTTCGTTCGAGTAGCGCAGGTTGCCCGAGGTCCATCTGCCGGTCCACTTGACTCCGTCGAGGGCCGTCATGCGCGGGTCGATGTACATGAAGTATTCCTCGCCGGGGCCGAATGTGTAAAAAGGTTTCAGAATAACGTTGCGGTCGGACTTGAGATGAAAGGAGGCCGTGCTCGACCCGTCCGGCTCGAGCTGGGATTGGATGTCGCGCATGTCGAGTCGGCTCGCCTGCGGCTTTCCGGAAACGGCGCCCGCCAGGACGACGGGACCGTACATCACGGCGGACGGATAAAGCTCATCAGGATCGAGACGCTTGGCGTAAAGGCCGAAGGGGATGTCCAATTCGACGACATCGCCGTCCGACCAGGTCCGATCGATCCCCAGCCAATGCTTGTCGTCGGCCTTGGCGGCCGCTTTCTTGCCGTTCACGGAGACGGTCGCCGAGCCGGCCGCCCAGCCCGGAATCCTGAATCTAAGACCGAACCGCGCCGGCGCTTTCGCGGCCACCTTGAATTCAATACCCCGGCCGGCTTCGAGCGTTCCCGTCTGCGAAACCGCGACCTCTTGTCCGCCCCGGCTCCAGCGGACCGTGGACGGCGTGAAGAGATTCACATAAAGATTCGCCGCATCCTTGAACCAAATGAGGTCATAGTAGTCCGCGGCGGCCTCGGGCCGTGTGCCGGCGCAACACTGCCAGAAGCCGGTGTTGGTGCGCTTCGTCCCGCCGTACAGCCCGTAGTCCGAATAGTACTGAACGGCGCCGGCCGGATTCATCGGGACCGACGCTCCGATGCCGTTATATGTCAGGAGCTCGGCCCAATCGCCATAGCGGGCGTCGCCGGTCAACTCGATCAAATACTTGACCATCTTGAATGCCGCCCAGGAGCCGCACTGGGTCTCGAATTGACTGATCGTCGAGGTCAGGCTTTTGACAAGATCCTGGGGACTGCGCTGCAAGCCTTCATCGGGACCGAACCCGCCCGTGGCATAGGCCTGGCGGGTCGTCAGGTAATCGTAGGCGTGGATGAGCGTATCGAGGTAATGCTGCTCGCCGCTGACCAGGTAGGCGGCGCCTGCTCCGGCGAGCGTATTGACGTGGCTATAAGCATGGTAATAGCCGGAAAAGTCGGCAAAGATGTCCTTGTTCCGAGCGTACAGTCCCCAGTAGTCGGTGTATTCCCAAAAGGCGCCGAAGTCCCTGTACTTGACGTCGCCGGTCGCGAGATAAGCCCGGTACAGGTTCTCCGTCAGGGTATACCATTCGGTGTTGCCATCTCCTTGGTTAAACGCAAACTTGCGTTCCTTATCGAGATGACCGATCGCCCAGTCCGTGATCCGGCTTAGGCATTCGCGGGCCTGTGTGTTGCCGCAGTAGAGATAGGCATCGACCAGGCCGCCGACCATCTTGTCGTAGGTGTAATGAGGCGCGTTGGGCTTCTTCGTATAGTAGAAATAGCCGTCGGGAGCGATGCACTTGGCCCATTCGGAAACGAGAAAATTGACCTTGTCCAGGCAGGCCCGGTCCCCCGTAGCTGCGTACATCCTCGACAGGCCGCTCACGATCTGGCCGAAGATATGGAAGGTATCGTTTACGTACCAATCGGCAAGGTCATTGCCGGGGGCCGGGAAACCCGCCCTGGCGCGGAACCCCTTGAGGAGGTCGTCGTTCGGGATACCGAGGTACTCGCTCCTGATGAGGTCGAACTGGGCCTTGAGCCGGCCGCCGTCGAGGCTGACGCCGTGATAGCCGAAAGGCTCGAGCAGGGCCTTCCCCTTAGGCGTAACGCCGGGCTTGGCGCAGAAGCATGAGAAGCCGATAACGGCGAATAAAGCAAGATGACGAATTCTCGAATGGATCACGGTATTCCTCCCGGCGGCCACCGCTTTTATTTTGTCTGTGCTCACTTTGCGCATGCGTAGATATTTCATATTTCGTCAACTCCCCTCTTGAATTCCCGAGCCTCTCCCGGCCCGCCGATATCCGCTTCTGTACGGAGTAACAATCTTGGGGGCCGAGTCACTGATCACTGCTCTTATCGGACCAGACGGTTAAAAAGGATGCGGAGCCGGTTCGGCAATTTGACGTTCGGCGACAGCCAGTCGGAGGCGACCGGCTTGAAAGCGCTGGTCACGGCGCCTTCTCCGAATCGGGCTCGCCGCTCGAAAGCACCAAGCGAACAGCGATCGCCGGCCTGAACATTGTCCCCGCGTCACTGGAGAAGCTTGCGCTTCTTGAGCCAGCGCTCGCGCAGCCGGATGGAATCCAGTCCGACGTAGTATCCCTTCGAGAGGACATTCTTCCCGACGCACTCCAGGCGCAGCGAATGCTTGCCCGTCGCGAGCTTGAAGCTCCCGAGATAATTATCCTTGACCTTGAGAGCTTTGGAGTAGAAGTCATAGTCGGCGATTTTCTGACCGGCCATGTAATCGGCCGGCTGGCGGACGTTTTTCCCGTCGAGGAAAATCCGGTAGATGCCGTAATCCTCGGCGTACGTGAAGCGCAGGATCAGCCCGCGGTATTCTTCCTTGTCCACCTGGAAATCGACATCGACCACGGGGTTTTCGCCGGCGGGTTGGAACAGGAGCTGGCCGTCGCCCGTCCAGTCGTAGCCTTTCTGGATTTCGAGGACTCCGGTCGAATGCTTCGCGGTCGGGAGCAAGGTCTTGCCTTCGACGATGACATCGAGGTTGGGCAGGAGCCGCTCAGCGAGCGGCGGCAGCTTCGCGTAGCGCTTGGGCTGCCCGACCTGGTACCAAAAGGCGACGGTGGCCATGTCATCCTCGCGCTCGACATGGCCTTCGACCTTGCCGCTCTCGGTCTCGTCCTCGCTGATCCAGCCCTTGTGTTCGATTTCGAAACGGAGGGACTTGGTGAAGCGCACCGGGTCCGGGACATGCCAGCGATACAGGCAGTATTGCGTTCCGAGGTCCTCGAAGTCGGAACTCATGTATGTGCAGCCGTAGTACGGATAGTTGGCTTCATTGAGTCCCCAAGCCATAAGGAAATAATCTTCGGTGCCCGTGCCTTGGATGGTCGGTTTGGTGTCGCCGTCGACGTAGAACTTGGCGTCGCCTTCTCCGAACCAGAAGGGACTGCGCGACCGGATCGACATCACGGTCCCGACGTAATGCCCTTCGCCCTCGGCATCGAGGATGAGATAATCATGCCCCGTTTTTTCAGGAAACTCGTTCCGATATTGCGCACAGAAATAGGCCGTCTTGGCGGGCAAGCTTTCCTCTTGCGTGTAGTCGATGTGATAATAGAAACTGCGAACATTTTTGTCCGGGCATTCGTTGGTGACAGAGATCACAGCGTGCTTGCCGAACGGCATGGGCCAGAAGCAGTTGTAGCCGTCGCCGCCTTCGACCGAGACGGGAAGCGAAAGCAACTCATGACGCTCGCCGAAACCGGCGCCGAAAAAGTCGCCGAGCGGGGCCTCGACGGCCGGCTCCTTGGCATCATCCCAGTACATGCGCAGGACAATCTCGTCGGGCCGGGCCGAGCCGCCGGCTTCGAGCCAGTTCGGCCGCGCTTCGTTGAAGGTCAGCCAGATGTGGCGGATGACGGCCGGACCTTTGATGTCGGCCAGGACCTTGGTCTCACCGGGTTTGATATAGCGGATGCGGTCGGCGTTGCTGTTCGGGTCGGGGTCCGCCGAAGTGATGGCGCGGGACTTTCCCGGCTTGACGCGCATCAGATCCCCGAGATCCTGGGCACGAACCTGGGTCATGAAGATCGAAATGAGAAGGAGAATCGAGAGGCCGGCGACGGTCAATCGGGCTAGTCTGGGCATAGTCCCTCCTGGTCGGAATGAAGCGGGATGGCGAGTTGCGGAGCGAAAAGCCGCTCGGGGAAAGATGCTAAACGTACATCGGACTCGCACGGCCACTATAACACCCGCGAAATTTGCATGTCAATGGCTCAAACGTTTGTTCGATGGCTCATGAGGAGCGTCCTGACATCCCGTTAATTCTTTTATTATCTTTATATTGGGAACCATTGCTGGGACTTTGGCAGCTATGGTATATTCCAGGCAGAGAGATTCCCTTGAAGCTGAAGAAGGCCGCGACCAAGAGACTGCGGATGGCCATGTTCCTACCGGTTTTGTGCGTCATTCTGATAGCGGGTGCAATTCTTGGGTTGGGCCGATCATCCGTTGATATTCCCGGCGGCAGGGTCGGGACAAACGCTCGTCCTATCGAACTCAGCGCAATCGGAAGATCCAGCCCGATGGCTGAGGCGATCAGCGCCAAGAGCCTTTTAAAAGAGATGGTTGATTTCGAAAACCTGGCGCGAAGGCCCGAGCCGTTCTTCAAGGAAGCCATGGCCAGCAGCACCAGCCGGGAGAGCCGCAAAGGCGGCCAAGCCTGGTTCGACAATAACGACGCCGGCAACTACGAGCGCATCGAGACGATCGACGGCCGCGCCGAGTGCGTGCTCGCGGATCTCAAGGGGCCGGGAACGGTTACTCGGTTCTGGTCGGCCAATCCGACGATGGCGAATGTCGTCCGTTTCTATTTCGACGGCGAGGCGAGACCGCGTTTGGAGCTGCCTCTCGAAGCTCTGTTCACCGGCAGGACGCCGCCCTTTGGGCCCGAATTCTCGTATCAAAGCGGCACGGGCGGAAACCTTTATTATCCGATCCCATATGCCGGAGCGCTCAAAGTTACGGTCGAGCAGAAAGATAAGCCGGTCGGGCTCTATTATGAGATCGGCTATCGGACATACGTGACCGGGACAAATGTCGAAACGTTCGATCCCAACCGAGCCCAAAGCTGGGAGGCAGTGCAGGCGGAAGTCGCCAAGGCCCTGACGAGTCCACGGCCGGCTCCGACGCCGATCGGCTCGGAGCGGCTGGCCTATCACCTGATCGTCCAACCTGGAAAGGCAGCCGGTCTGCCGGAGATTAATGGCGAGAGGGCGATCTTCGAATGGTCGGTGCGCATCCTCGATACGCGTGAAAGTCAGCGGTGGGATGACCCACAACGGGCCCACAACGCCTATCGCTTTCTCGTTCTCGAAATAAGCTTCGACGGCGAGAAAAGCATCAGCGTTCCGCTCGGGGATTTTTTCGGTTCGGGACCGGGCGTCAATCCTTACGAAAACCTCTTCTTCGCCGTGGACAAAAGCGGGACGATGACCAGCAGGCTGCTGATGCCGTTCAAGACGTCAATGCGGCTGAGACTCATAAATGCCGGAAAGATCCCTTACACCGTCGAGTTGAGCCTGCTCGCCGCGCCGCATACGTTTGACGACCGCGGCTATCACCTGCGGGCGCAGTGGGGAACGCTGACCCGGCAGACCTGGCCTTATTTCGACACGAATTTCTTGAGGACTTCGGGCGAAGGCAAGCTCGTCGGCACGGTCTATGAGATCGCCAATCCCGTGCTCATCTGGTGGGGCGAGGGCGATCAGAAGATTTTCGTCGACGGCGAATCGTACCCGAGCACGTTCGGGACGGGAACCGAGGACGACTACGGATTCGCTTACGGATACAACGAACCGTTCACCGAACCCTACCACGCCCAAACGCGGGTGGATGGACCGTGGAGCGGCGGTCACGTCAGCCTCAACCGCTGGTACGTTCTCGACACACTGCCCTACCGTTCCGGCATCCGGTTCGACCAGGAAATGTGGCACTGGATGCCGTGCGAGCCGACATGGAACCACGTCATCTACTGGTATGCGAGGCCCGGAACGCCGGGACCGGCGGCGATCGACATGGCCGCCCTCGCGCCTCGGGACCTCGGCATCCGCGAGAACATGCTCGAGCCGCTCGAGGGCGAGGATCTCAAGCACGAGGAGACCGGCGGTGCGGCGGTGAGGCAGCGGCTGGCCAACTGCTCCGGCGCCGAGCATCTCGTTTGGCACGACGCTCGGCCGGGCGACAGGCTGACCGTACATTTCAATGTGCCGAAAGCGGGCCGCTATTCGATCGAACTCAACCTCTGCCAGTCGCCGAACTACGGTCGGCAGACGCTCGAGGTGAATGGCACCGCTCCGGCCGGAACTGTCGATTGCTATTCCCCGAAGCTCTTCTGGCTCCACGCCAAGCTCGGGGTTTTCGACCTCAAAGAAGGCGATAACACACTGACGGCCGTTGCGCTTAAGCCCAATCCGAAAGCCAAGCCGGGAAACCTCTTCGGCCTGGATTACGTTTTCCTGATCCGGCAGTAATCAGCCTGCTCGGCACGAGGAGGCTGAACGGTCGCTTGTCATTTCATTTTTGCCCACGCCCCGTTTCTGTATTCCTGAACTTCAAGTCCATATCTTTTGACACATTGATAGTCATTCTGCGTCGTCACCGCATAGGCCTTGCCATTTTTAAAGAACATGGGGTTCGAAAGCATACCCGCAGCGGGAACCGTCGACTTGAAATTAGCGATGTACTTGCCGTCTTGGTCATAAATGTCAAAGAGTGTGTATTCGCCTTCGAGAGAATCAACGATTACCGCCAGCCACCCATTCTCCATCAGGGCAAGACTCTGATAGGCAGGCTTGTCGTTGGGGTATTTTATCTTTTGAAATGCCTTTCTCTTTATGCTCTCAGTATAGATGGGGGCTGAAAATCCGTAACTCGCTTTATTGATAAAATCGGCTTTATCTTTTTCGTTCACCGGTATGGGATCATAATCTCTCACAATTCTCTTGACCAGTCTTCCGTTTGACGAATAGATACTGATTTCATACTTTTCTGGGTATCCCATGTAGATCAGGTCCGAGTTGGCTAAGGCATACGTGACAGATGGCCTAAAAGCGGTTGAGCTTAGCGACTTTGCTAAAAAATCTGATAAGGAGGCTTCGTCGACTCCTGCGGGGAGGGACGTCGTGATATCCTGCTTATGCAGTTCAGCCGATAGGTTGAAATTGTCGTCAAAAAGGCCTAACAGGATTGATTGTTTAATCGACCGGGCATCGTTATACATTGTCCACTTAGCGGCGACACTGAAACCTCTCGAGTTCAGCTGGAGGTCAATATATTGATCTTTCAACTGGATTTGCTTCAGGAATTTTCCATTTTTATCAAAGAACGAAATCCGGCGGTTCGCCGTGTCGCTGACGTATAAATTGCCGTTTTTATCGAACCTAGGCGAGGAAAGACTCATAAACTCTCCCGGTCCCTGGCCTTTCCGTCCGATAGTGATCAAGTATTTTCCCTTTGAGTCATATTTCTGGATTCTATTATTCTCAATATCGGCCACATAAAACTTTCCTTCTTCGTCTGTGCTAAAAGCAATGCCCTTTCCAAACATATACTGTTCATCGCCCTCAACTTCTCCGATAGAAAGTTCTTCCCTAAAGGCGATTCGTATCGGAATCCCGTTTTTAGGGGTAGGTGTCTTTGGATTTGAGACAATGACGACGTCGTCAATCATCTGCCCCTGGATCGCGTCTCGGGCCAACCCGACCGCACCCGCATACCCCATGGCCCAGAGCAGAATGAACGCTGAAACCGAAAGTTGCGCATTATTTCTCATTTTCCACCATTTCCTGACCATAATTGGGGCCAGCTTGAGCCCGAAATGCCGGGGGTTCAGCGGCCTTGAATTCCAGGCGCTAATTTCCCAAAAAACAGAACGATCAGCGCCACATTGATAACCAAAGTGGGAAGGATGATGGAATAGTACGTCCTCATCTGAAGCTTGAGCGGCCTGACGTCCATCTTTTTGAAAGTCAGCCAGAAGGCGATGCCGAAGGGAACGAGAAGGGCCGCCGCCGATACCAATTGCGGGACCAACGGGCCAAAGCGGCCGGAGAGGTCGAATCCCAGCATGACCAGAAGGTAAGTGAAGACGTGCCCCCCTTCGAAAAAAATGAGATACATGAGCGCGACCCCAGAGGTGTTGATGACGATGGAGAAAACCCCGATACTGAGGAACAGCGAGCTGAGGAATAGGACGAGAAAGGTGAGCGCGGCTTCGCGCAGCCCTCGGCCGACAACGACGGTCGCCACTCCACCCAGAAGCAGGAGCAATCCGAAACGGGGCAGAATCTTTGTGAGGAGGATCTTCCATCGCGAGAGCGGCAGAGAGAACAGGTACTCGAAAGCCCTGTCTTTTCTTTCGGATTGAAAGATCGTTGCTCCGGCGTAGACGGCGTAAATAATCAGTGTAATGACAAACCCCGTATGGAGAAGACTGGTATAGTCGAGGCCCACGTGCATGATCAGTTTGTCTCCCACGTACATGAACGGGATGACGGCAAGGACAATTAGGCTCTCGATAAACCTTTTCAGGGCGTCCCGAGCTTCTTTCCTAAGCATATTCGCCTCCGATGAAGGCCGAGACGATCTCCGTCAAGTTCAGATCGAGGATATCCCCCGCGATCGCGCCGCGGAGACGATCGTCGAAAGGGTAGACGAAAAACTCGGAGTGATCCGAATAGTCAATTTGGGAAAGGACATCCAGCGCGTCCGGCCGGTTCCGGGCGACAATTTTCTTGACCTTGGCCTTGAGGTCTTCGATATCTTCATCGACCGCGATCTCCCCGGATTTCAAAAGGATGACGCGTTCGATCAGATGCTCGATGTCGTGGAAGTTCACATTGACCATGACGACGGTCAGCCGGCGCTTGGCCAGAAGCTGGACGATTTGTTCGAGGAAAATCCGCCGCAGGTAGGCGTCGATCGAGTGGATGATCTCGTCGACCAGCAAGACCTCGGGCTCGAAGGAAAGGACGAGGCTCAAGTGAAGGATGGTTCTCTGGCCGATCGAAAGCTCGCGGACTTTTTGGCCGTATCCGATCTTCGTGTGCCGGACGAGAGAATCGTCAAACGCGGCCAGTCCGTAAACAGTCCTGTGCAATTTTATCGCTTCAGCCACCGTCAGGCTTTCATAAACGCTCAAGGCGTCCGAGACAAATCCAACCTTGCACCGCGGATCGGAACCCAATTTCGCGTCGTAACGGATCTCTCCCTTGTCCGGCTTTAGGACGCCAGCCATGAGACGCAGAAGTGTGCTCTTGCCCACACCGTTGATGCCCGTAATAAGACAGACTTGCCCTCCGGGAATCTCCAGAGAAAAGTCCCTGAAGACCTTCGTCTTTCCGTAGCTAAAGAACAGCCCCTTGATTTCTATCAATCCTGGGATCCTTTTTCTTAGTGGCAGGGGCGCCGATCCTCGTCAAGACCGTTATTTCGGAGAGCATTTGCTCGGCGGAGTAACCAAGTTGCACAGCCTTGGAAATGTAGTCCCGGGTGACCTCCCGGAAAAGCTCGTGGTTGCCTTGACGAAATTTCGCCGGGTCGAGCTTGACGTAATACCCGGCTCCCGGCCGCGAATATATGAAACCTTCGTTTTCGAGCTGGTCGTACACCTTGATGATCGTATTGGGATTGACCATAAGGTTGAGGGCCATTTCTCGAAGAGTCGTGAGCTGCTCTCCGTCCTTCAGGCGTCCGGAAAGGATGGCGAGTTTGATAGCCCGTTTGATTTGCTCATAGGCGGGGACAGCGGACTTGGCATCGATCCTGATTTGCAGGGAGTTTCTCGTTTCTGGCATTGCCCTACTCTTATAGTACAGTAAATCGCCACTTGTCAAGCAATGGCTTTTAGAAAGCGCCATTAGAGAGGCATCCGCGAATATTCTTTTGATGTCCTGGCAACCGGGGAGGGTCAGGCGCCTGCGATGCGGCTGCGGCGTTCGAGGAACAACGCATCGCGCCATTCTCCGGCGCGAGGTCCGAAGCCCATCTTGCCGATCCTTTCTCGCACGCCGACCAGCCTGAATCCATGCTTGAGGTGCAGCCGGACGCTGGCCTCGTTTTCGGGGAAGATCCCGGCCTGAAGGGTCCAAATCCCCTCGGCCTCGGAGCGCCCGATGAGGGCATCGAGCAGGGCATCTCCGATGCCCTTTCCGCGCTCGGCAGGATCGACGTAGACGCTCACCTCTCCGACGCCGGCATAGGCACAGCGATCTGAAACAGGCGAAAGCGCCGCCCAGCCGAAAACCGCTTCGCCGCTCAGCGCAACGAGGCTGCAACCGTCGATCTTGTGGCTGCGGAAATCGTCCCACGAGGCCGGACGGCGCGCTTCAAAAGTGGCATGTCCGGTATCGATACCGGCTTGGTAGATTGCGGCCACGGCCGGCCAGTCGGAAGCGATCATATCACGGACGGTGACGGTCATGTTGCTCGCGACGCCGAGGTCTCTCTCGATTCATCCATTGTGCCGGTGATTGTAAGGCTCGGATTGCGACAAAGTCAACGGGCCGTCCGCAAAGAAAATTATGCTATCATACGCGCGGAACGTGGACAGAAAAGGACGGGCCTGGTCGTCGACTCGGCGGCCGGCCCGTACTCATCAATCGGCGGACCATCGAGGAGGGCGAAAATGATGCCAAGACCGGGCGATCTCAGCCGGCTGGACGGCCGATCAGAATTAAGGCCGCGGGGCTCTATAGGATTGGGATGCATTCGTTTTGGAGAATTGGGAGGGCCCTCCGCGCAGGAGGAACGCTCCGTCATCGATCCCCGGCGCCATGCTGAAGCAATCGGCACCGGTCAGGTCGTGGGGAGCGTGGCCAGCAGATTGAAAGTCGGTATGGCTGCCCTCTTGACTCTCGCCCTGGCCTTGGCCGGCGCGGCGGTCCTTCGGGCCGGCGATCGCGAGAAAGAAGGTTGCACGGTCATCGGCGTCGGGCGGCTGGCCACCGTCGACGGCTCGGTTATTACGTCCCACACCGACTGCTGCAGCGAATGCCGCATCCAGATTATTCCCGGCCGAACTTTTCCCAAAGGCGCAATGGCGCCTGTCCATTGGGGCATGGTCTATTTTGGCGCCGAGGATGACCGAAAGGCGTTGCCGCTCGGCGATTTCGGCAAGGTGATCGGCGAGATTCCCCAAGTCGAAAAGACGTTTGCCTATTTTCACACCGGCTACTCACAGATGAACGAGCGCCAGCTCGCGATCGGCGAAAGCACGTGTTCCGAGAAGCCGGAGCTCGATGTCCCCTATGTCGAGGGGATCACGAGGCAGATCATGACGGTCGAGCAGGCCCAGGTCTTCGCCCTCGAGCGATGCGCGACCGCGCGCGAAGCCGTGCGGCTCATCGCAGGCCTCATGGAAAAATACGGTTTCCTGCCCTCCTGCGGCGGCTCCGAGGCCCTCTGCATCGCCGACCCCAAGGAGCTTTGGGAGATGGAGATCTGCGGCGTCGGCGCGGAATGGACGCCGGAAAGCGGCAAGCCGGGCGCCATCTGGACGGCGCGGCGCGTGCCCGACGACAACGTGGTGGTCGTCGCCAACCATTTTCGGATCCGCGAGATCGACCTCAAGGAACCCGGATGTCCTGGCTTCGCCAAACTACGTGCAAGAAGCGATCGACCGCGGCTGGTACGACCCGAAGAGCGGCCGGCCGTTCATTTGGC
This sequence comes from Candidatus Aminicenantota bacterium, assembly GCA_963727095.1. Classification (GTDB taxonomy): domain Bacteria; phylum Acidobacteriota; class Aminicenantia; order Aminicenantales; family Saccharicenantaceae; genus CAVSEQ01. The sequence continues at coordinate 1,532,674 of CAVSEQ010000005.1, read as the reverse complement.
AAGAGGCCTATTCGCCTCAGATTCGAGAAGGAAGCCTGAGCCGGATGTGGCTGATCTTCAGCACCATCGCCCCTTCGGCAAAACCGTGGCCCAAGCGCGGACTGACGGCGGCGGCCGGCCCGGGGACGCTTTCCGCCCAACTCATTGAGGGCGACGCCTTCTACCCATTCTCGGTGAAGCCGGAGAAAAAGCTATCGGTGCAGGACGTCATCGCCTTCCAGCGGTCGACCTTTGAGAACACGGTTTATGATATGACGTGGGACCCGGCCTGGATGGTCCCTGGCGCGGGCGGCAAAGTCGAAAAGAGTCCGATGGCGACACCCTTCCTGCCGGGCGAGTTGGAGCGGGTGCTCCGCATCCGGCACCACAGAACGATCGCCACGGAGGGCTATGGCATGGTCGCCCAGCTCAGGTCATGGCTGCCGGACGCTGTGGGCGGCGTCTATTGGTACTACATGGACAACCCGTTCGTCAGCACGTACGTTCCCGTTTATGCCGGAGTCAGTGACGTTGCGCCTGCGTACAAGGTTTACGACTATCGCGAATTCAGCGAAGATTCGGCCCGCTGGGCTGTGGATTTTGTGGAGAAGCTGATGCTCCTGCGTTGGCAGCCGGCGGTCAATGATTTGCACGAGGCGCGAGAGCCGCTCGAGGGCGGCTTCTTCTCCGATCAGGCGGCCGTCGATACCAGGTTCCAGGAGCTTATGAAGAAGAACCCGGCCGAAGCGCGGAAGTACTTGACGGACCTGACGATCTCCCGGATGGACAAGATCGTTAAGCTCTATCGCGATCTCCGGAAGAAGCTCCTGACGAAATACTCGGGCGACGTCGTTTGAAATGATGTCGTTCTTTGCGCGCTCCCGGCTGGCGCCGTGGGTCGTCCCAGGGGCCTCGTCTTCCGCCGTGTTCAACACATCGCTCGCGGCGGCTTTATGGGACAATTCTTCTGGGATAGAATAAAGGCGGAGAGGATATCCGATGAAAGCGATGCTTCTCAAGCAGGTGACAAATCTCAAAGAGAACAAAACGCCGCTGGTCCTGGAAGACAGGCCGCGACCTGTCCCGGCCGCAGGAGAAATTCTCCTCAAAGTCCTGGCCTGCGGCGTCTGCCACACGGAACTCGACGAGATTGAGGGACGGACCCGCCCGCCCCGCTTCCCCGTCGTTCCGGGACATCAGATCGTCGGACGCGTGGAGGAGAACGGACCGGGATGCCGCCGATTCGAGAAAGGTCAACGTGTCGGCGCGGCCTGGATCTTTTCGTCATGCGGCCGATGCAAGTTTTGCCTGAGCGGGCTCGAGAATCTCTGCCCTGATTTCAAAGCCACGGGCCGGGATGCCGATGGCGGCTACGCCGAATTCGTTAAGGTGCGGGAGGATTATGCCACTCCGATCCCCAGCGTCTTCAAAGATATCGAGGCCGCGCCGCTTCTCTGCGCGGGGACGATCGGCTGGCGGTCCTTCGTCTTGACCGGAATAGGGAATGGGCAAAGCCTGGGTTTGAGCGGTTTCGGCGCGTCGGCCTACCTCGTTATTTCCCTTGTCAGGCATGTCTTTCCCGATACGAGAATATACGTTTTTTCACGGAATCCCGGCGAGCGGGATTTCGCCCGTGAGCTCGGGGCCGTGTGGGCCGGGGATTTCACCGAAACTTCGCCCGAACGGCTGGACGGCATCATCGACACCACGCCGGTCTGGAAGCCCGTCGTTGAAGCGATGCGCAACCTCGAGTCCGGAGGACGGCTGGTCATCAATGCCATCCGCAAGCTCGACGACGATAAGAGCGAACTCCTCCGCCTCGACTATGCGGAGCACCTCTGGCTGGAGAAGGAGATCAAGAGCGTGGCCAACGTGACCAGGCGGGATGTCGCGGACTGCCTGAAAACCGCCGCCGAGATTCCGTTGAAGCCGGAGGTAACCGTTTATCCACTGGAAGAGGCAAACCGGGCTCTTGTCGAAATCAAGGAAGGAAAAATCCGGGGCGCCAAAGTCCTCCGGATTTCAGAATAAAGCCGAAAGAATTGTACGCGAGCCGGTTCCGGTATGGGACCTACGCCGCACTTCCCCCGTCGGTTCCCGACTTCTTCTCGAGCTGGGTGAGCAGAGACCGGAGCTTTTCTTTTTCTCCCCTGCTTCTCATGTAGAGCATGCGGACCAGAATCCCCAGAGTGGCCAGAAGCAGGAGAACGCTCAGGAGGGACGCATTGAGGAACGGGATGCGGATGGTTTGGAAGAAACTCCAGACTCCGACATCGGCCAGATACGAAAGAATGGTCACGATCGTAAGAAAAAACACCCACCAGATCATAGACGCCTCCTTTGGATGAATTGGCGGTTAAGAGACTTCGTCGGCCTATGCATGATTCCCACTCGCCAGAGTTTAACGAATTCTATAACACAGCCGCCCCACGGTGTCAAAAAGAGTTTCGATTCGGCATTTAAGGCTCACGTCGCATGATGGCCCTGAGACCGTCCTGAGAGGCCTGTGATAAGTTTGACACGGCCCTTTCTGCCGTGTTTAATAATAAAGGGGGTATGGCCGGAAGCACTGCGGTAATTTCTATTGGGGGTGGAACATGCAAGCCGCTCGACTCGACCGCTTCGGCGGTCCAACTTCGGTGACCGTAATGGATGTCGAAAAACCGGTCACAGCGCCCGGAAAAGTGCTGGTCGAAGTGCACGCCGCCGGCGTCAATCCCTGGGACTGGAAATTAACAAAGGGCGGGGTGAATTACCCGTTGCCGATAACGGTCGGAGGAGACTTCGCGGGGATTGTTGCGGAGGTCGGCCAGGGCGTTACGGGCTTCAAGAAAGGTGACGAAGTCTATGGTCAGGCCAGCCCTTTCAACGGCGGCTCCGGATCGTTCGCGGAATTTGACCTCGCCGACGCGAAAGCGACGGCTCTCAAGCCTGAGCGCTTCAATTTTGTCGAGGCGGGCGCCCTGCCGCTCGCCGGAGTCAGCGCCCTTCAGGCACTCCAGGATCACATCAAGCTCGCCAAAGGTCAAAAAATCCTGATCCACGGGGGAGCCGGGGGCATCGGCACGTTCGCCGTGCAGATCGCGAAACATAGAGGAGCATTTGTGGCGACGACCGTCGCCGCTGAGGACATCGACTACGTCAAGTCGCTGGGCGCCGACGTCGCCATCGATTACAGGAAGCAGCGCTTTGAAGACATCGTCAGCGATTATGATGCCGTGTTCGACACGGTGGCCGGGGAAACCTATAAGAGATCATTTGCGGTTCTTAGAAAAAACGGGGTCATCGTTTCCATGCTCGGGAAGCCCGACAAGGAACTGATGGCCAAGTACGGCGTCAGCGCGGTTGGCCAAGGCACGAAGGTTTCGACGGAACGGCTCGACGCCTTACGGAAGCTGGTGGATCAGGGGGCCGTTTCCGTCCACGTGGAAAAAGTCTTCCCGCTGGACTCCGCCTCTGAGGCCCTCGCCTACCTCGAAAGAGGGCACGCGCGCGGCAAGATCGTGGTGGAAATCAAAGCCTGAGGCCGCTTGACCCGTTCGCCGACGCTAGGCCCCGCCTTTCAATCCCCTTCGCGGGACGGAGGAATAGCGAACCCCCGCTTCGGGGACAGGCGCTCCAAAGCCTGCAAAAGTTGGATCCCACGGACGTCATCACGGGGCTGCCGAGGGCAGCCTCGTGATGGCTGCGGGGGTTGAGGCCAACAGAATCCCCCGGCTGTCAGCTCGTGGAGCTTCAAGGCGGCGACAAGAAGCGAGGCTCAGGGTTAACCCCGAACAAGCCCCGGCATTCATGCCGGGGACTCGAGGGGTTGACTTTCCTCGGCGATTGTTCGATATCTAGACCTCCCGATTAAAAAAACCCGGAGTGAAGAGAGTCATGAAGAGAGAAAAAACCAAACGTGTAGTCGTCTCCTGTTCCCGCGCCGCGGCGTTGGCCGTGGTGGCCGCAGGGATTCTGGCGGCCTCCCAGGCCGCGCCGGCCAAGCGGCCGATCGCCGTCGACGATTTCGCCAAGATCCGCGGCGTTTCGGATCCCCAGCGATCCCCTGACGGCAGATGGGTGGCTTACACCCTCAGCTCAACCGATCTCGAGAAGGATAAGCGTGACTCCGATATTTGGATGGTCAGTTGGGACGGCAAGGAGGATATCCGGCTGACCTCGAGTCCGGACGGCGAAAGTTCACCCCGCTGGAGTCCGGACGGCCGTTCTTTGGCCTTCCTCTCCTCGCGCGGCACCGAGGAGGAAAAGAAACTCGGCGCTCAGGTCTGGCTCCTCGACCGGAGAGGCGGTGAGGCCCAGAGGCTGACGGAGATCAAGGGCGGCGTCAACGATTACGCCTGGGCGCCGGACGGCAAGCGGCTGGTCATCGTGTCGCGTGACGTTGATCCCGCCGACGAACCGGAAAAGCTGGAGGGCTGGAAGCGGAAGGCGAAGCCGCCCATCGTCATCGACAGGTATCATTTTAAAGCGGACGGCGCCGGCTACCTCAAACCGCTCTTCTCGCACCTCTGGCTGTTCGACGTGGCGGCCCGGAAGGCCGAGCCCCTCATCACGGCCCAGGCCGACGACCAAATGCCGGCCTGGTCTCCCGACGGTACGCGCATCGCTTTTGTGAGCGACCGCGGTCCCGACCCCGACCGGGCGCCTGATTCCAACATCTGGGTCGTGGAGGCCAAACCGGGATCCACGCCGCGCCAGCTCACGACCTTTAAAGGGCCTGACGGCGGCCGTCCGGCCTGGTCTCCCGACGGACGCTGGATCGCCTACCTCCAAGGCGATGAGCCGCGCTTCTCCGCCTACAATTTGAACAAGCTCGCGATCATTCCGGCAGATGGGAGCGGCTCCGCCAAGCTTCTTACCGCGGCGCTCGACCGGAGTGTCTCGGGGCCCATCCTGTGGACTCCGGACGGAACATCTCTCCTCTTCCTCGTCGGCGACGACCGCGCGGTCTATGTCGGGCGGATCCCGGCGGCAGGAGGCGCGGTCGAGAAGCTGACCACGGGGAGACGCACCGTATCGAACATCTCGCTCGGAGCCGACGGGGCGCTGACCCTGATGACCGGCACCCCCACAGAGATCTCGGAGGTCCATGCGCTCGAAACCTCAGGGCTGCGGCGGCTCACCCATCAGAATGACAGCCTGCTCACGGAACTGACTCTCGGCACGACCGAAGATTTGACCTCGAAGAGCAAGGACGGCACCGTTGTGCACAGCCTCCTCGTGAAACCGGCGTCCTTCACGCCCGGTCAACGCACCCCGACGCTCCTCCGCATCCACGGCGGACCGAACGGCCAGGATGATTACAGCTTCAGCTTCGAGCGCGAACTCTTCGCCGCCAACGGCTATGTCGTGCTGGCGGTCAACTACCGCGGCGGATCAGGCCGCGGCGGCGCTTACCAGAAAGCCATTTTTGCCGACTGGGGGCATAAAGAGGTCATGGATCTGCTCGGCGCCGTCGATCAGGTCGTGGCCGCGGGAATCGCGGACCCCGGCCGGCTCGGCATCGGGGGCTGGAGTTACGGCGGAATCCTGACCGATTACACGATCGCCACGGACACGCGTTTCAAAGCGGCGACCAGCGGCGCCGGCAGCGCCCTGCAGCTCGCGATGTACGGAGGCGACCAATATATCAGGCAGTACGAGGAAGAGCTGGGCGTGCCCTGGAAAGCCCTGGATGTCTGGCTCAAGGTTTCCTTTCCGTTCCTCCGAGCCGATCGCATCAAAACGCCCACCCTGTTCCTGGGCGGTGAGAAGGATTTCAACGTCCCGATCATCGGGGGCGAGCAGATGTACCAGGCCTTGAAGAGCCTCGGTGTGCCGACCGAGCTCGTGGTCTACCCCGGCCAGTTTCACGGCATTTCCCTGCCGGGCTATGTGCGCGACAGGTATCAGCGCTACCTCGCCTGGTACGAAAAGTACTTGAAATGATGGGTGTGACAAGCGGCTACGAAAGCCCTCGCCGTGCCCGAAGTCCGTCAGAGGGCCTTGCGGGCGGGCGCCCTCTTCCGGCCGTGCAGGAGGAAGCACGGGAAGATATTGCGGGGTTCGAACTGGACCTTGACGTGCGCAAAGCGTTTCTTGAGGAAGGGCCGCATCTTCCTTGAGAATTGGTGAAAGATCACAAAGTCGCCGTCCTCGGAGAGGACAGACCAGACGCTGTCGACCAAAGCCGCGCGTTCTTTTTCGTCGAGAAACGAAAACGGGATGCTGGCGATGACGGCGTCGACCGTGGTTACGCCTCGCGAGGCCAGGATAGCCTTCAACTCCCGGGCATCGCCCTCGATCACCGTGAAGCGGGGATCAGCGATAGACCCCAGGGTCGCCAGGAAGTCGGGATTCTTCTCGATGGCCAGGTAGCGCGCCCCCGCCGGCATCAAGGCCAGGATGGGCCGCGTCGCCACGCCTGGACCCGGACCGAGCTCGACGATTGTGCGGATGCGCTCACTCGGAAGGCAGCGCATGAGTCGCCCGACAAGGTAGCGTGAACTGGCGTGGAGCGCGGCCACGTCTTTATCGGCGACGAGCTGGCGAAAATAACTGGGGCTGTGGACGGTTTTTTCAGATTTCATAGCTTATTTCGACTTGACTTTGAGCTCGTTCATAATCGCCAGGGCGCCGGTATTGCTGCGCACACGGCTTTCATAGGCCCTGATATCGCCTTCCGATGACACGGTTCCTGCTAGGGTCACCACGCCGTTCTCCACCAGGATGTGGATGGGGCCGGTCTGACGGGCAAATGTCGCCGCCATCGGACGGAGGTAGATCAGCCGAGCGACTTGCAGGCGCAGCGCATTGTCCGCGTCGGAGGACATAATGGGTCTGAGTTCGTTGACGACCTTCGTCACGCCCGGCTGGGCTTCAGCAAGCTTGGTGTACTCGGCGATGTGCCCCGGCAGGTAAACCCACCCCATGAGCGTCACGGCGCCTTCCGAGTCAATCCGGAATCCGCACCAATCGAAAATGCCGTAGATCGAGTTCTTGTCGAGGGCGGCTCCGATACCCTCGGCGATCTGCCCGGGGGTCAGGTTGGACTCGACGAGCGTGAGGTGGTTCTCGACGGTGTTCGATCCCTTCGTGGAAGCCGCGTCGCGGCCGGCCAGGGTTTTCTGGGCCAGCGTTTTGACCGTCCCCGTGAGAGTGATCACGCCGTTTCCGACGCTCACCTGGATGGCATTTCCGGCCAAAAGACCGTGCTTCTGGAGTTTTTGTTCCACGGCCTTCTGGATGGCGGAGATATTTTTCTCCTGAGGAGAGGCCACGGCGAAACGCGCCAGGGCGGCCAACAAAAAAACACCGATAATGCCGAGAATATTGGTCCGGTTCAAAAAGCGCTTGCGCATGATGCCTCTCTTTGTGCGCCCAGGGGGCTTATGGCAGAATCTCCGCACGTATTATATGGGAGGAACATCGGGCTTGCAAGCATGCCAGCCCAAACCGGGGCTTTGTTTGTCCCGATTTCGACTTGACGGCCGACTCCGACACTTTGTCCGTTTCGGTGTCCGCCGTCAGGTTGTGTGACGGGTGAACCAGCCCACGATCCGCTCCAGGCGGTCCTTTTGGTGAGGGATTTCCCTTATCCCGTGGGGCTCGCGCGGGTACAGGACAAGCTGAGTCTCGGCCCGCCCGAGTTTCTTGAGTCCCATATAGAACTGAAGGGCCTGGGGGAGCGGACAGCGGTGGTCTTCGAGGCACTGCATGAGAAGGAGGGGCGTTCGGACGTTTTCGATGTACGCGATCGGCGAGGTTCTCCGGTACAGCCGGAAGTTTTCTTCCTTGTACGGCAGCCCGAAATCTTTCTCGTACCAATACGCGCAGTCATCGACGCCGAAACAGCTGAAATTGTCCACCGTGCTCCGCTCGGAGACGGCCGCCGCGAACCGGTTCGTGTGAGTGACGATCCAGTTCGTCATGATGCCGCCGTAGCTCAGGCCGGTGACGTAGAGCTTCTTGGGGTCGGCCGAGAGCCTGGCGATCGCGGCATCGACGGCGGACATAAGGTCGTCGAATTCCTTGACGTACCAGTTGCGTTTGATCGCGGATTGCCATGATTCGCCGTAGTCGGAACTCCCTCGGTAATTGACGCGCAGAACGACGTAACCGTTCGCAGCATACCACTGGCATTCTGGGGTGAAGTCGTTGCCGTCGGTTCCTTGAGGTCCGCCGTGGATTATCAGGATGAGCGGGTATCGACGGGCCGCATCGAAATCGGGCGGGTAAAGGGCGAACCCCTCGACAGTCTGCCCGTCGTTATTCTTGAACTCGATTTTCTCCGTCCGGCCGAGTCGAAGTCCGGCGAGCCATTCGGCGTTGAGGAACGTCCGTTGGACCGGCTCGGCTCCGTCCGCGCGAGCGGTATAGACCTCGGCCGGATGATCGTTGTCTTCGCGCGAGAACGCGAGCATGTTTTTTCCGGGCGCAAGGTCGAGAGAATCCATCCGGGATTCCCCGGTCATGATGGGAGAAGCCGCTCCGTCCTTAACCGAGAAACGGTAGAGGTGGACGCGCGCGCGATCGGGCACGAGGCCGTAGACGGCATCACCCTCAGGGCTCCATTCGATGCTGCCCATCTCACGGTCGAGTCCGGCGCCGAGGCGGCGTGGCTCGCCGCCGGCCGCAGGCACAATAAACAGGCGCCGATAGTTATAAAGGTTGTTGGGCTCGGTGATGCCGATATAGGCGATCCACGTGCCGTCCGGCGAAAATTTGGGACTCGAATCCGCGCCCGGGTTCGTCGTGAGCTTCTTCGCTTCGCCTCCACTGGAGGGGACGGTAAAGATATCGGTGTTGTCGTTATTGTCGTCGTCACCGGTCCGGTTCGAGGAGAAAGCGATGAGCCGTCCGTCCGGCGACCAGGCGAGATAACCATCGTCGTAAGGTCCATCGGTGACCTTTTTCGGATGGCCCGGGTCGTCGAGCGCCAGAACCCAGATGTGCCGCCACTCCCGCGGGTCACCGAAATAGCCTTCGCCGTCGGCCACATAGTGGGTCCGGGTTATGACATAGGGATCCTCGTTCTTGGCCTTGGCTTCGCCTTCGCCGTCGTCTTTCTTGGGGTCTGCCGATACAAAGGCGATCCGGGCCGCGTCGGGAGACCAGACAAAGTCTTCGATGTCGCCTTTCCAAGCCGTCAGCGGTCGCGCTTCGCCGCCGAGTTTCATATCGAGAAGCCAGATCTGGCTTCCGTCGGTCCTGTTGGAAAAAAAGGCGAGGTAACGACCGTCAGGGGACCAGGCCGGCCCGGACGAGCCCTTTTCGTGCGATGTAAGGCGGTGAAGAGTATTGTCCGCCAGGGTGACCATGTAGATGTCGCGCGTCCTTTTCATCTCGCCCTTTTTCTTCTCGTCGGGAACGATAGCTGTGCGAACAAAGGCGACCCGCGTACCATCCGGAGAGATCTTCGCCGAGGAGACTTCCTGGACTTTGAAATAATCGTCGATACTAAACTTCTTCGCCTCGGCGCGGAGCCCCAGCGTAAATGACGCTAAGGCGGCGACGACGGCCGCGAGCCTTGCACAATTGTGTTTGTTCAACTCCACTCTCCTTCCTTAGGTCGCGATATGATCTTCCCGTAATCCATCCGGGCTCGCTGTCAGCGGGACAAGGCTTTCCGGACGGCGGCGCGCCAGCCCGCGTAAAGCATCTCCGCCCGGGGCTTCTTCATGATGGGCACGAACCTTCGGTCGAGGGACCACAAGCATTCGATCTCCGCCGGATTCTTCCAGAAGCCGACAGCCAGTCCGGCCAAAAAGGCCGCGCCAAGCGATGTCGTCTCCACCGTCTTAGGTCGGGCGACAGGCATGCCCAGAATGTCGGCCTGGAATTGGCAAAGAAAATCGTTCGCAGAGGCGCCGCCGTCGACCCGCAACTCGGCGTGGGTCAATCCCGATTCCGCTTTCATAATATCGAGGACGTCTTTTGTCGAATAACTCATGGCCTCCAAGGCCGCCCGGATGAGGTGGTTCCGCGTCACCCCGCGGGTCAGCCCCGTGATAACGCCCCGGGCCTCCGGGTCCCAGTAGGGCGCGCCGAGGCCGACGAAGGCGGGAACGAAATAGACTCCGGCGTTGTCATCGACGGCTTCGGCCAGGGCTTTTGATTCAGCGGAAGCCGTCAGCAGGCCGAGCCCGTCGCGGAGCCACTGGATCGCCGCCCCGGCCACGAAAATGGAGCCCTCGAGCGCGTAGGCCGGCTTCCCGTCCGGGCCGCAGGCCACCGTCGTGATCAGGCCTTGTCTTGAATCGACGCGCGTCCGGCCGGTGTTGAGGATAATAAAGCAGCCGGTGCCGTAAGTGTTCTTGACGGCCCCCGGCTCGAAGCCGGCTTGTCCGAAGAGCGCCGCCTGCTGGTCGCCCGCGATGCCGGCGATCGGAATTCCCGCCGGAAGAAGGCCGACCTTGACGGTCTTGCCGAAGTCTCCTGCAGACGGCCGGACCTCGGGAAGGACGGCACGCGGCACCCCGAACGTCCTTAAGAGATCGTCATCCCAGGCGGGGGTGTCGATATTGAAAAGCATAGTCCGCGACGCGTTCGTGAAATCCGTGGCGTGAACCTTGCCGCCCGTGAGTTTCCAGAGGACCCAGGCGTCCGTGTTGCCGAAACACAAGCGGCCGGATTCCGCCAAATGCTTCGAACCCGCCCGGCCGAGAAGCCATTCAAGCTTCGTCGCGGAAAAATAAGCGTCGATCGGCAAACCCGTTCGTGTCCGGATAAACCGGCTCATCCCCCGCCGGCCGGCCAGCTCGCGGCAGCGCCCGGCGGTGCGGCGGCACTGCCAGACGATCGCCCTGGCCGCAGGGCGGCCCGTTTTCCGGTCCCAGACGGCGGTCGTCTCACGCTGGTTGGCGATGCCGATCGCGGCGATCGAAGCGGACGGCACCCGGGTCAAAACGGCCTGGACTGTGCGCTGGACGCTCCGCCAGATCTCGTCGAGGTCGTGCTCGACCCAGCCCGGCTTCGGAAAATACTGCGGGAATTCTTCGTAGGCGGCGGCAGCGGCGCGGCCGCGGCGATCGTAGAGGATCGAACGCGTGCCCGTCGTTCCCTGGTCGATGGCCAGGATGAAGTCCAAATCAAGCCCTCTTTCCGGCCCAGGCGAGGATGTCTTCGAAGACCTTCTCGCGGCCCAGGTCGATGGACAACGCATGAAGCATGTCGGGGTATTCGATGATCTCTTTGTCAGAGAGCGTCAGGCCTTCAAACATCGTGCGTCCGGCGCGTTCATCGACGAGGAAATCGCGGCCTGAAATCAGGAAAAGGGACGGCACGCGCAGGGACCGGGCCAGTTTCTTGGACTCCCCCTGTTCGCTCAGGATGCCCATCAGGCACCTCAGGCTGGCGACGCGGAGCTCGTCCGGGTTTGCGTCCATGACCTTCTGGTACGACGTGTCACGCGTGCACATGGCGGAGGTGAAGGGGACGGCGAGCGTCATCCGCGGCCGGATGAGAATGCCGGCGGCCAGCTTCACGTACGAGGAGATAGGGAATTTCAGCCCGTTTTTGAAGTCGGGGGAAATGAGAACCTGCCCGGCGAAGGCATCGGGATTGCGGCAGACCAGGTTGAACGCGACCAGCCCGCCGACACTCTCGCCCAGAATGAAGATCTTTTTCCCGGGGTTCTCGCCGGCGGCCGTTTCCCGGAGTTTCAGGATATCGGCTTCCCAAATCCGGAGGGAATCGATGTGCCCACGCGGCCGTTCCGGCGTCCGGCCGAATCCGCGCAATTCGATAGCGTAAGACATGTAGCCGCCGCGCGCCAGTCGTTCGGCCAGAAAGCCCCAGCGGTCCGTATGGGCGCCGAGTCCGTGCACCAGGAGGAAAACGGCCTTAGCGGGCGCCGCCGCATTCGATGGATTCCACCGCCGATAGAGGACGTCGGTTCCGATGAGGTCCGGCATGGCCGGGATTATAGCATAGGATTCTTGACGGAATCGACGCCATGATGATATGTTCGCCCCTTGAGAAGGCCGTGGAACGGCGGCCCGAGCCCTCGACGGGCATGACGATCGGATTCGGGCGTGCGAGGAAGGCGATGCGAAGGATTCTGATCATAACGATAAGCGTGGGATTTGCCATAGCGGCGGCCGGCCCGGTTTTTTCCCAGCAGGAGCAGGTTGCGTTCAAGCTCACGGGCGGCCTGGTTTTTATTCAGGGCGACGACTATAACAAAGGTATTGCCGGTCAGAACCAACTGCTTCGCGACACGTCCCTTTCATTATCGGGCGGCTATAAGAAGCTCAATACCGGGGGGAGTCTTTACCTGGAGATCGTCAATTATTGGGGCCCGCATTTCGGCGTCGGCATCGGCGGGGGCTATTATCAGATTGCCAACCAAAGTGGTGTGTCAGGCGAAACATCTCTGGACGGCGGCTCGAGTTCCTTCACGTCCACATTTTCCCCAACGATCTCGGCGATTCCGTTTTTCTTAAACATCCATTACAAGACCCGGATAACGCCGCGGATCGGCATCGACGCTTTTGGCGGACCCGTATTTCAAATCGTTCAGTTCGGCTTCCGGAGGCAGGACACGGCGACGGCTGGGGTCCTTTCAGAGATAGAAACGTTTAAAGCCAGCGCGAACGATCTGGGCGCCCAGGTCGGGCTCGACCTCAACGTTCACCTCTTCAGGGGCCTTTCCCTGGTCGTGGAAGGCCTCTTTCGGGCGGCGAAGATCTCGAACTTTAAGGGAAACTGGCTGCTTTCAACCACAACGTCGTCGGGAACGGTTACGACCACCAGTTCCTCGTATTACTTATGGTATTACGAGCTTGTGGGAAACGGCGTCTATCCCCATTTCGGCTTCTTCGACATCAACGGACCGACCGGCGCCGGCCTAGCCAACGCCCGGAGGGGCGAGCTCAACTTGACCGGATTCCAAGCCTTGATTGGAATCAAGTTAAGCATCTAACATTTTTTTAAAGGTCGAGCTCGGGGTGTTCCCTTCGTCAGGTCGGGGTTTGCCCCGGCGAGTCAAACCCGCTCGAAGAAAGGCCTCGCTCAGCGGCAGTGAGCCTACCCTTGGCCCCCGCGCTGCCGCTCCCCCGGGAACCTGTCCCATCGGCTCCCCCGTCGCCAGGCGCCGGGACCCCCTCCGCCACGGGGGCTTACGGGTAGGCCTCACCGCCGCCTTAATTAGCAGCCGTGCCACGACTGCAGCAAAGTTGCGGTATGCTGGTCGCTTCTTAGAATCCGCTCCCTGCCGCTCGGCCTTCCCACGCCTTCCTCCGGGAAGCACCCCTGCGCTCTCTCTTTTGAGAGAAACCGAACTCGGGCTCATCCTTGTGAAGGGACAGACCGCCCACCTAAGGCGTTTGGCCCTGGCATCCTAGCCTGTTATAATTCTCCCGCATGTCCGACACTTTGAAGCCTCTCAGAATCGGCGCGGTCACCATTGAATTCCCCGTTGTGCTGGCTTCGCTCGCCGGCTACAGCGACCTTTCTTACCGTCTGATCTGCCGCAGTCTGTCCGCGCCGTACTGTACGACGGAGGCCATGCTCGACAGGCAGTTGCTCGTCGACGGCAAGCTCCGGAAGCGGCTGGTCAGGATGGACGACCGTGATCATCCGGTCGCGGGACAGATCATGGGAAGCGAGCCTGAGGTCATGGCAGCGGCGGCGGCCGCGCTGCGGGAAGCGGGATTTGACGTCATCGACCTTAATTTCGCCTGCCCGGTCCGAAAGGTCCTGGCCCGAGGCCGGGGCGGCTACTTCATGAACCATCCGGGCCGGGTGATGGACATCGTTCGAGCCGTCCTCGACGCCGTCCCCGACCGGCCCGTCACGCTCAAGCTGCGGCGGGCCTTTCGCGAAGCCGATGCCCGTCATGACGCTTTTTGGCGGATCGCCCGCGGGGCCTTCGACCTCGGCATCGCGGCCATCTGCGTCCATGCCCGGAGTGTTGATCAAAAATACAGAGGCCGCGCAGACTGGGAGTTTTTGGCCGGGGTCAAGGACCAATTCCCCGGTCGGACGGTCATCGGCTCGGGGGACGTCCACAGCGCCGCGGATGCTTTGAGGATGATCCGTGAAACGGGCGTCGACGGCGTCAGCGCGGCCCGCGGGGCGATCGGCAACCCTTGGATCTTCCGCCAGGCGCGAGATCTCGCCGCCGGACGCGAGCCCCGTCATCCCGCACTCGAGGAGCAGCGCGAGCTCATCGGCCGCCATTACCGGCTGACCTGCGAAATCTACGGTCCCGACCGGGGTCTCAAGATCATGCGGAATTTCGGAATTCACTATGCTCGTCTGCATCCCCAGCCGGCGATGGTCCGACGGGAGATCATTAAGGTCAAGTCTGAGCAGGATTGGGAGGCGTTGATGAACGCCTGCTACGGGTCATAATTCCCCGCCGACTTGACGGCGCGGCACACGAGCCAAACGGCGCCGTTCACTGCCGGGATTGTTCTTCAGCAAGGTGCAGCCTGTGGAGGATGCGGTGCGCGATCGGCGCCACCATAATTCCGACGACCACAAGAAAAACAACCCCGGAGTACAGCGCATAAAACGAAGCGAAGAGCTTGCCGGCCGTGGTCTGAATCGGGTTGACAGGGCCCATGCCTCCCAGGATCATGGACGCGTTGAGCAGGGAATCCAGCCAAGGAAGCTTTTCTGTGAGATGGTAGCCCAGAATGCCGCCGCCGAGCGAGAGGCCGATGACGGCCGCGCCGATGAGGACATGACGGAGGACGCGGCGGACAAACTTTCCAAAAGGCAAAAGCGGCTGGGACTTGTGTTCGAACATTGCGGCCGTATATTATCACACCTCTTCAGCGGGGCGTCATCCATTTCTTGACGACGCACCCAGGCCTAGGAAGGGGTCAAACCTACACTTTCCAGTCTTGGGGCTCGTTCCGGATATTTCTCGGAATTGCGGCTCCGAGCTGCTTTGCCACAATTCCGATGGTCGCTGCTAAAACCTCGCTTCCTGCCGTAGGTTTGACCCCTTCTTGGCAACCGCTTTTTGGCGCTTTTGACATCAGGCAGGGCCTCTGATATAAGCCGGGGAGATCGGGAGGAAGATATGCTGAGAATAATCCGACATAGCCAGAGCGTTACGACCGGCCGGATCGCGTTGGCCGCAGTGGTCATGTCGGCGGCCCTGGCCGCGCCGCCAAACGCTCATTCCGTTTCAGCCGGGCAAACGCCGGCCGCGAGAACCCGTTTCGCCGTGTCCGTCGACCCGGGCGCGCGGAAGATGCCGGTGTCCGGCCGCATCATCCTTCTCCTCTCCCGGACCGAGTCCTTCGACCCGAACGTCAACGGGACGCCGATCTTTGGAGTCAACGTCGACGACCTCACGCCTGGCAACGCAACATTCGTCGATGAAACGGCGTTCGGCTACCCCGTGCGGAGCCTGGCCGCAATTCCCGAAGGCGATTATTTTGTCCAAGCTTGGATTAACGTCTATACGACGTTCAAGCGATCCGACGGCAAGGTCGTCAAGCTCCACAAGGACGAGGGCGAGGGCCAGAATTGGTATGCCGCTCCCGGGAATCTCCACAGCGATCCCGTCAAGGTGCATATTCCGACCGGCTGGGTCGAGGCCCCGCGTCTCGTCCTGAATCACGTCAATCCTTCTCTTCCGCCGTACAAGGACACCGCCCACCTCAAGCACGTCAGAATTCAGAGCAAACTCCTGACCGATTTCTGGGGTCAGCCCATGTTCATCGGCGCCAATATCCTGCTGCCCAAGGGGTACGACGAGCACCCGGGAGTCCGATACCCGGTCCATTATATCCAGGGTCATTTCCCGCGAGGAAACGTCGGCCGCTTCAGCGAGGACCCCGGGAATGCGGCGAACAAGGTCTGGAACGAGGACAACCTGCCCCGGTTCATCCAGGTGACTTTCGAGCATGCTTGTCCTTACTACGACGATTCCTATGGCGTGAACTCGGCCAATGTAGGGCCCTACGGCGACGCCATCATCACGGAGCTCCTCCCCGTCATCGAGAAAAGCTTCCGGGCCATCGGCCAGCCCTGGGCGCGGGTTCTTTCCGGAGGCTCGACGGGCGGCTGGATCTCGCTGGCCATGCAGGTTTTTTATCCAGACGTCTTCGACGGCACCTGGACTTTTTTTCCCGATCCCGTGGATTTCCACAAATACCAGGTCGTGAATCTCTACGCAGACACAAACGCTTACTATCTCGAGCACGAATGGACGCGCGTCACGCGCGGCGCCGAGCGAGATACGAGCGGCAACGTCATCTTCACTCAGGAGCAGGAAAACCAGTATGAGGAGGCGATCGGCGACCGCTTCCGCTCGGGCGGCCAGTGGGCCATTTGGAACGCCGTCTTCGGCCCGGTCGCCGAGGACGGCTACCCCGCGGCGCTCTGGGACCCGCTGACGGGACGGATCAACAAAGACATCGTTGCCTGGGCCGGTGAGCGCTACGATATCACCAGGTATCTCCAGAAGAACTGGCCGGCCGATCGGCGCCGAAGCTCGCGGGCAAGATCCATGTCTACTGCGGCCGGATGGACAATTTCTACCTCAACGAGGCCTGTTACCTCCTCCAGGACGCGCTCGAGAAACTGACCGAGCCGCCTTACGGGGGTGAATTCAAGTACGGCGACCGCGGCGGGCACGGCTGGAGCCCGTTCAAAGGTGACGAGCTCCTCCGCATCATGGCCGAGCACATCCTGAAGCACTCGCCGGACGGCAAGAAGGACTGGATCTATTGAGCTGAGGCTTGTCTTGGGACGAAGCTGGGCCGCCCTGTCCAATCGGACAGGGCTAGAGGGGCCTTCCGTCCGAGTTGCTCTAGCAGTTCTTCTTGGCGACGGCCAAGGCTTTGTGGATGAAATCCCAGACCTCGGAGCCGAAAGGTCTGCTCTCAGCCGGAATCGCTCCGGTCTTGTAGGCCTCACCGATTTTGGCCTTGAGCTGCGGGTGCCCGCCGTAGCCCTCGTTGAGAAGGTCCACCCAGCGTTTCGCCAATGACTGTGCGACTTTGCCGGCCGGGTCCGCCGTGAGGTGATTCTTAATCTCCTCGATGAGTTCGGACCAGTGCCGCTGGTAGGTTTCCATCATTTCGGGGGTGTACTTTTTCCCAATTTCCTCGAACTCCTTGAGTTCCGCCTCCGTAAAGAACTTCTCTTGCCATGCTTTTTTGACGTCGTCACCCATTTGTATGACCTCCATGATGTGGATGAGTTTTTTCCTGTCGATGCGGCCCCCGGTTTCGAGCCGCCGGAGGACCTGCTCGATGGCCCGCGAGGCCTGCTGCAGACGGCCGATCTCGTCGCGCACGGCCTCCGCCTGGACTTTCAAGGACTTGACCACTTCGTAGCCTTTTCGTCCCAGGAGATCTTTGATCTGCTCCAGAGAAAAACCCATAAATTTAAGGGTTACGATCTGCTGAAGCTTCAAGAGGTCCTGATCCGTATAAACCCGGTAACCGTTGTCCTTCTGAAAGCTCGGCTTGAGCAGTCCGATCTGGTCGTAAAAATGAAGCGTCCGCACCGTAACTTTGGTCAGGTCTGCGAACTCTTTGATTAAGTAATTCTGTTTCATATCCGTATCCTCAAAGCCATTCTAAACTATGACGCAACGTCAATGTCAAGAGCTGCCGGGATACTTTTGGGGGACGCATTGGGCCGAGAAGAACCGCTCCTCGACAGCATACGGGGGGACCATATTCCGCGGGTCAAACCTGTCTGGCGCATAGTCCTCACCCGTCCCGGCCAGCCCAGGCTCCCGGAGTTGACGGGCGCGCCCGGCTCTGCTATCGTTGTGAAAAAGGGTAGAGCATGAAAGGGGTTATTTTCTGATGGGCGTTCGTTTCACGCCCACGGAAACCCTCGCCCCGGACATTTCTGGCGAATTCAATTGTGGAGGTCGAACATGATTCGAAAGCAGGGCAGGTTGTTGATCGTCATGATCGGCATTCTTCTCGCAGCAAACAGCGCTGCACTCGCAGAGGAGATCGGCATCGGGGTCCACGGCGGCATCAGCATCCCAAACATCAGAGGGAACCAAAACGATCCGCTCACAAGAGGGTTCTCATCCCGCCAGGGTCCTTTTTTCGGCATTTTTGCCGACTTCCCGCTGTCCCGAAATTTCTCCCTTGTCGCTGAGTTCAACTACACATCGCAAGGCGGCAAGAGGAACGGCCTGCAGATCATCACTACGCTTCCCCCCGGCCTGGAGCTTCCGCCGGACACCTCCGTCTATGCGGATTTTAAGAACGAGACGATCATCGATTATGTCGAATTGCCGGTGATGGGCCGGCTGAGCTTCGGCGAGAAACTGCGCTTCTTCGTCAACGCCGGACCCTATATCGGGTACCTCGTCAGGGCCAAAGCCCTGACCAGCGGCACAAGCGCCGTCTTCCTTGACGAAGCGGGCACCATACCAGTCAGCCCTCCGGTGAGCTTCGACGCCGATACCGACGTCATGGACAGCCTCGAGAGGTGGAACTTCGGACTGGCCTTCGGCGGAGGCCTGACGTATCCGGTCGGCCCCGGCAAGCTGATCCTCGAAGCCCACTTCCAGCTTGGCCTG
The DNA here is from genome assembly GCA_963727095.1 of Candidatus Aminicenantota bacterium. Taxonomy (GTDB): domain Bacteria; phylum Acidobacteriota; class Aminicenantia; order Aminicenantales; family Saccharicenantaceae; genus CAVSEQ01. The sequence continues at coordinate 1,514,193 of CAVSEQ010000005.1, read as the reverse complement.
ACGACTATCCAAAAGGATGTCGCGACGAGCGGCAACAGCAAGACGGGTGCGGTCGTTATCTCCGTCGGCTATGCGTTCGGCCTGAAGCCGAAATAGGACGTTCGGAAAAACCGGGAATTCATAACCTTATCTGTAGGACACAAGGCTCAAGTCTATGAAGATTCGCGCGCTTGCCCTATTTCTGATTCTGGTTTTCCCGGGCCTGGTCCACCACTGTCTTGCGGCGGACGCAAAGAAAGATGACGCAGCAAAGTCCGGGGCGAATGTCGCAGGAAGCGAGACGCCTCAGCGGACCCGGGGACCCAAGACCGGACGCGCCCTCCTCGAGGAAGCCGTCCTTCTGACCGCCTCCACGCTCGATTACTGGGGCGCTTACGGCAAGTTCACGGTTGATTGGGAATTCACCTGGAAGACGTTCGGCCGCAAATTCTTCACCGCGCAGTCGCCCAGGCTGGATTCGAATGCCTTCTGGTTTAACTGGTCGCACGCGGCCGCAGGGGCCGGCTACTACAACATGGCGCGGACAAACGGCCTGAACAGCCGCCTCTCCACCGTCTTCTCATTTGTGTCATCGTCCCTTTGGGAAACCTTTTCGGAATGGCGGGAGCTGATCTCTATCAATGATATGATCTTTTCCCCGTTCGGAGGACCTGCGATCGGCGAGCCCTTGTACCAAGTTTCGTCCTATTTCAGCCACCGGAGCGGGATTCTAAACAAGCTGGCCAGTTTCCTCTTCAACCCCTTTCTCGCGGCCAACAACTGGTTCGATCAAGGAAGCGGACCGGACACGAACAGCGCGCCGGATCTAGATTGGCATCGCTTCCGTCTCACCGCGAGTTTCAAGGAGGACAAGGTTTCCCCGGCCGGGACGACGGCGGTCGCTCAGTCCGGCGCCTATTACCGCCAATTCAATGTCGGGTTGGACACGGAAACGATCTCCGTGCCGGGATACGGAAAAGCGCAGGCCTTCCGCCAATACCTCTCCGACACTCTTTCCAGCCGGGTCTCCATCAATATGAGCTTCAGCGCCTCCGGGATGGAGGAATTTCGCATCCGGACCTCCGCCGTGCTCGTCGGCTATGCCTGGCAGTCCGCCCGTCAGGATGATGATGGCTCGGCGCGGGGTCTCAGTTCTTCGCTGGGATTCGGCACCGCATTCGAGGTTTATAAGAAACGGGCCGTGGTCTGGTACGACAGCAACGACGAACTCCAGGGTGGAGCCCTGGCCACGGTCGGCGATGCCCGATTCATTCGGCCGACACCCACCCAGTTTACAGACAAGCTGGGTGTGATCAGCCCTCTGGGCGCTGTATTCAAGCTCAGCCGCTTCACGCCCGGGCTCCATATCCGATGGACGACCGAAGCCTACGGCGATTTTGGCATGGTCAATGCCTTGGCCTACAATCGCTTCACCGAAAGCCATGACCCGAGCGGCGTGAAATCGACGCTCCTCAATTGGGGCTACTACTACGGACTCGGTATGACGCTGGTCTCCGACCTGGCCGTGGACATCGGGCAATGGCGGCTCCTGGCGGCGGCGAGCTACCAGTGGTACGATTCCATCCAGGGATTGGATCGCTATCAATACCTGGGATATGTGACGGATGACTTCAAGATCCGCGACTCGCGCCTCCTCTGGCGGTGCAGGCTGGCTTACCATCTACGGCGGACGCCCATCGAATTGGGCTTGGCCGCCGAGGGGATCGACCGCCGGGGCAGGCTGCTGGATATCGCCGAGCGCTACTGGGAAACCAATGTTTTCTATCAGATCGGCATCGTCTTTTAGGACGATGTATGGTCATGGATGATGCGCCAGCCGTCCTTCATGCGCTTGAAGATGAGCGTGAAAATGCCCTCCGAGTGAGAGCCATTGAGGTCCAGTTTGTAGCGGCCAAGAACGTAGGCGGCATCCAGGGCGAGGAGGGTGATCGAAATGTCCGTGAAATCGAGCTTCCCCATATTGTCGGGCGCATAGGTTCTTTTATAACGGGCGAGCACATTCGCCCAGCCGGAGACGCGGCTTTTCCCCGATTGGAAGGTGAGAGAGTCCGAGTTCCAGTACGTCGCCATAAACCCTTCGATATCGGCGCGGTTCCAGGCGGCCTTCTGGAGCTCGAGAACAGACCGGATCTGGTCCGCCGCGCCGGTGTTAGTCTGCCCGGCGGCCGCTCCGCTTAAGATCATCGACACAATCGCCAAAACCACTGTCATGATTCTCATGTTTGCTCCCCTGTTGGGGACACAGGCCCCCAAGGTCCGGCCCAAATTAAACTCGATTCCCGTCCTCAATGCAAGCGGCCTCATCCCTCCGTGGGGAGGCAATCGCCGCCGTCTCGGTCATGCCAAGGGGCAAGTTGGGCCGAAGGCCGGGACAATCGTTTAACCGCTCCCCCTTGACAACCGGCGCCTACGGGCGATATGTTTTGGTCGGCGCGTCGTATCGCGCGCACGGAAAGGAGGACTGATGAGCGAACAGAAACCGCATTCCCACTATCCGAAGCCTTCTGGCTGTCCGGGGCACGGCATCAGCCGCCGCCGATTCATGGCCGGGTGCGCGGCCTGCGCTGGCGCGGCCGGATTGATCGGCGCTCCGAACTGGCTCAAGTCCGCCGTGCCGCCGGCGGTGCGCAGGGACAAGATCAAGGTCCACGTCCTCTACTCCCTCCACGCGGCGAAACAAGATCGTCCGGACTGGCCGAACGTCGGGTTCGACTTTACCCCGGTCATGGAAAAGTACAACGCAGAGCTGTCGCGGCTTTTCCCGGACTACTCGTTCGTGCCCACGATGGCCGCCGGCCCCGAGCAGGCGCAGAAGATTCTCGAGGCCGACAAGGCCGCGGCGCCGGACGGCTATCTGGTCTTTCAAATGAACGCCTGGAACCAGGTCGTCCAGACGATGGCCGGCTCCGGCAAGCCCGTGCTCTATGTCGATTTCAAGTACGGCGGCAGCGGCGGCTTTCTGGTCTATACGGCGGCCTTCCTTCGAGCCGGGGCACGCAATGTCGGATTCGTCTCCTCGCCGAGAATGGATGACCTGGCCGAGGCCGTCCGCTGTTTCGAAGCGGCGAAGGCCGGCGGCGCCGGGTTCGACTTCGCGGCGGCGACGAGCCTGGTGCGGACGTCGCGCACACCCAATCCCGGCGACCTCGCCTGCCGTCCGGACCGGCTGCAGACTCTGTCGGCGGCCGAAACGGTCCGCCTCATGAAAGCGGCAAAGATTTTGGCGGTCCGGGATGACAAAGCCGGCCCCGCCACGACCATCATGGGCATCCAGGTCCTTCAGATCCCGTTCGCCGATGTCAATGAGGCCTGGGCGGCGGCGGACAAGGACGAAAGCCGCACGATTGCCGACCGGTGGACGAAGACGGCCCAGTTGGTCGACGGCGTGAGCCACAACGAACTGGTCAACTCGGCGGCCATGTACATCGGCCAAAGGGCCGTCCTCAAGAAACACGGCGCGCAGGCGATTTCGATCAACTGCCTGGGGGGATTCTACGGCGGGCACATCCACGCCTACCCCTGCCTGGGCTTCCACGAACTAAACAACCAGGGCAGCGTCGGCGGGTGCGAGTGTGACATCGCCTCGGCCTCGGCCATGGTCGCGCTGGGCCTCATGACCCACGGCCGGCCGGGCTATATCTCGGACCCGGTCATCGACTCGGCTGAACGGCGCATCATCTACGCCCACTGCGTCGCGTCGAAACAGGTCTTCGGGCCGAACGGGCCCAGCAATCCTTTCCAGATCCTCACCCATTCCGAGGACCGGAACGGTGCGGCGGTTCGATCCATCCTGCCGACGGGTTACATGACGACATCAGTGCAGATCTCGGAGGCGCGCAAAGAGATCCTCCTGCATCAGGCGAAGGCGGTGGGAAACGACCCCGACGACCGGGCCTGCCGGACCAAGCTCATCGGCGAGCCCGTGGGAGACATCGAAAAACTGTTCACGATGTGGGATAAATGGGGCTGGCACCGCGTCACGTTCTACGGCGACCTCAAGCAACAGGTCTATGGCCTGGCCGACGCGCTGGGCTGGAAGGTCGTCGAGGAGGCCTGAGCCGCGGGAAACCCGGCTTTCGGGATGCCGTCAGCGGCTGAAGACTTGGCCGTTTCCATATTCCAGGAGCCGTGAGAGGGCGCCCATGACCATGAAAGCCAAACGCCTCGCCGTCATCGCGGGTTTTATCTCAATCCTGACGACACTCGGAATCGCTCAAACCGACTCGCTCCGGCTGGGATTCCTGAATCCGCCGGATGACGCCAAGCCTTGGACTTACTGGTGGTGGCTCGAGGGCAACGTCACGAAAGCGGGCATCACCAAAGACCTCGAGGAAATGAAACGGCAGGGAATCAACGGCGTTCTCATCTTCAACGCCGGCGGCCCGGCCGGCCCGATGCCGACAGGAGTGCGCTTCCTCAGCCCCCCGTGGCACGACCTCTTCAAGCACGCCCTGAGTGAGGCGGCCCGGCTGCGTATGGATGTCTCCGTGAATCTCTGCGACGGCTGGGACAGCGGGGGCCCATGGATTACACCCGACGAAGCCAACAAGGTGCTCGTCCGGTCGGAAATCCAGGTGGACGGCCCCCGGGCGATGGCTCAGACGCTGCCGATGCCCCGTGTGGTCGACGGCTATTACCGGGACGTCGCCGCGGTCGCCTTCCGTGAGCGGCCCGGCCGTCCGGTCACTCCGGCGGAGGTCAGCGCCAGTTCGACCCAGGGCGGCTATTGCGACGAGTGGAACCAGCCCCCTGAGGATGCCGCCGACGGAGACCCGCAGACGGCCTGGTCGTCCAAGCCCGCGCTGCCCGCTTCGCTGACTCTCACCTATCATGAGCCCCTCGAAGCTATCGCCGTCTATGTCGTGCCGCCCGCAGGTACGGGGCCCCGGGATTGCCAAGTCCAGGCGTCCGCCGACGGGAAAACCTTCACTCCGGTGTCCCGATTCACCATGGACAAGGGCCGGGCCAAGCGGGTGGAGTTCGGCGTGGTGAAGGCGCGGGCCTTCCGCCTGATCGTCGACAGCTCCTATGGTCCCGAGGCGCAGGTCGCCGAGATGGTCATCCTTCGGAAAGGCGACGACCCGGTTCTTCGTCCGGGCATCAAATGGTGGATGTTCAAGTCCGGCAACCGGAGCTTTTGGGATTGGCCGCGCCAGGGGCCGCCGGTTCTCAAAGAAGAATATGAAGACGCGGAAGTGGAGCCGGACTGCCGATCCTCACAAGTCATTGACCTCACGCCCCGCCTGAACGGGGCCGGGCGCATGACGTGGGACGTCCCCGCCGGCCGCTGGACGATCCTCCGTTTTGGGTACACACTCGAAGGGCAAAGGACGCGGTGCACCTGCGCGGGGGCGCCCACCGGCTACGAGGCGGACATGCTCAGCTCCAAAGGCATCGAGAGCCAGTTCCGAAACGTCGCCGAACCGATCCTAGCCGACGCCGCTGCGGTTCCCGGGAGCACCCTCAAGTTCTTCCACATCGACAGCTACGAGCTCGGCGCCGACGTCCGGGGGCAGCAGCCGACGTGGTCGCCGGCATTCCGCGACGAATTCAGGACGCGCCGCGGCTATGACCTTCTGCCCTGGCTTCCGGCATTGGCCCGGCGTATTGTGGACGGGCGCGAAGTCACGGACCGGTTCCTCTGGGATATCCGGCGGACGATCGGCGACCTTTTCGCCGAACGTTTCTGGCGGAGGTATGTCGCGTTGGCCCACGAACACGGCGTGGGGGCGCACATGGAGACCGGCTATGGCACGTACCCCTATCCTCATATCGACGGCCTGCAGTGCGCGGGAAGCTCGGACATTCCGATGGGCGAGTTCTGGTTCGGAACAGACATCATGTCGCAATTCAACCCATGGGGAAACGTCATCCGGTCCGTGGCCTCCGCGGCGCACATTTACGGGCGGCCGCTCGTCCAAGCCGAGTCCTTCACGGCGTGGAGCCATTGGCAGGAATCGCCCGCTCTTCTCAAGCCCGTGGGAGACGAGGCATTCCTCAATGGGTTGAACCGGATGGTCTTCCACCAGTACACGCACCAGCCAATTTTGGACATGAAACCCGGCTGGCAGTACGGCGCCGGCACGCACTTCGACCGGAATATCACATGGTGGGAGCAGGGCCGGGAATTTTTCCGCTACCTCGGCCGCTGCCAGTATCTCCTGCAGATGGGAACATTCGTGGCCGATGCCTGCTATTTTTATGGAGAGGGGGCAACGGCATTCGTACCGTCACGCGAATATATCCGTCCCGCCCTTCCGCTCGGCTATGATTTTGATTGCCTGAACGCCGAAGTTCTGCTCGGCGGTGTGACCGTCAAGGATGGCCGGCTCGTCCTGGCGAGCGGCATGAGTTATCGCGTACTGATCCTGCCGGAGGACGGCGCGCTGTCGCCTGCAGTCACCCGGAAACTCGCTGAACTGGTCAAGGCCGGGGCAACAGTCGTCGGAACGAGGCCGCGGAGAGCGACGGGCCTCGACGGATATCCGGCGAGCGACGGCGAAGTCGCGCGGTTGGCTGCAGAGCTCTGGGGAGCCAAGGAAGGTCCGGCGCAAGGTGAAAGGAAGCTCGGTTCGGGCCGGATTGTCTGGGGCAAACCTCTCCGCGACATCCTGGCCGCGCAGGGTGTCGAGGCCGACTTTGCCTATGCCGTGCCGGGCGGTGAGAACCCGACGAAGGCCGGCCCCGCGAGGCTTGACTTCATCCACCGCCGAGACAACGAAACCGATGTCTATTTTGTCGTCAACCGCGAAAACCGCCCGCAGAGCCGCGTCGAATGCACTTTTCGCGTCTCCGGGAAACTACCGGAAATCTTTGACCCCGTGAGCGGGCTGAGCCGCGGAGCGACGGCTTTCAGCCAAGCCGCCGGCCGGACCACGCTGCCGTTGGAATTCGCGCCGTACGGTTCGTTCTTTGTCGTTTTCCGCAGGCCCGCCGGCGCGGGGGCGAAAGGATCCTCGGCCCTCAATTTCCCGGTTCTGCAGCAGGTGGCCGAGATCGAAGGGTCCTGGGAAGTGAGATTCGACCCGGCCTGGGGCGGACCGAGGTCCGTCCGGTTCGAACGCTTGGTGAGTTGGACAAAACGTCCGGAAGAGGGCATTAAGTACTATTCAGGCACAGCGACATACCGGAAAACAATTGACATCAGCAAGAGTCTGACGGAAAGCGGGCGGCGTTTGTATCTCGATTTGGGAGACGTGAAGTTCGTTGCAGAAGCGCGGCTCAACGGCAAGCCGCTGGGAGTCATCTGGACGGCGCCCTGGCGCGTGGAAATAACCGACGCGGTCAGGCCGAGGGCAAATGCCCTGGAGATCGATATCATCAACCTGTGGCCGAACCGCGTGATCGGCGACGCCTCCCTTCCGGCGGCGAAGCGCCTGACGAAAACCAACGTGACCTATGAGAAAGGCACGCCGCTCCTGGATTCGGGCCTCCTCGGCCCGGTGCGGATCCTTTCGGAAAAGTAAAGGGGCATAACGGCACTCCACGAAGCAGTGACGTGCCACGTCATCGTGACGGATCAAAGAAAAGCGCCGAGAATCCCGCGTCGGGTGAGATCGTGTATCGCTTCGTCCAGACGTTCGTGATCCTGAACTGGACCCGGCCGCTGACGCGATATCGGAGGTAAAGGCCGGATCCGAAATTGATGACGTTCTGTGTGTCGAGCCGTTTCCTGGAGAGGGCATCGATCGTGTCGACCACGGTCCAGCGTCCGGTCCTGTCCCAATCGACGAGGTAAAGGGACACATCGTGCGCACTCCCGTCCGCTATGGCAACATCGATGATTTCATGGAGGCCGGCCGAGCGGGCGGCGGCGATCCGGCCCTCCCCTTCAGGTTTTTCGAGAGCCTGGACATCTTGGGTCGTCGGCACCCAGACGCGTTCCGCCCCGCTGATATAGTTGACCTTAACGTAAGCTGGAAGCCTTTGGCCGGCGGCGATGACATCGTAACCTTCCGAGCCGTATTTCGTTTTCCACGCGCCCTTCGTTTCCCGGTCCGCGCCGAGAAAGGAAACAGTGCCCGAAGGCACGCCAGGAGGATTGATGCTCGGGTCCGCTCCGGCTGGCACGATGCAAACGCCTTCGTCGGCCGCCAGGGACAGCTCGAGTTTCCGGTCCGTGCCGGCTTTGGCGCTCCTGAGCTTCCGGGCAAGACCCTCAGGTGTTATGCGATAAATATCGACGGTTTTGACGCCCGCCCATTCCTCGGGCAGTTTCCAGGTGCGGGCGGCATAGCCCTTTTCGCTGTAGGCGATGATTTCCCTGTCCGCTCGCCATAGGGCGGGAAGGAAAACATCGTTCCCGTCCTGGAGAACGTCGGCGTCCTCCTTCATCATGTATTTGCCGGGATAGGAGGTGGTCACGCCGCCGGAAAAGCGGGCGAGCTGGCCGTCGAAGGAGCGCCGGAGTCTGCGGTTCAGATAATACCAGCCCAGGCCCCGCGTGGCGAAAGACTTCAGCCCGCCTGGAATTGTGACCGGGTCAGCGGCGACCTCTTCCTCAAGCGAAGAACCCTCGCCGAAGAACTTGGACTGGACCGTCTCCGCGGAGTTGCTCCAGGTCTTGGCGTTGACACCGGCCAGAAAATAGGACGGGATCTTCATCGGGTCAGGCGGCGTCCGCTCGTCCCATGCGATGTGCCAGAGCATGGGGTGATAGAGGACGAAGTCGGTGTTGGGCGGCCGGCGGCGGTCGAACTCCGTCGTCAGGTCCACGCCGTACTTTTGCCGGGCATAGACCGTCATCTGCCGCATCGCTTCGCAGTCCATGGCGTCGGTAATGCCGTAGTACGGGTTGTCGATGCTGTACCAGGCGTCGGGGTGGAGCGTCCCGCTCGCGGCGAGTTCGGGGAGCATGGCAAAGAGGGGCCCGATCTGCCTGTCCTTGAACGTGTCTTGGTTCCAGTTCCGGAAGTTGCTGGCCCGGTAGGCCATATGGTCGCACCATTTGTAGCCCTGGCGGTACGTCCCGTCGCCGTTGCGGACGATGATATCGCGCTCCTGGTAGACAGGTCCCAGCGGGTTGTCGTCAAGGTAGCAGTCCGAGAAGTTGACATGAAGTGAGACAAGAGTATTGAATCTCGGCCCCTCCCGCATCAGCCAGCGCAAGCTCTCGAGCGCCGTCGCGTCGCCCGGCCGCTTGAGATGTTCGTTGACCTTGTCAAGCGACGGATAGCCGGTATCGTGACCGCGGTACTGCCAGCCGACGAGGTAAACAATCTTCGGGATGCCGCGGGTCAGGTTGTCGACTCGGCGGATAACGTCGAGCGTCTGGCCGGCGTCAAGCGGTGGCATGGGATTCGCCGGGCAATAGTCGACGGCAATCTTATAGACGACGGTCTGGTCATATTCATGGACAAACGGATAAAGCGTGTCGCCGTAGCCGCCGGCCGCGCTTGCCTCCCGGGCTTGAGGGACGGCGCAGATAAGGAGTGCGGCCGACACGCCAAGGACGGCCGCTGCAACCGCAATCATCCTGGCGGCAGGGCTCGCCGGCCGGCACGTTCGCGCCATTGTCATGGGAGCCGCATCCGTGCGGCAGTGTCCTTCCTGCATTGTGTTCCTCCCGTTATGAGTGAAAGCGAACCGGGCCGGAGCTTCCGGTTCCTGCCGGCACCTGGGACACTTTATCATTGGCCGCAGGCCCGTTTCAATGGCTCGGGGGAACTCGCGGCGCTGCGGCCGCGGCGTTCGGAGGTGCCCGCTTGGTCATCCGCGATTTTGCGCGCTCTCGGATATCTGGTATCATAGCTTCAGGTTTTTTCCCATGACCGCAATCATCCACGCCAGAGAACTCGTCAAAAAGTTCGGGGACCTCACCGCCGTCGCAGGGATTTCCTTCGACATCGAAGAAGGTGAGTGCTTCGGTTTCCTCGGACCGAACGGGGCCGGGAAAACCTCGACCGTCCGCATGATCCATTGCGTGTCGCCCGTGACGTCGGGGACTCTCACCGTCAGCGGCATGCCCGCCCATATCGATAACCGGGTCATCAAGAAGATGACCGGCGTCATCCCTCAGGAGATCAACCTCGATCTTGACCTGACGGTTTTCGAGAACCTCATGGTCTTCGCCCGCTTTTTTGACATTCCCCGCCGGGAGGCAAAACCGCGCATCGCCGAGCTCCTGAAATTCACCGAGCTCGAAGCCAAGCGCTCGAGCAAGATCGACCAGCTTTCGACGGGCATGAAGCGCCGGCTGCTCATCGCCCGGGCCCTGCTCAACCGCCCGGCCATGATCGTCGCCGACGAGCCGACGACGGGCCTCGACCCGCAGTCGCGGCACCTGATCTGGCAGAGGCTGCGTCAGCTCAAGGCGCAGGGCGTGACGCTTATCCTGACGACCCAGTACATGGAAGAAGCACAGCAACTTTGCGACCGGATCGTCGTCATGCATCAGGGACGCATCCTCAAAGAGGGTCGGCCGTCGACGCTCATCGAGGACGAGATCGGGCGTGAGGTGGCCGAAATCCGCGTGTCCCAAGACCAGGACGAGCGCCTCATCGCCCAACTCGCCGAGGCGTCGTGCGGCCATGAGCGGGTCGGAGACACATTGTATTTCTACTGCCGGGACGGCCATGCCCTGTGGCATAAGATCGCGGAGCTCGAACTGCCCAACACCGTGCGGCGCCCGGCGACGCTCGAGGACGTGTTCCTGAAACTCACGGGCCGGAGCCTGATCGAATGAAACTCTCCTACCGTGTCTATCACGTATTTTTCAGGAATCTTATGTCCTATAAGAGGTTCGTCGCGCCGACATTCCTGGTCAGCCTCGTCGAGCCCCTCTTCTACCTGATCACGTTCGGCATCGGCATGGGCTCTTATGTCGGCTATTTCGGCGGCAAGCCCTATCTCAACTTCCTCGTGCCGGGCGTCCTGGTCTCGTCGGTGATGATGTCCTCATCCTTCGAGTGCCTTTACGGAACGTTCATCAAGCTGATCCACGAGAAACTCTACGATGCCCTCATCGCGACTCCGGTCTCGGCCGAGGATGCCGTCGCCGGCGACATCGCCTGGGGGGTTTTCCGCGGCGTCGTCAGCGGCACCCTGATGATGGTCGTCGCGATGTTCATGGGCGTTTCCCCGGCCTCGCCCGCGACCATCCTTCTGCTGCTCGCCCTCATGATCTTCGCCGGCATCCTTTTCGGCTCCATGGCGATGATCATCACGTCGATCGCCCCGAGCTTCGACTTCTTCAACTATTACACGGAACTCATCATCACGCCGATGCTGTTCTTTTCGGGGGTCTTTTTCCCGCTGGATCACTTCCCCCCATGGCTGAAGTCATTCTCCAAGTTTCTGCCGCTGACTCACGCCGTCGCCGTTTCGCGCGCGGTATATTCAGGCGTTTATCCGAAGTCCATCATAACCAATGTCCTCGTTATCCTCGGCTTGGAATCGATCGCGTTTACGGTCGGCGTCACGCTGATGAAAAGGCGGCTCGTCAAATAGGAAGGGGTCAGGTCTGCTTTTTGCCAAGTTTGGCGGATGATGGGGTCAGGTCTACTTTTTGCCACTTTTGGCCTCGTTGCTCTGACGTTGGATGATCTCCCAACAAAAGTGGCAAAAAGTAGACCTGACCCCTTCTTGACTCTTTCGGCGCGACCCGAACCCGTCTTGCTATTCGTAGCGCAGCGCCAGGATCGGGTCGAGGAGCGAGGCCTTGTAAGCCGGATAATACCCGAAGAAGATCCCCACGATCGCAGAAAATCCAAAGGCCAGGATGATTGAGAAAGGCGAGATCACCGTCGACCAGCCCGCCACAGCCGAGATAAGCTTCGAGACGCCGACGCCGGCGATGATCCCCGAGATGCCCCCGATCATGGACAGGGTTAGCGCTTCGGAGATGAACTGCATCCGGATGGCCTTCGTTTTGGCGCCCACGGCCATGCGGATCCCGATTTCCCTCGTCCTCTCCGTCACGGAGACAAGCATGATGTTCATAATGCCGATACCGCCGACGAGGAGCGATACCGAGGCGATGGCGCCGAGCAAAAGCGTCATCACCCGTGAGGACTGTTCGGCCGCCTCCATGAATTGGGTCAGATTCCTGATGGAGAAGTCGGAATCCTGCTTTTGAGTGAGGTGATGCCTCTGCCGGAGAAGCGAAGTGATTTGACGCTGGGCGGCGTCCATCTCTTCGAGGCTCTTGACCTCGACCATGATGACACGGACCATCCCGGGGAACGACGTGCCGAACAGCCTTTTCTGGGCCGTCGTCACGGGGATGTAGACGGTATCATCCTGGTCCTGGCCGACAGCCGACTGTCCTTTGACAGCCAGCACGCCCAGGACCTTAAACGGGATGTTCTTGATTCTGACGACCTGCCCCACCGGGGATTCGCTTCCGAACAGGCTATCGACGACCGTTTGTCCGAGCAGGCAGACCTTTGTCGCGCTCTTGACGTCCTGGTCCGTGAAGGCCCGCCCGCTCGACATGGGCCAGTTCCGCAAGGCCAGCATGTCCGGAGTTGTGCCCTGGATGCCCGTCGACCAGTTCGTATGTCCGTAGACAACCTGGGCCGCGCCCGAGAGACTCGGCCCGACATAGGCGACGCTCGAAATTTCCTTTTTAATGGCGTTCGCGTCGCCCAAGGTCAAGGTAGGCTGGGTACCGGCGCCCATCCGCACGCCGCCCGACGTCGTCGAGCCGGGCATGATGATCAGCAGGTTGCTGCCGATGCTTTGGATCTGCTCGGAGATCCGCTGGCTGGCCCCGGTGCCGACGGCCAGCATGGCGATGACGGCGCCGACGCCGATGATGACGCCGAGCATGGTCAGGGCCGAGCGCATCTTATTCGCCTGGAGGGCCTTGATGGCGATCTTCAGAGTCCAGAGCAGGTTGATCATCGGGAAACCTCTTTCGCCCAGGCGGCCGTGGTGCGTTCGGCCCTCGTCCCGACCGCCTTCTCATCGCTCACCACGTGGCCGTCGCGGAATCTGATGGTCCGGCCGGCGAAGGCCGCGATGTCCAGCTCGTGAGTGACCAGGACAAGCGTGATATGCGATTCCTCGTTGAGCTTGACGAAAAGCTCCATGATCTCGACGCTCGTTTTGGTGTCGAGATTGCCGGTGGGCTCGTCGGCCAGGATGATCGGCGCCCCTTTGACGAGGGCTCGGGCGACGGCGACGCGCTGTTGCTCGCCGCCGGAGAGTTGGTTCGGACGGTGCGATTCACGGCCCGCAAGCCCGACGTTCTTGAGCGCCGCGGCGGCCATCGGGGCCCTCTGCTTGGGCGGCACGCCGTCATAGAGCAGGGGCAGCTCAACGTTTTCAAGGGCTGTGGCCCGTGACAGGAGATTAAAGCCCTGGAAGACAAAACCGAGTTTGCAATTCCGAATCTCGGCCAGGGCGTCCCGATCGAGGCCGCCGACATCCTGGCCGTCGAGCAGATAGTGGCCGGTCGTGGGCTTATCGAGACAGCCGAGAAGGTTCATGAACGTGGATTTGCCCGATCCCGAAGGGCCCATGATGGCGACGAATTCCGTTTTCTCTATGGAGACGGACACCCCGTCGAGCGCCTTGACCTTGATGTCCCCGACATCGTAGATCTTGACGATCTCGTGAACCTCGATGAGCGCCATTTTAGAACATCCTGAACCCTGTCGCCTGGGCGTTCGGTTTGGATAGGGACTCGATGATGACAAGCTCGCCTTCCTTGACTTCGCCGGAAACGAGCTCCGTATAGGTCCCGTCGCTGAACCCGATTTTGACAGGGATCCGCTTGGGCTGGTTGTTGTCAAGGGTCCAAACCGCGGGCCCCCGCCCCCCGACGGCCGGTTTTCCTTTGACCATGGGCCGGAACCTCAGGGCCCCGTTCGGAATCCGCACGACGTCCCGGACAACGGAGGTAATGATGGAGACTTCGGCCGTCATGCCCGGCTTGAGTTTCAGGTCCTGATTGGTCGTCTGTACGACCACATCGTAAGTAACAACGTTCTGGACCGTAACCGCAGCGTTCCGGACCTGGAACACCTTGCCTTTGAACGTCACTTCGGGGTAAGCGTCGACCGTGAAGTCCACGTCTTGCCCGACTTTCACATTGCTGACATCGGCTTCGTCAACGCTGGTGTCGATCTGCATCTTGGTCAAGTCCGCGGCAATGACGAACAGCGTCGGTGTCTGGAAGCTGGCCGCAACCGTCTGGCCGACATCGACGCTCCGAGAGATGACGACGCCGTCGACCGGAGAGATGATCTTCGTATAGGTCAGGTTCGTTTCCGATTGACTGAGGGCGGCCGCGGTCTGGTCGACCTGGGTCTTAGCGGCGACGGTCGAGGCGGCGGCCGTAAGGTAGCTGGTCTCGGAAGTGTCCATCTGGCTTTTGGCAACAAGATTCCGGTCAAAGAGGTTTTTATAACGGTCCCACGTTCTTTTGGCGTCCGCCTCCGTGGCCGCTGCTTTGGCCAAGTTGGCCTTGGCATTGGCCAGGCTGGCCCGGGCTTGGTCTACCTGAGCCTGGAAAAGGGCGGGATCGATCAGGGCGATCAGTTCGCCTTTCGTGACCTGGGAGTTGTAATCGACAAAGAGCTTGGTGATCCGCCCCGAAACCTGCGTTCCCACGTTGACGCTCGTGACCGCGTTGACGGTGCCGGTCGCCGTGACGGCCGTAATGATGTCACCGCGCGTGATTTTATCGGTCACGTACTGGGACCCGCTGTTCTTGCAGCCAGCGGAGAATAACCCCAAGAGTGCCAATAACGATACGGTGATGGTTGCTGTATTTCTTTTTCTCATCTTAACCCCATGGCCTGCTCGAGTGCCGCTCGGGCAACCTTGCATTGGTAAAGTGCTTCGATATAAGCGATTTTGGCAGTGATCAGGGCGTTTTCGGCATCGGCGACCTGGATCGGGTCGCCGACGCCTTCCTTGTAGCTGCCGTTGGCGATGTCGAAATTCTCCTGGGCCGCCGTTACGTTGAGCTCATCAACGGGGACCAGTTCCTCCGCCTCCTTGAGGTTAGTGTAGGCCTGCTGGACGGCGAGGTAGATCGAAAGCCTCACGGAGTCCTCGTTGGCCCGTACGACTTTCAGGTTCGCCCTCGCCTGGGCCACCTCGGCCGTCGTCAAAAAGCCGTTAAAAATGGGAACGTCGAGAGTTACCCCAAGGCTCCAGCCCCTCGCGAGAGGAAAATTGTTCCCGGAGTAGTCGAAGGCGGCAGAGCCGCTGAGCACGGGCAGGAACCCGGTCTTGGCCAGTGTGATGGAGCTTTCCGCGGCCCGGCGTTTGGCGACGATCGATGTCAGGTCCGGCCTGTTCTTATACGCTTCGGCCAACGCATCCTCGAAGGCGATGCCGAAAGGCTCGAAAGACATGTTATCTTCTACGTCATACTCGAGCGTCCCGGCGACACCCATACTGCTGTTGAGCGTTGCCAGGGCCAGCTTCACCGCGTAACGGGCCTTGATCAGGTTCACTTTGGCGTTGCCGAGGTCGACCGAGGCCTTCGACACGTCGTATTTCGGCGCCAAGCCGACCTCATAATTGCCCTTGGCCTGGTCGAGGTGAAGTTGGTACTGCTTGACCGCGTCTTCCGCGACATCGGTGCTGCGCTTGGCCTGGAGGACGCCGTAGTAATCCTGTTTGACATTCAAGACGGCCGTTTGAGTCGCGGTCTCAATGTCGGAAACGGAGGAGTTATAGGTCAGCTTCTCTATTTTGACTTGGGTCGGCGTCTTGCCGAAATCAAAAATGTTCTGACTCAGGTTGAGTCCGGTCGAATACGAATTGTATGTGACGGAGCTCGTCGTGAAGCCGAGGGATGTCCGAGGGCCGACGGAGGCGCGGCTGAAAGCAGAGGTCCAGCTGATCTGAGGGTAATAGTTGGCTTCGGCTTGCTGGATCAGGGTTTTATCGGCTTCCGACGTGGCTCGTGCCGCCAGGATGGCCGGCAGCCGCTCGAGGGCGATTGCGATGCACTCTTCAAGCTTGAGCGTCTGACCCTTCTTGATGACCTCTTCCGTCTGCCCGCCGTAGGCCGCGGTGAGGGCCGAAAGGACAAGGAAAATGGCGCACCATCCGATGCGCGCTTTTGCTCGTGGTGCTGGGTAATACAAATTCATTCCCCCTTGATCGCGCTTGTGCGCAAGCCGCGGCACAAGTCTGTTAAAGCTCTTCACGGCCCGTAAATGAGCACTCTTCTATCATTCTTGTTTATTATCCAAAAAACATGCCAAGTTGGCTCATGATCTCCAAAAACCTCTGGGTGCGCCGTTTTCCCCAGACACAAGGTGTTATTTTGGGATCGAAACGGGAGAGGTCGATAAGGCCTGAAAGTCCTATTCAGCAGGATTCGTTTCAACACAAAGCTGCAGACAAAGACCGCCCCGCCCCAATCAAAGACTCTCAGATGTTGTTCCTGGAACTCGAAGAGTCTGCCGATGATGCGGACATCCGGCCCCGATCTACTCGGCGACGGACTCCGAGATCAAGCGGACAAGCGCCGCTTCGTCACCGGCGGCCCGCAGCGCGGCGCGGAATTCCTCGTGGACGAGGCGGCGGGACAGCCGGGCCAAAAGCTTCAGGTGATCTTGTGATTTATTCGAGGCCGGGATGGCGAGCATCAGGGCCATGTCCACAGCACGGCCGTCGGCCGACTGCCAGTCCAGGGGGGACTCAAAGCGCAGGAAAGCGACGGCGGCCGAGCCGACCGTCTTTGTTTCGCAATGGGGGATCGCGACCCCGAACCCGATGCCGGTGGAGAATGTGTCCTCGCGCCGCCAGAGGTCTTGCTCGAAGTCGGCCCTCCGCCCCACACGGCCGGCAGTTTCCATCATGATCGCCAGCTCCTGAAGAACCTCGGCTTTCGACCGGCTGTTGGAATGCAGCCGGACGAGGGTGCCGGAGATCAATGGTTCGACGTCCCCGCCCGTTTGGAATGTATCCAGCAGGGCTTCCACGTCGCGGCCGGAAGAGAGGCCCGCCGCAGCGTCGGAGAGCCTGCGGCAAGAACTGCTGTCAAGGCGGCGGAGCCGGGATTTGATATCGGGAACAGCCGTAGAAGTCATGCTGAGCTCGTCGAAACCCAGTCCGACCAGCAACGGGAGCAGCCTGGACGATCCGGCGATCTCCCCGCAGACGCCGATCCAGCGGTCGTGCGCATGCGCCTCGGCAACGGCTGTTTTAAGCAAGCGGAGGAACGCGGGATGGAGCGGCTCGTTCAGTGCGGACACGGCGGGATTGCCGCGGTCGGCAGCGAACAGATACTGCAGGAGGTCGTTTGTCCCCACGCTGAAAAAATCGACATGGCCGCTGAAATGATCGACGAGGAGCGCCGCGGAGGGCACTTCCACCATCATTCCCACTTCGACATCGGGACGGTGCCGGACGTTCGCGGCGGAGAGTTGTTCGCGGATCCTCTGGAGCCGGGCCTTAATGACGCGGATTTCATCCAGGGTTCCGACCATGGGAAACATGACTTTCAACGGACCCAGCGCCGCCGCCCTCAGGATGGCCCGCAGTTGGGTATCGATGAGGCCGGCGAACTCCTCGTAGATGCGGATTCCGCGATAGCCCAGGAACGGGTTTTTCTCCTGGGGCAGCGGCAGGAACGGGATGGGTTTGTCGCCGCCGACGTCGAACGTTCTGATGATGATCGGACGGCCTCCCGATTCGAGAGCCAGCCGGGCGTAGAGGGCATATTGCTCTTCTTCCTCGGGAGGGCTCTGCCGGCCCATCAAAAGGAACTCCGTCCGGAACAGGCCGACCGCCTCTGCGCCGTCGCGCCAGGCGGCTTCGAGCTCTTCGGGGTCGCCGATATTCGCGGCGATTTCGACCCGGCGTCCGTCGGCGGTTTCTCCTGCCTGGGCGCCTTTGGCGCGGCGGGCGAGGTTCTTGGCCTTCTCTGCCGCACTTTCCCGCTCATAGTAGCGGACGACATGCTCCGGCGCGGAAGGAATGACGATCCCACGTTCGCCGTCGAGGATGACGTCCTCTCCGGGCTGGAGTTTGAGACGGAGGCCCGGCAGACCCGTAACGGCCGGAACGCCTCGGGCCCGGCACATGATCAGGGTATGCGAGGTCACACCGGCGTTCTCAAGGACAAGCCCCAGGAGAAGCGGCCTTTCCAAGGCCAGAAACTCTGCGGGAGAAAGGTCCTCGGCGATCAGGATCGATGGAGTTCCGAGCCGGGGCCCTCCGGCTCTGGAAGGAGAACCCTTTAACCCTGCGATGAGCCTGGCCGTGACATCCCGGATATCGGCCATCCGCTCCCTGAGGTACAGGCTGCGGCTGGCTTGGAGCATGTCGGAGAAGAACTTTCCTGCTCGCGAGACCGCGGCTGCGGCGCTGAGATTTTCGCCGGTAATGCTCTCGATCACTCTGGCCGAGAAAGCGCGGTCCCGGACGATGGAGAGGTGGGCCCGGAGCACCGCTCGTTCCGTCTCATTCGGGATCTCACTCAGATTGCGGCGCAACTCGGTTTCGACGAGGGACACGGTTCGGAGGAAGGCGGATTCTTCTTCCGCCGGCGAAAGGGACGCTTCCGTCTTTTCCTCAGCAGGGAATGTCACGGGATCATGGATCGCGACCGGTCCGCGCGCAATGCCCAGACCGGCAGGGACCCCGCGATAGTACACGGCGTGTTCCAGGATAATGACCCGAGGGATTTCCGGGGGTGCGGCCGGCGCCGCTTCCTCGGCCTCCATCTCCCTTTTCAGCAGCTCGCCGAGGACGAGACGCCTCAGAACATCAAAAGCCTCGCGCTCGTCGGACGGCCCCAGGATCGTAACCCGGCAGGGGTCGTTGTATTGAGTGTCGGAACCGACAAGAGACAAAACGCTCTTGGCGTCCGCCCTGTTTCCGTTCTTCAGGTTTTCCCAAGTGATTTCGGCGGCGAAGGGCTCGGCGGCCTCCTGGATCATTCCGGCGGGACGGGCATGCAGCCCGTTGGGAAGGGGAAAGACAAAAGTAAATTCAAGCGCCAAGTTCGTTTCTGATCTTCAGCAGCGCGGCTTCAGGATTCTTGATGGCATCGGCTACGGGAATTTCAAAGATTTTTTTCCCTTCGAAGCGTTCCTTCCTCTGGACAGGGATGCCGACAGCGAAGAGAACCGCAGCCGCGTCCCTAATGTCTTCGGCGGTGAGCTCGTTCTCGATGCCCATCGCTCCCTGGGTTTCCACCTTGACGGACAGGCCGAGTCTCTTGCCGGTTTTTTCGAGCTGCTCGGCGGCCATGTATGTGTGGGCGATCCCGGTGGGGCAGGCGGTGACGGCGACGATATTCATGGCGCCTCCTTGGGCTGGACTTTCCTGCTCATCCGACCCCTGATCAGGGTCATTAGTAAAGCGACCGTCAGCGTCCCCGCGACGATAGCCGTGATGAAAATTAGAGGGTTGTCCACCACGGGCAGGACGATGGGCCCGCCGTGCGGAGCATGGTCGCCGACGTGGCCCAGCATTGCGATGACCGAACCGACACTCGAGCCGGCCATGATCACGGGGATCACGCGGAACGGGTCCGCGGCGGCGAAGGGGATGGCCCCTTCGGTGATGCCGATGGCGCCCATGGCCAGCGCCGCCAGCCCCGCTTCCCTCTCCTGCTCCGTCCATAGCGCCCGCTTGAGCAGCGTGGCCAGGCCGAGCCCGAGCGGAGGCACACAGATGGCGGCGGCGCAGGCCCCCATGACGGAAAAGTTCCCCTGTTGGATCATCGCCGCACCGAAAAAGAAGGCCACCTTATTGACCGGCCCGCCCATATCGAAGGCGATCATCGAGCCGAGAATGATCCCCAGGACGACCTGATTCCCCGTGTTCATGACCTTGAGCCAGTTCTCGATAATCGTCATGAGGTCCCGGATGGGAACGCCGATGACCTCAAACATGAAGAATCCGACGACGAGCGAAGATAGGACAGGGATGACCAGGATCGGCATGATCGGGCGAAGGTACTTCGGGGGCTTGAGCTTCTTAATCCAGAAGACGAGGAAGCCGGCCAGCAGTCCCGACACCAGCCCGCCGAGGAAGCCCGCGCCCACCTGGCCGGCGATGTAGCCGCCCACAAATCCGGGGACGAGACCCGGCCGGTCGGCGATGCCGAAGGCGATATAGCCGGAGAGCACGGGAATCAGAAAGGCGAACGCCGCCGAGCCGATGTTGTTGATCAACTTGAGGAACGGCGCGTGAGTAAAATCGGGGCCCTTGCCGGTCATGGGAGCGAAGGCGATGGACACGGCGATGAGGATGCCTCCGCTCGCAACGAAAGGAATGGCGTACGACACGCCGGTAAGAAGATACTGTTTAAATCGGCCGACTTTCATGGAGACTCAGCGGCCATTATAAAAGAGCCTATGGGGTTTTTCAACCTACGGGGCCCGCCCTAGGGCCGGCGCTTTGCCTCTTTCTCGACTTGGCGATAGCGGAAGCACGTAATGAGATGATCGTTGACAAGTCCTGTGGCCTGCAGATGGGAATAGACGATGGTCGAGCCGACGAACTTGAACCCGCGGGACTTGAGGTCCAAGCTGATGCGGTCCGACAAAGGCGTCCGGGCGGGCAAGTGGGAAAAAGACCGGAGGCGGTTGCGGACGGGTTTCCCGCCTACAAAACCCCAGATGTACCGATCAAACGTCCCGAACTCCTTTTGGACCTCGAGAAACCTCTTAGCGTTGTTGATCGCCGCCAGGATCTTCAGCCGGTTGCGGATGATCCCGGCGTCGGCCAGCAGCCGCCGCACATCGCGCGAGGTGAATTTGGCCACTTTGGCCGGGTCGAAGCCGCGGAACGCCCGGCGGAAGTTTTCTCGCTTATTGAGAACGGTCCGCCAACTCAAACCGGCCTGCATGCCTTCGAGGATGAGGAATTCGAAGGCCTTCTTATCGTCGTGGAGCGGCACCCCCCATTCGCGGTCGTGATAGGCCGTCATCAGATCATCGCCGCCCCAGCAGCGTTTCAACTCCGCGTTCTTGCCCATAGCACCCCTCTCAGCGGACACGGCGGTACTTGATCAGGAGCGAACCCTGCACTTCGGGAATTTTGATTACAAAGCCTTCGGCAAGCTCGCGGCCGGCTTTGAAGACGGTGATGCCGTAATCGTCGTAAACGACCTCATAATCCGCCCCGGGGTCAAGTCCGTGGAAGTTCACTGTGATCGTCGATGCGGCGGCCTGTTGTCTCCGGAAGGCCAGGACGATTCCGTCGCGCTCTTCGGGCCTGTCCCACTGAAAAGCCGCCCAATCTTCGTCCGACGTCGAATAGTCGGTCAGAGGATAGAAATCGCCGTAAAAATAGGGCCGGAGGGCCTTGAACTCGGCGACGGCCTCATGGGCCTGGTTCACGTTGAAGGCATTGTTGAGCTCCCAACCCATGACCACGGCCCCGTTCATCGAGCTGCGGAAATAGTACTTCTGCGGATTGTTGTTGCCCGTGCCGCTCGCCGGCAAATAAAGATGGAGGCCGTACGTGTGGCACTGGTAGCCGTTGGGCTCGAAATACGAATAGTCGGTCCGCCAGAGCGGCACGCTGCGGCCGGCCGTCTCGAGGTCGATCCGGCGTCCGCCCGAGGCGCAGTTGTCGATGAGGAGTCCCGGGTTTCTGGCCAGGAGCCCGTCCCAATAGGCGTACAGTCCTTCGATGTGTTTCATTTCGGCGATCCCGACACGGTCCGGCGAGTCCATGGCCTTCCAATAGGGCGCGGGATCGAAGTTGAAATCCTGGCGATAGATCGTTACGCCTTCGGTCTGGATAAAGTTCGATATTGTGTCGGTGAGCCAGCTCATCGCTTTGGGATCGCCCAGGTTGAACAGACGGTTGGAGTCCCCGGGAAGGGCTTTCACCCACTCCGGGTGCTCCCGGTCGATTCGCGTTCCTTCATAGACCCGTTCGGGCTCGAACCAGAGGACAAATCCTTTGCCCCAGGCCTTCGCGGCATCCGTGACCGGACGCAGGCCGCGCGGAAAATTGGCCCGGTTGACGGTCCAGTTCCCGACTCCCTGCCACCAGTTCTTGGTGGCGTTCTCGTACCAGCCCGCATCGATCCAGCAGGCCTCGGGCTCGATGCCGAATTGCTTGAGCCTGTCGATCATGGCCAGCGCATAGCTCTCGGTGGCGCAGACATATTCATTGCAGGGGAACGGTCCGCCGAACGCGATGCCGTGGCTGAGGGGGAGGTCGACCGGATGTCCTTGAGGGCGAGGCGTGTGATGCGCCAGGACGAAACGCCGGAAGAGGTTGTGACCCACGAGCCGGTCTTCGCCCTTCCAAAAGAGCAGGGCGATCGACGGAGTGCGGACCTCTTCGCCGGGATGGAGCCTGAAATGAGTCTTCTCCATGCCGGCCTTGAGCGTGAGGCTGTGCGGGCCATTCCGTCTCACGACGGCGACCCATTTGCCGCTCCAGCCGACGGCGGCCATGATGCCGCGGCCGGGCGAGGCCATGTTGAAGAACGGGAGGGCCGTCGTGTCGGAGGATCGTCCGCCGGATGGGCCGAAGCGGACCTCGCCGCTTTTATCGAGGACGTCCTGGAGGGGACCAAAGTCGGTACGCTCGGCGCTGCTGCCCCGGGCGTGGTAAAGTGTCATCGGCCCGTCGGGAAGGTCCCCGAATGCAACGGCACCGGCCTGGACGTCTTCGATCAGGGGGGTGTCCGACCGGCCTTCGTTTTTGAAGCGGATGACCCATTCGACGGCCGGGAAATCGGAATAGAGAGTATAAGTCGCCGTGATGCGCAGCCCTGTCGCGTGATCCGTATAGACGATAGTTTTTATCGATTTATCCGAGTCGGTGCGCGCGGCGGACGTTGCGGTCCATCTTTCCAGCAATCCTGAAGACGGCTTGCCGTCATAGATGAATGAGAACGGCGGCGTCCCCGTCCGCTCGACACGGTCGCGGACAAATCGGTCGAGACGCGCCTTGTCGTGCGACGCAGACGGATCGCGGTCCGCGGCGAGAACAGCCCACGGGGCCGCCAAGATCAGGAGCCCGGCGAGGATTCGCTTCATGTTCTTTCCCTCCGTTCGAGCGAGCGGAATCAATTCGGGAGCATCTTAATCTTTGCCGGGAGCCTCGGTCAACCCCTCGAGTCCCCGGCATGAATGCCGGGGCTTGTTCGGGGTTAACCCTGAGCCTCGCTTCTGTCCCCGCCCTGAAGCTCCACGAGCTGACAGCCGGGGGATCCTGTTGGCCTCAACCCCCGCAGCCATCAAGAGACTGCCGAAGGCGGCCTCTTGATGACAGCCGGGGGATCCGTCCGTGGGATCCAACTTTTGCAGGCTTTGGAGCGCCTGCCCCCATCGCGGGATTCCGCGGACTCACGTCCGTGGAATCCCGCGATGGGGACTGAAAGGCGGGGCTTAGCGTCGGCGATCGGGTCAAGCGGCAGATGGGACGGTTTCCGACCGGACAGCGGCGGGACGGACTTCGTTCTCTTCAGGTAATTCGCGCTTCCGCCGCCGGCCGCGCACAAGTATAATGGGGCCGATTCCGAGCGGACCAACTTCCGTGACGTGGAGGCATACGATGCACCGATCGCAAAGAAATTGTAATGCAATACTCCTCTGGATCACGGCGGGGATCTTCGTCCTTGCCGCGCCCGCTTCTGCGGACAACCTCCGCAACTTCAAGTGCACGGCGGCATTCGACCCGGCCGCGACGGCCGTCACGATGTCCGGTCAATTCAACGGCTACACGAATTACTGGCATGATATTTATTGGCGATGGTCGCAGTACGGGAATCTTTTTCTGATCAGCCAGCCTGACATCCCGAGGACGGTCGCTCAGAACAAAATCGACACCGCCGAGGAATTGGGCATCCCGGGATTGATCATGGCCGAGGGTTTCCTCAAGGAGCTTTTCCGCAGCCCGGTCCGGGAGATGGACGATCCGGAAGCCGCCGCGGTCGAAAAGGCTCTCGACAGCGAGGACATTCTGCTCTGGGCGAAGCCGTCGTCCGAGCTCGGCCGAGGGCTCCTCGGCCTTATTCCCGATCTTTCCGCATGGAGGGAAAAGCTCTTCAGTCACCAGCTCAACGCTCGGGACTACCGCGATCTCCGGGCCTTTGTTCTTTTCCATGGAGCGCGGCGGCTTTTCGCGGTCGTAACGGACAGCGCCACGGGCCGCGCCCGGTTCAAAGTTCTCATAGGAAACGTCAGGGACCTTCTCGGCCGTTCCGACCTTCACCGCGGCTGGTTCGGCACCGGGACGCTCCTGCACAGCGTCACCTGCTTCCCCGGCCATCCCCTCGAGGTCATCGGCAAAGGCCTCGATCAGGGCAACGACTGGTTCACATTCAGCGGCTATATGGACTTCATGATGCAGAAAGAGCTTCCGGGCTGGCTGGCCAAGGTCGGGCTCGACGTCGTCACGGACGTGGGCACGGGAAAGGCCACGCACAGCCTCGGCACCATCGCGTACGGGCTCCGGAACTGGGACGGGCTGAAGATCCAGGACATGCCGACCGAAGAGGAATGGATCACGTTCGTCAAGGACCGGGGCGGGCATATTTTCCGGCCCGTGTACGCGCCGGAGTGCGATAAGTTCAAATACGACGGGTATATCGCGATCGACGGCAACAAGAAGCAGATCGATGAGGAGAACGTGCCGTTCATCCTCCAGACGGGCTTCATTCGCGAGGATGCTCCGGCCTGCATGGTCCTTTTCTCGAAAAAAGGCATTCGCATGACCCGCGAGCTGATGTGGGACGCGATCCTCGCGCGGCAGGCGGTCGGAATCCTCGCCCAGGGCAGAATGATGGGTCCCGCGTCACTGAGGACAGCGCTTCAGATGCTTCTTCTCGATCGTGTCTTCCTCGAGGACTATTTCGGCGACCGCGTTCAAGTGGCGGCATCCGTCGAGGGGCGGGAGCTCGTCATCCGCGCCGCGAATGCCGGCGACACGCCGGTCGCAGGAACACTCGAGGTCCGGCCCGCACCGGAGCTTCAAGTTCTAAACAAAACATTGAGCGCATCGCTTCCTCCGCGGTCGGAGCGGGTCTTCCGGACGGCCGTTAAAACTTCGCTTTCGGCCATGTCCAAGGCCAATCCTATTCGTGTCGACCTACGCTGGCCGGGCGGCCACAAAAGAACGCTCACGGTCCTCGACCTTCCGCCGGCCGTTTCCGTCCATAAACTGCTTTACGGCCAGTCTCCGGAAGTTGTGTACCCCGTTTCGGTCTACAATTTTACGGACGCGGCGACGTATCCGGTCGCGGTCAAGGTCTTCGCCAAGGACGCTCCGGCGACGCCCGTATTTTCAACGACGACGACCGGAAAGGCCCGGCCCGGAGAACATGAGGAGATGACGTTCCGGCTTCCTCTTCAGCCCGGCTCGTACACGGTCAAGGTTGCGGCTCTCGGTGCATCGAACGAGACCCAACTCGGCGTCGAGCCGGCTGCGGGGAAGGCTACCCTGACGGAGGTTGACCTCGACGGCGACGGCCTCATGGAATACAGAATGGAGAACGCCAAGGTCCGGGTCACTCTTCTCCGGATCGGCGCCCGCATCATCGAGGACTTCGTCAAGGAGCGGAACGACAACGTTCTGTTCAAGCTCTGGCCCGAGAAAGAGGATACCGACAAGCGCCCCTTCCGCGAGCGCGGCTTCTATCCCTACGGCGGTTTCGAAGATTTCCTCGGACAGGCCTCGATAGAAACGCACAGGGTGTACGAGGCGGAGGTCGTGCAGCGCGGCGGCACATTCGCCCAGGTCCGGATGTGGACGGACTACTATGGGAACCGCCTGGAGAAAACCTTCACGCTCTACGGCGATTCGCCCCTCGTCGAGGTCCGTTTCGCCCTCGAATTCCGGAACCCGGAACTCCACATGCTGGGTCCCCAGCCCATCCTCGAGCTCGGGAAAAGGCACTGGACCGAGGACGTCTTCACTGTGCCTACAGTGCAGGGGTTACGTCAATTCCACATGCGGCCCGAGGAATACTTCGGCGAAGCCCTCTTCCTCAAGGAAGGCTGGAACGCCGGACGGGACACGGTCGAGGACGTCTGCTTCGTGGGCGCCTATCCGGTGAGCGAGCCGGAGTTCCTTCATATGTGGATGAACCACCCGTCCAACGGCGAGTCGCAGCACTATTACGCCGAATTCCAGCCGTGGGTCCCGATTTTCCAGAAGACGGTCCGCTATTTTTCCTACTACCTATGGGCCGACGCCGGGCCGTGGGAGAAAGGTGTAGAGGCGCTGCGCCGGCGGAACCTCATCACGTCCAAGTAGGAGCCGGAATGTTTGACCCGCATGGAGTCCTGTGGTAATTAAGGGGCTGAAACCACGGCGGCGATTCGGACAATGACAGAACTGATCGGCAGCGTGCTCACGCACTACAAAATCGAGTCCATGCTCGGCAAGGGCGGCATGGGCGTCGTGTACCTGGCGAGAGACACGCGGCTCGAACGGCCGGTTGCGCTCAAGCTCCTGCCGCCGCAGTTCGTGTCGGATCCCGATCGCCGGACACGTTTCCTGCTCGAGGCGCGCTCCGCGGCCGCGGTGACCCACCCGGCGATCGCCCAGATCTATGAGATCGACGAGGCCGCAGGAACGGTCTTCATCGCCATGGAGTACGTCGCCGGCAAAACGGTCAGCCGTCTGATCGCCGATCGGGAGCTCGACCTCATGGGAGCGGTGGAGATCGCGCTCCAGGTCGCCGAAGGGCTGGGCCGGGCACACGAGGCAGGGATCATCCATCGCGACATCAAGTCGGACAACATCATGGTCACGCCGGAAGGCCATGCCAAGATCCTCGACTTCGGGCTGGCCAAGCTGCGTGAGTCCGCCGGAAAAGAACCCGAGACGCCGGCCGGAGCGGAACGCACGTGGACGAAGAACCGCACGAACACTCTTCCGGGCACCGTGATGGGCACCATCAGTTATATGAGCCCCGAGCAGGCCCGCGGGCAGGCCATGGACGCTCGGAGCGACATCTTCTCCTTGGGCGTCGTCATTTACGAAATGGTGACCGGCGAGCTGCCTTTCAAAGGCGACTCCCCCATCGACACCATGCACGCCATAGCCTACGAAGAGGCCCAGCCGGTGACGATTGTGCGGAAAAATCTCTCGCCGGACGTCCATCGCATCATCCAACGCTGCCTGCGGAAACGGCCCGAGGACCGCTATCCCGACGCCCGTGTCCTGGCCGCCGACCTCAAGCGCCTGAAGCAGGACCTGGAATCGGGAACGCGGCGATCGCTGCCTTCAGGGATGCGTTTGCGGGAATGGATGGAACGGTTGAAAACGACCATTCCTCTCGGGACGGCCGGCCTCATCGGGCTGGCCGCGGCAGTCATCTTGATGGTGGCGCTCCTCATCAAGGGGATCAACGGAGGAGGGTTTTTGGGTCCGGTCATCATCGGCTTTTTCGTGTACCGGGCTTTCCGCAACAAGAAGCGGCGGATGCTCAAAAAATTCGTGCAAAAGATGAGCAAGCTCCCCGGCGTCCGCGTCGTCGTCATCCGTGAGGACAAAGTGACGGTCGTCGTGGACCATGCCCAGGCCAGCTTGTATCTTAGGGTTGGAAGTCTGATCGACGAAATCAATAAGAAGCTCTATTTCGGGAAGCACGTCGAAGCCGAGGTCAGAGACGAGGTGAGCGACGAAGAATACAGGAACCTGCTCAGGCAAACCGGGGTCGCCTATGTCAGGGACGACGCCGGGTTGGGCGCGTCGGCGCAGAGCATGACCGGCCCGAAGTAGCCGCCTCTGAGGGCTGCGGCCGTTCCCGCTATCCGCTCCGTTCCATTATTTCGTGATCGAGATCGAGCCGTTGGTCGTTTCGAGCGAGATCTCGGGACCGCCCTGACCGATCTGAGCCTCGACGAGGTGCCGGGAATGGTGAAGATTCTTCAAGGTGATCGGGAAATCCACGGAGATGTGGCCGTTCGTCGTTTCCGCCCGGAGCGAGGCATTGATCTGTTCCGGGACCTGGATGGCCAGCGTGATGGAGCCGTTGGTCGTCTCGGCCCGGATGGCGTCCTTGAACGTCAGCCGTTCAAGATGAATACTGCCGTTGGTCGTTTCAGCTTTGAGACTGCCTTCCTGGCCGGATACCCGGACCTCCCCATTTGTCGTTGAAGCATCGAGCGGACCCTTGACGCCTTCCGCCGTGACGGATCCATTGGTCGTCTCGACCTCGGCGGAGGCGAAGATGCCGGTCGCCCGGACGTCGCCGTTCACGGTCTCGACTTTCTTGAGGTTGACGCCTTCCGGGACCTTGATGTCAAAATCGACATAGACGTGGAAGTTATTCCGGTGCTTCGGCCAGATGGCTTTGACCATCACCCGCCCGGCCGATTCTTCGACCCGGATTTCGACGTCCTTGAGGTCCCTTTCATCATCCCGGGCGACTTTGAGAGCCTTGATCTCGACCTTGTTCTCTTTCCAGGTAGCGACAGTCACTTTCCCGTTGACATTGTCCAGGCCGAACGAATCGCCGGCCTTGAGGGATGCCGTTTTGGAGAATTCTTCGCGGTAATCCGATCCCCGGGCGGCCAGGGGCAGGCTCGCGAGCATGAGAACAATAACCGAGAGAATGGCAAACGTTTTCGTCTTTGGCATCGAGGCCTCCTAAAAATGCGGCGTTCAAGACAAAAGACGAAAAACCTCCCCAAAAGGTTGCCCGGAAATCGGCGGATCGGCGAAGAGGCGGGACGAAGGATTCGTTAAGGCTCAAAAACCAGGCACGAGCCCCATGAGCTTCTTAGCCCCATCGAGGGTCTCGCGGGCGATCACCCGGGCCTTCCTGGCCCCTTCCCGCAGGGCTTCCCGGACGATCTCCGGGTGTCCCTCAAGGTATTTGCGCCGCTCGCGAATCGGATTCAGGACCTTGATCAGATTATCGAACAGGATCTTCTTGCAGTCGATGCATCCGATGGAGGCGGCCGTGCAGCCCTTGACGATCTCGAGTATTTCCCGCTCCGGAGTCACGAGCTTATGGTAGGCGTAGATGTTGCAACGGTCGGGATTCCCGGGGTCGCTCCGGCGCTTGCGGGCTTCATCGGTTTTGGCGGGCCGGAGTTTTTCCCAAACGGCCTCCGGCTCTTCCGTGACGCCGATAAAATTGGCCAACGATTTGCTCATCTTGATTTCCCCGTCGAGCCCCATGACCCGCGCTCCCCGTCCGATCAGGGTCTCGGGCTCGGGAAAATAGTCGCCGAAACGGGTGTTGAAGCGCCGGGCCACCTCGCGCGTGAACTCCAGATGCTGGGCCTGATCCTCCCCTACGGGAACCGCGTCCGCCTTATAGATCAGGATATCGGCCGCCTGAAGGATGGGGTAGTTCAGGAGGCCGGCCGTGACATTTTCGCGCTCGCGCTCGGATTTTTCCTTGAACTGGGTCATCCGGTTGAGTTCGCCTAGAGGTGTCACGCAGTTGAGAAGCCAGCAGAGTTCGGTATGCTCGGGAACATGGCTTTGGATGAAGATCGTACAGCGGGCGGGATCGAGTCCGGCGGCGATGTTGTCCAAGGCGGCTTCCCAGACACGCTGAGGCATCAGGGAGGGATCGTAGCTCACCGTGATGGCATGCAGGTCGACGATCATGAAGAAGGAGTCGTATTCGTCCATCAAGCGGACCCAGTTCTCGATGGCCCCGAAATAGTTGCCGATATGGATGGTGCCGCTCGGCTGGATGCCGCTCAGGATGCGTTTCTTTTTGCTCATGGACCGACCTCGATTCTTGTCAGGACAGTATTGTATAGGCCTTCGGATGCCCAATCAAGCGCTCTCTCGGCCGAGCTGGACCCGGCGCCGAGGAGGAGCGTCTCGGGGCATTCCCTTCGTCAGGTCGCGGGTTTGCCCCGGCGAGTCAAACCCGCTCGAGGAAAGGCCTCGCTCCCCTCGCCCGTTGGGCGAGGATCCGTGCCCGCTCGGCCTTCCCACGCCCTCCTCCGGGAACGCTCCTTCGCGCTCCTCCTGTTCAACCATCCCTTAGTGCCGGGGGCGGAGGCCAACGGCCTCCGTATCCTATTTAATGAATTGAAGGAGCTCGACGGGGGCGCCGTTCTCGACGATGAATGCGACCCGGACCCCAGGCGAGGGGCTGTTCGGCGCGATGAGCACATCCTTGCCTTCGAGCTCGGCTTCGAGGTCGTCGACTTCAAAGGCTACGTGGGCGACCGTTTTGACAAGATCGGGCAGCGGGCAGCCCTCTTCATAGCGCATCCATTCGATGCCGTAGGCGCTTGTTTCAAAGCCGGAATGATAGACTTTGTATTCCGGAAGATACGCTTCGCCGGCCCGGGGGATCGTCGTCGGGATGCCGATGTGGTGATAGGTCCGCATGGTCAGAGTTCCGTCTCGTTCGTTTCAAGGAGAGCCAAAAGCTCGGCCAGCACCATGGCCGTTGCTCCCCATATCTTGTGACCTCCGACGCCGTAGTAGGACACCTTGACAGCCTGCCCGCCGAGCGTGCGCGTTTCCCGCTTCGCCGTCCGCGGATCCGCCAGATCGCTTACGGGAACCTCGATGACTTCCGCGACTTCGTCGGGCTGTGGATTGAAGGCAAGAACCCCGGGGAGGTATGCGACCGTCGGGTAGATGCAGTAATTGCTTGGCGCAATGTAGAGCGGCGTCAGCTTGCCGAGGATCCTCACGGCGTCCAGGCGGATGCCGAGTTCCTCCTTTGTTTCCCGCAGGGCCGTCGCCTCGAGCGATTCGCCGGGATGCTGTTCTCCTCCCGGGAATGAGATCTGTCCGCGATGGTGCAATACCCGATCCGTCCGCAGAGTCAAGAGCAACTGGAGACACCCGTGCTTCTCATAGAGAAGGACAAGCACTCCGGCTTTAAGGCAGGTCTGCTCGACCTCGAAGTAAGCCTTGTAACTTGGGCGTGGGTCGGGGGCCATCCGCAGCTGCGCGGGAATCCCGGGGAGAGGCGCCCACAGGCCTTTTTCTATTCGCTCGAGGATGTCCTTATCGTCCATTGTTAATGATTCTTGAAAAGCCGTTGCTTCATGGTGCCTGCCCTCCTCCATCGAAGGGCCTAGTGTAAGCCAGGCGCCGGTCCGGATTCAACTGGAACGGTACGAGGCCGCGGACGGGCCTTCTGTCGTGACAAATCGTCTCAAAGCAATAATCGTGTTGCGGTCAAGAGCACGCTGATTTCGGTCCTTTTTGCCGCCGGGGGCGGCTCCGCTGGTTTCGCGCCGGAGCAGGCCGGCTGCAACATGGCTGATTCCCAGCCCGGAGTACGGGCAAGGCTTTTTCCAAGCGTTCTTGGGTAATGGCAGAGGAGGGGTGCCCCCGCGGCACCCCTCGCTCCGGAACTTAAAGAAGGAGGGTTATGGAAGGGTATCGGGAAATGCTTTGGACCTTTAAAATCCACATTCTACTTGGCCTAAATGCATAATTTATGCCATCCGACGGGACGTTTTTTCCCCTGGAGAGACGACGTTTCCCTCGCAAATTTCTTTCCATCTGTAAATATCGTTTACACCCCGACCCCTCACGCGCCGGTCCCAAGATGGGCCTTCGGGTCCAAAACCCTGTCGATCGAGAGATTCAGGTCATTGAGATCAAGGGGTTTGACGAAAAAAGCGCTGATATCAAACCGGCTCATGTCCTCGATCCTTACGAGGTCCGGGTGGGCGGAGATCAGCATGACTTCGCCCTCGAACCCCGACTCCCGGAGCTTTTTGACGAGCTCCATGCCGTTCATGGCGGGAAGCACGTAGTCCGCGATCACCAAATCCGCCTTGGCGCTCCGCGACATGGCCAGGGCCTCGCGCGCGTCCTTGACGGGATAGACACGATACTTTTTGCCCAGGAGCAGAAAAAATGTTTTCCGGATGTTCTCATCATCATCAACTACGATGATCTTCTTCGTTGCCATGTTCACACCTCACTCAACCGCCGCCATGATTTTTGCAGATTTCGTGCCAATCCCACACGGCCGTTTCCCCAGGGAGGCCGGAGCGGCGCCTCAGGTCCGGAACCGATGAGGTGAAAAAATTCTTGGCAGGCTATAAAGGGAGTTTACACGGCCGCGGTCAGGCGGGTTCGTCGAGCTCGAGGCGGTAATCCTTGATCTTCTTATCGAGCGTCGGCCGGCTGATGCCCAGGACTTGGCTGGCCTTCGTCTTGCTTCCTTTGACGGAAAGGAGGACGTGCTGGATATAGGCCTTCTCGACCTCTTCGAGAGAAACCAGCTCCTTAGCAAAGCCTCGTTTGTCGTCGGGTTCCTGGGGCAGGTTTTCGTTGAGGACCACGTCGCCTTTGGCCAGGATGACGGCCCGGGTCAATGCGTTCTCGAGCTCCCTGACGTTGCCTCTCCAGGGCAGGCTTGAGAGGGAGGACATCACGTCGGGCGGGACCTTGCGGACGTTCCGCCGCAGTTCCCTGTTGATTTTTTCGAGCAGATAGCCGACGAGCTCCGGAATGTCCTCGGGCCTTTCGCGGAGGGACGGCAGAACGATCTCGACGACTTTCAGCCGGTAGAAGAGATCTTCGCGGAAGCGGCCTTTCTCGATCAACGTTTTGAGGTTGTGGTTGGTAGCGGCGATAATCCGCGCTTCGGTTTTGAGGACGCGCTCGCCGCCGACCTTCATGAAGTCACGGTTTTCGATGACCCGGAGGAGCTTGGACTGCAGTCCGGGCGATACGTCGCCGATCTCGTCAAGGAAAAGCGTGCCTTTTCCGGCGATCTCGAACTTGCCTCTCGTTTCACAGACGGCGTCCGTAAAAGCGCCCTTGACGTGACCGAAAAGCTCGCTTTCGAGCAAGGTATCGGAGATCGCCGAGCAGTTGATGACGATGAAGGGTTCGGCGCGGTACGGACTGCTGTAATGGATGGCTTTGGCGACCAGTTCCTTGCCGGTGCCGCTTTCGCCCTGGATGAGCACATTGGCGCGCGTGTTGGCCACCGAGCCGATCATCTTGAATACGCTTCGCATTTGGGAGGAATGGCCCACCAGGTTGTCGATCGTGTATTCCTTCTGCCGCTCTTCGACGAGGTAATCCACCTTATCTTCCAGGGCCCGCACCTGGAGCGCCTTCTCGATGGTCAGGTCCAACTCGGTCGTGTTCAGCGGCTTGACGAGGTACTCGAAGGCGCCCAACTTGATGGCTTCCACGGTCGTCTTCATGTCATCGAATGCGGTCATGACCAGGACGGTCGCCCGGCCGTCCTTTTCCCGGATCCTGCGCAGGACGTCGAGGCCGTCCGTATCGGGCAGCCGGACATCGAGGAGGACAATGTCGGGGCGGCGTTCGCAGTACAGCCGGATGCCTTCTTCGCCGTTCGGAGCGGCGGCGACCTCGAAGTCGCTCTTGACCATTTGGGAGGTCAGAGTTTTGCGGACAAGGGGGTCGTCTTCGATGATTAGGATCGATTTCATGTCCCCTCCTCGAAGGGAATCAAGATTGTAAACGTGCTGCCCCGGCCACGTTTTTTGCTCAGCCTGATCGAGCCATTGTGTTGCTCAAGAATCTTCCGGGCGTTGGCCAGGCCGAGTCCGAAACCCGATGGCTTCGTGGTGAAGAACGGCTCAAAGACGTTGTCCCAATCCTTCTCAGGAATTCCCGGCCCGTTATCGGAGATGCGGACACGGATCCTCTTCCTGCCGTCCGGGCCCGTCGTGTCCAGAATGATGGTGATCCGGCCGCCCGGGGTCCACGGCTTCCTCGGCGTTGCGGAGGACATTGAGGAAAACCTGCCGGATTTTGTCGGCATCCACGACGATCGCGGGGAGATTCTCCGCGCACTCCTTTTCGACGACGATCTTCTTCCGGCTGAATGTCTCTTTGAGCATCTTGAGGGACTCGTCGAGGATCTGGACCGGGGAGAACTTCTCCATGGCCAGTTCCCCGGCGCGGGTGTAGTTGAGGAGTTCCTTGACGAATCGTTCGATCTGGCCGATGCCCTCCATGGACAGCGCCAGGTGGTCCTTCTCGGCGGCATCCAGCGCTTCGTCCTCGGCGATCTTCTGGACGTTGAGCTTCACCGATGTGAGGGGGTTGCGGATTTCATGGGCGATGGTCGCCGAGAGGCGCCCGATGGAAGCCAGCTTTTCCGCTTGGATCAGCTTTCTGTTCGCGTCTTCCATCCTCTCCCGGGCCTGGAGAAGCTGCCCCGTCATCTCATTGAAGCTCCTGGCCAGACCGCCGATTTCGTCGCCTGCGGGGATATCGATCATGTGAGAGAAGTCACCGTGGGAGATGCTCACCGTCCCATCCACCAGCTTGCGGATAGGCCGGGTGATCCGT
Organism: Candidatus Aminicenantota bacterium; assembly: GCA_963727095.1. GTDB lineage: Bacteria > Acidobacteriota > Aminicenantia > Aminicenantales > Saccharicenantaceae > CAVSEQ01. Next base: position 1,480,062 of record CAVSEQ010000005.1, on the reverse strand, counting down.
TTGGCGATCAGGCTGGCCCCGAGAATCCCGAGGAGAAGCCCGCCGAATCCGACGAGGAGCAAAGGGAACTGCGTCTGCCGGATTTCCTCGTGCATCGGTTCGAGCGAATGGCCGATTTTGACCGAGGCCCACTTCTGCCCGGCGCCGGGCGGAAAGATGGGGATCTCGACTTCGAGCACTTGGAGCAAACGGTTCCCGACGCGGATCGTCCTGGTCGCCGAAAACCGTGCGCCGGGTTCGACGTCGACATCGAAATGGCTTCGCTCGAGAATGTCCGCCTGCGATCTGGCGAATGCGTTGGCGACAAAGGGCCGTCCGCCGCGATCATAAAAGACGATATAAGGCAGCCGGTCGCTGACCTGGTCGTCGATATTTCTCTGGATGGTGTCCTGGTCAAAACGGACCAGGGCCTGGCGATTCAAGTCGGCCATATACTTGGCGATCAAAAAGGCCTGGGTTTGCGTCTGCCCGAACAGGGTGCGCACCTCGCGGCTGCGAATCACGAAGAGGACGGCCGCGAAGAGGACGGAAAGGAGGAGGGTGATCCCGAAGAGCAGCCGTGAGTAAATCGACAGCTTCAGCTTCATCGGATTGACCCTACTCCTCCAGCCAGATTTCCTTGGTATCCAGAAAGAAGAACCCCAGGGCGGGAAGTTTGGCGCCCCGGACCTTGGGACTCATGGCGATCCTGATCCGTTCCGAGTAGAGCGGCATGCCGGGCAGGTCGGCGGCGAGAAGATCCTCCATCTTTCGGAAAAGGCCGTTCCGCTTTTCCCAGCTCGGCTCCACCTCGGAGAGATCGATCAAGCTGTCCATGGCGGGACTATCGTAGCCGCAGTTGAGTTGGTTGATCGTTGACCGGGAATGAAAGAGAGGCAAAACGATATTCTCGGGATCGGGGAAGGCCATGGCCCAATCCAGGACCTTCAGATAAGGCCCGTGGATGTCGCGAATGTCGGCCGGCTTCTTCAGATATTTCACGTTCATCCCGATCCCAAGGCTTGCAAGTTCGCGTTCGAGCTCCCGGCTCAGATTGGACGAAACGTCGGTTTTCGGAAGGACGAACACGAGCGTCAAGCTCAGGGGATGCCCGGCAGTTTCCGGCAGCAGGCGAGTCAGCAGCATCCGGGACTTGTCCGGTTCATAGGCATCGATCACCATCTTGGGCAAGAAACCGGGCAGGATAGGCGGAATGAAATTCTCAGTAACCTGGGGAACGGAAGAGGAGGAATTGGCGGAGGCGGCCAGCTGCGTTTTGTTGAGACCCAGGACGAGCGCTTTGCGGACCTCCGGCCGGTCGAGCGGAGGGATTTTGCAGCTCATGGCCAGAAGCGCCATCCGGAGAGTATCGTTCTCGAGGATCGGAAAACTCCCGTGGAGCAGCCGCTCTGAAGTCACGGGATAGATATGGACCTTACCCTCCTCAAATTGCTCTTCCGTGTAATACGGGCTGTATTCGAGCGCGGCAAGATACGGGCGTTTGCCGAAATAGGCGCCGTTCGACTCGAGCCGGACCCCGACGATATCCCGGCGACCGGCCTGACCGGGACGCGCCTCGGACCGCAGCCAGTCGGCGAACTTGAAGGGACCCGTCCCGACGGGCTTTTGGAAAAAGCCCTTGCCCTGGTCGAGCACAAGGTCTTTCGGGAGGATTTTGCAGTAATACATGCTCAGCAGATTGAGGCCCAGGCTGGAAACATAGGAACGTGTCCATTGGATTTCGAACGTATATCGGTCCAACACCTTAAACCCGGCAACGTCAGCCGCTTTCCCGGCCCAATAATCCTCGGCGCCGACCACCTTCTCGGTAAAATATTCGTAGCACGTGTTGCCGGGCCGGTTCTGGATCAGGCGTTCGAGGGAGAACTTGACGTCCTCGGCGACGAGCTCCCGGCCGTTATGAAACTTCACGCCCTGCCTGAGATAAAACGTGATCCTCTTCCCGTCGTCCGAGATCGTCCAGTATTCGGCCAGGCTGGGCACGATGTCGAAGTTGTTGTCGAATTTCACGAGCCCGTCGAAGAGCTGCTCCACGATGAAATAATGGGGAGATCCGGCGGGGTCGAAGCTCGGGTTGAAGGGGCTTGAAAAGGCCTTGACGCGCAAGGTACCGTTCCATCTCGGCTGGACGTCAGGCCGTCCGGCCGTCAAAAGCCCGCCGGCCGCCAAGCCGGACGCTGCGAGCAAGACAGCGGAATAAGCGAGAAACCGGCCGGCCTTCAGCATGGGACAGTCCTCATCATAGCCAAATGAAACGGAAAATGCACGCAGGGCGGACCCATCCCATGTCCGGAGAGCGCTTACTCGGGCAAGACAGGCTCATCGCATGAGTCAGAGAGCAAGCTTTATGCCAGTGCGGGCCTGTTGCAGCATCATTTCTCTCGGGGAAAATCCCATATAACTGAGGCCCGGGAGGTCGACACGTAAATATACTTTACACTTGCGGCGCGACTATCTCTTCGCCAGGGCCAGGACCCGTCCGAACACACGCATGAGGTTGCCGCCCCAGATTTTTACGATCTCGCTGTCGGAATAGCCGCGGCGCATCAGTTCTTCGGTTACATGGATCATGCCGCTGACGTCGTCGCAGCCGACGATGCCGCCGCCGCCGTCGAAATCCGTCCCGATACCGACATAATCGACGCCGATAGTTTTCTTGACGTGGTCGAAGTGGTCGACGAGGTCTTTAACTGTCGGGCGGTCCTGGGGGAATTTCGCGTCGATGGCTTGATATTCGGCCATGGCCTTTTCACGCTGGCCTTCGTCGCGGAGGGCCCGGAAATTGCCATACTTGTCCTCGAGCGCCTTGAGAGCCTTGTCGCGCTCGGCGTTAGGCGCCGGCTTCCTCACGTAGTCCCCCAAAAAGCAGATCTGGATAACCCCGCCGTTCTTAGCCAGGGCCCTGAGCATGTCATCGGACAGGTTCCTCGGGCTGTCGCACACGGCGCGGCAGCTCGAGTGGGAGGCGATGACCGGGGCTCGGGTCACTCGGAGGATGTCATAGAAAGATTTGTCGGAGGCATGCGAGATGTCGACCATGACGCCCAAACGGTTGCATTCGGAAACGACCTGCCGGCCGAACGCGCTCAGGCCTTTGTCCTGGGGCTCCACCCGGTCGGTGGACGAATCGCAGATGTCATTGTCCGAGCTGTGGCAGAGGGTGATGTACCGGACACCCTTCTTGAAGTAGAATTCGACGAGCGAAAGATCCTTCCCCACCGTGTACCCGTTTTCGATGCCGAGAAAGGCCGTCAGCTTGCCGGCCCGCTTCAGGCGGTAGGCGTCCTCGGGGACGAGCCCCAGGCCGATGAGCTGCGGATAGTCTTGAGTCATCTTCCACACCGCATCGATGACCCGGACGGCCAAGTCCTTGGCTTTGGCATAGCCGTCGGGCGTCCTCGGGCCCTGACCGACAAACGCGGCAAAAAATTCCGCATCGAGTCCGCCCTCTTTCATCCGCGGCAGGTCGATCTTGCCGCCGCCCCGGGCTTGGGGATCATGGCGGTCACCGATTTTCCAGTCCGTCCTGAGCAGATTGAAGGCTGTGTCGCAGTGCGTATCGACCGTGAGCATTGTCCGGTGCAAAGCCCGGGCCCTTTCCTCGACGCCGGCCGGTTTCTGTTCGACCCGGCAGCCGAGGAACGGGAGAAAAGAAAGAATGACGATGACGGAAATACACGGCTTCTGTATCATGGTTTCTCCTTTACCCCCGCATGAACCGGCCCACCGGGATTGTCGTCGACCAGAAAGGCATCGTCATGAAACAAGGATTATATCAAAAAATGGCCTGGACCCTAAGGCCTTTTCAGGATGTAAAAATTGCCGGGGCGGGCCGGTCCGGATTTCAGGAAATCGATCACGCGATAGCCGCGTTCGAAAAGCGACTGAAACGCGCGCCGGGTGTGCAGGCGCCAATCGACGGGAATCCGCCGGACGTCCGCATCCTCCACATCCGTCTGCTGGAGCATCTCATAAAAATCGCACGGAATCTGAACCAGCACGGCATTGCCGCCGACCCCAACGTCGGCGTCCCGGACGACCTCGAGATCAAGAACCGACGTTTTCCCCCGGACCCTGCGGACTTCGACCCGGAGGACGCGAGCAAGTCCGGCCGCGGGGAGTTCGGCGGCCGCGGAATCCCCGCGCGGCGGGCGGGCAAGGTCCCAGGCCATGAGGAAACGGTCGGTCGCAACATCGGACCGATTGAGGAGGCCGCCGTATTCGCCGTATGTCGCCACCCGGTACTGCAAGAGCTCCATGCCGAAATGGTGGACGTTCCTGTAGGCATTGACGCCGGTCAGGGGGTCATAGGTGCAGATGACGGTCCTGATGCCAAGAACGTCGCGCACGATTCCCCGCTGGAATTCCTTGATCAGGATCCCCAGTCCGTGCGCCTGGTATTCCCGTTTGACGCCGGCGTACTGGGAATAAAAGCGGAGGTTGCCGATGTCCCGGAATCCGATGGTCTTGTCCATCGTGCCCACGAATCCGTAGCTGAAACCCGCCAGGTGCTCCGCGTCGGTGGGAAAACTGCCGTCCTCGGCTTCAACAAAGGCCCCGATAAACACGCTGCCGCCCTCGGCCAGGAAATTTTCACACATCATGTTCCGGGTGCCGGCGAGATGGTCATCGGGAAAACCCCAGATGCCGTTCCGGATGTCCTCGTATTTCTGGTAATCCTTCGCGTCGTGCGATGTTTCCACGCGGAGGAGGAATCGCCGGCCTTCGCCGTCGACGATTGTGTGCATAGTCTTCATGGGAACGTGGTCGCCCATTTTAGCCCAACCGGCGCCAGACAATCAACTTTCGGGCAAATTGAAATCACGATGGGTTTTGATATATGGTTAATGGTCGCTCATCGGCACGCCGCAAGGAGGCAGCGATGCATCATCCCGGAAGCTCTTCGGATGCGCCCGTTCCCCGGCGCCGCTTCTTCGCTCCAAAACCTCCTGAAGCCCTCTATTCCGAGGCCAACATCATCACCCTCATAAGGCTCGTCGTTTCCCTCGGTTTCTTCATCCTGGCCATCCTGAGGCAGAGTCAGCTCTACAATTATATCGGGCTCACCGTCCATCTTGTCGGGGACGCCATCGACGGCTGGTGTGCCCGAGGCTTCAAGCAGGAAACCCTGCTCGGGGCCGAAATCGATATTATCGCCGACCGGGTGGAGTCGTTGTTCTTCTTCGTCAACTTCATCCATTTCCACCCCGGCCTCGCCATCCCTTCAATCGTCTATATCCTGAATTTCGCCTTCGTCGACTTCTACCTCAGCTATCAATTCGTGAAATACGATATTATCTCCATCAACTATTTTTATAAGGTCGACCAGAGGGTTTTCGCGCTCAACTTCAGCCCTCCGGCCAAGTTCGTAAACTCCACGGTTGTCGTCCTGATGCTGATTTTCCTGCCGAAGCTCTGGATCGCCACCACCATCCTCGCCGCAGGGCTTATCGTCGTCAAGCTTCACTCCATCGGCCGCCTCTGGAGAAAGAGGCGGGAAACCGCCTCCGGGCCCGCCGTCCCTGCCGCGGTCTAGACCGCCACGGCCGGCCGATCGGCCGGGCCTCATTTTGACAGAACCAGGACCTCATGCTATAAATAAAGGTCGCTCTATAAACATCATGAAGAAACTGTCCGGCGGAAAAGTCTCCTTTCTGATCAACCCGAAGGCCGCGAACTCTAAGTGGGTCCGCCGCCATAGCCTGAGGAACTATTTTCAGAAAAAGCTTTCGGGGGACATCCATGATGTCTACGGAGACACCCGCACGACGGTCGAACGGGCGAGAGCCGCCTCGGCCGATTCCGATGTCATCGTGGCCATGGGCGGAGACGGAACCATCGCCGACACGCTGCAGGGCATTTTCGAGGCCGGCAAAGCACACGACGTCCTTTTCGGGGTTATCCCCTTCGGCAGCGGCAACGCCTTCCGGAAGTCCTTCGGCATCCCCAAGAGTCCGCGGCGGGCCATCCATAAGCTGGCCAAAGGTGTTCCCCGGATGATCGACCTCCTGGAGATCGACGGACGCTACGCCGGCTTCGCGAGCGTAGGAGCCACGGCCCGGGTTACGGCCGCAAAGCTCGACCATTCGATCGCAGGCTTTTGGGGACACGTCCTCGCGGCCCGCCACGTTTTCAGCTGTCCACGGGGCGATAAGGAAATCGAACTCTATGACGGCATGGACCAGGACGGATCTTTTGCACACAAGAAGATTCGTTCCGACTTCTTGGATTGCGTAATCGCCAAAACCAACTACTTCGGGTACAGCTGGCATATCGCGCCGAAGGCCCGCGTCGACGACGGCTATCTGGATGTCACACTCTTCGAGGTCAACCCCCTTGAATACACTCTGCGCTTGCCTCTGAGCTACTTCGGCATCCATCCGAGAAAACATCGGCACTTCAAGGCCAAACGGGTCATCGTCACAGGCCGGGATCTCCCCGTCCAGTGCAACGGCGAGTTCCTCGGCAGCCGTGAGCGCATCGAAGTCCGCGTGGTTCCGCAGGCTATACGCGTGGTCTGCGCGCCCGGGAAGCGCGGCCGGAAGAAATTCCAACAGCCGGCATGACGATCGCGCCGGATTCGAAGTTCCCGTAGACTTCAGCCCGTCCCTGGAGGAAGAGCCGGGCCACGAGGGCGCCGGACGCGGCGTCGAGCTCGTGGTCGGACGCCCCCTTTTTCAATCCCTTCAACCCGAGCCGCATCAGGCCGCGGCGAAGACCGGCCCGATCCCGCCGGGCCCGGGGAATGCCCCAGACATCCTGGGCGCCGCCCGGATAGATCTCGATGACGCGGATGCCGTTGGCCTCCAGCTCAGATCTTATTCTCATCCCCCGTTCCGTCAGCCCCCTCATCGGCCCGAGCGTAATCGGAAAGAACGGAATCTTCCGGCGCCGGAGTTCGAGGTCGCAAGTACGGTAGTGGGAATCGTTCCGTTCATGGATGGAGGTCCGGCCGGGCGGCAGGCTGAGTGGAGCGTCGATCGCCACGACGGCCGCTTCCGCGCCGAGGACGGCGTGCAGGATTTCATCGTTACCCAAAAGGTCGGCGGTTTCGGCCTTGAGCGCTCGCAACAGGCAGAATCCCGTCGGCCTCTTCGGCGAACCGGCCAGGTCGAGTCCGACGACGATAGCGACTTTTCGGGGCACGATAAATCCTCCCTGAGGAATTTCATACCATCGCCCAGGCACCCAGTCAACCCCTCGAGTCCCCGGCATGAATGCCGGGGCTTGTTCGGGGTTAACCCTGAGCCTCGCTTCTTGTCCCGCCCTGAAGCTCCACGGACTTACGTCCGTGGGATCCAACTTTTGCAGGCTTTGGAGCGCCTGTCCCCGAAGCGGGAGTTCGCTATTCCTCCGTCCCGCAAAGGGGATTGAAAGGCGGGGCTTAGCGTCGGCGAACGGGTCAATTAGGCTCGAGCTCGGGGTATTCCTTTCGTCAGGCCGCGGATTTGCCCCGGCGAGGCAAACCCGCTCGAGGAAAGGCCTCGCTCAGCGGCAGTGAGCCTACCCTTGGCCCCCGCGCTGCCGCTCCCCCGGGAACCAGTCCCGTCGGTTCCCCCGTCGCCAGGCGCCGGGACCCCCTCCGCTACGGGGGCTTACGGGTAGGCCTCACCGCCGCTTTGATTAGCAGCCGTGCCACCAGTGAGGCGGAGTAGCTCGACGCCTCACTGCTGGGAAACATCCGATTGAGTCTTGTATCTTAGTCTTCAGCCGATTCCTCTTCCGCCTCGCCAGGTGAGTCAGCAACGTCAGTGCCCTCGGCCCTATGTTATAATGAAACAAGTTCAGCCGGCTCGAGGAGGTCCCATGAAAAAAGCCTTGGCCCCTCTTCTCGTCATGCTCATCACGGTCGCGGGCTGTTCGCCGCAAATCCATCTCGACTTCCTGGGCAGTGAAGAACTCCAGGAGGTCACACTCCAGCCGAGTCCGGCCCGGGACAAGATCCTGATGATCGACGTGGAGGGCACGATCTCCACTTATGTCAGCCAGGGCCTTTTTGCACGGGAAAAGAATCTGCCGGGCGCGATCTACAGCCGGCTCGAAAGGGCCGCCGGGGACCCGGCGATCAAGGCGGTTATCCTGAGGCTCGATACGCCCGGCGGTGAGGTCACGGCGAGCGACATCATCTACCACCAGATCCTGAAGTTCAAGGCGGATACCCACAAGCCGGTGCTCGGCCTGATGATGGGCCTCGCCGCTTCGGGAGGATACTACATCGCCGTCGCCTGCGACTATATCATCGCCCACCCCTCGACCCTGACGGGCAGCATCGGGGTCATATCGATTTTCCCGGACGTCCATGATTTGATGGCCAAGGTCGGCGTCAAGGTCAACGTCATCAAATCGGCCGAGGCCAAGGACGCCGGAAGCCCGTTCAGGGATATGACCATCGAGGAGAAAAAGATATTCCAAGGCATCATCGACGAGTACTTCGAGGGCTTCCTGGCCGTCGTCGCGGCCGGCCGGAAGGACAAAATTTCGGCCGATGATCTGCGGAGAATCGCCGACGGCAGGGTCTATACGGCGCCTCAAGCGCTGCGCCTCAAGCTTATCGACGAGGTCGGGTACTACGAAGACGCCTACCGGAAGACCCTGTCCCTCGCAGGAATCAAGCGGGCTAAAGTCGTAACGTATACTTATTTTTCGAAGAGCACGACGAACGTTTACGCCGGACGGCTCGGGGACTTCTCGCCGCTCGACAAGACCGTGCTTGAAGCAACGCTCGCCGCGCTCAAGTCCGGCTTCTATTATCTCTGGCTTCCCCGCACGCCATAACCCAAGCCGTGCGGCATACGAAAGCGCGCGACTACGCCGTCCCTAGCCGAGCCTGACCTTGCCCGGCAGCACGACCCAGATGGACAGCAAGTTGAGGACGGCCAGGATGACCAGCACGCTGCCAAGGATAAAAAACACCGTCCTGAAAAGCCCGGCGGTCAGCTTGTCGGCGGACCTCAAGAGAATCTTTAAGAGAATGAAATACCAAAGCGCGCTGCCGATCCCGGTGGCCGCGGCAAAGATGAACGCCGACGGATGTCCCCGCTCCACCCAGCCGTGGGCGACGGCCAGCCCCCCGGCCATGAGCCAAAAAGCCGGAATGGTCGGTCCGGAGACATAGAGCAGGAGCGTGGTCAGCGCGGGGTGAACGTCTTTTTCTGATTTGGTTGCGTCGAGATCGCAGGCTTGGAACGTCCGAGATTGGCGAAAAAGGCCGATGCTGACGACGGCGAGAATGAGGGTCCCGCCGATTTTCATGACCTCTGAATACCTATGGATGATATGCGTGACGAAGGAAGCGGCTTCAACCGCGACCAGGCTGTAGATGATGTCCATGACCGAAGCCGCCAGCACCCCCGAATAACCCCGATAGAACCCTCTCCGGATCCGCTGGGTCACGGCGAGAATGCAGATGGGCCCGACGGGGACGGCGGACACAAAGCCCAAAAGCAGTCCGAAGAGGAAGCCCATGGCGGAGCCTTATCCCTGCTTCGTGACGATGGAAAATTCAGGCGCCTTAAGAATGTGGGCCTTGACCGTGCAATGGTCGACGGCTTTGACGATGGCGCCTTTGTATTTTTCCGGAAAACCGGCCGGCAAGTCGACCGTGATCGTGATCTTTTCGATCAGCTTCGAAGCCTCCCCCCGTTGCGTCGTCATGGTTACAGCCAGGCCTTCGAGCGGGAGGCGGCGCTCCTTGCAGAACGCCAAAGCATAAAAACCGGCGCAGGTGGCGATGGACGCCAGGAAGAGGTCGAAGGGCGCGGGCATCGTCCCGCCTCCCCCCTCCCGAACGGGCTGATCGGTCCGGATCACAAAACCCTTAACCTCGGCATTGACCTGCAATCCGTCGCCGAAGGTCACCTTGATCTCATTCGTTGGCATGGGCTCTCCTCCTTTTGGGTTTCGGGGACGCCTGGACGGTCAGCGCCTTGCGGAACATGGCGAGAATCACGTCCCGGTCCTTGGCCGTCAGAACCATCCGGCGGAATATATCCTGAACACGTTCCGAGATAAAGTCACGATTCGTCTCGTGCATGAATCCCCGGCTGTCGAGGAGACCGCGAAAGCGGCGGCCGGCTTCTTCCTGCTCGGTGATTGTCAACGGGAGGTCCTTTCGCACGACAGGAGGCGGCTCATGGCGGACGGCAAGGGCAAACAGCGTCAACGTGACCGCGACCCCCAGATTGTAGGAAGGCTGGCGAGCGGCTTGGGGGATCCGGAAGCGGAAGTTCGACAGGCCGATTTCCTCCGTCGTCAGACCCGTCCGTTCGTTCCCGAAGACAAGCCCGATCCCGCACTCCGCGGGGTACTCAACCATTCTGCCGACGGCGTCCCGCAGCGTCGCCAAGGGAAAATCCCTGCGGATGCGGGCGGTCGAGGCGAAAACACAATGGAGCCCGGCCATGGCTTCGGCAAGTGTGCCGTAAAATCGCGCCCGATCGAGAATCGAGTCGGCGTGTACGGCCGTCCTGTAGGCTGCGGCTCCGATCTCGGGAACACCGACGATCCGCAGGTCGGCAAACCCCGTGTTGGCCATTCCCCGGGCCGCGAGGCCGACGTTCTCCTGGCTGTCCGGGCGCACCAGAATGACGGCGAATCGGCCCAAATCCTGCGGCCAGAATCCTTCCCCGGATGCGGCGGACTTTTTCATTTCCTTGATTATAACCGAGGGCCGCGCAAAAGGCGAGAAGGGCGGAGCATCGGTTTCCCGAGAGGGATCGCCGTTGACTTTGTTCCCGGCAGGGTGCTATAAATCAGACAGCTTCTTCATCATCAAATAGGAAACGCACTCGGCTGCAGAGTGAGGTGAACATGGCCGGAACCAAAGTCCTGACGGACCTTTTTTCCAAGCACGGCTTTACGGATTACCGTTGGATAGACCCCAAAGAGATCGTCGTCGCCCAATGGGTCCGGATGAAGTGCCTGTACGGCTGCGTCGAATACGGCAAAACGGCGACATGCCCGCCGAACACGCCTTCGGTCGACGAATGCGAGCGGTTCTTCCATGAATACAAGCGGGCCGCCGTCTTCCACTTCGAAAAGAAAGTGAAAAAGCCGGAGGACCGCCATGCCTGGTCGCGCAAGCTCGATCTCGCCCTTCTCAAGCTCGAACTTGACGTCTTCAAGGCGGGATACGTTAAAGTTTTTCTGCTTTTCATGGACAGCTGCAACGTGTGCAACGAATGCGTGGGGACCCGGGCCGGGTGCAAGGAACTGAAACTCTCTCGTCCCACGCCCGACGCCATGGCCATGGACGTTTACACCACGGTCCGCAAAATCGGCTATCCGATCGAGGTCCTCTCTGACTACAGTCAGGCCATGAACCGGTACGCCTTCCTGATGGTCGAATAGCGCCGGCGGCGCTCGGAAAAGGCGTTTAATGGCGGTACTCACGTATCCCCTTTCGACGGCCGCGCTTCTCAACGCGGCCAAGGGGGCGGGCGTCGACCTGACCCGCTCGCGGGATTGACAGCCTCGGCGGGTTCCGCTATAAATGAATCAAGTTAGGAAAGGGAGGAACGACCATGATCAGCGTCAAACAGATCCTTGATGAAAAAGGCTACTCCATCTGGACGATCCCACCCGATGCCAAGGTCCTGGACGCCCTCAAGCTCATGTCTGAAAAAGGCGTCGGCGCTCTCATCGTGTTCGAGAACGACGATGTCGTCGGCATCATGTCCGAACGGGACTACGCCCGGAAAATCGCCCTGCTGGGACGTCATTCCTACGATACATCCGTTCGCGACATCATGACGACCCAGCTCTACGGCGTCCATCTCGATACGACGGCCGACGAGTGCATGGCGCTGATGACCGACAAACACATCCGCCATCTTCCGGTATGCCGGGAAGGCAAGCTGATCGGCGTCATTTCCATCGGAGACGTCGTCAAGGCCATCATGGACCAGCAGAAGGTGACGATCGTCAACCTCGAAAATTACATCATGGGCAAGTATCAGTAAGCCCCAACGGAACAAACACCGCCGGCATCAGAGCAGCGTCGCAAACTTTTTCCAGGGTCCGCCCCGCCAGGTTCTTTTTCTCTAAAATTCCATCAGCCTCATATGGCGCAGGGCCAGGTAGGCCGCCCCGAGAACCCCCGCCGAATCGCCGAGGACGGCCTTCATGATAGGGACCTGCCGCCCCGGAACCCCGAACAGGGACTTGTTCATGACCGGCGGGACATGTTCGTACCAGAGCGGGATGTTCGACACGCCGCCGCCGAGAATGATGGCTTCGAGGTCCAGGATATTGACGCAGTTGGCGAAGAGCTCGCCGGCGATTCGGAAGGACTCCTCGAAAAGGGCGATGGCCTCCGCATTCTTCTGCCCGTGGCGTGTGAAAATCGCCTCAGGCGACAGGGTTTCGCCGGAGAGTTCCCGGTAACGCCGACTCAGGCTCGGCCCCGAAAGATAGGCCTCACCGCAACCGCGCCGGCCGCATTCGCAGAGACGGCCGTTGATGTCGACGGACGAATGGCCGATCTCGCCCGCGTTTCCGTTCGGGCCGCGGTGCAGCTTGTTGCTGCAGATGAGCCCCGAACCCATGCCCGTGCCCAGGATGACGGCCATGACCGTTGTATACCGGCCGTGACATTGGGCGAAGAACTCGGCGAGAGCCAGGCAATTGGCGTCATTTTCGATCAGGAGAGGGACAGGGAGCTTTGACTTGAGCAGGCTGATCAGGCCCGGCTTTTCGTAGAGGGGAGTGTGCGGCGCCCCGTACATGATGTCATCGCCCGGATGATACGTGCCCGGCGTGCCCATACCGACGGCCTCGAAAGGCATGCCGCCGGCCGTGTCGGCGACAAGCTCCAGGATATTCTGCACGACCCGTTCCATGCCGCGGCGCGGTTCGGAGGGCCGCCGCTTGCGGGCGACAATGCTCCTGTTTTCGTCCGCGAGGCACGCTTCGACTTTCGTGCCGCCGAGATCCACTCCGATCGCGTAACGGCTCATGGTTTTTCTCCGGCCCTATTCTATGCACATTCCCTTGAGTTTGCCAACGCGCCTTGAGGATTTTCGGGCAGAGGGCAAGAGGCGCCTTCCTCGCGAGAAAGGTGCGGACCGCATGATGTCTTGGTTGCGCCGAAGAAGCCTGTCGGCTTAAAATAGGGCACACACGGGAGGTGCTCCATGAGCAAAAAATCCGTCGCCGGTTCGGTCGCGGGCCTTCTTGTCTTCTGCCTCGCCGCTTGGGCTTCGCAGGATTCCGCAGGCTCCGATCGCCTGAAAGAGCCGCAGACGCGGACCATGCCCCGGCAAAAGGTTCTTGTCGTCGAAGCCAAGGGAGATCCCAATATCTCCGCGGGACCGGCTTTTTCTCTGCTCTTCAGTACGTTTTTCAGCATGCCGGGCGTCAGCATGGTAGCCCCCAGGGCCAGATGGTTGAACAAAATGGGCGACCCCAAGGCGGATTGGGTCGGCCTCTATGCCCTGCCGCTGCCGGACTCGGTGGCATCCTTGCCCCCGGGCGTCACGGGTGTCCGCATTGAGAATTGGGATTACGGGGAGGTGGCCGAGATCCTCTACGTCGGCCCTTATGACAAGGAAATGCCAGCGATCGAAAAGCTCATCAAGTACATCGAGGACAACGGTTACGTCATTGCCGGTCCTCATGAAGAGGAATACCTGAGCGGCCCTAATATGGCCAAGAGCCCCGCGGATTACCGCACGATCATCCGCTATCAAATCAAAAAAAAATAGGACCGTTTGCCGGCCGGCGTCTCAAGTGCCGATGCGCGAAAACCCCTGGCCGTACTCCCCGATGAATCCGGGATCATCGAAGGCCTTGACGTACTCGGCGTCGACCCAGACAGCGAATGACGTCGCGTTCCTGATGCCACGGGCGGCGTGGGTCCGAGATAAATTCACGCCGCGATGTCTTCATTGACCTTGACCCGGATAAGACGCGCCATTGCTCCGTGGCCCGGTATTTTTCCAGAAAAAATGATAGAGCCGGCTGAGAAGTCGGTCATGCCGGCATCAATCGCGCTTGAACGGCGTTTTCAGACGTTCCTCGACCCAGGCCTTGTTGATCCGCAGGCGGTACTGGTCGTGCTGCATCGTCCGGCCCGAGTCGTGTTTGAGGGCCTCCCGGTAGAACTCGATCGCCTTGTCCCGCTCGCCCAGGACGTCTTTGGTGATCCCCATCCAGACGAACCCGCCGAAACGGTCGCCTTCCGATGTCCCAAAGCCGGCCGATTTTTTGAAGGCCTCGAACGACTCAGAGTAGTGCCGTCCGTCATAAAGGAGCAAGCCCATCTTGAACCAGACGTGAGGCGCTTTGATCTCCGCCGTCTGCGGCTGGCGGTAGATGTCGAGGGCGGCCTCGCCGGTTCCAGTCCAATCCAAGGCGTCCAAAGCGTCTTCCAGGTCTGCGGCGGTTTTGGGCAGCGATTTTTCGACGACGGCCAATCTGTGCTCGGGGTCGAGCCTGGTTTCTTTGAGTTTGGCACGGCTCTCGAAACGCACAATGTCCTTCGCCGCAAACCGATCCGTCCAGCGGAGTTCCCGCGCTCCATCCTCGAAAACGGCCTCCAATGGGACCGGCATCCGCAGGGAATCCGTTCCGTATTCGATCCCGACGGCGCTCGCGAATCCCCCTTCCGGCTTGGGCTCGGATGTCTCGGACGTGATCCGGCACTCGAGGAATTTATTGGAGCGGACCCAATCCTCGAAAAACCAGCCCAGGTCCTCGCCTGTCTCGTTCTCGCATATGGTCCGGAATTCGCGCCAGGCCAGGCGCTTTCCGGCGCATGACGCGATCGTCGCCCGATAGATCCTGTCAAAGGTCTTGTTGCCCAGCAATGTTTCGAGGGCGCTCATGACGGCGAACCCCTTGCCGTGGATGATGACGTTGTTGACATCGAACTTCTGGGTCCGGGCAAGGGACGGCGGGGCATCCATGGTCGTGTCGTTTCGCTCACGCACGCCCTGGAGATAACGGTCGAGGAAATCCTGATGTTCCTTCCACCCGAAGCCGCGTTTCAGCATGTACTCCTTGTCGGCGCAGATGCCCAGCCCGATCATGAGCCACGAATCCGTGAAATCTCCCCGGACGTCGCCGGGCATGACGAACTCACCCCAAAACTGGTGTCCGATTTCGTGAGCGGTGATCCACGTCCACCAGTTCGGGCTTTTTCCTGTCTGCTGGGGGTTATAAGCTTCCTCGCCGTGGATGACCACGATCCCGGAAGCGTAGGGGTAGCCGCCGACGGGCTTGGGCTGGCCGGGGATGATGCACAGGGACCGGTGGGGATAGACGCCCAGCCATCCCTTATAGAACCTGATAATGTCGGCGGCGGCTTCCAGGCAATGGAGGGCGCAGGCCTTGCCTTTGTCCGTGAAGAGAGCGGTGAGCTCGATGCCCTCGGACTCACGGCGCTCGCTCTTCATCGCATTGGAGAGAAAGAAACCGAAACGCGTCGTCACGCTTCCGTTTTCGTAATAACCCGTCTTGGGATCGAGCCGGCCGCTGGCCGCCGTGACCCACCCCGCAGGCGCCTCCAGCTTGACCTTGAATTCGTCGCGAACGGGAATCCCCTCCCACCAGAGACGCGGATACCAGGCCTGGAGGTCTATCTGCCCGGCGCGGATGCTTGTCTTATATGTGAATCGGACACTGAGCTTGATCTTCGCGCCTCGCTCGAGCGGCCGGGGCAGTTCGAAAAAGAGAGGCGTCGCGGGCGGCAGATTCATCGCCGCATTGAGGCAGCGAAGGGCCCGGCCGTCCAGGGTCACGAGGCCTGCGATCTGATCTTGACCGCCCGTCCATTCGATCGCCACGATGGAAAGCGGCAGGGAGTTCGTGTTGGTGAGCCCGATGGTGCCGCGGCCGTCGACTGTAGCCGTCTCGCCCCCGACGGCGAGTTTCGCCTCAAGAACATAGTCAGCCCCGGGCGGGTCCTTGGGGACCCGGAAACCTCCGGCCGGCGCGGAATCGTAGGCCAAGCTCGTCGCGGCGAAAAGGCCCGCCAAAACCGTCTGTCGTACGACCTTCCGAGAGAAAGCGTTTCGGTTCATGAGCGGCCTCCTTTTCCTGATTATACGCAAAATCGTCCCGGATGTTGCCTGCGCAGTTTAAATGCGCCGAGGAATACCGAATCAAGATTTCCTTTTAATGAAAGCGCGGGCGTCAAGGGCGGCTTCAGCGCCGCTTGTACGCCGTGGCTTCGTTTGGTATGTATGTATGAGCATGAGTCCGGCCCGTGAACGAAGAGGGATACAATGAAGCGAAGAGACGTTTTGAAGATGGCCCCATTGTCGGTTTTTGGCACAACGGGAGTCATGCAAGGCTTGGCACGGCGCTCAGCGGCCGCGCATGTGCCCCACGGAGCCGTGGCGCAGGGCCGGCTTCCCGCAGCCCAAGGCGGCATCGAGCTCGCGGAAGTCAAGTTCCACAATGGAAGCCCCGCCCTTTTCCTTGACGGCAAACCCGTCTTCCCGGCCATCAACTGGGTCGCCGGGCCTCAGCCGGACAAATGGGATTTCGAGGCCCAGGCCAAACACAGCGCGGAGACCGGCATCCACATCTATGCGTTCGATGTCGGCAAGGGTACGGAATGGGTCGGACCGGGGCCGGGACGGACGGGAGATTTTGACTTTTCGACCGTAGAGGCACGTTTTTCGCACGTGCTCCGGGCCGATCCCCAGGCCCTCTTCCACCTTCGGATCTACCTCGAGACGGGACATGACGATTGGTGGGAAAAAGCCTTTCCCGACGAATGCGAGGTGATGTTCGACGGCCGGCGGAACGGCATGTCGTTCGCTTCGAAAGTCTGGCTCGGCCAGGCCAAGGATTTTCTCGCGGCCTATGTCGATCACTTCCGGAAGACCGGCCTTTTCGGCCGGGTCGCGGCCTTGCAGGTCGGCGCCGGCCACACCGGGGAATGGGTCAAGGGAGAATCGTCGATGTACAGCCTCTGCGGCGATTTCAGCCGGCCGATGCGAGTCTATTTCCAGGACTGGCTCAGGCGGCGATATGGAAATGACGTTAGACAGTTGCGGGAGGCCTGGCACAACCCGAAGACGAGCTTCGAAACGGCCGCGGTTCCTGTGGCCGCGCGGCAGCTCGAGGCCAGGCTCTATACCTTCCGTGACCCGGCGGCCGAGGCGGACGTGATCGACTACTTCAGGGCCTTCGCCGAGCTCTGCGCCGACGATGTCATCGAATTGTGCCGCACGGCGAAAGAGGCCGCGGGCGGCAAGCGCGTGGCGGGCGCGTTCTACGGCTACGTCATGGACCTCGCCTGGAACGGCGGGTTTTTCCGGGAGCGGCCGGATTCCGACTACTCGACGTACCAGCGGTCGGGCCACCTCGGCCTCAGGAAAGTCCTCGAGTCGCCGCACGTCGATTTTCTGGTCAGCCCATACAGTTACGGCTTCCGCGGCATGGGAGGGGACAGTCCGAGCATGCTCCCGGCTGAATCGGTGCGGTTCCACGGGAAGCTGCTCCTGGTCGAGGACGACACCCGGACACATGTGGATGCCGAGGACCCGAATTACGGGCAGGTGAAAACTCTCTCCGCCAGCCGGACCGTCCTGACCCGGAACCTGGCCCATTACCTGACGCACGCGGAAGGTTGCTGGTGGGCTCTCTGGAAGGTCGACGCCGTGAAGGAACCGGCCTTCGCCTCTCTGTTGCAGGATTTTCGGGAGACGGGGGAGCGATCCATGGATCTCGACCGAAGCTCGGCCTCAGAGGTCGCAGTGCTTCTCGATGATGAGAGCTTTTTCTACGAGACTTGTCGCACCAACCTGGATATTCCCCTCATTTTCCAGCAGAGGTTGTGGGGGCTGCCCAAGATGGGCGCGCCCTTCGACACCTACCTCCTCAATGATTTTCTGGCCGGGAAGCTCCCGCCTTATAAGCTCTACATTTTCCTGAATCCTCTCCGGTTGAATAAGGAAGAGCGAGAGGCGGCGGCGCGGGAAATCCGGCGCGACGGCCGAGTGGCGCTCTGGATTTACGCACCGGGATACGTCAAGGACGCGCCCGCCGTGGAGAATATGGAGGCCTTGACGGGAATGCATTTCGGCTTGGGCGAACAACCCTGGGGGCCGCTCGTCCATGTCACCGATTTCGGCCACCCCATCACGGCCGGGGTTGATCAGGAGCTTGTCTGGGGGACGAACAATAAGCTGGCGCCTCTCTTCTACATCGATGACCCTGCGGCGCGGGTGCTGGGCGAGGTCGTTTATTCGCAGGGAAACTGCCGGCCGGGTTTCGCGGTAAAGGAGTTCGGCGGCTGGAAGTCCGTCTGGAGCGCTGCGCCGAACCTGCCGGCGCCTGTGCTTCGAGGAATCGCTCGCTGGGCGGGCGTCCATATCTGGAGCGACGCCGGCGACGTGCTTTTCGCCAACCACAGCCTCCTCGGCGTCCATTCGGTTGGGGGCGGCAAGCGGACATTCCGGCTGCCCAGGCGCGTCGATGTCGTGCATGACGTTTTCGGGAAGAAGACGATCGCCCGCAACGCCGCGTCCTTCGATGCCGAGCTCGAGCCGATGTCCTCCGTTCTTTATTTCTTCGGCGACGCCAAAGACGAGGCCATATTCAAAGATCAGCGGCCGATCTTATAGGGGCTCGGGAGGGCCCCCGCTTCAAGCGATATCGGACTCAGCGTGTTCTCATCTTCAGATCGCATGGTGGGATGGGTCCTGTTCCGGCAGTGTCCCCGAGCGGACTTCGCTCCACCCATCCCCCGTGGGCGGAGGGGAAACTTCCCCCTCCGAAGCCACCCCTCCTCGGCCGCAGAGAGCATACTCGGACCAGGGGGAAGCCGCCCCTTGGAACCCCCAGCGGCAGGGAGCGGCAGGGAGCGCACTCTTCGCAGCGACCAGCACCATTGAGGCAGAGGGCTCGACGCCTCACTGGTGGGACATATCAGAAACGAGTCTTCGAGCTTGCCCAGAGCCGCAATTCTGGGAAATATCGGAATTTAGTCTTGGAATTCACCTGCGTCCGTCGGGGAGCACCGCCGCGCCACCCATCCACTCGCTTTTGAGGCCCCCTCGGCCCTGGAATCGTGTAAAATGGGGAGGACATGGCCGAAAAAGCAGACAAGCCAGTGGAGGTCGTATTGGCCTCGCGTTCGCCGAGGCGCCGCGAACTCATGGCCCGCATCACGGCCGCTTTCCGGGTCTATCCGGTCGACGTGGACGAGTCTTCCGTCACGGAAACCGACCCCGTCAAGTTCGCCATAAAGGCCGCCATTCTGAAGGCCAAAGCGGCGGCCGAATCGTTTCCCGAGGCGATCGTCATCGGCGCCGACACTGTGGTTGCTGTCGAACGGTACATCCTCGGCAAGCCGGACGGCCGGGCGTCGGCGCGGGCCATGCTCGAGCGTCTCTCAGGCCGGCGTCACCGCGTGATCACGGGCGTTGCCCTGTATCGCAAATCCGAGGAGCGGCTTATGGCAGGAAGCGAGCTGACCTACGTCACCTTCCGGCCGCTCACGGAGGAGATGATCGAGGCCTATCTCGACAAGGGCGAATATGTGGACAAAGCGGGGGCCTATGCCGTGCAGGATATCGGCGACGCCTTCGTGGCCCATCTCAAAGGCGACTATGATAACGTGGTCGGATTTCCGGTCAAAAAGGTCGCCGATATGCTGGCCCGATTCAGGGCGCCGACCGTCCGAGTGGACGTGGAGGATGTCAATTTCCCGGGAAACGAGGGGGTGGCCCGGTCAGGCGGCCGCAAGCTTCTCATCCCCGGCGCCGTCATCGGCGACGCCGTGCGCGTCCAAATCGTCCGCGACCGCGTCGACGCGGCTGTGGCCGAGATCGTCCGGGTCGAGCGTTCCTCGCCATTCCGGGTCGAACCCGTCTGCCCGCACTTCGGCAGCTGCGGCGGCTGCGTTTTCCAATCCACCGACTATCAAAAACAACTCGAGATCAAAAGCCGGCGCCTCGAACGCATCCTGGGCGAAGCAGGCGTTTTTGAGGGCGGAAACGGTCACCTGCGGGACGTCGTTCCATCGCCCGAGATCTACGGGTACCGGAACAAGATGGAGTTCGGCTTCGGCGAGGAAGGCGGGGACCTGGTCATCGGTCTCAGGCAGCGCGGCCAGAACCTGCGGAAATCCCGAAGCCGCACCGTCGCCTTGGCGCAATGCCCGATCCTGGGTCCTTTCGTCGAGAGCCTTTTTCCGACAGTTCTTCAATTCGCCCGGTCCCAGGGGCTCGGCCCGCACAACACGCGGACGGGACAAGGAGTTCTCAGACACCTGGTCGTTCGTGAGGGGAAACGGACCGGAGACCTGATGATTCTCGTCGTGACCGCGCCGGCGCCCGAGGTCGATTTTCTGCCCCTGGCCGATGCGCTGGCCCGGCGATTGCCCCGGTTGAAAAGTTTTTATCGCGTCGTCAACAGCCGCGTCTGCGATCTCGTAAACTTCGGCGACAAGCACGTGGTCCTCGGCGACCCATGGATCGAGGAGCGGCTCGGCGGGCTGGCGTTCAGGATCTACCCGGAGACCTTCTTCCAAACCAACACCGCGGCTGCGGAACGGCTGTACGAAGCGCTGGGAAAGGAAGCTGGCCTTTCGCCGACGAGCCGCGTTCTGGGTCTCTATTGCGGCTCCGGCGCCATCGAGATCGGGCTTTCCCGGCTTGTGGCTGAGGTGACGGGCATCGATCTGTCCGTCGAAAATATCCGGAATGCCGTGGAAAACGCCGCGATCAACGGAATCGCCAACTGCGTTTTTATGAACGGGGCCGTCGAGACGCTCCCTCGGAACTCGGCGGAGCCGGCCCCCGATCTCCTGATCTTGGACCCGCCGCGCGCGGGGATATCGCCTGTCGCCATGAAGCACGTGTCGACCATCGAGACGCCGACGATCGCGTACGTCTCCTGCAATCCGGCGTCGCTTGTCCGTGACGTCAAAAAGTTCATGGCCCGAGGATATCGGGTTGCGACAATCACGCCCTTCGACTTTTTCCCGCACACGCCGCTCATCGAAACCCTGACCATTCTCCGGCAGGGAGCGGACTCCCGGGAGCGACCAACACTGGTGAGGCGGAGTGACTCGGAGCCTCACCAGCGAGAAATGTCTTAAACAGGTCTTACCTCTTGGCCTCACTGGTGGGAAATACCTGAGAAGAGGCGTAGAAGTGAAAAGTCTAGGTTTGACCCCTTCTTCTTATTTCTTGACGGTGCGGGTGGCGATAACATCGACGCCCGTTCCCAGGACGTTTTCGAGGAGGACTTGGCCGCGCTCGACAGGCAGCTCGGGCCTGAGCTTTCCGATCTCGGCCAGCACCGGAAAGACTTTCTCCCGCGCCACCCGGTCGGTCAAACGGACCGAGACCATCCGCGACGCCGATCCTCTGACCGGGACCGACGTGGCCAGGTTTCTTTTTGGGTAGAGGATCTCCTCTGTCGCGAAATCGATCCCTTTTTCACAAACACTTCCTTTGATATCGAGCCCGCGTTCGGTTCGCCCCACTTCAAGCTCGCAGCCGACAGGGCAAAGGACGCACGTCAGGCGCTCGACGGGAGCTGCGTGCCCTTCGTCAGGCCGATCACTCATGGCATTCAATCTCCATTTCGTCTTCAACGGCGGGCCGGATCATGATCCTCTGGAGCTCCGAAGGCAGGAGGCGCCGATATTTTTTATGGAAATAGGTTTTCCCTGATGCCCGGCCCCGGACGCTGACGCGGCACTCCCTCACCGGCCGTGTAACACGGAAATTCAACTCGAACTGCGTGGTGCCCGGCCGGACGAGCTGAGGAAGGACATAGCGGATATTCGTTCCCGGCACAATCCGGAATTTTTCCCCGGACCCAAGCCCCTCCATAGCGAAACGGGCGGCATGCGCCCCAGCCTCGAAGCCCTCATGCGATGCGAAGTCCGCGACGTCGTGGATATGGAGCACATTGCCGCATGAAAAAATGCCCGGAACCGAGGTCATCAGCGTTTCGTCCACGACGGCCCCTCCCGTGAGCGGCGAGAGCTCGACGCCCGCCCGCTTCGAGAGTTCGTTCTCGGGAATTAAGCCGACCGAAAGGAGCAGCGTGTCGCACGGGACTTCGCGCTCCGTGCCCGGGACGGGGTCGAGGCTGTCATCCACCGCCGCGACCGTGACGCTCTTCACCCTGTCCCTCCCGTTGACTTCAATGACCGTGTGCGAGAGCTCCAACGGAATGCCGAAGTCCAACAGGCATTGACGAACATTTCGTTCGAGTCCGTTCGGCCACGGCATGATCTCGAAGACCCCGCTGACGCGAATCCCTTCGAAGACGAGGCGCCTGGCCATGATCAGTCCGATGTCGCCCGAGCCGAGGATGACCGCGTTGGTGCCGATCCGGATGTTTTGAAGGTTGACGAGGTTCTGGGCCGAACCGGCCGTGAAAATTCCCGCCGGCCGCGTCCCGGGAATCTCGATCATCTCCCGGGTTCGCTCGCGGCAGCCCATGGCCAGTACGACCGCCGAGGCACGGATGAGCCGGTAGCCCGAGCGGGAGTTGACCCGCAGCATGCCGTCAGGACTCAGGTCGAGAGCCATGGCCCCGGTTTCGCAGCGGACGCTCTCTTTGACGGCGTCTTCGGCAAGCCTCTCGGCGTACTCGGGCCCCGAGATCGATTCGTTATAAAGGAAGAGGCCGAACCCGTCATGAACGCACTGGTTCAGGATGCCCCCAAGGTTTTTATCGCGCTCGATGAGGAGAACGTCCGCGGCGCCGGCGCGTCGGGCGCCCAAGGCGGCGGCGAGCCCGGCCGGCCCTCCGCCGATGACGACGACGTCATGTCTCTCGACTTCGTTGGTGTCCGTGATGCTGTCCATTGCTTAGTTCTTGATCCGGCCGTAAAAAAGCCCGGAGCCTCCTCCCCTTTTTGTAATCTTCTCGAGCGGAACGCCTTCGTCCTGGAGGATTTCGACGATGCGCGGCGTGCAGAAGCCGCCCTGGCACCGGCCCATGCCGCAGCGGGTACGCCTTTTGACCGCGTCCATGGTCCGTGCTCCGAGCGGATTGCGCAGCGCCGCCGTCACTTCGGCCCGCGTTACATGCTCGCAGCGGCACACCATCTCACCGCAATCGGGGTTGTGGGCTACGAGGAGGCGCCTTTCGGCGTCGCTCGCCGCGGCAAAACGAGCCGGGCGCGGCGTCTCCGGTTTGAAATCCGCCCGGCGCCTGAGCTCCTCCTTCGCCCCGATCATCTCGACGACCATGTCCGCGATGGCGGGCGCAGCGGTCAGCCCCGGCGATTCGATTCCGAAAAGATTGATCCAACCCGGCCTGACGCCGCTTCCCTCGATCACGAAGTCTTGGAACTTCTCTCTGCCGCGGGGGTCGACGAGCTTGGGCCTGATCCCTGCGTAACTATGGATGAAGGGGGCCCGGCGCATCTCCGGCACAAGGCGGCCGGCCTCGTCCTTGAGCCGCTCCATAATCGACCGCGTGGAGGCCGTGTCGTGCTTTCCGGTTACGTGCTCGGCGCTCGGGCCCAGCACGATGTTGCCTTCCGTGGTCGGCGTGATATGAATGCCGAGGCCCGGATCGTCCCGCGGCGGCACCGGATAAATGGGCAGCCCCAGCCGGATTCCCCACTCCTTGTCGGTGATGAGATACTCGCCGCGGTACGGATAGATCGTGTAATCGGTTATTCCGGCCATCCGGGCGACGTCGTCGGAAAAAAGCCCGGCGCTGTTGACGACCCGGCGCGCGGCAAATAAGCCCTTCGGAGTCGATAGATAGAATAGCCCGTCGCGGACTTCCACGCCCAGGACGGCCGCTTCGAGCAGGACATGGGCGCCGTTCTGGTGAGCGCACTCGGCGAGAGCGATGGTGAATTCGTAGGGAGAGATGATGCCCGTATGCGGCGAATAGAGGGCCCATCGGCCCCGGGCCAGCGGCTCGATGCGCCGGATGGCATCAGCCCCGACGACATCGAGCTCCGGAGTTCCATTCCGGTCGCCGGCGGCTTTGAGCTCTTCCAGGCGCGGCCGCTCCTCGTCGGTCAGGGCGATGACGAGCTTGCCTGTTTTTTTGTGGGGGACATGGAGTTCGGAAGCCAGGCCGTAGATCTTCATGAGCCCGGCCACGTTCGTCCTGGCCTTGAGGGAGCCCGGCGGGACGTTGAAGCCGCCGTGGATGACGCCGCTGTTGGCCTTGCTGATGCCCTCGGCCAGGTCGGCCTCCTTTTCGAGAAGAAGAAGCCTCAGGTCGTAGCGGGAGAGCTCGCGGAGAACGGCGGCGCCGACGACACCGCCGCCGACAACGATGACGTCATAGGGTGTGGCGTGGGATTCCATCGGAGTCTATTCGACTCGACATCATACCACAAACCGGGCGTTTCGCCCGTCTTTCAGGATTCGACCATTCCGTCAAACAGCCGCACGATCCGCTGGGACTGGGCGGCGATATGATCGTTGTGCGTCACCATGACGATCGTCCGCCCTTCCTTCCAGAGCTGGATGAGAACGGCCATGATCTCCTCGCCGCTCCTCGAATCCAGGTTGCCCGTCGGCTCGTCGGCGAGCAGGATCGGCGGGTCGTTGGCCAGGGCGCGGGCCAGGGCAATCCGCTGCTGCTGGCCGCCGGAGAGCTCCGACGGACGGTGATCGCGCCAGTCATAGAGGCCGACCGCGTTCAGGAGCTCGGTGACCCGCAGCTTTCTCTTCTTGGCGCTTTTCCCATCGAAGAGCATGGGCAGCTCGATATTTTCCCAGGCCGTGGCGTAGGGGAGCAGATTGAAATTCTGGAAGACAAAGCCGATCTTGCGGTTGCGCACGGCCGCAAGCTGATCGAAGGACAACCCGGCCACGTGGTCGCCGTCGAGAACGTATTCCCCCTCGCTCGGCGTATCCAGGCAGCCGATGATGTTCATGAGGGTCGATTTCCCCGAACCAGAAGGACCCATGATGGAGATGAATTCGCCCTTGGGAACGAGGAGGGTAATCCCGCGCAGGGCCTCCAGCACTTGACTTCCCATCCGGTAGATTTTTCGGATATCGCGAAGTTCGATCATGATGACCCTCTATTCATAGCGGAGTGATTCGATGGGATTCGAGCGGGACGCGCGCAGGGCCGGGAAGATCCCGGACAGGAACACGAGCGTTCCCAGAATGGCCATGTAGACGATGAAAATCTGCACGGAGAAGACCGGGCGAAGCAGGTAGCCCGCGAAACTGAACGAGTCGAGGTTGACCGGTATGAGCCGGACGAGATTGACGATGTTGAAGGCGGCAATCAGCCCCCAGAACGTCCCTTTGGCAAAGATGAACAGGGTTTCCAGGAAGAACTGCTGGATGATGACCCGGCGCTTGGCGCCGATCGCCATTTTGATGCCGATCTCTTTGGTCCGTTCCTTGACGATGGCGTACATCAGGTTCGTGACGCCCACGGCGCCGATGAGCAGCGTCAGGGCGCCGATGATGCCGAGAAACATTTCGATGCCCTTGAAGATGGCCTCGGTTTGCTGGGAATCTTCGATCGTGTTCCAGAAGCTGAGGGCGTAACGGTCGTTGGGGTCGAACCGATCCTTCCGGCCGAGCAGCACGCGGACCCTGTCTTCAATGAGCTTCGATTGACCAGCGTCCCGCGGCTGGATGTGGATCTGGTCGATGCGCTCGCGGTTGTCGAGCTGCCGATACGCATGGAAGGGCAGGTAGATCTGATCGGCGTCCGGCCCGTTGTACATGGAATCCTGGGCCTTTTTCTTCAGGACCCCGATGACCGTGTAGGGCGTGCGGTTGATGACGATCAATTTGCCGACGGGATCGTCCGTGCCGAAGAGATCCTTGGCGATGCTCCAACCGATGAAAGCGACTTTGCGGCCCTTGGCAACATCGTCGGCGTTGAGGAAACGGCCGCCCGCCTGGGGGATTTGGGTCCGCATGAGCGCGAATTCGTCCGTGGTGCCGTGGACGTTGCGGTTGACCTCTTTCCCGTTGGCCGAGACCTGGAAGTACGTATACGATTCGGGAGCGATGCGCAGAATCTCGGGAATGCGCTCCTTGAGGTATTCCACGTCTCCCGGATAGAGCCGGATCGGCCGCCCTTTGAGCAGCCCTTGGAATTCGACGGAGGTCTGGCCGCCGTAGACCATAACGAGAGTCTCGCCGAGCCCGCTGAAGCTGATGCGGAACTGCGTGGACATGCCCCGGCCGAACGCCATCAGCAACAGAATCGACAGCGTCCCCCAGAAAAGGGCGAAGGTGATCAGGGCGGACTTCTTCTGCCTCTTCCTGTATTCGCTCCAGAAAAACCGCGGCAATGTCAGATTCATGCTATTTCCTCAGCGCGGCGATGGGGTCGGTCGAGGCGGCCGTGCGTGCGGGGATCATACCCGCGATGACACCGATGACCAGCAGAATAAGGATCGTCGAAACGACAACGAGCGGGTTGAGCACAGGAACGCCGACAAAATCCGAGAAGCCGCTCGACGGGATGACCTTGACCGCTTGGAGCGCTGCGGCCGAAAGGCCGAATCCGACGAGCCCGCCGATGAGCATGATCATCAGCGATTCGCTGAAGAACTGCCAGAGGATCGTCCGCCGGCGCGCGCCTACGGCCAGCTTGACCCCGATCTCGCGCGTCCGCTCGTCCACGACGACCCTCATAATCGAGGCGACGCCGACGCCTCCGACGAGGAGAGTGAAGGAGCCGATGATCCCTAAGAAGGCGGTGAACGCCAGGAAGAACGTGGTGAACGATCTCTCGAAGTCCATGGTATCCCAGGTAAAGAGGGCGTCGGGGTCGTCCGGCGAAAACCCGATCAGTTTGGCGAGGTGCGTTTTGACGTCCTTCATGGTCGCCTTGCTCCGGGCCAGGTCGAGCGGCCGGAAGATGAAATTGGAAATGTACTTGGTGCCGTAAAGGGCCGAGAACGTCGTCCAGGGGATGAAGGCGCAGCGCTCGTCGCGCTGGCCGTTGTAGTTCGAGGACTGAAGTTTCTTCCTCATCACTCCGACGACCTGGAAGGGCACGCCGTCGATGAGAATCGTTTTGCCGACGACCTCGTCCTGGCCGAAAAGGTCTGTGGCCAAAACGTCGCCGATGAAACAGACCCGCTTGCGATTGACCATGTCCTCCGGATCGATAAACCGCCCTTTCTCCGCGATCGTGTTGCGCAACTTCTCGAATCCGGCATTAACGCCCCGCACCGTGTTCCGATACTCCTTCCGGCCGTAGCTGATGAGCCGGCTGCTGACGAATTCGGGACTGATGACGTCGATGCCCGGCACCTTCCCGGGAATCGCCTCCACCATTTCCGGGGTGAGGCGCACCGCTTTGCCTTTTAAGAATCCCTGCCAGGGAAGTGTCGTCCGGGCCGGAAAGGCGAGGACGATTCCCGTCCCCATGCCGTGGAACCGCTTGATCTGAGCCTTGGACACGGAGTCTCCGAAGGCGATAAGCAGCACAACGGAGAATGTGCCCCAGACGACTCCGGAAAGGGTCAGAATCGTCCGCAACGGCTGGCGGATGAGGTCGCGGAGCAGGTTGCGAAAAAAGATGGCCGTCATTTGATCTCGCGTGGCGGACGCTCGATGACTTTATCGCCTTCCTTGAGGCCGGATAAAATCTCGATGTTCAACCCGTCGGACAGGCCCGTCTGGATCTCGATCTTCTTGGACTTTTCCGCCTCGGGGACCTCGACTAACCTCTTCCCGTTCTCGAACAGAACCAGACGCTCGGGGAGAAGCAGGACCTGTTTGCGGTCGCGGATTCGGATG
The DNA here is from genome assembly GCA_963727095.1 of Candidatus Aminicenantota bacterium. GTDB lineage: Bacteria > Acidobacteriota > Aminicenantia > Aminicenantales > Saccharicenantaceae > CAVSEQ01. Next base: position 1,452,382 of record CAVSEQ010000005.1, on the reverse strand, counting down.
TCGGCCGTGGCCGAAAAACCCGCCCGCAGGAGCACACGAGGTGCTTCCTTCAGCCTGATCTCAATGTCGAAGAGGGTGGCGTTGCCTTCCTTTTTCGCCTTCGGGAAAATCCGGTCGACCCGCGCGGGAAGCTTGGCATCGGGCAGCGCGCCGATCTGGATTTCGGCGTCCATCCCGGTGACGATCTTGCCCACATCGATCTCGTCCACGGTGCCCTTGAAGAGAAGGCCGGCCATGTCGGCCATGGAGCAAAGCTCGGTGCCGGGCTGATACTGGGTCAGGGGCACGACGGGATCGCCCTGGTACACACTCTGCGTCAGCACGACGCCGGTGGTCGGCGCCTTGATGATGGAATCGATGTCGCGGTTGGACATGTGAATGCGGCCCTTCTCGAGGAGTTCGAGCCGTTCGACAGCGGTCTTGTACCTGAGGTTGGCCTCCTGGTAGGTTGATTCGGTAGCGTCCATCTCGGACTTGGAGATCAGGTTCCCCTTGAAGAGCTGAAGTTGGCGCTCCCAGTCGTTCTTCAATTTGGTCATGGTCACTTCGGCAAGTTCCATGGCGCGGCGGCTTTCCACATACTCGAGCGGCGTCGGGTTCGGGGAGACTTTGAAGAGAGGCGACCCGATCGTAACCTTGTCCCCCACCTTGAACAACACCTCGGCAACGATGCCGGGAATGGTCGACTTGACCTTGATTTCCTTTTCCGGCTCGATGGTGCCGACGGCCAGGGCTTTCTCCTGGATGTCGCCCCGAACGACCGAAACGAGCTTCGTCTCTTCCTTTTTCTTACCGCAGGCGAACAGGAAATAGATAAAAACCAGAATGAATACGCTGCCCAGCGCTCGGAATATCCACTTCTTCATGGCACACCTCTATTCTCTTTCTTAAGAGTATTAAGACGTATTATTCAGGCCAAAGGTTCCTGCGGCGGTCAAGTTTTTCCGCCCATGGCCCCCGAGATGGTTTTGCCTCGTCCTAATATGTTGATATCAAATAGATAACCGAGCGTGGTGATGATGTCCATTTTCAACGCCAAAATCCGCAATACAACGAGGCGATGACGCCGGTCGACAGCCGTGAGCTCTGGGAGCGAACGATCCGCAACACATAAGCAAAGGGTTGCCGGAGCGGCCGCCTCGGTGAACAAATGGGGATGACAACAGGCTTCTGCAATAGTTGACATCGCGGCCTACGGGTGCTAATTTGGCGTGTCTGACCGCTACTAAACCGGTTGGTCTTAACCTTTTATTCCGGGCCCGGCAAGGAGGTCCCATGAAACCGAGAACTTCGATGTGTCTGTGCGCCGCGGTTTTGACGATCGCGATGTTCGGCGCAGGATCCCAGACCTCCGCTCCCCAGAAAGCCGCCTTGGCCGACACGATGTTTCCTACCACTGCCATCAAACCGGCCGTCGCGATTCGCGCCTACCCGTTCAACCTGAGGAACGTCCGGCTTCTTGACGGACCGTTCAAGCAGGCTATGGAACGCGACCTCAAGTATATGCTGAGCCTCGAGCCCGACCGGCTTCTTCACATGTTCCGCGTAACGGCCGGCCTGCCGTCCTCGGCACAGCCGTACGGCGGCTGGGAGAAACCTGATGTGGAGCTCCGGGGCCATACGATCGGCCATTATCTTTCCGCCTGCGCCCTGATGTACGCGTCGACCGGAGACGCCCGGCTGAAGTCCAGGGCCGATGCCATTGTCGGCGAACTCGCCAAGTGTCAAAAAGCCCTCGGCGCCTCAGGGTATTTGAGCGCGTTTCCGGAAACCTTTTTCGACCGGGTCGAGTCCACCCGCCCCGTTTGGGCGCCGTATTACACGATCCACAAGATCATGGCCGGCCTGGTCGATGCGTCCGAATACTGCGGCAACACGCAGGCACTCGAGGTCGTCGAAGGGATGGCGCGCTGGGTCAAGTCGCGCACCGACAAGTCGGATCCGATCCATATGGAGCGTGTCCTCAATTTCACGGAGCAGGGCGGCATGAACGAGGTGCTCTCGAACCTCTACGCAATCACCGGAAAGCCGGAATACCTGCAGACCGCGCGCCGCTTCGACGAAAGGCATTACACGGTCCCGCTCGCCAAGGCCGAGGATAAGCTCAAGGGTGAACACGTCAACTCCTTCATCCCCAACGTGATCGGCGCCGCCCGCGAATACGAAATGACGGGCGATTCCACCCAGCGCGGCATCGCCTCGTTTTTCTGGAACGAGGTGACCGGAGCCCGGAGCTTCGTCACCGGCGGCACGAGCGATAACGAAGCCTGGGAATCGGACCCGTACAAGATCAGCGAGGAGCTTGGCGCGAACGCCCATGAATCCTGCTGCACCTATAATATGCTTAAACTCACGCGGCATTTATTCAGCTGGGAGGGCGCCGCGAAGTACGCCGACTTCTATGAACGCGCCCTCTGGAACGGCATCCTCCCGACGCAAAACCCGGACGACGGAATGATGATGTATTACGTCCCCATGAAGTCCGGGATGTTCAAGACATTCATGTCGCCCGACGATTCCTTCTGGTGCTGCACCGGCACGGGGATGGAAAACCACGCCAAGTACGGCGACAGCATCTACTTCCACGACGGCGACGGCCTTTTCGTCAACCTTTTCATCGCCTCCGAGCTCGATTGGGCGGAAAAGGGCGTCAGAGTCCGCCAGGAGACGCGTTTCCCCGAGGAGTCAAAAACGACGCTGGTCATCACCGCGGCACAACCGGTCGAGCTCGCCCTCCACATCCGCATCCCGGCCTGGATCGCCGACGGAGGCGGAGTCAGCATCAACGGCCGCAGGCTCGAGGCTTTCGCGAGCCCTTCGAGCTATCTCACTGTCAGACGCACGTGGAGGAGCGGTGACAAGGTCGACGTTGCCCTGCCGATGAAGCTCCGGCTGGAGCGCGTCCCAGACGATCCGTCGATCGTCGCCGTGCTTTACGGTCCGATCGTCCTCGCCGGGAAGCTCGGCGGCGCCGACACGCTGACCAAGGACAAGGTATTCGGCAAGTACGGACCTGAGGGAGAGCCGGCGGCCGTCCCGAAGCTCGCCGTGAAGGACCAGGACCCGGCGTCCTGGCTCAAACCCGTGGCCGGCAAGCCCCTCACCTTCATGACGGAGGGTGTCGGGAAGCCGAACGATGTCACGCTCATTCCCTTTTATAGGCTCTTTGGCGAGCGCTACGCGATCTATTGGCAGACCGAAAAGCCAAGCTTAGAAAGGCGGAGGGGCTGACGCCCCGTGCGGGTTCGAAGTCTGGAAAGCCATACATGCGTCCGCGGCGATCCGTTCTTCGCGGATTTGTCATTCAACGACCGATCCTCTAACATGGGGTTCGGAGTCATTCCCAGGAGTGCAAATATGAAAAAATTCGGCATCGCGATCGTTTCAGGGATCATGCTCCTCGCGGCCGGCCTGATCCAAGGTCAGCCCCAGGCCCCACAGGCGAAAGCCCAGGCAACGGTCAAGATCTTCGGCAGGGTGACCGATTTCGACGGGCGGCCGATCGAAGGGGCCACGCTCGAGCTCAAGAACGCCCACTTCGAGAACGCCGCTGAAGGCGTCTCGGATAAAGACGGCCGCTATTCCCTCACCGCGCCGAAAGGCACGTACATGGCCCTGGCCGCCGTCAAGGATTACCGGGTCAAGTCGCTCGAGTACTGGGCCTGGACCGTACCGGCGGAGCGGGATATCGAAATCAACCCGCGCTTCGACCGTCTCGAAGTATACGGGATCAACGCCTGGCGTCCCCAGGGCGGGTACGCCTCCTACCAGATCTACTTCCGGCCCATGAGCCTGACGAGGACCGTGAAGGCGGTGACGGATGCGGGCGGCATGGAAAACCTGGGCAAGCTCCCGGTGATCGACATCGCCCCGGAGCTCACCGCCGATGACATCCAGGTCACGATTGATGGGCAGCCCGTCAAGGTTCTCCAGGTGAACAAAGTCCGGGAAGCGTCCAGCCCGAGCCAGTACCTTTTCGGCTACCTCATCCAGGTCCCGCTGCCCGAAAAGAAGCCGACGTCGGAATACTTCCCTATCCGGATCACGCTCACCGACCGGGCGACGGGCGAAAAGGGAGAGGGCTGTCTGTACTTTCATCCTGCCCGTTTGCTCTGACGCGCCCTGAAGCGGCCCTCAATCGGCCGGACCCGCCCGGCCTGCGTTTCGTTTTTACAGTTTCGCCTCACCGAACTTGCGTCATCCGGACCAGCGCGTGCCCGATCCCCGAGTGTTTGAAAACTCCCGAGCCCTGTGCTAAAGTTCGGTCGTCGGGAGGGGACAATGGGCAACCACACGATTCTCGGCGCCGGCGGAGTCGTTGCGGATGGATTGGCGAAATGCTTCATCGGCGAAAAAACATCCGTCAGGCTCGTATCGCGGAGCGGCCGCAGCCTGCCGGGGACGGAAGGCTTCCGCGCCGATGTCGCGACTTTGGGCCAGACCGTCGAAGCCGTCAAGGGCTCATCCGTAGTTTTTCTTTGCGTCGGATTGAAATATGACCACAAGGTTTGGGCTGAGTTCTGGCCGCGGATCATGTCGAACGTCATCGAGGCCTGCAAGCAGGCCGGCGCCAAGCTCGTTTTCTTTGACAATGTCTATGCCTACGGCAAGGTCGCCGGAGCCATGACGGAATCAACTCCCTATAATCCCTGCAGCCGGAAGGGAGAGATACGGGCCGGGATCGCGACCCGGCTGATGGATGAAACAAAGCGCGGCGGCCTTTCGGCGATCATCGCGAGGTCAGCGGATTTCTATGGGCCCGGCGCCGACGCGACCAGCGTTCCGGGCAAGCTCGTCTTTGCGCCGCTCTCGGCAGGGAAGAAGGCCAGTTGGCTCGTCAATGACCGCGTGCGGCATTCCTTTACGTTCACCCCGGACATCGCCGGGGCGCTGGCCACACTTTCGAAATCAGACGGCGCTTATAACCAAGTCTGGCACCTGCCGACGGCGCCCGATCCGCCGACAGGGAAAGAGTTCGTCGAGATGGCTGCCGGGGGCTTCGGCGTGCAGGCGCAGTACCGGGTTTTGTCCAAAGGACTGCTCAGGCTGGCCGGGCTTTTCAACAAGGATATTGGCGAATCGTATGAGATGCTCTACCAAAGCGAGTTCGAATATGTCTTCGATTCGTCGAAGTTCGAAAAGGCATTCGGCATGAGCGCGACACCGTCCGACGATGGAATCCTGAAAACCGTCGAATATTACAAAGCGCGGAAGCCTGCATGAAGGCGACGACCGACAGCGGCAGTTCCGACGTGTGATTCGTGAGGCCCGGGGGGCGCGGCCTCAATAAAGCCCGGTCGAGCCGAAACCGCCTTCGCCGCGTGAGGTATCGTCGAGGCTATCCGACTCGATGATTTCGACGGGGACGACCGGCTGGATGAGCATTTGGGCGATCTTCATACCCTTCTTGATGGCGAACGGTTCTTTTCCCAGGTTGATCATGACGACTTGGACTTCACCGCGGTAACCCGCGTCCACCACCCCGGCCAGGCGGTGGACACCCTTGAGTGAGATCCCGCTCTTGTCCCAGATGAGACCGACAAATCCGGCTCGAATCGCCACCTGGATACCCGTCGGGACGGCGAAGACCACGCCGGGCGCGAGCTCATGATCGACGACCGAAAAAAGGTCCATGCCCGCATCCCCGGGATGGCCGTAAACGGGAATCCTGGCTTCGGGGTGGACCCGTTTGACCTTGAGTTCCATGTCGTTCACCTTTCCGTCGCTGCTGCCAGCCGGGCAGCCCCGCCGTCCGCGGCGCGCCTGCGGCGGCGAGCCGTCAATTCCCTTCGAGCGCGACTTCCCTGAAGAAGGGCCGTGCGGCTTCGACCAGCGCATCGAGCTCGACCCGCCCATAGGGCTTTTTTTCGAGGAAGGCCGGGTCGATTGTATTCTGGGGAACGAATTGCTGGATGCGGTAGCTGTCGCCGCCCCGGAGCCACTCCCCGATTTTGACGATATCGTCGCGGCCGATGAGTCCGGGCACGACCGTCGTCCGGAATGTCGTGCGGATCCCCGAATTGCGGACGAGGTCGGCGCTCTTCACGATATCCTCGACGTCCACGTTGACCCTCGTCACCTCGCGATAACGCTCGAGGGGCGCCTTGATGTCCATGGCCACCCAATCCAGGAGTTTGTCCTCGAGGAGCTTCTCGAGCCGCGCCGGAAAGGAGCCGTTCGTATCGAGCTTGACCAGAAGCCCCCGGTCGCGGATGACCCGGATAAGATCCTCGATGTCATCGTGGAGGAGCGGCTCGCCGCCCGAAATGCAGACTCCCTCGAACCAGCCCTTCCGTCCATCGAGAAAGGACAGAAAGATGTCGACGGGCATGGTTTGGATTGTCTCGGGCCGCAAGACGAGGTCGGCGTTGTGGCAGTAGGGGCAGCGGAACGAACACCCGCCGAGGAAGACCGTCGCGGAAATATGTCCGGGGAAGTCGCGGCTCGCGAACTTTTCTATTCCTTTGATTTCAACCACGCGTCAAGCTCCTCGCAGGAAGTGATCACGGACTTCACGACACCCTGGTCGTTGAGGATGAGCGTGGGCAGGATGATCGCACCCGTATCGTCCCGGCGGACATGCCGGATGAACTCCCGGATCTTGGCTTTGCCCGGGCCCTGGGTAAGGTTGAATTCACAATGCGTGAGCCCTTTGGCCGCGAGGGCGGTTTTCAGTTTTTCGCATTTCTGACAGTTCGGGTAAGTAAACAGATAATAGTCCATCGGTTCTCGATCTCTCAGGCGATCTTGGTGTAGGGCGTGCGGTCCGTGAACTCCTGCTGCTTGCCGTCGTTCCAGGTGCGGACGGGACGCATATAGCCGACGATCCGGCTGTAGACTTCGGTCTCGTCGCCGCAGTCGGGGCAGGCCAAGTGCTTGCCGCGGATGTAACCGTGGTTCATGCAGACGCTGAAGGTCGGCGTGATCGAGAAATACGGCAGCTTGGTTTGAGCGATCCTCTGGACGAGCTTCTTGCAGGTTTCGCCGTCGATCGCCTCGGGCAGGAACGCGTGGAAGATTGTCCCGCCGGTGTAGAGCGGTTGGAGCTCGGACTGGTGCTGGATGGCCTCGAAAATGTCCCGCGTGGCGTCGACGTTGAGCTGGGTGGAGTTCGTGAGATAGGGATATTTCTCGGTGCCGGAGGTGTAGATCTGCGGGTATTTCTGCCTGTCCATCCGGGCCAGCCGGTAGGACGTCGATTCGGCCGGGGTCGCTTCGAGGTTGTAAAGGTTTCCCGTTTCCTCCTGGAATTGGCGCAGGACATCCCGCATGAACATCAGAGTCTCGACCGCGAATTCACGGCCTTCGGGCGTTCCGATGCCCTTCTTGAGGAAGTTCATCGCCGCTTCATGCATGCCGCAGACGCCGATCGTCGAGAAGTGGTTGTCGAAGTGGCCGAGGTAGACCTTCGTGTAAGGCATCATGGCCTTCTCGAGCATATTGTTGACGATCTTGCGCTTGGTTTCCAGGCTGTCTTTGGCTACGGTCATGAGTTCCTTGAGCCGGACGAAGAAATCCTCCCTGGAGGCCGCCTCATACCCGAGCCGGTTGAGGTTAAGGGTGACGACTCCGATGGACCCCGTCGAATCGCCCGGGCCCCAGATGTTGCCGGGCCGCCGCAGGAGTTCCCGCTGGTCGAGGTTCAATCGGCAGCACATGGCGCGGATATCTCCCGGGTTCATGTTCGTGCCGATGTAGTTTTGGAAGTAGGGGATGCCGTACTTGGCCGTGGCATCGAAGAGAAGTTTGGCTTTCGGCGAGTCCCAGTTGAACTCATTGCTCAGATTGTAGGTCGGGATGGGGAAGGTGAAGACCCGGCCCTTCATGTCGCCCTCGATCATGAGCTCAAGGAAGGCCTGGTTGATCCAGTCCACTTCCTTTTGATAATCGCCGTAACAGGAGTCGAGTTCCTCGCCGCCGACGACGACCTTCTTGTTCTTCATGTCGTCGGGGATGGTCCAGTCGAACGTCAGGTTGGAGAACGGCGTCTGCCAGCCCCATCGGCAGGGAACATTGAGACCGAAGATGAGCTTCTGGACGTCTTGCTTGACGTCCTCGTAGGACAAACCGTCGTGCCGGATGAACGGCGCGAGGAGCGTATCGACGCTCGAGAAGGCCTGGGCGCCGGCGAACTCGGCCTGCATCGTGCCGATGAAGTTGACCATGTGCAGGGTCAGCGTGTCGAGATGCTTGGCCGGATTCGAGTGGACCTGGTTCGGAACGTGCCCGAAGCCGCGGCGGATCAGGTTTTCGAGCGACCAGCCGGCGCAATAGCCGACGATCGGGTAGCTGAGGTCGTGGATGTGGAATTCGCCCTCCACGTGGGCCTGCTTGCTGCGCTCGGAATAGATCTGGTTGAGGGCGAAGTTCGAGAGGACCTCGCCGGAGACGCGGGCGTTGAGGCCGGAGAAGCTGGTGACCCCTTCGTTCGAATTCTCGCGGACCTTCCAATCGACGTTATCGATATAGTCCTTGACCAACCGCTCCAGATTGAGGCCGATCTTCCTGGCTTCGCGGATGCCTTTGTGTTTCTCTCGGTACAGGATGTAGGATTTGGCGACGTCGTGGTAGCCCTGCTTCATGAGAACCATTTCCACGATGTCCTGGATCTGCTCGACGGAGGGGACCGTATAGCCGCCGAACTTCTCCTCGACCATGAAGGTCACGATGTCGGACGCGGTCTTGGCGATATTGCGGTCCTTGACGCCCTTGGACTGCATCGCCTTGAAGACGGCGTTGGTGATCTTTTCCTGGTTGAAGTCCGCGACGGTTCCGTCCCTCTTCTTGATCCTGGCGATTCCGCTACCCATGAAAATTCTCCTTCTTGTCCGGCTCAATGACTCTGTTCATTGCTCGGAAACTGTGCTAAAATCGCGCTGAATCCGAACCATGAGACAACAAATAACATTTCCCGATCAATCCCATATCTTGTGTGGCTATTGGAAAATTAATACTAAATGTTGTATTCGCTTGTTAGAATTTATACCCAATGAAGGGCCTTGTCAAGACCCTTTTTTGATAATTTTTTAAGTTGTTGAGGTCGCAATGGATACCATCGAGCGGCAAACCCGGCGGCGGGAGGAAATGGTCGATCTGACGTCCGAAATCACAAAGATCGTGACCGCTTCGGGCATTCGCGAAGGCCTCTGCACCGTCTTCGTTCCACACACGACCGCGGGCGTGACGATCAATGAGAATTCCGACCCGGACGTCAAGGCCGACATCCTCATGGTGCTGCGGCATGCCGTCCCCGACTCCTTTCCGTACGCCCATTCCGAGGGGAATTCCACGGCTCACGTGAAGGCGAGCCTAGTCGGTTCGTCCGTCAGCGTCATCGTTGCCGACGGCCGCCTGCAGCTCGGCACGTGGCAGGGGATCTGTCTGTGCGAATTCGACGGACCGAGGACGCGGAAGGTTTGGGTGAAGGTCGCGTAGAAACGCGATCAAGCGAAGCGGCTCGCAGCCTTACTGGTGGGACATATCCGAAACGAGTCTTGGAGCCATCTCCTCCTTCTTGGATCTGCCTCGTCCGCGGTCTAGAAAATCAGGCCGCACTTTTTGAGTTCGGCCTCGAGGTCCGTCTCCGGCCGATAGAGGATCCCCCGGAGCCCGGCCGCTTCCGCCCCCTTCACGTTCTCGTCCATGTCGTCGACGAACACACACTCGCCGGGCTCCGAACCGGCACGGCGGGCCGCCTCGAGGTAGATGGCCGCATCAGGCTTCAAAAGCCCGAGCTCGTACGACAGGGCGTACGCGTCAAAAAACAGAACTTCGGGATATGTCCTCTTCACGAAACCGAACCGCTCCGTGTCGGTGTTCGAAAGAAGCACGAGCGGATAGCCGGCCGCCTTGACCCGCTTGAGGATGCCGATGACAGGCTCGTTGGGCCGGAAAATGTCCGCGTAGACGTTCCAGAACACTTCGTCGCTCACGTCCGCCTTCACGCCCAGAGCGGCAAAAACCCGTGCCTTGAATTCCGGCGGGGTTATGCGGCCCCCGTCGAACTTGGGGATGACATCCAGGTTGGCGTGCGCAACGTCCTTGACTCGATCGAACGGCAGCCCGGTGATCTCGGCCAGCCGGCGGATGAAGAGGGTGTTGTCGAACCAGAGGACGACCTGTCCCATGTCGGAAATCACGGCGCGGATCATAGGCGGATGAAGCTCCCTTGAACGGCAAAAATGAAATGCTTTTATAACAGAAATCCGGACCGGGAGCAACCATGAGCCCGGCGCCTCTCTCGAGAAAAGTTGACAGCGACGCCTTCTTTCTCTTAAACTCAGCCTGGGGGATGGGAAAGGGCCGTCGATTTTGTCGCGGCGAAGAAGGTGGGCCGATCATGAGAAAAACAGTTGCCTTTTTGGGGATATTGTTTTCGGGCATCATCCTGGCCGGGCTTGTCCGTAATCTGACCAGCCAGGAAAACACCCAACAGCCGGCGGCGCTCCAATACGAAGTCTCGGTTGTTCTGAAGCTCGTCCACGTCTACGTGACGGATAAGAACGGGAAGCCTGTCATCGACTTGACGAAAGATGATTTCGTGCTCACCGACAACGGGAACCCGGTCAAGCTGACGGATTTCGAAAGACACATCCTGGAGCCGTCTCCCCTCAATGCCGCCCCGGCCGTCCTTCCCAAGACTCCAGCCGAGCCTTCCCCGAATCCCATGAACCGCAAGTTTTTCCTTTTCTTCGATTTCGCCTACAACACTCCCCGCGGCATTACGAAAGCCAAGAAGGCGGCGCTGCATTTTGTCGATACGAATGTCCGTCCGGACGACGAAGTGGCGCTTTTGTCCTACTCCACGCTCAAGGGCCTGACAGTCCACCAGTACCTGACCGGCGACCGCGGCAAGATCCATAAGGTCCTGGCCCGGATCGACCAGAAGGAGAGCGCCGGCCGGGCCACCGAAATCGAGGACCAGTACTGGAGGCTTGTCGAAGCCAACGATGCCAGCGATCCGGGCCCAATGTATGCGGCGAGCGGACTGCGGGAAGAATCGAAACGCATGGCCGAGACATTCATGTTGCGGCTGACCGCCCTGGCCAAAGCGCTGCGGCTTATCCCCGGTCAGAAGCAATTCATCCTTTTCTCGACGGGCATCCCGAATTCTTTGATCAACGGATACCAAGTCAAGACCGCGCAGTTCAGAGGCGATCCCTCCGACGCTGCTGTGGACCGCGTCCTCGGCGAGCGCAGCGAGGAGATGAACAGGGAATTCACCGCCTCCGGCTGCACGTTCTACACCTTCGACACGCGGGAATCGGCCAAGCCGGCGGCGCTGTTCGCCTATGATGAGATGACCTTCGCCACGGGGTCCCGTACCATGTTTCAAACAGGGCAGGCCCCGCAGAGTGCGACAAACGTCTTTAAAGATGACGCCGCAAGCGGACAGAATACGTTGAAAAGACTCTCGGATAACACGGGCGGCAAGTACTATTCCAATATCAACCTCTATGCCAAGAACCTGGAGCAGGTCCAGAGTATCACCGGGACCTTCTACGTGCTCGGGTATTCGATCGGCCAGCACTATGACGGCCGGTTTCATGAGGTCAAGGTTGCGGTCAAGCGGCCCGGCTGTGTCGTCCGTGCCCAGACCGGCTATTTCGCCCCCAAGCCGTATGCCGATTACACGGAACTCGAAAAACGGCTCCACCTTTTCGACCTCGCGCTGAACGAGAGGTCGCCGTTCCGAATGCCCGCCGAGTTTTTTATGGCCACGCTTTCCTTCCCGGTCGGGAACGACATGAGGTCCGAGGTCCTGGCCAAAATCCCCGGCGAGATCACCCAGAAATTTACGGGGAGCAAGGTCGAGTTCGTCTCGATCGTCTTCGACGCCAAGGGGGATATCAGCGACGTCCGGCGGCTCGAGACGGACCCCAGACCGCATCGCGGGCAGGCCCTTCTCTTCAGCACCGGCCTGGCCCTCAAGCCCGGCGATTACGACTGCCGGATCGTTATTCGGGATATGCAAACGGGACTGAGCGCGGTGGCCTCGACCAGGGCGGCATTCGGCAAGGCCGTAGGCTCCGGCCTGAGCCTCTGCACGCCTCTGATTCTCGTCGAAGAAACCGGAACGCCGGTCCTCGATGCGGGCCCAGGAAAGAAAGGGGATCCCTATACCTGGTCGGAAATCTACCCCTTCGACCGGATGATTTTCTCGGCCGCGCTCGGGGCGGTCTCCAAGGTCCACAAGAAGCTCACGGTGGTTGTCCCCTATTCATCAGCCGGACAAGGCCCGGCAACCGTCGCACTCTCCGTGTCCGTCATCAACATGGCGACAGGCGAGCAAATGCCGGCCGCCGTTGAACTCATGGAAAAAAGCCAAAACGCCATGATGGAGATGGCGCGTTTCGAGCTGCCGATCGTGGACCTTCAGCCCGGCCGCTATCTCCTCTATATCTATGCCGAGGACAGCGTTTCCAGAAGCCTTGCCCACGCCCAGACAAGTTTCGTCATTGCGACGGAAGAAGAATAGGCGGGGCTCGTCATTTCCCGCGCGCTGCCGCCGTTAGAGTGACCAGCCCGTTCGATAGGCCGTGTGAACGAACGGATTGGCCTCCGGCAGGTTGGGAAATTCCACCGCGACCGGATCCCATTGAAGAGCGACCTTGGCCTCTTTGAACCGGACGGCGATGCTGGCGAGTAGCATGACCTCGGTGAGCGGTCCGGCGTAATCCGCGAAATCCGACGTCGATTTCTTTCCGGCCTTGATGGCCGTGAACCATTCCTCCATGATGCCGGGTGAGCGCGGGATCGTCCTGGCCGGCCGCTTGTAGTCTCGCATGAGCTGCTCGGGCAGGAGGCGCGGGCTTTCGCCATAGCACCCGCAGACGATCATGCCCTTGGCGCCGATGAAAAGGCAGCCGCCGTTCTCGTCGCCCATCGTCCGGCCGTCCGCGAGGTACGGAAGGCTGGGCCTGGCGGGCATGAGGCCTCCGTCGTACCAGACCATCGTGACCGGGGGCATCGTGCCGCGGGCCGGGAAACGATAGGTGATCATCTCGGCCAGGGGGTACGTGTCCTTGGTGAATTTCGAGGCGCTCGCCTGGATGGTCGCCGGATGTCCGAGCTTCAAGGCCCAAAAAGGCTGATCGATGAGGTGGGCGCCCATGTCGCCGAGCGCGCCCGCGCCGAAGTCCCAATAGCCTCGCCAATACTCGGGGAGGTAGGCCTGGTTGTATGGCCGCCAGGGCGCCGGACCGATCCAAACGTCCCAATCCAGCCCGGCGGGGACGGGCGGCGTGTCCTTCGGAGCGTCGACGCCTTGAGGCCAGGTCGGCCGATTCGTCCAGACGTGGACCTCGGTCACGGGGCCGATGGCGCCGTCCCAGATCCATTCGCAGATGAGGCGGATGCCCTCCTGGGCATGGCCCTGGTTGCCCATCTGCGTGACGAGGTTGCGTTTCTTCGCCTCCGCGCCGAGAAGCCTGGATTCTTTGATCGTATGGGTCAGGGGCTTCTCAACGTAGGTGTGAAGGCCTCGCTTCAAGGCGGCCATGGCAATAATCGCGTGATTGTGATCGGGTGTGGCGACCGTGATGGCATCAAGGCTTTTCTCGGTGTCGAGCATTCTGCGCCAATCCTGGTACTTGTGGGCCTTGTCGACCATGGCCTTTTTGTCCGGCGGATGACGGTCTGATTTCAGGAATGCCGCCATATTCCCGTCGTCGACGTCGCATAGCGCGATGACGTTCTGGCTGCTCGCCGAGACTGTATCATCGAACCCCCGGCCGCCGACGGCGACGCAGCCGATGTTCAGCGTATCGCTGGGCGCCCGATGTCCCGAGCCGCCGAGCACGCGGCGTGGTACGATCACGGCACTGGCCGCGGCGGCCGCCGCCGCCCGGCCAAGGAATTCCCGGCGGGTCAAGGCTGACTTCGGACTACTGCTATTCGATCCCATTCGCCCTCCTCCTTCAATGCCCTAATGTGAGAAGCTCAACCGGCACCTACTATATTTTCAGGCGGGGCGGACGTCAAGCGCTGTCCATCGGTCGTGCGCAACTCTCATAGGCGATAAGGAAGATTTCTCGGGCACGCCGGAAGCGATCAATGCCTGCGATGCCGCCCAGCGGTCCCGGCGTGATCAACCTCAGGCGGCGGCTTTGTGGGGGACTTCCAGGCCCCGGTCTTCGCGCCGGTCGGCCCGCTTAAGCAGAAAGGCGAACACGAGCCCGATGACACCCAAGCTCGCGAACATGATCTGGCTCGCGACATAGTTCCCGGTCTTGTCCCGAAGCATCCCATTGAGCAAAGGAAAAAGCCCCAACCCGACGTTCTGAATGGCCGTCATCAGGCCGAAGGCCGTCCCGACGCGCTCGGAGCGGACGATCAGCGGCACGGACGGCCACATCGCCGCCGGCACCAGGACGAAGGCGAAGCCTAAGAGGATCATCGGGTAGACGGGATAGATCATGGTCAGGCCCATGGCCAGGTGGCAGGGGATCATGAGAAGCGAGCCGACGATCATGAACGTCGCCCTCCTTCCGATTTTGTCCACAAGTCGGCCGGCGAAGGGCGCCAGGATCATCGAGGCGAAGATGATGATGCTCGAGATGCCGCCGGCCGTGCTGAAGATGTGGAGGAAGTTGTTGAAGACCTGGGACAGGAAACCTCCCGACGACGGCGCCGTCAGGGCGATGCCCCACTTCGTCGCAAAGAAGTCCGTCGACAGGCTCTGGAAGGGGAAGACGGCCGCGTAAAACGTCAGGCACAGAAAGGTCACGTACCAGAAGGTCGGCTTGAACTCCTTGATGTCTTTGAAGACAATCTTGTCGCCGGCGCTCTCGTCGCGGAGGTGGAGGATCTTCTCGCCCCGTTTGTCCATGACGATGTAGCAGAGATTGCCGATGAGGGACAGGGCGCAGGCGCCGACGGCGGCGAGAAGCGCGTTGCGGAAGTTCCCGAAATATTTCGTGATAAGCTCGCCGTTGTTGAAAGCAAAAAGCGAGCCGAGCCGGCTCATGGTCAGGGCCACGCCGAAGGAAAGCGCCAGCTCCTTCCTCTTGAACCAGCGGGCCAGCATGGCGCTCTGGGCGACGACGAGGGGCTCGGCGCCGGCGCCGAAGATGAAGCGGCCGAGGAACATCAACGGAATGCTTCTGGCCTGCCAGACGACCGCGGCGCCGGCGAAAACGAGGACGGAGAAGATGATACTCGCCTTCCTTGTCCCGAGCCGGTCGATGAGCATGCCGGCAAAAAGGAGGACGAGGATGGCGGCGATGCTGTACATCGTATTGAACGCGCCGACGGTCTTCCGCCCGGCATGGAGGCCTTCGACGAGGGACGGGGCGATGGCGCCAATGATGTCGTAGGCAAAGTAACTTCCGAAGGTCAAGGATGAAATGAATAACAGGTTCGTGAACCGGAAGATCGGACGGGAGGGATGGAAGAAGCCCGCCGGGGCAGAGGTTTCTGTCATCATGTTCGTCGGTCCTTTCGCCTGACGCGCCAGGCCCGAGGTCGGAGCCGCATCGGCTCGCGGCCGTCAACGGGAAAGCGCTACTTTTTTACCCGCTTTCCGGTGATCTCCGCGGTCATGCCGAGATCGGCGTTGGCGATCGTGCCGGTCAATGTTTCGTCGCCCAGCTTGAACCGCAGCGCCCAGGTCTTGACGGCGTTGTCCGGGGGGCTCGGGACGGAGATTTCCGCCGCGAAGTCCTCGCCGCTCAACTCGATTTTGGCGAGAGCGGCGTCCGTGAACATCCCATTCTGCTCGCTGACTTTTCCCGCCAGCTTTCCGTCAATCTCTTCCACGATCATGGTCAGGTTGACGATCATTTCCCCGGCGTTGATCTCCAGGTTCCAGGTTCCCAGGATCTTGGTTTTGTCGGGCTTGGAGGCGGGTTGGGAACTCTGCTGCGGCAGGGCCAGCCCGAAGCTCCATAATACGGCCAACGCGAAGGCGGCGGCAGCGAAGGTTCTTCTCATTTTTACCTCCTCAAGTCCTGCCTGCGGAGCCCCCGGGAGTCCACCGCTTTCACGACGCCCCGGGCTGTCGCCGACAGGAAAAAAAATGGGACAGCCCCGGCGCGGGACTGTCCCCTGATGTTCTTTCTCAAGCTCTAGAAGAGTCCGGCGAACACGACATCCGCATGGAATAGTTCTTTGGTTCGCGGCCGGATCTTCTTATCGACGCTGTCCTTGACATTGATGTAAAACCAGAACTGGTCGAACAGCCTCAGTTTCTCAAGGTAGTACTTGGCGAATTCCGAGGTTTTGTCGACGATGATCTTGCCGACTTCCTTGCCCGCGTCGTCGGAAATCACGATATAGGTGATGGGGGCCTCGGTGGCGCCCGTCTTGACCTTTGTGTCAAGGAGCTTTCCATAGACCCGGACATTCCCCTTGCCTTCCCATTCTTCTGGCTTGTTCGGTCCGGTGATCGCCAGAGGCGGATAGGACTCCCTGGCTTTGACATCGACGAAATCCTCCATCGCGAGATTCTGCGTCCTCGTATAGGCGGTCGCATAAGCACCGGAGGAATCCTTCACCTCGATGGAATCCGCCCGGAAAATCGACGGCTTATCGGTCAGCATCTCCCCCTTGACCCGGACGTTTTTCCCGATCAAGGTGGACGCGTCAAAGCCTTGGGCGACGATGTCGAAACCGCGGGCGGCGGGCATGTAGAGATACTTTCCCAAAGCCGTTTTAACGGGGCCTTCAAACTGCGTTGTGGGCGCCTGGACCTGCGCCGGTGCGGCCGCCTTTTCAACTTTTTTCTGGCAGGCCGTCGTTCCGGCCGTGGCGGCGAGAACCCCTAAGATAAGGACAAGAATTCCGATTCTTTTCGCGGAAGCCATCTCTGTTACCTCCATAGTCGAGTCAGTCAGCCGTTCATGCATGCCGGATGACCGATGATGCCCTGAGCCGAATTCCTCTGTCCCTGGGCAAGTCTAACTTTATACCACTGCGCCTGGGAAAAGTAAAGCGGAAAATCGGGGGAAAACGGCGGAAGGACGGGCCTTTCCGGCCCGTCCTGCGCGGCCCAGATTGAGGTTCAGCCCTTCTTCTTGGAGCCGCCGGACCGGCTCGATGACGAGGAGGAGCGGGATGAGGACGAAGACGACCGCGAAGAGGAGGAGGAACGCGATGAGGAGGATGAATGGTACGATGAGCCGCCGCTCCTAGAGGAGCTCATCGAACGCCCGGACGAGCCGCTGGGCCGCGGGGAGTAAGAAGAGGAGCTGCGGGACTGACTGGGCGCAGAATACCGCGGGGCGCTCGACCTCGAATATGTTGAGGAACTGGACCTCGGCGCCTGATACGAGTACGACGATCTCGAAGACGATGAAGAATTTCTCGACGGAGAAGAGTATGCCGAGCTCCGGTCGGGCGCCCGATAGGTCTGTGTCCGGTTCGAATTCGACGGCGCAATCTGTCTCTGGCTCGAGTTCCCGTTCAGGGATCGGCTCGAGGAGCTCCTGGTAATTCCCTGGCCAGAGGAAGAACTCTCCTGGACCCTGGAAGGGTACGTCCGCAACGCACGGGAGGACTGGGGCCCGGCCTGATTCGAGAACGAAGACGATCGGGGGCTGAAGGCCGAGGCCGTCTCCCTTGAACTCGAAGGGTAGTTCTTTATTTTTTCCCCGGACCTCACCTTGGTCCCCGAGGATTCAGAGCTATTTTTCTTTTGGACATCGCCGCTTTTCTGCGGGTTGCTTCGGACGGCCGGCGGGTTGTCTTTGCGCGAGGGATACACACGCGTGGCGCCATCTTTTGATCCGGCGCCGCCGGAGATCCTCGCCGGCGCCCCCTGTGAAGTGCGGCCCGACTCAGACACGGCACCGGCCCTGTTCGAAGGATACGTGCGGATCGTGCGTTCGGTCGATGAAGAGCGAACGTTTGAGGAGTTGTTCTGGGCGTCTCTGGACACTCTGCCGGTGGTGTCGCGGGCCGGGGCCGAAATGGCTCCCTTGGTCACGGTCCGTCCCCCATCCTGCCTCAGGTCCGACCGTATGCCGGAAGGCCTGGAGATGACGGGCCTGTTGCCGCTTCCGACGGCACCTTTCCCGGAGAAGACTTTCTGAGCTTCGATGGACTGCAGACCGGTTCTGTTCACAACGGGCCGGATGGACGGCTGTCGGGCTTGAAGATTGATTCTGCCAAGGTGGTCGAGCTCGTTAGACCTAAGGAAGTGACGATCGACGCCCCGCTCCTGCAGTTGGTTTCTGCGGATGACGGTCATGGCGCGGTTGTGAAGCGGGAAATAGCCTTCGTGGTAGCGGTCATAGAATGCGTTATTGAAAAGCACGCCGGGCCGGTTGTACCAGCTCATCGGGCACCAGCCGATATAATCGTTATCCCACCACCAATGCACCCAGGCGGGACCCCAGTGGGTGTGAGGAATCCAGTACCAGCCGAGGCCCATCCCCCACTGCCAGCGGCCGTAATGATAGACCGGCCAGCCCCACGACTCGGATGAGATCCAGGTCCAGCCGCAGTCCGGATACCAAAGCCAGCGGCCGTAGAGATAGGGCCGCCAATCATCGGAATAGGTGTTGGGAACCCAGACATTGCCGTACGGCTGTTGATCAGCCCAATGCCCGTTCTGATCGAGATCATTCTCGTATTCATCCAGGTCAGCGGGCAGGTTGCGGGCCGTCGTTTTGGGAGCGAGAAGGGCGTCTCGCGAATCGTTCCAACGGTCGAAGTCATCGTCTTGGCTCGAATAGTAGCCAGGGCTGCCGACGAGCTTGCCGTCGGCGGCGACAAGGGATTCGCCGCGGCGGACGACCGTAGAACCTTCCTGGCCGGCGGCCTCGAGGCTGCCCTCATGGACGGATACTTCGGTTTGCTTCTCGGCCTGGACGTCGAACTTGTAGAGTCCCTCTTCCAGAATGTAGTACGAGGCATCGGGAGTATCGACCTCGATACCCTTTTCGGAAGGCAGGGAGCTCACCCTAAGGTAGATTGTCCCATCGAGGAGATGAATCGTGGCCTTGTCGTCTCCCTCCTTCGGAAGCACGGCGAACTCAACTTTGGAGTTGTCGCCAAGCCGAAGAAAGTTCTTGCGGCCCAAATTCACTTCCACTTGGCCGCTGCCGGTCCCGAGCTTATCGCCCTGGATCAGGGCCAAGTTGACCTCGCCTTTTTCGTAGCCGAGGTCAGACGTCCTCTGAACGAAGACATCACCGTTGACAAAACTCAGGCGGGCATAGCTCAGCGCGTAATATCCGTTCGGTGGCGTATCGGACTGGGCGCCGAGGCCGAGCGGAAGGGAAACGAGGAAAGCGACCATCAGTAGCATTGCTTTCTTCATTGTCTTTCTCCTTTCCGACATCCTCAAGTTGCAACTAATGTGCCAGGTGCGGCCCCCTGGAAGGAACTCGTGCGCCGTCCTAATAAAAGGACACAATCCGCGGAAAAAAGGTCATACGCGTTCTCTGGGAATAGGAGAGAAAAAGGAAAATAACGAGCCGAGACTGCCTCGGACGGCAATCCCAGCTCAGCGGGCCAACTGACGTTATTTAGAACAACCACCAGGAATGGAACATAGTCCATAGCGGCCGATGGAAACGCATAAACCGGCGCATCCAGGGATGTCCGAATCCGAAACCCCGCCCAAAGCGTCCTCCGAAGCGGCCTTCGAACCGGGCCCGCAGGGTCTTCATTTTCTCGAGTTGCTCGGGAGTGAGAACCTTCTGCCACTCCAGGCGGGATTTCAATGCGGCCTTGGCCCGGTCAGCCCGAGCCTTGGACATCTGGTCGATGAGCCCGTCGAGCTTGGCCTCGTTGGCCTTGGGGTCCTTCATGAGCTCACGCAGCTGCTGCCGGACCTTCATCGTCTGGTCGCGGGATGTCTTGAATTCTTCCATTCTGGCCTTTCTCATGTCCTCGAGTGTTTTCTGCTGCTCGGGGGTGAGGTTCAGTTCCTTGGCCAGCCTTCCCATCCAAGGCCGTTCCTGCTGTTGCTGCGGCTGCGGTTTGTCCTGAGAGGTCTGCCCGGAGGACATCGCCGGCCACAGCGCTGCGACCAGCAGGCCCATAGCGAGAATCACAAGCGCGTTACGTTTTCCTGTTTCAGCCATTTCGGCGCTTCTCCTTTCGATCCTTAAGAACAATTAGACAGCGGCGCCGCGAAAACCTTTGCGGCGGGGCCGCAGGAGAAAGTCAGATCCACAGAATCCGAAGATCAACGAGCCGGCCGGTCCGGCAGAAGCACCAGAAGGGGTCAGGCCTGCTTTTTGGGGTCTGGCGTGCTTTTTTCCTTGGGAAAAAAGCAGGCCTGACCCCGAGTCCAGCACGCCAGACCCCGTCTATTCCCTGTGGCGGAGACGGTCGAGCGTTACCGCGACGACGATGATGGCGCCGATGATGATCTCCTGGATGTAGTTCGGCCAGCCCATCATCGTGCAGCCGTTCCTCAGGAATGACATGATCAGGACGCCGATCATCGTTCCCAGGATGCTGCCCTCGCCGCCGCTCAGGCTGCCGCCTCCGATGACGACGGCCGCGATGATGTCGAGCTCGAGTCCCACGGCCACGGTCGGGTCGCCGACGGTCAGCCGGGAGAACTCCATGACCCCGCTCAGGCCGCAGAACAACCCCGAAATCCCATAGATGAGGATCTTGGCGCGGTCGGTGCGGATGCCGCAGAGCCGGGCCGTCGATTCGTTGGAGCCGATGGCAAAGACGTGCCTCCCGAACACCGTATACTTCAGCACCACGGCCATGACCACGGCGAAGAGGATCACGATCCAAACCCCGGGCGCCATCAGAAGCCACGGAAGTTTGGGACTCTTGGCCATCAGTTCGTTGACCCAGGACATCGGCGCATCGATCTTCTGGTTCCCGGCAATCCATTTGGCCACGCCGCGGGCGATGCCCATCATCCCCAGCGTGACGATGAACGGCACGAGGCGCAATCGCGTGACGAGAGTCCCGTTGAAAACTCCGACGAGGCCCCCGGTCAAAACGCCCAGGGCGAGGGCGGCCAAGGGCGCGGCGCCGGCGTTGATGGCGTAGGCCGTGATCACGCTCGCCAGGGCGATGTTCGAAGCGGCGGAGAGATCGATGCCTCCGCTGATGATGATAAGGGTCATGCCCAAGGCGCCCAGGGCGACGATGACGGACTGGGTGGCCACGCTTTTAAAGTTCCCGACCCTCAGGAACCTGTCCTGGACCTCGGGGATCAAGGCGAAGATCGCGATGACAAAAACGAGTCCGATGAAGGGACCGAGAACGTTCAGCGCCTTCTGGAGATTTCCTTTGTTTTGTCCGCTCATCCCGACATTCCTTTGACCGACGGTCTATCCGCTGGAGGCCCGGCCCATCGTGGCCGCCGCCATCAAACTCTGGGCGTCCCATTCCTGTGCGCGTCGTGTTTCGATAATGCTCCCCCGGTGGAAAACGGCGATCCTGTCGCAAACGCCGAGCAGCTCGGGCAGGTACGAGCTGACGAAGACGACGGCCTTGCCCTGCCGGGCAAGCTCCCCGACCCATTGATAGATCTGCGCCTTGCTGACGACGTCGACGCCGCGCGTCGGCTCGTCGAGGAGGAGGATCTCGGCCTTCTGATGCAACAGTCTGGCCAGCGCGACTTTTTGCTGGTTTCCGCCCGATAGGCCGGCGACTTTCTGGAGAGGACCGCGCGCTTTGATGTTCATCTTGTCGATCCACGCCGCGACACCTTTTCTCTGACGGGCGACGCTGAGAAAACCATGCCGCCGGTAGGGGGAAAAATCGCTCAGGGTGATGTTGTCGGCCACTGATTGGGCCAGCGCCAGACCTTCGCCCTGGCGGTCCTCGCTGAGAAGGCCGAAGCCCTGTTTGATGCGCGCCCAGGGCGTCCCTCGCAAGGTTTTCGCGCCGGAGATCACAAGACGGCCGCTCTCCATGGCATCGAGCCCGAATATGGTCCGAAGCAATTCAGTGCGGCCGGCGCCAATGAGCCCGGCGACGCCCAGGATTTCGCCCCCTGAGACCGCCAGGCTGACCGGTTTGGCCATCTTCACGCCCTTCATCGCCTCGAGGGTCAGGAGCACGTCTCTTGTCTCGTGAGGAACGCGCGGGAACATCTCGGTAACCTTCTGGCCGACCATGAGCTGGATGAGGTCGTCGAGGCTCGTCCCCTCCATGGCTCCGGATCCGACGTTGCGGCCGTCCCGCAAAACGGTATACGAGTCGGCGACCTTCTGGACCTCTTCGAGAAAATGGCTGATGTAGATGACGCCGACGTCCTGATCTTTGAGTTTCCGGATGATCTCGAACAGCCGCAGACTGTCCTCAAGGGAGAGGGAGCTCGTCGGCTCGTCCATGACCAGGATCCGGCATTTATTCATCAGGGCGCGCGCGATCTCGACCAGTTGTTTGGCTCCGACGCTGAGCTTCCCGACGGGCGCCTCGCCCGAAATATCGGCGTGGCCGAGGAACTCGAGGGTCTTGCGAACTTCTGCCTTCATCGCGCGCCGGTCGAGCCAGCCGCCGGCATGGATCTCCCGGCCGAGCATGATGTTTTCCTCGACCGTCAGGTGAGGCGCCAGGTTGAGCTCCTGGTAGATCATCGAGACGCCGCCGCGCAGACCGTCAAGGGGGCCGGCGGGGGCATACGGTGTTCCGTCCAGCGTCATCCGGCCGGCGTCGGGCGGGACCGCCCCGCTCAGGATTTTCATCATCGTGCTCTTGCCGGCGCCGTTTTCGCCGAGCAGGGCGTGCACGACGCCCCGCCCGAGGTCGAACGAGACGTTGTCGAGGGCACGGGTTGCTCCGTAGGACTTACTGACACCCGCCATGCGGAGGACGGGCGTCGGACTCGGGGCGGTCATCACTTGTCGAGGTACTTAGAAAAATCGGGCGTAAGAAGCTCTTTGATGTCCGGGCTGTCCATGATTTCGCGCGTGACCAGCGTGACGCCCGTGTCGATGACCTTGGCGACCGTATCTCCCCGCAAATGGGCGATCATGGTCTTGACGCCGAGGTAGCCCATCTTCATCGGATTCTGGAGGACGAGGCCGTTGAGGACGCCGTCTCTGAGAGCCTGAACGAGCTTGGGCGAGCTGTCGAATCCGACGAACTTCACCTTGCCCGCCAGCCCGGACTCCTGCAAGGCCCGGAGCATGCCGAACGTGCTCGATTCGTTGGGGGTGAACACACCGTCCACGTTGGGAAACCGGCTGATCAGGTTTTCGGCCAGCTGATACGCCGTTTCGGTCGTCGCGCCCGCATATTGATCCTGGACGAGGAGCGCGATGTCCGGGAATTCCTTTTTGATGGTATCCAGGAAACCGGTCTCCCGCTGGGTGGTGCTGGCCGAGCCTTCCTGGTAGCGGATACAGAAGACCCGACCCCTGCCGCCGAGCAGGCCGCCGAGCCTGCGGGCGGCCAGAACCCCGCCCTGGTAGTTGTCGGTAGCGATATAGCTGATGTAGTCGCTGCCCTGAAGGCCGGAATCGATGATGACCACGGGGATTTTCTCCCGCACCGCGTCCTGGACCGGGCGCATGAGGGCCCGGTCGTCCAACGGGGCCAGGACGATGCCATCCACACCGCGGCTGATGAAATCTTCGACCACGGTGATCTGCTGGGCCCGGTCATCTTCTTTCTGCGGGCCTTTCCATATGACCTCGACTCCAAGTTCACGGCCGGCTTGGACGGCTCCGGCGTGGATGGATTTCCAGAATTCATGGGTGGTCCCTTTGGGGATCACGGCAATCTGGTAGGTCTTGGCGCCGCCCGCGGCGGGGGCGGCCGTCTTCTTGCCGCAGGCCGTAATGGCCGCGGCCAGACTCAAAACGACAGCCGCTATTTTGAGCGCGGAAAATTTCACGGTCAAAGTATACTCAGAAGGGAAAGACCCGTCAAAGGACCGAGAAAGGAAAATATGGGGAACCACCTTTGGAGATCATCCGAAAGGCGGTCCCCCTCAGGGCTCGGGGAGGCGGCTCCCCGTCGATTAACCAAACTGAAAAGTGTCTTACTTCTTTTTCAGAATGGGCATCCCGGTTTTTGTCGTCTCCTGAACCATGTAGCCGGCGGGGACGGCATCCAAAGCACCGGGCCGAATGTCGCGGGCGAAGTAGAAGATCATCTGCTTGCGGCCGCCCTTGAGGTTGACTTCCTTGGAATGAAGAAAGTAGCTGACCCCTTTAGAATTCTTGAATTCAAAAGCCATCGGTAGTACCTCCGAATGAAGATTTTAATCTAAAATTTATACCCAAGGCTGACGCCGATTAAATGGGCCGTCAACTTGTACGTGCCCGTCCAAAAATTGGGGCTGACTCCGAAAACATAAGGGTTCTCGTCCGTCCTCTGCTGGAAATGCTCGTGCTGATAAGCCACGTTCAGCGACAGTTTGCCGATCGTGTAGCCGATCCCGGCCGTGATGCCGAGACGGGCGGCATCGGGAAGGTTGTTGTCCATGGTGGTCGCAGGCTGCGGAGACGAATCGTAGAAAACGCCGGCCCGCAGAGCGAGCTTGTCGCACGCCTGGAACTGGAGGCCGGTGCGCAAAAGATAGGAATTCTTCCAGGCCGTCACGAAGGGTATTTCCTGAGTTCCCGCGTCAGTGGTGACCATGATCGTGTAGCTATTGTAGCGCTTCCAGAAGAGATAGTCGAAATCGAACGCCCAGAGCAGCGTCTTCGTCAGGTTGACGGAGACGCCGGCGGTAAGGGTGTCCGGGAATCTGAACGTGAACTGGTCCGTTCCGGAGGTGGGAAAAGCGGCGCGGTAAGGATCGGGAATGCCGCTCGTATCCAAGGAAACATTGCCCTTATACGTGACGTCGAAATGGCTTCTATAATTAGCGCCGAGCGAGAAACCTTTGCCCTTATAGAGGAGGCCGGCATCCCATTGGAACGAACTCCCGTGGCCCTGAAGCTCCGAGGGGACGTCGAATTCCGCCACATCGGGGATTCCCATAAGCTGGACGACGTTGATGTCGATCTCGGAATAAATGTAGGTCAAGCCGAACCCGAAGGCGAGGTTGTCGGTGAGTTTGAAGGCGACCGTGGGGTTGATGAAGTAGGTCTTCATGTCGTTCGAAGTGCCGACGTATCTCAGGGGGAAGGTCGAGGGATCGGGCCACTTGGTCCCCAGTCCGAACGGCGTGCAGAAGCCGAGGCCGACCGTGACGCGGTCGGAAATCTTGTGCGTGACATAGGCATGCGGCGGGTAGAAAACCTGCGAAACTTGTTTGATCGTCGGCGTCCCCGGATAGTTGGGCAGGAATACCGAACCGACGGGAACGATGAACGTAGCGCCGAGCAGGACCTGCGTTCCGTCAACCCAGGCCAGTCCGGCGGGATTATGCCAGATCGCGGACGGATCGTTGGCGATGCTTGTGAATGCGCCGGCCATCGCCTGGGCGGCCGCGCCGTGCTCGTAGATCAAGAAGCCTGACCCGCGAGCTGCCGGGACAGCCACGGCAAGCAAAGCGACGAGAACGAGCCCGATGCCCTTTCTGCTCATGTAAACCTCCTGCTTGAGTCTGGAAGCTTAACTGATTGCTGAACGTTTTACAAACGCTCGGTGCCAACTCCTGTCGGTCTGGTTCAACTATTATAAAAAAACGGGCCGCGTGTCAAGACCGTTCCTCCCGGGACGCCGGGCCGGCCGGCGGCAAAACTCCGCGGCATGCGGTCATTGTATGAAATCCACCGACGGAGGAATATCGGCCGGAACGATGGTCCCGAAGTTGTCTTCGTATCTTTTGATGTTCGCCTGGAGGGCTTCAAGAAAGCGTTTCGCGTGGGCCGGGCTGAGGATGGTGCGCGCGACGAGTTTGCCGAAGGGACCGTCGGGAAAAAGGAATGCGAAGTCGAAGATGAACTCCTCGCGGGAGTGCCGGATCGCCGCCAGGTTGGCGTAGTGTCCGAGAGCCGTCGGCTCGTCGACTTTGATTTCCATCTTCTTCTCAGTCATGGTTCCTCCAAGGCGGGCAAGTGACCTCTATTGTGCGCGAAAAACGTCGGGAAAGCAATCCGAAATTCCCCGAGAGGTTTTTTTTGCGAAGAAAGGAAGAATTCTCTTGACATTTGTTTTTTTTCTGCCATTATAGACGTGGCTTTCTTGCGCGGGCTGGAGAAAGCCCCCACCTTTTTGGTTCCCATCATCAACCCCCCTTTTGCTGACAACAGCCCGCACCTCTCCCCGCCCCCTTATCGCAATCCCGACGGCGCGGCGCAGGAGCGTTTCGAGCGAATCTCCAAAGTTTCTCTAGACCTCTCTTCCGGATTTGGAGAATACCAACCTTAAACCGCCCCTGAACTTTTTTTCAACAAATTACCAAGTGCCGAAAAAAAGCCGTCTAAATTGGGAATTGCCGCCATGAAGCGGAGAGCCTTCAGCGGAGCGAGTACGGGTTGCGAACGACGTGTTCCGGCCCGCTGCGCCGGCCCTACGGCCGAACGATCTTGCCGGCAACTTCCTTGATGATTTTGAAGGCTGCGGCGGCCGTGATGCCGGAAACATCCCGGCCGGGATTGAGCTCCACGATGTCCAACCCGACGATCCGGGCCTTCAAGGCCTGAATGACCTGGAGCACTTGCCGCGTGGTGAGTCCCCCGGGTTCGTGATGGGAAACGCCGGGAGCGAAGGCCGGATCGAGCGCATCCAGGTCGAAAGAGATATAAAGAGGGTTGGCGAACTTGAGAAAGAGAGGGTCGTGGATCTCTTTCATTTCAAGCATGCGCACGCTGTGCTTGAGGGCCTTCGAGCGGTGAGCGGCCGTTACCGCCCGGACGCCGACCTGGACGACATTGGCGGCCAGACCGTCTTCGAGGATGCGGGCAAACGGACAGGCGTGGGAGAGCCGGTCCCCGTACAAGTCGTCGTAGAGATCCGGATGAGCATCGAAATGGAGAATATCGAGCGGCTTGAACGCGCGGGCGAAGGCTTTGGCGGCAGGATAGGTGATGGAATGATCGCCGCCCAGGATGAACGGGACGGCTTTTTTATCAAGAATCTTGCCGACGGCCTTTTCCGTCAAGGCGAAGGTCTTATCAGGGTCGCCGGACGTGTCCACGTCGCCCAGGTCCACCATGGTCGTGTCGTCTTCCAGGTTGACGCCGAGCTCCGTATAGGCGCAATAACATTTCCCGGTGGAGACGGCACGAATGGCGGCCGGTCCCCCCGCGGCGCCCTTCAGAAAGCTCGACTTCTCATCGAAAGGCACGCCCAGAATGGCGATCGCATAATCCGGATTTTCCGACAGGGGTTTTACGGCTCCGCCGAAATCGGACATGACGAACCTCCTTGAAAGTGCGATTATACACAAAGCGCTCCGCCGCGTGAAGCCGAACGAGCGGGTTGCCGGCCGTTAAGAACAAGCTTCGCGCGGGCGCTGGAACAGGATGGCCGCGAAGCTGACCGCGGAATGAGTCGGCTCCTCGTGCCAGATTTCTCGGCCCAACGAAACTCCCTCCACCGGAGAGAGGATTTCGAGCAGGCAGGCCAGCGAGGAAAAACCGCAGACATTGTATCGGTCTTTGACGCGCCGCGACTCGCGCCACAGCCCTTCGACGTCACCTCGGCACGCGGCTTCGATCAGCGCGCTGTCGTGCATGCCCGCTTCGACGCGGAGAGATCGGGCCTCCTCCCGATGGCCGAACTTCGGCCCGATGTGCGAGAAGTCGATCCCGGCGACGCAAAGCACCGAGGAGCCCCATTGGCCGACTATCTCCTTTAGGGCGCCGAGAAATCCGGCCAACCCGGGCACATCCATCGGCCGGGAGGCGTCGCGCATCAGTCCGGCGAATGAACCGCAAAGGACGGGCACGAGGGAGAACGTTGGACCAAACAAATGCTGAAGGAAGATAAGCTGGAATTCGAGGGAATGTTCGCGCTGGTGGGCGATATCGGAAGCGGCGACGGCCGGGCCGCCTGCGTCCTGCAGAATCGCGACCGCATCGGCGTCCGTCCGGACTCGGCCGAGCGGCGTCTCGAAGTCTTTGCGGGTGATGGAAAAGTGAGCTTCGCCCAGGCCGTGGCCGGTGCCGAGGAGAATAATCCTCTCGGGCGAGAGTCCACGGAGCGAGTTGTACGCCCGGGCATAAACGGCCTTCCCATTCTCGATCTCGATGTGGGGCGCCGCGAGGCCGCAGATCCGATCCGGCTCGGCCTCCGGGTGAAGATTCGGGCCCGCGGCAAGGACGGCGTCGAGGTGGGCCGCGAGGTCCGACTTTTCACCGGGATAGGACTGACCCGCGAGGAACGGGGTCCGCACGGTCAGGCGGGCGTACTCTGCCATGAGCCTGTTGCGAGCCTGGTGGAACCGTGGCGAGTCGAGGACGTGATGGCCGTCGAGGTCCTTCAGGAATCCTTCGATGGCGTCGCGGCTGATGATGCCGCCGCCGCGCCGGCGGACGAGTTCCATTTGGATGTCCTCCACGGAATGTCGGCCGTCCAGGAGGCCCAGGATCACGAGCGCCTCAGCCTGGACGAGCAGGGGATTCTCGATCAGGCCCAGGTTGTCCCTGAGGAGAAAGGCTCTTTCCCCACGATACAAAGTGGGGACGATCTCAATGTCCTCTCGAAGCCGCGCTGCTTCCGTCGCTTTCGATGCCATCCGTCTCGTCCCGAGTGATCGATTATACCATCTCTCCCGTTCAAGCAATGCCGGCCAAAAAAAAAGGCGCCCCCCGCAGGCGCCCGAAATCAGGAGATCAAAGGGCGGGAGAGAGATCCTCCTCCCTCTCCCTTTTCACAACCTTGGCACCGCCTCTCACGAGGCAATCGCTTAAGCCATCAGGCTGCGACCAGGGCTAGAATCCCATGGCCCCCATGGCGGGTCAATCACCTCCGGTGGTGGTTCGGACGGTGATAAACCACCGTCCTCCTCACCGCCCGCGGCTAGTCCCGGCCGCCTTCTCTTTTGGGAACACGCGGACTATAATGGCTCATCGTCTCGGAAGGCCGCGAGAGAAGCCGCGAAAAATCGGAGAAATCACAGGAAAAAGGGAGAACAGGATGACCACGAAGAAACGGCTCAGCGTCGGTTTCCTGGTCCTGGCCGCCATTTTTGCGGCCGGCTCGGTTCGAGTGCAGGCACAGGTCCGGGATCGAGTATTCCAAAAGCCGGGGCAGCCCGCGGATAAGGAAACGACGGCCGCGCTGTCGATCGACACTATCATGAAAGGAGAGGAATTCGTCGGCCCCGAGCCCTCCGATCCCGTTTGGGCGGTCGATGGCAAGACGCTCTACTTTCGATGGAAGAAGTCCGGCGACACGTCATCCGTGATCTACGCCGTGACGACGGCCAATCCCGTGCCGAGACCGGCGCCCTCGGAGGAGCTCCTCAAACTCCCGCCGCTCCGTTCGAACTCCGGCATGTCCTTCCGCAGGTCCGGAGGATTCGGAGGAATGGATGCCGAGATGCAATTCGACAAGGCCATGAAGAGAGCGGTGTTCATCCAGAGCGGCGACCTCTTTTTGCTGGACATCGCTACGGGCAAAGTCCGGCCGCTCACGGCCACGGAGGAAAGAAAGTGGGATGCCCGGTTCACGTTCGACCAAAAGAAAATTACGTTCTCCATGGCGGATAACCTCTTCATGCTCTCCCTCGACGATGGTGCGATCCGCCAGATGACGTCGTTTACCCGCCACGAACCGCCGCCGGACAAGAAGCCCGATGAAATCGACAAGTGGTACGCCGACCAGCAAAAGGAGCTGTTCAAGGAGCTTCGGCAGGGTTCGCCGTTCCAGGGAAGGCGCGGCGGCGGGATGTCCAACCTCGTCAACCTGCCTCCCCGCCGCAAGCCCTTCGTGATTAAGGAATCGCAGGGAATCGGCGGCCTGGAGATGTCCCCCGACGAGCAGTTTGTGATCTTCACGGTTTACGAGCGGCAGCCGGGCGTCAAGGCCACCATCGTGCCGAGCTATGTGACACAAACCGGCTACACGGAGACGATCGATTCCCATCCCAAGGCCGCGTACTCGGGTCAGGAATACGCAGCGGGCGTCATGACAGTGGCCACGGGCGAGGTCAGATGGCTCGATTTCGGTTTGGGCGAGCGAAAGATCTACCCGGCTGGTTTTATCTGGTCCCCGGACGGCAAGCAGTGCGTCCTGATGGGCCGGGCTGACGACCGCAAGGACGCGTGGCTGCTGAGGCTCGACCCGGCCGCTGGAAAAGCATCCGTCATTCTGGACATTCACGACGACGCCTGGGTCGGACCGCTGGGGCTGACGAACGTTTTCTGGTGGCCCGACAGCCGGCATGTCTCGTACATCTCGGAGAAAGACGGTTACGCCCACCTTTATAAGACCGGCCTCGATGGAAACGAGGTCCAGCAGCTGACCAAAGGCGCGTTCGAAGTCAGCCAGGCCGCGCTCGCGCAGGACGGCAAGCGGATCTACCTCACGACGAATGAGGTGCATCCGGGAGAGACGCAATTCTACTCGATGCCGGCGACCGGCGGCGATAGGACCAGGATCACGTCGCTCGCCGGACAGAATGACGTCACGCTCTCACCCGACGAAACCAGCCTGGCCATCATCCATTCCTACACCAACAAACCCCCTGAGCTCTACCTGCAGCCTAACTCGGCCGGGTCCCGGGCCAAGCAGATCACGGAATCAACAACAGCGGAATTCCGCCGGTATCTTTGGACCGACCCCGAGGTCGTGACTTTCAAGGCAAGGGACGGCGTCACGATCTATGCCCGCCTCTTTGAACCGGCGAAGCAAGCCCCGTCACGGCCCGCGGTGATTTTCATCCACGGCGCCGGCTATCTCCAGAACGCCCATAAGGGCTGGAGCACCTATTTCCGGGAGTACATGTTCCATAACATCCTCATCGAGCGCGGCTATTATGTTCTTGACGTCGACTACAGAGGGAGCTCCGGATACGGCCGCGACTTCCGGACGGCCATCTACCGGCACATGGGCGGCAAGGACCTGGACGATATCGTTGACGCGGCAAGGTTCATGGCCGAAAAGCTGCCGGTCGACCCGGCCCGGATCGGATGCTACGGCGGGAGCTACGGCGGCTTCCTGACGCTCATGGCCCTTTTCAAGGCTGGCGATGTCATCAAAGCCGGCGCGGCGCTCCGGCCTGTGACTGACTGGGCCCATTATCACGCGGGGTACACGGAGGACATTCTGAACCTGCCTCAGAAAGATCCCGAGGCCTATAAACAGAGCTCTCCCATCTATTTCGCCGAGGGGCTGAAGGGCGCCCTGCTCATCTGTCACGGCATGGTGGATACGAACGTCCACTTCCAGGACACCGTGCGGCTCGTGCAACGTCTGATCGAGCTCGGCAAGGAGAACTGGAGCGTCGCCTTCTATCCCGTCGAGAACCATAGCTTCACAACCGCTTCCGCCTGGACCGACGAATACAAGCGCATCCTTAAACTTTTCGAAACCAACCTCAAGTAGCCGGATTCCCGAGGAGGTCGGGGCGTCTCAGGTGAGGCCGCCCCCGATTTGTGGGCGATAAAGGCGATCGACGCGCCATGCTGGAGGAGCGCGCAGGGCGGTTCCCGGAGGAAGGCGTGTGTAGGCCGAGCGAGCACGGTCCCTCGCCCCTTGGGTGAGGGGAGCGAGGCCGGAACTCGAGCGGGTTTGGCTCGCCGGGACAAACCCACGACCTGACGGAGGGAATGCCCGAGACGCTCCGACAACAGTCGCGCGCAGGACGCCCTTAGGCCCGGGTTGACTTTGGCCGGAGGATTCGTTCACAATAGAACCGGCGAACATGGCAGACGCTATCCGGATCGAAGGTCTCAAGAAATCCTTCCGCCTCGGCTTCATCCCCAAAACAAAAGAGATTCTCAAGGGCATTTCGTTCACCGTGAACGAGGGCGAAATCTTCGGCTACCTGGGACCAAACGGCGCCGGAAAAACGACGACGATCAAATGTCTTCTAGGGTTGATCTATCCCGACGCCGGGACGATCTCGATCTTCGGCCAGCCCCATCTCTCTTATCGCTCCCGCGAATCTCTGGGCTTCCTGCCGGAAAACCCTTACTTTTACGATTATCTCACGGGGCGTGAATTTCTGGCATTCTACGCCGACCTTTTCGGCCTCGAAAGGGCCGAGAAGGACGAACGAATCGCCCGGCTGCTCAAGCTCGTGGGCCTCGAGCGGGCTGCGGGCCTGGCGCTCAGGAAATATTCACGGGGCATGCTCCAGAGGATCGGTCTCGCCCAGGCGCTTATCAACGATCCGAAGCTCGTCATCCTCGACGAGCCTCTCGGCGGCATGGATCCCCTGGGCCGCAAGGAGATCCGGGACATCATCGTCCGCTTCAAGCGCGAAGGAAAGACCGTGCTCTTCACGTCCCATATCCTGCAGGACATCGAGATGATCTGCGACCACGTCGCCATCATCGTCGGCGGCCTGGTTGTCAGGCAGGGCGCCCTTCAGGATCTTGTGTCGGAGAAAGTCTTGTTTACGGAGTTGACGATCGCCGGCCTGGAGCCGGAAACGTTTCGCGGGCTGGGCGAAAGCGTCTCCGTGCAGGGGGACAAGGTTCTTCTCAAAGTCTATGAAGAGAGCCGCGTCCGCGATGTCCTGGACCTCGTCCACGAAAGGAAAGGCAGGCTCGTCGCCCTCAGCCCGCGCACGGAAACCCTGGAGGACATTTTTGTGGAGACGGTGACACGACAATGAAAGTCCTCGCCATCGCCGGGATCACGTTCAAGGAAGCCAAGCGGGATCGCATCCTGTATCTCCTTTTCGTCTTCGCCGCGGTCGCGATCATCGCCTCGCGGGTCCTGGCCATTCTGACGGTCGGCGACAGGATCAAGATCATCAAGGACGTGGGGCTCGCCTCCATCTCCATCTTCGGCGTCCTCATGGCCGTGCTGATCGGAACGAGCCTGGTGTATAAGGAAATCGACAAAAAGACGATTTTCACGCTGCTCGCCAAGCCCCTCCCCAGGTCCCAGTTCATCCTGGGCAAGTTCCTGGGGTTGGTGATGACGCTGTTCATCATGACGCTCGTCATGACCGTCATCTTCCTGGCCATCGTCTATGCCCATACGCTGACAATCGAGTGGCCGATGCTCGTCGCCCTCACTTACATCTTTCTTGAGCTCGTCCTCATCACGGCGGTGGCCATCCTTTTTTCCACCTTTTCGACGCCCATCCTGAGCTCGATCTTTGCCCTGTCGTTCTATCTCATCGGGCATCTCTCATGGGGCCTCAAGCTCCTGATCAACAAGATGCGACCGGGGACCGCCAAGGCTCTGACCCGTTTTCTTTATCTTTTCCTGCCCGACCTGGAGAATTTCAATTTCAAGACGGAGGTCGTTCATAATCTGCCCATCCCGTCCGGCATCTTCGTCTATTCCGTGCTCTACGGCCTTTGCTACACGGCGTTCATCCTGTTCCTCGCGATTCTCGTTTTCAGGCGGCGGGATTTCATCTGAGCGGCCGGGGCGGCGCGACGGACTCATCAGACATGATCGGCAAGACCGGAACAACCCGTGGCGCGGGGACACTCCTGCTCGCCGCGCTCATGCTCGCCGCGGCCGCAGGTTTCATGACCATCAAGCTCAAGACCGACCGGATTGCCCGGAAAAAAGTCCCCGGATCTTCTATTATCTATATCCCTTCGGGAAAGTTCCTGAAGTACGCCACGTTCGGCTATCGGTCGCTGGCCGCCGACCTTATCTACCTCTGGTCGATTCAGTATTACAGCACACCGACGATCGACGACCGCTTCAACTATCTGGACCACGTCTTCTCCATCATCAGCGAACTCGACCCCCGCTTCACCGACCCTTACGAGGTCGGCGCCCTCATCGCCGTGTCGGAAGCCCGCAATACGGATCTGGCTTTCAAGATCCTGGACGTGGGATTCGCCAAGTGTCCCGACCAATGGCTTTTCCCCTTTGACGCGGGCCACATCGCCCTCATGACGTTGAAGAACTACGACCTGGCCATGAAGTACTTCAAGGCCTGCATGGAGGTCCCCGGATCTCCGGTCTTCGTAAGACGGCTGTACGCCAATGCCCTCTATAAGAAGGGCGACCTTCAGACCTCGTGGGAGACCTGGCTCGAGATCTATAACACAGCGCCCGACGAGCCGACCAAGAAGACCGCCTCGAATCATCTTTACGAAGTGAAGGCCGCCATCGACTCCGGCGTCATCGCGGAGGCCGTGAAAAAGTACCAGGAGCGCTTTGGCCGGCTGCCCGAGACGCTCGGCCAGCTACTCACAACCCGCCTGATCGTCAAACTCCCCAAAGACCTGGACGGCCAGGACTACATCTACGATGCCAAGACCGGAACTGTCAGGACGGCCACCATCCCATGGAAACGCTGATCATCATCGTCGTCGCCCTCTTCGGGCTCATTTTCGGCAGCTTCCTGAATGTCGTCATCTTCCGGCTGCCGCGGGACATGAGTCTTGTCAAGCCGGCTTCGTCTTGTCCGGGCTGCGGCGCGCCGATCAAGCCGTACGACAACATCCCCATCCTCTCCTTCCTTATCCTGCGCGGCCGGTGCCGCCGCTGCGGCCGGAAGATCTCGGCCGTCTATCCGCTGGTTGAGGCGATGACGGCCGCCGGCTTCATCCTTTTTTATTTTCATTCCGGCCGCGTGCTGGGCCTCGAGTTCTTCGCCGGCTGCCTTTTCACATGTGCGCTCATCGCCCTCGGCTTCATCGACTACTTTCATCAGGTCCTGCCCGACGCGATCACGCTCCCCGGACTTCTGCTGGCCCTCGTCTATGCGGTTGTCCGCGACGACCTGACCTTCCGGAACGCCCTCACGGGCGCCGTAGCGGGCGCCGGCTTTTTGCTTCTGGTTTACGGCGGTTATCTCCTCATCCGGAAAAAGGAAGGCCTCGGCATGGGCGACGTGACAATGATGTTGATGGTGGGAGCCTATCTGGGGTTGATGCGGACGTTTCTGACCTTGATCCTCGGCTCGTTCGCCGGGGCGATTGTCGGCGTTTTTTTTGTTTTGAGGCGGAAGAAGGACTTTCAGTTTGCCTTGCCGTTCGGCACGTTCCTGGCCCCGGCGGCCCTTGTCTCCGCGCTGTGGGGGGAACGCATCGTGTCGGCCTACCTGCACCTCTTTGGGATGTAGGGAGCGCCTAGTCTATCCGTTCAATAATGAAGCACGATCTGGTTCGCTCGCGGACCTTGAATTCCTCGGCCACCGGGAGGCCCGGCGCCCAGATGATTCTCGCGCCGGACAGGAAGACCGGGAGGCTGTTCCTATCGCTCAGCCCGATCCCCCTGGCCCGCAGGATCTCCTTAAGCTTCTTCCGGCCCGGGGCGCCGAGCGGCCGGTAGCGATCACCCGGCCGGCGGCTCCTTACTGTCAAGGGGAAACGGAGCTTGGCAAAATCGAAGACGGCCCGGCCGGTGTTGTCAGGCCTCAGACCGCGAAGGACAAAGTCCCCGCGCTGCTCCCCGGCCGCCATGATCCTTCCGCGAAACCGAAGTCCCGCCGGCTGGATCGAGAGCTCCCCTTTTCCGTCCCAAACGACCTCGCCCGGAGAAGCCGGCGCCATTTTTTTTCGTGCGATCCGGCCACGCTCGCGCCTCAGGGTCAAACCCTTCTTAATGGTCTTCTCTTTTCCTTCTCGCAGGGCCAGGACGGCTTCGACGTCGTCAAAGGTGAACGTGCGCAGATCGCCCTTGAGCTCCCGAAGGAATTCCCGGACGATGCGCCGGGCCGCCCCGTGAGGCACAAGCGCCAACGTCTTTGCGTCGAGTGCAATGTCTTTTCCCTGCCTCAGGATGAACGGCTCGGCAAGCTTCCCGACGATTCCCGAGACAAACTCCTCCTCATCCCGGACGAGCCCGGCGAGCCGACCCAGGTGCTCGACGATCCGCGGTTCATAGTCCCTTTCCAAAAGGGGAAGAAGATCGTTCCTGATGCGGTTCCGGAGAAACCGGCAATCGAGGTTGGATTCGTCTTTCCTGAACGGGATTCCTTCAGCCTTGAGGAAGAGTTCGATATCCGCCCTCGCGACTCCAAGGAGGGGGCGGATGACGGGAAACGGCTTGCCGGCGGCGACGGCTTCGATCCCGGCCAACCCGGCCGGCCCTGTCCCTCTCATGAGGTGCATCAGCAGGGTCTCCGCCTGGTCGTTCATGGTATGGCCGGTAGCGATGCGGGCCGCGCCGACTCTGCGGGCGGTCCGGCGAAGGAATTCGTACCTCAGGACGCGGGCCGCCTCCTCGATATTGAGCTTGTGGCGTTTCGCGTAGAGCCGGACATTCCGGCGGCCGACGACGACCGGAAGCCGCCAGCGGCGGCACACGGCCCGGACAAACGCCTCGTCCTCCTTCGCCGCGGCGCGCATCATGTGGTTGAAATGAGCGACGGTGACGCCGAGCGGCAGATCCCGGCCGAGCAAGGCGAGCAGTCTGACGAGGGCCAGGGAATCGGGCCCGCCGGAGCAGGCCGCGACCACCCGGTCGCCGGGTCTGATCATCCGGCGTTCGATGACGGCGGCTTTGAAAGCCCGGAAAACCCGAACCTTTGGGTTATTGGACATCCGCTCAGGAAAAAAATGCCGGCGGAGGGATTTGAACCCCCGACACTGCGGATATGAGCCGCATGCTCTGACCAACTGAGCTACGCCGGCAGCGTGAAGGAAATTCTAGCGAATTCGATAGGCCAAGTCAATTTGGGGTGGAACCGCAGGGACCCGGCGTCGGAGGCGCGGAAACCCGGATTATTGGAAGATCCTGGCCGTATCTTCCGTGCTGAACTTGAAGCGGCCTTCCTTGAACAGTTTGATACAGGCGTCCACCACGCGCATGTCGTAGCGGATGCCCCGGCCCCTTCGGATCTCCTCGAGCGCTTTGTCCAAGCCCAGGGCGGGACGGTAGGGGCGGTGGGAGGAGAGGGCTTCGACCACATCGGCCACGGAGAGAATCCGAGCCTCGAGCAGGATCGCGTCGCCCAGGAGGCTGTCCGGGTAGCCGGAGCCGTCCATCCGCTCGTGATGCTGGAGGATGATATGGGCCACAGGCCACGGGAAGCTGATGGACTTGAGGATGTCATAGCCGATGCGCGGGTGGTCCTTGATAAGCTGGAATTCCGTTTTGGTCAAGCGCGTGGGCTTGGTCAAAATCTCCGCGGGCATGGCGATCTTGCCGATGTCATGGATGATGCCGGCCATCCTGACCCCTTCGATCTTATCCAGGGGAAGGTGCATTTCTTCCCCGATGGCCACGGCCAGGCTGGAGACTCGGCGCTGATGGCCGGCCGTGTAGAGATCGCGCATCTCGATGGTCAACGACATGGCGTGGATGGTCCCTTCCAAAGCTTTCTCGAGCCGGTCGAGGGTCGTCTGGAGCTGGTCTTCGGCCCGGCGGGTTTCGATGACACGGCCGCTGAGCTGCTCGTTGACCTTCGAAAGTTCTTCGGTCCGTCTCACGACGCGATGCTCGAGCTCGTCCTTGGCCAGGCGGAGTTCCTTCTCCA
Organism: Candidatus Aminicenantota bacterium; assembly: GCA_963727095.1. Taxonomy (GTDB): domain Bacteria; phylum Acidobacteriota; class Aminicenantia; order Aminicenantales; family Saccharicenantaceae; genus CAVSEQ01. The sequence continues at coordinate 1,415,037 of CAVSEQ010000005.1, read as the reverse complement.
CCCGCCGCCTCTCGGCGATCTCTTTTTCAAGATCCAGGGCGCGGCTGGCGATCCTCTCCTCGAGGGAACGGTTAAGGTTGGCCGCATCTCTGTATGATTTTTCCAAGCCATCCACCATGGCGTTGAACGTCTTCGCCAGCAGCCCGGCTTCGTCGCGCGAATGGATTCTGACCCGCTGATTGAGGTCGCCCTTGGCAATCCGTTCGGCCGTCCGGGTTACGTGAGCCAGCGGCCGTGTGATCAGGCCGGCCACGAGGAAGACAAGCAGCCCGCTGATGACAGTGATCGCCCCGCAGACAAAAACGATGAGGGCTTTTTCCCTGGCCGTTTCCGCGACCAGCCCGCTAAAAGAAAAACCGAGATACAGATTCCCCAGGATTCGGCCGGCGCCGAGGACGGGCGTCTTCGTGCGATAGAGACGTTGGGCGCCGTCTCTTGTCGGTAGAACGTCCGGATTCTTATAGGCCGCCTTTTGCGCGGCGTCCGCGTTGACGGAGGTGAGGACGAGGCCCGATCCGTCCTCGAGGACGGCATAGGTGATTTCTTCGGATTGCACGCACACCGCGCTGAGCATGTGGTGTTGGGCGGCTCGATTATCGGAATCGAGTTCATTGACGAGACCCAGAGCGGCGATCTTCGTGCTGCGGCTGATGATGTCGACGATATCCTTGGCCAGGTGCCGCTCCAGCCGGTACGGCAAATAGGTGAGAAAAAAGCCCGAAATGGCCATGATCAAAACCGCGAAGAGGAGGAAGATCTTCGTTCTGATTTTCTTGGGACCCAGCCTGGTCACAAGACCGAGGGCCGCTCCGGCGTTCGGCTTCAGGCTCATATCGACCGGGAAATTGACGTTTTCGGTAGCGTTTCTAGGCATCAGGTCACACAGAATCCCAATTCTTCCTTTGACTTTACTCTGACCAACGGGCAGAACAATGCCCCCTGGAGGTGATTTTGGGGGGCTATATCTCACCCCAAAGGGGGGATAGTCAACAACGCGGGATTCGGGCGCGGGGTATTCCTTCCGGCAGGGAGCGAGGTTTTTGGAGCGACCATTAAAAGTGCGGCTGAGCGACTCGAAGCCGCACTTTTAAGAAATGTCCTAAAAAGATCTTCCCTCTTAATCTCACCGGCGGGAAATATCCGAAATGATTCCTGGAGTTCTTTTCCGCTAGCGGCAGCGTCTCGGAGGAGGCCCGCCCATCTGGGTATCCAAAATCTCGGCCGTGTGCCTGATTTCCGTAGCGCGGCCCGCACGGGCGCATCCGCCGCGAATCTGGAGCAGACAGCCCGGGCAATCGAGAGCGACGAGTCCGGTCCCCGCGGCTTCCACCGCCGCCAGCTTGTCGGCCAATAGTTCTTCCGCGACGTCCGGGTGATCGACGCAGAATGTCCCGGCAAAACCGCAGCAGGACGCCGGGCCGGTCATCTCGACGAGCTCCGCATCCACGGCCATCCGGATTAAGTCCCTCGAATCCTGGGACGCTTTGAGGACATGCTTGTGGTGACAGGAATCGTGATACGTGATGGCCATCCGGGGACGGCCTTCGGGAAACAGGCGTGCGAGAGCGGCCATTTCGTTCCGGGCCAGGAATTGGCTGAACGTTACGACCCGCCGTCCGAATTTTTCAATCGCCTCGCGGCCGGCGGCGCCATCCCCGTTGCGGGCTCCGCTCCCTGCCGGTGACGACACCATCAACTCGGGTCCGGCCTTGGCCAGCATAGTCGTGCACGTCGGGCAGAGCGTAATGATCGGGCCGTCACCCGCGGTTTTTTCAAACACGTGCCGGAAGGCGCGAAGGGCGGCGGCTTCGTGGCCGGAGTTCCAGGGCGGGAATCCGCAGCACGTTCTCGGCCCGAGCCTGACGCGGTAGCCCAGCCTGGTCAGAACCCGGGCCGCCGCCGACCCGACCTCGGGATAGATATGCTGGATGAGGCATCCTGGGAAAAGCGTTATATCGCCTTTTGTCGGACCTTCTTCCGGCATGGCCTCACGGATGGCCTTGCCGATGATGCCGGGGAGAGGCCGCGGCGCGGGAGCCGGCAACGCTCTGAACCGGTCGTACCGGCTCATCCAGCTCGGCAAAGAGCGGGCATAGCCCTTTTTCTTGATGGCCGGGCGCGCCACGCGACCCGCGAAGAACGTTCCTTTCTGGACGAAGGGATGTCCCATGACGCCGTCCAGGGCGATTCTTTTCCAGAACGTTTTGCCCGTCTCCTTGGCCAGGCGCCCTTTCAGCGCCACGATCAGGTCGGCAATCGGGATTTTCGTCGAACAGACATCGTCGCAGCGATGGCATCCCATGCACAAGCCGGCCAGGTCCTTGGATTCCCGCAGGCCGTGGATCCAGGCCGTGAGGAGGCTGCCGATCCCGCCCATGTAGACGTGCGAGAATTCGCTCCCGCCGACGATCTGATAGACCGGGCAGACGTTGAGACAGGCCGAGCACTTGATGCAGCGCAGGACTTCCCGGAACTTGGCGTCGGCGCGGAGCTCGCTGCGGTGGTTGTCGAGCAGGATGATGTACTGGGCTGTCCGGTGAGGACCCGCGATGAATGAAACGTAGCTTGAGATCGGCTGGCCCGTGGCGTTTTTCGTCAGGATTTTGAGAAGCAGCAGGGCCTCGGGCATTGACGGCAAGACCTTTTCCACGCTCGCCAGAACGATGTGAACCGGCGGCGCCGTTGAGACGAGCCGCCCGTTGCCTTCGTTGGTCACCAGCATGATGGCGCCGTTTTCGGCGACAAGCGCGTTGGCGCCCGTGAGCCCGGCCGGGGCGGCCAGGATCTCCTGGCGCAACTCTTCGCGCGCCACACGGACCAGGGCGGGGATGTCGTCGGGAATGTCGCGTCCGAGGTTCTCGGCGAAGATCCGGGCGACGCCCTGCCTCGTTAAATGGATGGCGGGCATGACCATGTGCGTCGGCGCCTCAGCCGCCAGCTGCACGATCCATTCCCCAAGGTCTGTCTCCCGCGGTTCGATGCCGCGGGCCGCAAGGTAAGCGTTCAGGCGCGTTTCCTCACTGACCATAGACTTGGATTTGACGATCTTCTTGGCGCCGTGCTTTTCGAGGATCTCGGCGATCATCCGATTCGCTTCGTCGCCGTCCGAGGCCCGCATTACCCGGCTTCCGTGGCGGCGGGCCTGCTCTTCGAATTGGGCCGACAGGACGTCCATGTTGGCGATCGCTTCGTCCTTGACTTCGGCCAGGGTCTCGCGAAGGGCTTCGAAATCCAGGCCCCGGAAGCAATTCGCCCGTTTCTCCGACCAGCTTTCGTAAAAGGCCTGGAGGGCGGCTTTGAGATGGGGGTCGCGGGCCTTGGACGTCATAGTTCTGTGATCTCCCGGGTTTCGGTGAGAACGATGACCAGCCGGCCGGGGCCTTGAACTCCGATCGTCAGCTCGCACTCAATATCGGCGGTCCGGCTGGGCCCGGTCACGAAAGAGACCTGCGGCCCGGGCAGGCCCGGCCGTAAGAGATGCTTGGCAAGGGCGCCGGACAGGCATTCGAGGTCCGCAACGATGGCCGAGGTCGCAAGGAAGCAGAGGCAAAGCGGCGGCAGCGTCCAGACCAGCTTCTCCTCGTCGCCTGAATCCAGACGGACAAGCGTTCCGGTCGCGGCCGCTCCGTAGTCCGCGGCCACAATTCCCGCCTCGGCAGTGGCGATGTCGGCGGGCCCTTCCGGCCATGGCACGTCAAGCCCCGTTTTCCTGCAGGCGGCCCGCACGGTGTCCGAAACAACAGCGGCGCGAATCCGCGCTTCTTTCAGCACCGCCGCGGCGGCGGCCAGAGCGCCCGCGAGGTCGGGCGTCCGGAGCACCTCGGCGCCCGCCGCCTGGGCGCCGGCGGTGAAACGTTCGACGAGCTCCGCTCTCACCATCGTCTGGCCTTTCGGGGCTCCATTTTGCGAAGGTCGAGGCCGCGTTCGACGGCGCCGATCCGGTAAAGGCAGATCTCACGGAGGGAGGACGGATGGTGGAGGACTTCCGAGAGGGACTGCCCGCCCACGGCCCAGACGCCGCCTCCCCGAACAATGACGACCTTATATTCATGGAGCAGGCGGATGAGTTCGCTGGTCTCGAAGTCGGGACGCAGAACCGGGATAACGAGGTAGAGGAACGTGCCCTCGGCGTCTACAGGAATAACGCGGTCGGCGGGTTCGGACTCACCCGGATAAACGAAATGGGCCGAGGCTTCGGCTTCAGGGACATAACAGTGCATGACGGTCTGGAAGTCGCTCGCCGCGTAGATCTCCTTGTGGAGCCGGACTTCGCGATGGTCGTCCGGGCGGATACCGAGCGGCACTTTGACCAGCGGCCCGCGCAGGTCGCGCGGCATGGAGGCTTTGGGCGCATAGAGCATGGCGTCGACACCGCGCACCGACATCGTTCCCGTATGGAAAGGCGAGAGCCGTGAGTCGAATATTCTGTGCCCGGCTTTCAGGAACTCCGTGAGGATTTCCTCCTCGTCCGGGAAATCGCAGCGGCCGTCCTCGGCGTCTTCGTAGGCCGGAGGCGCGTAGGCGAACGACCGGCCCGGGTCATCGCGGATCTTTGTCCTGAGAGATTCGACATCCACGCCGAGCCCTTGCATAAACCGGACCACGGCCCCGGCGGAGTTGGCGACACAGAGCCGGAAGAACGTTTCCTTGAGCGTCCGGCCCCGGGCGATGGCGCCGTGTCCGAAGATGATGGTCAGAGGATGGGTCGCCAGCCGGTCCGGCAGTGTCTTGGTCATCTCCGGAGATCCGCTCGGCACGGCGAACCAATCGACCGGAATGGCGGGTCCCAGGTGATAATAGGCCAAGGGATCGACAGGACGGAAGTCGGGCGGCTGGGCGGGCTTGGGCGCATCGTCCAGCGTCACCGTGATCAACTCCTTGACGTGGGCATGCATGGACGCCCGAACGCCGGGCAGGGAAAGGATCCGGGCATGGATGTCCGTCTCCGAAGAGGCTTTGTAATAGCCGTAATCGGTTTCCGTGACGGAAAGGAAACAGATCTGGCTTGGTGCGAGGTCCCCTTTCTGTGAGCCGGTGGCGGTGATGACAATCTGGTCTTCGCCGCGCTCGTTGGTCCAGCGCACGGCCATGTTCCCGCTGTGGCTGTCCTGGATGTCGTAGAGAAGGGAGGCCCGTCCGACGGCCTGGAACAGCTTCAGGAGTTCCTCATTGGCCTGCCACTTCTGGGGTCTCATGGCCGCCTCCCTTGGATGCGCAGGGACCGGAGAAGTTCCGGGGTGGGCCGGCCCTTGTCGTCCCAGCCGCGAACGCGGTAATAGTCGTGCTTCATGCGGTTTTGCTCGTCGGCGGACACGCGGCGCTCTTTGCCTTCGGCCATGATGGGCAGTTCGGAGAAGCGGGCCGGAAGCATGTCGTTATCGGACGTCAGCCCGGCCTCGATATTGAACTGGCGCTCGAGAGTGGCGATCCGGTTCTCAATCTCCTCGAGCTTGGCCACGGAAAAATCGCATCCCGTGACGCCGCTGACCATTCGGGCCCAGGGGTCGGAGGAGAAGGCGAAACCGGTGAAGCGGCAGATGCCGAGGCTGTCCTGGAGGATGCCGGTGTTCTGCATGTTCCGGATGGCGATCGGCGACTGGAGGAAACTGAAACGCGGAATCTCCCGTGTGCCGCCGAAAAAAGCCAGCGACACCGCATACCCACCGCGGAGATGGCAGGCGCCGGTCGGCGAAGTCATGTAGCCGAGGGCCTGGGTGTACGATGCGCGCGGGTCGTACCCGGGGATCTCCAACCCCTTGACGGTCATGGAGAGGCCGGGCCGGCCGTATCCGGCCGCCAGCCGCAAAGAGCCTTCGGCCAGCTTGGCGCCGATCCCTTCCCGAAAGGCCATCATCGGGACGAGCTTCTCCAGCGCTTCGCCGTTGCCGAACGAAAGGTCCAAGCCGCCGGTCTCTTCGCGGGTGATGAGCCCGAGCTCGAAAAGCTCCATGGCACAGGCCACGGTCCCCCCGTAGCTGATCGTGTCAATGCCGAGCTCGTTGCAACGGTAGTTGGCCCGCGTGATCGCGGCCATGTCGTAGATATCGCAGACGGGCCCCATGAGGATCATCGTTTCGTATTCCGGGCCCTCGCCGTGTTCGTCCTCCCCTCTCTCGCCCGGGACGTGAGTGTGGCGTTGACATCCAATCGGGCAAAGGTAACAGGAACCGGCCTTGTCGAGAAACGTTTTCGCCAGAGTCTCGCCGGAGATGCGTTCGACATCCTCGTCGCGGTGCAGGCAGTCCCGGAAATTCCGGTGGGGGAGCATGCTGATCAGGTTGATGAGCTCGATGAGGCCGGCCGTGCCGAGCTCGCGGAGGAGCCTCTTGGTGATCGGCGCCTGTCTCAGCAGATAGAGGGCCTGGTCGAGGCCTGACTGGTATTTGTCTTTGTCCGCGATTTCGGCCCGCCGCTTGCCGCGGACACGGATCGCCTTGAGCCTCTTGCTGCCCCAAACCGCGCCAGGTCCACAGCGGCCGTAGACGCGGTTGCTGTCGTTGGCGACAGCCGCCAGCCGGACGAGGTTTTCCCCGGCCGGACCGATGCACAACACCCGGGCCGGATTCCCAGGCTCCGAAGCGGCCGCCAGGATGTCGTTGGTTTCATGGGTCGTTTTGCCCCAAAGATGGCCCGCCGGCAGGATCTCCACGCGATCGGGAGAGACGTCGACCATGACGGGTTCGGCGGCAGCGCCCTTGACGACAAGACCATCGAAGCCCGTCGCCTTGAACGCCGCTCCCCACGTGCCGCCGGAGTTCGACGTTCCGATGGCGTTTGTGAGCGGGGATTTGAAAACCATATGCCCGCGGCCCGCGGTGGGGGCGTTGGTCCCGATCAAAGGCGACGCGGCGATGACAAAGGCGTTTTCCGGGCCGAGAGGATCGCACTGCGGGTCGATGGTGTCATAGAGAATGCGCGTCCCCATGCCGCGGCCTCCCAAATAGAGGACGGCGAGTTGGGGATCGAGGGGCCGTTCGACGGCCCGGGCCGCCGTGAGGTCGATCTCGAGGATTCGGCCGTGGTATCCGGCTATCGGAAAATCAGACATGCGGGTCAGAACTCTTCCAATGAAAAATCGGTCTTTACGATACCAAAAGCGCTCCGCCGGCGCAAGGACGTGCGGCGGTGAAGGCCTACACACAGCCTTAGGCCCCCTATCGCGCCCGCTCTCGGGATGATCCCTCCGGCAGGGAGCGAAGTATTCGGAGCGACCAGCACAAGTGAGGCGGAGTAACTCGGCGCCTCACTTGTGGGAAATATCCGAAAAGAGTTTTCGAGTTCTTCTATGTCGCGAGTTTGCCCCTGCGAGTCAAACCCGCTCGGGGAAAGGCCTCGCTCAAAGAATGGGGACATGCACCTTAGGTACGTGTCCCCATTCTTCCAAAACTCAATGAGGTATTTGCCACCACTGCAGCAAAGCTGCGGTGGTGCTGGTCGCTCCCAAGAATCCGCTCCCTGCCGCTCGGCCTTTCCACGCCTTCCTCCGGGAAACATCCCTGCGGCGGGCGTCCCGATCGAACCCCGACGTTGTGAGAGTTCAGACGGAAATCGTGACGGATCCGGGCAGCCTCAGGGGAGGCCGTCCCCCGAGGCCTTATCCGCCGCCGAGGAAAGGGAAGACCGCGACGACGTCGCCCGCGGCCAGGGGCGTGTCCAACCCCTGCAAAGAGTGGATGTGCCGGCCATTGATCATGACCACGAGATGAGGCTTGAGGCCGATGCCGGCGAAGAGCTCGCCGCGGCGTTCCGCAGTGTCGGCGATCACGTCCAGGACGTGACGGACAGGCCGTCCTTCGCCGACCTCCACATCCCTTTCACGGGCTCCGAAGAGGTCCCGGAAATAGGCGAAGAACTTAACCTTGATCGTCATAAAGCTTTTGGGTTCCAAACAGGCTTCCATCGAGGAGCAGCCGGATGTTCGGATCGCGGACATCGAATATGAGCGCGGACGGATGGCCGAGCTTCCCCACAAAATCCTCGAGAATGTTCTCCCGGACAACGAGAAGCATCCTAAGGCCGGGATTGAGAAGGACGTCCTTGAGAGCAGGCCAAAGGCCCCTGCCTTCGAGCTCGAGGGGGCCGACTTCGTCGATGATGAGGAGCTCCGAGGGCCGGGCATGGAGGATAAGCGAGCGGGCGATCTCGAACGTCGAGGGAACGAAATAGAACGGTCCCATCCGTTCCCAGTCCGGTTCCCCGTTTCTTCTTAAAAAAGGAAGCCGTCGGCCTTCTTTGAGATCCAGCAGGTCATACTCGGTGTCCCCCGGCGTGTTGAGAACCGCGATGCTCAGAAATCCCCCGAAGGCGAGTCCGCGGGACGCCCAGCGTTTCAGGGATTTTTCAACGAAGGTCGTCTTCCCCGAGTGGACGGGACCGGACAGGATGATAATCATGCACCTGCTCCTCTTCGGGCTCGATTCCCGTCCGGTATCTCAGCGGACGAGAATCCTCGCATCCCCCGTATTCAAAGAGACGGACTGCCCGGTCGAGCCGAGCGCTGAAACGCTCGCAATATCGACGGCTGACTCTCCGGGTCCCACGGCCGTAAAAACCAGGACGGCCAATGTCGCCTGGCCTTTGAAACCGCCTCCAAGCGCCGGGCTCGAAAAACCGAGGGTGCATCCCGAGGGATTCACGACCTTCAGGAAAGGCGACTTCCCGCCCATCTGCCCGGTCAGCCCGCCCTCGAGGACATCCGTGAGCTTGAGGACCTGGGGGTTGAAGCCGATGTTGAGAGACATGTTCCCAATCGCGGTTCCGGCCGAGACCTCGACGTTCATCCGGAATTCGCGATCCTTGGGCACTTCGAGACTGGCCGGTGAAATATAGACAGAACTGCTTCCCGGCTGCTCCCCCGGCTGGGCGGGCTGCTCTTCCTGAGCGGCTTCGACGGCGGTCGCTTCTTCTGCGCCTGCCCTCTGCCCGGCGGCGACTCCGGAAAAGCTGTCGGATTCGACCCAGGTCGGTTTGCTGTCTTCTCCCGTGATGAGCATGGTCCGCACGATATGCGGGGTCAACGTCAGGATGACGTCGCTCTGGTCGATCACGGTCTGCTCCGTCGAGAACAGCCGCCCGAGCAGCGGCAGATCCTTGAGAAACGAAATGCCGCCGAGAGACTTGCGCTCCTCATCGCGCAGCAGCCCTGCCAGGAGGTTGGTCTCCCCGTCTTTGAGACGGAGCACATTCTTGACCTCGCGATTGTTGATGATCGGGATGCCGGCGATGCCCGTACTGGCGATCGAAGAGATCTTGATCTCAGCCTCCAGGGTCACCTCGTTCTCCAGGTGAACGCGGGGCTTGAGCTTGAGTTCGATGCCGATGTCCTGGAACTGGTACTGAACAACGGGCTGGGCGTTGACCCCCCCGGCCAGGACCGACTGGAACGATGAATTGACGATCGGGACCTTCTGCCCGACGAGGTAGTGGATATCCTCTCCGGCCACGCCGCGGATGCGGGGCTTGGCGATGATCTTGCTGTTCGAATCGCTTTCCAGGAGATCGAGGACGATCTCGGAATTGGTGAGCTGCCAGCTGCTCAGGCTGTTGAGCTTGATGTCGCTCAGCTTGATCCAGCCAGAGTCTGAGGAGCTGGTCGACGCCGTCGGAGTCAGCCGGACGCCGAAGGTCGTGCCGCTGAAGTCGATGCCCAGCTGTCGGAGTTTGGTGCGCGAGACCTCCATGATTTCGATGTCGATGACGACCTCGGGCTTGGCCTTGTCCCACATCCGGAGGAGTTTGCCGGCCAGGGCCAGGACCTGCGGCGTATCGCGGATCATGATCGAGTTCATCGTTTTGTCGACCTGGATAACCGGCAGCTTGTTCGGGCTCTTGATGAGCTGCATGAGCGGGTTCATGACATCCTGGGCGTTGATGTTCGAAAGATAGAACGTCTTGATGGCAACGAGCTCGTATTGCTGCCTCTTCTGATAATTGTCCGGGGCGATGAGGACGGTCTTTTCGTCGATGATCCGGTAGAAATTGTGGCTGGCGACGCACAGGAAGCTGATGGCCTGGTCCACATCCTTGCCGGAGAGGTCGATCGCCAGGTTCGAATCCCGGAACGTATCGTCATAGATGAAATTCACGCCGAACATCCGGCTCATGGCGTCGAAGATAGACCTCACCATGACCGGGGTGCGAAAACTCAGGTTCACTTTTTCAGAGGCGGCCTTGAGATTGACGGGCGGCGCGATGACATCCTGGGGGACTTTTGCCTTCTCCGACGGCGCGGGGGGCATCAGGGCCTTGATCTCCGCGGCGATGCCCGAGTTGAGGGGGTCGTAGAAAAGGGCGATGGCGTATTCGTCCCCCGCTTCTTTTTTCTTGCCCTGCTTGGCCAGCGTCCGGGCCGTCGCGAGGTGGACGAGGCTCGCCTCCGATTTCGCCCGGACGAGCGCCAGGCGGTAAACGCCTTCGCCCGGATGATCGAGCATGGCCTTTTCGTAGTACTTGATCGCCTTGTCGTATTGCTGATTCAGCTCGGCTTGCGTCCCCTGTCGGTAATCCTGGCTGAGCGGGGCGCACCCCCAGAGGGCCAGTGCCATGATCGCGACGAGAGCGGTTTTTTTCATGACCGGACTCCTTAGCGTGTGAACGTCTTGACTTGTCCATTGGGCCCTTCGATGTCGATGCTGTCCGACGAAATGCGAAGGACCTTGTAGCCGGGAGAGACTTCTTCGCCCACCGAGACCGGCACCGTCTGGCCTCCGACGGTGACCATGGCCAGAATCTTGCCGACCGAAGCGATGGGGCCGACATACGTGAGCGACAGGGCGAAGGCCGGAGCTGCCTCAGGCGCAGCCGCTCCGGGCTTCTGCATGACGGGTCGGGAAAGGAAGACATGGGAAACGGACGTGATTTTGGGACGAAAGATATCACGCAGAGGCAGGGGTGCGTCCGGACCGTCCGATGACAGGAGGTCCTTGCGCACCAGGGATTTTTCCGCTTGGACGCCGGCCGTCGCGGCCGCGTTCTTCTCGGGCGCCTGTCCGGACGCGGCAAAGATCACCGCCGCCAATACAAGGACCAGCCCCGATTCCAGGCGGCTAGATTTCATAATACCCCGCCAGGCTAATTTTCAGATTCAGCGGGCCTCCATCTGAGCCGGTGGTCACGAAATCGATTTTCTCGATCGTCAGGAACCTGGGGAAACGCTCGATGATCGACAGGAATCTCTTGAGCTCCTGGTAGCTGCCCCGGTAGCTGAACGTGAGGCCGATTCGTCCGATCTGTCCTTTGGCCATCTCGCCGTAGTCGTAGGCGATCTGGGACACATTTGCCCCGGCCTGGCTGAAGATCCGCCGGATGTCCTGCATGAGTGTCGGAATACACGTTTTCGCGTCGTAAAAATAGGTAGTGCGGAATGACTCGAGGTCACGGTGGGCGTCCTGCCACCGCTGCCACTCGTTCTTCGCCCGGGCCAGAGCCGCTTCGGCCTTGCGGCTGCCTGAGCTGAGTCCCGTCATCGCCTCCCTGGCGGCGAGGTAGGCGTTCCGCTGTCTCAGAGCGAGGACCGACCCGAGGGCGAGAAAGAGGCAGACGGCGATGGCCAGACGCCCGAGCGCCTTTTTTTCGTTCCTGTTCAAGACATCAAATAGTGCGTTCATAGGTCATAGAGAGTTCAGAAACAATTTGTCCGCCGGAGGTCATGGATTGGCTTTCAACACGGATGCCGTTGAACTTCTGGGCCGTCAGATTTTTCATAAAGGAGAGGACATCCTCCAGTCCGCCAGAAACCAGCTGCAGCCGCAGCGCGACCGTCCGGCCGTCTGCGGAGCTGGGAGCCAGGGACGTGATGAAGCTCGAATCCGGCAAGGCCTTCTCCAGAAGGGACAGGAAGGAGGCCCAGGAGAAGCTTTTTCGGTAGATGATCCCGTTGACGGCGTCGACCGCCGCCCTATCGGCTTTGTCCGCTTTTCGGGTTTCTTCGGACAGCCGGACGAGCTCGGTCTGGAGCCGGCCTTCGTGCAGTTTCAACTCGGCCAACGACCCGCTGAGCCCGGAGGCGCGGCGGCTGTCGCTGACGATGATAACGCCGGCAAGTCCGACGATCGCGGCCAGGAGGACAATGAGAGCGTTCCTCGTCAGCCGATAGAGGCGGCGGTTCCTCACCGGACGGCTGGCCAGGTTCAGGTCGAGTCTTCGTTTGCCCTTCATCGGACGAACCCCATGAGAGGAGCCAGGATCGCTTTCTCGCGGATGTCCCAGGCGCCCTGGACAGGATAATCGATGGCCTCAAGAGGCAGGGACTGGGATGTTTGGAGCCGGGCGACGAGTTCCGCGCCGTCTTCGATGACGCCCGAGCGAACCCAGATTCTCTCCATCGTTTTCTTTTCCTTGTCCTCGAGGAAATGGACCGTATTGCTGATCTCTTTGGCAATTTGGTCGACCTTCTGCTCCAAGGTCCAGGACGTCCGGCTTTCCGTTAAGAAGGCCTTCTGCCGGTAGAGGATCCATTCAGAGGCCGCGACGGCCAGGAGGCTCACGTAGTCATCTTCGACGTTGAGCAGGAGGCCGTCCATCGGGCCGGCCGCCCCGTCGAGCAGATTGAGCAAGCCAAGGGATGGAACGCTCACCGTACCCACGCTCAACCCGCAGTCCGTGAACAGGCCTTCATATTCCTCGACAACCGATCGGCGGGCCATGCAGGCCATGATTTTGGAGGAATCCGCCCCGCGCGACACGGCGGAAACGAGCGTGAGATCACTGTGCTGGAGAGGCATCTGCTTCCCCACACGCCAGCGGACGAACGCCTCTCGTTCGGCGTGAGGGCCCGGCACGGAATCCACGGTCATGATGAAAATGCGGACGCAGGGCTCGGGAATCAAAACCGATATCCGCCCGCGGGAGAGGCCCAGGATCGCCTTCGCTTCCTCTATGTGCTGCTTGAGGGAGGACACGTCCGTCACGTTCGGCCGGTCAAAAGAGGCGGCGAATCCGCCGGGCTCAAGCGGAATGACGAATTTTCCCTTGGCAACTCTGCCGCGATGTGAAACACGGATTCCGCTCAGGTAATCGGCAGACAGTTCGAAGACGGCGTCCGGCAGGGGAAGGTCAAGGAAGAAAGATTTCAACTTCTCGATGAGCGGCACCCTGTCACTCCACGAACGTTACTTTGTTGAGGTCGCGAAGGCTCGTCACTCCGTCGAAGACCTTTTCTAAACCCACTTCCCGCAGGAAAACCATCCCCTCGGCCTTAGCCCGCTTTTTCACTTCGGAAAGGGGCTTTTTCTCGAGGATCAGCTCCCGAATCGGGTCGGACAGTTCGAGGATTTCCGCGATGGCCGTGCGGCCCTTATAGCCCGTGAAGTTGCAGTTGCCGCATCCTTGCGGCTCGAAGAAAGTTCGGTCGAGGTGCCGGGAGGGATCGAGGCCCGACTCCAGGAGTTGCTCGGCGGTGTAGCGGACACCCACTTTGCACCGCGGGCAAAGGAGCCTGACCAGCCTCTGGGCCAGAATGCAGTTGAGGGCGGAGATGAAACTGTACGGGTCGACCTGCATGTGGAGAAAGCGCCCGATAACGTCGAAGACGTTGTTGGCGTGAACGGTCGTGAACACAAGATGCCCCGTCAGGGCCGACTGGATCGCGATCTGGGCGGTTTCCGGGTCGCGGATCTCACCGACCATGATCTTGTCCGGGTCGTGACGAAGGATGGACCTCAGGCCGCGGGCAAACGTCAAGCCCTTTTTCTCGTTGACCGGGATCTGGGTGATGCCGTCGACCTGGTACTCAACGGGATCTTCGATCGTGACGATCTTGTCCTCCGGCGACTTGATTTCTGTCAGAGCCGCATACAAGGTCGTCGTCTTGCCGCTCCCGGTCGGACCCGTGACGAGGACCATGCCGTAGGGCTGGGTGATGTATTTCCTGAACTTCTTTTGGATGACATCGGAAAACCCGAGGAGGTCGAGCCTCAGCTCCTGGATGGCTTCGGTGATCATCTCTTTGTCCAGGATCCGGATGACGGCGTCTTCTCCAAAGATACAGGGCATGATGGAAACGCGGAAATCGATGGTTTTGTCCTTGATCCGGAGGCGGAAACGTCCGTCTTGGGGAACACGGCGCTCGGCGATGTCCAGGTCGGACATGACCTTGACCCGCGAGATGATGGGCAACTGGAACTTCTTGTCGATGGGGTCCATGGCTTCTCCCAGAACCCCGTCGATCCGGTACTTGATCTTGACGTCATCGTCCTTGGATTCGATATGGATGTCGCTGGCCCGTTTTTGCACAGCCGTGAAGATGATGGTATGGACGAGCTTGATGATGGAGCCGTCCTGGTCGGCCAGCTTCTCGATGGAGATGACGTCTTCCTCCTCGCCGCCGTCTTTCTCGACGAGCTGGGTGATGAAGCCTTCGGTGGCGTCCTTGAGAACCTGCATGGCCGTCTCGCTCTTCCGCAGGGCCTCCAGGATAGCGCGTTTGGAGGCGGCGTAGACCTGGACCTTCTTCCCTAAGAACGACTCGATGGCATCGATCGAGGCGATGTCGGACGGGTCGGATACGGCGACGGCCATGGCACCGTCGGATTCCATCAGCGGGACGAAGTTCAGCCGATGAAGGAACTCCGCGGGCACCGATTGGATCAGCGGACGGTCAAGGAGCTGGGCGTCGAGGTCCAGGTAAGGAACCTGATAGCGCTCGGCCAGCTTCCGCGTTTCGATTTCTTCCGTTCTTATATTCTCCGACTCTTCCTTGTTCATTTCCTACTCTCTCGGGAGCTCAAAAACGCGTGACCCGGATCACGTTGAAGATGGGCAGGTAAACCGACAACAGCATTCCCGCCACAAGGAGCCCCATAAATATAATGACGACCGGTTCGATTAACGACACCAGTGTGTCTATCTTAACACGAATCCGTTCATCGTAAAAATCAGCCATATCCCCGAGCATGCCCTGGAGATTGGCCGATGTTTCCCCGATTCGCACCATATCCAGGGCCAGGGCGGGAAAGGCCTCCGATTTCGCCAGGGAATCCGACAGGCTCCCGCCGTTCCTAATGGAATCGGGGACGTCATTCATCTGCCGGATGAGGTAGGCATTCGGGAGGGCCTGGATGGCGATGCCGATTCCCGAAAGAAGAGTCACCCCCGCCTCGAGGAGAAGACCAAGGGTCCGGCTGAACAATGAAACGCCCGTTTCGAGCCAGATGCTCCCGCCGAAAGGCACACGAAGTTTGGCATGGTCCAGGCCGACCCGGAACTCAGGCCTTTTCCGGACAACGATGACCGCGATAACGGCGGCCCCCAGAAGGGCCAGGACGAGAAACCAATGGGAATTAAAGGCCAGCGCGAGGGCCATGATGAGGCGGGTCACACCGGGCATCTGGGCTTCGAAGCTATGGTAAAAATCGGCGAACTTGGGCAGGACGAAATTGACCAGGATGGTGATGATGATGAGGCCGAAGACGATAAGCACGGTCGGATAGGCCAGGGCCGACCGGACTCTGGATTTCGTTTGAGACACCGTCTTGGCGTACTGGACGTACCTCGTGAGCGCGGCGGGAAGGTTGCCGCTTCTCTCGCCGGCGATCAGGCTGGCGATGTAGACCTTGGAAAAGGCCTTTTCGTAGGGGAGAAATGCTTCCGAGAGGGCTTTGCCCAGCTTGACCTCTCCGGCGACGTTGTTGAGCAGCTCTTTAAGGTAGAGATTCTTGACCCGGCCGGCGATCACCTCCAGGCTCCGCAGGATCGGAAACCCGGACTTGATCAGGGCCACCAGTTCCTGGTTGAAGAGGATGAAGTCCTTGTCCTTAATCTTCTTCCCGAAGGTGAGGCCCTGCGCCTGGATCCGTTTCCAGTCCCGGTGCACGGAGAGGACCAGATAACCCGCCGCCTCGAAATGCTTCCGGCACTCATCCGATGTGGAGGCAAGGAGGGACCGTGTCAGGACTTTCCCGTCCTCGGCAGCAAACCGACACGCAAAATAAGGCATTTAATAAAGCGCCCGATCTTCTCACGACCCAACCTAATCTAGTCCAGCCCGGTCAATCTTGTCAAACCGCCCGGGCCGGCGGATGGTTGCGCCGTTTCCGGCCCGAAACAGCCCGGAAGCGGGGATTCCTCAGGGGGCGGCTTGAAGGCGACCATTTGGAATGCCGCCTGGTGAGGACGGCCCGACTGTTTGGTCGGACTCTGGAAAGGTGGATTGACAAAGGGGCCTGAAAGATTTAGATTAGCGGGGTGAGAAGGACGGCTTTTTTCCTTGGAGTGGCCCTGACGGCGGCTTTTTTCTCCATTCTGCTCCCGGCTGCCGGGAGGCGGCCGGGATCGGCGGCCCGCCAGGAGTCGGTTCCACCGCAGGTTCAGAAGCCTCGTTATGATTACAACAGCACGTTCCTCAATTCGAGAAGCACGCAGCCCCTGGGACTCAAGGAAGACCCGGCGGTGAGGAAAATGCTCGGCCAAGGCCCTGTCAAATGGGCCATCAGGGCCGGGACCAGACAGATTTTGGATTAGGTTTTTTTTTATGAACCGGATTCAATTTTTTGGATTTTCCGGAGGCTTTCGCGTCCGGGGGGAAATCCGGTGAAGAAAGCCATCCTCTTCGTTTTCGCTCCCATCGTTATCGTTATTGTCCTCGGAACTCTGAATGTTTACCGCAAAGCCACCTGGGTTGAGGTGACAGACGGCATCACCTGGAAGCTGACGCCAGACGGGCTGACGGCCGTAAAGGTGGACCCGTCGAGCGACGCCTATCTCAGGGCGGGGATCCGCGCCGGGGACGTGCTCTCCGCTATCAACAAAAACCCAGTAAGGACCAGGATCGATGTCCTGAAGAACCTGCAGGCCGCGGCCGCTTCCGATCAGATCGTCAAGTACGAAATCAATCGGGAAGGCCAGCAGCGCTACCCGTCTTTCTACCCGAAAAAGCAGGGGCCGGATCTCATCTACTTCTACCTGGTCTTGGTCGGTTTGACGACCCTGGTCATCTGCCTCGTGGTCTTTTTCAATTCCAAGCGCCAGATATCCCTTCCCTACGTATTTTTCTATACACTCGCCGTAGCCTTCAGCGCCTTCATGATTTTTTCCTGCACGGGCGAATTGGACGGCCTCGATTTCGTTTTCTACTCCCTCGACAAACTCGCCTTCGTCGCCTTTCCGCCCCTGCTTCTTCATTTCTTCATGATTTTCCCGCTGCGGAAGCGCATTCTCAAGCGAAAACCGGTCATCGTGCCGCTGATCTACGCCCCGGCGGTTCTTCTGCTCCTCGAACGAATCCGGTTCCATTTGCCCTTCCCGCACCGCTTAGACGAGTTGACGGCGATGAGGGTGCAGAGTGCGCTGGAGCGGCTGGAGCTTGTCCATTTCGTTGTTTTTGCCCTGGTCACGCTGGGAATCCTGGCCCACAGCACGTTTCGGGCGCCTAATCCGCTCGTCAAAAAGCAGCTCCGCATCATCGTCTATGCCCTGGCCTGCGGCATCCTGCCGTCCGCGGCGTTTTACATCATCCCTTTCATTCTGGGACGCGTGCCTTCGACCGGAGCCGAGCTGACCGTCCTGCTCCAGGCACTCATTCCCCTGGCGTTTTCCTATTCCATCTCCCGCTACAAACTCGTCAACATCGAGGTCCTGCTTAAGAAAATCGCCACGCTGACTTTCTCTTTTTTCGTCATCGCCTTTCTTTATTTCATCGTCAGTTCCAAGACGACGCAGCCGGAGAACCGACTGAACGTTGCGGTCATGGGGATTGTGGCCATCATCCTCGGAGCCACGCTCTTCGGTCCGCTCAAGGGTCTGTTTCAGACCCTCCTCGACAGGGCCTTCTATAAAAGGAGTTATGAATACCGCAAAACCCTCCTGTTCATCAGCCGGGAATTGAGCCGGGAAAGAAACCTCCAGAGTCTGGCCCAATCCCTCCTCGAAGCCATCGCGAATGCTTTGTCCCTCAAGACGGTGGCCCTTCTTTTGGCCGACGAAAGCGACGCCCGGAACTTCGACGTGCTGAGCGCTCGGGGCGCCCACCCCGCCCTGCCGGTCCGAGTCGGAATCGAAGAAGCCATGATCGACCAACTGCATATGAAAGACCACCTGGCCAACATCTCCCCGTCAGACGACAAGTCCATCCAGAGGGCCCTGGACGGCTTTTCCGAATACGGACTGTTTCACTTCCTCCCTCTCAAGATCGAAGCCAAGCTCGTCGGCTGTCTCGCCATGGGGAAAAAGCAGGACGGCGCATTCCTGTCGAGCGAGGACTGGGAGCTCATGACGACGATTTCAGGACCGGCCGCCCTGGCCCTGGAAAACGCCTATCTCTACAGCCGGGAGAGTGTCCGGGCGTTGGAGATGCAACGGCTCAAGGATTACAGCGAAAACATCATCGAGAGCCTGACCGTCGGCGTGGCCGTGATCGACCAGGCGGGACTCATCATCGGGTGGAACAGGGTCCTCGAGGACCAACTGGGGAGGAAAAAAGAGGCCGTCCTGGGGAAGAGTCTGCCCGAGGTGCTCGGCCGGCCGAGCTATTCAGCCCTTTTCCCGGGACAAACCCAGCAGGAGTTCCGTCTGCTGAGCGAGACAACCCTCGACATCCCTGGGGGGGAAAAGAAGATCTTTGATATCGCCCGCACCCCCCTGCTCGACAACGCTCTTCAGCCGTACGGCACGATCATTGTATTCGAGGACATCACGGAAAAAATCAACCTTCAGCAGCAGCTCCTGACCTCGGAGAAGCTGGCATCGATCGGCCTGCTGTCGGCCGGCGTCGCCCACGAGATCAATACCCCGCTGACCGGAATCTCCAGCTACGTCCAGATGCTCCAAAAAAGGCTGGCCGACACGCATTACGCCCAGATCCTGGGAAAGATCGAAGCCCAGACGGACCGGGTGGGCCGCATCATCAAGAACCTTTTAACGTTCGCCAGGAACCCTTCCGATACGTCGTTCCACCGCGTGGACCTCAAGGAAAGCCTCGAGGAAATCATCTCGCTTATCGACTATAAGCTTAAAACCATGAATATCCGCCTCGCGCTCGAACTGGGATCTATTCCGCCGATCTATGCCCAGGGCGAACGCCTCCAGCAGGTCTTCATCAACATCATCCTCAACGCCTTGGATGCCATGCCCTTGGGGGGGACGCTCACCATCCAGCTCGCCCAGGCGGAAGGCCAAGCCGTTGTCCGGATCTCGGACACGGGGACCGGCATCAAGCCCGAGCACCTGACTCACATCTTCGATCCCTTCTTCACGACCAAGGGAGTCGGCAAGGGGACGGGACTGGGACTGTCGATCAGCTATGCCATCGTCAAAGAGCATGAAGGGCATATCCAGGTCACGAGCGAGGTCGGGAAAGGCTCGACCTTTACGATCTCCCTGCCCATGGGAGACGGAATTCCACCGACGCGCAAATCCGATCTCTTGAGGACGTAACCCATGACGAGCAAAGCCATCATCCATGTCATCGACGACGAGCCGGTCATCCACGATGTGCTCGGCCAACTCCTGACCTCCGAGGGGTATGAGGTCGAATTCTCGTCATCCGGCGAAGAAGCCCTGGAGAAATACCCATCCCAGTCCTTTGACGTGACGCTCCTCGATATCCTGATGCCCGGCATCGACGGGATCGAAGTGCTGCGACGGATCAAGAAGATCGACCCCATGGCGGCGGTGATCATCATCACCGCCTACGGGTCGGTGGAGTCCGCCATCGACGCCATGAAAATCGGCGCGCTGGACTATATCCAAAAGCCGTTCAAGCACGACAGCCTGCTGCTGACAATCGAGAAAGCGGTCGAACACAAGCGCCTCCTGGAGGAAAATGTCAGGCTCAAGGACGAGCTGCGCCAGCGCTTCAGCTTCAGTCGCATCATCGGCAAGAGTCCGGTCATGAAGAGCGTCTTTGACTTGGTCAAAGCCGCCGCGCCGACACGCAGCACGATTCTCATCCAGGGCGAAAGCGGGACCGGCAAAGAGCTTGTGGCCCGGGCCATTCATCTGAACTCGAATCGCGCCGATTTCCCGTTCGTCACGGTGAACAGCGGTTCTCTTCCCCCCGATCTTCTGGAGAGCCATCTTTTCGGACATGTCAAGGGGGCGTTCACGGGCGCGGTCGCGCTGAAGAAAGGACTCTTTGAAACCGCCGACAAGGGGACCATTTTCTTCGACGAGATTTCGTCGGTCGGCCTCGAGACGCAGGCCAAGCTTCTTCGCGTCATGCAGGAAAAAGAGTTCATGCGGCTCGGCGGCACCGATACGATCAAGGTCGATGTCCGGATCATCGCGGCCACGAACACGGATATCGAGGAGATGATCGCGCAGAAGACCTTCCGCAAGGACCTCTTCTACCGGCTCAATGTGATCAAGATCGAAATTCCCCCCTTGAGAGACCGGAAGGAGGATATCCCTCTTCTCGTCAGGCATTTCGTCGATTTCTACGGCCGCGAGAACAGCAAGGTCATGGAAGGGGTCAGCGAGGATGTCTTCGAGATTTTTGATGCCTACCACTGGCCCGGAAACGTCCGCGAGCTGGAGAACTTGATCGAGCGGGCGGTCGTACTCTCGAAGATGAACCTCATCACGCGGGCGTCCTTGCCGCCGTTCCTCCTCTCGGGAGGGCCCGAAGCCAAGGAGGCGCTGGGCGCGGCCGAGGAATCTCTCGACCTCAAGGAAAGAACCCAATCCTTCCAGAAAAAGATCATCGTCGCTGCTCTCAAAAAAACCAAAGGCGTCCAGAAGCAGGCCGCGCGGCTGCTCGGGGTTAAACCGACGACGCTCAACGAAATGATCAAGCGCCTGGAGATCGATACGGAAGACGTCCCGCTGTGACACGGGGGGCGGCGGGCCGCGGGCTCAGAGCCGAAGCGGTCCGAGCCTCATGAGAATTTCCCCGGCACTTCTTTATCGGGATTGATGCGCACATGGCTGACGGGACCGCTGACGTTGAAAACGGCATCCTGGTTGGAATCGCGGATGACCGCCATGGCCCGCTGGACTTTGCCGCCGCTCGTCCACTCCACCCACAGCGGAAAGTGGAAACGGCCTTTGAGTTGTGCGACGTGGACCCTGAGCCGCGCGCCGGCCGGGCTCGTCTCCTCGGACCACGACGTCTGGATATCGGGCAGCTCATAGGATTGAAACCAGCCGTCGAAGAATTCTCCAAGGTCCTGCGCCGAGGCCTTTTCCATCGCGGCGACAAATTGGCTCGTCCGGGCGGCCGTGTACTTGTGGGCCGCAAAAAAATCCTGCAGGCCGGCCCGGAAAGCGTTCTCACCGACAATGTCCTGGAGCATGAACAGGGCCAACGCGGACTTATCGTAGATGACGGCCTGGTAGGCGTCGAAATCGTAAAAGCTCAAGCGCGAGCCCATGGCGATGGCGCCCTTGGCGGATTTCCGGTTCGTCCAGTGCGTAAATTTGCCGAGGATCATCGCGAAGTCTCGAGGTCCGTAGCGGTCCCTGAGGTACGACGCGGCGGCGAACTGGGCCAGGCCTTCACTCAGCCATTGGTCCCTGTACGTCAATACCGAAACGCCCTGCCCCCACCATTGATGGGCGATTTCGTGCGCCAGGAAGTAATCGTCCCATTGCGAGAGGTTGACGGCGGTGTCGATTTTCCTCCCCCCGAAGCGTTCCGCCGAGTCCCACGGGGCTTGGTTGAGGACCACAAACGAGGGCGGGCTGCTGCCGCCGGCCGTACTCCAGGGCCTTAGGAGGATGCCCAGCTTCTCGTAAGGAAAAGGGCCGAAAAAGCGGGTATAGAAATCAAGGATGCCCTTGGCCCGATCAAACAAGTCCGGGTCGTCGTTCAAGACCTGGTCCGAGACGAAGGCCTGGATGGGAACGGGGTTTTTCCACTCCTTCCGCTTCTCAAATTTGCCCAAGATGAATGAGATGTATTTGACGGGCCGGCGGGTCTCAAACGTATAGATGGCGTTCCCTGCTTTCTCGAGTTCGACGACGTCGTTCATCTCGGTCCAGCGGCTCCTCTCGACCATCTCGCCGCTCGCCAGGCATTTGTATTCGGGCGGGACGATGACCTTGAGCCGGACCAGGAAATAGTCCTCCTCCGGAGGCGACGGATACCAGTCACCCGCCTGAGTAAAAAAGTAGGTGTCATAGCGCGGGAAAAAGCGGACGGACTGCTGGAAAGGGGCTTGCGCAATGACATCCGTCGCCGGAACCGGAGGGGAGATGTGGCCGCGATAATACACCTCGATCCATGCCCCCTCTTTGCGCTCGAGGGGGCTGATCAGATAGACGTAAATGGTCTTCCGCAGCTTGTCGAAAGTGTAGAACAGCTCCCTTTTGTCCCCGTCGCAGATCTTGATGATCTCCAGGTCGGGGTTGAAGCGAAATTTCAGGCTGTTGAGGGTCCCCACTTTGGCCGCCACCCGGATTCGGGCTTTGGCCGAAAGATAAAATTGAGCCGGCGAATAGCTCACGTCCAGCTCGTAGTTTTGGACTTCAAACTTTTCTCCGAAGCTGATGAAGAATTTTTTGCCCTGCCCGTCCTTCTCGTCGGTGGGACTGTAGAGGCTGATGATTCGGTCGCGCGTTCGGTCGTAGAGGTCCACCTCTTCGTCGGAAAAGGGATAATAGATGTACGTCAGCTCCCCGGCCTTCCTGGCTTTGAATTCGAAAACGGCCTCTTCCCCCTGCGGGAGGAAGGACAGGAGCTCTCCGTCAATAGAGTTCTGAATGGTGAATGAGCGAGAGTAGTTCCTGGAAAAGACCCCGGCCGCCTTGGCCTGCTCGAACGAGGAAACCTCCGGCAGTCCCTGGCCCTTTTCTATTTTGACATTGGAGGCGAAGAATCCGTTCGAGCAGCGAAGGTAGAGGTACTCCAGATCATCCTCGAGGAAGCGCCTCTTATAGAGGAGCTCCATCTGATGCTTCTCCTTGGCGTCGGACGGCGTAAAATCAACCGTTCCCTTGCCGACCACAACGAGGGCCGTCTCGATGCCCGGAAGATTGTCATAGAACACGGCGGCGTCCCGGAACGACAGCCGGATGTCCTGGTGCCTGATCTCCACGACGCGCGCCCGTTCCACCCGCTCGGAAGGGATCTTGATCTTGTAAAGCGTCGTCAGGTTGGTCTTGACGTCCCTGGCCGTAATCGTCCAGCGGCCGTCATGCGCGGTCAGAAGGAGCTGCCAGGCTTCGATGATGGCCGAATAGGCGTTTTGAAAATAGACCTGAAGAAACAGGCGCGTTTGCGTTTCGCTTTCAACCCTTTTCCCCGCCAGCCGCAGCTTGACGGAGTCCATCTTGAAATCCTCAAAGAATGTTTTGAGGCGTTCCTGCTCGATCGCTTTTAGTTCCGGGGACAAGAGGTCCACGTATCCCTGAATGTCCTTGTGCTGGAGCGCCGTCTGGACCTGGCCGAAAAGCGCTTCGGGCGTTTGAGGCGGAGACTGGAGGGGCGGAAGGCCGGCCATTGTACCCCCCCATAGGAAGCACAAGGCCGAGACACATAATCTTCTCACGGACGGCTTTATTATAACAGAGGATAGGACTCTGATCGGCATCTGGCCCAACATCGCCAGCAACCTCATAGGCATGTTTTATGCCAAGGGCTGCCTCTTTTGCTCTATGGGCGGACTCCGACGACCCCGCTCAAATTGTAAAGTTCTTTTACGAAAAGATATCTATTTTTTAAGGGCCCGGCCGAGCTTTTCTTCGATGGCTTCGACCTTTCCCTTGATCCGGCCCTTGGCTTTTTCGCGGTCATCGATGGCGATGTGTGTCGAGACCCGGGCCGCGTGCTGTCTCATTTTGAAATGGCATTCCTTGATGAGCTCGAAGACGTCGTCCCATTCTCCCTCGACGATCGTCCCCATGGACGTCAGCTGGTACGGCAGGCCGCACTTGTCCACGATATCGATGACCTTCGCCACGAGCCCGGAAAGCTCCTCGCCTTGCCCGATGGGAACGATGGTGAATTCGACGATCATGTCCCCCTCCCTTCTAGCTCTTGTCCCTTTCCCGGTCCCTTTCTTTTGTCTGGGGCCTCGGGTTCAGATGCTCCTCCCAGGTGATGAAACTGTGGAAAAAGATGGCGTCGCCCTCGTCGATGCCCCGGGTGATCTCCGTGATGTGCGAGGTCTCCGCGCCGAACGCCTCGACCGCGTAGACGACGGCTTTGTCCGGCTTAACCTTAGCCCCGCACGTATAGATGTCCAAAGCCGCATAGCCCATCTCAGGCCAGGTATGGGTGGAAATGTGGGACTCCGAGATCACGACGACGCCGCTGACCCCGTGGGGAGGAAATTTGCTGAAGGAGATCGACCAGACATGGGCCCCGGCGATTTCGGCCGCCCTTACGAGGATCTGCTGAACTTTCTCCACGCTGCCGATGACCTTGGGATTGCATCCCGAGGCCTCGACGATGTAGTGGTGGCCGATCGGCGAATGCGTGACTTTAGCCATGGGCGTCTCCTTCTTCCTACTCAATTTTTGATTATGGCACATCCGGGAATTCTGTCAAGAATCACGCCGCCGGCAAAAACAGGTGCGATGCGGAAAAGCGGGGACGATGGCCGGAGTCGGAGGCGATTCGAATCCGGCCGCCTAAACCGATACGCGGCGCTCCTCTTTGACGACGTTGAGCACGATGTGAGTGACCGTACGGTCGATGTTTGGGAGGGCAAGAAGCTTCTTGATGAACCGGTTGAGGTCCTCCCGGTCGCGGAAGTAGCCGATGATGAACGAATCCCAGTCTCCCGTCACGTCATAGACCGCCGCCACGCGGGGATCGAGCGAGATTTTTCTCTGCGTTTCAAGCAGCTTGCCTTTGGAAATGCGGACGGCAACAATGGCGATCAGATGGAGGCCGAAGTACTCCGGGTTGATGACCGGGACGTAGCCCTTGATGGCGCCGGCCGTCTCCAGCTTCTTGACCGTGTTGATGACGGCCGTGACCGAGGTCCCGACGTCCTTGGCGATCTCGCGGAAGCTCTTGCGGGCATTGGCGTTGAGGACCCTGACGATTTTCTTGTCCAGTTCGTCGATCATTGGGCGCCTCCTGATATCATATCTATTAACACGGATTAGAGCGATTGTAAAGATATTTTTAAAATATATTGACATTTGACTTACTATCATTAAAATATCGTTACATATCTAAAATAACTGTGCAGGAGGCTGTGACATGACGCCAGCAGCGAAGAACGCGGGCAAGATGTTCGGCATGCGGGATGCCAAAGACGTCCTGGACCTCGTCCTGGACCCGAAGCAGGAAATCGAGTTCATCCGGTTGGTCTTCCCGGACATTCTGGGGCGGCCGATGGAGTTCACGATTCCGGCCAACGAGCTGGAGAGAGCGTTCGTGGAAGGCAAGGGTTTCGACGGTTCGTCCGTCGCCGGTTTCGTCCGGATCGAGGAAAGCGACCTCGTCATCAAGCCCGACCCGAAGACCTTCCGCCTCTTGCCCTGGGTCTACAAGGGATTCGAAGAAGGCATCCGGTGGCGTGAGGCGGTCATCTTCGGAGACATCCTTCGGCCCGAGGGACAGCCGTACGAGGGGGACACCCGGGCCGTCCTTAAACGCACCATGGCCTTGGCCAAAAAGGAGACGGGCATCGACGATTTCAAGTGCGGCCCCGAGCTCGAGTTCTTTATCTTCCCCTCGAGCGAGGCGCCCGAGCCGACCGACGCCGGCGGCTATTTTTTCAGCGGGCGGTACGGGGAGATCCGCAAAGAGATTCAGCTCCTGCTCCACAAGATGGGCATCGAGACCGAGTACGACCATCACGAAGTCGCCCACGGCCAGCACGAGATCGACCTCCGCTATCTCGGCGCCGTCGAGATGGCCGACATCGGAATGATCTTTCGCTATATGGTAAAAAAAGTCTGCCGGATGCATGGGCTGTACGGCACGTTCATGCCCAAGCCCATCAACGGCCAGAACGGCAGCGGCATGCACGTCCACCAGTCCCTGTGGCGGGGCGGCAAGAACTTGTTCTTCGACAAAAAAGGCCCGTATTATCTTTCCGACATGGCCCATCACTACATTGCCGGCGTCATGAATCATGCCCGGGAGATTTCCGCTGTCCTCAGCCAGTGGATCAATTCCTACAAGAGACTCATCGAGGGTTATGAAGCGCCCGTGTACATCGCCTGGGGTCAGAAGAACAGATCCGCTTACATCCGTGTCCCCGAGTACCAGCCCGGCAAAGAACGAGCGACGCGGATCGAGCTCCGGGCCGCCGACCCGGCCTGCAACATCTACCTGGCCTTCGCCGTCATGCTGGCCGCGGGGCTCGAGGGCATCCGGAGCAAAGAGAGCCTCGTTGACCCGGTCGAGGAGAATATCTATCACATGAGTGGGACCCGTCAGAAGAGATTCGATATCCGCGTCCTGCCCAGGAACCTCGAGGAAGCCGTCAAGCTCATGGAGAAAAGCGCTCTCGTCCAGGCGACCCTCGGCGACCACATCTTCTCGAAGCTCGTCGCCAACAAGCGGAAGGAGATCGAAGAGTACGGCCGCAGCGTGTCCGGCGAGTTCGACAAACAGGTCAGCGACTACGAGGTCGAGCGGTATCTGCCGATTCTGTAAGACCCCACGGCGCGTATTCTTGCCCGACCGCCCTTTAATTTATATAATATGGCCGTGGGCTTTGCTCAGAACGTCCCCCGGTCCCTCCTCCCGGCGCCCAAGAGCCCTCGGCGGGAAGTGCGCCCACGCGCGCCCTTGATTTTCTCAATCAAGAATCAGCCTGGGCAACGCCCGAACGGTCCGGCCCGATAAGGAGGCCCTCCTATGGTGTTGAAAGATGTGCTGATGCTCCTCGACGGCGAAGTGCTGACGCCCGGCTGCGGCCTCGGCCTCGAATGCCCGAAGGTCTTCGCGTCGGACCTCATGAGCGATGTCCTGGCCTTCGCCGACGCCGGCTCGCTCCTCTTGACGAGCCTGGCGAATATGCACACCGTGCGCACCGCGCGGTTGGCCGACGTCGCCGCGGTCGTCTTCGTCCAGGGCAAACGGCCGGCCCAGGACGTCGTCGATCAGGCCTGCAGCGGCAACCTGCCCCTCATCATCACCAAGGTTCCGATGTTCGACGCGTGCGGCAGGATTTCCGTTTTCATAAAGGGTCGTGTTCGTGGCGAGTGATCCCGTCTTCCGGCACGAATTCCCGGTTAAAGGAGGAGATTTCACCCATGGGGGCGATGTCTCCTGCCGGATCAAGGACCTGCTGAAGGAGATCGGTCTCGACTCCCGGACCGTCCGGCGGGCCGCCATCGCCTCGTATGAAGCCGAGATGAACATCATCATGTACGCCTGGCAGGGCCGCGTCAAGCTGGCGGTGTCCCGGGGCGAGATCCGGATCACCGTGGACGACGACGGCCCGGGCATCCCGGATATCCGCTTGGCCATGACCGAGGGCTGGTCGACCGCGACGCCGGAGATGCGCGAGCTCGGGTTCGGCGCCGGCATGGGACTCCCAAACATCAAGAAGAACTCCGATAAGTTCCGTATCACGTCGAAAGTCGGCCGCGGGACGCATCTGGAGTTGAAAATCCAGGTCGCCGGAGACGCACCGTGACGGACGAAACCAGCCAACCGATCCGCATCAACGCCGAGAAGTGCATCGGCTGCACGCATTGCATGACGGCGTGCCCGATGAAGGCCATCCGCGTGAAGGAGGGCAAAGCCCGCATCATCGATGAGTTGTGCATCGATTGCGGGGCCTGCCTTCGCGTCTGTCCCTACGATGCCGTCGACTCGCAGACGACGCCGTTCGCGGCCCTCGACGCTTTCAAGTACAAGATCGCCATTCCTACGACGGTCCTCTACGGGCAGTTCGACGATTCGGTCATGCCGATCGAGATCCTGGCCGCGCTCCGCCGGGTCGGGTTCGACGAGGTCTATGACCTCAGCGCCGTCTGCGAGCTCAACACCGCGGCGACCGAGAAATACCTCAAGGAGCATCCCCGGCCGAGGCCGCTGATCTCGGCGACATGCCCGGTGGTCGTCCGGCTCATCCAGCACCGTTATCCGTCTC
This sequence comes from Candidatus Aminicenantota bacterium, assembly GCA_963727095.1. Classification (GTDB taxonomy): domain Bacteria; phylum Acidobacteriota; class Aminicenantia; order Aminicenantales; family Saccharicenantaceae; genus CAVSEQ01. Next base: position 1,387,096 of record CAVSEQ010000005.1, on the reverse strand, counting down.
TCTGTCCTCTGATCCTGCCGCTCGAGCCGCCGCGGGAAGTGGCCGCCAAGATTCTCCGGACGACCCTGCCCGAGAAGCTCCACCTCGCGCCGGAAGCGATCGGGCTCATCCATATCACGCCGTGCCCGGCCAAGATTGTGTCCATCAACCGCCCCGTATCCCTCAGAAAATCCTATCTCAACGGCGCCATGTCGATCCGCGATATCTACGCACCGCTCTTCCGCGGCCTGCGCAAAAACCGGAGAGACGTCCTCATGCGACGGCTTTTCCCCGAAATCCTTTTCAGCGGCATCGGGATGGGATGGTCGCTTTCCGGCGGAGAAACGCGCGGGCTCAAAAACCAGCGCACCGTCGCCGTCTCCGGAGTCCGCGACACCATGCGGGTTCTGGACCAGGTGGAGACCGGGCTGCTCAAGAACGTCGACTTGCTTGAATGCATGGTCTGCCCGGACGGCTGCGTCGGCGGTTCCCTTGCCGTCGAGAACCGCTTCCTGGCCAAGAGCCGGATCCTGCGGTTCGTCGATGCCGCCGGAGAACGGACCATCGCCCACCGGCCGAATCTGGGCCGTCTCTATCAACGGGACACGCTGGCCTTCGACCATGCCGTCCAACCGGCCGGGGTGCCGCCGCTCGATCACGACCCGGAAAAGGCCATCCTCAAGGCCAAACGTCGTGAGGCGATCTTCGCGAAGCTGCCGCGCAAAGACTGCGGGGCGTGCGGCGCTCCAGACTGCCGAACGCTGGCCGAGGACGTCGTACGCGGCCAGGCGCGTCTCTCGGATTGCCCGTTCGTCAGGGAGGTGAAAAAATGACGCTCTCCGACCTTATCCAGAGGCTCGATCTCAAGGTTTGTACAGGCCGCACGGGGCTCGACCGGATTGTCAGCGGCGGTTATGCCAGTGATCTGCTGAGCGATGTTATCGCCCACGGACAAAAGGATGACCTGTGGGTCACCCTGCAGACCCATCCCAACATCGTCGCGGTGGCCATTCTCAAGGAGCTCGCCGGAATCATCCTCGTGAACGGTCGGGAACCCTCAGCGGAGACGGTCGAGCGGGCAGAGAAGGAAGGCCTGCCCATCCTCATGACCCGGCTCAATGCCTTCGAGTGCGTCGGAAGGCTGTACGGGCTCGGCGTCAAAGGGAGCTGATGGAGCTCAGGCGCTTCCGGGCGGATTGCCATATTCACTCCTGTTTGTCTCCATGCGGGGAGCTGACGATGCCGCCTCGGGAAATCGTCGAGCGGGCCCGAGCCAAGGCCCTTGATATCATCGCGGTAACGGATCACAACGCGACGGAAAACGTTCCTGCCGCCATAGAAGCCGCGCGAGGCACCGGACTCGTCGTTCTCCCGGGAATCGAAGTGACGACCGAAGAGGAAGTGCACATCCTCGGCCTGTTCGACCCTGCCGCAGATCTCGGCCCGTTGCAGGCCTCGGTCTACGCAAACCTCCCCACTATCGCCTCCAGGCGCAAGTATATAAAGGATCAGGTCATCGTCAATGCCGCGGACGAGGTGACGGGTTTTAACCGCCACGGCCTCTTCGGGGCCACCCGCCTGTCGGCCAAAGAGGTCGTGGCACTGATCCACGGCTGCGGCGGGCTGGCCGTGGCCTCCCATATCGACCGGGAATCGTTCAGCATCATCTCCCAGCTCGGCTTCGTCCCCGCCGACCTTGCCCTCGACGCTGCCGAAATCTCTCCGCGCGTTGCTCCCGCCGACGCTGGGGCCGCCTATGCCGCCATGACCTCTTTGCCTTTCGTGCGTTTCTCGGACGCCCACCGGCCCGAAGAAATCGGCGCCGCCGTGACGGAGTTCATTCTGGCCGGACCGCGCATTGATGAGATCCGCATGGCCCTTCAAGGCCGGGACGGCCGGAAGGTGGTATGGCCATGATGGAAGATCTATCGCTCCACATTCTTGACATCGTGGAGAACTCCGTCGCCGCCGGAGCGTCGCACGTTGCCATCACGATCAACGAAAACCGGAACCGTGATGTCCTGACGATCAGGGTGTCCGACGACGGCCGGGGGATGTCGAAGAGCGTCCAGAAGCTGGCCTTTGACCCCTTCTTTACGACCAAAACAAAAAAAACGGGCCTCGGGCTCCCGTTTTTGGCGCAGGCGGCCGAGCAGAGCGGCGGCTGGATCATCCTCGAGTCCGCGCCGGGGCACGGGACGAAGGTCACCGCCGGGTTTCGCTATGGACATATCGACCGCCCGCCGTTGACAAAAATGGCCGAGACCGTGATGATGTTGATCTTCGGGCATCCGGAAATCGGCTTCAGGTACCGCCATCGGCGGAACGGGCGCGATTTCACGTTCGACAGTCTGCGCTATGTCGCGCAGGGCTCGGGCAGACCTGTTCGGCAGGGCGACCTTACGGCCGTCCGGAAGGTGCTCGAGGCCGGATTGAAACGGATTGGCGCCTCATGATCGGCACTCGACAAGACCTTGCGTCATCGCCCAAGAGGTTCGGCGATCGGACATCAGGACGAATCTCGACGATGGATGGGCCCCTGAGTTTCGGCGGACCGGCGCGCGTCAAAGAAGGACATTGACACCCCCCCCATCCGCCTCCTTGTCTGTGCCGGCACAGCGTTCGAAACGGCGGCGGGGATGAAAGGACAACGGCGATGAAAAAAGAAACCCGAAAATCGGTGACTCCTACGAGGTCAGTGACCGCCGCAGTCCGGCGGACCTGGCTGCTTATCGTCCCATTCCTTTTCTTGTCCGTTTCGTGCACGAAAAATGAATCCGCGCCGCCGGCGAGCCTGATCCTGACCAACGCCGCCGTCTATACCATGGACAAGGCCCAGCCCTGGGCCGAAGCCATGGCCGTCGATGGGGACAAGATCATCTATGTCGGCGACGTCCGGGGCGCCGCCCGCTTTAAGGGCAAAATGACCAAGACGATCGACCTCGGCGGGAAGATGGTCCTGCCCGCCTTCCAGGATTCCCATATCCATCTCATAGAGGGCGGAATCGAATTCAGCCAGTGTAACCTGGGCGGGCTCGAAACCAAAGAGGCGGTCTTCGCCGCGATCAAAGAATATGCGGCCAAGAATCCGGATAAAAAGTGGATAACGGGAGGGCGTTGGGAGCTTCCGGTTTTCCCCAAGGCCAACCCCTCCAAAGAGGAACTGGACAACCTCGTTCCGGACCGGCCGGCCCTCCTCGATTCGGCGGACGGGCACTCGGCTTGGGCAAATTCCCTGGCCTTGAAAATTGCCGGAATCACCCGGAAGACGCGCGACCCGGCAGGAGGGAGAATCGAGCACGACCCGAAGACCGGCGAACCGTCGGGAACGCTCCGGGAGAGCGCGTCCGGGCTGGTTGAAAAGAACATCCCGGAGCTTGGCCCGGAAGACTATATAAAAGGATTGAGGGCCGGGCTCGACATGGCCAGACAGCTGGGCATCACTTCGATCATCGAGGCCAGCGCCCAGGAAAGAATTATGGAGGCCTACGCGGCCCTCGACCGCAGCGGCGAGATCTCGCTCCGGGTTTTAGCGTCGCTTTACGTGAGTACGGAAAAAGGGACGGCCGAGGTCGGCCGGTTGGCGAGGATGCGTGACACCTACAAAGGGGTCCATCTGAAAGCCACGACGGCCAAGATCTTCGCCGACGGCGTCATCGAGTCCCATACAGCGGCGCTGCTCGAGCCTTACCTCGACCGGCCCGGAGACAGGGGCAAGCCGCTCATCGAACCGGCGCCGTTCAAAGCGCTGACGACGGCCCTCGATGCGGCCGGCTTTCAGATCCATATCCACGCTATCGGCGACCTCGCCATCCGGATGTCCCTCGATGCCATCGAAGCGGCCGAGCGCGCCAACGGCTACCGGGACCTGCGTCACCACATCGCCCATCTCGAGCTCATCGATCCCGCCGACATTCCTCGATTCAAAGCGCTCGGCGTCGTGGCCAATTTCCAAGCCTTGTGGGCCTATCCCGACGCCTACATCACAGACCTCACGGAGCCGATCCTCGGCCCGAAACGGTCGCGCTGGCTCTATCCGATCGGGAGCGTCGCTAGGACCGGGGCCGTCATCGCGGGCGGAAGCGACTGGCCCGTTTCATCCGCTAATCCGCTCGACGCGATCCAGGTGGCGGTGACCCGGCATGCGCTCGATAAGCCGGATGCGCCGTCATGGATTCCCGAGGAACTCGTCGACATGCCGACCATGCTGGCCGCGTATACGACGAACGGCGCCTACCTGAGCCACGAGGAAAATATCAGGGGTTCGCTCGCTTCCGGCAAAACCGCGGATTTCATCGTCCTCAGCCGCAACCTTTTTAAAATCCCGGTCTCCGAGATCCATACGGCGAAGGTGCTGCTCACGCTCTTCGAAGGGCGCGAAGTCTGGCGCGATCCCGGGTTTGCCAACTAAAGCCACACCGCTCGCTATCGGGATAGGGACGGCCTCGGAGGATTGCCTCGCGGGCGAAGAGGGCAGCCGGAGCCGATGAGAATTTAAAGACCCGTTTCGGATATTTCCCAAATGTGCGGCTCCGTGCCGCTCTGCCTCACTCGTGTTGGTCGCTTTGCAGACTCCGCTCCCTGCCGGAGACGCCCCATCGGCTCCGGACCGGGACGGCGTGAAGAATCACCGCAGCAAACGGAGAGGACCCCCGAGGCCGTCCAAAGCTAGCGGGCGCTTATGAAGTATCACCACTACGGTCGGGCGTATTTACTGTCGCGGCCGGGTATGGTATAAAATAGCTTCGCCAACGCGATCCAACATGAATATCCTGACCACCGTTATCAGCCTTTTTGTGCTGCTCTTCGCGATCACAATCCACGAAGCGTCGCACGCCTGGGCCGCCCTCAAAATGGGCGATCCGACGGCCTATGCCTTGGGCCGCGTTTCGCTGAACCCGATCGCCCACATCGACCTGTTCGGCACCATCATCCTGCCCCTGTTGCTCGTCCTCGTCGGCGCGCCCGCCTTCGGTTGGGCCAAACCGGTCCCCGTGAATCCCTACAACCTGCGCCATCCGCGCCGAGACAACCTCTGGGTTTCGCTGGCCGGACCGGCCGCCAATCTGACTGCCGCAGCCGCTGCACTCGTGCTGATCACCATTCTTAAGGTGGTGAGCCCCGGCGTCACGCGGTTTCTCTACGCCTTTCTTATCGCCGGCTACAGGGTTCCGCCGGGCTTTTATCCGGTCGAAGGCCTGGCCCTCATCCTGTTCTTCGCCGTCCTGATCAACTGTTACCTGGCCGTGTTCAACCTCATCCCCGTGCCGCCGCTCGACGGTAGCGGCATCCTGGCCGGCCTCCTCAGCGACCGGGCCGCGGCGGCCTATGACCGCATCAGGCCTTACGGATTCATCATCGTCATCGTCCTGATCTCGTTCGGATTCCTCAGCATCATCATGCAACCCATCGAGCTCCTGATCAAGGTCATCATTTTCTTCTAGCATGTCAGAACCGGTTGTGGACACTCTCCCGCTTCAAGAGCCCGCCGCTCCTCCGGCGGAAACCCGTGACGGCTATCAGGTCCGGCTGGAGATCTTCGAGGGCCCTCTCGACCTTCTCCTCTTTCTGATCAGGAAAAAGAAGATCGACATCCATGACATCCCCATCGCCGTGATCACGCGCGATTACCTCGAATACCTGGATCGGAAGGACGAGATCAATCTGGACCGGGAGGCCGAGTTCCTGTTCGTCGCGGCTCTCCTCATCTATATCAAGTCCCAAATGCTCCTGCCGCGCGAAACGGACCTCGCCGAACACGAGGACCCGCGACAGGTCCTTATCAACCGGCTCCTCGAATACCAGAAAATCAAGGCGGCGGCCTCGCTGCTCCGGGAGAGGGAGGAAGACGAGCTCCTCCAATGGCGCAGAAATTTCCTGCCGCCGCTCCCCGGGGAAAGCGAGCTCGACTTCGAGGAGGTCTCACTTTTCGACCTGGCCCAATCGTTTTTCCTGATGATGAAGCGCAACGCCGCCGCGGGCTCCCGCATCATCAAGGGCCGGGACGTCTCGGTCGAAGAGAAGATGAAGGAGCTCGTCGGCCTTCTCCAGGAGCGCGGCATGCTGGATTTCCTCTCCTATTTCGAGGGCCTGGGGTCGCTCGAGGAGGCCCTGATCTCGTTCTTTTGCGTTCTCGAACTCGTCAAATCACGGCAGGCCGTCGCCGTCCAGGATGAGCTCTTCAAAACGATCCGCGTGTGGCTCAGGAAAGATACCCGCAGGACAGGTCCCCATGAGTAATCCCCTCCTTCCGATCATCGAATCCCTGGTATTCATATCCCAGGAACCCCTGACCGTCGACCGCTTGAAGGCCGCTCTCGAAGACGTCCCGGGCGAGGACATCCAGGCCGCCCTCGACGAGCTCCTTCAAGCCTATACCGCCGAGGAACGGGGCATCCGTATCGTCCAAATCGGCGGCGGATACGTCTTTGCCACCAAGCCCGACCATGACCGTCTGGTCCGCCGGCTGCTACAGATCGAACGGAAAAACAAACTCTCCTCGGCCGCCCTCGAAACGCTGTCCACGGTCGCCTACCACCAGCCCGTCACTCAAGCCGAAATCTCGATGATCCGCGGCGTCGATTCGACATATACCCTGAAGACGCTCCTCGAAAAACGGCTCATCAAAATCGTCGGCCGGAAGAAGGCGCCCGGCAATCCACTCGTCTACCGCACATCCGAGCGGTTTCTCCAATACTTCGGCCTGAACAGCCTGGAGGAGCTTCCCTCCGAAGAGGAAATCGCCAAGATCCTTGAGGAGGAGAAGACGACTGAGGGATAGCCGCTAAGTATCGGCCACGCCTACACTTAGAGTTGACAAGGAAAACGATCTCGTATAGGATGATTCACTATTCCAAGTCACAAGAGCATGGAAATCATCATCGCTGAAGAGTCGGGACTATGCTACGGCGTCAAACGGGCCCTCGCCATGGCGCGGCGGGTTCGCAAGGCCAAAAGCGGAAACGTCGTGACGCTCGGAAACCTCATCCATAACCCGCGCGTGATCGAGGACCTCGAAGCCGAGGACATCACGTCCGTGGGCGAGCCGGAAGAGATCCGTTCGGGCACGGTCGTCATCCGCAGCCACGGCGTCTCACCCGCCGTCTACCGCCGCCTGGAGCGGCGGAAGATCGCCGTCGTTGACGCCACCTGCCCGATCGTCAAGAAAATCCAGCGGCTCGTCGAGTCCCTGGGCCGCAAGAGAATGGAGATCGTCATCGTCGGCGACCACGAGCATCCGGAGACCCGGGGTCTTGTCGGCTACAGCCGCGGCCGCGGCGTGGTGGTCGAAACGGTGGCCCAGGCCCAGGCGCTGCCGGCCCGGAAAGCGCGCGCCGTCCTGGCCCAATCGACCGAAGACATCGGGCTTCTCGAGCGTGTCGCTGCCGTCCTCATGGAGAAGACCAAAGAGCTGACCGTTTACAATACGATCTGCGACTCGACGCGCACAAGGCAGCGGGCCACGTCGGAGCTGGCCGGCCGCGTGGATGCCCTGCTCATCGTGGGCGGCCGCACGAGCTCCAACACGGCCAAACTCTATGAGATCTCCAAGCGCATCCAGCCGCGGACCTATTTTGTCGAGAACGCCGGGCAAATCACTCCGGCCATGCTCCGAGGCGCGGAGAAGATCGGGATATCGGGGGGAGCCTCGACGCCGCCCGAAGCCATCCAGGAAGCCGTCGAGGGCATCCGGCGAACCTTCCGCCGGAATTCAGTGAGGGAGTTTACGTGCCATGACTGACTCAACCAAACCCGCCGACCGCGATGACAAGATGTCATCCGAGGACTACGAACACCTGCTGGACCGCTACCAATTCAGTAACAAGGAAATCGGCCAGGGGAAGATCGTCAAGGGCCGGGTGATCAAAAGGACGCCGACCCACGTCCTTGTGGACATCGGGTTCAAGACCGAGGGCGTCATCCCCGTCGAGGACTTCAAGGATCCCAAACAACTCGCCGAGCTTCGACCCGGCTCTGAAGTCGAGGCCATGCTTGAGCGGACGGACCCCAAAGACGGAACCCTGATCCTCTCGAAGAGGCACGCGGATATGCTGCGGGCCCTGGACATCCTGGAGAAAGCCTACACCCACAACACCTGGGTCACCGGCACGATTGTCGAGCGGACCAGGGGCGGCTTCAATGTCGACGTCGGCGTTCCGGCCTTCCTGCCCGAGTCCCACGCGGACATCAAACCCATCAAGGACGCCGGCCTGTTGATCGGACAGACATTCAAATTCAAAGTCGTGAAGTTCGACCGCAAGAGCGAAAACGCCGTCGTTTCCCGCAGGCTTCTTCTTCAGGACGAGCGGGAGAAGAAGAAACGCCGGGTCTTCAGCCACCTGGCCGTCGGCCAGAAGATCACAGGCCAGGTCAGGTCCCTGACGAATTTCGGAGCCTTCGTCGACATCGGCGGCATCGAGGGTCTTCTTCACGTGTCCGACGTGTCCTGGGGCAAGATCGGCCATCCCTCCGAAGTCCTGAGCACCGGCCAGGAGGTGGAGGTCGTCGTCCTCGACTTCAACGAGAAAGATGAGAAGATCTCCCTCGGCCTCAAGCAGCTCACGCCCGACCCCTGGTCCAACATCGCCGAGAAGTACCAAGCCGGCCAGAAGGTCACGGGGAAGGTCAGCAGTATCACCGATTTCGGCGCCTTCGTCGAGCTCGAAAAGGGCGTCGAGGGCCTCGTCCACATTTCCGACTTGACCTGGTCGCGCAAACTCATTCATCCCAAAAAGATTCTGGCGCCCGGACAGGAAGTCGTCGTCAACGTCCTCGAAGTCAACCCGGTGACGAAGAGGATCTCGCTCGGCCTCAAACAGGCCTCGCCGCATCCGCTCGAAATCTTCAAGCAGAAGCACGGCATCGGCGCCCGGGTCAAGGGCGTCGTCACAAGCATCACCGACTTCGGCGCCTTCGTCGAGGTCGAGAAAGGCATCGAGGGACTCGTCCATATTTCCGACATCAGCTGGGAAAAGATCAGGCACCCGTCGGAGAAGCTGCAGGTCGCGCAGGAGGTCGAAGCCCTGATCCTCAACATCGATGTCGAGAAGCAGAAGATCTCCCTCGGCATCAAGCAGCTCGAAGGCGACATCTGGGAGGATTTCTTCAACCGGCAGAATGTCGGCGATATCGTCAAGGTCAAGATCGTCCGCATCACCGATTTCGGCGTGTTCGTGGAGATCGTGCCCGGCATCGAGGGCGTCGTCTTCACCTCGGAGCTCGACGAACGAAAGATCGAGAAGCCTTCCGACGCCTTTCAGGTCGGCGAAGAGCGCACGGCCAAACTCATCCGGCTCAATCCCAAGGCCAAGAAGATTTCCCTGAGCTTCCGCCAGGCCCAGTTCGACATCCAGAAGCAGGAATTCCAGCGCTTCATGGAATCCCAGGACGACCGTATGACCCTGGGAGATATCATGAAAGATCAACTGAAAAACATCAGCTCTCTGAAGAAGGGAACCAAGAAGGAGGTACCCCATGATTAAGGCTGATCTCATCAGCAAGATCTCTCAGGAACTCAGCATCCCCAAGCAGGAAGCTGAAGAAGGCGTGAACCTCTTCTTCGAGACCATCCGCGAGGCGATCCTCAACGGGGAGGAGATCGAAATCCGGGGCTTCGGGAGTTTCCGCTTCCGGAAGCGCACCTCACGATCCGGACGCAATCCCCGGACCGGCGCGCCGGTGAAAGTGCCGCCGAAAAAGGTGCTTTATTTCAAGCCCAGCAAATTGCTCAAGGAGCTGATCAACAGATAATGCGCTACATCGTCGCCCCTTGGCGGGCGAATTACGTCCGGAACGCCCTGGCCATGAAAACCTGCATCTTCTGCGAAGCGCTCGCGCAAGCCGACGACCGTTCGGCCGCGGTCCTTTTCCGCGGGCGCCTGAATTTTATCCTCCTGAACAAGTTCCCCTATACGCCGGGGCATGTGATGATCGCCCCCTGCCGGCATACCGGGGATTTCGCCAAGGCCCGTCCCGGCGAGATCACCGAGATGGCCGTGCTCCTCCGGCTTGCGGTCAAGATCCTGGGCGCCGCCTATAGGCCTCAGGGCTTCAACGCCGGCATGAACCTGGGTCACAGCGCCGGCGCCGGGATCGCCGATCACTACCATTTCCATGTCATCCCGCGCTGGACGGGGGACTCGAACTTCATGCCCCTGGTCGGCGCAACGCGCGTCGCCATCGAAGACCTGGATACCACGTACGAGAGGCTGCGACCCCTGTTCGAGAAGGAAAAAAGGCGGCAGGAGCGGGTCGGCCGGTGAGCCAGGCCGCCCTAACTGATTTTGAGGTGAACCCATGCTAAAGACCATGAGAAAGAACGTTAAAGCGCTCAAGCCCGTCCTGTGGATCATCGTCGCGACTTTTCTTATTTCCATCTGGGCGATCTGGGGCGGCGCCGGCCGGCTCGGGGAGGCAACGGGGGCCAATACGCTGGCCACGGTGGGCGGCGAGAAGATATCAGGCGAAGATTACTCTCAGGCTTTGCGCCAGAGGATCGAGTCTGTGAAAAAGCAGTTCAGCGGCCTGACGACCAGCCTGATCCAGCAGCTCAATATTCCCCAACAGACCATGGAGCAGATCATCCAGCAGAGGCTCCTCGTGCAGACCGCTTCGCGCATGGGCCTCCGGGCGACCGACCAGGAAGTCCGTGACCGGATCGTATCATACCCGGTCTTCCAGCGCGACGGACAGTTCGTCGGCTTCGATGTCTACAAGAGGATCTTGGATTTAAACCATATCCCGCTCAAGGATTTCGAGGAAGGCCTGAAACAGGACGTCGTCGTCAATAAGGTCGTCGGGATCATCACCACGGGTATCACCGTCACCGACGACGAAGCCTGGGCGAACTACAAGAAACAGAATGAAACGGCCAAAGTGGAGTACTTGGTCGCCGGGACATCCAAGATGGAGATCAAGGACAAGCCGTCCGAAGCGGCCATCGAAGCCGAGTTCGCCAAAAACGGTTCGGCCTACAGAATCCCCGCGAAGAGAACCGGCGAATATGTCTTCTTGCGGACCGACGACGCCAAGAAAAACGTCAAGGTGGAGCCCGCGGAAATCGAGAAGTATTTCAAGGACAACCAGGCCCAGTTCATGGAACCGGAAAAGATCAAGGTCAGCCGCATCTGGCTGCCGTATACCGACAAAGATAAGGCCGCCGTCGAAGCCCAGGCGAAAGCCGTTCTGGAAAAGGCAAGAGGCGGCGCCGACTTCGCCCAGCTGGCCAAAACGTCGTCAAAAGATGACAAAGCCAAGACGGGGGGTGACTGGGGCCTTTTCGATTGGAAATCGCTCGCGGCCAAGGAAACCGAGGCCGTTGGAAAACTCAACCAGGGCCAGATCTCGGATCTCATCGAGCCCGACGGCGGCGTCGCCATTCTGAAAGTGACCGAGAAGTCGCCGGCCGTCACCAAGACATTGGCTGAGGTCAGCGTGACGATCAAAGGAATCCTGGAAGACCAGAAGGCGCGGACCATTGTCGCCGACCGGATCCAGCGGATCGAGAAGCAGGCGCGGAAAGACAAAAGCCTGGATTTGGCCGCCCAAAAGGAGGGGCTCAAAGTCGCCTCCACGGGGCCGCTCAAGAAGGGCGATCCCCTAGGCAGCATCGATTCGTCGGGCTCCATGAGTGAAAGTCTTTTTGCCCTCAAGGACGGCGAGATCTCGCCATCGACGTTCAACTACGCCGGCGTCGGATTGGTCCAGCTCGAGAAGATCGAGCCGGAGCGGCCGGCCAAGCTCGATGAGGTGCGGAGCCAGGTCGAAGGCGAGCTCCTCAACAAGATGAAAAAGGACAAGGCCCTCCTGACCCTGAAGGACGACCTGTCGAAGCTCAAAGACGACTGGAACGCCGAAGCGTCCAAGTTCAAGCTCGAGTACAAGACCGTCGATGCCCATAAACGGGAACAGTACCTCGGCCTGATCGGCGAGAATCCCGAGATCGACAGCCTGATCTTCTCCCTGCCTCTCAAGCAGGTCAGCGCGCCGGCGGCCGTCGATGAAGGCTACGCCGTCTTCCGCGTTCTCAGCCGCAAAGAAGTCGGCCGGGCCGATTTCGATAAGACCAAGGACGCGGAGAGGCAGACTCTCCTCGAGCAGAAGAAAAACGAATTCCTCCAGTCCTACTTGGCCGGGGTCCGCGACGAGAGGAAAGTCCGGATCAATTACGACCTCTTCCAGCGCATGACGAACGAAGTCCTGGCGAGGTACGGCGGGGGAGAGCAGTAAACCTCAAGTCTCACCGTCTGCATTACGCATACGTCAACGCCTCTTTGAAAGGAGAGCGCCATGGAGACTTCCAAGACATCCCTGCCGCCTGAAGCCTACCGGGAGCTCGCGCCCGGCGAGGTCTACAAGCCGTTTGTCCCGGCGGACTCGACGATCCCCGAGGTCTCGGCCCGGTCCGTGCCCTGGGGCCTGTTCATGTCCCTCTTCTTCACCTTTTCCATCGCCTACCTGGGACTCAAGGTGGGCACGGTGCCCGAAGCCGCCATCCCCATCGCCATCCTGGCCGTCGGAATCGGCTACACCTACAAGAGGAAGAGCACGATCCTCGAGAACGTCATCATCCAGTCCATCGGTTCCGCCTCGGGGGCGCTGGTGGCCGGGGCGATTTTCACCATCCCGGCGCTCTACATCCTGGGACTGCCGACCGACATCGTCAAAATTTTCCTTTCGACGTTCCTCGGCGGCTGCCTCGGCGTCCTCTTTTTGATCCCGCTGCGCCGCTATTTCTGCCAGGAGCAGCACGGCAAGCTGCCTTTTCCGGAAGCCACGGCGACGACCGAGATCCTGGTCACCGGAGAGTCGGGCGGCTCGCAGGCCAAAGCGCTGATCCTGGGGATCGCCGTCAGCGGCGTCTTCGAATTCCTGGCCATCGGCGCCAGAACCTGGAATGAACTCATCACCTTCCGCTTCATCCCGTTCATGGACAATCTGGCCGTCAAAGCCAAGATGGTCCTCAAGATCGACGCCCTGTCGGCCTTTCTGGGTCTCGGCTATGTCATCGGGCTGCGCTACAACGCGGTCATTGTGGCCGGGGGGCTGATCTCGCATTTCGCCTTCATCCCGGTCATCTGGTTTCTCGGCCAGCACCTGCCCGGGCCTCTTTATCCGGGGACCATGCCTATCGCCCAGATGAGCGAAACCCAGATTTTCAGCACCTACGTCCGCAACATCGGCATCGGCGCCATCTTCATGGCCGGCGTCCTGGGCATCATCAAGTCCATGCCGGTCATGGTCAAGTCGTTCTCGCTCGGCTTCCGCGAGATCTTCAAGGGAAAGAAAGGCGGCGGCGCCGAGGAACCAAGGACGGGCCGGGACCTCAAGATGTCAACGATCATCGTCGGCCTGCTGGCGACCTCGGCCGGCCTCTTCCTCTACTTCTGGTGGATCGCCGGCGTGAAGCTGGCGATCATCGGGGTCCTGGTGTGCGTCATCCTGTCGTTCCTGTTCACGACGGTGGCCGCCTACGCCATCGCCATCGTCGGGACGAACCCCGTGTCGGGCATGACGCTCATCACCATCATCCTCTCGAGCGTGATTCTGCTCGGCGCCGGGCTGTCGGGCACGGCGGGAATGGCCGTGGCCTTGCTGATCGGAGCGGTCGTCTGCACCGCGCTGTCGATCTCGGGCAGCTTCATCACCGACCTCAAGATCGGCTACTGGCTCGGCGCGACCCCGCGCAACCAGGAGCGCTTCAAGTTCACGGGAATTCTGGTTTCTGCCCTGACCGTGGGCATCGCCATCGCCATCCTCGACAAGGCGTTCTCGTTCCAGAGCGGCACGCTGGCGGCGCCGCAGGCCAATCTGATGGCGACCGTCATCAAATCGATGATGTCCCGCGAGCCCGTGACATGGCTCCTCTACGGGATCGGGGCCTCGGTGGCCATCGTCGCCGAGCTGGCCAAGGTTCCGCCCCTGGCCTTCGCCCTGGGGATGTACCTGCCGCTGCCTCTGACGACGCCGCTTCTCGTCGGCGGGTTCCTGTCGCATCTCGTAAAGAATTCGACAAAGGATGCGGCGCTGGCCGAGCGGCGCCACAACCGCGGCACGCTTGTTTCGTCGGGCTTCATCGCCGGGGGCGCCCTGATGGGGATCGTCCTGGCCGTTCTCAAACTGGCCCGAGTCGATCACGTCATCAGCGTCGGGATCCCGATGGTCCTGGCGAACGGGCGATGGGTGGACGGCGTTCCGGCCGCCTGGTTCTCGAGGTACGGCGAACTCTTCAGCCTGATCGCCTTCATTCTCCTCGTCGGCTTTGTGTATTGGGACTCAAGAAAAGCGAAATAGATCCTTGGGAGGTCAATCATGAAAATGGATAAGCTCACCCAGGCCGCGGACCGGGCCATCAACCAGGCGCTGCGGCTGAGGCCGAAAGAAAAATTTCTCCTCGTCACGGACACGCAGAAACTGGAGATCGCCGAGGCCCTCGCCTACTGGGCCAAGAAAGCCGGCGCCGAAACGACGACGTATCTGATGACCGAGACGCTGCGGCCGATCACCGAGCCGACGCGGCAATTCAAGGACCTCATCCGGAACGCGTCGGTCACCGTCTACATGCTCGAGGGCCGGTTCCCCGAAAAGCCCTTCCGGAGCTTCATGGTCTCGGAGGGCGGCAAGCACGGCCGCATTTGCATGATGCCGGGCCTGACGCGCGACATGATGGAACGGCTCGTCAACATCGATTTCTCCGAGATGGACAAGTTCACGAAGAAAGTCATGCGGGTCATGAAGGATGCCGACGACGTCGTCGTCGAAAATCCGGCGGGCACGCATATCGAGTTCAGCGTCAAAGGCCGCGTCTGGGACAACGATAACGGGGACATCAGCAAGAAACACATGCACGGCAACCTGCCGGCCGGCGAGTGCTACACAGCGCCGGTCGAAGAGACGTTCACCGGAAAGATCGTCATCAGCCTCATCGACGACAAGCTCGGCCACGGGGTGATGACGTTCAAGCGCGGCAAGCTCGTTGATTTCAAGGGCAAGGGCATCGCCGAGGTTATTGCGACGATAGGGAGCGATAAAAGCGGCAAAATCGTCGGCGAGTTCGGGATCGGCACGAACAAAGGCGCCCGGATCTGCGCGAACATGCTCGAGGCGGAGAAGGCCTTCGGGACGGTCCATTTCGCTATCGGCGACTCCTACGGCATCGGCCAGAACAAGAGCAAGTACCATTTCGACGCGCTGGTCGACAAGGTCACGCTCAAGGCGAAAGGGAAATATGTCGCCAAGGACGGCAAGTTCCTCATTTGAAATACGATTTCGATAAGATCATCGACCGGACGGCGACCGAATCCCTGAAGTGGGTCTATCCGCGCAAGGTCCTCGGCGTCGAGGATGCCATTCCGCTGTGGGTCGCCGACATGGATTTCGAGGCGCCGCCGGCGGTCGTCGAGGCGATCACCCGGCGCGCCGCCCACGGGATTTACGGTTATCCGCTCGTGCCGCCTTCGCTTTGGCAGGCGGCGATCGACTGGCTTAAGCGCCAGCACGGCTGGGAAGTCCAGAAGGCGTGGCTGGCCAAATCGCCCGGCATTGTATCCGCCCTCAATTATTGCGTCCGAGCCTTCACCCGGCCCGGCGACGGCGTCATCATTCAGACGCCGGTCTATCATCCTTTTTATTATGCGGTCGAGCGAAACGGCCGGCGTCTCATCCGCAACCCGCTGGGATTCGACGGCCGGCGCTACACGATGGATCTGGAGGACCTCGAACGGAAGATCGATGCGGGCGCCCGCATGCTCATCCTCTGCAGCCCGCACAATCCCACGGGCCGCGTTTGGACGCGGGACGAGCTCGAGACCGTCGGCCGCCTGGCCGTTTCCCACGGCCTGACCGTCGTGGCCGATGAGATCCACGCCGATCTCGTCTATTCGGGCCACACCCATGTCCCGTTCGCTTCGCTGGGCGCAGCGGTCGCGGAGCGAACGATCACCTGCATCGCCCCCAGCAAGACGTTCAACATCCCCGGCTTGTCGATGGCCGCGGTCGTCGCCTCGAACCCCGCCCTCCGTGAGGGCTTTGAGGCCGAGGCTGAGAAAGCGGGCTTCGAGCTCGGCCAGGTTTTCGGAATCGTCGGTTTCGAAGCGGCGTACGCCCACGGCGCCGATTGGCTGGACGAGCTCCTGCCTTATCTCGAGGCGAATATCGAATTTCTCGCGGCGTTTATCGAAGAGCGAATTCCCGGGATCCGGCTCATCCGGCCGGAAGGAACGTACCTCGCACTTCTCGACTGCCGGGACCTTGAGGTCGCCTTGGGGATAGGCGCCTCCGGCTCAACGTCCCAACCCGCCGGCTCGGCTCGATCCGGCAGCGCGATCAACGAGTTTTTCCTCCGCAAGGCCGGCGTTTATTTCAGCGACGGGACAACCTTCGGCCGCGAGCTCGAGGGATTCGTGCGTATCAATTTCGGCTGTCCGCGCGCGCTGCTCCGCGAAGCGCTGGAGCGGATCGAGCGGGCCATCCAATAAGAAGGGGCCAGGTCTACTTTTTGCTACTTTTTAGCAGAAAGTAGACCTGGCCCCTTCTGAACTGCGCCGAGACGCCGCGCTTTCTTGACAATTCCCCGTATGAAGCATATTTTCACAACGGTGAGAGCTTAGGTCGCGGGGTTCCTCTTTTTTCCCTCCCGCGATCTCGCGCCCAGCCCCCCATATGAGTGTCCCAAGGAGGAGCCCGATGGCCCTAAGAGCTAAGAAGATCCGAAGATGCGGACCCGCAGGGCGTGTCCCAGTTTTCAAAGTCGTGCTGTCAACAACGGCGGTCATTGTCTCGATCGCGTTCGCCGCCGCCTGCAACAAGCAGGAAAGCATCGTCACCACGCGAACCTCTTCCCCGGTGTTCCCGCGCACGGCCATCATCCCCCGCAAGGATGCCTTCTTCGGGCTCCATTTTGACCTTCATCCCCAAAAAACCGACACGGCGCTCGGCGCCGACGTCACTGACGAGAACATCCGCGAACTCCTCACCAGGGTCAAGCCGGATTACGTCCAATACGACTGCAAAGGCCACGCCGGATACACCGGATACCCGACCAAAGTCGGCTGGGCCAGTCCGGGGATCGTCAAGGACAGCCTGGCCGTTTGGCGCAGCGTCACACGCGACCTCGGCGTCGGTCTTTACATCCATTATTCCGGCGTCTGGGATGCCAAGGCGGTCGAGGAGCACCCCGAATGGGCGCGTTGGGATGCCGCCGGAAAGCGCGACCCCAATGCCACAAGCGTTTTCGGTCCCTATGTGGACAAGCTGCTGATTCCACAACTCGAGGAAGTGACCGCGAAGTACGGCCTCGACGGCGTCTGGGCCGACGGAGAGTGCTGGGGAGCGGGACTCGATTATTCGCCGGGAGCCTTGGCGGCCTGGAAGAAAGAAACGGGATATGCCGGCGCCCCCAAGGATCGATCGGACGCCCGTTGGCTTGAGTGGAAGATGTTCAACCGGCGCGCCTTCGAAGCCTATCTCAGCCATTGGGTCGACGCCCTCCACGCATTCAACCCCCAGCTTCAACTGACGTCGAACTGGATGTATACGTCGTTCGCCCCGAAGCCTGTCACGGCCAAGCTCGATTTTCTTTCAGGCGACTATTCGCCGAGCCTGTCCGTGGACCGGGCGCGCCTCGAGGCACGCTACCTCGCCTCAACCGGCATGCCCTGGGATCTCATGGCCTGGGGTTTCGACAAGGGCCGGGACCTCGGCTGGAGCCTTAAAACTCCCGAGCATCTCGAGCAGGAGGCGGCCGTCGTCCTGATGCAGGGCGGCGGATTCCAGATCTATAACACGCCGACGCGCTCAGGTCACATCATCGAACCCATCATCCGTCAGGAACAGGCGCTGGCCGAGTTCTGCCGGGCCCGGCAGGAGGTCAGCCACAAGAGCACGTCCGTGCCGCAGGTCGCCCTGCTCCTCTCGAGCGAGAGTTATTGGGACAAGTCGGACGCGGTCTTTTCTCCCGGGGGCGATGTCTTTGTGGACCTCGAAGGCGCCCTGCATGCGCTTCTCAACCTCCATTACTCCGTCGATGTCCTGGCGGAGCACCAGCTTCAGCCCAGGCTGAAAGACTACCCTCTTGTCGTCATCCCGGATTCCCATAAACTCACCCCGGAATTTCGTAAGGCCGTCGTCGATTACGTCGAACAAGGCGGCCGGCTCCTGCTCATAGGAGAAAAGTGTGCCAGGCTCTTTGAGCCCCAGCTCGGCGTTGCGTTCCAAGGGCAACCGGCGCAGATCGTTTCGGAGCTCAAATCGCCCCTCGGACCGGCCAACGCCGACGGCGTTTGGCAGCGCGTGAGACTCTCTTCGGCCAGGGCCGCGGGCTTCCGCTGCCCGACGCGAAAAACGGATGTCGACGGCGACACCGCTGCGACCGTTAGCGACGTCGGAAAGGGTCAGGTGGCGGCCGTCTACGGCCCGGTGGCATCCATCTATTTCCGGTCGCATCATCCATGGATCAAGGAATTCCTCGGCACGATCGTCGCAGGGCTCGTCCCCGAGCCGGCCGTTCAGGTGGACGGACCGCTCCCCGTGGACATCGCCGTGCGTCGGACGAAAGCCGGCAAGCTCAGCGTTCATCTGCTCAATACGTCCAGCATGCCCCTCCCCGACCGTTATAATTTCGCGGAGTACATTCCGCCCCTGACAGACATCCATCTGACCATCCTCGCTCCGGTCAAACCCAAGTTCGTGGCCTGGGTGCCGGACGGAGGGCCGCTGCCGTGGACGTGGCGGGACGGTGCGATCTCGCTCAACATCCCGAAGCTTCACATCCACGGGGTCGTGGTCATAGACTGATACCAGGGCAATCGATCAAGCAGCAGATATAGCGGGACGTTGAAGGCCGCTCTTCCCCGCGCGGTTTTCTTGCTTGAAAAATGCCCCCGCGTGAATAGAATGGTACCCGATACCGGGAAAGCCGATGGCGATCAAAGCGAAACTCACGACCTTCGACACGACGATGATCGTCGTCAGCCTGATCATCGGCATCGGCATTTTCCGGACTCCGGCCATGGTCGCCACCGCCGCCCGCACGCCATCGCTCTTTTATGCCGCCTGGATCATGGGCGGCTTCATCAGCTTCCTGGGCGCACTGACCTTCGCCGAGATCGGCGGCCGCTTCGCCAAGCCCGGCTCGTTCTATAAGGTCGTCGCCGAAAACTACAATTCGGCCGTGGCCTTCATGCTGAACTGGGCCAACGTCGTCGTCCTCAACGGGGCCGGCGCGGCCGCGGTCGCCCTGATCGGCGCCGAGTACTTGACGCCGATCATCATGCCGGGCGCGTCGCCGTCGAAGCTCACCATAGAGCTCGTGGCCGTCGGCCTTATGCTCATCCTCCTCACCATCAATTATTTGGGTATCAAGACGGGCGCCTGGGCCCAGAACGTCCTGAGCCTTCTCAAGATCGTCATGATCGGCATCATCGTGGCCGGAGCGTTTGTGTCGACCAAAGCCCCGGCGACGTCCGGCAGCCTGCCGCTCCAACGCTCCTGGTGGCTGGCCCTGGGCGCAGCCTTCATCTCGGTCTTCTACGCCTACGGCGGCTATCAGAATACGATCAACTTCGGCGCCGATGTCAAGGACGCCCGGCGCAACGTGCCGCGGGCCATCTTTTTCGGCATTCTCATCGTCCTCGCCTGCTACCTGACCATCAATGTCGCGTACGTCAAGACGCTCGGCGTGCCCGGCATCTCGGCGGCCAAGCTCGTCGCCGCGGAGACGGCGCGGGCGACCTTCGGGGCCGTCGGCTGGATCATCGTCTCGCTGGCCATCGTCCTCTCGGCACTGGGCTTCCTCAACGTCACCCTCATGCAGATTCCGCGCGCCTATTACGCCATGGCCGAGGACCGGACGCTCCCGGCGGCGTTCATGAAGGTCAACGGGCGGACGCAAACCCAGGAGTTCGGACTGGCCTTTCTCGGCGGACTCATTCTTTTGTCGCTCTTCCTTCTCGGCACGTTCGAGAATATCATCAACTACGTCATGTTCCTCGACACCATCACGGTCGCCCTCGTGGCCTCGACGATCTTCGTCCTCAGGCGCAGGGCTCGGCGGTCCGGCGACAACTACACCGGCTATCGCTCGCCGCTCTACCCGCTCGTGCCGATCATCTTCATCGCCTTCGAGCTCATGATCGCGGCCAACGTGCTCCTCAACCAGCCGCGGGAGGCCCTCTACAGCGCCGCGTTCTTCGCCGCCGGCTTCCCCGTGTTCCTCGCGATGCGCTGGGTCAATCGGAAGCGAAAGCCCGCCGGCGAGACTTCAATTTAAGGGACCGAGGAGGTCAGCGGTGCGCAGCAAAATTCTTGTGCCCATTCTCTTAGCGGCTCTGGCCGCGTCCTGCGGCAAGGGCGTTGTCACCATCCGGCGCGACGCGGCCACGCGTCCGATGACCAAAGACGAGGGCTCCAAGCTGACGGCTGATTTCCGGTATGCGCCGGCCTGGTGGCAGACGACCATTTGCCTTCCGGATGACGCCCAAAAGACCCTGGTCTCCAAAGAAGGCGCTCTGCTCTATGAATATGACGGGAGTTACCCGGGGAATTTCCGGACACGCGTGTCCCTTTCGTGCGCAAATGCCGCGACGGCAGCGCCGGATCAGGCGATGGCCGATCCCCGCGTTCCCGTTGTCGAAACGGTCCTCCGCGATGACAAATCGGGAGAAATCCTGCGCTGGAGCGCTTTGGCCGTCGTTCCGGGAGCCGATCAGAATCTTCCGATGACGGCCTCTCCGGGCGCGAGCCCGACCCCTCCCCGCGGCGACTTGCTTCTTATAAGAAGGACGGGCAAAGGCGGTCCGGTTGTCGTCACCGTCGAATCGGCGCATCCGATCCTCACAAAAAAACGGGATAAGGGCGTTTATCTTGAGGGCCGCCGTTTTCTCAGTGTGAGCAGCCCTTGGCAAACCTCGAAGGCTGAGAAAAACCGCTTGATCCTGACCTTCCCCGCCGCGCTCGCCGAGCTCGCCGTTTATTGCGCTCCCGGAAGCGAGGCGGGCGACGTGAGTCTTGATTGGGCGAAGGCGCAGCCCGGCCGCAGCTCGAGCTACTGGGCGCGCCAGGATTTCCCCTACCAGACGATTCGCATCCCGGACAGGCCAATGCAGGAGGTCCTCGACTCGTGCATCCGCAACATCTATCAGGCCCGGGAAATCAAGAACGGGCTGCCGATTTTCCAGGTCGGACCGACCTGCTACCGGGGACTCTGGATCGTCGACGGCTGTTTCATCCTCGAGGCCATGTCGTACCTCAGCCGCGGCTTGGAAGCCCGGGCGGGGATCGAACACATCCTGACGCGTCAGGGCCCCGATGGGTCCTTCGACATCCTCGGCAAATACTGGAAGGAAAACGGGATTGTCCTCTACATCCTGTACCGGCATGCCCTCCTCACGGGGGACACGGAGTGGCTGAAGGGCAAGTGGGGGACGGTCAAGACGCTGGTGGATGTGATCAAGCGCCTCCGCAAGGAAAGCCGCAAGAATCCCGCGGCGCCCGAAGCGGGGCTCATGCCCCCGGGTTTTCCCGACGGCGGGATCGGCGGGACGAACGCTGAGTATACGAACGTCTATTGGAACCTCGCCGGACTCCGGGCCGCGATCGAGGCGGCGCGCCTAATCAAGGCGCCGGAGGCGGCGGATTGGGAAGCCGAGTACAGGGACTTCTGGGAAACGTACCGAAAGGCCGCGGAGCGGGACGCGAAACCCTATCGTGACGGCCTCAGCATCCTCCCCGTCCTCATGGTCCCGAATCCCGATATTGCGCCGATCCGGGGCCAATGGGCTTTCTGCCATGCCGTCTTTCCGGGAAAGATCTTCGAGCCCGGCGATCCGCTGGCACGCGGCAACATGGCCTTGCTCGACGATAACCAAGCCGAGGGTCTCGTCTACGGAACCGGCTGGATGGCCGACGGCATTTGGAACTATTTCGGCTCCTTCTACGGCCACGCTCATCTCTGGCTGGGGGACGGGCCCAAAGCCGCCGAGATCCTGTACGCATTCGCCAACCATGCCTCGCCCCTCCGGGCTTGGCGCGAGGAACAGCCGCTCCTCGGCCGGGACAAGAAGGGCGGGAAATTCGTCGGCGACATGCCGCACAACTGGGCGAGCGCCGAGTTCATCAGGCTGGTCAGGAACCTTCTCGTCCTCGAACGCGGGCAGGAGCTTCATTTCCTGGAGGGCGTCCCGCGGAGCTGGTTCTTCGCCAACGCGGAAACCGCGATGACAGGGGTAGCCACGGATTTCGGTCCGGTCTCATTCCGTCTCAAGGTCGGCGCCGACGGCAGCGCGGCAACGCTCGAGATCACGCCGCCGGAATCGCGGTCGCTCCGAAGCGTCGTGATCCACCTGGGGGCATGGGCCCGGGAAGGGAACATAAGGACGGTCAGAGAAGGCCGGACGTACCGCTGTGAGATCCCGCTCGTTCAGTGAGCGGCGGAATTCCCGCATGACAATAAGGTCAGCGCCTCGTTCGGCGTTTAGGCTAGCGGCCGCCGGCCAATCGGCTTCCTGGACATAAGGATGATGCGCCGCGGCGGAGTCCTCTGCCGCGTGGTACAATAGTTTTTGTCAGCATCCGAAACGCAGGAGGGTCGCCATGAAAACCATGAGAAAAATCCGCCGCGTCCTCAAGAGCCGGCCGACGCTCGAAGGAGCCGGAGTCCATCTGCGGCGGGGATTCGCCTGGAGCGAAGTTCCCCAATTCGACCCGTTTCTCCTACTTGACGACTTCCGTCAGGACGACCCGTCGCGCTATCTCCCTGGCTTCCCCTGGCACCCGCATCGCGGCATCGAAACCATCACCTACATGCTGCGCGGCCGCGCCGAACACGGCGACAGCCTCGGCAACGCCGGTGTCATCGGGCCCGGCGACGTCCAATGGATGACCGCCGGCGGCGGCATCATCCACCAGGAAATGCCGAAGGGTGAGCCGGACGGCCGGATGGGCGGCTTCCAGCTCTGGGCCAACCTTCCCTCGTCGCACAAAATGATGGAACCGCGCTACCGGGATGTGAAAGCCGGCGACATCCCGGAAGTGTCTCTGCCCGGTGGCGTGAAGGTCCGAATCGTTTGCGGCGCCATCGGCAAGACCCGGGGCCCCGTACGTGACATTATCACCGACCCCGAATACCTTGACGTCACGGTGCCGGCGGGCGCCGAGTTCGCCCATCCCGTGAAGGCAGGTCACACGGTCTTTGCCTACGTCTTCGAGGGCAAGGGCTGTTTCGGACGGGAGAAGAATCCTTATGCCTACGAGGTCGGCGGCCTCAATTACTTCGACCTCGAGCGGGGCCCATTTCTCGACGACCATTCGGTCGTTCTCTTCGAAGACGGCAATGAAGTCGCCGCGACGGCGGCCGATATCCCGTTCCGCTTCCTTCTTGTCTCCGGCCGGCCGCTCGGCGAGCCCGTCGCGTGGCAGGGGCCCATCGTCATGAACACGCAAGAGGAACTGCGCACCGCTTTCCGCGAGTATCGGAACGGCACGTTCATCAAGCATGCCTAGGCCGGAGCCTGAGCGTCCTGTTCCTCGGTTCAGCGGGTTGCTCCGGGACGGCGACCCGCAACAATAATAGGAAATTTAGCCCTGCTCCCGGCTCGGCGCACGAGAATCCGGGACCGGCCCTGTTCAGCGCCGGGACGTCCGGTTTCCAAGTTGAAAAAAGGAAACAAAAAAAGTAAGCTGTGGCCGACTCTCGCTCCAGGAGGACGACCATGACCAGCCGGGAACGCGTCCAGGCAGCGCTCGACCACAAGCAACCCGATGCCATCCCCGTGGACTTCAACGCGACGGCTGTGACCGGCATGCATATCAACTGCGTCACGGGACTGCGCGACCACTACGGCCTGGAGAAACGCCTCATCAAGCTTCACGAGCCCTACCAGATGCTCGGCTGGATCGACGAGGATCTCCAGAAAGCCCTGGGCATCGATGTCGAGGGCGTCTGGGGCTTCGAAACGATCTTCGGTTTCCGCAACGAGGATTGGAAACCGTGGCGCATGGACAACGGCCAGGACGTCCTCGTCTCAGGTCATTTCAAGGTGACGAAAGACGTGAACGGCGACACGCTGATCTACCCCAAAGGCGACATGACCGCGCCGCCGTCCGGCCGCCTGCCCGAAAACGGCTTCTTCTTCGACACCATCGTCCGGCAGCCGCCGATCGATGAGCCCAGGCTCAGTCCCGAGGACAACCTCGAAGAGTTCGGGCCCGTTTCGGACGCGGCGCTCGACTACTTCGACGAATCAAGCCGGCGGGCCGCGGCGACCGGCCGCGGCGTCATCGCCAACTTCGGCGGCACCGGACTCGGCGATATCGCCCTCGTCCCGGCGCCGTTCCTCACGCATCCCAAAGGCATCCGCGACGTCGAAGAGTGGTACGTATCAACGCTGACCCGCCGGCCCTACGTCCACGCGATCTACGAGAAACAGACCGAGGTCGCACTCGAAAACCTGGAGAAGATCCGGCAGCGGGTCGGCGACCGCATCCAGGCCGCCTTCATCTGCGGCACCGACTTCGGCACCCAGCAATCGACCTTCCTTTCGGTCGCCGCGTTCCGCGAGCTCTACATGCCCTACTACAAGCGGATCAACGATTGGATCCACGCCCGCACGGCCTGGAAGACGTTCAAGCATTCCTGCGGCGCCGTGCGGAATCTCATCCCCTCGTTTATCGAATGCGGCTTCGATATCCTCAACCCGGTCCAGGTTTCGGCCGCGGCCATGCAGCCGGAAAGGCTCAAGGCCGATTTCGGCAAGGACATCGTTTTCTGGGGCGGCGGCATCGACACGCAGAAGACGCTCGCCTTCGGCACGCCCGAGGGCGTCCGCGCCGAAGTTCTCCGCCGCTGCGAGGTCTTCGGCAAAGGCGGCGGATTCATCTTCAACGCCGTCCACAATATCCAGGCCAACGTCCCGGTCGTCAACATCGTCGCCATGTTCGATGCCCTCCGCGAATTCAACGCGACCAAATAGGCCCTAACATAAGAGGTGCGCATGAAGAAGGCCGCATTCTACGTCATCTCCGTCACCTGTGTCGCCGCCATCGGCGGCTTGATCTTCGGCTTCGACACGGCGATCGTGGCCGGCGCCACGCGCTACATGAAGGAGCAGTTCTCGCTCAATTCGCTCCAGGAAGGCTGGGCGGTAAGCGTCGTCCTCATCGGCTGCATGTTCGGTGCGGGCTTGGCCGGACCCATCAGCGACCGGGTCGGCCGAAAACGCTTCATGCTCATCTCGGCCGCCATGTTTCTCATCTCGGCCGTGGGTTGCGCCCTGCCGCGGACGATCACGGAATTCGTCATCTTCCGGTTCATCGGAGGACTCGGCATCGGTTCGGCCGCCGTGCTGTCGCCGCTGTACATCGCGGAGATTTCGCCGGCGCGCATGCGCGGCGCGCTGGTTTCCGTCAACCAAATGGCCATCGTCACGGGAATCCTGCTAGCCTACTTCGTCAATTGGCTTTTCGCCGGGGTTGGGCCGTCGAATTGGCGCTGGATGTACGCCACGGGCGCCATCCCCTCCGTCCTCTTCTTCGTATTGCTGCTGCGCGTTCCGGAGAGTCCGCGCTGGCTCGTTAAATACGGCCGCGAGGAAGAAGCCGGGAGAGTCCTGACGCGGGTCAATACCGCCGAGATCGCGGTCCGCGAAATCAAGGATATCAAGGACACGCTGGCCCTCGAGAAAGGCTCCATCGGCGAGCTCTTCCGCCCCGGCTTCAGGCGGCCCCTTATGATCGCGATCGTGCTGGCCGTCTTCCAACAGATCACGGGCATCAACGCCATCCTTTATTACGCACCGAGGATTTTCGAAAGCGCCGGTTTCGCCCGGATGTCGGCTATCGGCCAATCGACGATCGTCGGCTTCACGAACATGCTGTTCACGGTCGTCGCCATCGTCCTGGCCGACCGGGTCGGCCGGAGGCCGCTGCTTTTGGTCGCCACGGGAGGCATGGGCGTTTCCCTCGTCCTTCTCGCGGCGGCGTTCCAGTCCCACGTCCTGCCCGCGTCGGCGCTCCTTTTCATCATCCTTCTCTACATTGCGTTTTTCTCGTCGGCCATGGGCCCGCTTGTTTGGGTCGTCATGGCCGAGATCTTCCCCATCCGGATGCGCGGCGCCGCGATGGGAATTGCGACGCTCATTCTCTGGTTTGCGGATTTTGTAGTGACCCTGACGTTCCCGGTCATCTCGGACAAGCTCAACGCCTCGACGGCCTTCTGGATTTACGCTGTCATGTGCGCCGCCGACCTCGTCTTCATGATTTTTTTCCTCCCCGAAACAAAAGGGAAAACTCTCGAGGAGATCGAGCGCCGCTGGCTCAAGAAATAGTCAGGCGGGCCGTTCGAGATCTGTTTTAATCCTGAGGCCGCTCAGCCGGCCTTTTTCTCGAGCGTTTGGGCAAGCTCGATGACAGTCGCCGCCAGCTCCTGCTCCAGAATCTGGGAAAGCGCCGCGGGCAGGTCCTCGACCTTCTTCGCCGCCATGCGTGCCGACTTATCGAACGTGTGCGTCACAAGCACCTTGCCCGTTTTGGCGTCAACAAACTCCAGGGTCATGGCCAGATGAGCCTGCCAAGCGGCCGAGGCGTCGACCTCCTCGATGGCATGGACGCGGGACCGAAGCGTGATATCCTGGGTTCCCTCCTGTGCGAACGGGACCAGACGGTTGAAGACCGGTTTCTTCCGGAAATAGTCCGCCATGGCGGCATCGATGAGCCGGCCCGGGCTCTGCGCCCAGAATTCATACGGGTAGTAATCGAGTTCGAAGTCGGAGACGCGGTACAGGATCCGCATATCGTCGTACAGACGCACGACGGCGGCCGGCTCGACGGCCAGGCTGAGGTCGATTTTCGGAAGGGACCGGGTTGCGACCTCCGCGATGGACATCTGGAAATACCTCTTGGCCGGCGCGGGCCCGCATCCCGCCAGAATCGCTGTCAGCAGAAGGGATATCGCGGCTTTCCTCATTTCTTCTTTTCCTTTCGCGCCCGAATCAGGGCCGTCGGATCTTCCTGGAGCTGCCGGGCGAAACGCGAGAGATTGTCCATGGCCTCGGTCAAACCCTCCAGCGCGCGGCTCATGTCCGCCTGGTCGGCCTGGAGAATGCCCTCGATCCGTTTCACCGCGGCGGAGGACGATTCGACGAACGTGTCGAAATCCTTGATGACCCGGCCCATCTCTTCGTCCGAGAATCTCTGGGCGATATTCTTGGTTGCCGCGTCGGCGCTGACCGTCAGCTTGCGGCTTAACTCATCGATATTGGCCGTGATCGTCTTGAGGTTTTCCGTCGCCTTGACAAACTCGCCCGCGGCCTTATCGATGTTGTCGATCGTGTGCCCGATCTGGGTCTTCCTGGAATCGAGAACGGAGGACAGGGCGGCCGTGCCCTTTTCGAGGTTTTCCAGCAAGTGCGTGATCTGGGTGCGGTTTTCGTCCGAAAGCAGGTCGTTCAGCCGGCCGACCGCGCTGCCGACATTGTTGACGATGCTTCCTGCGATGGCATCAAGGCCTTTGCCCGTCTGGATCTCCCCGCGCGGGGGCAGCCGGGACGCGGTAGGCGTGCCCCCCCGGAGGTCGATGAACTTGAGGCCCGTGATGCCGGCGTACATGAGAAACGCGGTCATGTCACTCTTCACAGGGAACCCCTTCTGAACCTTGATGAAGACGATCACAGAATCCAGGCTTTTCGGGTTGACCTCCATGCGGATGACCTTGCCGATCTGAACACCCTGATACCGGACGATGGAGGCCACGTCGAGTCCGTACACGGAGGTGTCGCGGAAATTGATGAAGTAGACGTCCCCGGCCTCCCGCAGCGTGGGGATAAGGAAGAACCCCACGGCCGTGACAAAGAGAACGGTCGCGACCACCAAGAATATCCCCAGACGGGTTTTTTGCTCATGTGTCATCATGATCGACCTTCCTGAGAAAGAATGACTGAATGAACGGGTCGTTCGAAGCCATGACCTCCGCGATCCGGCCGGCGAAGTGGAGGCGGCCGGCATTGAGAACGAGAACCCTGTCCGCGATCCGGGCGATCGAGCGCAATTCGTGGGTCACGACAACCAGGGTCATCCGGAAGGTGTCCCTGACGTCGACAAGCAAGTCGTCGAGATGCGCCGATGTGATCGGATCGAGGCCCCCGGACGGTTCGTCGCAGAAAACGACCCGCGGATCGAGGACGAGCGCCCTGGCCAGGCCGCCGCGCTTGCGCATGCCTCCTGACAGCTCGGACGGATATTTCCCGGCGCTGTCGATCAGGCCGACCTGGGCCAGGCGGTCATGGACCATCTCCTGGATGAGCACATCGGGCATTTCCGGGTGTTGCATCCGGACGGGCAGGGCCACGTTTTCAAAAAGGGTCAGGTTGTTGAGGAGCGCGCTGTCCTGATAGAGAACGCCGATCCCGGAATAGAGGCCTCGGAGGGAGGCTTCGGAGCTGAAATCGATGCGATTATTCGCGAAGTCCACGTCCCCGGACATCGGAGGGATAAGCCCGGCGAGGGTCTTGAGCAGGGTCGTCTTCCCGCCGCCGCTGGTGCCGACCACGACGGTGATCAGCGACTCGGGGATTGTGAAATCCAGGTCACTGAGGACCTCCTTGCCCCCGTAGCCGACGGCGAGCTTGCGGACTTTGATGATATCCATGGTTCTAATAGATGACGAAAGCAAAAATGCAGTCGATGGCGACGATCATGGAGATAGAGAGAACCACCGATTCGGTCGTGGCCCGGCCGACCTCAGCAGCGCTGCGGCCGACTGTCAAGCCTTTGTATCCGCTGCCGACGATGACCACCCAGCCGAAGACGAGGGTCTTCAGCATCCCAATGAGAAAATCGCTCATGCCGATGGAGGTGAGCATCTCGCGGATGAAGGCCGACGGCATGATGTCTAAAGACACGCGGCCGACGATGATTCCTGCGCCGATGCCGACGATGTCGGCCAGCGCGACAAGGAGCGGGACGGCCAGCGTGATGGCCACCAGCCGAGGCGCCATGAGGTACTTTTCCGGGATGACGTTCATCGTCGTGAGGGCGTCCACTTCTTCGAGAACGGTCATCGTGGCCAGCTCGGCCGTGACGGCCGCTCCGACTTTTCCGGCCAGGATGATTCCGGTCATAAGAGGGACGAGCTCCCGCAGCATGGAGAGACCGATGAGATCGGCCACATAGATCGTCGCTCCGTAAAGCTTGAGCTGCTGGGCGGACATGAGGGCGATCGTTACGCCGACCAGGAAAATGAGCAATCCCGTGATGGGGAAAGACTTGTACCCCATGAAATAGAGCTGGTTCCAGACCTCGCCCGGATAGACCCCCCTTCGCTTGCGCACGAAACCGAACGTGTGATAGATCTCGTCCGCGAGCAGAACGAGGAAAATCGAGACCCGCCGCGTCATGGCAACGAACCTGTCGGACAGCGAGTGCAGGACCCGCGTCGGCAGGCTGGGGCGCGGCATCTCGCAGGCGGCCGGGGCTTCCCCGCCGAGAAAGGCCCCAAGGGCCCCACGGAGCCGGTCCCCGACATGAACGACCTCGATCCGAGGATCGCATCTCTGGAGATAGTGGAGCAGGGAGAGCCCTGAGGTGTCGAACTCCTCGACGGCCTGGAAATCGACGGTCACCGGCCCTTCTTCGAGCCGGCGCCGGATTTCCCGATAAACCTGCGGCACGTCTTGCAGACGGAGACTGCGGGGCATAGAAAGAATATTCGGCAGGTTGTCGTCCATTCCCGTTGGCCTTCTTGGCGCTCTTTTGCCGTTCCTAGATTACCTAAAATCTTGTATCTTTTCCAGCCCCCCTCAGCGGCCATGAACGTTTTCACGATATGGTGATCACGGATAAGGTCGAACCGACATGTGAAGAGAGCTTCGGCGTTTGACCGATTTAGAGGAGCCGCCTATAATGGGTCATGAAAGGGGGAGACAATGAAATACTCGTACGTTTGCTCCGCGGACAATTACAACATGGTGGTGGATGCCAAGGACGACAAGGAGGCCCTGCAGAAGCTCAAAGAGCTCGGCAAGAAGCATGTCGTGTCGGCCCATCCGACCGCCAAGCCGATGACCGACGCCGAAATGGACAAAATGTTCCAGAGCGGCTGGAAGAAAGGCTGACCGGACGCTGCTCTTTCAGTCAACCCCTCGAGTCCCCGGCATGAATGCCGGGGCTTGTTCGGGGTTAACCCTGAGCCTCGCTTCTTGTCCCCGCCTTGAAAGGCGGGGCTTAGCGTCGGCGAACGGGTAAACGATAACCGTCTGGTTGAGCTCGGGCGCGGTCGGGGGAAAGTACACATCGCGGCCGTCGGCTGTCGCCGAAATGTAGTATTCTAGATCGTTCTTAAAGGCTTGGATTTTGGCCCGGTAGACCCGTCTTCCGACGTTTTGAAGGGTGACCGAGTCGAACTCCTTTTTCCCCATTTCGCGCCAGTGCAGCACGACGTTTTGAGGCTGTTGCTTGGCGAGCACGATGACTCGGATATCAAGGGCCTCGCCCGGCTCGAGAGCCGTCCTAAGAGCCGGCAGGATGATTCGCGGCGCCCCGCGGTAATCTCGTGGCAGAATGACGTCGCCAGGCAGCTCGATGCCCAGAATTTGCCGGAGCTCCGCTTCGGGTCTTTCCCAGGCCCCGGGCAGGATGTGCTGCTCCCAGTTGGCGATGGTACCGAGCTCGCCGGTCGTGCTCACATTGGCGAGCAATGAATCGTAGATGCGGCCCAGCATGATGGCCATTTCGCGCCTAATCGGCAGAGCCGATTTCCTAGCGATCTGCTGTCCTGACGGCTTATCCTTGGCCGCCTTCGTTTTCTCCATCGCCTCGTTGTACTGCGCCCAGAGGCAATTGAAGTGGGCGACGTCACGCATGTACTCAAAGTTCCGTCGCCAGTAATTGAACCGTTCCTGGTATCCGTCGCCGGCAACCTTCGGCGCGAGGGCCGCCAGAGCGTCCGCGAAATCGTAGCTCGGCTTCACCTCTTCCCATGCCCTGGCGTCGGGCTGGATGTTGCCGGGACCCCCGACCCACGTTACAGGGATCGGATGCCGTCCGTCGATCCGGGCGAAAATCGCGGCCGCTTCAGGGCCGGCGGCCGGTCCGAATTGGTTATCGGCCCAGTCGAGATAGAAATCGAGCGACGGCATGAAGCGCGGGGTTTCGGGCCAATCCGCTTCAAAATCCCCGACAGCCGGGCCGCCGCAGTTGATTTTCTTTATGAAGCCTTTCCCTTCAAGGACGATGCCCGCAACCTCGGGATAGTTGATCCTGTCGGCGAAGTCGATGGCCAGGCGGCCGCCGGTGACGTCGATATTCCTGAACGTGAAATCAAGCGCCCTAAACTTCCCCACCCGGGCCAAGACGTCGAGGCCGTCGATGACTTTTTTGCCTTGCAGGAGGACGTCGAAGACGCGCTCCTTCGGCTTGTCCATCTGGCCCTCGACGAACTTCAGCGTGACCGTATAGGCGCCGTTCGGAACAGGGATATAATAGGCGAACACCCGGTCGCGGACGTCCTGATAAACCGATTCATCGGCCGGGGCGGCCCCCGCGATCTTTCGGCCTTTGAAGCTCACAAATTGCCCGGTGATCGGACCGATGTCGTCCGCCACGCTTTTTGGCAGTTCGTTCCAGGGCTGTTCCCAGGCGGCCCTGGCAAGAGCCAGAATGTTGGCGGACAGGATGCGCGTGCGCCAATGGATTCCGAGCAGGCCGTCGCACCCATAGCGCCGGGCGTCGGCCGCGTCCCGCCGCATCCGCCCGACCCAGAGCTGGGTTGATGTCAGGGACGGATCGTCCTCTAACCAGGGGATGGCCCAAAGCGAACGTCCCGCAATCCGCGAAAATCCGGGGTCAACGGGGGTCTTGCCGACCTCGCGGTTGATGCAGCTCATGGCCACGCCCTTCGGCAGGACCTGATCGAAGAGCGTCCGGTTGGACGGCGGGCCGAGGACCCAGCCGCATGTCGCGAGATGGAAGGGCGGGGCCGTCTCGGTCCAGGCCTTGACGGCCATTTCGAGATCCGTGGTCACGGACTTGATTTCGGCCGGCCCGGCGTCGCTCCAAGTCCAGCCCTCGTTTGTCCAAAACCAATAATAATCAATAGGATAAGCCTTGGCGATGCGCTTGAAGATGCCTGTGTAGAGGTCTTTTATGACGGCAGAATCCTTGGGGTCACGGCCTTCGTCCTTGAGCCTCTTCGCAACGGGACCCGGGACGGTGAGCGCCGTTTCCGTCCCGACGCACGTCTTCACGCCGAGCTTCCGGGCCAGACTGAACGAATCGCTGAAAATGGAAGCGGCCCTGTCGAAGACTTCGTTCGAGGCCTCGGGCGTTTTGGGTTCGGGGCAGAAGCCCTCCATGACATCGTTCCCGAAATCGTCCCGCTCGAAGAGAAGGGCCGCTCCGAAATGAAATTCACTCGTTTTCTTCACCTCATAGCCCCAGTTTCCGCGAGCGGTATTCTGATAGCTCGACGGATAGCTCGCGAGGACTTTTCCGTCCGCGGCAAAATCGCCCTCCTTGCCGA
This sequence comes from Candidatus Aminicenantota bacterium, assembly GCA_963727095.1. Lineage (GTDB taxonomy): Bacteria > Acidobacteriota > Aminicenantia > Aminicenantales > Saccharicenantaceae > CAVSEQ01. The sequence continues at coordinate 1,354,611 of CAVSEQ010000005.1, read as the reverse complement.
TCCATACAGTAGGCTCGGCGTTCGGCGTGGCGCCCACGTCTTTGCTGGGATTATCGGGATACGTATGCAGGCCGAGAAAATTCATGCGGAGTTTGGGCAGCTGGCCGAGGATGGCCTTGTAGTTCTCACGCGTCCACCAGTCGGGACCCTCGGGAAAATCATGGAACGGCTGGATCCCGCGAACGGCAAAGAGGGGATGTCCGGTCTCGTCGAGGTCCATCGAGAAGGCCGAGGCTTTGACGTCCGGAACAACGTCACCGTCGAGGTAAAAGCGGACGCCCAAATTTTCGGCGAGCCGGTAGGCGCCATAAAGGACGGCGGGACCGCTTCCGCCTGCGACAAGAACGACCTTCCCGGATTTTCCGGAGATCGTTTTCAGAAGGTAGTCCTCCTCCCCCAGTGAGGCGATTGTGGGTCCGGCGCCTGTTCCGGCGGAAAGGCTTCCGGCCAAAGATGCGCCTTTCAGCAGGATGGCCACAGCGTCCCCTCGGACAACCCCGAGGCTCGGGACTTCTCGGATTCGAGCAAGTTCACCGGACCGCACATAAAAATAGCGCCGCAGCTCTTTGGCCGCAACGCGCTCATGCCATGAGGCGTTTTGAGCTATGACGATGCCGGGAACCGTCGATTTCCGGGCACAGGCGGACACGGATGTCAGAATGATAAGGACGGTGAGGACAGCGATAAGGCGCCAGCGAATTGGGGTCATGGGCAGCCCTCCTTCATTGCGGCCTCATTCTATTACGCCGGTCCGCCTGATTTCAACACCGGTCGGCTCGGTTTCTTGACTTAGATTGTCCGAAAGCCTAAGATTTGATGTCGCTCGACACACTTGGAGGAAAGAATGAGGATTAAGGGACCCGCGCTCGCCCTTTTCGTAACCTGTCTGGCCGTCTTCGGCCTGAGCTGCGGAAAGGCCGCCACGGCTCCGGCAACTCGCTATACGTGCACAGGGTCGACAAGCACTTGCCTGCGGCTTGAGACGGGTTGGACGTTCGTGGGCAAGACCGTCAGCGATCAGGGATTCTTGACCGCCTCCGTGGTCACCCTCCCGGATGGCGGGATCCGGCTGTACGGAAATACGACGTTCCTAACGGACAGCTACAAGCATGTCACAAGCTGGATCTCCACTGACGGCGGCCTCACATTTACCGAGGAGACCGGGGAAAGACTCGTGGGAAATGATGCCGGCATGCCGAACGTGATTACCCTGCCCGACGGCCGGTTCAGGATGTACTGCGCCGACACGAGCATCATCCTCGGGACGATGGGCGGCCGGGGAATCATCAGCGCCATTTCCGACGACGGCCTGACCTTCACGCGGGAGCCGGGCGACAGGCTGACGTATACAGGAACGGGCAACGAAAAGTACGGCATTCTAGGCCCCAATGTCATCGCGCTTGCGGATGGGACATACCGAATGTACTACCGGGGTTTTGACGATCTCAATAACATCGCCAAGATCTTGAGCGCCGTTTCCGTCGACGGGTTGATTTGGACCCGGGAAAACGGCGTCCGCTGGGACCCCAGAGACTTGTGCCCCACCGTCATTACGACAGGCAATCCCAAGCCCTATATCGACAGCAGCGGCGTGACCCACCTGTTCGTTTCGGGAACAGCCTGCACGAGCCTCCTGGAAACGGACGACAGACTCGGCATCTATGATGCCACAAGCACGGATGGGCTGGTGTTCAGGACGTCGTCCACACCCATCGTCGAGGGGTACTACGCGAAGGATAGTTATACGGGGATTGCGACCGATCCACGATATTTTCCCGAGGACCCTGTCGTCGTCCTGACCCCGGGGGGATTCCTGATGTTCGTCTACATCAACTTCAGCTCGACAGGCGCTTCGGCTGAGGACATCGGGTATTTTACGGTCAGCAGCTCGACCTTTCATTAAACCGCTCCGCCGGCGTCCTCGCGCAGGAGAGCGGGATTTGCTATAATCCCGGCGTCATGACTACGCGAGAACGATTCAACAGCGTCTTCCATTGGCAAAAACCAGACCGGGTGCCGGACATGGAGTTCGGCTATTGGGACAAAACAATCGTCGTCTGGCACGACCAGGGACTGCCGCGCGAATGCCGGACGAACGAAGACGTCGAGCGCCATCTCGGCCTTGAAGGCATCTCCATTATTCCTGAGGTTCCCGTTCAGCGCGGACTTTTTCCGCTCTTCGAGGAGAAGACGGTCGAAAAGCGGGGCGAGCGGCGTCTTGTTCAGACAAAAGACGGGGCCCTGTGTGAGATGCTTGATTATGATTCGTCCATGCCGCAGTTCATCCGGTTCGCCGTGGAAACCCGGGCGGACTGGGAAAAGCTGAGGGATGAACGCCTCGACTATCGGCGGCCGGACCGGGCCGGCGACGTCGGGGCGGCCGTGGCTCAGGCGCATGCCGCCGGGATGCCGATCCTCTTCCATTGCGGGTCGCTCTACGGCTGGCTGAGGGACTGGATGGGCCTCGAAAACCTCTCGATCGCTCTGATGACCGACCGGAGCTGGGTCGAGGAGATGATGGAACATCTCACGGTCATGGACCTCGCCTTCATTGAAAAGTGGATCCCCACAGGCGGTGTCGACGTCGCCTGGTGGTGGGAGGATATGTGCTACAACCATGGCCCGTTGATGTCTCCAAAACTTTTCGAAGAGATGATGGTGCCGCGCTACAAGCGAATTACCGACGCCCTAAAAGCGCGGGGAATCGACGTCAACGTGCTCGATTGCGACGGCCGGATCTACGAGCTCGTGCCGGGATGGCTGCGGGGCGGCATCAACTGCATGTTCCCGATCGAGGCCGCCCACACCGACCCGTGGCGGCTTCGCGAGGAGTATGGGAAAAACGTGCTGCTGCTCGGCGGGGTCAACAAACTCGCGCTCATCGCGGGCAAGGACGCGATCGACCGGGAGCTCGAACGGCTGCATCCGCTGGTCGAACGCGGCGGCTACCTGCCGTGCGTCGACCACCGTGTCCCGCCGGACGTCACCTACGAAAATTATCTTTATTATTTAGAGAAAAAGAAGGCGATCCTCTAGCCGGCGAATTCCGATCGCGCCGACTTTCGAGGGTTGAGCCTGCGCCCCTAATCAAAGACTAGGGACGCCGACTTTCGAGGGTTGAGCCTGCGTCCCTAGTCTTTGATTACCTTGAAGCCGGGGGCGGACAGCAAACGTACGGACTTGAGAACGTCTTCGAAGGCTTGGAGTTCAGCCTCCGAGGCGCGCGATCTTGTCTTGTAAAGCACGACCGAAAACACAAATTGAGTGCCAGGTCCCGGGTTGAGGTAGGCGATGTATTCATAGAGGGAATCACGAGTGAAGATCAGCTTAGCAAAAGTCTTGTACTCGGGGTGCTGCAGCGACAGGTCTTCCTGTTCGAGGTCCGGAAATTTCCTTTTAAAGCCCGAAATGTCGGCGCTTAAGGCTCCTGCCGTGTTCTCGTCGACTTTCGGGCTGATCCGGATCATGACCTTGACGCCCTGGGACTTGGAAGCCTGATCCTTTGGAAAGAAGATGATGTTCACCACGCGGCGCGTTGCTTTGTCGCTCGTGTCGCCGACCCAACCGTCCGGCTCGGTCACGCCAAACAGAAAGTCCTTTCCATAGACCAGAAGGGCATTCATCTTCTCGTCTTGAGGAGCCTCACGAGCGAGGATGTGCGACGCCGCCGCAATGAGCAAAATCCCTAAAAGGACTCTGATCAGGCGCAAGCGTCGCCTCCGTCAGAAAACGGAACGTCCGATTTCAATGGCTCAATCCCCTTCTGATATTACATCCCGAATGCCAGAAGTCAAGCCGGAGAGGCTCGTTTTTCTTAGCTGTCCAAACCGACGAGAGCGCGGACCTCGCGGACGATGGACTCGACGGTCTTCTCGGCGATGATCCGGCCCTTCTCTTTTGTGGCCAGGGTCGGGTCGCCCCAGACGCCGGAGGGGCTGTAAGTTCCCGCGCCGTTCGGGTCGCGCCTCAGACCTTTGAGGCCGGACCGCGGCTCATAATCCCTGACCGCCTTGGACATGTCGACGAGGTCCGGTGCGATATGGAGCATCACGGACGTCTCCGCCTCGTCGGCATGCGTCCCGCCGTCCTACTTTAGAAGCCCCGGAGGAAGGATCTTGTCCGACTCGAGCAGGCTCAGATACCGCACGCCATCCGGCGAAAGAGGGACACAGTATAGTGTCCCCCTATGAGTTAATCCAGCTTGATCGTTTTCTCGAGCGTGCCGGCGTGGCGCGACTCGTACCTCAGCTTGATCTCGCCTTTGCCCTCAACCAGGAATTGGTACTCCGTTTTGCCGAACCCCGGAACAACCAGGAACTGGAGCTCGGGGCGGTATTTCTTGTAGCTCACCTGGTCGGTGTACGGATTGACGAGGAGGCCGCCGGCCACGACCTTGGCGCCACCGCCCGAGACTCGGAGCGTATCCTTGGGATAAAGCCGCGATTTCTGGGCCTGGTAGGTCATCGTCGGCATGGCTTTGCCGTTGGCCAGTCTTGTCCGTACGCGATAGAGGCCGTCGCCGAGCTTCTTGACTTCGGTGACTTCCAAGCTGACCTCCGGCACGTGCTTGGCCGAGAATAGAACGGCCATGGCGTTGCGGTGAACGAGGTCAGGAAGCATGAAGGAAGCGGGGAGCCGGCTGCTCATCTTGACCCAGCCGCCGATCTCGATATCGCCGAAGGCCGGGTGCTTGAACGGTTTCCAGGGCTTGTAGAGCTCACCCTGAGTCAGGTTATCGCTGTACTTGAGCCGCTCGCGGTCCGTCGCGTCACCGGACAGGAAGCCTCTCGGCCCTTCCTCGCCCCCCGCAGACGGCGGCTCGATCTTCTTCTCGCCCTGCCCCTTGAATGTCTCGCTTTGGGACTGAAAGACTTCGCCGCAATAGCCGTAGGCCCCGACGGTCTGACACAGCCATTCGAGAGAATCGCCGTACGTCGTGTAGAGGTCCTTCCAGCTGATCATGTATCTGTAGCCGGGTGTGATCCGCTCGGCCTGCTTGCCGATATAGTCGTAGACCGCCACGTCACCCGGCGGATACTCGCCGAGGCCCTTGCGGCTCGGCCCGCGCAGGTACATCCCGCCGAAATTGTGGAATGTCCAGCCGATGCAGATGTTGGTCTTTGTCTGTGTCCATAGGGCCAGCGCCTTCAGCCCGACCGCCTCGAACGGAAAATCGCCTGATCCGCTCTGTACGTACTCCGGCGCCCAGTCAAAACCCCATTGCCGATTGGGGTCGACATAGCCCTCGGCGTCCTCATTGATCAGGCCGTCGCCGTCATTGTCGATCCCTTCCTCGCCGAGGATCGTCCATTCGCCCTTCTCGCCGGGCTTGATCGGAACCATGAGCCGCGGGTCCTCGGGGTCGGTCTTGTACATGCCGTACGGATCCTTTTTCCGCATCATGCAAATGTTGCCGTCGCCGTCGAGGTCATCCGGGAAATCCTCATCGACCAGGCCGTCATGATCGTCGTCTTTCGGAATGCGCAGGCTCCGGTTGGAGCTCGGGGTGTTGGCATCGTGGAAAAAGTGCCAGCGCCCGTCGACGTTGACGACCGGGACGACATAAAAGACGTTTTTATCGACGAGCTCCGTGACGTCCTTGTTTTTCCCGTAATTCCCCAAGAGGTAATCCAGGAGGTAGAGGCAGATCTCCCCGCCCTGAATCTCGTTGCCGTGGATGTTGCCGTCGACATAGATCCCGGGCTTCGAAAGGGCCGGGCCGGTTTTCGGGTTGTTGACAGTCACGGCATAGAGTTGCCGCCCTTCCTCGCTCTTGCCGACTTCTTCGAGCTTGGTCATATCGGGATAGGCTTTATTGATCGCTTGGACGGCTTCGTAAACCTGCTCCAATGAGTAATAGCGGTCGAAACGCAGCGGGACCGTGATTTTGGCGTTTTGACCGGGCACGGAAGCCGCCGCAATCAGGATGACGATAAGGAACAGCGCTTTCTTCATTTCGCACCTCCCAGGTCGAGAGTCTTGGAGTCGCCCCAGGCGATCCGTGTGGAGACTTTGACGTCGACCTTGACCGGTTTATCCGCGTGGACAAGCCAGCGGACGACTTGGGCGCCGTACCCGTCGATCGCGGGAACCAGGCTCCGCTTCTTGCCGTCCACGATGGTGAAATCCTTCCCCTCGAGTGTGACGATCGCCGGGATGATCCGGTTGTTCCGGCGGCCCATGGCCGTCGGATAAGGCAGGTAACCGGCGTTTTCGACCCAGACCTCGACGGCATAAACGCCGCCGCCGAGGGACTTGACTTCGGTTTTTCCGAACTTGATCCGGGCCATTTTGGCGGCGATCTCGAAGACCCACGGGACTTGGCCCTTGAGGAGAGGCTCGATCTTCGCGGCCGGCGGCGTCGTGTCGGTGAACGGCACGGTCCCGCCGATTTCGATATCGCCGAGCTGCGGATGCTTGAAGGGCTTCCAGTTGACGAAACCCTTGCCGCCGAGTTCCTTGTCGCTGTAGGCCAAAAGGGCTTTCTCTTTCGGATCCGTCCCTTCCTCGCTCGGCGGTTTGGGCATCTGGCGCATCATCTCGGCCATCTGCTTGGTGTTCATCTGGCCGGCTTTGATGCCCTCGATGAGCTGTTTGGCCTTGAACTGGGGCGGCGCTCCGGCCGACTTCAGGAAGGCGTCGATCTTCTCTTCGCCGAGGGCGACGAACTCATCGTTCGACATCTTCTCCAACTTCTCGGGCGTGATGTCCGCCTCTTTCTTCTCCTCCTTGACCTCCGGCAGTGTCCAGAAATCCAGGCTGAAGGAAGGCAGTCCCAATTGGTAATAGGAATAGAGCTCGAACGAGCCGTCCTTGTCCTGGGAGGGTTCGAGACGCTTGTCGTCAAGCTTGGCCTTCTTGAGGAATTCCTTGTACTTGTCCGAGAGCTCCTTGTAGAACTTAAGGTCCTCGGGAAGCGGGTTGACGACCGCGCCCAGGCCGAGGAAGCTTGCGATCATGGACTCGGTGACCTGCATGCCTTCCGGGACCAGCGGCTTAACCATGTCCATAATCTCGGCGATGCTGTACATCTTGTTGGGATCGGCGCCGATGAATCCGGCCATGTTCTCGGGGACTTTGATCTGATTGAGGTCGGCGTCGCCCTTTCGGCCGCCCCGCGGAGGATTCAGGCAAAAGTTCGTCGATCCGAGGACAAAGGTCAGGCCGATCTCCTGGTGCTCGTTGACGAATTTCATAATGGCAAAACTCTCCGGCTCACTGCCGGGCCAGGGACCGCTTCCCGACGTGAAATGATGGAACAGGTGCGGGAACTGGATGCCGATGTTGACCCCGCCGGGCGGATCCTCGTTGTACTCGCCGTCGCCGTCGTTGTCGATGCCTTCGGAATAGAGCTTGTAAATGCCTTTCTCGCCTTTGGACCAGTCGGCCTTCTTCATAAGGCGGGGCTCGCCGGGGACGGTAATCCATTCCCCGGCCGGGTCCTTGACCCTCATCATCGTGATGATCCCGTTGCCGTCGAGGTCGTCATAGCCGTCCTCGTCTACGGCATCGTCCATATCGTCGTTGTACGGGCGCGAATTCCTCGGGTCCGCATAGAGAGGCTTGGCGAAAAAGCGGGCCGCCGCGTCGGGATTGGGGCAGGGTAAAATGTACCAAGTAAGGTTTTTCCGCATGTCCGGTCTATCGATAAGCTGCTTCACGAGGTAGAGGGCGGCCTCCCCCGAAATCGGAACGATGCCCTCGAAATTGGCCCCCACAAACACGGCGGGGACGGCTTTTTCCGCTTTCGAAACCTCGGGGCCGATCTCGATGAGCATCACGTCTTTGCCGCCCGGGCTCTGGGCCAGTTTGTGCACCCTTACGACCGCGGGATTAGCCGTCGCATATTCCTGGAGGGCGGCGTTCATTTCCGCGGGTGTGTGATACCGGTCGAACACTGCGGCGGCGCTCAGCCCCGAGGCCATGGCGACAAGAGCCAAGAAAAGGACAACCCAGCGTTTGTGATTCATGGTCACCTCGAAATTGAATTCCAGCAAACCGCCGCTTTTGAAAATAGGCAGGCGGCTTTTCATAAGCCGCTATTCTGCCACTTCCCGCAAACGGGGGCAAGTTAAGAAGGGGCCAGGTCTACTTTCTGCTAAAAAGTGGCAAAAAGTAGACCTGGCCCCTTCTTGATTTTCAGGCGCCGGCCGCTTTCTCCAGCCGCTTCATAATAGCGAACATAAAGGCCGCCGAAAGCAGGCAGGCCGCGACGAGGAGGGACCACAGCGCCCAGATCGGGATGCGCATCCAAAGGTAGGCGCCGACCCCGACAAGTTGGAGGCCGATGGCCGTCGAGGCGAACCACCCTCCTTGCATAAGGCCTTTGTACTTCGGAGGCGCAACCTTCGAGACGAACGAGATGCCGATCGGGCTCAGGAAGAGCTCGGCGATGGTGATCAGGAAGTAGGTCGAGATGAGCCAATAGACGGAGACCTGAGCATCGGGGGGCGCGACGAGTCCGCCGAGGGACTTGGGGCTCGGAAGCCCGATCGAGCCCACGGCCAGAATGGCAAAGGCCAGGGCCGTGAGAAGCATGCCGAACCCGATTTTGCGGGGAGACGACGGCTCCTTTCCCTTCCTGTTCAACCAAGCGAAGATCCCGATGATGACAGGCGTCAGGGCCACGATGAAGAACGGGTTGAAGTGCTGGAACTTCTGCGGCGCGAAGGGATTGACGGCGCCGTAGCTCCGGAACCTCAGAAACGCCAGCACGCCGAAGACAACGAAGGTGGCGCCGCCCAGGGTCCGGACCAGAGGCTTCGAGCCCTTCCTGACCACAAAAACGAGGCCGAGGATCGCCAGGAAGAGCGGCAGCAGCCCGAACAGGTCAAACCAGAGATTGGTGACCCGGCTGACACTCGGATGCGTATAATCCCTGGCAAAAAAGGTCATCGTCACCGCACTCTGCTGGAAGGCCATCCAAAAGAATATAACCACGAAGAACACGAGGCCGAGGGCCATGAGGCGCTGCTTCGTCTCCTGCGGCGAAAGCTCGACCATTTGGCCGCGGAGCGCCGCGGACTTCGACTTCTGCTTTTCGCTGAGGTCGGCGTGCGCGTAGGACTTCCGAAAACCCCAGAATATCGCCATGGAGATGATCAAGCTGATACAGGCAACGGCGAAGCCATAGTGGTAGGATTTGCCGAGAGTGTTGATGTAGGTTTGCGAAAACGCTTTAAGCGACTCCATGGTCACGCTCGCGTCCTGGGCGCGGGCGATGGCCAAATAGCCGTTGGCATCGCTGAGCGTCCCTTTCAGGAAGCTGTTGGCCAGGGCCGGGATCCGTGCATCGTAAAAATAGTGGGCGCCCTTCAGGATCCAGTTGCTGACGGCCTCCGAGGCGGTCGGGGCGAACATGGCGCCGACGTTGATTCCCATATAGAAGATATTGAAAGCCCTGTCTCTGAGGGGGCTTAAGCGTGGATCGTCGTAGAGGTTCCCTACGAGCGCCTGGAGATTCCCCTTGAAAAGTCCGGTACCGAGGGCGATGACGGCCAGGGCCGCGATGACGAGCCCAAACCCGGTCGAGCCGGCCGTCGGCAGGCCCAAAAGAACGTAGCCCAGAAACATCGTGACGAGCCCTATGCTGACGGTCTTTCCATAGCCGAGGACCTTGTCGGCCAGGAAGCCGCCGAGCAGCGGGAAGAAGTAGACGCCGAACATGAACGTACTGTAGACGAAGCCCGATGCGCTCGCGGTCATGCCGTACTTCGCCTGGAGGAACAGGACGAAGATGCTGACCATCGTGTAGAAGCCGAAGCGCTCGCCCATGTTGGCCAGAAACATGACGAACAGAGCCCTGGGATGTCCTTTAAACATGGTTCACCAGCCTAGGAGTGGATTGCGAAGATGATGACGTCGGTTCAACGCGCCGGGATTATAACAAATTCGCCCTTCGCACGCCAAGCAGAGAATTCCCGCGTTTTATGGTTCCTTCCGGTCCCATCGCAAGCTCTGGATAAGAAGGCCCTTAACAGTCTTTTCCAGTGCCGCCCGGAACTTCTCGACCGTCTCGCGCTCGGCGGCGCCCCAATAATCCTTAATGAACATCGGCGGTCCGACGTTGACCTTGATCTTGTTCGGCACGCCCCACAGGATGTGTGTCCCGAAGATGGACATCGGCGTCACGGGCACCGAAATCCCTTCGTTGCGGTAGAGGTTATAGGCCATGATGGCCACGCCCCGGCGGAACGGTTTGATATAGGGATTCGCGTCGCGTGGATGGACCCGGCCGCGCCCTTGAAGGGCGATAACGGCACGGCCCAGCCTTAAATAATCCTGGCACTTATAGATCGCGTCGCCCTTGTTGCCGTACATATCGACCGGAATAGTCCCGACCATGGCGGCATTGGAGGAGACGAACCGCACCGCGTAGGCATAAAACGGCTTGAGGATCATGTGAACGAAGACGCTAAACTCCTTGAGGTGCCGCCTCAGGTGGCGCAGGACGAGCTCGCTCCCCTCTTCCTTATTGAAGATCATCTTGTTGGCGATGAAGTAGATGGGGCGCGGGGCGACCTCGAGGAGCATGCCGACGTCCTTGTAGCTCCCGATATGATTGCCGACGATGAGGTTCGGCCCCTGCATGACGAAGTTTTCGGCGCCGCGGAGGTCGATCGTCTTGGGAAAAAGACAGATATTCGTCAACCTTTTGATTCGTTTTTCCAGGCGCTTGAGTTCTTCCTCGTAGTTTGGCATATCGGCGGCTCTTATTGTACTGAATCCGGCGCCAAAATTCAAAACCTCGGAACGAAGCGAATGATGGATTCATGCGTCGTTTCTCCCCGGTCGAAAGGCCTATTTCGGCAGGCCATGGAACACATCCGCAGACGCGACGTGGTGTTGTAAATCAGCGAAAATAATCCGGAGTCGCAGTCCGTGGTCAGGCGGGGCCGCCGGTTTGACCCTGTCGAGGCAAGCGTGATACCTTAGCACCGCGCGAATCGGGAATCAGGGGCCGGCAGAGGGCCGGCGGCTCGTCCGGTCCGCGGCTCCGCTGGCGCAGGCAGGAGGTTTCCATGCTCACCCTTATCCGGAACGGAGAAGTCTTCGGCCCCAAACCGTGCGGCATCAAGGATATTCTGATCGCGGAACGGACGATTGCTGCCATCGCCGAACCCGGCGCCATACGAATTGCCGGATTGGATATCGATGTCCTGGATGCCGTAGGGAAATCGATCGTCCCCGGACTGATCGATCCCCACGTTCATATTCTGGGAGGCGGCGGTGAGGGTGGTCCGGCGACTCGGGCGCCGGAAATCCGCATCGAGGACATCATCGCGAGCGGAGTCACGACGCTCATCGGCTGCATCGGGACCGACGGGGTCACGCGGCATATGACGTCGCTCGCGGCTAAGGCTCAGGCGCTGGAGATCGAGGGCGTCACGACGTTTTTATTCACCGGCTCCTACGAAATTCCGGTCCAGACCCTCACCGGGAGCGTCCGGAGCGACCTCATCCTCATCGACAAGGTCATTGGGGCCGGCGAGATCGCCGTGTCTGACCACCGCTCGTCGCAACCGACGTTCGACGAATTGGCCGGGCTCGCCGCGGAGTGCCGCGTCGGCGGGATGCTCGGCGGGAAGGCGGGCATCCTCCACCTTCACTTGGGCGACGGAAAGCGCGGACTCGAGTTGCTCTTCCGGATCGTCCGCGAGACCGAGATTCCACCGACGCAGATGGTGCCGACGCACATCACGCGCAATCGTGAGCTTTTCACGGAAGGCCTGGAATGGGTCAAGACGGGAGGCTCGATCGATGCCACCGCCGGACCAGACCCTGATCCCGCGGCCGATCCCGACGTGTCCCTCGAAGACGCGGTCGCGCGCTTCAAAGACGCCGGCCTGCCTCTCGAGAGGATGATGGCGAGTTCGGACGCGAACGGCAGCATGCCCGTTTTCGACAAGGCCGGAAGGCTTATTCGACTGACCATCGCGTCGGAGAAGGACCTGCTGAGGAAATTTCGGGATCTCGTCGTCAAGAAGATCCTGCCCCTTGAACAGGCGATCAGGCTTTTCTCGACAAATGCGGCGGAATTCTACAAGCTCCGCGGAAAGGGTGCGATCGCGGCCGGGGCGGATGCGGATATCGTCATTTTCGATAGGGACCTCAAACTCACCGAAGTCTTCGCGCGCGGAAAGAAAATGATGGCCGGCGGCCGGCTGCTGGCGAAGGGAACGTTCAGCGAATGACCGCCGGACCCGAGAAGAAGCCGTCATTCGGCCTGGCGCTCGTTCCCCTCATCGCCATGGCCCTCCTTCTGGGCGTCGGATACGGCGTCTATAAAATGAAGGCCCAGATCCTGCTCGTCGCCGCCGCCTTCATCACCGGGCTCATGGGGCTGGCGCTCGGCTTCAAGTGGAAGGACATGGAGCGCGGCATCGTGGACAGCATCCATAAGGCGATGCCGGCCATCCTCATCATGCTTTCGGTGGGGATCCTCGTCGGCGCCTGGATGGCCAGCGGCACCATCCCGATGGTCATTTACTACGGCCTCAAGCTTATCTCACCCAAGTTCTTCCTGTTCACGGCGTGTCTCGTCTGCAGCATCACGTCGCTCGCCACGGGGACATCATGGGGAACGGTCGGAACTCTTGGCGTCGCCTTCATCGGCATTGCCATGGGATTGGGAATTCCGCTCGGACCGGCGGCGGGGGCGATCGTCGCAGGCGCCTATTTCGGCGACAAAATGTCGCCGCTCTCGGACATCCCGAACTTGGCCACCGTCATCTCGGGTTCGAATCTTTTCGACCATATCAAGCACATGATGTGGTCGGCCGTGCCGGCGTGGCTGGCCGGACTGCTGATCTATTTTGTGATCGGGTTCCACTACGAAGCCACGGCCATCCAGTCCGACACGATGACGTTGATCACGCAGACTCTGAAGTCCAATTTCCACTTCAACATCCTTCTGCTGTTGCCGATGGCGGTCATCTTCTATTTCGCGATCGCCAAGAAGCCGACCATCCCGGCGATGATTCTATCGTCTGTCGTCGCGGGCATCCTGGCCGTCATTTTCCAGAAGACCTCCGTCGGCGTCGTCGCCACGGCCATGAATTCGGGGCTCCCGGCGCGAACGGGCGTGGCGGTCGTGGATACCCTGCTCTCCAAGGGCGGGATGATGAGCATGATGGAAACGCAGCTCATCGCGTTTACGGCCTTCAGCTTCGGCGGGATCATGCAGGCAACGGGATGCCTGGCCGTCATCCTCGAGCGGGTCATGCGGTTCACAAAGCAGGTGTGGAGCTTGGTGTTGACGACCATCGGGGCGGCCATCCTGTCGGCGCTGATCACGGGCAGCTCGTATCTCGCGATGATCATCCCGGCCGACCTGCTGGCCCCGGTCTATGAGGCCAAAGGGCTTGCCGCCAAGAATCTGTCGCGCATCATCGAAGAGAGCGGCGGGATCATCGTGCCTCTGATCCCATGGAGCATGGCGGGAGTTTATATCACCGGGACGATCGGAGTCCCGACCTTGGCGTATCTCCCGTGGGCGTTCATGAACTACCTATCGGTGGTCATGCTCGCCGTTTTCGGGTTTACGAAGTTCACGATGGCCAAGCGAATGCGGGAGGACGAGACCCAGGCCGGAAGCTGATGTTCAAGCGGCGTTGAGCCTGCCCTCGGCCCCCGCGCTGCCGCTCCCCGGGAACCAGTCCCGCCGGTTCCCCCGTCGCCGAGCGCCGGGACCCCCTCCGCTACGGGGGCTCACGGGTAGGCATCACCGCCGCCTGAACTTTTCTGACAAGCTGACCGCGGCGCGGCCGCTATTGGTTTTCCTCGTCCTCGCCCTTTCCGGCCTTTTCGAGCGCCTTCTTGAATTTGTCCTCGGCCTGGACATGCTTTTCCCGTTGGAGTTCAAAGGTGGCGTCGAACTTGCGGCCGAACTCATCATGTCGTTTCTTTTCCTTAACCAGAAGATCGTCGAGCGAGCCTTTCTTTTTTTGGCCCTTCTCCGACTTGATGATCTCTCGCGTTGTGCCGTCGACCCAGAGAATCATGCCGCAGCTCGGGCACGTCACTTGAAAAACGCCGGGCTTATCAGTTTCTTCCGCCATATTTAAAATTTATCACAAGCCGGAGGCGACATCAATCGGCTCGGCGCACGGACGCAAAGCCTTGCGTGACTCGAAAAACGCACACCCCGTTTTCTGCGGCTCCAGGACGAACAGGCGACCGAGGGCACCGCCCTCGCCGGGGGGGCACGGTGTTCTACGGTCCCGGGGCCGGTCCCCGACTGTCCTGAATATTGTGTTTTTTCAGCAGCTTAAATAGGCCTTGGCGAGTCAATCCAATTTCCGCCGCAGTCTTCGATTTATGGTAGTTGCATCGGATGAGGGCTTCCCGGAGAAACCGCTGCTCGAACTCGGCTTTGGCCTCACGGAAATGGTGAGAAGCCGGGGAGTACGTCCGGCGGCTGGGATTGATCTTGGGAGACAGGAAATCCTCGCGCACGATGGGGCTGTCGCCGCCGATGATCAGGCAGCGCTGAACCTCGTTCTGGAGCTCGCGGACGTTTCCCGGCCACGGATAGCTCAACAGGAGCTCCAGGGCCAGCGGCGAAAAGAACGGCCGGGACAGGCTCATGGAGCGTGAAAATTCGTCCAGGAAATGCTTGAGGAAGAGCAGGATGTCGTCTTTCCGCTCGCGGAGAGGCGGCAGCTCGATGCCGATAATCTTCAGGCGATAGTACAAATCCTCACGGAAGTTTCCCCGGCTGACCTCCTGCTCGATGTCCTTGTTCGTGGCGCTGACGAAACGGGCGTCAACGGGCCGGGTTCGCGTCTCCCCGACCCGGCGGATCTTCTTTTCCTCGAGCACACGGAGAAGCTTGGCCTGAAGCGCCAGGGGAAGGTCGCCGATCTCATCCAGGAAGAACGTGCCCCCGTGAGCTTCCTCGATCAGCCCGGATTTGTCACGCATCGCACCCGTGAACGAGCCGCGGGCGTGGCCGAACAGCTCGCTCTCCAGGAGGTTCTCGGGGATGGCTCCGCAGTTGACGGCCACGAACTGACCGGCCCGGCGGCGTCCGGTATCGTGGATCGTCTTCGCCGCCAGCTCTTTCCCGGTCCCGCTCTCGCCCCAGATGAAAACGGGGGCATCGCTGTCCCTAACCCTTTCGATCATGGTCCGGACCCTCACGATCGACGGCGCGTTGCCCAGAAATGGACCTGAGCAGGGAATGCCGGCGCGCGGCGCCGACGCGGTCTCCGTCCCCCCATTCCCATTTCCAGGCATGTTTGAATCTTCGTCCTGCAAAAGGAAAACGCTCGCCGCGGCGGTTTTTCTCACGTCGCGAATGACGAGAACGAAAAGCCCGCTTACTCAGAAGGGGTCAAACCTACACTTTGAAGAAAACTGGAAAGTGTAGGTTTGACCCCTTCTTGAACTTCCTGACGGCCTGTGCTATAAATCCGCCCGCCAACCCATTCCCGAGGATACCATCCATGAACGACCGACCCTCTCCCTACGATGCGCCGGAACTCTACGACCTGATGCTCGGCGGGCTGGATTTCGACCTCCCCTTCTGGGTATCGGCCGGCGTAGAGGCGGGAGGTCCGGTGCTTGAAGTCGGGTGCGGCACCGGCCGTGTGCTCCTGCCGCTCCTTGTGGCCGGAGTCGAAGCCGAAGGGGTTGACCTCTACGCACCAATGCTCGAGCGCGCCCGTGAGAAGGCCGCGGCCAAAGGATTCCATCCCCGGCTTGTTGTCTCCGACATGCGCGATTTCGCCATGCCGCGCCGCTACGCCCGTATCTTCATGGCGTTCAACACGTTCGCCCACGCCGACACAACTGAAGCCCAACTCTCCACCCTGCGCCGCTGCCATGATCACCTCGAACCGGGCGGGGCGCTCGTCCTGCACATGTCGTACCCGGGCCCTCGATACTGGTCCGAGCCCGACGGCCAGCCTGTCATGGAAATGCAAACCGTCCGCCCCGATGACGGCCGCTGCTTCCAGATGTGGGACACCCGCTTCAAGGACGTCGCGGGCCAATGTCAGCGCTCCGAAATCGAGATCCGCGAGCTCGACGCAAACGGCGTGGTCTTGGCCTCGCACGGTTTCCATACGACGCAGCGCTGGGTCTATCGTTTCGAACTCGAGCTGCTATTCCGGCTGGCCGGCTTCGCGCGGTGGCAGGTCTTCGGCGGATTCGCGCGCGAACCGTTCGAGCGTGATAACCAGGAGATGGTCGCCTGGGCTTGGCGGCAGGGAGCGGCAGGGAGCGGAGTTTCGGAGCGACCACTAAAAGGGCGGTGGAGCGACTCGACGCCGCACTTTTAGGAAATATTTGAAACGATTCTTGGATCTTTCTTTTCGGCTGCGCAGCTCGTAGCTTCACTTTTTGACACCCTCTTTCTCCTATGTTATATGTTCGCCTAATGCGCGAAGGGAACTCGTAAGGAGGCAGCGATGAACCCTGTCATCGTCCTGAACGCCGTCGATTATGCGATCATCGGCGGCTATATCATGGTCATGATTCTCGTCGGTTATTCCCTCAGAAAATACATGAAAACCGGCGAGGACTTTTTCCTTTCGGGCCGCTCGCTGCCGAGTTGGATCACGGGCTTGGCGTTCCTCTCGGCCAACCTCGGCGCCCTGGAAGTCATCGGCATGGTGGCCAACTCCGCCAAGTACGGAATCTCGACAGTCCACTTTTACTGGCTCGGCGCCATTCCGGCCATGATCTTCCTGGGGATCTTCATGATGCCTTTCTACTACGGAAGCAAGGTCAAGACGGTCCCCGAGTACCTTAAGCTCCGCTACAACGAAGCCACCCGCGGGCTGAACGCCATCTCCTTCGCCATCATGACGATCCTCATGAGCGGCATCAGCCTCTACGCCATGGCCCTCCTGTTCAAGTTGATGCTCGGCTGGTCGCTCACCGCGAGCATCATGTTCGCCGCCGTGGTCGTCCTCCTCTATGTTGTCTGGGGCGGCCTGTCATCGTCGATCTACAACGAGGTCATCCAGTTCTTCCTCATCTGGCTCGGCCTCCTGCCGATCGTTTTTCTCGGGCTCAAGCAGGTCGGCGGCTTCGCCGGACTCGTGACAAAGCTCAGGTCGCCGCTCCTCCATGCCTGGCAGCATTTCGGGACGAGCCAGAATCCGCTCGGCGTCAACTGGGTCGGTCTCGTCCTCGGCCTGGGCTTCGTCCTTTCGTTCGGTTACTGGACGACGGATTTTCTTGTCGTGCAGAGGGCGCTGGCCTCAAAGAACATCAACTCGGCCCGGCTGACGCCCGTCATCGCCTCGTTCCCCAAAATGCTCGTGCCGATCATCGTCGTCATCCCGGGACTGATCGCGCTTCTCGTCCTGCCCGAGTTCAGCCAAAGCGCGCTGCCTTCGACGGAATACAATTCGGCCTTGATCTTACTGATGAAACATTATCTGCCGAACGGCGTCTTGGGGCTGGCCATCACCGCGCTTCTCGCAAGCTTCATGTCCGGGATGGCCGGAAACGTCACGGCCTTCAACACGATCTGGACCTACGACATCTACGGGTCATACATCAAGAAAGGGAAGCCGGACTCGCACTACCTGCGGATGGGCCGGTACGCCACCGTCTTCGGCATCCTGATCAGCGTCGGGACGGCCTACATTGTGAAATCCTTCCCGAACCTGATGGACTACATGCAGCTCATCTTCTCGTTCTTCAACGCTCCGCTCTTCGCCACGTTCCTTCTCGGGATGTTCTGGCGCGGGGCGACGGGGATGGGCGGCTTTTTCGGCCTGCTCTTCGGCATCCTGACCGCGGCCGGCCATTACATCCTGTACAAGGCCGGCGTCCTCCATTACGCGAGCGACATGGCCGCAAACTTCTTTCAGGCCTGGTGGGCGTGGCTCGCCGACTTCGTCATCACGATCGGCGTCAGCCTGTTCACGGAGAAGAGAAGCGCCGAGGACCTCAAAGGTCTTGTGTTCAGCCTGACGCCCAGGGCAAAAGTCACGGCCCGATGGCTGGTCAGGCCGGAGGTCTGGGGCTCGGTCGCCATCATCCTCTCGCTCGTCCTGAACTTCATCTTCAGGTAATCGCGGGAGCCGTCGCAAGGAGTGCACCATGAACGAACAGATCGAAACAAAAGAACAGAATAAAGGACAGGAACAGGCACCGAGCAAAGCGCATTTCCTGGACCTCAAGCTCCCGATCGGCTGTCTCCTCACTGCCTACGGCGTGCTGTTGGGGATTTACGGCCTCGTGACGAAGAAGGAGATGTACGATAAGTCGCTCGGGTGGAACGTCAACCTGATGTGGGGCGTCATAATGATCGTGGTCGGCAGCCTCTTCCTCCTGACGGCGTTTCTAAAGAGGGGCAAAGCGAAAAGCTGACGACGTTCTCTGTCAGAGGAAAGGGTTAATTGATAGAAATGGGTCGGCTGGTCTGGATCGGTTGGGGTCGGACCAAGTTATCATATTGATAAAAAATAAATTAATACCGTTTTTAACCCAGCTATAGGTCTTAAGTCGCGTTTTTCCGGCCCATCAATGAAGACCTAAGCCATTTCGCATCCGGATACGGTGTGGCGAGGCTTAGGTCCGGCTTTTTGGCGCCAAAAAGAGGACCTTGATCCGAAATTGGCCTTTTATTTCTGCCTATCTTATTATTTTCCAATTAATTGACTTGGTCCGACCCCATTTGCTGCATTTGATGTTAACATTCTCGGGCCTGGGCAGGTAAAATAAGGAGAGAGAATCCGAGGAGGCTAATTGTCATGAAAAAAATCGCCATCGTTATCGCCTTCGCTATCGGCGCCGTAGCACTATTCGCCGCGCTTATTGCCAGCCAGGCGTCCCCGCCGCCAAGGGTCATCCCCAACGATCCCTTTTTCAAATATCAGGTCAGCCTGCTGAATCCCGGCGGGCAGATCCGGATCGAGCGGATGTCCACCAAACCGTCGGCTCTCACCCTGGACGCCGTCGCCGGCATCGATCCTGACATCACGTACGCCTGGACGATCTCGACCGGGAGCCGCAAGGTCGTTGTGGCAGTCCTCGATGACGGTTTCTTCTATAATCACGAGGACCTGACCGGGAACATTTGGACGAATCCCGGCGAGTCCGGGCTTGACGCTACCGGCCATCCTAAAGAAACCAATGGGATCGACGACGACGGGAACGGCTACGTCGACGACGTCATGGGCTGGGACTTCGCCTTCGACGATCCCGACCCCGACTGCTACGTCTTCGATGGCATGCGCAAGGACCGTATCCAGCCATATTGGCACAGCATCGCCGCGTTGGGCATCATCGGTGCCCGGGGGAATAACGGGATCGGGATCGCCGGGATCAACTGGGACGTTTCCATGATGCTCCTCAAAATCGGGGCTCAGGGCACCGGGCGGAACGAAAAGGACACCGCCCGGCCCGGGCGGGCGGCCAAGGCCATCCGCTATGCCGCGGACAACGGCGCTCGGGTCATCAACTGGAGCGGCTTCGTCAGCGACCCGACGCCCGAGGCGCTGGCCGACCTCAAGGCCGCCATCGAATACGCCGGGACAAAAGACGTCCTCCTCGTGGTCGGCGCGGGGAATTCGGGCCTGGACGTCGACCGGCCGGAGAACTTCACGTACCCGGCCTGTTTTCCCCTCGACAACATCTTGACCGTGGCCATGATCGATTTCAAGGGCGGGCTCGTCCGCTACAAGGCCGGTGACCGGATGCTCGGGTCAAACTTCGGGGTGCGAAACGTCGATATCGCTGCCCTCGACGAGAATTTCACGACGGATGTCCGAGACGGCCGAAGCACCTACAGCCTCGGGGGCGGCACATCTTGCGCCGGGCCGGTGGTTGCGGGGATCGCGGCTCTAACGCTCTCGGTTAAGCCCGACTTGAGCGCCGTGGCCTTAAAGAAGATCCTCATGGAGACCGCGTCGCACCTCCCCGCCCTCGACGGCAAGGTCGCCTGCGGCGGGATGGTCAACGCCTACAAGGCCCTGCTGGCGGCCCGAGCTGCCCGATAGCCGCGTTGAACTTTCCGCTCCCCGACGAACCAGGGGCCGCCCTGCGCCTCATTGACATGAGCCTCTCACGCGGATAATCTTGGGTCACCCCACGAGCAAAGCGGAGGGATTATGATCAGGAAAAATGTCGGACTGGCCTCGGCTGTTGGGATTCTGAGCAGCCTGATGATCTCGGCAGTCAACACGCAGGCGGCATTCCCGGACGCGGCCGCCGACCGACCCACGAAGATAAGCACGGCCTCGGAGACCCCGTCATCCTCATCCGCTGCGCCCGGCCGGCTCCAGTGGTTTCGTGATGCCAAATTCGGCCTGTTCATCCACTGGGGAGCTTATTCGATGATCGGCCGTGAGGAGTGGGCCCGGCAGATCCTCCAGATACCGCTCGCCGAATACCAGTATTATGCCGACAATTTCAACCCCGTCGACTTCAACCCCGCGGAATGGGCCGCGCTGGCCAAAGACGCCGGCGTCAAGTACGTCATCATCACCTCGAAGCACCACGACGGATTCTGCATGTTCGACAGCAAGTATACGGATTACAGCGTCGCCCACGCCAAATACGGGAAAGACATCCTGGGCATGCTCTCGGCCGCCTGCCGCACGGCCGGCGTTCCGCTCGGTTTCTACTACTCGATCATGGATTGGCACCATCCCGACTATCTGCCGCACCGTGACTGGGAGAAAGGCCGTTCCACCGCCGGCGCCGACTTCGTTCGCTACATGGACTACGCGACGAATCAAGTCAAGGAGCTCGTGACCAAGTACGACCCGGCTGTCCTTTGGTTCGACGGCGAATGGGAGCATTCGAACCAGGAGCAACGGGCCTTCGAGATCGGGAAGATCCTGATGGGCCTCAAACCGACGCTTCTCATCAACGATAGGCTTTTCAAACGCGAGCCCGGGTATGGCGATTTCGGGACGCCCGAAAACTACGTCCCGGCGACGGGGATCCGCAGCGCCGACGGTACGCCCCGCCTCTGGGAGGCCTGCTACACGATGAACTGGAACGGTTGGGGATACAACCGCTATGAGACCGAGTTCCACAGCGCGAGCCAGCTCATCCGTCAGCTCATCGAGATCGTTAGCAAGGGCGGCAACCTCCTGCTCAACGTCGGCCCGCAGCCGAACGGCAAGATCCCGGCCGAGTTCGTCGACCGCCTCCAGCGGATCGGCGCGTGGCTCAAGAATAACGGCGACGCGATCTACGGGACAACGGCCAGCGTTTTCGAACGGCTCCCCTTCTTCGGCCGGTGCACGGTCAAGGGGACGACGCTTTATATCCACGTCATGGGCTGGCCTCAGGACGCGAAGATCCGGCTGCCCGGGCTCAAGACAGACGTAAAAAAGGCTTACCTGCTGGCGCAGAAAGAGAAGGCCCTGGAATTCCGGCGCGCGGCGAAAGACGTCGTCATCACCCTGCCGCAGCGGGCGCTCGACCCGGACGCGACGGTCGTCGCCGTCGAACTCTCCGGACCGCCCGTCGTCGAGCCGTACACGATCGAGCCCGGCGTCGGCGGCCGCATTGAGCTCCCCGTCTGCCTCGCCGACATCCAATCCGAGATGGGCCAGCGCGCCTACCTGGACTATTTCTACAGGACGACCATGCTCACAAATTGGCAGAACGTCAACGACTACCCGCAGTGGGAATTCAGGACCGGCAAACCTGGTTCCTACGAAGTCCTCGTCTCTTATGCCAGTATGTGGGGCGGCAAGGCCGCCTACGAGGTCGAAGTGGATGGGCAGACGATCCCCGCGCTCACGGAGTCATCGCCGAGCGTCTATTGTCCAAAGACGTTTTCCATGGGCCGCTTCTCGCTCAAGGAAGGCCAACATGTCCTCAAGGTCAGGATCAAATCGATCGCCAATAACCACGCCATGAACCTAGAGAACGTCGTCCTCGTGCCGGCGGGGAAATAGCTGATTATTCCTGAATGTCGACGAGCTCGATCTCGTACACCAGAGCAGTATCGGGGGAGATAACGAACCGCTTTTCGTTCGGCCGTTGCTTCGCGTAAAAGCCGCTAGTTTTATAGCCCAAGACGGCCGGGACGATGACCAGCCGCCTCTCCCCCTTTTTCATGAGAGCGAGGGATTCGTCGACGCCGGGATTGACCTTGCTCTTCCCGATCTCAAACTCAAAAGGCTCCGGCTTATCGCCCCAGTACGGCTTGCCCTCATCGGCCGTGCTGACGAAAGGCTTGCCGCTCATCAGGCAGCGGCCGGAATAGGCGGCCTTGAGCTTCTGCCCGGCAGTCGGCGGGGCCCCCTGACCCTCGCGAAGGACGATGTACTTCAACCCGTCCCGGAGGGCGACGGCATCCGGCCAGTTCCGTCGAACTAGCGCCTTCTCCTCGGCTTTCTTCTTTGCGTCGGTTTCTTTGACACGCACCTCGGCCGCGGCAACCATCTTCCGGAAGGACTCTGTCGTCGGCCGGAAGGCTTTGGCCGCCTTTCCGATGCGCACAATTTTCACGCTCCGGACATTGTCGTCCTGAACGATCTTGAATACGACGTCCATTCCTTGGACGACATGTCCGAAAACGGTGTAATCGCCGTCGAGATAGGACCGGTCCCCGAGGGTTATGCACCACTGGCTGCCGTTCGTATGAGGGCCGCCGTTGGCCATGTTGACCATGCCGGCCCGGCCGTGATTGAGCTCCGGGAGGACGATCTCGTTGGGGAATTGATAGCCGGGGCCGTCGGTCTTGCCGCCTTTTGGGATGCCGCACTGGATGACGTGTCCGGAGACGACACGGTGCCATTTCGTTCCGTCGAAATAGTGCCTGCCGCGGGGGAACGCCTTATTGGTGATCGTCCCTTCGGCGAGCCCGACAAAATTGGCAACGGTCATCGGCGTCTTCTGGAATTCAAGCTGGAGGACGATCAAGCCTTTGTTGGTCAGGACCTCGGCGTAAAGTCCCTCGGGACGCTTCGACCTCCGGCAAGAGGCGGAGAGGAAAAGAGATGCCATAAGCAAAGGCAAGACAATCAGGGCAGGGCGGATGCGGCGCATGTCGGGTCTCCTGAAGTCATGAGCTGAGGACATTATAATCTATCCCCCGCCACTTAATCGACCGGCTTGGCTAAATTCTCGACGGCAGCTACGCGGACTTACCGGACTTGGAGGATCAGGTCAAGATGGGAACGGCGAGAAATCCGCCTGCCTACTGCTGTTTAATGTTCCAAATGACGCGGTATCGTTTGAGGACTTGATAGCCTTCAGCGTCATCTTCGATCGTGTAGAGCTTGTTCTTGCGCCAAGCCTGCGGCCGGCCCTTGAACGCGACTCGCGCCAAGAACCTGCCCGCCGTGTCAAAGACATCGCTGATTTGTGCTCCTTCCGCTGATTTCTCGTAAGTGACGGCAAGAATCCGTCCTTCGTCGTCCGCAATGAGCGACTGAAGCGGCGGGAAAGATTTTGGGATGACGAGTTTGCGGCCTTCCGGAACTCGCCTGACGCGTTGCTTGACGTCTTCGCTCGTGATTCCCACGGGGTCATAATCTTTGACGATTTTCCGGACGATTTTTCCTTGTGCATCAAACACGTCGAGTTCATATTCTCCGCCCCGCCATATAATGAGGCCGCCGTCAGTTGCAGCCGCCCATTCGATTTGGGGATGAAACGGCGCGAGCAGGCTGGGGTCCGGCTTGGGCTCCCGAATGATCGCAACCGTCATGATAAATTTGAGGTTTTCGTCGTACAGGTCGATCTTTTTCCCGGGTTTTTCGCGATCGGGGATATTGCGTTCGGCGTAGACCCGGCCGGAGGCATCGAGCAATACACCGATGGGAAACAAAGCGGCCGTGGGCAAAGCTCGCAGGAACTTGCCGTCGAGTGCAAAGCAGCTCAGATTGCGGATGAAATCCTCGACCACAAGCTCCCGGCGGTTCGTGACAAAGATTTCGTCCGGATTTTGAAACTCGCCGGGACCCTGGCCTTTCCGCCCGATCGTCCTTAAATATTTTCCGGTTTTGTCAAAAACCGAGATCTGAATGTCCCTTTGGTCCATCGTATAAATGGTTTCCTCGTCGTCGACCGCCACATAGGCCAGTTGGGAAAAGACATAGCCGTCCTTCCCGATGCCCTTGCCGATGCTCAGGTCGTTTTCCAGGATGATTGTGCCTTCAGGGCAGACAGGTTGCTTTGGATTTTTGACGACCGTAACACCGCCTTCATGGACTATCGATCCCTGCCAATTTCGCGCCTGCCGCGGAGAGGCTGAAGAAAGAGCAAAGCCGCAGAGAGCGAAACAGACGCCCCAAACCTGGGATATTCTGTGCGGCTTAAGCATCGTCTCCTCCCGCAGTCTGCAACATGCGCCGACACTGCCGCCGCATCTGCGGCTTTCGTGATCAGGTCAGTTCAAGTCGTTTCTTTAGCACAAGGGGGACGAGAGCAATAAGTTCTTTCCGCTTCTCGATCAGCCTCAGGATGTCCGCCAAGTCCTTCTGCCGTTTGCTTGGGCGGCGCGTCTCGTCAATCGCTGCCCATATCTTTCCCTGCAACACGTCCTCGATGCGGGCGACGCGCATTTTGTAGCCGAGCACATCCTTCACCCTCGCTCGCAAGAGAAAAGTCTGGTAGCGGGAGTCCCTTTGGACCTGGATCCGGAGATCGGAGCCCGGCCAAGTAAGGTTCAGGCTGTGAGGGTGCGTCCTAGCCTTGAAGGGGCCGGGCAGCGACACTTTCAGCTCTTGAAGGCGATCCGACGCCACGACGATGTCCAGGTCGAGGCTGACGACGGGCTCGGCATAGGCGTTAACTGCCAGCCCGCCTATTACACAATACGGAATTTTTGCGGACTTGAGAAAATTGAGGAATGTGCCCAGAGCATCACCTTGCAGGTTCATGACGCGCCGCGCGAACTCCTTCTTGGTCATGCCCTTTTTATAAGCCGGTCCCGCTAAGGAGTCAACCCCTCGAGTCCCCGGCATGAATGCCGGGGCTTAGTGTCGGCGAACGGGTCAAGACGGGTTGCTACCGGCCCGCTCGTCACTACGTTTCTCCCGGCGATTTGCCGGAGGGGAACCCCCCATGTACAATGTCAATCTGCATGATGGCGGCATAAGCGGAATAATCTATGTTGTGATGTTATTTATGACATAGATAGTAATTGGTTTAAGGTCAGAAACGGAAGGCAAGCCAGCACCTCAGGATAGGGGAGATCAGCCGTGACACAGCCGGCAAACCGCCTCATTAACGAAAAGAGCCCTTATCTTCTGCAGCACGCCCACAATCCCGTCGACTGGTATCCCTGGGGCGAAGAAGCCTTCGAACGGGCCGGGCGCGATGACAAGCCTGTCTTTCTCTCCATCGGCTATTCGACCTGCCACTGGTGCCATGTCATGGAACGGGAATCATTCGAGGACGAGGCGACGGCACGGCTGCTCAATGAGGCCTTCGTCTGCATCAAGGTTGACCGCGAGGAACGCCCTGACCTCGATCAGTACTACATGGCCGTTTGTCAGGCGCTCACCGGCTCCGGCGGCTGGCCGCTCACCATCGTCATGACGCCGGACAAAAAGCCCTTTTTTGCAGGGACTTATTTCTCAAAGTCGCGCCGGTGGGGGCGGGACGGCCTTCAAGAGCTTATCCCCCGCCTCCGTGAATTCTGGACGGCTGATCGCGCGGAAGCGCTGCGGTCCGCGGATGAGATCGCCGCGGCCGTGCTCGCGGAACCGGAGCAACAAACGGGCGATGGCAAAATGACATCCGCCGTTTTCAATGAAGCTTTCGGCTGGCTCGAGGCGGCCTTTGACGGCGCCAACGGCGGATTCGGCGCCGCGCCCAAGTTTCCCACTCCGCACAATATCTCATTCCTTCTCCGTTTCTGGAGAAAGACGGGGCGGGAGCGCGCTCTCGCGATGGCCGAACAGACTCTCTCCGCCATGCGGCGGGGCGGGATCTACGATCAGCTCGGGTACGGCTTTCATCGCTACTCCACGGACGCCCGCTGGCTCGTGCCCCACTTCGAAAAGATGCTCTATGACCAGGCCTTGTTGGCCTGCGTTTACACGGACGCATTTCTCGCGACCGGGAAGGACGCGTACCGGCACACGGCGCTTGAGACCTTGGACTATGTCCTCAGAGACCTCACCGCACCGGAGGGCGGGTTCTATTCCGCCGAAGACGCGGATTCCGAGGGCGAGGAGGGGAAGTTCTACGTCTGGACAGCGGAAGAGATGCGGAGCGTCCTGGGCGAAAAGGACGGCGATTTCGCCGTCACGACATTCGGCGTCAAGCCGGAGGGGAACTTCGCTGATCCGGGGCGCCTGCCGGACGGCTATAATATTCTTCACTTGGCGCGCTCCAACATCGACGAGACTGGTCCGAGGCCCGAGCATAATAGAGAGAAGGCTGTTGACCCAGCGAAACCCGTCGAAACGGCGGCATGGAAACGGTCGGAAGAAGCGCCAAGCCTTCTAAGGTCGGACGGCGAAAGCCGCGAGATGCGGCTGGAGACAGTCCGCGAGATGCTTTTTCTAGCCCGGGAACGGAGAATTCATCCATTCAAAGACACCAAAATCCTCGCCGATTGGAACGGGCTCATGATAGGCGCTCTGGCCACCGCGGCTCGAATAACGAATAATCGCCGCTATGTCCAAGCTGCCGAAAAGGCCGCGCGGTTCATCCTGCATGAGATGAGGGACGCCCGCGGCCGCCTCTTCCATTGTTATTCTGACGGCGAGGCTCGCATCCCCGGCTTCCTCGATGATTACGCTTTTCTCGCCGGCGGATTGATAGAACTTTATGGCGCCACCTTCGACCCCCGCTATCTCGAGGAAGCGCTAGCGCTGACGGACATAGCCGTTTCGCTTTTTTGGGACGGAGAGAAGGGCGGCCTCTTTTTCGCAATGCCGGACCCGGAGATCCCCTATCGTAAGAAGGAAATCTACGACGGCGCTCTCCCCTCGGGAAATTCCGTGATGCTTTCGAACCTGCTCCGCCTGGCGCGGACGACCGGGAGGCCGGATCTCGAAGAAAAGGCATCGGCGCTGGCCGCGGCTTTCGCGGGCGAGATCACCGGCTATCCCTGGGCCCACACGGCATTTCTCTGTGCCCTGGACTTCGCCATCGGGCCGTCTCACGAGGTCGTGGTCGTCGGCCGCCGCAACGACAGCGGTACGAGGGAACTCATCAACGCGCTTAACAAATTATGGCTTCCCAACGCCGTCGTTCTCTTCAAGCCGTCAGACGAGGCATCGCCGCGCATCACGGACCTGGCCCCGTTCACGAAAGATATGATCGAGGTAAATGGCCGCCCTGCCGCCTACGTCTGTTCAAACGGCCGCTGCCTCAAACCTGTCACCGCCGCCAACGAGCTCGTTCAGGTTCTTTCCCAAGTTCCCTCGGATCCGCCATCACGATAGAAGTTGTATCTCCAACCCAAGGGCCATTTCGAATATGAGTATTGTCCCCCGGAGTAGGCGACGAGCCCAGCCTCAATTCCCGGTCGGTTATCGACAGAAGCGCGAGCATTTTTTCGTGGTTGAAAATTGACCTGCCTTCTAATAGAATTCGACCAATGAAGGAAGGAGAGCCGGAATGACTAAAACCAACCCGTCACGACGCGAGTTCTTGAGGAATACGGCCTTGGGGGCCGCGGGTCTGTCGCTGGCCGGCCCCACGTTCGCGGGCGGCCCTCAATCGAAGGCCGTGCCCGCGGGAAACGCCGCCGGGGCCTTCAATTTGAAGTACGGCCCGCCGATCGGCATGTTCGAGCTGAGCGCCGGAAAAAATCCCATTGACCAGATCAAATTTATGGCCGACCAAGGATTCCGGGCCTGGTTCGACAACGGGCTGATGAGCCGTCCCGCTGCCGAGCAGGAGGCTCTGGCAAAGGAGTCGTCGCGCCTCGGGATGGCCATCGGACCGTTCGTGGCGTATGGGGATTTCACGGCCAGGTTGTTCGTGACCGGAGACAAATCCCTTCGCGACGTTGTCGGGGCAAAGCTAAGGTCGGCCGTCGAGACGGCCAAACGGACTGGTGCCAAGTGGACGCTGGTGGTGCCCGGGCACTATGACGAGAGCCTCGATTGGGGCTACCAGACAGCGCACACGATCGAGGCCTTGAAATGGTGCGTCGGCATTGTCGAGCCGAGCGGGCTCATCATCGTCCTCGAACCGCTCAACCCCGTCAACCACCCGGGGCTGTTTCTGACGAAAATGGCCCAGGCCTACGAGATTTGCCGGGCCGTGGCAAGCCCGTGCTGCAAAATCAACGACGACATCTACCATCAGCAGATCACCGAAGGGAATATCATCCCCAATATCGACGCCTGCTGGGGAGAGATCGGCGCCTTCCATCTCGGAGACACGCCGGGCCGGAATGAACCGGGGACGGGCGAGCTCAATTACAGGAATATCTTCAAGCATATCCACGCCAAAGGCTATCAGGGCGTCCTTTGCATGGAGCACGGCAAGAGCAAGCCGGGGATCGAAGGTGAGAAGGCGGTCATCGAGGCTTACCGCGCCGCCGACACCTTTTAAAAAATGAACAACGAGAGGAAAAAGAGGGGGTCAAACCTACGGCAAGGAGCGAACTCTTGGCAGCGACCGACAGAAGTGAGGCGGAGTTGCTCGGAGCTTCACTTCAGGGAAATATCTGAAACGATAAAATGGGGACAATTTTACTTTTCGCTAACATGTAGCGAAAATTAGGTTTAGCCCCATTTGGAAGGAGACAACATGACCCAAGGAAAGAACGGCACGATGCCTGGCATGTCCAGGCGGGATTTCATTAAGACAACGTCCGCCGCCTCTCTCGCGGCTGCCGTCGCGGGCACGGGGGGGCTTTTCGCCGCCGGGGCGTCCGAGAAAATCCGCGTCGGCGTCATCGGCTGCGGCGGCCGCGGCACGGGAGCGGCCATCGACTGCGCTAACGGATCGCCCGACGTCGTGATCACGGCGCTCGGCGACCTTTTCCCCGACATGCTCCAGGATTCGCTCAAGTCCCTCCATGAGAAGCTTCCGGCCGCGAGGGTTGCCGTAACCCCCGAGACGTGCTTCACGGGCTTCGACGCCTATAAGAAGGTCGCAACCGCCGGGGATGTGGACCTCGTGATATTAGCTGCACCGCCGGTATTCCGTCCGATTCATCTCCACGCGGCCGTCGAAGCAGGCAAACACGTCTTCATGGAGAAGCCGGTCGCCACCGACCCGGCGGGCATCAGGTCCGTCATTGCCAGCGCCGACCTGGCCGCCCAAAAGAGGCTGGCCGTCGTCGCGGGCACTCAGCGGCGCCACCAGGCCCATTACGTCGAAATCCTGAAACGCGTCCATGCCGGCGATATCGGCGAGCTCGTCGCCGCCCAATGTTATTGGAACATGGGCGCCCTGTGGACTGAGCGCTCCGCCCAGAATTGGGCCGACCGAACCGCCAAAAAGTGGTCGGACATGGAGTGGCAGGTCCGGAACTGGCTGTTCTCCGTCTGGTGCTCGGGCGACCACATCGTCGAGCAGCACGTCCACAACCTCGACATCGTCAACTGGGCCATGGGCACGCACCCGGTGAAGTGCATGGGCATGGGCGGCCGGGCGGCCCGCATTGACCCGATGTTCGGAAACGTTTACGACCACTTCGCCGTCGAGTACGAGTATCCGAACGGCGCCCGTGTTCTGAGCATGTGCCGTCAGACGGCCGGCGCGGCCGAGAACGTGTCGGAGCGCCTGGTCGGCACGAAAGGCTTCTCGTATACGGACAGCTCCGACGGCTACATCAAAGGCATCAAGCCGTGGTCGACGGACAAGGCCTCGCCCAATCCGTATGTCCAGGAACACACGGATCTCATCGCAAGCATCAAGGCCGGGACGCCGCTCAACGAAGGACGGCAGGTCGCCGAGAGCACGCTCACGGCCATCATGGGCCGGATGAGCGCCTATACGGGGCGCGCCCTGAACTGGGACTGGGTCATGAACGCTTCCAAGCTCGACCTTACCCCGCCGCGCTTCGAGTGGACGGCCCTGCCGCCGCTCGAGGTCGCCGTGCCCGGCAAAACGCCGCTCGTTTAGGACATGATGGCCGGAACAGAGGAGTTATCCATGAGCGAAAAACACAAAAAGATGGACCGGAGGCAGTTCCTCAAATCGGGGCTGACCATTGCCGCCGCAGGAGGCGCCGTCGTCGCCGGCTTCCCGACGATCGTCGGGGCTTCGGCACTCGGCAAAAACGGCGCCGTCGCCGCCTCGAACCGCACCGTCATGGCCGGTGTCGGCTTCGGCATGCAGGGCCCTTCGAACATGCAGTCCTTTCTCGAGATGCCCGAGGTCCAATGGGTCGCCGTCTGCGACCTCGACCAGGAGCACCTCGCGACGGCCCGGGACACCGTCAATAAAAAGTATGGTAACACGTCCTGCGCCACCTATAAAGACTTTCGCGAGCTTCTCCAGCGACCGGACCTCGACGCCATCTCGATCGCCGTTCCCGACCACTGGCACGCCATCCTCTCGATCGCCAGCCTGCGTCGCGGACTCGACGTCTGGGGCGAAAAGCCGTTGTCGCACGACCTCAAGGAAGGGCGCGCCATCTGTGACGCCGTCAAACGCTACGGCCGCGTCTGGCAGACCGGATCCTGGCAGCGCTCGGTTGAGAATTTCCATCAGGCCGCCGAGCTTGTCCGCAACGGACGGATCGGCAAAATCAAGCGCATCGAGGTCGGACTGCCTTCCGGCCATTATGACTTCGCCGGCACCTTCGGTCAGGACGCGCTCGTGCCCCCGCCCTCGACATTCGACTACAACACGTGGGTCGGGCCGGCGCCCTGGTGGCCCTACTGCAAATCGCGCGTCCATATGAACTGGCGCTGGAACCTGGACTTTGGCGGCGGCCAATACCTGGACTGGGTCGGCCACCATCTCGACATCGCCCATTGGGGCATGGGATGGGACGAAACCGGCCCCGTCGAAGTCGAAACTACCGGCGAATGGCCGACCTCCGGCGTCTACAACAGCCCGCTCCGCTACTGGACTAACGCCAAGTACGCCGACGGCACGCCGCTTGTCATCGCCGGCGGCTACGAGGAGATCTGGGGCGGCACGAAGTGGATCGGCGAATACGGCTGGATCTGGGTCGACCGAGGCCAATTCGAGACGGAACCGGAAAGCCTCAAACGGGAGGTCATCGGCCCCGACGAAATCCGGCTCTACAAGAGCCGCGACCACTGGCAAAATTTCGTCGACTGCGTCCGCAGCCGCGGCCAAACAATAACACCCGCCGAATACGCCCACCGGTCGGCGAGCCTCGGCCATCTGGGCATGATTTCCCTTAAAGTCGGCCGCAAGATCCACTGGGATCCGGCGACAGAGACGATCGTGAACGACCCCGAGGCCGAACGGCTCCTGAGCCGGTCGTACCGGAAGCCGTGGCAGCTTCCCGAATAAGGAGACCGCCGATGAAGAACGCAACGAAATCTCATAAAATTCACAGAATCCGATTCCGCGGAATCGCCCTGGCTTTCTTTGTGACGGTGCTCGTCCTGGGTTCGGCCGCCGCGGCCGTTTCATCGCCGGCATCGACGCCATCGGCCCAAACGGCGTCCAAAGCTCCGGCTGATTCGCTTGACGTCATCCTCAAGGACCTCAAAACGTTTGATTACGCCCAGGGGGTGGGAACGCCTCTTCGGCTGAGGGCGTACGTCTGGTCGCACAAGGATGACCCGGCCGACCGTAAGGATTGCGAGGAAAAGCTCATCGCTTTTCTCAAGAGCGGTCCGAGCCAGGGCGGGATGATGGCCGCCTGCCGGGAGCTGCGGCTGATCGGGACCTCGGCCTCGGTGGCGGTCCTGCAATCCATGCTCGTCCGGCCCGAAACGACAGACGAGGCCCGATTCGCACTCGACGGCATTCCTGGCGAGGAAGTCGATAGAGTTTTACTCGCGGCTCTGGATGCCACGCAAGGGCCGGTCCGCCGGGGAATAATTTCCGTGCTGGGCGACCGCGCCACGGCCGCCGCCGCGCCCCGCCTGGCGCGACTCGCGGGCGGAAATGACGCCGACACCGCCATCGATGCGGTCAAGGCCCTCGGAAAGATCGGCACCGAAGAGGCAGTTAGCAGCCTGACCACGATCCTCGGAAAAGCGTCGGCGAACCTCAAGTCCGGCGCCGCATCGGCCCTGCTCTTGTGCGCCGAAGCGCGTCTCAAGGCCGGGAAAACCGGAGATGCCGCCGCTCTCTATGATAAAGTCTTCGTGGCAACGGTCCCGGAAATTCTCCGCCAGGCCGCTTTTCGCGGCAAAATCCTTTCGGCCGGGCGGACGGATGCCCAAGGTCTTATTTTGAAGGCGCTTGCGGGGAAAGACGAAGCATTG
Organism: Candidatus Aminicenantota bacterium; assembly: GCA_963727095.1. Classification (GTDB taxonomy): domain Bacteria; phylum Acidobacteriota; class Aminicenantia; order Aminicenantales; family Saccharicenantaceae; genus CAVSEQ01. The sequence goes on along the minus strand of CAVSEQ010000005.1, from coordinate 1,322,341 downwards.
AAGCAGCCCGCGATCGATTTGATTCCTAAGGCCTATGAGGGCGCCGAGGTCAGCGCCGTCCTTCCGTATTTCGGGAAGCTCAACGAGACGAGGCAGATCCAGTTCGTGACGGTCCTCGCCGGCTTTCCCAAGAATATCGTTCTCCAAACTCTGCGTGACGCGGCATCGAATCCATCTCCGGCGATAAGGATCGCGGCCCTGAGGACGATCGAGAAAGCCGGGGATGCGTCCGTCGTTGAGCTTCTCGCCACGCGCGCGGCCAAAGCAACCGGAGGCGAACAGGCAGCGGCCAGAGAAGCGCTTAACCGGATGCGGGGATCGAGTATCGACGCCGCCATAATGAGCCTTCTCGAGAAAGGCGCCGACGATCCGGATCAAAGCCGAACTGATCACGGCCATCGGGGAGCGCCGCATCACAGCCGGCAAGTCCGTCCTGATGGACATTGTGCGCTCCGGCGCGCCCGAGCTTCGGCTGCGGGCAATCAGAGCCTTGCGCGTCGTCGCAACACCCGGCGACATGAGGGAACTCGTCGGCCTTCTCTTCGGCCTCGAGGACGAGACGGCACGCGAGGAGATGGAAGATACGGTGGCGACGGTCGCGCGGTCGATCCCGAGGGTCACGGCCAGGGCCGACGCCGTCGAGAATCTCTACGGCGCTGAAAAGAATCCGCAGAAGAGAGCCGACCTGTTACGCGTCTTGGGCAAAATCGGCGACGATAGCGCTCTGCCCGCCGTCCGCCTGGCGCTCTCCGACCCGGATAAAATGGTCGTCGATGCCGCCGTGCGCGCGCTGGCCGATTGGCCGACCGTCACGGCCCGCGACGACGTGCTTGCGATCGCCCGTTCGACGGACAACCTGACGTACAAAGTTCTTGCCCTTCGGGCCTATGTGCGGATGGTCGGCCTTGAGCCGTATCTGCAGCCGGAAGCCGCGGTGGCCAACCTGGAGAAGGCCCTGTCCTTGGCCGGACGGCCTGAGGAAAAAAGGCTCGTTCTGGGGACGCTGCCGAAATTTCCCTGCGCGGCCGGCCTGAAAATCGCGCAAGGCCTTCTCTCCGATCCCGCGGTCAAGGACGAAGCCAAAGCCGCGGCCGACCGTATCCAGCGCTCGCTCGCGAGGAGATAAGAGAAAAGCGCGATCTCAGCGTTTGGTTCCCGGGTCGATCCGCTTATAAACGATGATCGCGGACTGCGGAGCGCTCTTGAGCGCAACGGACAGGCCGTCGCCAATGAGCTCAGCGCCCGTCAACTCCGACTCGCCCGGCATGTCGATGTTCGTCACGCGATAGCGCGCGCCGGGATCGAGGCCCTGCAGCTTAAAGCGGGCCGAATCAAACGGGGAGAGCGGCCGCCGGAAAACCTGCACCATACCTTCACCGATCTCCGGCCGGTCGAACTGCCAGGCGCACCAAACGTCGTCCTCCGTGTTGTAACGCGTCAGCGGATAAAAATCTCCATAGTAGTTTCCCGACACATCCCGCCACTGGTCCACGAGCCGCCGCAGCGCCCCATAGTCGACGTCCCGCCGCCGGATGTCCGCGCCCAAGGCGATCGCGGGCGTCATCTGGCTCCGGAAGGTGTACGCATCGAGGTCGCGGACGCCCGTGCCGAAGTAGGGAATCCATAGCGCCGCGCCGTATGTGAAATTCTGCATGGGCGTCGGCTCGAAGACAAAATCGTCGCGCCAAAGCGGCACGGACCGGCGCAGCGTCTCCAGGTCGTTTCTGCGGCCGCCGCTCGCGCAGGAGTCGATAAGCATGTCCGGATGCCTCCGCCGCAGTTCGTCCCAGTAGGCGAGATACCCGGTGGCATGCTCGATTTCCGTTATCCCCTGCCGGTCCTTGGCGTCGTTGGCGCGCCAGATCGCGAGCGGATCGAAGTTGTGGTCCTGGCGGTAAAGGTCGATGCCTTGCTCCGTCAGCAGCTTGTCGACGTGATCGGTCATCCAGCGCCGTGCCGCGGCATTGCCGAGGAAAAAGAGCTTGTCTTGTCCGGCGCGCCCCAGAAGCCACTCGGGATGTTTTTCGTAGAGCCATGTGCCGGGCGCCACGCGCTCGGGCTCGAACCAAACGATGGTTTTTACGCCGTGGGCGTGCGCTTCGTCGCTGATCGGCCTCAGGCCGTGCGGAAACCGCTTTGGGTCCGGCTCCCATGTGCCCGTTTCCCACCAGCCTTTCTTGAATGGATACCAGCCGGCATCCATCCAGTAATAATCGACCTTGAAGCCTTCCTCGAGGTAGCGGGCCAGGGACGCCTTCTGATTCTCTTCCGTGCCCTCCTGCATCTCCATGTACTGGCGGTTGGCCATCGGCCGCAAGTTGAGGCGGCGGGAGTTTACCGGCCGGGCGCGGCAGGTTGTGGGCGATCATCCATCGCCGCCAGAGGTTTTGGGAGCGAAGCCAATCTCCCTTCCAAAAGAGGAGGGCGACGAGAGGCGAACGCACCTCCTCGCCCGGGAGAAGCTTGAAGTGTGTGAGTTCCTGCCCGGCGCGAACGTGAAGGCCGGCGGCTTCATCCCTCGTGAACTGGGCCGCCCACTGTCCGGGCCAGCCGAGCGCGATGATGAGTCCTTCGCCGGGCCATTCGACGTTGAAATAGCAGAGATCGGTGTTGGTGGGCCGCCCCCCGGCCGCGCTCAACCGCGCCTCGGCTTTGGGCCCCAGCCGCGTTTCGAGCGGCTGGTAGTCCGTAGGCGAATAGGGAGTGCCGCGGCTGTGATGGAGCACGAACTCGGGATCGCCGTTCCGCTCCAATCGCATGTCGAGAGCTTGAATATCCTCGAGAATCGGTGTCGCCGCCCGCTGCGGGTTCTTGAAGTACAAGGTCCATTCGACGACCGGAAAATCGCTATACGATACGGCGACCGCCCGCACCACGAGTCCCGTGACCGGATCGGTGTATGTCACCGTTGTTTGTGTCCGCGCCGAATCCAGGGGAACGACGCTCCGTTCCACTTTCCATTTCTTGGCCAGGTCCTTGAACGGCCGGCCGTCGAATCGGAATGAAAACGGGGGATCCTCCGAATACGGAGCACGCAGCGCGCCCTGCGGCAGATCGGCCAGCCAGAGTGTCCGGCCGTCGGCGAGCGTTACACGCGCCTCCTGCCCAGTCGGCCTGGTCCCACTCGTCCCCGTCGCCGGCGTCATTCAGCGTGAGGGTGAATTCGCTCGCGCCGCCCAAGTCCACTTTAACAGGCACTCCAGGCGTTCCTTCGCGCATAATCTCCGAACGGAACAGTTCCTTGCCGGCCGCCTCGACGATGGCGATGACCGTGCCGCGGCCCATGTTGCTGTAGTAGGAGATATCGTTGCTGTCGACGCCGACTACGGCTTCAAAGGTTTTGGCCGGACCCGGCAGGCGGACAATCACCTTGCCGGTCGACGGGATGGCTGAGCCCGCGCGAATACTCCTGGTGGACAATGCGCAGCGGCCGGCCCGAGATGGCATTCCGTCCGATGACGCCCGATTTGATCGAAACGAAAAGGGCGCCGGTCTCGGTGCCCTCGTCCTGCTTGCCGAGGAACTTGGCGGCGAGCCAGCGTTCGGCCTCGGTTCGCTCGGCGGGCGAAACCGACATCGGCTGCGCATACGTGGCCTTGACTTCGTTCCCGCGGCTTGACGTCGTCCGCGTCCGGCAGGCTGTGAACGAACCAAGGATGAAGAGCGATGTGAGCAAAACGGTTGAGAATTTTTTCATAGCGTTGAGTCCTGACACGAGATCGCCGGCGACGGCGCGGCCTCACGGCCTGCCCGGGAGTATAAAAAATGACGGCCGGGAAATCAAATTTGAGGATATGCAGAAGCGGAGGCGCTAATCGAGCGAGAGATAAACCTCTCTTCGGTGTCCTATTCTGACGATGATAATTACGAGGGCGTCCTTGTCCTTCTTGAAAATAACCCTATAGTGGCCGACCCTCAGGCGAAAAAGAGCTTCGCCGGCTCCGGCGATGCGGCGGATGTTGTTCCTCAGCGCCTCCGGGTTTTTAGCCAGAATGAGGAGCTTAGCCTTGATGATTTTCTGATGAGGCCGGTCGATCCGGCTGAGATCGTCAAGCGCTTTCCCGAGAAACCGGAGCTTGAACAACCCTAAATCCCCAGTTTCTTCCACACTTCGTCGGCATCAAGGAGGCGGTCTCGGCCCCTCTCGAGGTCGGCGAGCCTTTCCTTGGCGAGCTTGAGATCCAACAAATCGAAATAGACTTCTAGCGCTTTTTCTATTATGGAGCTCTTCTTTTCGTTGAGTTCTTTGGCCACGCTCTCAAGTTCCTTCGAAACGTCTTGGTCCAACGTTATGTTGTGTCTCACTTGCATACCCATTCTCCTTGGTATACACGAATTATACACAATATATGTGTGTAATCAAGGAGATTCTTTGCCCAGCTTGACCGCCGAAAAGATTCCCGTCATAAAATCAGGACGATCAGCATTCTCAGGGGAAACAATGCCTAAACTAGACATGCTACTAGCCAGCCTGCCTCAATAGATGCGGAAACCTGAGGGAACGGCTTGGGTCAGGTTATAGGATGTTCGCGGTGAGATCGAAGGTCCAACCTTCCGCACCGGGGGACCACGGCCGGTCCGCCCTCCGTGACAAAACGGGCTTGCGCCGCCCCGCCCAAAAATGATAAATAAATCCGCAGGAAGGTGAGGCATGATCGAGGGACAGTCCTCGGGGACGAAAACCCCGAAGCTCCGGTACGGCATGGTCGGCGGCGGCCAGGGCGCCTTCATCGGCGACGTCCACCGCAAGGCCATCGCCATGGACGGGAAGGCGTCGATCGTCTGCGGTTGCTTTTCCCAGACTTTTGACAATACCCTCGCCACCGGTGAGCTCCTGGGTTTGCCGAAGGACAGGCTTTATCCGACCTTCGAAACTATGATCCGGGCCGAAGCTGTGCGCGAGGACCGGCCCGACTTCATCATCGTCGTAACGCCGAACGTCACGCACTATCCGGCAGCCAGGCTGGCCCTGGAAAACGGCTTTCCTGTCGTCTGCGACAAGCCCCTCACGACTAACAGCCTGGAAGCGTGCGAATTGGCTCGCCTTGCTCTCGTCAAAGATCTCATGTTCTGCGTGACGTATGCCTATTCGGGCTACCCCATGGTCAAGCACATCCGCGACATCATCGCCGCCGGCGAGCTCGGCGACATCCGTTTTGTGAACGGCGAGTATCCCCAGGAGTGGCTGGCGACGCCGCTCGAAAAAACGGGGCAAAAACAGGCCCTCTCCCGGACCGACCCGAGTGTCGCCGGAATCTCGAACTGCGTCGCCGACATCGGCAGCCACATCGAATTCATGGCAAGTTATATGACCGGACTGCGCATCGGCGCTCTCTGCGCCCGCCTGGACCATTTCGGCGCCGGCCGTCCCCTGGACGACAATGCCACGATCCTCGTGAACTACAAAGGCGGCGCCAAGGGCGTTTATTGGAGCTCGCAGATCGCCCTCGGCCATGACAACGCGCTCCGCCTGCGCCTCTACGGAACCAAGGGCGCGGTCGAGTGGTTCCAGGAGTTTCCGAACAACGCGCGCCTATCCCTGCTCGACCGGCCGACCGCGACTCTCTCGCGCGGCCGCGACCCGATATCGCCCCACGCCCAAAGCTATTCCCGTCTCCCGTCGGGCCATCCCGAGGGATATTTCGAGGCCTTCGCCAACGTTTATGCGACCTTTATCCCGGCCTTGGCCAAGAAGCTGCGCCACGAACCGCTCACCGCCGACGACTTGGATTTTCCGGGCGTCGAGGACGGCGTCCGGGGCGTCCGTTTTATCGAGAAGTGCGTCGAGAGCTCGGCCAAGGGAGCCGTCTGGGTCGACATGGAATAAAAAGCCGTTCGCGGCGAAAAGGAGTAAACGAAAATGTCAAGACCGATCACGCTCGTGACAGGTCAATGGACCGACCTGCCTTTTGAGGAACTCTGCAAGAAGGCCAGCGCCTGGGGCTATGACGGCCTGGAAATCGCCTGCTGGGGCGATCACATGGACGTCCGGAAGGCCGCGTGCGACGCCGCCTACGTCCGGGCGAAAAAACAGATGCTCAAGAAGTACAATCTCAAGTGCTGGACGCTCTCCAACCACCTCGCGGGCCAGTGCGTCGGCGATGAGTATGATCCTCGGCTCGACGCGTTCTCCCCGGCCGCCGTTCATGGCAAACCGGAGGCCCTCCGCAAATGGGCGGTCGAGGAAATGAAACTCTCGGCCCGGGCGGCCCGCAACTTGGGCTGCTACGCGGTCAACGGCTTCATGGGCTCGCCGATTTGGAAAGCCTGGTACTCCTTCCCGCCGACGACCGAAGAGATGATCGAAGCGGCTTACAAAAAAATCTACGACCTCTGGACTCCGATCTTCGATGAGTTCGATAAACAGGGCGTCAAGTTCGCGCTCGAAGTGCACCCGACCGAGATCGCCTTCGACGTGTACACGACACAGCGGCTGTTCGAAACGTTCAAGCGCCGGGTGACCCTGGGCCTCAATTTCGACCCGAGCCATCTCGTTTGGCAGGGTATCGAGCCGCACCTTTTCATCCGGGAATTCCCCGACCGCCTCTACCACGTGCACATGAAAGACGCCGCTGTGACGCTCGACGGCAAGGCGGGAATCCTGGGATCATTCCTGCCCTTCGGCGACGTCCGGCGCGGCTGGAACTTCCGGTCGCTCGGCCACGGCGACGTGAACTTCGAGGATGTCGTCCGCGAGCTCAACGCCATCGGCTACGACGGCCCGCTTTCGGTCGAGTGGGAGGACAACGGCATGAGCCGCGACGTCGGCGCTCCGGAATCTCTCGCGTTCGTCAAGCAGATGAATTTCTCGCCATCGCGAGTCGCTTTCGACAAGGACTTCGGAAAGACGAAAGAAAAATAGCCGCCGGGTCGGGTTTTTGTCCGCCGTCTCGAGGAAAAGTTTGGAGGCCGCGGACAGGCGATTACGGCTTTTTTGAAGATTCTTTTTATAGTATGATGCCCGTCTGGCCTCAACCGAGGCAGGAGCATCTCATGGACACGAAGACAAAGAATCCCCTGGATGAACGAGTCAGCCGCCGGGATTTCCTCAAGACCTCCGCGACCGCGGGTCTCGGCGTTGCCCTGGCGGGAACCGCCTTAGCCGGCGCCGCCGTCGGCCAAACAAAAACCGCATCGCCCAAGAATCCCGACGAGTTGAGGATCGCCGTCATCGGCTGCGGCGCCCAGGGCCGCGTCCTTATCGAGTCCATTCTCCGCATCCCGGCCGTCAAGATCGCGGCCATCTGCGACATCTGGAGCTACAGCCAGACCTATACGGCCAACTATCTCAAAAAGTACGGCCACGTCGTCACCGTCTATGAGGACTACCGCGACCTCCTGGCCAAGGAGAAGAATCTCCAGGCGGTAGTCGTGGCGACGCCCGACTGGATGCACGCCGAACACGCCGGCGCCTGCCTGCGCGCCGGGCTCCACGTGTATTGCGAGAAAGAAATGTCGAACTCGCTCGAGAAGGCCCGGAGCATGGTCCTCGCGGCGCGGGAAACGGGAAAGCTTCTGCAAATCGGCCACCAACGCCGCTCCAATCCGCGCTACATCCACGCCATCGACCACTTGATCCGCGAACATCAACTGATCGGCCGGGTGACCGCCGGCTATGCGCAGTGGAATCGGGCCAAGAGCGACCTTCTCGGCTGGCCCGCGAAGTATACGATCGACCAGGCCACGCTCGAAAAGTACGGCTACGCGACCATGACCGAGTTCCGCAACTGGCGCCTTTTCAAGAAGTTCGGCGGCGGGCCGATGGTCGATCTCGGCTCGCACCAGATCGATCTCTTCGGCTGGGTTTTCGGCGTGAATCCGAAATCCGTCGTCGCCAGCGGCGGCATCGACTACTACAAGGACTGGCAGTGGTACGATAACGTCATGGCCGTTTACGAGTTCGTGGCGCCGGAAGGCATGGCCCGCGCCTTCTACCAGGTCCAGACGACGACCCAGCACGGCGGTTTCTACGAAACCTTCATGGGCGACATGGGATCGCTCGTCCTTTCGGAGATCCCGACGAAGGGAAACTGGGCGCTGCGCGAATCCCACGCCCCTGAATGGGACTCGCTGGCCAAGGCCGGCCTTCTTGAGTCCGAAACGACACCCATCCAAAAATCGACGTCGAAGAATATCTTCGTCGACGTCCGCGTGACACAAGAGGCGGGCCGCTGGCCGATGCCGATCGAGCTGGCCAAGCCGGCCCACCAGCCTCATCTCGAGAACTTCTTTGATGCCGTCCGGATCGGGACGGCCCTGAGCTGTCCGGCCGACCTGGCCTACGAATCCTGCGTCGCCGTCCTTAAGGCCAACGAAGCCGTCAAGACCCGCAGCGTCATGGAATTCAAACCGGAGCAGTTCAAGGTATGAAGGAAGCAGGAAGAATCGCTCTCCTTGGCTTGTGCATCATCGTCTTCGTCTGCGCGGCGGCGCCGGCTGTGTTCGCCTCGGCCGCGGCGGACGGGCAGAACGACAAGATCAAACCTTGGGACGGGAGCCGGACGACTCCCGTCCATCTCATTCCGCTTCGCGATGAGCTTAACGAGCCCATCATTCCCACGGAACTCCAGCCGATGCCGTTCTCGGCGCGCAATACGTGCGGGCCCTGCCATTCCTACGCCGCGATACAGAGCGGCTTGCATTTCGATGCGATGACCTCAGGGGTGAGCGGGCGGCCGGGTGAGCCGTGGATCTGGCTCGACGGGAAGACCGGAACAATTCTGCCAGTGTCTTACCGGAAGTGGCCGGGGTCATGGAACCCGAAGGAGCTCGGGATCGGCGCCTGGGACTTCACGCAGCTCTTCGGCCGTCATTTCCCCGGGGGCGGACCGGCCGAACCGGGCGATGCGGAGACGACGAGTGACCCGGCCGGACGTTGGAACGTTGCCGGCAAAGCCGAGGTGAACTGCCTCGCCTGCCACAACAAATCGGGCCGCCAGGACCCGAGCGAGTGGGCCAAGCAGATCCTCCGGCAGAATCTTCGCTGGGCGGCGACGGCCGCGGGGGGCGTTGCGGAGGTTGGCGGGATGGCCTCGCGCCTGCACGACTCCTGGAACGTCGTTGACGGGCCGAACCTCGACGACCACGAATGGGCCGTCGCGCCGTTCGTCAAGTACAGGACGGTCGATTTCGACAGTAAACACCGGTATTTCTTCGAGCTCGACTACAAACCCGACGACAGCCGGTGCCTGGCCTGCCATTCCGAGGCGGCGGTGGGCGAGGTTCGCGCGCACAGCCAGGCCGACGTCCATACGGCCCGCGGACTCAAGTGCGTGGACTGTCACACGAACGGCATCGCTCACGGCATGATCAGGGGCTACGAAGGAGAGGCGGCGGAGACGGGCAACGCGGCCGCCGATTCGTTCACCTGCCGCGGCTGCCACCTAGGCGAAGATCCGTCGGGCGAGAGACTCGTGCGGCCGGGGCGGCTCGGCGCTCCGTACCCCAAGCACAAGGGCATGCCGCTCGTCCACTTCCGGACGCTGGCCTGCACGACCTGCCATTCGGGTCCGTTGCCGGACAAGACACTCACGCGCGTGCGGACGTCGCGCGCCAACCGGCTCGGTATCCACGGCGTCGCCCAATGGTCGACCGACCTGCCGGCCGTTATGGAACCGGTATACGTCAAAGACGCGCGGGACAAGGTTGGACCGCAAAGGCTCGTCTGGCCCGCGTTCTGGGCGAAGCTTGAAGGAAAGGACGTCAAGCCGCTCCAGCCGGGGACGGTCGAAGCCGCGGCCGGAGACATTCTCAAGCCGGAGGAGCATATCGCCGCGGTCCTATCCGCGCTCAGCCAGGCCGCCGAGGAAGGCGAGACTCCGGTCCTGGCCGCCGGAGAGTTCGTTTTCGAGGTCAATGTGGACGGCGGTCTCGATGCGACGGAGCGCCCTAAGGACCAGGAGGCCAAGGGCGCAAAACGTTCGGTGGGAGCGAACTGGGCGATCCGGAAAGGCGGCACTATGGCGCCCCTCATTCCCGATTTCGACCCGGCCTCGCCGGAGAAAGACGCGGCGATCGAGCCGAAGATCCAATCGATCCTCCAGGCGCTCGGCATGGTCGCGGGCGCTCCTGGAAAGCCGGCCGTGCTCGTCAGGAAGACCCTCTATCAGATAACCGATGGGAATTTGGCTTCGGCAGACGCGCCGGCCGGGTTCGAAGGCGCAGGAATCGGCTGGCTCAAGGGCGCCAAGCTCGAGCCGCTTGCTTCCGATTTCGATGTGCGGACCGTAACCACGAAGGCCGGGACGGAGCAGACGCTGACGGAGGAGCAGGTTGGGCTGATTCTCAAGGCGCTCTCGGATTCTGCGGCAAAACTCCCGGCGTCGCAGAAGGGCCAAAGTGCTGCTAAAGCGGCCCCGGGCGCAGGCGCGAGCCCAGGCAACCCCATGGGCGGCGCTGTCGATGATGAGGAGGGAAGAGCAGGGGCAGTGTTCGGCTACGTTTCGGGAGGACGGCTGTTCACCCTCGGCCGGGACGGAAAACTGGCCGACAGGAAGCACGAAGCAGCCTCCCCCGTGACATGGCCGCTCGCGCACAACGTGCGCCCCGTTCAGCAATCTCTCGGGTGGAACGGGTGCACAGACTGCCACTCCGCAAATTCCCGTTTCTTTTTCACGGTCGCGAAAGGGACGGGCCCGTTGCTCACGAAAGCCGTGGCAACCAAATCCGGAACGTCGTTCATGGGGGTTGGGAGCCTCTATCATCGCATATTCGGCTTGACCTTCGCCGTGAGACCGTTTTCAAAAATTGTCCTCGGTTTGGCCATTCTCGTTACAGGCGCACTGCTTCTTGCGTTTTTCCTGCTTATCGTAGGGAAGGTCGCCGGCTTCATCGAAAAGAGGTATTGACGGGATGTTCACGATCATCACGGTTCTCGCGCTCCTCTGCCTCTGGCTTGCGCTGTCATTCAACCGTTTCAGAATGAGCCGGGGCGGAAAGACTTTCGCGCCAGCACGGGACGCAGAGGAGGAGGTCGAAGTCCGTTTCACTTTGGGCGAGACCCTCCAAGCCTGCCTGCGTTGGCTGGCCCAGAGCATTCGCGAATACGCAAAAGGACAAACATTCGCGGCGTGGCCGGCCAAGGTGAAGGAGTTAGCGCTGTGGCGGCTGCCTTTCATCGAAAAATGGCTGCTCATAATCCTCTACGCGACATTCCTCTATCTCGCGGCGAGCGGATTCTTCTGGGCGATCTTCATCAGGCGCGGCCTTTACGGCGTGCCGTTGCTCCTTCACTTTACGGCCGGAGTCATTTTCGCGGTCTGCTTGACCTTGACCGGCATTCTCAAGGCCAGGCGGTATTTCCTGAATCCGCGCCCGCTCTATTTGCCATCGGCGACGGAGGGACGGGCGCTCGTTCGGAACGTAAAGAGCGTCTGGAAAATCTCGCTGAGCACGAAGGACGTTACAAGCGTCCTCTTCTGGCTTTTCCTGCTGACCGGTCTTTCTCTCGCCGTTTCGGCCCTTTTCCCGATGATGCCGTGGTTTCCGTACAAAGGTCAGATGATCCTCTTCGGCTGGCACCGCTGGAGCGCGCTCATCTCGCTCCTCGCCGCCATCGCCTTCGCCGAGCTTGAGTTCTTCCGGCCTCGGTCCGAAGCCTGAGGCAGGGATTCTTCAACCCCTGACAAAAGGGGGCGAGTCATGATTAAATCAAGGATTTTGTCATCGCTCCTCTCAGGGAACAGATCGCTTTCGAAGACTATAAGCGGATTTTCGAGACGATATGGCAGGACCGCATTCAGCGCCTCATTCGTTATTCTGCTTATATCGTCTTATTTCTTGATCAGGTACTTCTTAATGACAGACGTTTCGTCCGTGTTCTTTTCGATGATGTACAGAAATCACCCTCGAGAGTTGAAAGCGAAGGCGAAGCAAGGCTGTTCAGCGCGGCCTCTGGAAGCTTGACATAGAAGCTGTCCTGATAGACGCCGTCGCCGTCGAACACATCCACGAGGATGCCCTGGGCCTTATCGCGCGTCGATGTTACCACCCAAAGATCCCCGCCGCGTGCAAGAATATTTGTGATGTCATTCGCGTACTTCTGATCGGGCGCCGTATAGGTTTTGCCGTTGAGGATGACCCGGGATTTCTTCTGCTCGTCCTTTTGCGGCGCCTGTTTGACGCGCTCATAAACGCGCCTGAATTCCTTCCGGACGGCATTGGTTTCGGGATCGTAGATTTTCAGGAGATATTCGCTCGTACGGAACAGGGCAAGGTATTTCTGGCGATACGGCACCGCAACAAGGCTGCTCAGGGAGATCATTCCCATCGCCCGTCCCGAATCGGATACAACGCAGGCTCTCGTAGGAAAGGACGCAAGCATTTTCGGCTCGCCGGCCCCTTCAATGAGTTTTGCGATAGTCTGCGACACCTCAAGCATCCCCGGCTCTCCCTTGATAAGAGGGACTTGGGAGCAATGGAAATAAAATGTGCCGTTAAGAAAGAACAGAGGCCGCAGGAACGCGCCCTGCTCCGCTCGGACCGGGGCTTCACGCTCATACGTGCCGGCATAATCGAACCATAATAGCTTCTCCGGAGAATTGGCCAAAGCAATGATGTTCTTGGCCGTCAGGAAATAGCCGCCCATGTAGCCCATTTCTCCCGGACCCTGGCCACTTTTGAAAAGATTGCGCTGGAAACGGCCGTCCTTATCGAATTGGACGAACTGCTTGTCGTCCATAACGAAGATGGATCCATCCGGCGCGACCCGGAGGTTGTAGGGCCACTTGAAATAATAGTCGCCCCGGCCCTCATCCGAGATGGCCAGGATCTCCTTCGGAGTGATCGTGCGGCCGGCATCAGTTGATTTGGGATGGGCCGGGTTCTCGATCACCTGGCCCGAAGCGGACAGATGCCAGGGCAACAAGGCCAGCGCCAGACATACCGCTGCGCGGCGAACAAAAATGCGGCGCTTCCTTATTAATCCGCATTTCGGTGCTATTATCATTGGCACATATAACTCCTTCCAGGATCACCATTGATCATGCGGCAGCCGGCGTGGGCTTGCTCGCTCGTTCTTGTCCGGCAACAAAAGTCAGTCCAAAACCCGGCCACCAAGGCGTTGCGCTCGCAAGGTGCCCCGCGGACAGACACCCTTTTCAGGCGGATTCATCGGGACGGCCTTCCCTGTCCAGCTTTTAGTTAGTTCCCTCGGAAGAAATGGTAAACCGGCGCCACGGACAATGTCAAGGAGAACCGGCCAAACGCCTACAGGTTGACACGGGGCGTCGGACGGCGTTATAAACAATCATAGTTGGCTGTTCTGGGTTTTGGGTCGAATCGGGAAATGCGGTTTCAAGGGTAGCCGTATGCCAAAAGGCGGTTTGCCGATTCGGAGGAACCCATGAGCAAAATTGCCGTCCCGACGCTGAGACGTGCGGCCTTGGCGCTGATCCTTATTCTGGGGCTCGTCCTTCCCGGGACGTCAGCGGGACAAAAGACCGAAATCACGACGGAGAACGGCATCACCGTCGTCCACAACCCCAAAAAACCTGTCCCAAGACCCGGAGGACCTTCGCAGCTCATCCTGCATGAAGACCTCGTCATCGGCAAAGAACCCACCCCCTCCGGCTATCAGTTCGCAGAATTAAGGTCCGTCGGCGCGGACGACCAGGGCAATATTTGGACGCTCGACCCGAAGGACGCCAAGGTGCGGGTGTTCGACAAGACGGGCAAGCTCATCAGCACATTCGGCAAGAAAGGCCAGGGGCCGGGCGAATGGGAACTTCCCGGCCGGATGATCATTCTGCCTGACGGAACAGCCGCGATCAAAGCCGCCAACAAGCTTACGTTCTATTCGCTTGACGGCCGCTGTCTCAAGGAGATATCGACGGCCAAGACCGTCATGACGCGGTTCAGGATCGATTCAAAGGGCACGATCTTCGGCGACCGCATGGAGTATGGCAGCGATTCGATGAAGCTCAAACTCGTGAGGTACGATCAATCCATGAACTCTGTCGCCACGTTGGCTGAAGTCGACGAGCCGTTCAAGCCCGGCGCCATAAGTCCGTTTCCCATCCTCTTGCTGTGCCACGTAACCGGGGACGACCGTCTGATCTGGATGGCGAATTCGATCTATGCGTTTCATGTTCTCGGCCCCGAAGGAAGAGTCATCAAGACAATCACCAAGGACACTGAACGCGTCAAAATCACCGCCGCGGACCGGAAAACAATTCTCGACGGGTATAAGGATAACCCTTCCATGCAGAGCCAGATAGTCATCCCCGATCTTTATCCGCCGGTCGCCTTCTTCATCGGGGACGCCGAGGGACGTCTCTACGCCCAAACATACATCAGGGATGCGAAGGGTTGGCTCTGGTACGACGTTTTCGACCCGGAAGGCCGGTGCATCACCGGCTTCTTCCTTCCCAAGGAAGAAACGCCCATGGCCGCCAGAAAGGACAAGCTTTACATCCTGATCCAGGAGGATCCGGAAGGCCTCCCACTGGTCAAGCGCTATGCCATGGAGTGGAAGTAAAGAGAGGCCGCCCGCCCACGTCTGAACCCCCCGTGGCTCTTGCCTTTTCCCGCGCCATCCTCTATCATATTTTATTCGGGCTTCCCCCATAAACCGCGTAGAAGCCGGGAGTTTCATCTCTCAAAACCAAAGGAGTTTCGATATGGCCGTAAAAGGATTTAATCCGTTCGAGATGGCCCAGAAGCAGTTCGACACCGTCGCCGACCTGCTCGAGCTCGACCAACCCACCCGGGACCTCCTGCGGCAGCCGCTGCGGGAGTACCATTTCTCGATTCCCGTCCGCATGGACGACGGCAACGTCCGCGTGTTCCGCGGCTTCCGGTGCCAGCACAACGATGCCCGCGGCCCCTGCAAGGGCGGCATCCGCTTCCACCCGCAGGAGACGATCGACACGGTCCGCGCCCTCTCCATGTGGATGACCTGGAAGTGTTCTGTCGTGGACATCCCGCTCGGCGGCGGCAAGGGCGGCGTCATCTGCGACCCGCACAATCTCAGCAACAGAGAGCAGGAACGCCTCTGCCGCGGCTGGGTCAGACAGATCGCCAAGAACGTCGGCCCCTTGAGCGATGTCCCCGCACCTGATGTCATGACCAACCCCCAACACATGCTCTGGATGCTCGACGAGTTCGAGACGATCCACGGCGGCAAGTACCCCGGATTCATCACCGGCAAGCCCGTGGGCATGGGCGGCTCGCTCGGCCGGACCGAAGCCACCGGCCACGGCCTCGTCTTCACGCTCCGCGAAGCGCTCAGAGAGCTCGGCCTGCCCATCGAGAAGACCACGGCGGCCGTTCAGGGCTTCGGCAACGTGGCCCAGTACGCCATCGATCTCTATTCCAGCCTCGGCGGCAAGGTCGTCTGTGTGTCCTGCTGGGACCAGAGCGACCAGGCTAGTTACACCTATCGCCGGCTAAGCGGCGTCAACCTCGAAGAGCTCCTGGCGATCACCGACCACTTCGGCGGCATCGACAAGGTCAAGGCGGACGTCCTCGGGTACGAACGCCTGCCCGGCGACGCCTGGATCGAGCAGGACGTCGACATCCTGATCCCGGCGGCCATCGAAAACCAGGTCACCGCCGAGACTGTGAAGAGGATCAAGCCGCGGGTCGGGGTCATCGCCGAAGGCGCCAACGGACCCACGACGCCCGAAGCGGACGAGGTCATCAAGAAGCGCGGCATCTTCGTCATCCCCGACTTCCTGGCCAACGCCGGCGGCGTCACCTGCAGCTATTTCGAGCAGGTCCAGAGCAATCAGAACTTCTACTGGCCCAAGGAAGAGGTCCTGACGCGGCTCGATCACAAGATGACGGCGGCTTTCCTCGCCGTGAGCGAGCTGGCCCGCGCCCGAAAGCTGTACATGCGCGACGCGGCCTACGTCATCGCGGTCAGCCGTGTCGCCAACGCTTGCAAAGATCGCGGATGGGTGTAAGATAAGGGAGAATTAACGCACCGCTCCCGAGGGGCGCCGGCCGCGGGTGCGGCACAGGGATGGCGCGGCGATATGAACAACCAGCGGCCGCCGGTGGCCGTCAACACGCTGTTTTTGACGCTTCACGAACGGGCCAAGGAACTCAGCTGTCTCTATAAAGTCGAGGAGATCCTCAGCCGCTTCGACCAGCCCGTCGAAGACGTGTTCCGGGCCGTCGTCGAGGCCGTCCCGCCCGGCTGGCAGTTTCCCGATTGCTGCCAGGCCCAGATCATCTACGGCAGCGAGACCTACGAATCCCCCGATTACGAGGAAACGCCCTTCCTCCAGTGCGCCGACATCCGGGTCCAGGATTCGCTGGCAGGCCGGATCTGCGTCTCCTACAAACATCAAACTCCGGAATGCGATGTCGGACCGTTCCTCAAGGGTGAAGTCAAGCTCATCCAGACCATCGCCGAACGGCTCGGGCATTTCATCCTGCACCAGCGGCTGCGGCAGATGTTCGCCGGCCTCAAGGAAGGCGAGCGCGAGGTCACGGAGGGCCGCACCGGCTGGAGCGTCGCCCTCGACCTTCTCCGCAACACGGATGAAAACCTCTTTGTCCGCGTTTCGCGGAAGATGATGAACTACCTGGGCTGGCGGGGCGTCACCGAAGCCCGCGACCTCCTCCAGCGCTTCGGCGAAGACCAGCAGTCGAGCGGAGTCTTCGGCGAATCGAACGAGCCTCAGGCGAGAGGCTCCCTCGAGCGGTTCTTCAAGCTGAGCGAGGAAACCTTCAAGATCGCCGCCGCGAACCTCACGGACGAAGAAATCCTGGCGCGCATCCACAAGTGGATCAACGAGGACAGGTCGAGCGGGGCGGTCAAGGCCCTGGAAAATGTGTATGCGTCGTTCAGCGAGGTCCTGGAGTCGATGCGGCGATGCCAGCAGCTGATGCCCGACGGGGTCAAGCTGCCTCGCGTCACCGCCAACAGCGTCCGGGTCGCGCTCATCCGGAGATTCTTCACCGAACAGCTTGAGTTCATCAACGTCGCCAAAAAGTACGTGGAGATCGAGGACTTTTTCGGCCTCATGGAGAGGATCATTTTCCCGGTCGGGAGCGTGGGCAAGCTCGGCGGCAAGAGCGCGGGTTTGTTCCTGGCCAGCCGCGTCCTGCGCCAGGCCAAGCGGAGCATAAAGTGCATCGGCGACGTGAAGACGCCGAAGACATGGTACATCACATCCGACGGCATCATCGCCTTCCTCCATCACAACAACCTCGAGGAAGTCGTCGAACAGAAATACAAGGACATCGAGGAGATCCGGCAGGAGTACCCGCACCTCGTCCAGGTCTTCAAAAACTGTTCCTTCCCCCAGGAGATTGTGAAGGGGCTCATGCACGCGCTGGATGATTTCGGCGACGTACCGCTCATCGTCCGGAGCTCGAGCCTTCTCGAAGACAGGCTTGGCACGGCCTTCGCCGGGAAGTACAAGAGCCTCTTCCTGGCCAACCAGGGCGACAAAAAGCAACGGCTGGACGCCCTGCTCGATGCCGTTGCGGAAGTTTACGCCACCATTTTCAGCCCCGACCCCATCCAGTACCGGGCCGAGCGCGGCCTCCTCGATTTCTACGAAGAAATGGGCATCATGATCCAGGAGGTGGTTGGGAAGCAGGTCGGTCATTACTTTTTCCCGGCCTTCGCCGGCGTCGCCTTTAGCCGGAACGAGTTCCGCTGGTCGCCGCGCATCCGGAGGGAAGACGGGTTGCTGCGGATCGTTCCCGGGCTCGGCACGCGTGCGGTGGACCGGGTGAGCGACGACTACTCGGTGCTCGTCGCCCCGGGGCAGCCGAATCTCAGGGTCAATGTCTCCGCGGACGAAATCATCCGCTACTCGCCCAAGAAGATGGACCTGATCGACCTCGAATCCAATTGCTTTGATACCCGCGACGTCAAGGAGATCCTAAGGGAGGTCGGGCAAGATTTTCCGGCTTTGCCGAAGGTCATCTCGATCTACCGCGACGGGCTCATACAGAGGCCGATGGGAATCGCTACCGATCTCGGCCAGGACGAAACCGTGGTAACATTCGACGGCCTCGTGACGGGAACGTCCTTCTTGCCGCAGCTCGAGGGCATCCTCAAGACCCTGGAGTCGGTTCTCGGTTTCCCGGTGGATATCGAGTTCGCGTCGGATGGGACCGATTTCTACCTGCTTCAGTGCCGACCGCAGAGCTATTCGGCCAACGCCGCGGCCATGGAAATTCCGGCGCGGCTGCCTCAAGAATCGGTCCTGTTCACGGCCAACCGTTTCGTGTCCAACGGCAAGGTCGCCGATATTACGCACGTCGTTTATGTCGATCCGGACAGATACGGCGAACTCGCTAAGATCGACGACCTCTATGATGTGGGGATGGCGGTGGGCAAGCTCAATAAGATCCTGCCCCGCCGCCAGTTCATCCTGATGGGTCCCGGGCGCTGGGGAAGCCGCGGCGATATCAAGCTCGGCGTGCGCGTGACGTACTCGGATATCAACAACGCCGCGATGCTCATCGAAGTGGCCCGCAAGAAGGGCAACTACGTTCCGGAGGTCTCGTTCGGAACGCACTTTTTCCAGGACCTCGTCGAATCGGGGATCCGCTATCTGCCGCTGTACCCGGACGATCCGGGGATTATTTTCAACGAGCGGATGCTGCTCGACGCGCCGAACCGGCTGCCGGCATTGCTTCCCGAGCACGCGGGGCTTGTCGATGCCCTGAGGGTTATCGATATTCCGGCCATCTCAGGCGGCAAGGTCCTCCGGGTGCTCATGAACGCCGAGGAAGACCAGGCCGTGGGCATGCTCGCCGATCCTGCCTCGCGGATTCGGGCGGCCGATTCCGGAAGGCACGGGATGATCGATCGCGAGGACTTCTCTCGCTGGCGCCTCCACGTGGCCGAGCAGATTGCACGCCACTGCGACGCGGAACGATGGGGGGTGCGGGGGATCTATCTCTTCGGCAGTACAAGGAGCGGGCAGGCCGGGCCCGACGACAAGATCGGACTCGTTATCCACTTCGAGGGCCGCGACAACCAACGCAAGGAGATGGAACTCTGGCTCCAAGGCTGGAGCCTTTCTCTCGCCGAGACGAATTATCTGAGGACAGGCTTCCACTCGGAAGGATTGCTCGACGTCCACTTCATCAGCGATTCCCAAGTCACGGGGCCGGGGAGCATTGCGGCCAGGGTCAAGGTTTCCCCGGAATCGATCAGGGCGCTGCCTCTCGCCAACAACCGCGCCGGCTAATCAAAGGAGCCGGTTCGGCCATACTCCCGACATGCCGAAGAAAACGCTTCCCGTCCACCGCTTCGCGCACGAAGCGATGACCACCCACTTCGAGGTTATGATCGCCGGGAAGACCAACACCTACGCGCGGCAGGCGTCCCGCGCCGCTTTTGATGAGATCGACCGGATCGAGCGGCTCTTCAGCCGGTTCGACCCTTCGAGCGAGATCAGCCGTGTCGGCCGCCTTGCCCCGGGCGAGCGGATGCTGGTGGGGATCGAGACATTTGAGTGCCTGACGCTCGCGATTCAAATCCAGTCGGAAACGGGCGGGGCGTTCGATGCCAATTTTCGAACAACAGTCGCTCGCCACAGGACAAAGCCTCCCCTTCCCCGCTCGCAAGACGCCTGCACACCCAGGGTTCACACTCGTGCTGCCGGCAGCGATCGCCCAGGGGCCCACTCTCTCCGCAATACTTCCCCGCCGCTTTCGGGGTTGATCCGCCTGTCCAGAGAGCCCGGCGGATTTTCGCTGACCAGGCTCGGGGTTGCAAAAGGCCGTGCGTTTCCTGTTCTGGACCTCGATTTGGGCGCCATCGGGAAAGGCTATGCGTTAGACAGCGCCGCCGTCATCCTCCGGGATTGGGACGTTGATAACGCCCTGCTTCACGCGGGCGCCAGCACGGCGCTCGGCATCGGCCCCGGTCCTGAGCCCCAGAGCTCCAGGCCGGGTTGGCCTGTCGGCGTCGCAACATCTTTCCGGTGCCCGGAGGCCCCTGGAACCGTGCGCCTCCTTGGCCGTGCTTTGAGCGGCTCCGGGACGGAGGTCAAGGGAAGACACATCATTGACCCCAGAACCGGCCTGGCCGCCCGCCGCAATCTCGCCGCCTGGGCGGCCCATCCATCGGCCGCGGTCTCCGACGCCCTGTCCACGGCCTTCTTCGTAATGAGCCGGGCGGAGCTCCGGACCTTTTGCTCCGGCCGCCCCGATGTCTGGGCGCTCGTGATTCTCGGCCCGAAAAAGTGTAAAATATATAGTTCGGGGCTCTTCCCGTGAGACCTCCGAGAAGGAGAAGTTCATGAAACGGACGCTCAATGCCGCCGTCCTCGCCCTCATCGCCGCCGCTCTCATTTTTCCCGCCGCCTCGAGCGCGCAGGACCAGGGCAAGGAAGTACTGAAGATCCAGCTCCCCAAGCCTATGTTTGTGGGCACGCCGAAAAATATCCGCACGGCCAACCTCGAACCCATTACCGGCAAGCCGCGCGGGCCGTTTATGGTGCCCGTCGGCACCGTCCTTCTCTCCACGGGCAAGCCCGTCACGGCGAGCGACAAGGAGCCCGTCATCGGCGAGCTCGGGTTTGTCACCGACGGCAAGAAGTCCGGCGAAGACGGCTACTACGTCGAGCTCGGCCCCGGTACCCAATGGGTCCAGGTCGACCTCCTCAAACCGCAAACCCTCGAGGCCGTCGTCATCTGGCACTATCACAGCCAGGCCCGCGTTTACAGAGACGTCATCGTCCAGGTCTCAAACGACAAGGACTTTATCAGCGGCGTCACAACGCTCTTCAACAACGACAACGACAACAGCTCCGGCCAGGGCGCCGGCAAGGACAAAGAATACATCGAAACCTACGAAGGCAAGCTCGTCGACGCCAGGGGCGCTAGCGCCCGCTACGTCCGGGTCTACAGCAACGGCAATACGTCGAACGACATGAATCACTACGTGGAGGTGGATGTCTACGGCATCCCCGCTAAATGACGAAGAGAGCCTTCCGCGGGCTTTTCTTGTGCGCCGTCATCGGCGCTCTCATTTTTCGCACCGTCCGCCTGGACCTCCGGCCCATGCATCACGACGAAGCGAACCAGGCCGTCAAATTCGGCCGGCT
The DNA here is from genome assembly GCA_963727095.1 of Candidatus Aminicenantota bacterium. Taxonomy (GTDB): domain Bacteria; phylum Acidobacteriota; class Aminicenantia; order Aminicenantales; family Saccharicenantaceae; genus CAVSEQ01. The sequence continues at coordinate 1,301,315 of CAVSEQ010000005.1, read as the reverse complement.
CCTCGAGCGGGGCGAATACCGCTATGATCCGAACGACCACCACGGCCCGAGTCTTTATTATCTGACCCTGCCGTTCGCCCTCGCCGCGTCAGGCCGGTCCCTCGCCGCCCTGAACGAGACGACGATCCGGCTCCTTCCGGCGCTTGCGGGAACCGCGGTCCTCTTCGTTCTCCTGCTTCTCCTCGGCGGGCTCCCGCGCGAATCCGTGGCATTTGCCGCTCTTTTGACTGCACTTTCTCCGGCCATGACGTACTACAGCCGTTTCTATATCCAGGAAATCCTTCTCGTCCTTTTTCTGGCGCTTTTGATCGGCATGGGGTGGAAGTACGCACAAACAAGGTCCGTCTGGTGGGCGGCGGGCGCCGGGTTCGCTGCGGGCATGATGTATGCGACCAAGGAGACGAGCGTTATCTTGTTCGGCGCCGTCGCCGCGGCGCTGATACTCGAGCGTCTCCTGCGGCCTGTCGGAATGAAGCGGGCGCCCCTCGCCTGGCCCAAAACTCTGGCCCATGCCGTGATTCTTCTCGCCGCGGCCGGTGCGACCGCCGGACTGCTCTATACATCTTTTCTGGCGAATCCACGGGGCCTTGCTGATTCCGTTTCGGCCTTCGGGACCTACTTCGGCAGGGCGGCCGGCGGCGGGATCCATGCTCATCCCTGGTATTACTACTTTCAGGTGCTGGCCCTTTCGAAGTTTGGACACGGACCGGCCTGGGGCGAAGCGTTCGTGCTCGCCCTGGCCGTCGCCGGCAGCGTATCGGCGCTCGGGTCCGAGGCGGGGAAAGACGGCAACCCCCGGTTCATCAGGTTTGTGGTTTTTTTCACGGTCATCGCAGCGGTTGTTTATTCCGCGATCCCCTATAAAACGCCGTGGAACGTCCTGCCCTTTTATCTAGGAGTTCTTATCCTGGCCGGGTGTGGCGCCGGCCTGATGTGGCGTGCAGGCCGCTTTCTCGTCGTCAAGGCTGTGGTCCTGGCGGTGCTCATCCCCGGCTTGGCCAACCTGGCCTTCCAGGACTATCGGGCGAACTTCAAGGATTACGCGAACCCTGATAACCCCTATGTCTACGCCCAAACGAGCCTCGACTATATGAAGCTCGTTCGGAACGTGGAGGCGGTCGCCGCGGTATCGCCCGACCGCAACGCGATGCTTATCAAGGTCGTGGCTCCTCCTGACGAGACGTGGCCGCTGCCCTGGTCTCTGCGCCGGTTCCCGAACGTCGGGTACTGGACGAGCGCCGCCGCAGCAGGCGAGCTTCGGGACACGCCCGTTGTTATCGCTTCCGCCTCGGAGGCGGAACGGGCGGGCCACGACCTCGGCAACGGCTATCAGTCCGCGTATTACGGGCTGAGGCCTGAGGTCGTTCTTAGGGTCTTTGTCCGTCAGGATCTTTGGGATGCTTATCTCAAAATCCAATCACGGGCCAAGGATTGAGCATGACCGCATGAAGACGGCAACCGGTCTGGCATCGCTCAATTAAAGGGAGCCGCAGGATCAGGGCGGCGTGTCGGCGTCGGGCGCGCGATTGAACGTTTCGATATGCCTCATAAAAAGTTCGAGATCGGCCGGCGGTTCGCGGTTTTCCCTTTTAGCCTCGGACAGACGGACGTGGATTACGGCGATCGCATCCCCATTTTCATCGGGCAAGGCCGGGCGTTCGGATCGGGCGAGCACGAAACGACGGCCTGCTCACTCGAAGAGCTCGAGGCCATGGAAAGGACCGCGGGTTCGACCGTCCTCGACCTCGGCTGCGGGACCGGCATCCTCGCCATCGCCGCCGCCAAGCTCGGCGCGCGCCGCATCGTGGCTGTAGACCCTGAGTCGGACGCCGTCGAAGCCGCGGCGGCAAACGCCCGGATGAACGGCGTCGAGGGTGCTGTTGTCACGATTCAGGGCGACGTGGCCGCTGTGAAAGGTCTGCGCTTCGATATCATTTTGGCCAATATCTACGGCGATGTTCTTTTGTCGATAGCACCGGACATCCCGCCGCTCCTCAATCCCGGAGGCCGGCTCCTTCTCTCCGGCATCCATTACGATTATGCCTACGAGGTCAAGAAGACCTACACAAACGAAGGATTCCGGATGATAAGAAGCCGCGCCCTCGAAAATTACTGCACGCTGGTCCTGACCATATAGGCTCCGCGCCCGCTCTCAGGGTATTCCCTCCGGCAGGGCGCGGAAAGGGGCACAGGACTAGCGCGTTTTCTTTACCGCCAGGAGTATGTTCGACCGAGGGGCGTAACCGAAGCGGAAGCCGAGCGGCTTGACGTTGGCCTTGACTTTATAGGCGTCGAACAAATCCTGTTCGAAATCGTCCTTGAAGAGCTTGACGGGGCCGGCATAGGCCCCGTAGAGGGTGATCGTCCAGACGCTTGGGTCGAAGTACTGGTAGCCGATCGCGGAGTCGTCTTGGAGGATAGCGTAGGATGTATCGAAGATCCTCGTCCGGATCGCCGAAAAGAAGGATTTGTGCATGAGATAGCTCGCCGATTTGACGAACGTGAAGCACGGCCGCACGTTTCCGTCCAGGAACTTGACGAAGGACGCATTCTTCATGCCCCCGCCGTTGGAGAGATCGACCGAGAGATAGGTCAGCGTCTGCTCGGCGGGCTGTCCGGCACTGCGGAACACGATGCGGGCAACGGTCTTCTTTAGGGCTGGGGCGTTCGTGCCGTCGACGAATTCCCCCTGCGCATCGAGGGATCCCGAAGCGACGGAGATGATTTCCTTGCCGCGGCCGGCGAGGAGAAGCATGATGATCGGAACGACGCCGTCAAGGGAAGGGACCGTCAGCTCCTCCTTCATGTCGTTCGAGCGAAAGAAGCTGAGGACGGGGAGATCGTCGAGCGCCTTCTCGTAGAGCGAAAGCTCCGTCTTGAGATCCTCGTCGGTGCTCGCCTCGCAACGCGGGATGGACCCCACGCTCTCGAGGCCGACAAAGACGTACGTTTTGGCGCCGGGGAGAAAGACATCGGCAAAGGTGAAGTCCGGCCCGCTGAAGGGATAGAACACCGGCACGGCGGGGTCGAAAATGCCGCCCAATTCGCGCTTGGTCCAGTCCCGCATTTTAGGCACGGCGGCTTGAAATTGAAACCAGCGAGACTTCATTCTCCCCGCGAATTTCTTCCAGACCGTCGTCCGGGCGAGGTCGGCAAAGGGACCGGGGGCCTCGACTTTGAGACCGGCAAAAAACCGCGCTGAGTCAGTGAGCCAGCGGGCTTGCGCGGAGAGCGGGGCGGCAAGCGGCATCATTGCCCCGGCCGGCGATTCTCCGCTCTGAGCGGCCGTGCCCGTCTGGCTCGGCGTCCCCTTCTCCGAATTGCAGGCTGCGGCCATGAGTCCGGTGAGGACAAGGGCCATGAAGCGCATCTTCGTGATCACCATGAAACCTCGCGCTGGCGCATTCGCCAAGCGAATGCGGAAGCACAGGCAACTATAGAACGAGCGACTCAGGAGGTCAACCCCTCGAGTCCCCGGCATGAATGCCGGGGCTTGTTCGGGGTTAACCCTGAGCCTCGCTTCTTGTCCCCGCCCTGAAGCTCCACGAGCTGACAGCCGGGGGGTCCTATTGGCTTGACCCCCCCGCAGTCATCAAGAGACTGCCGAGGGCAGCCTCTTGATGGCAGCCGGGGGATCCAACTTTTGCAGGCTTTGGAGCGCCTGCCCCCATCGCGGGATTCCGCGGACTCACGTCCGTGGAATCCCGCGAAGGGGATTGAAAGGCGGGGCTTAGCGGCGGCGAACGGGTCAAGAATAGGGAATATTCCGGACCGTGCTTTGTATTGCCGATGAAGGCGGAAACTGATCGATGAAAGGAGACGAAGTGAAGAACCTCATGAGAGCTCTTGCCGGAATTATCATCGTTGGGCTCTGCGGAGGGCTCGAGGCCATGCCGGGCAGGACCCAGCGTTTGGTCGTACGGCTGTACAAGATTCCCGGCGACCAGTCGTTCGAGAGCAGTGTTCCGGACGGCAAAGGAGGAAGCCTCGCCCTTCATGCCAACGGGAGCGTGAACGCGCTTTTTCCTCGAGCCACGGTTTTTTTCCCGACGGAGCTGGCCGCCAACGCCTCCGGGGAAGCCGTTGCCGAGGCCATCGTGCACAGGATCGCATTCGGAAGCGCGGGACTTGTCGCACGGAATATCCGGGTCGATGAGATCAAGTCCTTTGATTTGGAGCTTGGTCAGGACCATTCGAAGGCCGAGGGACGCTTCGAAGAGAGCCGCGGCGATGGACGGACGTCGGACTATCGAGTCGAGGCCGTTTTCCTGTCCGCGGAAAAGGGGCGGTTTCTCGTCCGCCTCCGCCTCGACGTCGGCTGGAGCTCCTTCGGCGGCTCTTTGGGAGTGGGAATGAGCGGCGACGTCATCTCCGCCCCCTTCGAAGTCCCCGAATCCAAGTTGCTGCTTGTCGGGGGCCCCTCGTGGGAAAAGCCGTCCGGAGCGGTTTATTGGCTGGCGGTGAGCCTCTTGGCCGAGTGACCCTGCGCCAATATCACTTCACGGGATGGAGCTTGATGAGCGCCGCGGCCGCCTCGTCGCAGGCCTTAAAACCGTCCTCCCCCGCTTGATTGGTCACGACGAGAACCGCGAAACCGCGTGAGGGCGCGAGCCACGCCACGGCCAGGTTCATGGTGTTGCTGCCGGAGTGCGTCAAGGCCGGCCCGCCGGCCCAATCGCGCTCAACGACCATCCAGCCCAGCGCATAATCGCCGCCGAATGGAGGCGTCTGCAGCCGCTTGTATGTTTCCGGTTTGAGCAGGGCCTTCTCGCCGTTGGCGCCGCGCAGTTCGTCGGCAACGAATTTCGCCCAGTCCGACAACGAGCAATGGACTCTGCCGGCCGGCCCCATGACGGGAGGATTGTCCATGTCGGGCCCGTTTCCGGAAACCGGTTTGCCCTTCTCGTCATGCCCCCAGGGTTCATCCGTCTCTCCCGGGGTCCCGACGCCGCCGAAACCGACGGTCGTCATTCCGAGCGGGCGGCAGAGCTTTTCGAGGAGCAGGTTTTCCCATGTGTCATCGGCGGCCCGTTCCGCCACGGCTCCGGCGACGACGTAGCCGAGGTTTGAGTAAAGGAACTTGGCGCCGGGCTCCGCGACGAGTGTCATTGAGACGGCGGCTTTGACCGCTCTCAGGCGCTGGGCCCGGATTGTCTCCGTTCGCGGGATGAGGGTCCAGGGGATGTTGGCAGGCAAGCCCGCGCGGTGCGAAAGAAGCTCCAGGAGCGTCGCCTTTTTAAACGAAGGTGTCATGGCGGACGCCAACTCAGGGAAGACTTCCTCCATGGTCGTTTCCCAGCGGAGCTTGGCCTCCTCGACCAGCCGGCCGATGAGAGCGGCGGTCATGGCCTTGGTGTCGGAACCAAGGTGCCAAAGGTCCCCGATCGTTACGCGGACATCGGTCCCGGCTTTCCTCACTCCCACGGCCCCGATGGCTTCCAGCCCCTTATCGGTCACAACGGCGCCGGCCAAGGCGGGGATCCGATGGGCCTGCCGGATAGGCTCCAGGAGGCCGTTCAGACGCGTGTCTTCCGTCGGCCTTTGGCCGCCTTGGCACGGGATCGCCGAGGCGGAGGCCAGGAGAAAGAAAACTGTGATCAGTGTTTTCAACATCGGAAATTCCTTTCGCACGCGGCCGGGGCCTCAGCGGAGGGACATGTGGATTTCCCCGTTCATGCTTTTGGAGCGACGACCCTATTCCGCCCCTGGGCTTTGGCCTGATAGAGGCATTCATCCGCTTTGCGGACAAGGTCATCAGGACTGCGCTGAGGAGACGGCGTCATCGAAGCAACGCCCACGCTCAGCGAAACGCGGTCCGACAGAGGAGACGCGCCGTGAGGGATCCTCATGTTGAAGACGGACTTGCAGAGGGCATCGGCGACGCGGATCGCGCCTTCCAAGTTCGTCTCGAGGAGGAGGACAGCGAATTCATCGCCCCCGTAGCGGGCCGCAAAGTCGCCGGGCCGCCTGGCTGCACCCGCCACCATGACGGCCACTTTCGCCAGGCACTCGTCGCCGGCCTGATGGCCGTGCGTATCGTTGAATGATTTAAAATAATCCACGTCGCCGATAAGGAGCGACAGAGGCCGGCCCTCGCGCGCCATCCGGCGCCAGCCGCGCTTGAGGTCGACGTCAAACATCCGCCTGTTCGGGATCTTGGTCAGGTCGTCGACCTGGGCCAGCTGCTTGAGTTCTTCGTTGGCCGAGGTCAGCGCCTGGTTGGTTCTCTGGACCTTTTCCTGCTCTGCCCGGAGAAGGCGGGTCATGACAAAGCCTTGCCGGGCGTAGCGTTCGATCGAATAGCAGGCAAACATGCCCAGAACGTTGGAGCCGATAAAGAAAAAATTGTGCGTCAGAACCGTCTGGGAAGGAACGTGAAGAAACCCCACGATCAGGATCTCGTAGGCCGCCACGATCAGCCAGCCGATGATCGTGGCCCAGGCGAACCGGACTCGCGTCCATGTGTAGAGGACAATAAACACCATGATCAAACCGGCGTAATAGGAATTCCGTGCTTCGCCCTGGACGATACCGATCATGGCCACGATGCCCAATCCCGCCCCGAGCCCCCAGAGCGAGAGAGCCCATTGCCAGATGCGGCCGAAGACATTAAGGTAGCTGAGGCCGAACACGACGGCGCTCAGCGGCAACATGCCGCCGAAGCGGATCGCCAGCAACGGCTTGGTGAAGGCTGGGGCGACGGCGGCGTCCAGGAAGCCGAAGGTGGAGTAGAACAGGGCTCCGATGAGGATCGTCAGGCGAATTTGGCCCAAGGAATTCCGAAAATACTCGTCCATGAACTGACGCTCGGTCCTGGGATCAAAGGCCAGGCTCAGCGGATGGATCTCGGGGGCCATATTATCCGGGGCCGCTTTTTCGGTTCGGGCCATTATTGCCGCCTCATCTCAGGTCCTAGGGTCGCCATCATGCGCCCTGCGCAGGCCGGCCGCCGGGCAAAGACCGGCGTCCCTCCCGAGACCTCATTGGATGGCGCGGGCCGCCCAGAGCAGGCCGCGCTCAACGATGGCCCGGGCTTCGGGAACGTTGAAGTCCGCCGCCACGTGTCCGAGCGAGGAATAGAACACGCGGCCTTGGCCATAATATTTCTTCCAAACGACCGGCATCACGACTCCCTTGATCCACGGCGCGTACCGGCCGCTGAAGGTCGTCGTGGCCAGGACTTCGACGCCAGGGTCCACCTGCATATAGTACTGTTCGGATTTCATATGGAACGTCTTCTTAAGTCCCTTGACGATCGGATCGCCGGGCTTGGTGATATCGACATCATAATCGATGATGCCGCCGGGATGGGCGACCCATTGGCCGCCGACCATGAACTCGTATTCGACGTTGCCCCGAAAGGAATCGGCCAGGCCGCCGTGCCAGCCGGCCAGGCCGACGCCGCTCTTGACCGCCTCCTCAAGGTTGCGCTCCTGGTCGCCGCTGATCGTTCCCTGGGTAAACGCCTGGATGATGAGGTCGAACGTTTTGAGCTTCGCCGCGTCTAAGTAGGCGTCAAGGGTGTTCTCGATCTCGACCTTGAATCCTTGGGATTCGAGCCACGGCGCGAAGATGTCCACGCACTGCTTGGGTTCGTGGCCCGACCAGCCTCCCCAGACAAAGAGGGCGGATTTTGCCTTCTTCGGTGCGGGCGCTTGGCCGCTAAGCGAGGCCAGGCAGAGGCAGCCGAGAATGATTCCGGCGCACACCATCGTTTTTTTCATTGCGGTCTCCATTCCTTTATGACGGAGTCATCGTGAATCGTGGCCGGGTGGTCCCGGCGCCCGCGCGTCCGATTATTCCAGATTGCGCAGCCAGATGTTCCTGAAGCGGACCGGGTGGCCGTGGTCCTGGAGCGATATCGGCATCTTGTCGGGTTGCATTTTGTAGGGCGGTCGGGCATGGTGCGCCGTCGGCCCCGTGAGCTGGTCGCACTCGTGGACGATGATCCCATTATGAAAAACCGTCATCCGCGCCGCCGTCAGAAGTTTTCCGTCCTTGTCGAACCGCGGCCTGTGGAACACGATGTCATACGTCTGCCATTCCCCGGGAGGCCGGCAGGCGTTCACGAGCGGAGGGTACTGGCCGTAGATGGCGGCCGCCGAGCCGTCGGCGTACGTCCGGTTGTTGTAGGAGTCGAGGACCTGGACTTCATACGTGCTCATAAGAAAAACGCCGCTGTTGCCGCGGTCCTGCCCCTCGCCTTTGGCCGGTGACGGGGCCATCCATTCGACGTGGAGCTGGCAGTCGCCGAAACCCTGAGACGTGTGAATGTCGCCGGTATCCTTGACGACTTCCATATAACCGTTCTCGACCTTCCAGCGGGCCGGCTGGCCTTTAGCGTCGGTCCAGCCGGAGAGGGTCTTGCCGTCGAACAGGATGACCGCGTCGGAGGGCGCCGCGACCGGCGGCCCGGCCGGCGCCGGCGTCACGACCGGCGGGAGGGGCCGGTTCATATCATGGATCTGCCACTTGGTGTCCACCTGGGCCGTTGCCGGCGCGACAAGGGCCAGCGCGGCGCAAACAGCCAGGATCAAAGGAATCCGTCTCATATCTGCCTCCTTTTACAGGCTCCAGCCGGGGCGATAATCGAAGTGGAGGAATTGGTTCGCCTCGGGCATGTTGGTGAATTCCATCTTTTCCGAGTTCCAGAGGAGTTTCATGTTCTTGTCTTTCATGCGGACGGCGATATTCGCCAGGAGCATGGTTTCGGTCAGCAGCCCGGAATAGGAGAAATCCGTCGTCGATTTCGTGCCCTTCTTGATGGCCTCGATCCATTCTTCGCGGATGCCGGGAGAGCGCGGGATGGTTTTAGCCGGGCGCTTGTATTCCTGCATCCGGGATTCGGGGATGAGACGCGGGTTCTCGCCGTAGACGCTGCACATCAGGGCGCCTTTGTCGCCGCGAAAGAGGACGCCGCCGCCTTCATCACCCATCATCCGGCCGTCTTCGAGCTCGGGCGGCCTGGGCGGCGTGAGTCCGCCGTCCCACCACGTCAATCTCAAAGGACCCATATCACCCCGCGCCGCGAATTCGTAAGTGACGACTTCGGCCCAGGGATAATAGTCCTTGGTGAACGGCGTCGAGCTCGCTTGGACGCTCGTCGGAGCGGCGAGTTTCAAGGCCCAGAACGGCTGGTCGATGATATGGGCGCCCATGTCGCCGAGGGAGCCTGTCCCGAAGTCCCAGAGGCCGCGCCACTTGAAGGGATGGTAGGCCGGATGGTACGGCCGGAATGGCGCCGGGCCGATCCAGACGTCCCAATCGAGAGTCGACGGAACCGACGGGATTTCTTTGGGCGCGTCGATCGCCTGGGGCCAGATGGGCCGGTTCGTCCAGGTGTGGACTTCATTGACATTGCCGATCGCCCCGTCCCAGATCCATTCGCAGATGAGCCGGGCGCCTTCTTTGGAGTGACCCTGGTTTCCCATCTGCGTGACGACGTTGGCTTCCTTGGCCGCCTTGGCCAGCATCCGGGCTTCCTTCACGGTGTGGGTTAAGGGTTTCTGGACGTAAACGTGCTTGCCCAGCTTGATGGCCGTCATGGCGATGACGGCGTGGGAATGGTCCGGCACGGTCACGGTGATGGCGTCGATGCCTTTTTCCTTCTCGAGCATCCGGCGGAAGTCGTGATACTTGGCGGCTTTTTCGTACATGGCCCGTTCCTTGGGTTCGACTTCATCGGACCGGATCAGGTTAAAAATCATCTCATCGTCCACGTCACAGAGCGCGACGATATTCTCGGAGCGCACGCCGCGCGTGTCGCTGAAGCCCATGCCGCCGACGCCGACGCAGCCGATGTTCAGGGTATCGCTCGGCGCCTTCTTCTTATCCGTGGCGCCAATGATGTGGCGGGGGACCACCATCACTCCGGCGGCGGCCGCAGCCGAAGTGCCGAGAAACTTGCGGCGCGACAGGGCCTGGCTTTCCAACGGGCTTTGCTTCTTCGTGTCTTCCATGCTCACCATCCTTGTCAATCGAGTTTATGAGAATCGTCAGCGAAAAAAGAGCGAGGCCATGGGCCCGCCGGCGAAACTTCCATCGGGGATTCAGGGATTGCGAGGACTTTGAGTCGGCAGGCGAACGTCGTTTTCATGGAGTACGGATTTTCAGATTCCAGAAGCCGCTTATATCACAAGCCGGGCAACCGGTCAATTTGCACAACCGCGCTTCTAAGGCGGAGAAAATTGTTCCGGATTGTGCCGGAAGGGGTCAAACCTACGGCAAGGACTGCGGTTGACGCCGGCGTCGTCTTGGGCCGATAATGAGCCCGCATACCTTCAGCGTGAGAAGTGATCATGATCGAACCAGGCGCTATGCTTCCCAGGAAAAACGACTTCGGCCTCATTCTTGCCCTGTCGCTTTTCACGTTGGCCGTCCATCTCGCCATCAACGCCTTCAGCGGCTACGGAATTTTCCGCGACGAGTTCTACTACATCGCCTGCAGCAAAAGGCTCGCGGCGGGCTACGTGGATCAGCCGCCGCTGGCGATGTTCCTCATGGCCGCGGGCCGGACTCTCTTCGGCGCCTCTCAGTTTGCGATCCGCATTCTCCCGGCGATATCCCATGCGCTGACAGTCTTCCTGGTGGGCCTTATCGCCCAAAAGTTCGGCGGCCGGAAAATGGCCGCGGTCCTGGCCTGCTTGGCCACTGCCATGGCACCGATCATCGTCGGCACCACCAACATTTTTCAGATGAATGCATTCGCCTTCCCGCTCTGGGCTCTGGCCGCCTACATCCTCGTCCTCATCGCCGCGGACAGCCGGCCGCGCCTATGGATTCTTCTCGGCATGGTCATGGGACTGGGGCTCCTCAACAAAGTGGATTTCCTCTGGTTCGGCGCAGGCCTGGCCGCCGGGCTGCTGCTAACGGACATGAGGAAGCACCTGCTGACGCCTTGGCCTTACGTGGCCGCCGGGATCGCGCTCCTTATCTTCAGTCCGTTCGTTATCTGGAACGCCGTCCACCATTTTCCGCATATCGAATTTATTAAAAACGCGACGGCGGGAAAATACTCAGGACTGACGCGCCTCGAGTTCGTAGCCGGGCAGGCCGTGCTTCCGAATCCCGTCAACCTGGCGTTATGGCTGCCGGGGCTCTTTTTCCTTCTTGTCGGCAAGGAAGGGAGGAAATTCCGCATCCTCGGGCTGATCTTCCTCACGGCTTTCGTCATCCTCCTCGCCAACGGGCACAGCAAGGCGGAGTACTTGGCTCCGGCCTATCCGATGCTCTTCGCGGCGGGCGGCGTCGCCGTCGAAAGATTCCCCGGCCGGGCGGGGAAGCGCTGGGCCGCGCCCGCGCTCGTCGTCGTCAGCGCATTGACATCCATCGCCCTGATGCCCTTCGTCACTCCGGCCCTGCCGGTCAAGACCTATATCCGCTATGCCGCCCTCATGGGCGTGCGACCGTCCACCGCGGAGAGCAAAGCCCTCGCGGAGTTGCCGCAATTCTATGCCGACATGTTCGGCTGGGAAGAGCTGGCGCGGGACGTTTCGGCCGTCTATCTATCGCTCCCGGCGGACGAGCGAACTTCCTGCGTCGTCTTTGCGACAAACTACGGCGAGGCCGCCTCCCTGGAATATTACGCCAAGCGCTACCCTGTTCCGCGCGTCATTTGCACGCACAACAGCTACTGGATGTGGGGTTACCCGAAGGATGGTATGAAAACCATCATCGCCCTCCGCGGCAAGGTGGAGGATCTCCGGAAGGCGTGTGCTAATGTGCGTCTGGCGGCCATCCACATCTGCCGCTATTGCATGCCCTACGAAAACAACATGCCGATCTTTGTGTGCCAGGGACTCCGCATCGACCCCGCCGTTATCTGGAAAAACGAGAAATCCTTCAATTAATTCTCGCGAGGGGAAATCCCGCCGGCAGTCCCGCTCGGCAAGGATCTCCCCCGAGGCGATCCTCTTTACATTTCGCAGTGTGCAGACTATGATAAGCGGCGCGTCGATCGAAACGCGGCGGCTCGAAAGGACGGATCATGCTTGCTGGGGTTCAGCCGGGGGTTCACTCGGAAATCGCAAGCCTTCAGACCGTTCTCCTCAAACATCCCAGACAAGCGTGGATCAGTCGGGAGAAAATCCAGAAGCAGTGGAAGTCCCTTGGCTACTCGGAGGAACCTGATTTGGGGCGGGCCGTGGAGGAGTACGACCGTTTTCTTGAAATCCTCCGCCGCTCCGTTCCCGACATCCGGTTCCTGCCCGAGGACAGCCGAACGGGACTCGACTCGATCTACGTTCGAGATGCGGCTCTCGTGACGAAAAACGGGATCATTCTTTGCAACATGGGGAAGAAGCTGCGGGCGGGAGAGCCCGAAGCGGTCAAGGATTACTGCAAGGCCGCCGGATGGCCGGTCCTCGGCGCCGTCCACAGCCCGGGAACTTTAGAGGGAGGGGATGTCATCTGGCTCGATGAACAGACTCTGGTCGTCGGCCACGGTTACAGGACGAACGGCGACGGCATCCTCCAGCTCAGGGACATGACCGCGAGTTTTGTCCGTGAGCTCATCGAAGTGCCGCTCCCCCACTGGGAGGGGCCGGACGACGTCCTCCATCTCATGTCGCTCGTCAGCCCTGTGGACAAGGGTAAGCTTCTCGTCCATTCGAGACTCCTATCCGTGCCGTTCCGAAAATGGCTCCTGGACAGAGGATTCACGCTCCTCGAAGTGCCCGAAGAGGAATACCGGAGCATGGGAGGGAACGTTCTGGCCCTCGCGCCCGGCAAATGCGTCTCGCTCGCGGGCAATCCTCGGACAAACGAGCGGCTGGCCCAAGCCGGGATCGAGGTCTGGACGTATGAAGGCCGGGAGATCTCGACGAAAGGCGCCGGCGGCCCGACCTGCCTCACCCGGCCGCTGGTCAGGCCGGCACGCTGACGGACTCCGGAAGCCGCCGGCTTCCCGCAAACAAGTACCATTCAGGAATCACCCTGTTTTGGGCAGGCGCATTTCCGTGCTGGCTGAATTGCGCGTTCAGTCCTATGATGGCTTTGAAAAATGGAAGCGGCTTAACATTTCCGGCGTGGCGGCGGTAGAGATAGGCGAATGAACGAAGAGGAGAGAAACCTCGTGGAGATGGTTTTGTCCGGCCGCAACGACGCCTTCGAGCCCCTCGTGACTCCTTACCGGGGGCCCCTCCTGGCGCTCGCCTACCGGCTGACCCGGAACGTGGAAGACGCCAAGGAAGTCGTCCAGGACGCGATGCTCAAGGCGTTCCGGCATCTCGCGAGCTATGACCCGTCCCGGAGCTTCCGGAACTGGCTTTTCCAGATCACAGCCAACGGAGCGCGTGACCTGGCCCGCAAAAAAAGGCGCGAGCACGACGTCATCGTAGAGGCGGCCGAGGCGATCCCTCAAAGCGACGATCCGGAGCGCGGCAGGCAGGCCTCAGAACTCCGGACGAGCCTGACGGAATGCCTCTCGGTCCTGACGCTAAGAGAGAGGGAGATCTTCATCCTGCGGGATCTGGAGGACATGGACATCAAAACTGCGGCCCGGATCATCGGCTGTTCAAACGTTTCGGTCCGCGTGAACCTCTCGTCGGCGCGCCGCAAGATGCGGGACGCCCTCCGCAATCGATATCCTCATGGGGAGGAAGGACGATGACCTGCCGGAAAGCAAAAAAGGCCCTGCCGCTGCTCGCCGGCGGCGACCTCGAACCGCGGAAAGCCGCACGCGTGATGGGGCATGTCATTTCGTGCCCGTCGTGCAGGCGAGAGCTGGCGGATCTTGCGAAGGCGCTCGCTGCAGCTAAAGCAATGTTCAGAAAGGAGGCCGTTCCGGATTGGACGGACCCCGAATGGCATGCCCTGATGGCCCGGATCATAACGGAGAAGGCGGCGGCACGGAGCAAGGGAGCAAGACCCTTGGCCAGACCGGTCCTCGTATCGGCTGTCGCAGCGGTCATTCTCGTTGCCGCCGGACTCGCTTACCTTTTCCGGATCCAGCTTTTCGGGCCCAAAGGGACGGTCGCAGCCCAGGGCACGGCGGTGGTGCATGGGGAGGAGCTCAAAGCCGGGCAGGATGTCGTATCGGTCACCATGGTTTCGCGGGAAACCGGACTTCAAGTCGTCTGGTTTTTCAATAAGAACTTCGAATGGAAAGGAGACAAGCAATGAGAAAAGGAATCATGGCCTTCATCGTGCTGGCGTTCGCCGTGGCCATCGTCGCGCCGGCTTTTTCGCAGGAGGCCGCCCAGGAGAAATCGGGGGGAAAGGCCCAAGTCAAGAAAGAAGTTGTTCTTTTGAAGTACTTGAAGGCCGATAAAGTCCAAAATTTCATTTATACGTTCCTTACCCCGGGGGTGGGACGTGTGACCTCGGGACCAACGGAGGGAAGCCTCGTTATCAGCGACTATCCCGAAAACGTCGGGCAGGCCCTCCAGGCGATAAGAAAGATCGACGTCAAGCCGGCCGACATCCAGTTCACCGTCCAGCTAGTTCTCGGTTCGGAGGCGGGTGAGCCGGGCGCGCAGCCGATCACCGACGACCCGGTCATTCGGGAGCTAAAAGGACTCCTGCGTTACAAGTCCTACTCGCTCCTCGATACATCCATCATCAGGACCATGGACTTGTCAAACTCCAGAGTGCGCATTGGTCAGAGGGCCGAATTTGAGCTCTATATCCGACCGAAGATCGTAAAAGACGAAAAGTCGGCCAGTATTCAGATGGAAGTTCAGCTTCAACAGGATATCGACCGACCGACGGGCGGCCAGCCGCCCACTCAGCACATGAGCGAAACTCTCATCAGCACCATGCTTAGCATCAAGCCCGGCGAGAAGACTGTTGTCGGTGTTTCGAAGCTCGATGGCGGCGACAAAGGGCTGATCCTCATCATCTCCGGCAAGATCGTGGATTAGCCGGCTCACGCAAGCGACAATCGTCGGGGCGGCCGTTTGGCCGCCCCTTTTTTTGCGGTCTAGGCGGGTTGGGGCTGGCCGTTCGACTGCCGCTCGAGCGTATCCACCCTCAGGGTGATGTTCCGGAAGCCGGGGTTCCAGCTCAATACTTCTTTGAAGAGCGAGAGGGCCTTATCCTTGTTTTCAGCCTGTTCCCAGAGCTCGGCCATTTCAAACTCAAGGGCGAAGTATTGGTCGGACCCTTCTTTGGCCAGGGCCAGAGCCTTCTTCAGCCATTTCTCGGCGTCCTGGAAGCTCCTCTTCTGACGATAGCAGTGGCTCATGGCGGTGAAGGCATCCATGGCCAGATTCTTGTCTTTTGAGGCCAGCGTCAGCTCGTCGATGGCGTCGGCGTAAAGGCCCTGGTCCATGAATGCGAGCCCCAGCTGATAATGGGTGTCGCTTGTCGGGTGATCGATCTTAGTCTTGAAGTCATTTTTGAAATCGGCCACGATATTGGACAGGTCGCGTTCGAGCTGCGTCAGCTCGCCTTGGGTCTGTTGCTCGAAAGCCGTTCTCAGCATGCGGAGTTCATCGGCCACCTGGTCCTTGAGCTCGTAGAACTTCAGCTCTCCCGTTTCGATGTTGATGAAGGGAATGATATCGGTTTCCGCAAAGATGTCGGCGGTGCTGATCTTATCGCCCTCGACAGCCTCTGAGCCGAACGAACCAACTCCCCGCCGCCGTTCTTCAGCATGACGGTCCTGAGTAACTTTGTCCTTGACTTTGGACTCCATGGCCGTCGCTTTCTCCACTCGCCGCCGCAGCTCCTCCTCGTCGATGTGCGTCCGGATCTCCTCGAGAACGGCTATTTTCTTCATGATCTGGGAGTTGTCGGGATACCGGAAGCGTATATTCTCGAGGATGCGGCGGGCGTTGCGGACGAGACCCTGTTGCATGTAGAGGTCAGCCTGGGCCAGGGTTTCGTCGACGGCCAGCTTGTCCTTTTCGGAGAGATCGTTCGCCCCCGGCTGGCCTTCGTCGAGCGGCAGTCCGAGGTCCCGCCTCACAGCCTTGGCTTCGTCCGCAATGCCGGGGTCCTCCGGCCTGAGCTGACGAAGCTCGGTGAGAAGCGGCATCATCTTGTCTTTTGCCCCCTGGCGGCGGAGCTCGTCGAGCATGGCCCGGACCACCACCTCGAGCTTCTTCTCCTCCTTGTTGGCGCGGTAGATGGAGGCGAGGCATTCGAGGGCGGGAAGATGGGGCTTTTGGGACTCGAGGATCAGTCCGATGAGGCCGATGGCCTTCTCGTCTTTATGCTTCTTGAGGAGGCTGTTGATGAGGGGTTCGAAGAGTTCGAAGGCCTGGTCCAGCTTGTCCTTAAGAATCTCGATCCGGCCGAGCTTGATCCGGGCGTTGACGTTCATGGGGTGGCCGTTGATGATGGACATGAAGACATCCTCGGCCTTCTTGATGTCTCCTGAGTCGAAGTAAAAATTGCCGAGGAGATTGAGCAGCTGGACGTTGCCCGGGTCGATCGTGAGATTCGCCTCGATGAGCGCGATGGCCTTGGGCGCGAGATTCTGGCGTCTATAGATCTCGACGAGGTTGACGAGGCTCCTCGTCTCGGCGGGCTTGAGAGTCAGGGCCTCTTGAAGGATCCCCTCGGCCGCATCGAGCCGTCCTTGCGCCATCTGGCTTTCAGCGATCTCGTTCAGCTGATCGAGGGCCGCCTCGATTTGCCCCTGCTCCCGATAGAGACCGGCCAGAGCCTTCTTCAGGTCAAAATCATCCTTGTCCAGCCGGACGGCTTTCTCGAAGACCTGAATGGCGTCCTGGAGTTTATTGTCCTTGATGTACCGCTCGGCGATTTTCAGGTATTCGGCCTTGGCGTCCGACAGGAATCCCTGTTGGCCGTAAAGGTCCGCAAGGTTCTGGGCGTACTCGAGATTGTTGGGAGTGATCTTGTAGATCTTCTTGCGAATGGCCAGCGCCTGGGAATACAGGCCCCGTTTCTCGTATTCCTCGGCAACGCGGATAAACGACCGGACGGCTCTCTCCGTCTGGCCCGTCCGGATGCACAAATCTCCGATGACGTTGAGCGTGCCGACGTCGTCGGGGTCGGTGCTCGAAAGCCGCTCATACTCGACGATGGCTTCCTTGAGTTTGCCGGCCTTGACGAAGCGTTCGGCCTGCTCGATGATTTTGATTCGGTCGATACGGGCGCTCATGCTGTTATCCGTCCTTCACCGTAGTGTGAAGGTCATCCTATGGAGAGATGTCGGTCCTCTCTCGCGCAGGCACCGGAAATGCTCCACCGTTCCGTAGCCCTTGTTCCGGGCCAAGCCGTAGCCGCCATAGACCGCGTCGAAAAGGTCCATCAGGCCGTCGCGGAAAACCTTGGCAATGATGGACGCCGCCCCGATGGACGGACACTTCCGATCTCCCTGCAGGATGCCCACCTGTCGATACTCTACATCTTTTATCGCGTATCCGTCAACCAGGAGAATGTCCGGCCGAAGCGACAGATTTTCGACCGCCCGGAGCATGGCCAGCTGTGAAGCGCGGAGGATGTTGATGTCGTCGATTTCCGCGCTGGAAGCCATTCCGATCGAAACGGCATCAGCTTGACGGAGGAGAGCCGAGGCCAACTCCACCCTTTTAGTCGGGGAAAGGAGCTTGGAGTCGTTGATTTCCCTGGTCCACGCGGGACGGCGATTTCGGACCCAATCCTGAGACAGGATGACCGCCGCGGCTACGACGGGGCCGAACAGGGCCCCCCGGCCCACTTCATCGAGTCCCGCAATCCGGAGGCAGCCTTCCCGGAGGAACCTTCTTTCGATGGCGAAGCCGGGCACGGCGGATGCGATCAGGCCTGCGGCTCGCGCTGCTCTTTCAGGCGGGCCGCCTTGCCTTTGAGGTTGCGGAGGTAATACAGCTTGGCGCGGTTGACCTTGCCCTTCCGGACGACTTCGATCTTCCGGATCATCTTGGAATGGGACGGGAAGATGCGCTCGACGCCGATTCCGAACGAAACCTTGCGCACCGTGAAGGTGGCCTTGGGCCCGGACCCGCGTTTGCCGATGACGTCTCCGCGGAAAATCTGAACGCGTTCCTTGTCGCCTTCCCGGATGATGACGTGAACCTTGATGGTGTCGCCGACGGCGAAGTTTTCAAGGTCCGTCCTGATCTGTCTATCCTCAACCATTTTAATTAAGTTCATTCGACCTTCCTTTCGTTCCGGATTTCCTCGAGAAGCGCGCGGTCTTGCGGGACGAGCTCTCGCTCGTCCAGGAGATCCGGCCGCCTCTCCAGCGTCTTCTCCAGCGCCTTTTTCCGACGCCACCGTTCGATCCTCTTGTGATCGCCCGAGAAGAGGACCGGCGGCACTTCGAGGCCCCGGAATTCGCGCGGCCGCGTGTAATGCGGGAAATCCAGGATCCCCTCCACAAAAGAATCGTGCTTCACCGAATCTTCTTTGCCCACAACGCCGGGGACGAACCGTGATACCGCGTCCACGACGACGACGGCCGCGAGTTCGCCGCCGGACATCACATAGTCGCCGATCGAGATCTCGCCGTCGGCCAACCCCTGGCTGACCCTCTCGTCGACGCCTTCGTAACGCCCGCAGATGAGGACAACCTGCCGGTGCGAGGCAAGTTCCTCCGCCAAGGCCGAGCTGAAGCGCGCTCCCTGGGGCGAGAGCAGGTAAACGCGGCAATCCACTTCCCGGCGGACGGCCTCGACGGCCGCGAATATCGGCTCCGGCTTCAGGACCATGCCTTCCAGTCCTCCGTAAGGGCGGTCATCGACCTGCCTGTGCTTGTCCTTCGTATAATCGCGGAGATCATGCACGGCGATCTCGACCAGCCCGTTATCCGCGGCTTTCCGGAGGATCCCCCCTGAAAAGACGCTGCCGAACATCTCAGGGAAGATCGTGATTATATCAAATCTCATTCAACTCCAAAAGACCGTCCGGAGGTTCGATGACGATCTCCTTTCCCTTTGGGTCGATGCGAAGGCAAATCGCCTCCGTCAGCGGGATGAAGAGTTCCTTCCCGTCTCGCATGACGACGAGCAGGGTCTCTTTCCCGGCGGGCATGAGTCCTTCCACGGTTCCGACCTCTATCCCTTCCCGGGTGACGACCCGGCAGCCCAACAATTGGAAATCGTAGTACCGGCCTTCCGCGAGCGGCCGGAAGCAATCCTCGGGAACCAGGATCTCGCGCCCGACTAGGGCATCGGCCTGGGCCAGCGTATCGACGCCCTTGAGTTTTAAAAAAACAGAATGGCGGTCCATCTCGAGCGATTCCGCCGTGAATTCCTCGAGCTCTCCCGCCTTCGAGAGATAAACTTTATAACACGAAAACTCAGGAAGCACTTGTTCGAAGAGCCTGAGCTTGACCTGCCCCCTATTGCCCTGGCTCCGCTGGACTTTCCCTATGATGACAAGATCAGCCTTTTTCAATGATCTCTAGGTTAAATCTCCTCTTGAGTTTCATCCCTGCTGCGCCGAGGATGATCCGGATCGCGCGGGCCGTCCGTCCCTGCTTGCCGATCACTTTTCCCAGGTCTTCAGGGGCAACTTTGAGCTCCAGGATCGTGGTCTGCTCACCTTCCAGCTGAGACACTTGAACTCTTTCCGGCTGGTCTACCAGTGCTTTGGCAATCAATTCCACGAGTTCTTTCACGGTGACCTCCTTTAAGACAAAGCGTCTTACGACTGTTTCTTGGAAGAGGAAATCTTATGCAAGAGTGATTGAACGGTTCTCGACGGCCGAACGCCTTTCGAAAGCCATTGGTCCGCTTTTTTGGCGTCGATTTTGACGACGGCCGGGTCCTCCAGGGGGCTGTAGTACCCGATGGTGTCCAGGGCTTGGCTTTGCCTGGCCCTGGTCGAGTCCATTACGACAATCCGGTAGGAAGGTCTTTTCTTGGCACCAAATCTCATCAAGCGCATGGTAATCATTGTGGTTTCACATCCGCGGCGAAGTAAATTGCTGAAAAATCATACCGGAATTTCCAGGCCAAGTCAACCCCTCGTGTCCCCGACATGAATGCCGGGGCTTGTCCGGGGTTAACCCTGAGCCTCGTGTCTTGTCCCCCGCCCTGAAAGGCGAGGCTTAGCGTCGGCGAACGGGTCAAATTATTTCAGGCCCTGTCCTCAGGAGAGGACAGGCGCTGGCGTCTCAGCCCTGGCCGGGCGATCGATATCGGAGAATCGGGCGGGCAAAACGTCGCAATTTTGACAGAAGGCGGCCGAATTGCTAGGCTGAAGGGACCGGACGGATTTCGGCGTGGAGGCGTGCATGAAGTGCCTGGGGATTGCGGCTTCGAGTCTGATCATAACGCTGTTAGGACTCGCGGGCCCGCCCGCTGAGCCTTCGAATGCACCAGGTTCCCCGAAGGAAGCGCCGCCGATTTGCGGATTCAAGCTGGTCCTTCCCAAGTCGCCCTCGCCTTTTCCCGAGCCCCTGACGGGCGGCCGGCACGAACCCGGTTTCGCGCTGAGGGGGACAAAAGGATGGGCGTGGACTCCCGAACAGTACCTCGCCGAGATCCCCTACCTCGTCCAAGCCAAGATGAATTTCTTGATGAACTGCTACACCTCCATGTTTACCGACACGGAAAAGTGGGTCAACCGGTGGTGGGAGCCGATTTCCGATGCCAAGAAAAGGGCCTATGAAAAAGTCGTCGCGGCCTGTCAAACGTCCGGCATCGATTTTTGCTTCGCCATCCATCCCCAGCTCTTTTCCGAGCGGCCCCTGCGTTACGGCAGCGAGCAGGACTTCCGGGACCTCTGGCAGCATTTTGCCTGGATGCAGGGATTGGGAGTGAGGTGGTTCAGTCTCAGCTATGACGATATCGGCGTGGAAGGCACAGACAAGGCCAAGCTCGGCGAAGCGCAGGCTCGCTTAGTCAACAGACTTTTGGCCAAGTTGAGGGAAAAAGACTCGGGAGTCAGGCTGATTTTTTGTCCCGTCTACTATTGGGGAAGGCCGGACGAGGGAGACGCCGGAGCCTACATCGGGGCGGTGGCCAGAGTCCTCGACCCGGAGGCCTTTGTTTTTTGGACGGGGGACGGCGTGATTACGCGTGTGATCACGCGGGATGCCGCAAATTCATACCGAGCCGCCGTCCGCCACAGGATCGTCATCTGGGACAACTATCCCGTCAATGACCGCTCGGGCGCCCTGCACCTCGGGCCGGTCACGGGCCGTGACGCGGGCCTGGCCGAGGTGGCCTACGGCTATATGAGCAATCCTCATTCGCCCCAGAACGAGATCAACCGCATCCCGCTCTTTACGTGCGCCGATTTCGCGTACAACCCCTGGGCCTATGATCCGGGCCGTTCGATCGGTCAGGCCATCCTTCACCTCGCGAAAGCGCGCTCGCAGCAGGAAACGCTCAAGGCCCTCGTCGAGCTCTATCCCGGCAATCTGGCGTGCGGGGCGGCGAGGACCGATTACAACGTTGTCCTCGAGGAATACAAGCGCCTCGCCGCCCGACCGGATTCACGGCGCGACGCCGACGTCTTGGTCTCTCACGTGGCTGATACCGTGGAACGCTTCGAGCGGGAGTTTCCGGCGGACTATCCGAGGACCAAGGAGACGCTCCGCGATCACCTGGCCAAACTCAGAGAATTGGCGGCGAAAACCTCGATCGGCGAAGGAGGAGCACGGTGACCGGCCAGGACGACATCGGCTATTTCCTGGGCCTTCGAACCGTGGCCGTAGTCGGCGCCTCGCGAGACAGGAATAAATACGGGAACATCGTTTATCGCTTCCTCCGAGACCAGGGCCTCAAGGTTTATGCCGTCAATCCTTCAACCGACAGCGTCGAAGGCGACCCCAGCTATCCGAGCCTGGACAATCTTCCTGAGCAAGTCGAAGGGGTGGTGATCGTCGTCACGCCGCGAGAGACGGAGAAGACCGTTCGTCAAGCCGCTGCCGCGGGGGTGCGGGCGGTCTGGATGCAGCCCGGCGCGGAATCGCGTGAGGCGGTCGAGTTTTGCGAAAAGAGCGGCCTCCGCGTTGTCTCAAACGCCTGCATCCTGGTCAAGGCCAGGCGCGGCGGGGAGTAACCGGGCGAGACGCTCTGCTTCGCCGTTATTTCAAGCCGCCCATCATCTTCTGGAGCGCAGGTTTTTTCATCATCTTCTGCATTTCGAGGAACTGCTTCACCAGCTGATTGACCTCGTGGACGGGCCTGCCGCTGCCTTTGGCGATCCGCAGCCGCCGGCTTCCGTTGAGGGCTTTGGGGTTTTCGCGCTCCGCCGGTGTCATGGAGTTGATGATGGCCTCGAAATGGCGGATCTTGCTGTCGTCCACCTGGGCCTTGGCCAGGTTTTTCAGAGGTCCGACCTGCGGGAGATGCGCCATGAGGTCCGCGACCGAGCCCATTTTCTTCATCTGGACGAGCTGCTTCTTGAAATCCTCCAGGGTGAATTCCTGCCTCCTCAGCCGGCGCGCCAGCTCCTCCGTTTCCTCGACATCCGCCTGTTCCTCAGCCTTCTCGATAAGCGTCAGGATGTCGCCCATGCCCAGGATGCGTGAGGCCATGCGCTCGGGATGAAAGACCTCGAGCTTGTCGGGTTTCTCTCCGACGCCGACGAACTTGATCGGCTTGCCCGTTACGTTTGCGATCGAAAGGGCCGCCCCGCCGCGGGCATCGCCGTCGAGCTTGGTCAGAATCACCGAAGTGATCCCGATCTTTCCGTCAAAGGCCTGGGCGCTTCGGACCGCGTCCTGGCCGGTCATGGCGTCGCCGACATAGATGACCTCGACAGGGTTGAGGATTTCCGTGACCATACGCAGTTCATCCATGAGCTCGTCATCGACGTGAAGCCGGCCCGCCGTATCGATGATGAGCGGATCAAACGCCCGGTTCCGCGCAAATTGGAGCAGGTTCTTCAGAGCGTCTTTCGGTGACGCCATATCGCCCGGGGTCATCTCGTAGAATGGAACCTTCAGGGACGACGCGATCGTCCTCAGCTGGTCCTGGGCGGCCAGCCGTTTCAAGTCAAACGAGACGAGGAGCGGGTTTTTCCCGGCGCCCGCGACCCACCGGGCGAGCTTGCCGCATGTCGTCGTTTTCCCGCTCCCCTGAAGGCCCACGAGCATGAAAATCGACGGCGGGGCCGGGCCGTACTGGAGCGGTTTTTGCCGGCCGCCGAGGACCGCCGCCAGCTCGTCCCTTACGATCTTGATCACCTGCTGGGCCGGCGTCAAGCTCCGCATCACGTCTTCGCCGAGCGCCTTCTCCTTGATCCGGGCCTCGAATTCCTTAACGACACGATAGTTGACGTCAGCCTCGAGGAGCGCCAGGCGCATCATGCGCAGCGCCTCGGTCATATTCTTCTCGGTGACCTTGCCCTCTCCGCGGAGAAATTTCATCATCGCTTCGAGGCGGCCGGTGAGCTGGTCGAACACTGTGTCTTATCACCCTCAGGACGCGGGTACAAAGCATCTTAGGCCAAGGGTTCCGTCGAGTCAAACCCTCTCGAGTTCAAGGCCTCGCCTTACGACGGTGAGACTACCGGTGAGCGCCCGAGCCCGGAAGAGACGTCCAAGATTCGTTTCGGATATTTCCCACCACTGCAGCGAAGCTGCGGTAGTGTTGGTCGCTTCCAAGAGTCCGCTCCCTGCCGGCGGGCCGCTTGACTTTTCGGCCCGATGCCGATAAGTTAGTGATACTTTTCGGGAATGGACAGGGTTATGAACGACAGACAGAAGCGGCCGGACGTGCCGGAGGAGGGCGCCATGAGCGGAAAGATTGATTTCGACGAAATCCGCAGAATCATCGCCCTCCTCGAGGAGAAGAATCTGGCCGAATTTGAGCTCGAAATCGAGGGGCTGAAGATCAGGATCAGCCGGAGCGCCCCCCCCGCGGCGCCGATTTCAGCCTCCGCCCCGTCTGTTCCGGGACCCGCCTTCCCGCCTACTAACGAATCCGCTTCGCCCCAGGGACCCCCGGCCGCTGCGCCAGATAAAAATCTGCAAATCATCCTTTCGCCCATGGTGGGCACATTCTATCGGGCGCCCGACCCAACGGCCCCCCCGTTCGTGGACATCGGCGAGCCAGTCAAAAAGGGCCAGACGCTCTGCATCATCGAAGCGATGAAGCTCATGAATGAGATCGAGTCGGACCTCGACGGCACGGTCGTGGAGATCTTCCCCGAGAACGGCAAGCCCGTGGAATACGGCCAGAAGCTGTTCGGCATCAAGCCCTTGAGTTGAGGTCCATGTTTTCCAAGATCCTAGTGGCCAACCGCGGGGAAATAGCCCTTCGGATCATCCAGTCCGCCCGTGAGCTCGGCGTCAAGACCGTCGCTGTCTACTCCGAGCCGGATCGACAGTCCCTGCATGCCATGCTCGCCGACGAGCGCATCTGCATCGGTCCGGCCAAGGCTTCCGAGAGCTACCTTAACGTCGCCAACCTGCTGAGTGCGGCGGAGATCAGCGAGGCGGACGCGATCCATCCCGGCTACGGATTCCTTGCGGAAAACGCCAAATTCGCCGAGATCTGTGAAACACACGGCATCACATTCATCGGCCCTCCCGCGTCCATCATCCGGCTCATGGGGGATAAGGACAAGGCCCGACAGACCATGAAAAAGGCGGGCCTGCCCATCCTGCCGGGCAGCGACAAAACGATCGTGGAAAGCGATGAAGCCAAACAAACCGCCGCCAAGATCGGCTATCCCGTCATCATCAAAGCCGCGGCCGGAGGGGGCGGCAAAGGAATGCGCATCTGCCGGTCCTCGTCCCAGCTCGAGGAGCAGCTGCCCATCGCCCAGGGCGAAGCCAAGGCAGCATTCGGCGATCCGTCGCTTTACATCGAAAAATACATCACCGGCGCCAGGCATATCGAAATCCAGGTTATCGGCGACAAAAAAGGGAAAATCACCGCGTTCGGCGAGCGCGAATGTTCCGTCCAGAGGAAATACCAGAAGCTCATCGAAGAGACGCCCTCGCCCTTCATCGACGAAAGAACCCGGAAGCGCATGATGAAGGAGGTTGAGGAAGCCGCCTCCGCCGTCGGCTACCAGAGCCTCGGGACGTTCGAATTCCTTGTGGATGACAAGCAGAAATTCTATTTCATGGAGGCCAACGCCCGCGTCCAGGTCGAGCACCCGATCACCGAGATGGTTTACGGCATCAATTTGATCAAGGCGCAGATCAAGATGGCGGCCGGCGAAAAGTACGGCTTCCCTGCGGACCTCCAGATGCGCGGGCATGCCATCGAATGCCGGATCAACGCGGAAGACCCGAAGACGTTTGTCCCCTCTCCGGGCAGGATCGATTTTCTGGTGCTCCCGGGCGGCGAGGGCATCCGGGTGGATTCGGCGGCCTACGGAGGCTGGGTGATTCCGCCGGACTACGATTCCCTTGTGGCCAAGATCATCGCCTACGCTCCATCCCGGGAACTGGCCATCCGGAAGATGCAGGTGGCGCTGGAGACGACGACTATCGTCGGCATCAAAACCAATATCCCGCTCCACCTCCAGGTCCTGGCCAATACGGATTTCCGGCAAGGAAAATACAACACCCAGTTTATGGAAGATTTCCTGAACGGCAAGCCCAAGGCGGCCGGGGCGTAAGCGCCGGGTCAGGTTTTCCGGCGATAGATAAAAACGGTGAATTCTCCCCCGTTGTCCTTAACGATGTCCTCGTTGACCCCTAGATAAAGCCGGCCTTTGATCGGGGCCGTCACGTCGTTGGTCTCGCCGATGAAAAAGTACTCCGCGATCTCTTCCCGGATCTCTTCGCCCGTGTCCTCGTCCTTCTTCAAGGAAACGAGCTGCGCCACTTTTCCGACGAGGGCGCCGAGGTTCCGGTCAGGGACCGGCTGCTGCACGGTCACGATATCGAGTCCGGCCGGCCCGCAGTTGGCGGCGGGATTGCCTTTCTGAAGGGTAATTTCCCCGGTGCCGTGGATATAAAACGCGTCGCCCTGGACGACGTTCAAACCGGTATCGACCCACCCCGCGTTCGCGGGCACCGTGACTTTCTTGACCAGTTCGAGGTCGTCTGCCTGAGGAGGAGGGTTGATCTGCGGCGCCCCAAAGGCAGCCGACGCGATGAACACGATCCCCAAGAGGGATAAAATCTTCGTTTGACGCATCGAGATTACCCCGGCAACTCGCTAGGAATCCCCGCAGAGGATGTCCATCATCGCCTCGTGGATGCGGCCGTTGCTGGCCAAGGCTTCCGGGACATCGATCCGATGCTCCCTGCCTGCGAAATCTGTAACGCGTCCTCCCGCCTCGGCCACGATCAAGGCTCCTGCGGCCACGTCCCAAGGCTTGAGCTTCAGCTCCCAAAACCCGTCGAACCGGCCGCAAGCGACATAGCAGAGATCCAGGGCCGCCGAACCGCAGCGGCGCAGAGCCTGGGCCTTGACGATAAAGCGTGTCCAATGATTCAAGTTGTTGGCCGAGCTGACCCGGAGGTCGTAAGGGAATCCCGTCGCCAGAAGGCTCTGCCCGAGGTCCACCACGTCCGAAACCCTGATCGCTTGTCCGTTGAGGCGGGCGCCGCTTCCCGGGCTGGCCAAAAACAGCTCATCCCGCATCGGGTCATAGACCATGCCGAGGACGATCTTTCCGCGCAGTTCCAGGGCCGCAGAGATGCAGAAAACCGGGAAGGTATGGACATAGTTGGTCGTGCCGTCGAGCGGGTCCAGGATCCATCGGTATTCCGACGTGCCGGGCCGTGACAAGCCTTCTTCGGCCAGGAACCCGTGGTCGGGGAACGCCGCCGCGAGCCGCCCGACCAGGATCTCCTGCGCCCCGGTATCGAATGCCGTGACAAGGTCGACGTCGCCCTTATGAGTGGCCGTGGCCCGTGTATGAAGGTTGGTTTTGAGGTAGCCGCCCGCCTCGCGCAGAACGGCCTCGGCGACCGCGGCGAACTCTTTGTTTTTGCTCACAACGTCTCTATCTTATCAACTCCGCGGACGCCGGGCAACCTTTCGTGATGGGTGGCCAGGCGCAAAAGGGCCGACCGCGCTGCCAAAACCATTTCGGTTCCGACCCGTAATATACTATAATATTCATTTGGATTTTTCGTGATTGGAAGGCTATGCGCATGACGGAAAAGAAGAGTTTCTTCCAGAGAAGAAAAAAGGTGCTGATCGTCCTCGGAGTGGCGCTCCTCCTCCTGATCATCATCGTCGCCAACCTGAATTCCCGGAGGGAAAAGACGGTCAAAGTGACGGTTGAGAACATCAAGAGACAGAGCCTGACCTCCATCATTTCCGCCTCGGGCGAGGTCAAGCCCAAAAAGAGCATCAACATCAGTGCCCAGGTCCCCGGCCGGATTGTAAAGATCGCGGTCAAAGAGGGCGACATTGTCAAAGCGGGCGAGTTTCTGCTGAAGCTCGATTCCACGCAGTACGAGGCGAACGCCGAGACATCCCGCAACATCATCAATTCGAACAAGGCCGACCTCATCCAGTCCGAGGCGCGGCTCCTGAGGGATAAGAACTCTTATGAGCGTCAGCGAAAACTGTTCGATGAGCAATTGATTTCAAGCGACAGCCTCGAGGCGGCCAAGGCCCAGTACGATGTCTCCCAGGCTCAGGTCAACGCGTATACCTTCCAAATCAGGCAGGCCGAATCGAACCTCAAGAGCAGCCTGGACAACCTGGCCAAGACGACCTTCAACTCTCCCATCGCCGGAGTCATTACCAGCCTCAAGGTCGAGGAGGGCGAGGTGGCGATCATCGGCACCATGAACAACCCCGGCACGGTTCTCATGACCATCGCCGATCTCTCGGTCATGGAGGTCGAAGTCCAGGTCGACGAGACGGACGTCGTCGGCGTCCGGCTGGGCCAGGAAGGGAACATCCGGGTCGATGCCTATCCCGATACAGTGTTCAAAGGGAAGGTCACCGAGATCGGCAGTTCCGCCCTCCAAAAGACAACCGCAGCGAGCTCCTCGACCCAGGAGTCCAAGGACTTCAAGGTCGTGGTGACCCTGGACAACCCCTCTCAGAAGCTCAAGCCGGGCCTCTCGGCTTCGGCGGACATCGTCACGGACGCAAAGAAGGAGGTCCTGGCCGTGCCCATCTCGGCACTGGTCCTGCGGGACAAGCCCGCTGGAGGCAAGGAGGCTTCAGGCGGCAAGAAAGAAGAGGAAGGGGTATACGTCGTTGAAAACGACCGCGTCAAGTTCACGCCGGTGACGAAGGGCATCACCGGAGGCATGATGATCGAGATCACCTCCGGGCTCAAGGAGAACGTAGAAATCGTTTCCGGGCCCTATGCCTCGCTGCGGGAACTCAAGGACGGAGTCCTCATTAAAACAGAAGCGAAGAAGGAAACCAAGACCTCATGAGCCGTCCGGAATCCATCGTTATTCTCGTCGAGGACCTCTGGAAGGTCTACCAGCTCGACGAGCAGGAAGTGGAGGCGTTGCGCGGCGTATCGTTTACCATTGCCCGAAACGAATTCGTGGCCATCATGGGCCCGTCGGGTTCGGGCAAATCGACCCTGATGAACCTTTTAGGCTGTCTGGATACGCCGACGCGCGGAAACTATACCCTCAACGGCAAAGTCGTCAGCTCCATGTCCGAGGACGAGCTGGCCCACATCCGCAACAAGGAGATCGGCTTTATCTTCCAGGTTTTCAACCTCCTGCCGCGGGCCTCGGCCTTCCGGAACGTCGAGCTCCCCATGATCTACAGCGGCATGAAGAAGGACGTTCGGCAGGAAAAGGCCCGGCGGGCCCTGGAAAAAGTCGAAATGAAGGGGCGGATGAACCACAAACCCACCGAGCTTTCCGGCGGGGAACGCCAGAGGGTCGCCATCGCCCGGGCCCTCGTCAACGAGCCTTCGTTGCTTCTGGCCGACGAACCGACCGGGAATTTGGATTCTCGGACCGGCCGGGAAATCCTGTCGCTCTTCCACAAGATCCACGCCCAGGGGAACACCATCATCATGGTGACGCACGACCGGGCGGTTGCCGATCAGGCCCAGAGAATCATCCATATCATGGACGGTGAGATCGAAAAGGACGAACGCAAGGGAGGCTAGATCATGAACTTTTTAAAGCGCCTCGAGGGAGTGTTCTTCAGCCCCAAAGCGACGTTCCAGGCCCTCTCGGAGAAACCGGCCTGGGCCGACATGCTCATTTTTCTTCTTATCCTTCTCGCCGTTTACTCGCTTCTCGTTTCGCCCTACAGCCGGCACGACCAACTCCAGATGATGAAGGACAGCCCCAAGCTCAAGGAGCGGATCGGGGAAGATAGGTACAACCAACAAATCCAGAGTTTGGAGAATCCGACCGCACTCCAGGTGGTGCAGAGCGTTGTGTCAGGCCCGGTCATTATCCTCATCGCCCTGCTCTTTCAATCGGTCATCCTGATTATCCTAGGCCGTTTCGTGTCCACGCAAGGGACCTACAAACAGGTCTTTTCCTCGCTCGTCCATGCCAGCGCGATAAACCTTTTCCTCGGCAACGCCGTCCGCCTGGTGCTGGTCATCCTCCGGAAGTCCGCCTTCCAGACATCGACCAGCCTCGCCCTCTTTTTCCCGAGTTTGGAGGTTACGTCGAAGGCTTACACTGTCTTGGCGCAGGTGGACTTTTTCCAGCTTTGGCTCTTCGGAATCCTGGCCTTCGGCCTGTCCGCCGTGTTCAAAATCGACATTAAAAAATCCCTGTTCCTGTCCTATGTTCTGTGGTTCCTCAAGGCCCTGGTCACCATGCCAGGTTTCACCCTGTGGGGGATGAGTTTCATCCGGTAGGACCGGTCACGGCCCGGCTTGGAGCGGCTTGAATTGACTTATTCCCGCTCCCTTTATACAGTATGCCCATGGATCGATCGCCGGGCCGCGGGACGCTTTCTGAAACCCCTTTTGCCCGGCTTCTGGCTGATATCTGGCAGAAAGAACTCACAGGGATCCTGACGGTCCGGACGGCCGGCGGCAAAAGGTTCGCCTTCGACAGCGGCACGCTGCTCGTCAGCCGCGACACGCTCGCGGAAAAGGAATTCCTGGAGTCGCTCCTGACGTCGGGCGCGGCGGATCTCCTCAGTCTCAGCCGGTGCGAAGACTACGCCGCCGAGCACGATGTTTCGACCGTCCGCGCCATGCTCGAAATCAAGCTCTTCGACTCCGCCAGACTCTGGACCCTCCTGGAAAGATTCGTCAAGGCTGAGGCGTGGCTCCTCTTCGATGTGGAGGAGGCCGAGTTCGAGTTCGAACCCCGTCCGGCGCCGGCCGGTCCCGCCTATATTACGAATATTTTCGTGCCCGGCCTTGTCCTCGAGAGCGCCCGTAAGATGACCAACGAGCGCGTCATCGACGCCCACCTGCCGCTCGAAAGCGACACCGTTCAGGCCCTGGCCCCATACTACCTTGAGCTTCTCGACCTCTCAGCCCCCGAACGCTATGTTCTCAACCTTCTGGCCACCGCCAGAAAGGCGGCCGATCTCTACGCCTCGAGCGAACTGCCCGAGCGGGAGAGCCGAAGGATCCTCTTCACCTTCTTCTGCCTCGGCATCGCCGGCACCCCGCCGGCCAAGACCAAAACAACCCGGCTCCCGGCCGAGCTTTCTTTCGGCGATATGGATAAGCTCTTCGGCCTCTTCAACGCCAAGTGCTCCTATATCCACAAATACATTTCCAAGGAAATCGGACCGGTGGCCCTGAGCGTCATCGAAAAATCGCTCGAAGATATTCGGGGACGCCTCGACCCCGCCTTCCAGGGTCTCGAGCTCAAAGACGACGGCCGCATCGAGCTCCGGTCGTTCTTGAAGACCAACCTGAACGTCGTGGGGGACGAAAACAGACGCGCCCTCCTCCGCAGCATGGACGAAATCCTTGTCGCGGAAGTCCTGGCCGTCAAACGGACCCTCGGTTCCGCCCACGAATCGACCCTCGTCAGAGGCCTCGAAAGAATCGGGGAACTGCCGTGAAGAAAAAACAGCTCCTGGCGATCCTTATTCTGGCAACCCTTGTCGGGCTTTTGCTCCTGATCCAAATTGGCATATAAAAACAGGAACCTCGTCATCATCCTGGGCCCGACCGGCGTCGGCAAGAGCCGCACGGCCGTCCGCCTCGCTCTCGTCTTCGGCGGCGAGGTCGTCAGCGGCGATTCCATCCAGGTATACAAGGGATTCGATATCGGGACGGACAAGCCGACCATCGAAGACCGCCGGGGAGTGCCTCATCATCTGCTCGACGCGGTGGACCCCGACGTCCAGTTCACCGCAGCGGATTTTGCGAAGGAGGCCCTCGCCGCCGCTGAAGGTATTCTCGGCCGCGGGCATATTCCGTTCGTCGCCGGCGGCACAGGACTCTATATCAGAGCCCTCGTGGACGGCCTTTTCCCGGGCCCGGGCCGCGACAACGCCCTCAGGGCCGGGCTTGAGGCCGAGGCGCGTGAGAGAGGGCTCGAGAGCCTCTTCCGGAGGCTCGAGACCGTCGACCCCGCTTACGCCGGGACCATCAGAAGCCGCGACCGCATCCGGATCATACGGGCCCTGGAGGTCTATGGGGCCACGGGCAGGCCTATCAGCGACCATTTTCGCCAAACGGTCTCCCCAACGTCAGGCTACAAAGTGATCAAAATCGGGCTGCGCCTGGAACGGGTTGAGCTCTGCCGGCGCATCGACGACAGGGTGGACAGGATGTTTGCCCGAGGCCTGGTCGATGAAGTCAGGGCGCTCCGCGAGAGAGGCGTGAAGCCCGACGCGCCACCCTTCCGGGCTCTCGGCTACAGGCATGTTTTGAGTTTCCTGGGCGGGGAAATCAGCCTGGAAGACGCTAAATCCATGACAAAGCTCGAAACTCGACGCTACGCCAAGAGACAGATGACCTGGTTCCGGAAAACAGCCGGAGTGGCATGGTTCTCGCCCGATGATACCTCAGGCCTTGAGCAACATCTCCGAAACCGATTAGAATAGATACGATGGAAAAAGCGATCCTCATCAACGTCGCTACAACCAGGATAGAGAAAAACGGAGCTGACGAATCTCTGCGGGAGCTGGCCGGCCTGACACGGGCGGCTGGCGCGGAGGTTGTGGACATGATGTTCCAGGTTCGGCCGCGTTTCACCCCCCGCTATTTCGTCGGGGAGGGCAAGGTGGCGGAGATCGCCGAGCGGCGCGGAGAACTCGGCGCCGACCTGGTTATCTTCGACCATACGCTGACAGCGGGACAGCAGCGCAACCTCGAGGACAGGATTCAGGCCAAAATCCTCGACCGGACGCAGCTCATCCTCGACATCTTCGCCCAAAGAGCCAGGACGAATGAAGGAAAACTCCAGGTCGAGCTGGCCCAGCTCATGTATCTGCTTCCGCGCCTGCGCGGCAAAGGGCTCAGCCTGACCCAGCAGGGCGCCGGTATCGGGACCCGAGGCCCGGGAGAAAAGAAACTCGAAGTGGACCGCCGGCGGATCATGGACAGGATAGGCCGGATCAAGAGGGACATCGCCGCCCTGCAAAAAAGGCGCTCCAGCCAGCGCGAGGGCCGCCGGAGGAGTTTGGCGCCGACGGTCTCCTTCGTCGGCTACACGAGCGCGGGCAAATCGACCCTGTTCAATCTCCTTGCCGGAGAACGGCGCTACACCTCGCCCAACCTGTTCTCGACGCTCGACCCGCTCCTGCGGCGCGTCACCTTTCCGGACGGTTCGCATTTCTTCCTGTCCGATACCGTCGGTTTCATCAAGAAGCTTCCGGTCGAGCTGGTGACGTCGTTCAGGGCGACGCTCGAAGAGCTCAAGGATGCGGCCTGCATCTGCCATGTCATCGACACGGCCTCCCCTTCATCGGAGAGGCACATGGCCGCCGTCGAATCCATTTTGGCTGATATCGGGATCGGCGATATCCCTGTCATGAAGGTCTATAATAAGGTCGATCTGCTGCCGGAAGCGGACAAAGAGATTCTCCTGAAAAAGAACGAGGACGTCCATTCTCTGTCTGCCGCCATCTCGGCGAAGACGGGCCAAGGCGTCTCAGCCTTCCTGGGCAAGGTCCGGACGATCATCTTCCCCAACTACGAGACATTCTATTTCCAGGTCCCGAAGGACAGGCCCGACATCGCCGGCTCCCTGCCGCACCGGTTCCTGGTCCTGAAACGCAGGGAAAGCAAACTGTTCCAGGAATTCAAGGTCTTGGCCGACCCGGCCGCCATCGTCAATTTCCTGCCCTATCTCCAGCAAGGAGGAGAAACGTGGTGAAGAAAGCCCTCGTCATCGGCGCCGTTCTTTTCGGCGCCTGGTCTTGCGCCATCGTGCCTCCTTCTGCGCCCGCCTTTCACGTCGAGGATGTCCCTCAGGCTGTGGCCGGACGCCTTGACCTCGATCAGCGGATCGCCGCCGATGAGGCCTGGGCCGACCTCAAAGCGAACCGTCCGGTCCAGGCCCAGAAGGTCATTGGGCGTATGGGGATCGGCAGCTCGGTCTATGCCGCCGGGCTGGGCTACGTACACCTCCTCCTCGGGGACACGGCGAGCGCCGAACATGATTTCAAGGAAGCCCTGCGCACGTCTCCCGACATGACCCCCGCCTACGCCGGGCTGGCCCAGATTTATGAATCGCGGGGAGACAGCGAGAATGCCCTCGCGCAATACCGGGAGATTCTGAAAACAGAACCGGACAACCGCTGGGCCAAGCCGCGTTTCGAATCGCTCAGGAACGGGCTCGTGGACAAGTTGTCATCGGAGGCGAAAGCGGCTCAGTCTGCCGGCAACCTGGAAGAGGCCAAAAAGGCATACCTCCGCGTCCTCTTTTATGATCCCCAGTCGGCTCAGGCCAATATCGAACTCGCCCGAATCTACGAAAAAGAGAAGAATGTGAGCGGCGCCCTGCGCCACCTCAAGAGCGCTTTGGAGTCCCAGCCGAAAAACAAGGCCCTCCTCCGGGAGTACGCCGACATGCTGTTCGATGCCGGGGAGCTCGGTCCGAGCCTTGACGCTTATGAGAGCCTGGCGGAACTCGATCCTCAAAACAAGGCCGTGGGCCAGCGAATCGACGATCTCAAGAACAAGCTCGGCGTCTACGATGTGCCCAGCCAGTACAAATCCATTGCGGACGAGGAGGCCGTCACCCGGGAAGACTTGGCGGCCCTGATCGCCGTCAAGTTCACCGACGTTTTCAGCGTGCCGGGGCGGCGGACGGAGATCATGGTCGATATTGCCTCGTCTTGGGCCCAGAAATTCATCATTAAGGTCGTCTCTCTCGACGTCATGAGCGCTTACGACAACCATACCTTCCAGCCGAAGAAGATTATTAACCGGGCCGAGGTGGCCGAGGCGGTCGACCGGCTGATCGATTTCCTTAAGGGGCGAGGCTCCAAAATCGTCCCGCTCGTGGAGACGCGGAGGATAAAGATCGACGATGTCGCTCCCGACAACGTTTACTACCAGCCCATCCTCCATGTCGTCGCGTACCAGGTCATGGACCTGACTCCCCAGAAGATGTTCGAACCCGAAAGAACAGTGTCGGGAAAAGAGGCCGCCCGCGTGCTGGACCTTGTCCTCAGGCTTGCGAAATAGCCCCCACATACGGTATAACCGTTGCCGTAAGGCATCGTGAGGGCAGAGGTATGAACGAGGACCGGACTTCCGAGATTATCACTCTTCCGAACGTCCTTTCGTTCATGAGGGTGTTGCTCGCGCCGGTGTTCATCTGGGCGATGGTGACACGGCGGCCCTGGCTGGCCTTCGGCATCTTTCTTCTGGCCGGGGCGACCGACGCCCTCGACGGCTTTACGGCGCGCTATTTTCACCTCAAATCCAATATCGGTCTCTGGCTCGATCCTCTGGGCGACAAGGTCCTCCTGACGGCCGCGTTCATCTTCCTCAGTTTTCCCCAATGGAGCACGCCGAATACACTACCGCTCGCCCTTACCGTGATCTGTGTCGGCCGGGACGTCCTGATCGCTCTCGGCGCCCTCATCTATTCCTGGATCAGGGGCCGGACGACGTTCAAACCTTCGCTCATCGGGAAAGCCAGCACCATCTGCCAGGTGGCGGCGCTGCTCCTCGTCCTTCTCTATAACGGTCTCGGCCGGTCGCAGGTTCTGCTGAACTGGCTGTATATCCTTACGGCGGGACTGACGATTATCTCGGGCGGGCTTTACATCATCGTCGGGCTGAAGAGGTTTGCCGGCTCGTCGGGAAACGCCGAGCCCGAGCAGCGGCTGCGATCGTGAGCCGGGACTTCCCGGTCGATCCAAAACACGCGGGCCGTGTCCGCCGCCTTTGCTTTTTCCCGAAGCCGTGCTAATATCTGGCCGGTGATATTTCCATCAGGAGCATGCCTTCATGAACATGGAATCCTTTGATCGGTTGACCTGCAGGATCGAGAAGTTCCGCGACGATATGGTGGACCTTCAGGTTCGCCTCTGTGCCATTCCGGCCATTGCGCCTGCCAGCGGGGGCGAAGGGGAGGCCAAGAAGGCCGACTTTCTCGGGACCTTCCTGAAACAAAACGCATTCAAGGACGTCACGCTCATCAAGGCGCCCGACCTGGATGCTCCGGCCGGGTACCGGCCCAACATCCTGGCCATCTTTAAGGGCAAGAGTTCCGCTCGAACGATCTGGGTGATGACGCATATGGACGTAGTGCCGCCGGGCGAGCCGTCCCTGTGGCGAGGCAATCCTTACCAAGCCTGGATCGAGCATGGGCGGGTTCACGGGCGCGGGGTCGAGGATAACCAGCAGGACATGGTCGCCTCCCTTTTTGCCGTCAAGGCCTTCCAAGCCGAGGGCATCCTGCCCGCCTACGATATCGGAATCGCGCTCGTGGCCGACGAGGAAACGGGAAGCGACAAGGGCATCGGCCATGTCCTCCAGGTCAGCAAGGCCTTCCGGAAGCAAGACCTGATCATTGTTCCCGACGCGGGAGACGAAAAGGGCACGATGATCGAGGTCGCCGAGAAGAGCATCCTCTGGCTGAAGTTCACGACACTCGGAAAGCAGGCCCACGGGTCCACGCCCGAGAAAGGCATCAACAGCTTCAAGGCGGCCAGTTTTCTGATCGCCGCGCTCCAGAAACTCTACCGGATCTATCCGTTGCGGGAAAAACTTTTCGATCCGCCGATCTCGACGTTCGAGCCGACGAAAAAGGAAGCCAACGTCCCGAACATCAACACCATTCCGGGCGAAGATGTGTTCTACATGGACTGCCGCATTCTGCCGAAATACACGGTGCCCGAAGCCATGCGGACGATCAAGGCGATCGCCGCCGGCATCGAGCAGAAATTCAAGGTCAAGATCAAGATCAGCGTCCAGCAGAAGGCGCCGGCCGCGCCTCCGACGCCGGGCCAAGCCCGCGTGGTCCAAGCTCTCAAGAAAGCCGTCAAGGACGTCTATCACGTGGACGCCAGGGCCATGGGGATCGGCGGCGGAACGGTCGCCGCGCTCTTCCGCAGAGCCGGATTCGAAGCGGCCTGCTGGTCCAGGCTGGATGAGACGGCCCATCAGCCCAACGAATACTGCATCATCGACAATATGGTAGGCGACGCCAAGGTTTTCGCCCACGTCTATCTGCAGGAGTGACGCGGGCGCGAACGCGGTCAGGAATAAATCCGCTGGATCCGTTGCGCGACGCGGATCGTATTGAGATGGATCTCTACAGTCTCCTCGATCTCTGAGGCATAGCCGCCGGCAAGGACGACGGCGATCGGGATCCGGAGGCGGCGGGCGCCTTCCATCACCACCCGATCCCTTTCCTTCAGCCCCGTCTTGCTCAGCAGCAGCCCTCCGAGCTGGTCCTTTTCGTAGGGGTCTGCCCCGGCCAGATAGAGGATGAGTTCGGGCCGGAACTCCGTGTAAATCCTTGGGATATGGGCACGGAGGGCGGCCAAATACTCGGCGTCCCCTTGGCCGGACCAAAGACCGACGTCGAGGCTGCCGACCGGTTTTTCCGAGGGATAGATATCCATCTGGTGGATGGAAAAGGTGAAGACGTCCTTCCGCGAGGCAAACATGGCGGCGGTGCCGTTGCCCTGGTGCAGGTCGCAATCGACGATGAGGGCCCGGCCGATCGTTTTCTCTGCAATCATTTTTTGCACGGCGACGGCCACGTCGTTCAGGACGCAAAAGCCTTCCCCGTGATCGGGGAACGCGTGATGGAAACCGCCTCCGATATGCAATGCCATGCCGTCTTCGACGGCCCTGCGGGCGGCCAGAACCGTGCCTCCGACGGAGAGACGCGCGAACCGCATCAAATCGGGCGAGAAGCGAAGTTCCAGGGCCTGCAGTTCCGCGGCGCTCAGCGTCCCGGTCTTCAGGCGCCTTAAGTACTTGGCCGTGTGGACGAGAAGCAGGTCTTCGTCGGGCGCCGGGCGGGGACGCAGGAAATTCTCTTTCCGCGCGCCCATGGACAGGAGATGCTCATAGACCATCCGGTATTTCTGCAGCGGGAAAATATGCCTGCCGGTTTCGAACATCCAGTATTCGTTGCTATAGACCAGCTTAAAAGGGAACCTTTTCCCGACGATCGTCCGAAGCAGGCCGACGAAATCATTCATGAGCAGTCAACCATATCAAAAATCGCCCGGATGGTAAACGGCAAGGCGGCGGACTACGGCCGCCTGATGGGAAAGGAGCGCGAATGGGGACGCGTCCCCGCGGAGCATCCCGAGGAGAGAGTTGCTTGGCTCAGCGCTTGCGGGCGGGCTTCTTCGCCTTGGCCGCCCGCTTCGCCGACGCGGACTTTTTGGCGGTCTTGGCTTTGCCCGGGGAGGTTTTCCCGACAGGCCTGGCCGGCTTCTTCGCGGGGGCCCCTTTCTCCGCCGGCGTCCTCGCGGCCTTCTTGGACGGGGCCGGCTTTGCAGCGGGTTTGCCCTTCGCCGCCGGTGCATTCACCAACGCCGCCCGGGCCGCGGCGAGGCTCGCGATCGGCACCCGGAATGGTGAGCAGCTCACATAATTCAATCCGATGATGTGGCAGAACTCGACGCTCGACGGCTCGCCGCCGTGCTCACCGCAGATACCCAGCTTGATGCCGGGCCTGGTCCGGCGTCCCCTCTCAACCGCCATTCTCATGAGCTGGCCGACGCCGTCCCGGTCGAGGACTTCAAACGGGTCTTTGGCGTAGATCTCCTTTTCGACGTAGCGGACAAGGAAGCGGGCGGCGTCGTCACGGCTGACGCCGAGGGTCGTCTGGGTCAGGTCATTCGTCCCGAAGCTAAAGAACTCGGCCACGGTCGCGATCTCGTCCGCCGTAATGGCGCCGCGGGGAATTTCGATCATCGTACCGACGAGGTACTTAAACCGGCAGCCCTGCTCCTTCATGACGGCCTCGGCCGTCCGGCGGACGATCGCGTCCTGGTTCGCAAGCTCCTTGACATGGCCGACGAGAGGGATCATGACTTCGGGCTCGACGTCGATGCCTTTCTTCTTGGTCGCGGCGGCGGCCTCGAAGATGGCCCGGGCCTGCATTTCCGTGATCTCGGGATAGATGATCCCGAGACGGCAGCCTCGGAAACCGAGCATGGGGTTGAACTCGTGCAGGGATTCGACGCGCTCTTTGACTTTTTCGAAGGAGATTCCCATCTCCTCGGCGAGGGCCCGCTGGTCCTTTTCTTCGTGGGGGAGAAACTCGTGGAGGGGCGGATCGATGGTGCGGATCGTCACCGGGCGGCCGTTCATGACCTCGAAGATGCCGGCAAAATCCTTACGCTGCAGGGGCAGAAGCTTGGCCAGCGCGGCCCGGCGCTGCTCGAGCGTATCGGCCAGGATCATCTCCCGCATCGGGCCGATCTTGCCCTCGCCGAAGAACATGTGCTCGGTGCGGCAGAGGCCGATGCCTTCCGCGCCGAAGGCCACCGCGTTGGCCGACTGATCGGGCTGGTCGGCGTTCGTGCGGATCTTGAGGGTGCGGAAGCGGTCCGCCCACTTCATGACCTTGGCGAAGGTCTGGTAGACGAGGGCCGCGGCCGGGTCGAGCGTCTTTTCGATCAAGACCTGGAGCACTTCGGACGGCTTGGTGCTGATCTTGCCTTCGATGACCTGGCCGGTCGTGCCGTCGATGGAGATCCAATCGCCTTCTTTGAGCATTCGGTCTTTCACGGTCATGGTGCGTTCGCCGTAATCGATCACCAGTTCGCTGCACCCGGCAATGCAGACTTTTCCCATCTGCCGGGCGACGAGGGCGGCGTGTGAGGTCATGCCGCCGCGCGCCGTCAGAATGCCCTCGGCGGCGTTCATCCCTTTGATGTCGTCAGGAGAAGTTTCGATGCGGGCCAGGATGACCTTCTCGCCTCGATTGGCCCACGACTCAGCGTCGACGGAATTGAACACGATACGGCCGGTAGCGGCGCCGGGTCCGGCGTTGAGACCCTTCGCGAGAAGCCGCCCGCCTTTGATCGCCGCGTCCTTCTCGGCGTGGTCGAAGATCGGCCGCAGGAGCTGATTGAGCTGGTCGGGCTCGATCCGGGTGATCGCCTCCTTTTCGTCGATGAGCTTTTCGCCCACCATATCCACGGCGATTTTGATCGCCGCGAAGGCCGTGCGCTTGCCGACCCGGCACTGGAGCATATAGAGCTTGCCCTGCTCTATGGTGAATTCGATGTCCATCATGTCCCGGAAGTGCCGTTCGAGGATATGGCGGATCCGCTCGAGTTCGTTGTAAGCCTTGGGGTCGTCTCGGCGCAATTCCGCGATCGGCAGCGGCGTCCGGATGCCCGCCACGACATCCTCGCCCTGGGCGTTCATCAGATATTCGCCGTAGAAAACGTTCTCGCCAGTGGCCGCATCGCGCGTGAAAGCGACGCCGGTGCCGGAATCGCTCCCCATGTTGCCGAAAACCATCAACTGAACGCTGACCGCGGTGCCCCAGGATTCGGGGATGTCATACAGCTTGCGATAGGCGATGGCCCGGTCGTTCATCCACGAGCCGAAGACCGCGCCGATGGCGCCCCAGAGCTGCCGCATGGGGTCCTCGGGAAAATCATGCCCCGTCTTTTCCTTGATGGCCCGCTTGAAGCGGGCCACGAGGTCCGCGAGGTCCTTGGCCGTGAGGTCGGTGTCGCTATGGACGCCGCGCTCGCGCTTCTTTTGCTCGATGATGGCCTCGAAGGGGTCGATGTCGTCCTTCTTGACCGGTTTCAGTCCGAGAACGACATCGCCGTACATCTGGACGAAGCGGCGGTAGGAGTCGTAAGCGAATCGGGGATTCCCCGTCTTGGCGATAAGGCCCGCAACGGTCTTCTCGTTGAGGCCGAGGTTGAGGATCGTGTCCATCATCCCGGGCATCGAGGCGCGGGCGCCGGACCGGACGGAGACGAGGAGCGGGTTCTTTTCATCCCCGAAGCCCTGACCGACCTTTTTCTCGAGCCATTTGAGATCGTTTTCAACGTCTTTTATGACGGTCTCCGGGATGCGTTGTTTGTTCTTATAGTACAGGCTGCAGACCTCGGTCGAGATCGTAAAACCGGGGGGAACGGGAAGACCGATCCCGGCCATTTCCGCGAGATTGGCCCCCTTGCCGCCGAGGATATCTTTCATGTCCTTGTTTCCTTCGGCTTGGCCGCCGCCGAAAGAGTAGACGAATTTCTTGGGCATCGTTCAACTCCTCAAAAAATGTTCAGTGTACTATACTCGCAACAGCCTCGAAACACAACCGGAAATGCGGGCCAATGCAGGGAGGGACACCACGGAGAGCCATCCCGTCCTCGGGTCAGTTTGGTTGGGGCCGCGGCGCCGTCCTCGGCCTGGCGAAAAAAACCTGGGCCGTCATGAACAACATCACGGCATCTTCCAAAATGAGGGGCCAGCCCGCTTTGCGGCTCAGGGCGCCGAAACAGCCGCAGTCCACGTCGAGGCCGCGGATGATCGTGATGAACGTCAGGCCGATGAAGACGATGAGCATCAGCCCGATGAGGAGCGCGGCGGCATGTTTCATAAAGCCGCTCGCAAGAAGCAGGCCAGCGAAGATCTCGAGCCAGGGCAGGACGAGCGCTGTGAGAAATGACAGGGTTTGCCCGGTCAGGCGGTAATTCCGGATGTTCTGGGCGAAATCAAGGGGTTCGAGCGCCTTGACGAGGCCGGCGTAGACAAAAACTCCGCCGACGATAATCTGAAAGGCGAGGAGGAGAGCCCTGTTCTTAATCACGGCCGGTCGCCTCCGGCAGTCCGGCTTTCTTCCAATCGGCCCAGCCGCCCGTCATGACCCGGATGTCCTTGAAGCCGGCCTTGGAGAGAAGTTTCGCCAGGCCGAGGCTGGACGCACAGTCGCCACCTTCGCAGTACACGACCAGACTGCGGTTCCGGGAATTCTCGAGGATCGTATCGGGAAGCCGGGTTTTGTCGGCTTCGTAGGGCAGGTTCAGAGCCCCTGGAACATGGGCTTCCAGGAACGGCCGCGGGGGGCGGGCGTCGATGAAGAGCGCGGGCCCGCGGGCGGCAAAGACATCCTCGCCTTCCTGAATCGTGATGAGGCGGAGTCCCGGGTACTTTTCGGATGCAACAAAGGCTTGCCGAAAATCTCCCGCCAGGAACTTCTGCAGCAGGGGCAGGCGGGTCCCCAGGCCCACGGCGGCGCTGATGAGGACAATGAGTAGAGCGTGCCGAAGGATTTTCGTTGGATCACTCAATGATCGGTTCAGGGGAACAGCGTCTTGTACCGGGCGAGGCCCGCTTTGAAGATCCGGACGGCCTCGCACAAATCGGTTTCGTTGATCACGTAGGCGATGCGGATCTCATCCAACCCCAGGCTGGGAGTCGCATAGAAGCCCGGCGCCGGCGCCACCATGACGGTTTTGCCGTCGAGCGAGAATTCCGACAACATCCAGACTGCGAAATGTTCCGTGTCCTTCACGGGAAGCCGGATAATGACGTAGAAAGCGCCCTGCGGCTTGCGGATGACGATTCCCGGGATATCCTTGAGGCCGTCATAGAGGACGTCGCGGCGCCGCTGGTATTCTTCGCGAACAGGCTGGAAATAGTCCATGCTCATGTTGTAGGCGGCCAGGGCGGCCATCTGTTCGACCGAAGGCGGGCAGAGCCGCGCCTGGGCGAATTTCAAGGCGGCCTGGTAAAGGTCTTTGTTGCGGGTGATGATCATCCCGATCCGGGCCCCGCAACAGCTGTAACGCTTGGA
The DNA here is from genome assembly GCA_963727095.1 of Candidatus Aminicenantota bacterium. Taxonomy (GTDB): domain Bacteria; phylum Acidobacteriota; class Aminicenantia; order Aminicenantales; family Saccharicenantaceae; genus CAVSEQ01. Next base: position 1,259,416 of record CAVSEQ010000005.1, on the reverse strand, counting down.
GATGCTGTCAACGACGATAACGCGTTCCTGAATGTCTTCATATTCGAGAAGGCTTTTGTGCGTTAGGCCGTCATAGACAAATTCCTTGTAGACTTCGTCGCCGATGAGAAAGAGGTCATGTTTCTTGACCAGGGCAATGACGCGTTCGAGCTCTTCTGGCGTGTAGACGGTGCCCGTCGGATTATTGGGCGAACAGAGGAGAATCGCCCGCGTCTTCGATGTGATCTTTGCTTCGATGGCAGCAGCCTTCGGGAGCCGGAATCCGTCCTCCACCCTAAGGGGCAGCGGGACGATCGACAGTCCGGCGAACGAGGCGTAGCCGTTGTAATTCGTATAGTACGGCTCCGGAATGACGATCTCGTCGCCGACGTCTCCGACGACAGAAAATGAAAAATGGATCGCCTCCGACCCGCCCGTGGTGATGATGATTTCATCGGCTTCGAGAGGAATGTCGTAGTTGCCGAAGTAGCGGGCTACGGCCTGTCGCAGCTCGAGGAATCCTTGAGCCGGGCCGTAGCTCAGCACGGCGTCATTATAATTGTGAAAAGTATCGATGACGGGCTGCGGCGTCGGAATATCAGGGTCGCCGATATTCAAGTGCAGCACTTTAATGCCGCGCGCCTTGGCTTCGTCCGCGAACGGTTTCAGCTTGCGGATCGGTGAAGCCTGGATATCCTGGCCACGTCGGGAAACATGCATGGATCGTTCCTCCCGTTAGTATTAGGTCCCATTATAAGAAAATTCTCACCGCTCTTGCAACATAAGCCGCCTGCGGCGGGGACGCCTGCCATCGCCCCTGGGTCCCTTTTCGCGTCCGCTCTCGGGGTGTTCCCTCCGGCAGGGAGCGGCAGGGAGCGGAGTCTTCGAAGCGACCATCAGAATTGCGGCGGAGTGACTCGGAGCCGCAATCCTGAGAAATATCTTCTATGATAGCGAAACGCAAGCCCCCAGCCGTTTTTTTTCTTCTTTTCATCTCGTCCTCTGGCTGCCTCGGTTTCATGAACCACCCTTCTATCCGCGCCATGATGCGCACTATAGCGTTCGATCTCGGCTCCTAAACCTGAAACTGAACGCGACCCTCTCGGGCCCGTTAGATATTTCGCTAGGCAGCCGATGATTTTGCAAACCCTGGGAGATAGACTCTCCTTTCCGTGAGGATGCGATAGATGATCGTCAGCAACCGCCGGGCCACCGCGACCTTGGCCACGTTCGGCCCTTTCCTGCGGGCCAGCCGCTGGTAGAGGAGGCGCAGGCCCGGATCCTTCTTGATCGATGGATAGACCGCTTCCAGCACCGCCCACCGCAACCAGGCGCTGCCCTGCTTGGTGATGTGCCCATGAGACATCCGCTCCCCCGACGCATAGGTCGAGGGCACCACGCCGGCATAGGCATGCAGCTGCGCCGGCCCGGCGAAGCGCCGGATATCGGCGATCTCCACGGCCGCCAGGACCGAAAGCGTGGTCGCAAAACCCGGCACCGTGTCGATCCTCGAGGCCTCCTCGATCTGGCTATAAAGAGCCTCCACCAGGCCGTCGGACTGCTTGATATGAGCCGTGACCTCCCGATGTCCCCGAAGCAGGTCGTCCAAGATCATCTTGTCCTCGCCCGCCAAAGGCAACGTCTTCAGGATCTCCAGCCCCTTCTGGGTGAACAACCCGCGCTCTTGCCTTTCCACCTCCAGGCGGATCTCCTCGCTCTGCTGGGCTAAGAGAGCCCGGGTCTTGTTCCGCAGCTCCGTTTGCTTCCGCACCCAGTGCGCCCGCAGCCTCATCACCCGTTGCGCCCGCCGGTTCCAGGCCTCCCGCTGATAGACCTCCGGGATCAGACCCGCCCGCAACAGCTGGGCCAGGGTTCTTGAATCCCGCTTGTCGGTCTTGATCCGGGCATGGGCGATGGCCTTGACCTCGACCGGGTTGGCCATCTTCACCTCCCCGCCCAGCTCCCGCAGCAAGTCCGCCATGACGTAGGACGACCGGCCCGCCTCCACCACGGCCGTGAACGGACGAAACGGTCTCAGGAACTCCTCCACGTACCGCCGGAAGTTCGGCATCCGGCCGTTCTTAAGTTCCCGCCCGTCCTCGTCCAGGACCGTCATCACTGAGGCTTGCTTATGATGGTCCACGCCGATAAAATACAACTGCGCACCTCCTCTTGAAGTTTTTCCAACGGGCAATCTAACACAGGTTACCCGTCAAGGAGGTGCGTTTCGCTATCATGCTACCTTAATCGAGTCTCGAACCTGGCTCATCGAAGGATTCTCCATCCTGGTGAGGACGCCGTCCAGTGCCTCCTCCGCGCGTCGACCCTGCACCGTTGGTCAGTCGAGTTTGACACTTGGTCTCCAGTTGCCAAAGCCCGGCAATTCTGATATTTTTGTGCAAACCGCGGAGGCAAACGGCCGGACATGACCATCGATCGAAACGCGCGGATCCTGGACATCCAGACGTGGGACGACTATTACCTCTTCACCGTCGAATCACCCGCCGTCGGTCTCCAGGCCCGGCCGGGCCAGTTCGTCATGGTCAAGGCGGCCTCCGAGCCGTACCCGCTCCTCCGCCGGCCCCTGAGCCTCCACGATGCCGACAGCAGCGGGATCGCTCTATTTTTCAAGATCGCCGGTACCGGAACGGAGATCCTGGCCCGGAAGAGGCCGGACGACTCCCTCGACCTCATCGGTCCCCTCGGCAAGGGCTTCACGATCTCCGGGAGCTTCAAGGGCAAACGCGTCGTTCTCATCGGCGGCGGCCGGGGCATCGCGCCTCTCTACTTTCTCGGCAAGGAACTTCAAGCCCGGGGCGCTGTGGTCAAAGTCCTTTACGGCGGCCGGTGCGTCACCGACATGCCGCTGAGATTGCGATTCGAGGCTGCCGGCCTTCGCCTCTCGTGTTCGACCGACGACGGGACGTTTGGCTTTTGCGGTCTTGTCACCGATCTCCTCCGCGACGAGCTCGCGTCGGCGGCCCCCGACTCTATCTTCGCCTGCGGACCCGACCTCATGATGAAGGCGGTCGCGGAGAAGGCTCAGGCGGCAGGCATCCCGGCTGAATTCTCCTTAGAGTCGGTGATGGGCTGCGGCATCGGCGCCTGTTGGGGCTGCGTCCACCGCATTCGGAATGAGGACGGCGAGGGTTGGACCAAGATCTGCGAGGAAGGTCCGGTTTTCCCCGGGGACAGGATCGTGTGGGAGGATTGAGGGGATGGCCGACCTTGCGATCGATCTGGGGTTTCTCCGTCTCAAGAATCCTGTCCTCGCCGCCAGCGGGACCTTCGGCTACGGGGTCGAGTTCGTCCCGTATTTCGGCCTTGAGAAGCTGGGCGGGTTCGTCGTCAAAGGCCTCCATTTCAACCCGCGCGAAGGCAATCCGCCGCCAAGGCTTGTCGAGACTCCGAGCGGCCTCATCAACGCCATCGGGCTGCAGGGAGTCGGCGTCAGAGCTTTTGCGGAAAAGATTCTGCCGGAGCTCAGGCGTCTGGACACCGCCGTCATCGTCAACGTCTGCGGCGCCGACGATGACGAATATGTCGCCGTGATCGAATTCCTGGAGAGTCAAAAAGGCGTCACAGCCTACGAACTCAACATCTCTTGTCCCAACGTCAAAACCGAAGGGCTCTGCCCCGCTCTCTCCCCGGACGCCACCCACGAGCTCGTGAGAAAGATCAAGGCCGTCGCCCGCAGGCCCGTCATCACCAAGCTGTCCCCGAACGTGACGAACATTGTCGAGATTGCCCAGGCGGCCGAGACGGCGGGGACGGATGCGATTTCCCTCGTCAATACCTTCTTGGCCATGGCGATCGACATCGAAACGCGGCGGCCCAAGCTGGCCAACATCTTCGGCGGCCTGAGCGGGCCGGCCATCAAACCTATCGCCCTGCGCATGGTGTATCAGGTGGCGTCCCGGGTCAACGTGCCCGTCATCGGCATGGGTGGAATCATGTCGGGCGCGGATGCCGTCGAATTCCTCCTCGCCGGGGCGGCCGCGGTCGAGGTCGGGACGGCGAACTTTGTGGATCCTGACGCCACGTTGCGCATCATCCGCGGAATCGACGCCTGGTGCACGGCGCACGGCGTCGCGCGCGTGCGGGATATCATCGGAACAGTCAACGTTTCCTGAGTGGCCCGGATGGCCGCCGAGACCACGACGGCGCACCCGCGAAGCCGGAGTGCCAGGTTGGTGAGACCGGAGCAGCCGGGGCTTGCCGGAGGGAGCATAAAGCGGTGATTTAGTCGGAACGCGACGGAGACGCCCCATCGGCTCCGAAGCGGGACGGCGTGAAAAATCACCGCAGCGAACGGAGGCAACTCCGGTGCGCCGGGCTCTCAAGACCGCGGCGGCCGGCGCTTGCGAGACCGGTGCTTGCCGGAGGGAGCATAAGGCGGTCATGCGGCTCTTGCGTCGTGGGCGGAGCATGACCGCAGCGAGCGGAGGCAACCCCGGTGCGCCGGGCTCTCAAGACCGCGGCGGCCGGCGCTTGCCTGGGGTTTAGCAATTCGATGAAAGGACAAGCCGATGGAACAATCCAACCGTGACCGCATCATCATCCCGCTGGACGTCCAGAGCAAGGAAGAGGGGATCGACCTCGTCAGCAAGCTCAAGGACGCCAGAACGTTCAAAATCGGTCTCGAACTATTCACGGCCGAGGGCCCGGCCCTCTTCAAGAAACTCAAGGCCCTGCGCAAGGACATTTTCCTCGACCTCAAACTCCACGACATCCCCAACACGGTGGGTGGAGCGGTCCGGTCGGCCTTCCGGCACGGGGTTCAAATGATGACCATCCATGCTTCGGGCGGCAGAGAGATGATGGCTAAAGCTTCGGAAGCCGCGAAACAGGCTGCCCAGGAGCTCGGCCGGCCGAAACCGCTCCTTCTCGGCGTGACCGTGTTGACAAGCCTCAAGGGCGCCGACCTTGCGGAGATCGGCATGAACGCGAATGTCGCGGATCAGGTTCTGCGTTTGGCCGGTCTGGCCAAGGGCGCCGGGATGGACGGCGTGGTCTGTTCGCCCCAGGAGATCGAAATCCTGCGCAGGGAGTTCGGGCGGGAGCTCGTGATTGTGACACCGGGGATCCGGCCTCTTTGGGCCGCCGCCCAGGATCAGAAAAGGATCATGACGCCGGCCGAAGCCGTGGCCAAAGGCGCCGATTATCTCGTCATCGGCCGGCCCATCACCGGCGCGGCCTCCCCCGCAGAGGCGTTCGTCAGGATCGTGGAAGAGATCGGCCAGAGCGCGTGAAGGCCGACCGCGGAGATTCCGCGAACCTTTAGATCGTCCGGAAGGCAATGCCTCCGACCACCAATCCTGAAACGAGCAGGAGGGCAATCACAACGACAATGCTGACCACAAGGTAGCCCAGGACCTTGTCCTTGGGAGTCTCCATCATTGGGCTGTCAAACCCCATATAGAGGATATAGAGTCCATACAGGCTGGCCAGCGTAACCAGGATCGAAAGCCCCGGAATGATATTGAGGATACCGGCGATCCACGCCGGCGTCATACTATAAACGGCCAGCTTCATAGCGTTCGGCAGGTTTTGCGGGGATGAAAAATTCGGCGCAAGGGCATTGATGATGAAGCCGAAAACATAGGTCGAAACCAGCGCGAAAATGTAGGAGACAATGGCATATTCGAGGGCCCGGCCGACGCCCCAGAGTACCACGCTGCGGAACGGAATGTGCTCGGGAAAGAGCAAACGGCCGAGCAACTGGGCGGCCGGCGGGATCGCCGCGAGCACAACGGCATAAGACGTGAACAGCCCAGCGACGGGAGTGGACTCACCTTTGATCTTGACCCACTCGTCTTTAGGTTTCAGAATAATCGCCTGGACTCTCTGGACGAGATCCATGAGAACCTCCTTCGACACGTTGCCCTGACTATAACGCCGTTAAACCGCACTGTCAACGAAAACCCCCGCGCGAAGACGCGATAATCAAGCGCGGGCGGCGTGACGAGAAGGACGATAGAGGTTCGGAGAGGAAGGTGGAGGCGCGGGTCGGACTCGAACCGACGAGTAAAGGTTTTGCAGACCTCTCCCTTAGCCGCTTGGGTACCGCGCCCTAATATTCCAGCCGCTGCGACAAGAAAGGCTGGAGCGGGCGATGGGACTTGAACCCACGACCTTCTGCATGGCAAGCAGACGTTCTACCACTGAACTACGCCCGCCCGTTCGTCCCTTTCTCGGGGAGCAGCACGCCCTAAACTAGCAGAAAACCCGTGACCTGTCAACCACTTCCGGGTGCCGTTTCCGGCCGTCACTAGCGGGCCGGCGAGACGTCAAAAACCGAGCCGGGCGGCCATTGAAAAGGGACGGCGCAAGGTCGATACACGAGGGGATGAGGACTGAACTCAGGTCCAAGAATGATTACAGCTATTCCACCGGATTCGGGGAAAGGATCTGGGCCTCCGCATCCACTACCAGCGGCTGGCCCGCAGGAAAGGGCCGAACGTGGCCAAAATCGCCGTGGCGCGACGGCTGCTGACGATCATCTATCGCATCCTCACGGAAAGGAGAGTCTATCTCCCAGGGTTTGCAAAATCATCGGCTGCCTAGCGAAATATCTAACGGGCCCGCGAGGGTCGCGTTCAGCTTCAGGTTTAGGAGCCGAGATCGAACGCTAGAGTGCGCATCATGGCGCGAATAGAAGAGTGGTTCACGAAACTTAGGCAGCCAGAGGAAGAGATGAAGAGAAGAAAAAAAACGGCTGGGGGCTTGCGTTTCGCTATTATAGAAGATATTTCTCAGAACTGAGGCGTTGAGCAAACCTCAGAACTCATTCCGGATATTTCCCAGAATTGCGGCTCCGAGTCACTCCGCCGCAATTCTGATGGTCGCTTCGAAGACTTCGCTCCCTGCCGGTCCTCTGCGAAGACTCCGCTCCCTGCCGCTCCCGGCCGTTTGCGGCCGTTTGCGGCCGTTTGCGGCCGTACTACCGGGAGATGTTCAGCTGCACCTCGTCGCCCACCTCGACCGTGTCGCGGCCGGAGAGGACCTTGACCGTGGATGTGGCGCCGCGGACGTCGATGATAATGAGGCTCGCAACGGCCTCACGCGGCAGGTTCGGTTTGGCGCGGTGGAAGACAGTGAGCTGATCGCCGATCTGAACGCAGTGCTGACGGCCCATATTGATCAGGGCCCAATTTCCCGCCCCGACCATAACAGAATCCTGCTCGACATAGATCACCAGCCCGTGCTTGCTGGCGTTGGGATCCATCACGTCGAAGCCTTTGTCTTTATTGATCTCGCCTTCTCTTTCTTCATACGGGAGAAGATAGTCACCGACGCGGGCGGCCGAGCATGTCCGTTCCAGCCTGGCCACGGCCGTCGTGTCCTCCATCCGGACGACACGGGCCCGGCACCTGCGCTGGACGACGGAGCCATAGGGCGGAACCTTGCTTTCGAGTCCGACGACCTCAAAGAGTTGGCCAATCTCGACGCCGCTCCCCTTGCCCCTGTTGATATAGATCAGGTCGGAATCTTCCAGCAGGACCTTCTCGTTCATCCGCTCGGCGCCGATGATCTGGATATCGGGCATCGGTTTTCCCTGCTCGAGCATGTAAAATGAACAATAAAGGTCAGAATCTGTGATGAGCTCATAATTGGACGTACCGGGTTTGAGCGATTGGGTCTGGACTTCCTGGGCGAGCGGACGGCCCGGCATAAGCAAGCACAAGGCAAATGCAAAAACAGTCAGAAGGCTCAAAAACAGCCCCCTATGGTTCTTCATGGTCTCACCTCTCGGCCGATTGAGTTCCGGTTGACGTTATTATAAATGCCATTTTTCGGCCCTGTCAACCTCAATATCATGCTTGGCAGAGTGGGAAGGGCTTCAACCGATCCTCCCCGGCGGCGTCTCAGGTCCGTCTGCCGGCCGGTCTGCCGCCCCGGAATCCGGCGTCCGCTAAGGCTGCGAGACCGATTCCAGGGGGCTTTCCCCTTGCGCAACCGGGACGTTGACCCTGCCGGACAAATCCGTTAGAATGATTCGTCCGCAGAGTTAGTCGTGTCAACAGCCCGTATATCCAAAAAAATTCGCGTCGCCCTCATCTTTGGAGGTCGGTCAGCGGAGCACGAAGTCTCCCTGAATTCCGCCTCCGCCATCTCCAAGAACCTTGACAAGTCCAAATTCGACGTCCGTTCCATCTATATTACGAAGGACGGGCGCTGGAGACCTGTGGACTCACCGTCGACCGACGTCAAAAAACTCCGCCTCGGCAAAACCTTCGCTTTTCTTCCCTGGGCCATGAGCGGACTCCCGCCCGCGATTAGGGCCGATATCTATTTCCCCGTCCTGCACGGTCCGTTCGGGGAGGACGGCACGATCCAGGGACTTCTCGAGATGGCCGGCGTGCCCTTTGTGGGAGCGGGCGTCCTTGGGTCGGCCCTCGGAATGGACAAGATCGCGACCAAGTCGGTCCTGCGGGACCACGGCTTACCCATCGTCCCCTATGAGGTTATCTCGGAAAAGGCCTGGAAGTCCGGGCCCGAGGATGTTCTCAGGCGGGTTCAGAGGCGGTTCAGGTTTCCATTTTTTGTCAAGCCGTCAAATCTCGGCTCAAGCGTCGGGATCACCAAAGTCAAAGGAGAAAGAATGACGGCCTCGGCTCTAAGGAAGGCCCTCCGGTACGACGACAGGGCCATCGTGGAGAAAGCCATTATAGGCCGCGAGATCGAATGCAGCGTCCTCGGGAACGATGAGCCGGAAGCCTCGGTGCCCGGCCAGGTCATCCCTTCCCGTGATTATTATGACTACCGGGACAAATACATCGACGGAAAGACCACGTTTATCATTCCCGCCCGGCTGCCCGGCCGCGTCATCAAGGAAATCCGGCGGCTCGCCGTGGACGCTTTCAAAGCTCTCAGCGGGGCAGGCATGGCCAGGGTGGATTTCTTCTTCGAGGAGAAGACCGGCCGGCTCTACGTGAACGAACTCAACACAATCCCCGGGTTCACCGAGATCAGCATGTACCCGAGACTCTGGGAAGCGTCCGGTCTGCCTTTCCCGCGGCTGGTCGAACGGCTGGTCGAGCTCGGCTTTGAGAGGTTCGAGGCCCGCAAAACCTGCGTAGACAGGGGACTTTGATGCGGATCCTGGGCATCGATTACGGGGACAGGCACATCGGGCTGGCCCTGAGCGACCCCCTTCACATCACCGCCCAGCCGCTCGGGAGCTATGCGCTGACAGGCCGGGACAAAGCCGACCGGAAATTCTTCCAGGATCTGGTGGCCCGCCATGAGGTTTCCGAGATCGTCCTCGGCAACCCCCTGCGCATGGACGGCAGTCCCGGAACAAGGACGCAAAAAACGATGGAATTCGCCGCCTGGCTCGAAAAGGCCGTCGGGAAGCCGATCACGCTTGTGGACGAACGCCTGACGACGCAGGAAGCCCTCCACATACTTCAGGAGGGAAAACTGCGGGGAAAAAAGAAGAAAGAATGGGAAGACCAGATATCCGCCGTCATCATCTTATCCAGCTATCTGGAGCGGAAGCGCAACGACAGCCATGTTCTTAAAGACCGTTAAGACGGTTTTCATCGTCGCCCTGCTCGCATTCCCCTTTTTCGTACGATGGCTGGCCGCGAGCCTGGATACGCCTTGGCGCGGTCCCGGCCAGACGGTGATCGTCGACATTGAAAAAGGGCAGAGTGTCCGGGCGGTCGCGAAGAGCCTGGCCGGGCAAGGCGTCATCCCGCTGGCTTTGCCCGCGACGTTGGCCTACGACGCATTCTATTCGGCGGAGCGAGTGAAAGCGGGCGAATACGAATTCTCTTTTCCTCTCAGCCCCAGGGATGCCCTGTTCAAACTTTTCCGTGGACTCGTCTACCTTCACCCCGTGACCATCGCGGAGGGCCTGACGGGCCAGGAGGTCGAAGAGGTCCTCAGCGCGCGGACCGGCATTGCGGCGGCCGATTTCCGGGCCGCCTTCTCGGACACGGCGCCGATCGCCGATTGGGATCCTCAGGCGCCGGACCTCGAAGGCTACCTGTTCCCGGAAACTTATCACTTTCCCAAGCGGACGGCGGCCAAGGATGTCGTGGCCGCCATGGTCCAGGAGTTCAGGAAGATCTTCGACGCCTCCCAGAGGGCGCGGGCCGCCGAACTCGGCATGAGCGTGAGAGAGGCCGTTATCCTCGCATCGCTCATCGAGAAAGAGACGGCCCTGTCTGAAGAACGGCCGCTGGTCTCCGCGGTCTTCCACAACCGGCTCCGGCTCAGGATGAAACTCGATTGCGATCCGACCGTCATCTACGGTCTCAAACGCGAGGGCCGCTATCGAGGCCGGCTTCTCAGCCGCGACCTCAAGGACGCGTCGGCCTATAACACCTACATGAATCCCGGTCTTCCGCCGGGTCCGATCTGCAGCCCCGGGCGCGAATCCATCGAGGCCGCGCTCTATCCCGCCCAGGCCGATTATCTCTATTTTGTCGCGCAGGGCGATGGAAGCCATCACTTCAGCCGCTCCTTCTCCGAACATCGCGAAGCGGTCAAACGATACCAGTTGCAAAAAAAGTGAATCTTGATATATTAGTTTATTCGGCCGACCGCGCGAATTGGCTCGATGTGAACCCGGCAGCGCTGTAAAGGACCTTTACAGACAACCCCGGGGAAACTGTGAGGCATATGAGGAATCCGGCCCCAAAAAATGGCATGCGAATTGCTCTCGTAGTGGTCGAACGGAACTAGGCATTTTTCAAGGAGGAAAAATGAGAGCCCCCAAAATCATTGTTGCAGGCCTCGTCGTCGTTTTCGCATTGAGCCTGCTTACGGTCTCCGTCCAATCAGCGGCCGGGATGCAGAAGCCGCCCAAAAAGACGGAAGTAAAACCCCAGGGTCGAGTGGGTATCCCGAAAGAACTCAAAGCGATCATCCAAGAAGGGCTCGCGACCCGGCAGGGCCGCCAGGATATTCCCTTCACGGTTTTCAAGAACCTCTACTTCCCCACGAGAGAGCCGCAAAGCCTGCATACGGTTTTCTTCTTCCAAGCCGCCAACGAAGCGTTCGGCATGGCTGTTCCCACTCCTCCCGCCCCTCCTGTTTCAAAGAAGGAACAACAGGCCCCGGCCGTTCCCGCCCAGACGGGACTTCTCGAAGCGCATCTCAATGTTGTCCTTGAATTCTTCCAGCCGGACGAAGCCGGCGTGCTTAAGACTTACCGCGAGCTGGTTGTCCCGACCACGTTCCAGGAGGACAGCGCGACGTACGATCCCAAAAAAGAGCAGTGGTATTCGTTCGATTACGTGTTGCCCGCAGGCAAGTACACCATGGCCATGGCGATCACGACCAGGGACCTGAAGAAAATCGGCCTGGCCTATTATGATTTCGTCCTGCCCGGACCGGATGTTTTTGCGAAAGCCCTCGAAACGACACCGTTGTTCTTCGTCAAGAGCCTCGAGCAAGTGACGGCCGCGGAAACGCGGATCACCCTGCATAAGGGAATGTTCACCTATTCGGTGCTCCAGATCGTTCCCAACTTGGATGGTGCGATCGCGGCAGGCGGACAGGCCGAGGTATTCTTCTTTGTCTTCGGCGCCAAGGCCAAGCCGGCCGCCGCCGAGGCGGGCCAGGCGCAGCAGCAGCCGGCCTACGACATCGAAGTCAATTACGAGGTTCAGAAGGAAGACGGCACGGCCGCGATCAAATGGGCCCCGTCATCGTACGTCAGTCCGATCATCGAGCAGCAACTCCCCCTCAAGCAGACACTCAAGATCAAAGACGACAAGGGCGAGCGGACGGAGCAAAAGGACCTGCCGGCCGGCAAGTACGTCATGGTCATTACCGCGAAGGACAAAGTGTCCGGAGAAACGATAGAGAAAAAGCTTCCCTTGCAGATTATCTAGCGCCGGCAAACCGTCGCGATCGGTTTTTCAGAAACCAAGGGGGATGGCCGGGTGGCCGTCCCCTTTTTTTTGCCGGGTTTACGACTTGATCTTGAAATCGAAGATCTTGCGGATCTTGCCGGAGTTCCGCATTTTCCCTTTGATGATCACGTCCACGAAGTTGATGCCCGGCGGGAGGGCGTGAGCAAAGCGGAAACTGACCGTCTTCAGGTCGTCCAATTCCCGGACCGTTGTGACGAAGGAGCGGCTGTCGGTGATGGTCTCCTTTTTCACCCCCTCCTCTTCGTACACGTAGATGACGAAGTCGAGCTCCAGTTGGAACTTGCCGTCCTCATTCTCTTTGAACGTCAAGAGCTTGGCGGGCAGAACCGCTTCAAGTTCCTTGGCTTTCGGATCGTACTTCACGTCGAAATCGACAACCCTGTTCTTGAAAACCGAGTCCGGTCCCACCCACTGTCCGAGCTTCAGCCTGTCCATGGCGGCGAAAAAGTCACCTTCATGCTGTCGCATCCGATAGGCTCCGTTGCCCCGTTCGTCGGCGAATTCGATGCCGAGCCCGTCCCTGTAGTAGATCCACCACACGACGGATCCCCTGACGCCCGGGTCGTTGACACTGGGCATGAATTCCTCGACCTTGTCGGGCGGACCCATGAAGACGTAGATCCGGCCGCGGTCCGTGTTGATGCCGAGTCCGCCTTCCCTGAAACGCTTGTTGGCGTAGGCGACCCGCTGCTCAAACTCCGCCTTGTAGGTGTTGAGGTCGCCGCCGGGATCGGGGTCGCGCTTGTCCCAGAAATCCTTGATAAACTCTCGCCGCGACTCGGCGTCGGGAAGGTGCTTGAAAATCTTGCTCTCCTCGCTCGTCATGATCAGCCGGGCCGCACTATAGAACTTCTCGCTCTCCGGGTCGAGCTTGTTTTTGGTTTGTCCCCGGGCCAGGACGGCGCCCAAACCGGCGCAGACCACGACCGCCAAAACCAGTGTTTTTTTTATGTTCATGGCAGAAGCCTCAAACCCGCTCTCCCGGGAGCGCTCGCTCGTTCATTGTATCACCGGCACAAATGAAACAAAAGTCGTGCGGCCCGCCGCGGAATACCGACCGAGCCGGGGCTTCGAGCGGCTTCCCCCCGGGGTCCAGCCTACTTTTTCAGGGCCTGAAGGAGCTGCTTGGCCACCCCGGCTTTTTCGTGTTCGGGTGCGAGTTGGAGAAACTTCTCGAGGCTGGCCACGGCTTCCGGGACTTTGTTCTGGCCGATGAGGATCGTCCCGATTTGGTAATAGGCTTCGGCATAGTCCGGTTTGAGCTCGACCGTTTTTTGGAATTGGGGGAGCGCGGCCTCGGATTCTCCCGCGTTGATGAGGCACACGCCGAAGTTATAGCGCGCGTCGGGATCGTCGGGACTGAGGCTCACGGCCTTTTCGTAGTACGGCCTGGCCTCGGCAAACTTGCCCGACTTGGCCAGCGCCTCTCCCATCTCTTTGTTGGCGCTGTAGCTTTCGGGACTGATCCCGACCGCTTTGGAGAACTCGGCGAGAGCATCCTCCGGCCGGCCCATCTTCTTGTACGTCAAGCCCAGGTTGAAATGCGTGCGCCAGCTGCCGGGTTCGATGGCCACGGCTTCCCCGTAGGCCGCCGCTGCTTCAGCGAGTTTTCCGCTTCCGTAGAGAGAGTTTCCTTTGAGAAACAGTTCGTCGGCCTTGGAAAGAGTTTTTTGGCTGGCCGCGTCAACGGGCTTTAGGCGCGTCTCGAACTTCGCCGTCTCGGCGATCATGACGTGGACCTCGGAAGAACTCGGGGCGAAGCCCGTCTTCTTGCAGGTGACGACATAATAACCGGGCGTCACGCCGACCTGGATGAACCGTCCGTCCTTGTCCGTCTTGAGATCGTAGTGCACGGTCACGGTTCTCTGCGAAACGATGCTCACCTCCGCCTTATCCACGGGAGCGCCGGCCGCGTCCAGGACCCGGCCGTCGATCCGGCCCTGCGTCTGAGGCCAGGCCGACATCCACAGAAAGGTCAGGAGAGAAAACGCTAAGGCTGATTTCTTCATCATGGCGTGACTCCTATTTTTTCTCCACCGTGTTCCGCGTCTGCTCTTCCAGAACTTTGACCGCGGGCTGGCCGGGGAGCAGGCTCAGCGATTTCTGAAGAAGGGGGAGCGCCCTCTCGGGCCGCCCGAGGTTCAGATAGCACTCCGCCGCGAGGTTGAGCACGCTGACTTCAGTGGCCTGGGACATCAGCTTTTCGAGATAAGAAAGGCTCGACGTCCAATCCTTGAGTCCGGCGTAGTCGAGGGCGATGACCTTGGCCGTCTCACGGTCCGGGTTCTTCCCGTAGAGAGGAAGAGCCAGGTCGAGAGATTCCTTAAAGCGGCGGAGTCCATACAAGGACTTGGCCGCAAGAAGACCGGACGCCGGGTCGTCCTTGAGCCGTTGGTCGCTCGCCAAGAGCTCGAGCACACGCCCGTAGTCGCCCGCCATAAAATATTCGCCGCTGAGGGTTTTGATGTGCTCGGCTCCCGGGAAGGGGCCGTGCATTCTGGCATAGACCCACGGAATAATCGGCGCCGTCCTGGTCAGGACCACGAAATTCTCCTTCCCGGTGAGCACCTTGCGGCCGTCGGGAGCCAGGGCCGCGACTTCCGCCCGGAAATAGCCCGGCTTGATGCCGTTCAGGGAGAACGCTCCGTTGACAGCGAAGGTCCCGCCGCCCGGCTCGGCGGTCACGTCCTTGAGCGGAGAAACGCCCAGGCTGGCGCCGGTATCCACCGAGAAGACTTCGAGGACGAACGACGGCGCCGCCGGAAACTTGAGGCGGTCGATGCCCCAGGCCTGGAAAAAGATTCCCACGGTCTCCGTGGGAAGGAATTCGTTTCGTGCGCCGACGAGATACTGATATCCGTCAAAGACAAAAGCCTTGAGGTTCCCGGTCTGGGCGGCCGGCACGCTTTCCCGATTGTGATACAGGATGGGCACGCTGAACCCGGATTGTCCGGGCGGTGGGACAAGGACCCGCGTTTCGTATGTCGAGAAATCCTTGGACGTTTTGTTTTTCAAAAGGAACAGGGCTTTGTAGTCGCCGGGAATGATCGCGAGCATATCCTGGAAGGCGAAGCGCTGCCGTTCATGAGACTTGTACTGATCGCCCGTCATTTTGAGCGGGATCTCATCGGTCCTTTCGAAAACCAAGCGTCCCTGCTGGTCCTCCACCCGAAGGATGAATTCGAAGGCGGCATAGATCGTATTTCCAACCGCTGCGACGTTCATCTTGTCCGGCTCGATGGCCCAATGGATAAACGCCTGGCCGGCGTTCTGAAAGACCTTGACCTGGCACGCGCTTTCGAGGTAGCGGTCGGTATAATCCGTTTCGATGAAGTCCTTGAAGTTGAGGTAGGTGCGGGCATAGGAGTCGGAAAACTTCTTGTCGGGGACCTGCCTGATCGAAGCGATGATGTTTTCCGACGAGGTTGTGAGTCCCATGGCCCTTTCCCCCGGCAGATAACTCTGCGAGGCCGCGCCGAGCTCGGCGTTGAGCTCCCGGAGGGTTTGGATGGCACTGGCCTGGGTCGTGGAAACGGAGGCCTGCGGCACGACGAGCGTCTCGGGCCCTTCGACTCCCGGATAGTACAAACGGTAGTCCCCTAGACCTCCGGGCTGGTAGAAGATGAGGTAAAAATAATCGGGCAGGCCGTACTCCTCGGCGCCCTTGTAGAACCACAACTCCAGCGGCCAGATCGCGGACTCGGTTGTAAAATAACGCCGTTCAAGCGGAGGCCCGAGCAGGAGGTAATAATACCCGCGCTCGGTCTGGCTTCCCCGCTTGGGCGAATCATGGCCGAAATTCTCGTCGGCAAACCGGACCCGAGCCATGTAGTCTTTCTGGAATTCGTTCTCCGGGGTGTCCGGTGTGGTATCACGGTTGCGCCAGAAAAAGCTGATGAACTTGTCGCGTTCGGCAGCCGTCCGGAGCTTGAGAAAGACGTCGCGCTCGGTCTTCGTGATGATCGGGGAAACGTCCTCGAACCACTGCTGCTCGCTCGGCGTCAGCTTCTCCTGTGACAAGAGAAGGCCCGCGACACAACAGAGGCCGAGGCCGAGATAAAAAGCGGCCCTTTTCAGGGCAGCGAACCGTCGTATCATCATCTTTCTACCATAACATACGGTCATCGAACATTCAAACAGGAGACGGGTAGTGGCAGAGGCCTTCCCGGCGTCCGGATGGATGAGAAACCTCGCTCCGACAAGAAGGATGCAGGGCAGAAAATTCCGCTTGAAATGCAGCCCGGACTCGGCTAGAGTCAGTACAAAGCGAAGAAGAAAAATGCCGCACCGGCATTGGGGACGCCTAACCGCAAGAAGAATTTCCGTGCGTACGGGACTCTCTTTCTCATTTCGGCGAGTTCGGCGCGGACCTCTTCTTGAAAGGGGGTGGGACGATCCGAAAACACACGCCGGGACCGGCTTGGCTTGCGTTGTTCATTCGTTCGCGAAGGAGGGTCATATGACCAAGAAAACACTTCTTTTCATGATTGCCGTTATCCTTCTCGGAACTGCCTCTTTCCCCCAATCGAGGGAAACGGGCGCCATCCAGGGCGTCGTTACGGATGAGCAGAAGACACCGCTGCCCGGCGTTTCCGTGACACTCTCCGGGGGAAATCTAATGGGCATCCGCACCTTTATCACCGATACGAACGGCGTATTCCGGTTCCCCGCCCTGCCGCCGGGAGAGTACCAGCTCAAAGCCGAACTCAAGGGCTTCGGGACCGTTCTCCGGGAGCATATCCGGTTGACGACGACTGTGACGCTGGCCGCGGATATCCAGATGAAGGAAGCGGCGGTCTCGGAGCAAGTCACCGTCGTCGCCCAGGCGCCGACGGTCGACGTGAAGTCGACTGAGACGGCGTCCGTAACGCTCAGCAACGAGATCCTGAGGAATATCCCCTACAGCCAGTTTACGTCGGATATCGTCAACATGGCGCCCGGCGTCACCGAGGACGTCGCCTACGGCGGTTCCCAGGGTACCGGCGTCGCCTACTCGATGGACGGCGTCAACGTTGCCGACCCCGAGGGCGGAACGGCCTGGGTCTTTCTTGACCACAACATCATCGAGGAAGCCAAGGTTATGGGCATCGGGCTGCCCGCGGAATATGGGAACTTCACGGGTGTCATCTTCAACCTCGTCACGAAATCCGGCGGGAACGCGTTCGCTGGCCATATCGAGTTCGACTTCCAAGGCAAAAAGGGAGATTGGCCGAAGGGCCTCTGGCAAACGGTGAACAACCAGGCCTTTGCCACGGATTTTCCGACCTTGACGTCCCCTCTCGCCAAGCTCCTCGACGCCAACGCCCATTTGGGAGGACCGATCATCCGCGACAAACTCTGGTTCTACGCCGGCGTTCAGTACTACCGCTCGCAGGATTATCCCACGGGCTTTCCCGAGGCCGTCGACTACAAGCAGCCCCGCGGGTTTTTCAAGCTGACGGCCCAGCTGACGCGCACCCTGAACGTCAACGGGTCCGTCGAGATCGACAACTACAAGGGCCTCAACCGCGACGGGAGCGCGACGGTCACGCCTGAGGCGACCGTGACCCAGAACTCGCCCGAAGTCGTCGCCAATTTCAACCTGACGAAGATCCTCAGCCCCAAAACGTTTTTTGACGTCAAAGCCGCCTACTTTAGCGGGTACTACTATCTCGACCCGACGGTCGGGGCCGGTCCCTACATGCATCAGGATCTCACGGACAATGTCAAGACCCTCAGCTCAGGGTATTTCTTTTATGCCGACCGGAGCCGTTTCCAAGCCAACGCGAGCATGACCCACTACGTCGAAAACTTTCTCAAGGGGTCCCACGAGTTTAAATTCGGCGCCGAGGTCGAACGCTCGATGATCCGCGACCGCTACGGTTTCACGGGCGCCGAGCACAGGCAGTACTTCGATTATGGCGGCCAGCCTTACCTCATGTACCAGTACACGGGCTATGACATAAAATCCTACTACACGCGCCTCGAGGGCTTCGTGCAGGATTCCTGGCAGCCCTTCAAGCGGCTGAACGTCGACGTCGGTGTCCGCTTCAGCCAGTTCTGGGGGCAGGTCCAAAACGTCCCGGGCAGCGTCTACAACGCCGGCCGCATCGCCCCCCGCGTTGGATTTACGTTCGACCTCCTCGGCGACAAAACGACAGTCTTAAAGGCCCACTTCGGGCAGTTCACCGAGGCCATGCTGGCAAATTACCACGACCGGATGAATCCTGCCTCAGCCTTCGGCGATTACATCAGTTATGCCTGGGATCCGGCAACCTCTCAATATGTCGAATTCTCCCGGCTGACCCATGAGAACCTCTTCCATATGGACCCCGATATCAAGCATCCTTACATGGAGCAGTTCACGGTCGGCGTAGAGCGGGAGCTCTTCAAAGATGCATCCTTCAGCGTCACCTACATCAATCGCCGCTGGAGGCATCTGATCGGCACCATCGACCGGGCGGCGGATTATACCCAGGTGCCCTTCACTGTCAACTTCGTGCGGGACCCCGCGACGGGGCAATGGGTCGCCGGCACGCAGACTATCCAAATCTACGAGCGGACGCCCGAAACCGTCGATACGCACGATTATTTGATCACAAACTATTCGCCCTCAGACAGCCCCTGGATTCTGCTGCCACCCTATCGCAAGTACGAGGGCGTGGAGGTTCTGTTCAACAAAAGGTTCTCGAACCGCTGGCAAGTCCTGGCCTCCTACGTCCTCTCGCGGGCGACCGGAACGGTCGACAACAGTCAGGCCGGTGATTTCGGACGCTATTTCCCGACCTACGATCCCAACATCTATATCAACGGCTTCGGCCATCTGACCTTCGATCCGACCCACATGATCAAGGTCCAAGCGACCTACCTCATCCCTTATGCCGAGATCTCCCTGAACGCTTATTTCCGCGCCATCACGGGCGAGGCCTGGACGGCCAGCGCCAGGACCGCCTTACTCAACCAGGGCCTGGAAACCATTTTCCTCGAGACGCGTGGCTCGAATCACTATCCGATGCAAAAAATCCTGGATATGCGGCTCGAAAAGATCTTCACGCTCGCCAAAAGGTACAGGCTGGGCCTCATCGTCGACGTGTTCAATGTCTTCAACTCATCGACCATCACAAGCTGGGGCACGTTGATTGGAACCGACGCCTGGACCCCCGGCGGCTTCCCCTCCACGGATGGGCACGACCTTTACGGCATCGTTCTCCCGCGCCAGGCGCGCGTCGGCATCCGGCTTATTTTCTGATTCAGGCGCTGTTTCGAGCACAAGGGCGGCGGACGGTTCCGCCGCCTTTTTTCCCGAGGTCATATCCAATAATTTGGATACTATCCAAAATTTCGTTCATTCCAATTGGCCATCTGCAAATTATCTTTTTTAAAATCAATGACATTCAGAGCATTTAGGATTGGCCTGAATATTGCTGGAAATAAATTGGATAATTGAGGTCTATTTGGTCTTAAAACATGGGATTTGTTTTCAGATAATGAGCCCGGATTGAAAGAATCCAAAAACGAAGTGACCGGCGTCGTCTGGTTTGCGGGCCGGCGCAGGTCCGCATTCGGGCCGTTCACGGCGTTTCGAGACCGCCAATGGACTCGACATTGAACAAACGAGTTTTTCATACAGGAGGTGCGCCAGGGATAAGCATGGATTCAACTCGTGCTGAAGCAACAACCTAGAAAAATCGAAATGGAGGGATTCATGAGAAAAGCTTTTGTGGGAATGACAATTCTCCTCCTTACCTGCGCGTTTATGTTCTCCCAGTCGCGGGAGACGGGCGCCATCCGCGGCACGATCACGGACGAACAGGGGAACCCCCTCCCCGGCGTCAGCGTGTCGCTCTCCGGCGCGAATCTCATGGGCGTCCGCACGACTCTGACCGACACCAACGGCATGTTCCGGTTCCCGGCCATACCCCCCGGTGAGTACCAGGTCAAGGCCGAACTCCAGGGGTTCGGGACGCTTGTCCGCGAAAACATCCGCCTGAACACAACAATGACGCTGGCCATCGATTTCCAGATGAAACCGGCGACGGTTCAGGAACAGGTGACGGTCGTCGGCCGGGCGCCGACGGTCGACGTGAAATCGACCGAAACGGCATCCGTAACGCTGGGCAACGAGATCCTGCGCAACATCCCGAACAGCCAGTTCTCCGTGGATATCGTCAACCTCGCGCCGGGTGTCAACGACGACGTCGCCTACGGCGCCGGTTCAGGCCGCGGCGTCTCCTGGCAGATGGACGGTGTGGGCGTCGGCGACCCGGACGGAGGAACGGCCTGGGTTTTCGTCGACTACAACATCATTGAAGAAGCCAAAGTCATGGGCATCGGCCTGCCCGCGGAATACGGAAATTTCACGGGCGTCATCTTCAACATCATCACGAAGTCCGGCGGCAACCAGTTTTCCGGACACTTTGAAGTGGATTATCAGGGCAATAAGGCCCGGACCTCGGAGGCCCTGAAAGGCGCTTTCCCCGGCGGCTCGTTCTGGGGGACCGAAAACAACCAGGACTACGTCAATGATTTCCCGGGCATCACCTCGCCTCTGGAAAGCATCCTTGACGCCAATGCCCATCTCGGCGGGCCGCTCATCAAGGACAAGCTTTGGTTCTTCGCCGGGGCGCAGTGGTACAACTCAAAGGACTGGGTGACGGGCTTTCCGTTCGCCCAGAACTACAAGCAGCCGCGGTTTTTCCTGAAACTAACGTCCCAGGTCACCCCCAAGTTGAATATGAGCGCCTCCGCCGAGTATGACAACTACAACGGGACCTATCGCGGAGCGAGCGCTACCACTTCACCGGAAGCTACGGTCAATCAGATCGACCCGGAAATCGTTCTCAATTTCAACCTGACCGACATCCTCTCCGCCAAGACGTTCTTCGATTTCAAGTTGGCCTACTTCGACGGCTACTATAACCTCGAGCCGAGAACAGGCCGGCTGACCAACTCCCACTACATCGTCTTTATCGACCCGGCGACTCCCGGCGCTCCCGCCGGCGAACTGTCGCACCACCTGTACGACAGTGCCGGCTATTACGCCGAGCACCCCCGCTCGAGGATACAGGCCAACGCCAGCCTGACCCACTATACCGAGAATTTCATCAAGGGAAGCCACGACTTCAAGTTCGGCGTCGAGTTCGAGCACTCCCGGGTCCGCAACCTCTTCTCCTATACGGGCGCCAACCATATGGCCTACAACGATTACTGGGGATACGGCTACTACGGCCACTACACCGCCTATCAGTACGAGGGCTACAACACGCGCACCCGGGTAACCCGGTTGGAGGGCTTCGTCCAGGATTCCTGGCAGCTCTTCAAACGCTTGAACATCAATGTCGGCCTGCGCGCCAGCCAGATGTGGGGCAAGGTCGCCGAACTCTCCGGCGTTCAGTACAACGCCTTCCGCCTCGCTCCCCGCATCGGGTTCACGTTCGACCTCCTGGGCGACAAGTCCACCATCCTCAAGGCTCATTACGGGGAGTACACGGACGGTATGTACGCCTCCATCCTGGACCGGCTGAGCCCGACGTTCTCGAATTTCAACGAGCTGGCCTGGAACCCCGAGACGTCCCAGTATGAAACGTTCTACTCCATTGTCCATGGGAATTGGGTCATCGACCCGGGGATCAAGCATCCCTTCATGAGGCAGTTCACGGTCGGTGTCGAACGGGAGCTCTTCAAAGACACGTCCCTCTCGGTGACCTATATCAACCGCAGTTTCCACAACTTTATCGGTCCCTACAACGCGCTCGCGACTTATGAGCCTGTCACGTACACAGCCGATGTCCTGGACACGGCGACCAACCAGATGGTCAGCAAAGACTTCACCCTCTACGACCTCACTTCAGGGGACGCCGCCCAGTGGCACATCACCAACCTCGAAAAGATCACGAACCTCTACAGCTCCCTCGGCATCACCACCAATCCGTACCGCAACTACTGGGGGCTCGAGTTCCTGTTCAACAAACGGTTCTCCAATAAGTGGCAGTTCATGGGATCGTACGTATACTCCCAGGCCAAAGGGACGATCAACAACTCCACCTACGAGGACATCGGCTGGGGCCGGGCGACCACTGATCCTAATTTCTGGATCAACGCCGCCGGTCACGTAACGAATGACCCCACCCACATGATCAAGCTCCAGGGGACCTACATTTTGCCCTTCGGGATCTCTTTTAACGCCTATTTTCATGGCATCACCGGGAGCGCTTGGGCGGAGCAGGTCAGGACCTCCCGCTTCGCGCAGGGTCGGATCACGTTCAACGCGGAACCCTTAGGCTCCCACCATTACCCGATGGCCAAGAGCCTCGATCTGCGCCTCGAAAAAACGTTCCTGCTGGCCGCCAAGTACCGGCTGGGCGTCATCTTCGACATCTTCAACGTCTTCAACGATGACACGCTCACCAGCTGGGGCACGAGGATCAACTATGACTGGGATCCCACGATCGACCCGTCAACACAAGGCCACGACCTCTATGGTCTCGTCTTGCCTCGCCGGGCTCGCGTCGGTATCCGGCTGATCTTCTAGAGAGCGCGCGAACAGGTTCAAAGAAGACCTTCATCGGGCGGCGGGATCGACCCGCCGCCCTTTTTTTTCGGCCGTCCCAGGACCTGCGGCCGGGCCGGGGCCGTTGGCCCCCTCTCCGCGTCTATGCTAAGATAGTTGAGCTATGAACAGGCCCAGGCGTGCGGTCATCGCGACGGTCGTTGTGGCGGGCGCCGTCCTGCTCGGCGCCGCCATCCGGCTTTTGACGCGTCCGCCTTCATTCGACAGCCTCAGACGAGGCCGCCCTTTCAACGTCGTTCTGATCACCCTGGACACGACCAGGGCCGACCGCCTGGCCTGCTACGGGTGCAAGGACATCGAAACGCCGACCATCGACTCCTTCGCGGCGCGCGGCGTCAAGTTCGAGCGATGCTATTCCCAAACGCCGCTGACGCTTCCGTCGCACACGACGATCATGACCGGGACTCTGCCCCTCTTCCATGGGGTCAGGGACAACGGCGGCTTCATCGTCCCGGCCGGCATCAAGACGCTGGCCGAGCTCTTCAAGGACAAGGGATACGGAACGGGGGCGTTCGTCGCCGCCTATGTCCTCGACTCGAAGTGGGGCCTGAACAAGGGATTTGACTATTACTTCGACCAGTTCGACTTCGGCAAGTTCAAGAGGATCTCCCTGGGGACAGTTCAGCGACCGGCCAACGAAGTCATCGACGCGGTTCTTCCCTGGCTCGAAAAAAAGAAGGACAAACCCTTTTTCGCCTGGATCCATCTCTATGACCCGCACTCCCCCTATGAACCGCCTCCGCCCTTTGACCAGCAATACGCCGCCCACCCCTATCTCGGCGAGATCGCCTTCGCCGACTCCCAGCTCCACAGGG
Organism: Candidatus Aminicenantota bacterium; assembly: GCA_963727095.1. Lineage (GTDB taxonomy): Bacteria > Acidobacteriota > Aminicenantia > Aminicenantales > Saccharicenantaceae > CAVSEQ01. Next base: position 1,236,179 of record CAVSEQ010000005.1, on the reverse strand, counting down.
TCTGGCAATTCCTTGAAACGAATCGGCTCGTCGAGAACACGATCCTCGTCTTCGCCGCCGATCACGGGGAAAGTTTGGGAGAACACGGCGAGTCGTCACACGGATTCTTTGTCTATCAGGGGGCTGTCCACGTTCCGCTTATTTTTGTGACGCCGTTCTCCCGCTTCCAGGGGCTCTCGTCGCCGCAGGTCGTCTCCCTGGCCGACATCATGCCCACGGTGTGCGAGATGACCGGCCTTCCGATCCCCCCGGAGGTACAGGGCAAAACTCTCTTGCCTATTTTCTACGGCAAGCGCCGTCAGAACGTCCCCCTGTCCTACAGCGAGACGTACTATCCACGGTTCCACTACGGCTGGTCGGAGCTCGTCTCCGTTCAGAACGAAAGTTATAAACTGATTCTGGCGCCGGTTCCCGAGCTCTACGATGTCGTTCAGGATCCCCGCGAGGAGAAGAATCTCGTCTACTTGCAGAAACAAGTTTACGAGGACCTGAATGCCCAGGCCGAATCCTTGATCCGGGCCTCCAGCCGGAACGCCTATCAAACGGATTACAGCAAAATCGACGAGGAGAGCCGCGAGAAGCTGGCCGCCCTCGGCTATATCGGCTCCTTCCAGGATCCGGCCAAGTTCAAAGGCCGAAAGCTGGCCAACCCCAAGGAAAAAATCGGCATCTTCAACGAGCTCTCGCGCGCCCGGGAGATGGGAATGGGCGATGACGACGAAAAGGCCATCGCCATCATCCGCGGCATCATCGCCAGCGACCCGGAAGTCGTCGACGCCTATTTCTCGATGGGCAACATCTATTTCCAGCACCAGCGGTTCGCCGAAGCGGTTGACTGCTTCAAACTGGTACTGGAGCGCAAACCCGACGATTCTTTCGCCGCCATCAACATTGCCCTGGCCTACGAAGGCCTTGGGAAGTTCGACGAGGCGGAGAGTTTCGCTCTCGCCTTTCTCAAAAAGGGCGTACGCGAGCCGCAGCTCTATTTCCTCCTCGGCAACATGAACTTCCTCCTTAAGAAGTACGATAAGGCCATCGGCTACTTCGAGACGTGCCTTTCGCTCAACGCGGAGTCGGCCGCTTCCCACAACGTCATGGGCGCCATCTATATCGCCAAGGGCGATCTCGACAAGGCCGATCAACAACTGCGCCTGGCCATGCAGATCGGCCCCAAACAGACCAATGTCCATTACAACCTGGCTCAGATCGACGAGAAACGCGGTCAGTTGCGCGAGGCGGAAGCGGAATACCTCAAGGAGCTCGAGAACTCTCCGAAGCACCTCAAGGCGATGTACAATCTGTCCCGCCTCTACCGGTTGGCCGGCAACGAAGACAAGGAATACGAATACCTGCAGAAATGTGTAGAGATCGACCCCAAATTCCCCGTGAGCTACTTCTATATCGCTCGGATTTACCTCAACCGCGGCGAGCGTTATCAGGAAGCCGTCGATCTCGTCAAAAAGGCCATCGACCTCAAGCCGGAAAAGACCGAACTCCCCCTCGGCTATTTTCTCCTGGCCGACCTCTATAACCGGCTCGGCAACGAGGCGCTCTCGCGCGAGTATGCTCAGAAGGGCCAGGAGCTGACCGCCTCGCTCAAGGGCGAAAAGCCCGGCAACTAGTTTCTCGTTCCTGATATTTGCCGCCAGTGAGGCGTCGGGCAAACCCGCGTCCCGACGAAGGCAACACCCCGAGCTCAATCTTAAGGGATTTAAGATGGAGAGGGCGCGTCAGATCTTGAAATCCCGCTTGACCACGGTCTTGGTCCCATCCGCGGTGTTGCTGAGGGTGAGATTCAGCGTATAGGAGCCGGCGCCGATCGGTGCATCCATGTCGATCGTGAAATCCGCCCCCAGCAGGTCCCGGCGCTTGTTGCTGGCGATTTCGATAGGATAGACCTTGCTGAACGTCCAGACTTCGGACCCGGCCGTGTCGACGATCTTGGCCCCCACCTCGAGCGCCGCTTGGAGATCGCTCCCGCGTGCCCGGAAAAAGATGTTGCGGTACGGGACGTTGAGGCGAATGCGGACGCCCGCCGTTTCGGCTTTGTCGATCTTCACGTCGTACTCGGGTCCGGCATTCTCGAGAGCGTTCGCGTCGCGGCTCCAACCCCGCCCCGGTCCCTTGTTCGGCTGGTTCCAGTCTCTCTGGGCCTGGGCCATCGAGCCGACCTGGGCGGCGCTGTCCGGATCAAGCCAATACTGCCCGGTCCATTGCGAGTCCACGAACCTGATTGTGAAAAATCCGTACCACCAAATCTCCGTGGGCAGTCCATAGAAGGTGATTCCCCGGGGATACGTCTCCCGGATGTCCGGGCGGCCGAGCGTGATATACACCATGCCTCTGTCCTGGAGCCATCCCGGCGTCGAGCTTCCTTTGAACAGATGGTTGGCCTCGCTGATTCGCCGGAAGTACTCGTCCTTGTACGCGTTGGTCTTCGTCCCGGGCGTCGGATCGCGCCGGTTCCAAAAATCCTCGATGAAGGCCTTGCGCTCAGATGCCGGCAGGGAGCGGAATGTCCGGTTTTCCTCGGAGGTGATGATGTACCGGACTTTCGAATAGAAGTCCCGGCTTTCGGGGTCCAGCTGCTTTTCAAACCGGGCCGAGGCGCAGGCGATGAGGAGGAAGGCCGAGAAAGAGAGAACCCCTGCCGTCCGGCCCATGCGTCTCATTTTCGTACCGGGACTTTTTTCTCCAGCTCCGCGATCTTCGCTCTAAGCCCGTCCTGTTTCGGGGCGAGCTCGAGTGACTTCTTCCAGGCCGTCAACGCTTGTGGGATATCGCCGATCTTGACGTAGCACTCCCCGATGGCGTTGAGAACATTGATGTTGGTGCCCTGCGAGACGAGGAAGTCTTTATAATAGCCGACGGCCTCGCCGTAGCGGCCAAGCGCCTGGGCCGCCTCCCCGAGGAACTGCGCGAACTCGTACTTCTGCAGCTTGTAGAACGGCTGGGCGACCCGCATCACGCCTTCCATGTCTTTTGAGGCGAACAGGACGCGGCAGTAATCGAGGGCCAGCTCGGGCGAAGCAGGCCGCTTCTGGTAAGCCTGCTCCATGATCGTCTTCGCTTTGCCGAGATCCTGAGCGCCCAAGTACTGCATGGCCAGAATGGCACTGAACTGCGGATCCCCGGGAGCCGGCTGGGTGGGATACATGATCCAGGCCCGGGGTACCGCCGGTTTGGGTGTGATATAGAAGGGAGACCTGTCGGAAATAACTTCCGTCTTGTTCCCATCCAGAAGCGCGGTCTGCACTTCATAATACGCAGGCGCGAGGTCGGCCAGCGGAAACTCTTCGACGATGTGGGCGGGGTCCGCGTAGTCCCGCAGAGCTTTCACGACGGACCTCACTTCCTTGCCTTCCCTGGTGATCGTCAGGGCCAGGCTGCCGTTCTGTCTCAGGGCCTCCGTCAGGCCGTCGAGCTCGCAGTAAACGGACATGGTGTCCTGGGTCGCGAAATCGTTTCGCGGCGAGGCCAGCAGCTGCATGCCTGCGACGGTGAAGGGCTTGCTGGTTTTGGCCAGCTCCGGGCTGCGGACAACACGGTTCGCCAGCAACGGCGAACTCATCGTCAGGCTCGGGGCCGGGGGAACGACGAGGGAGGCCTCGACGGACGTGAATTCCTTGGACAGGGTGTTTTTCCAGAGAATGCTGAGCTTATAGTTGCCCTCGATGAGCGGGAACGTGTCCTGAAAGCTGAACAGCCGATCCTTGATTTTGGCGAACTGATTGCTGTTGAACTCGACGGGCAGCTCCCGGTCGAATTGGTAGACCGTGTTCCCTTTGGAGTCCGAAATGATGCCGTTCACGTTCAGGACGGTGCGGTACGATCCCTGGGATTCCTCGAGACTCAGCTTCGACGGCTCGATGAGGTAGTGGACAAAAGCCTGCCCCGAGGCATCGCGGAACACTTTGACGAGGGCCTCGCTGCTGATATAGTTGGCCGTGTACTCGACCTCGATGATGTCCCTATACTTGAGAAGTTTTTCGGCGTAAGCCGACTGGACTTGCTCGTAGGCCGCACGCGGAATTTGCTGCCCGATCAGGATATCGGACGTGAGGGGCGGGGTGATGCCCATCACGTACTCGTTGGGAATCAAGGTTAGGGAGACATCGGCGATCTCGTACTGCTGACGGCTCAGGAGCTCTTGATAGGCGGTCTGATAATTCGTCATGTCACCGTTGTAGAACGTCAGGAGCTGCTGCGGCCCGTCCCGGACCGGCGAATACAGCTCATAATCCCCGCCGCCGTTTTTCTTGAAGAAGACGACGTTGAAGGCATTCGGCAGGCCGAGATTGTCCAAGCCCTCGTAAAACCAAATGATGATCGGGTAAACATCCCGCTCGTTCTCAAACCGATCGATAGTTTTGGGCTCGCCCAGGATGATGTAAATGCGGCCCATGTCAGAACGCCAGCCGCCGGCCTTGAGGCCACGGCCGAACCACAGGTTGGCGTACTGAATCCGGCGGTAATGCTCGTCCTTGACCGGGTTAGTGGGGCTCGATGGGTCGGGGTTCCTGGCTTTCCAGAAGGCCTCGATGAAGAGGTCCCGTTCGCGGTCGTTCGAGAGCTGAAGAAAAACAGCTTTTTCCTTGGGTGAGATGATGTAAACGACCTCCTCCTCCAGCCACTTGCGGTATGTGGGAGGAAGGTCTTTTATCTTGACCTGCGCGGCGGCGGTTTGAAGGCCGGCCAACACGGCCAGGCCCAAAAGCAATGCGGTGACGATAAATTTCCTGTTCATACTCCACTCATTTCAGGCTTTTCGCGTGTTTTAGTGTAGCGCGTCGGCCCCTTTTTTGCAAGGTGTGTGTCTTCCGTTCGGCCGCCGCGAATACCTCTTGCATTCGCGATGCCGCACGCATAAACTACGCTTCGCATCATGCGATTCATCGCCGATCTTCATATCCATTCAAAGTTTTCGAGAGCCACATCGCGTGACATGGTCCTGGATACCCTGGCCTATTGGGCCAAAGCCAAGGGCATCGGGCTCCTGGCCACCGGCGATTTTACCCATCCGGAGTGGCTGTTCCTCATGAAAGAAAAACTCGAACCGGCGGGAAATGGTTTCCTCCGCTTTAAAAACGGGGTCCAGCCGCCGGATTCACCGCTCCTCAAAAGCCTCCCCTTCTCGCCGGCCGACGTCTCGTTCGTCCTTTCGACGGAGCTGAGCTTCATCTATTCCAAGCTCGGCAAAGTCCGGAAGATCCACGTCATGCTGCTCGCTCCGGACTTTGAGTCGGCGGAGCGGATCAACAGCCGCCTTTCGGGCGTGGGAAACCTGAGCTCCGACGGCCGCCCGATCCTCGGCATGGATGTCAGGCTGTTTTGCCGTATGGTCGCCGACACGTGTCCGCGCTGCGTCGTCATTCCGTCCCATATCTGGACGCCGTGGTTTTCCCTGTTCGGTGCCAACTCGGGGTTTGACTCGATCGAGGAGTGTTTCGAGGAGATGACACCGTCCATCTTCGCCCTCGAAACCGGCCTGTCCTCCGACCCGCCCATGAACTGGCGGCTCTCGGCCCTCGACCGCTTCGCGCTCGTGTCCAATTCCGACGCACATTCGCCGGCCAAGATCGGCCGCGAAGCCAATGTCTTCGACACGGAGTTCAGCTACCGGGGGCTCATCGACGCCTTGAAAAGCAAGGATCCTGCGAAATTTCTTTACACGGTGGAGTTCTTCCCGGAGGAGGGCAAGTATCATTACGACGGGCACAGGAAGTGCGGCGTCCTCCTCTCCCCCCGGGAGAGCCTGAAGGCCAATAATATCTGCCCGAAGTGCGGGAAAACCGTGACGATCGGCGTCTCCCATCGGATCGAGGAACTGGCCGACCGGGAAGCCGGCGAAGGATCAGCGGGCAAAATCCCCTGCCGGAACCTCGTCCCTCTCAATGAGATCATCGCGGAGGCGCTGGGTCGGACGGCGGAATCCCAGGCGGTCTGGGAGCTCTATTTCAAGTTCCTCCGCGAGTTTGGAACAGAGTTCGCCGTGCTTTCCGATGTCCCGGTGAACGAGCTGGCCCGCATCGGCCCCGACAAGATCAGCCTGGGCATCGATCGGATGCGCCGGGGCCAGGTCCGCCTGGTTCCCGGGTATGACGGCGAGTACGGCACCGTCCACCTTCTCGGGGACGACCTTGCGGACGAATCGTCCGCCGCCCAGCTCACCCTCTTCTGACGGTCCGCCGCGCGACCAGAGCCAATAATTTTGAGCGAGAATCCATTCCGGAGCAAGATCTGGGGCTCTCTTCAGAGCTTTCCCAGCACTGCAGCGAAGCTGCAGTGCTGATGGTCGCTCCGAAGACTCCGCTCTCTGCCGCAGGGAACACCCCGAGCCCGAGACCTTTAAGAGGCTGCCCCCTGAGCCTTCCTTGACAACCCCCGGCCCCGCACCTATATTAGAAGGGTAAAGAAGCAAAATGGAAATTGAAATGAAGGTCAAGGGTCTCGTCGTGGATCCGATCTCGAAGATGCCCATCGTCGTCCTCGAGGACCCCCAGAACGAGCAGATCCTGCCCATTTGGATCGGCGTTTTCGAAGCCAACGCCATCGCCCTGACCATCGAAAATGTGCCGACGCCGCGGCCGATGACCCACGACCTCCTCAAGAGTTTCCTCGACAAGCTCAACATCGCCATCGAAAAAATCGTGGTCAACGATGTGAGGAACAACACCTTCTACGCGCTGATTCATTGCCGCGCCGACTCCCACGCCATCGTCATTGATTCCCGGCCGTCGGACGCCATCGCCCTGGCCCTCCGCATGAGCTCGCCCATCTATGTCGAAGAGGACGTCGTGCGCAAAGCGCAAGGCCTGAAGTTTGACGACAACTTGGAAGGCTCCGAAAAGCTCAGGCACTGGCTCGAAGGCCTTACTCCAGAGGACTTCGGCAAGTACAAAATGTGATCAGGTCCGGAGCCTGAAAAAAAGCACCGCGCCGCCCAACCCGAAGACGAGATTCGCTCCCCAGGCTGCAAGAAACGGCGTCAGTACGCCGACATATCCGAGACTCCGGAAAAGCGCCATGGCCCCCCAATACCCCATGGCGATCACGACGCTCAGCCCGATGCCGGCCAGCGCTCCTTTCCGTCCCATGGAAAAAGCGAAGGGGATCGCCAGCAGCGTCATGACCAGAGCGGCGAGCGGAAAAGCGATCTTATCCTGCAAGTCCACGATTAGGCGCGTCGCTTCGAACCCCATGCCACGGACATCGGCGGTATAAGCGTTGAGCTCGGCATACGACATCTCGGCCGGCTCCTTGGCTTCCTTCCGGAAATACGTCTGCTTCTCCGCCTGAGGGAGTATCCCGTTCTCCTTAAGGGAAACAGGCGCCGCGGGCCCCCCGGAAAACTCCTGTGACCACCCGTTGGCGAGGACGAAATGGTCCTCAATGAGGGCGGCTTTCTCAGCGAACGTCCGCCGCGTGAGCACCCACCGCGCCGGGTCGAAGTCGAACGCCTGGAATCGGCTGAACGTGAATGACCCGGTATCGAAGTACTCGTAGTGATAGATCCGGTCCTTGGCCGCTCCAAGCAACCAATGGCGATTGGGGAAGCTGTAGCTTCGCGCAGGAATGTCCGTGACCTTCCTCCACACCTCCTCGGACTTTATGGAAGCGGCCGGGGCCAGGCGCTCCTGGACGATGAAAGCAAGTCCGCTCACCGCGGCTCCCATCACGAGGAGAGGAACGACCAGCCTGTAGACGCTCGTCCCGGAGGCTTTCACAGCGGTGATCTCGTTGGACTTCTGCATAAGCCCCAAGGCCAGCAGCGTCGCCGCCAGCGCCGCCACCGGAAAGACAGCCAGCAAGAATTCCGGGATTCGGTACCATACGTAAGCAAGAAGCAGGCGAAGCGGCTTCCCGTGCTCGCGGACGGCGTCCAAGCGGTCGAAGAAGGTTACCACGACCGACGCCGCCATCAAACCCGCAAAAGCGAGCCCCAGAAAAGCCAGGTATTTCCTCGAGACATACCGGTCGAGAATGTTGGGAAAACGGAAGGCAGGCAGTGCGGGCCGGGCGGCCCGGACAGGCGCGGGGCCTGTCTCCGCAAGCGGAGCTTTTCCGCGCGAAAGACGGGGGAAGCGCGGCCAAAGAGGACGCTGCCAGCCCGACCTTAGGAAAAGCCACAGGCCGGCGGCGGCCAGAACCAGGTTGGGCCCCCACATGCCGATGAACGGCGTGATCTTTCCGTTCAGAGCCAGCCTCTCGCCGGTCGTGAGCAGGGCGTAATAGGCCAGGATGATGCCCAGGCTCAAGGTGAAGCCGATCGTCCTTCCGCCGCGGCCCGCGGCAAGTCCCAGTGGAACGCCCACCAGGACGAAGAGAAGGCAGACGAAAGGCAGGGCGAATTTCTTATGGATTTCAATCCAGTGCGAACGGTAATCCCTGTCGTGTCTCTCCGGTGCACTCTTCAGGACGTTGGCATCGCGAATGAGCTCACCGATGTCCTTTTCCCTGACCCGCTTCTCACTTGTGAGGGCCGGGAAAAGGCGTTCGACATCCACTTCCTCCTCGAGGTGGGCAAACGATGTCATACTAAAAGCCTCGGGCTTTTCGAGGGGCCCTGAATACACGACGCCGTCGAACAACTCCAAGGTGGCCCGCTTCCGCTCCGGATAGAGGTTGATGGTCCCCTTGCGGGCCGTAATCAGCCGGGGATTGGCAGGGTCTTTGACGATATAAACGAAAACGTCCTCCCAGGATTTATCCTTGCCGACGCTCCGGATGAACAGAACGGCGCCCGGAATCGATTCGTTGAATTCGAGCGGCGCGATCCGGAGCTGAACTTTCGTCAGGACCGAGCTCGTCATCGTTCTGACCCAGGCGAAGTTGGCCCGGGGGGCAATGACCATGGCCAGGGCGGAAGCAACGAGCCAGCCGCAAACGCCGAAGACCCAAAACGGCCGCTGAAATCGCCGCCGGCTTATCCCGAGCGTCGCGAACGCGACCGTCTCCGAGTCGGCCGACAGACGGGCCAATCCGCCGAGAATGCCCACCAGCACGGCCATCGGCACCGCGAAAGCCAAGAGCGAAGGGACGAGCAGGGCGAGGACCCGCAGGACCAGCCCGGCGGCAATGCCTTTGTCGATAAACAGCTCCGCCAGAACCAGGATCTCATTCATGAGCAGCACGAACGCAGTCAGAAGGAGTCCCAGAAAAAACGGCGGAAAAAGCTCTTTAAGGATGTACCTGTCGAAGAGCTTCAGCATGGCATCCGCCGCCCCCATCTTACCCGATAAGGCGGCGCCCCGACAAGAAGGGGTCAGGTCTACGGCAGGGAGCGGCAGAGAACCGACTTTTGGAAGCGACCGACTGCACCGCAGCTACAGCTGCGGTGCAGGGTAATATCTGAATTGAGTTTGAGCTTACGACGGGCCTTCATCGCCGTTCAAAGCAGGCGGAGTGGCTTGACGCTTCAGCGGTGGGAAAAATCTGAAAGAAAAGAAGGGGTCAGGCCTGCTCATCGCCACTTTCCCGCTCATGGAAGGTCAAGCCGACGTTGCATCTGAAAGTGGCAATTAGCACGCCAGACCCCATCATGATTCAAATAAAAAAGCCCCGGGCGCGCAAACGCCCGGGGCTTGAAAATCGCGTGTTTTCGCTGCTTAGTACATGTCGCCGGGAGGCGTGGGATACTTCGAGTGCTTGTCCTCTTCGGGAATTTCAGCGACCAGGCCTTCCGTGGTCAGCAGCAGGCCGGCGATCGACGCCGCGTTCTGGAGGGCGATCCGGACGACCTTCGTCGGGTCAAGGATGCCCGCCTTGATCATGTCTTCGTACTTTTCGGTCAAGGCGTTGAAGCCGAAGTCCTGCTTCATCTCCTTAACTTTCTCGACGACGACGGAGCCTTCGAAGCCGGCGTTGGCCGCGATCTGGCGAAGAGGCTCTTCCATGGCCCGCTTGATGATGCTGACGCCGATCTTCATGTCGCCCTCGAGTTGGAGCTTCTCCAGCGATTTCTGAGCCCGGAGCAAGGCGACGCCGCCGCCGGGAACGATGCCTTCCTCGACCGCCGCTTTGGTGGCATGCATGGCGTCTTCGACGCGGGCCTTCTTTTCCTTGAGCTCGGTCTCGGTGGCCGCGCCGACCTTGATCAGAGCGACGCCGCCGACCATCTTGGCCAGCCGTTCCTGGAGCTTCTCGCGGTCATAATCGGACGTCGTTTCGTCGATCTGGGTCCGGATTTGCTTGATGCGCGCCTGGACGTCGGACGTTTTGCCCAGCCCTTCGACGATCGTGGTATTGTCCTTGTCGATGACGACCTTTTTGGCCTGGCCCAGCCATTCGACGCCAACGTTTTCGAGTTTGACGCCGATGTCTTCGGTGATGACCCGGCCGCCGGTCAGGATCGCGATGTCCTCGAGCATAGCCTTGCGCCGGTCGCCGAATCCCGGGGCCTTCACGGCGCAGCACTGGAAGGTGCCCTTGAGCTTGTTGACGACGAGTGTCGCGAGCGCCTCGCCCTCGACTTCCTCGGCGACAACCACGAGGGGACGCCCCATGCGCGCCACGTTCTCGAGCAGCGGCAGGAGTTCCCTCAAATTGCTGATCTTCTTCTCATGCAGCAGGAGGAGGACGTTTTCCAAAACGCACTCCATCCGGTCAGGGTCGGTGATGAAATAGGGCGAGAGATACCCGCGGTCGAACTGCATGCCCTCGACGGTGTCCATGGTGGTTTCAAGACCCTTGGCCTCTTCCACGGTGATGACGCCGTCCTTGCCGACCTTATCCATGGCTTCGGCGATGATCTTGCCGATGGACTCATCGTTGTTGGCCGAAATGGCGCCGACCTGGGCGATCATCTCACCGCTGACTTCGCGGCTCATCTTCTTGACCTCGTCGACGACGGCCTCGACGGCCTTGTCGATGCCCTTCTTGATGATGGTCGGGTTGGAACCCGCCGTCACGTGCCGCAGGCCCTCGCCGTAAATGATCTGCGCCAGGACGGTCGCGGTGGTGGTGCCGTCGCCCGCCACGTCCGAGGTTTTCGATGCGACTTCCTTAACCAGCTGAGCCCCCATGTTCTCCCAAGGATCTTTGAGCTCGATTTCCTTGGCCACGGTCACGCCGTCCTTGGTGCTCGTCGGCGAGCCGAATTTCTTGTCCAGGACGATGTTTTTGCCGCGCGGGCCGAGAGTCGCTTTGACGACGTTGCTCAGAATATTGACGCCCTTAAGCAGGGCTTGTCTTGCTTCATCTCCGGATACAATCTGTTTAGCCATGATATCTCCTTACTTCTCGATAACGGCGTGAATTTCTTCTTCCTTGACGATGACAAGCTCGACGCCATCGAGTGTGACCTCGGTGCCGCTGTACTTGCCGATGAGGACCTTGTCGCCTTTCTTGACGACGAGGGGAATCGTCTTCCCGTCATCTGTGACCCGCCCCTTGCCTACCTCGATGACTTCGGCCTCCTGGGGCTTCTCCTTGGCCGTGTCCGGGATGATGATCCCGCCCCTCTTGACTTCGCCTTCCTCAAGCCTCTTGAGGAGAACTCTGTCATACAACGGATGAACCTTCATGAAAACCTCCTATTGAATTTTTTAGCAATCAGAAAAACCGAGTGCTAATAATATACAATAGGTGGAAAATTTGTCAAGAGGGGCAGCAACAAATATTAGCAGTCTCGTCCTAGGACTGCTAATATTTCTTTTTAAGCTTGAGGGCTTTGCTCCTGTTCTGGAGGGTATTGCGATGGATGCCCAGGGCTTGGGCCATCCTCGTTTTGTTTCCTTCGTACTTCCTGGCCGTTTGTTCGAAGAAGATCTTCTCGAATTCCCGGAGGGCATCCTTGAGGTTGAGCTCCTTCTCCACCATCTCTTTGACGATGAGCTCGAGCTTCTGATGGAGGTTCATCTCGCTATATTTTTTGTCCATGTTCCCCTCCGCTTTTGCGGATCTCCTTGTAGGACTTATCGAACTTCGTCCGCAGGTCCTGCGGGACAAGGTGGACCGCGGCTCTCGTGAAGCCGAGACAGAAAGGCGCCAACACCGACGTCCTGATGGCCGGCTTGCCGATTTCGAACGAAGCCATCGCGAAGACAAGGATACCACAGATGAGGATGGACTTGACCAGGCCGAACACTCCGCCGAAGAGCCTGTTGACGGCCGCCAGCGGGCCGACCATCGCTTTGGTGGCCAGCCAACCAAGGATTGCGCCGATGACGAGCACGCCGACGAAGATGACGAGGAATCCAAGAAAATGACAGACGAGATCGTTGTGGATAAACGTCCGGAAGATGGCGGCGGCGCTCCTGTAGTAGAGACTCGCCAGCACCAGTCCGGCGATAACGGCCGCCAGGCCGATGACCTGCTTCATCAGGCCCTTGACGAGGCCCATGATCGTCGTGACCAGGATAATCGCGAGCAGCACGAAATCGAGCCAGTTCATGATTTCTTCCCCTTTCGTTCTCTCAAGCGTTCGACCATCCAGTACCGGCCGTCCGCCAGCGCGCCGAAGGCGACGTGAGGCTTGATGCGACCGTGAAAGTCCGATCCGGCCGTCGGAACGAGGTCCAAGGCCTCAGCCAGGCCCTTATAAAGGTCGACCTGTTCCGGCGTATGGTAAAACGTATAAACCTCGAGTCCGGCCAGTCCGTGTTTCTTAAGAATCCGCAGATCGTCCCGCGTCGTTTTCTGGAAATAGGCGCCGGGATGAGCCAGCACGGGGACCCCGCCCGTGTCCGCGGCCGCGTCCAGGATCTTGACCAACCCGGCGAATTTCTTGGGCACAAAGCCGGGCTTCCCCTCGGCAAAAAAGGCTTTGTAGAACATGTTGGGTGCGTAGGCCCTGTTTTCTTCCCGGAAAAAGAACTCCAAGGCCGGATTGGCCCGGCTCTCCGGTTTGTCGAGGAGAATCTGGGCGATCTTAATTCCAAGTGGCGGCATACCGTTGGCCTTTTGCCGGACCTCATCCCATGTGATATCGAGGCCGAGGCCGCGGATCCGCTCGACGCGCTCGAAAGCTTCATCCATTCGGCAGCGGGACTGCGTTTCGACAATTTCCCCGACGGCCGGGCTCGCCCATTCGACGAAAGGAAGGAGGAGGTGGAATTCCCGGCCTTTGAAGAGAGTGGTCACTTCAATGCCGGGGATGACCTCGACGCCCGCCTTGCGGCCGAGGCGAACGGCATCGGGATAAGCGGCGACCGTGTCATGATCGGCGATGGAAATGGCCCGGAACCCTTTTCCCGCAGCCAAGCCGACAATCTCTGCCGGCGAGAAATCACCGTCGCAACTCTTGTTCGAGTGAATGTGAAAATCGACCCGTTCGCTCATACAAGATCGTCACGCCCGGTCAAAAGACGGTAGATTTCCAGGTACTTCTGGGATGTCTTGGCGATAATATCGTCGGGAAGCGCCGGCGGCGGTGAGTTCTTGTCCCAATGCGTCGTTTCGAGATAATCCCGCACGAACTGCTTGTCCAGGCTGGGTTGGGACCGGCCTGATTCGTAAGTCGCGAGAGGCCAGAAGCGCGACGAATCCGGCGTAAAAAGCTCGTCGACGAGAAGGAGCTCTTCCCCGTCCAGACCGAATTCAAACTTCGTGTCGGCGATGATGATGCCCTTGGAGACGGAGTACAGGGCGGCTTTCTGGTAGAGCTCGAGGCTCACCTTGCGGATCTTGGCAGCCAGGTCCGCGCCGACCATCCTTTGCACTTCTTTGTAGGAGATGTTCTCGTCGTGGCCTTCTTCGGCCTTGGTCGAGGGTGTGAAAATCGCTTCCGGGAGCCTGTCGGATTCTTTCAGCCCTTTGGGGATCTTGACGCCGCAGATCTTTCCAGAGGCCAGGTATTCCCTCCAGCCCGAACCCGAGAGATAGCCCCGTACGACGCACTCGATCGGGATGACCTTGGTCTTGCGAACAAGCATGGAGCGCTTATCGAGGATTTCGCCGAACGAGGCGAGAGGCGCCGGAAAATCGGCAACCTCGGTCGTGATAAGGTGGTTCGGGCACGTGAGAGAAACGAAATCGAGCCAGAACTTCGATAGTTGAGTCAGCACTTTGCCCTTATAGGGAATGAGCGAGGGGAGCACCCAATCGAACGCTGAAATCCTGTCCGTGGCTACGATCAGGAGCTTGTCGCCGACCTCGAAGACATTCCTGACCTTGCCCTTTTTGTAAAGGCGGACTCCAGGCAGTTCGATATCGTCGATGGTTCGTTCCATATTGCTCTCCTCTGCCTCCCTACAGGACCTGCCAAGGATAGCCGAATCGCCCTCAAAAAGCAACAAGGAGGCACCTCATTGGCCCCTGTCCCCACACCTTCATTCTAGGTTCGAGCTCGGGATGTTGTTTTCGTCGGTGAGCCTGCCCTCGGCCTTCACACGCCTTCCTCCGGGAAACACCCCTGCGGCGGGCTCACGGGCGGGCCTCACCGCCGTTCGTTGTTCCTGCGCGGAGCGGCCTCTTTGGCAAGATTGATACCGATGAAGTTATAGAGGCGGCGTTTTTCGTTCCGATTGCGGCGATAGGAGACGAGCCGGGGTTCGCAACGGGTGCAGGCGTCTAAGCCGAAGATACCGGCCGGCGGGACGCCGAGCGATTCGAGAAGCCAGACATTGGCCGCCCGGAGGTCAAGGAGCGAATGAAAGGCGGTGCGCGGAGAGGCCTCGCCTGCCGCATCGTGAAACGCCGCCGGTGGGAACCCCGCCTCGAGAAACGACGCCCGGACCTCGGGTCCCACCTCATAGCAACAGGGTCCGATGCAGGGGCCCAAAGCCGCAAGAAGATCGGCGGGCCGCGAGCCATAGGCTGAGAGCATTTCACGGGTGACTTTTTCCAGGATTCTGGACCTGGTGCCGCGCCAGCCGCAGTGGACGGCGGCCACGGCGCGCCGAGCTTCGTCGACGAGAAGGACCGGCAGGCAATCCGCAGTCCGGACGATAAGGAGGAGTCCGGGAACATTCGTTATCAGCGCGTCGCCGTTCAAACGGTCACGGGGAGCGGCGTCCAGGCGATGGACGGTGTCGGAGTGGAGCTGATGCATAATGATCGGGCGGAAATCTCTCAGCCGAGGGGAACGCGCAAAGTCCGCTTCCTGCCAGCCGGCCGTGCCGAATCCGTGAACAAGCCACGGAATTCGCTCCAAGGCAGGGACCGTCAGGTACGGATTTCGCGAATCAAGCACAACGTTACTTTTACCAGAAAACCCCGCGCAGAAAAAGCGGCAAATGTCGCAGCGCTGGAACATCTCGAGCCCATATATTAGGAAGATGTGCGCAGGGGTGCATCCCGGAGGAAGGCGTGGAAAGGTCGAGCGGCAGGGAGCGGATTCTTAGGAGTGACCATTAAAAGTGTGGCGGAGCGGCACAGAGCCACACTTTTAGGAAGCATCTGAAATGGGTTCTGGGACTTGCTGGCCGCCTCACTAGTGGCACATATCCAAATTGAGTTTTGGAGCCTATGGACGGGCCCCGCCCAAAGGGCGGGGGAGCGAGGCCTTTCCTCGAGCGGGTTTGACGCGCAGGGGCAAACCCGCGGCCTGACGCAGGGAACACCCCGAGCACACACTTGCCGCGGGCGAAACGAAAGAAGTATCATTGGCGTGCGATGGAAGCTTCTCCCGCACGGAGGATGACGTTCATGGTTTTTTTTGCCTGCTGTTTCACGCTCGGCGTCCTGGCCCTCGGATTGGCTGCCATTCGCTCGTCATCATCGGAGCGCCCGCGGGCAAGGGAATTCGGCATACGAATCGGCGTTTTGAGCCCCGGACCGCTTAATGCCATTACCGATGTCGCGGGCGTCGCGGTCGGGCACGTCACCCTCGTCGAAGGCCGTAATGTCCGGACAGGCGTCACGGCGATCCTACCCCATCGTGGGAACATTTATCAGGAAAAAGTCCCCGCCGCCGTCTTTGTCGCGAACGGCTACGGGAAGCTCACCGGCTCCACCCAAATCGACGAACTGGGGACGCTCGAAACGCCGATCGTCCTGACGAATACGTTGAGCGTACCGATCGCCGCTGACGCCCTCATCGATTACACGCTTGCCCAGCCCGGCAATGAGCGAGTGGAATCCGTTAACCCTGTCGTGGGTGAAACGAACGACGGCTGGCTGAACGATATCCGTGGACGGCACGTCACAAAACCCCACGTTCTCGAGGCCGTCCGGAACGCGGCGGAGGGTCCGGTCGTCGAAGGCGCCGTGGGGGCGGGAACGGGCACCGTCTGTTTCAATTTCAAAGGCGGCATCGGAACCGCATCGCGGCGGCTGCCGGCTGACAAAGGCGGCTACACGGTCGGAGTCCTGGTCCAGACCAATTTCGGCGGCGTATTGACTGTCGGCGGAATTCCCTTCGCACGAGAGACAGACGGGGCAAAGGCACCGGCCGGCGCAAGCGAATCGGCCCGGCCGCCTGGCGACGGGTCCTGCATGATCGTCGTGGCCACCGACGCGCCGCTTGACAGCCGGAACCTCAAGCGCCTGGCCGAGCGCGCTCTCATCGGGATCGCCCGGACCGGGGGCTATTTCGCCAACGGCAGCGGCGACTATGCCATCGCCTTCTCCGCCGACCCGAAGTTGCGCGTGGCACACAGGCCGCAGGCGCCGATCCAAACCGTGACGCTGCTGGCCAACGAACAGGTTTCGCCGCTGTTCCAGGCCGCGGCCGAGGCGGCCGAGGAAGCCATCCTCAATTCGCTGTTCAAGGCGGAGGACATGGAAGGGAGGGATGGCCGCAAGATCCAGGCCCTTCCCCTGGAAAAGCTCAGAGCGCTCATGGAAGCCGTGAAAAAAAAGTCGTGAATGAGACCAATTTGGGACGAAATGAAGGGACAAGCGGCATGAACACCGAAGAAAGCCGCAGCCGGGCAGCCAAAAGCAGGCCGAAAAAGTCAAAACCTTCGCCCTTTCTGACGGTTGGAGTACTGGGAGGAATGGGGCCAGAAGCGACGGCGTATTTTCTGGACCTCATCATCAGAAACACCGCCGCCGCCAAAGACCAGGAACACGTTCCCGTCATCGTCTACAGCCTGCCGCAGATCCCGCACCGGACTGATGCCATCCTCCACGGCGGCCGGAGTCCTCTGCCGATGCTTCGCCGCGGCGCCGGCATCCTGGCCCGAGCCGGAGCCGATTTCCTGGTCATGCCGTGCCTTACGGCTCACTATTTCCTGCCGGGATTTGCCGCCGCATCGCCCGTTCCATTCGTCGACCTCGTCGAAGAGACCGCCGCCGAGCTTCGAGCCCTCCGCCCTCGCCTCCGCCGGGTTGGGCTCATCGCCACAGCCGGCACCATCGAATCCCGTCTTTTTCATGATGCCTTGGAGCGGTCGGGGACGGCCGTCCTCACGCCCTCAGGCCGCGATCTGCGGCGGCTGATGACGGCGATCTACGGGAAAAGGAGCATCAAGTCCGGCGTCACCACCGGCCGGCCGCGCGATGTGGTCATAGCCACCGCCGCCGAGCTCGTCCGGAGAGGCGCCCAGGCTATCGTGGCCGGTTGCACGGAGATCCCCCTCGTCCTTAAGGCCCCGGACCTGCCTGTACCCCTTATCGACCCCATGCGGATCGGCGCCCGCGTCTGCATCCGCAGGGCCGGCGGCGTCCTCCGCTTTCCTTGACAATGGGAGACCGTTCCTGTATAAGAATCAGGGATTTTCCAAAGGTGAGGAGGTGAACGTTCTTGGCGTTTGTCATTCTCGAAGAAGGTGAAAACCTCGAGTCCGCGCTACGCCGGTTTAAGCGTCGCGTCCAACAGGAAGCGATCATCAAGGAGATTAAGAAGCATTCCGTCTATTTCAAGCCCGGGGAAAAGCGGCGGATGAAAGAAGCCCAGGCCCGGAAACGGATGCGGCGGCGTATCAAGCGGGAGCGCGACATCGAATATTAGAGGCGTTCTCCTCGCCCCCATCGGAAGGATTTGCGACCGAACTGCACGTAAAGCCCATTGCGAGCGAGCTGGGTTCGATAACACAGCAAGGGAGCCCTGCCACGCATAAACCTGTCTGGCTCAAGGTCCGACTTCCGTCCCACGGCAACTTCTTTCAAGTTTCGGAGACTCTCAAGTCCAAGGGCCTCCATACGATCTGCCGGAGCGCCCACTGCCCGAACATCGGCCACTGCTGGGAGCGGAAGACGGCGACGTTCCTGATTCTCGGGGATACGTGCACCCGGAATTGCGCGTTCTGCGCCGTCGCCAAAGGTGCGCCAGCTCCACCGGACCCCGACGAGCCCAAGCATGTCGCCGAAGCCGTCCGTGAATTCGGGCTCGCCTATGCCGTCATAACGTCCGTGACCCGCGATGATTTGGCCGACGGCGGGGCCGGCCATTTCGCCGCGACGATCCGGGCCGTCCGGACTCTCAGCCCGGGTACGCGGGTCGAGGCCCTTGTCCCGGATTTCGGAGGCAGCGCGGCGGCCTTGGATACTGTGCTCGCCGCCCGGCCAGAAATCCTCAACCACAACCTCGAAACGACCGAGCCCCTTTACCCCAAGATCCGGCGGCCGAAGGAAAATTACAGGAGGTCCCTGGCCGTGCTCGAGGCGGCGAAAAAAAAGGGCGCGATAACGAAATCCGGTCTGATGATCGGGCTCGGCGAAACCGAAGCGGAAATCCTGCGTACGTTCGCGGATCTCAGGCAAGCCGGGTGCGATCTCCTGACGGTCGGACAGTACCTCCGGCCGGCGGCGGTCAACCCGCCGGTCGAAAAATACTATACGCCCGAGGAGTTCGAATCCCTCGGATCCAAGGGGCTGGAGATCGGCTTCAAGGATGTTGCCTCCGGACCTCTGGTTCGAAGTTCCTATGAAGCCGACCGGCTGTACGCCTCCGTGCATGAAAGGGGCCATTGACCATGCGGCACCTCGTTTTCACCGACATCCACGGCAACCTCGAGGCCTTTCTGGCCGTGCTCAAGTTCATCCAAAAAAAACGGATCGACCACTATATCTTCCTCGGTGACCTTGTGGGGTACGGCGCCTCGCCGAACGAGGTCATTCAGAAGATCCAGACGCTCAAGCCTCTCTCCATCATCCGGGGCAATCACGACAAGGCGGTCTCCGGACTGGATTCGGTCCAGACCTTCAACCCTATCGCCGCCTCGGCCATCTACTGGACCAAGAAGACCATCACGAAAAAGCACCTGGACTTCCTTTCCCGGCTGAAGCAGAGTCCGGAGATTGTGCTCGACACGATCACGATATGCCACGGTGCGCCGTTCGACGAGGACTACTATATCTTCGGCGAGTTCGACGCCGCGGAGGCTTTTTCCTATATCCAGACGCCGATCTGCTTCTTCGGCCATACCCACTTTCCCTTCGTCTACGCCGACAGAGACGGCACCGTCGAGGGGACCTTCCTCGAAGGCAACGCGAACGAGGTCAAGCTCGAGAAGGGAGTTCGCTATCTCATCAACCCCGGCTCCGTGGGACAGCCGCGCGACCGGAACGCCCGGGCGGCGTTCGCGATCTATGACACCGACACGCGCATCGTCAAGTTCTGCCGGGTCGAGTATGACATCGAGGAAACCAAGCGCAAGATCCTGGCCGAGAAACTCCCGCCGGCCCTGGCCGAGCGCCTGAGCCTCGGGATTTGATGGCCCGGCCCAGTTTTCGCGCCCGCTCTCGGGGTGTTCCCTCCGTCAGGACGCGGGTTTGCCCCGGCGAGTCAAACCCGCTCGGGGGAAGGCCTCGCTCCCCTCGCCCAAAGGGCGAGGAGCCGTGCCACCACTGCAGCAAGGCTGCGGTAGTGCTGGTCGCTCCTAAGAACCCGCTCCCGGCCGCTCGGCCTTTCCACGCCTTCCTCCGGGAAACACCCCTGCGGCAGGCGCGCGGGCTCAGGGGCAGACATCACCGCCGCAACGGGGGCATCGGAGCGGCAGGTTGATAATCCTGTTAGAACCAAGAACAGGCGATAAGCGAGGAGGGAAAGGAATGATTCTTCGATTCTGGAGTGTTCCCGTTATTTCTGAAACTTCTGTTTTGGACTTTAAAAAGACCACGGCTGCGCAACGCGTGTACAACAAGACCACGATCTACGATATCCGCAATCGTCAGGACCATACCCTCGTCATAAATCTTTTTGGTCCCGGTGCGATTCTGAGAATGCTCCCCTTTGCGATTTTTTACTTCGTGGGGGGCTGCATTATAACCCTTGTTGTTCCGGGCATCCTGGCGACCATCCTAAAAGACGCTACGCCTTCCTGGCTATTCCTCATCTGGGCCTTGCTTGTCCTCATTATCGCAGTTATAGCGGCTCGCTCAACTTACCTCTCAAAGCGAATGGAACAATACGCGAGGACCGAGAGACAGCTTGCCCAAAACCAAAAAATAGCTATTATCAAGGAAAAGAACTGGAATCGTTGGCTCGCAAAGATGAAGCTCGTAGGCTAATTTTTGTTGAACGTCAAATAAAGAACGGCGCCTGAGCCTCGGGATTTGATCGCCCGGCCTGGCCCGTTTTCGTGCCCGCTCGCGGGGTGTTCCCTCCGTCAGGACGCGGGTTTGCCCCCGCGAGTCAAACCCGCTCGGGGAAAGGCCTCGCTCCCCTCGCCTAAAGGGCGAGGAGCCGTGCCACCACTGCAGCAAGGCTGCGGTAGTGCTGGTCGCTCCTAAGAACCCGCTCCCGGCCGCTCGGCCTTTCCACGCCTTCCTCCGGGAAACACCCCTGCGGCGGGCAAGGGGCTCAAGGGTAGACATCACCGCCGCTCTGCTCATGCTCTCGAATTAGGGACCTATCCCTTGGAGGTGTCCCCGACTTGGGGATTCGCATAACAGTACACGCAGCCGTGGGGACAGGCCTGCGTGTAGCTCCCAATGTCCTTGGACTCCGTGCACAGGCATCCCGCCCGCTGAGTCCGGTCCTTTTTGAGTGAGGTCGGCTCATTCTTTGGATGAAGCGCCTGGAGGAGACGGCCGTCGATGCACGAGGACGGCACGACTCCATCGGCTGGGGCCAGAAACGGCTGACTGCATGCGTATACCGTGAGTCCCAAGGCGCGCGCCTTCCCCGCCAGCTCCGCGGCATAGACAATTTTTTCCTCTTCGGCAGGATCGATGAAGGCAAACCCGCGGCCGGAAGCGCGCCGCCGGGCCTTCCGATACCACTGCGCAAAGCTGATGCGGAGGTCCCGGACGCCGGCTGCGGCCGCCGCTTCGGCAACGCGCCCAAAGTTCGGGAGGTTCGAGCCGCGTGCGTCGCCATCCCGCCAAAAAACAATCGGGTCGAAGCGGATCGAAACCCGCTCGGCACGGCCGGCCAATGCGACCAGACCGGGGATCTGAGCCAGGGAGGTCTCCAGTGCAGGGCTGCCCGGCTCGATCGGTGTCCCGCCCAATCCGGTGATGGTAAAATGACAATAGATCTGGTCATAAGCCTTGAGCAGGTCTTTAAGGCCGGCGTCATTCCGGAGCAGATTCCCGAAGTTCTTGGACCAGAGAACGAACGTGTGCACGTGCTCGGGAGCCAGGTCGACCTCCAGGACCCGGCCTGAGGGTCCGTGCACGGAGGCGGTTTTCGCCTTTAGGGATGAGGCCAGCCAGCCGGGGAAAAAAGCGACGAGGTCCGTCCGGCGGGAGGCGCTGATCACGGTCTTCATCGTTTCTTGACAGGCCACGCTTCTGACCATAGTATTCTAGGCGTTGAGGTCGAGACATGCAATGACGGGAGAAGCCGCAACTTATGCTTCCGGCGTATCCGTTCTCCGCGCCGAGAGCCTGGTCAAAAGCTACGACGGCCGCCCGGTGGTCAAAGGGATTTCGATGGCCGTTTCAGCCGGCGAAATCATCGGACTTCTCGGGCGCAACGGCGCGGGCAAGACAACAACCTTCCGGATGATCGCGGGCCTCGAACGGCCAGAAGGCGGACGGCTCGAACTCGACGGCGAAGACATTTCACGGCGGACGGCTTCCGAGAGGGCGGCCCGTGGGATCGCTTACCTTCCCCAGGAGACGTCGGTATTCCTCAAAACTTCCGTGGCCGGAAACCTGCGCCTGGTCTTGGAGCTCCGCTTGCGATCGAAGGCCGAGCGCGAGGCCCGGCTCGAGCGGCTTCTCGATGATATGCGCCTCACGAGCCTCAGTCGGAGGTCCGCCCACGCGCTGTCCGGCGGTGAACGGCGCAGGCTCGAAATCGCCCGCGCCCTCGTTCTCGACCCCAAATTCCTCCTGCTCGATGAGCCCTTCACCGGAATCGACCCGTTGACCATCCAGGATCTGCAGAAGATTTTTATGGCACTGCGAAATCGCGGAATCGGCTTGGTTGTTTCGGACCATAACGTGCGTGATACTTTCGCGATCGTGTCCCGGGCCATGATCATCGATGAGGGACGTGTTCTCGCCGAAGGGCGGCCGGCGGCGCTCGCCGCGGATGAGACGGTTCAACGGCGGTTTTTAGGGAACTTAGTGGAGTAAGCCGCGGCGGCCGGGATTATTCCCGCTCTTTGAAAAGCCTATCTCCGAGAGTCTCGCCCAGGAAAAACTTGAACAAGAAAAAGTAGAGAAGGACGAGCGCCGCGTAGAGAAGAGCCGCGGACCAGGGAGCCAGCGACAGTATGTCGAACAGTGTGGCGCTCATCGATTGAGCGGCCAGCCAGAGGGCGATGAGCCAGACAAAGCCGATGAAGAGGCAGTCGAAGACCTTGGATTTGAGGAAATACGCGAGGCTGAAGGGAGGCTTTTGTGTTTCCTCCTCTTCTTCCCAGGCGGCGTCCGATGGCGGGACGGTATCGTCACGGCCGAGCCGGACATCCGGCACGGCGCGCGCTGCAGGGGACAGCTCGGCCGGAGCAGCGGGGACCACGGCGGGCCCGGGCTCCTCGGCTGCGGCGGCCTCGCCTCCGGACGCGGCGCTGAGGCCTTCCGCTGTTTCCCTCTCGCGTCCGGCTTCAAAGGGGAGGGCGGCCTGGGTCAGGCGTTCGGGATAGCCGAGCCCCGAATCGGAATCCCGGCGCTTCGGGAAGATTTCCTCTTCCTCTTCCATCTCTTCCGCGATTTCGTCTTTCGTGCCGTCCGGCCAGTTTTCTTCCGCCGCTGAGTCTTTCGCCAGCAGGCTTTTTTGGGCGTCTTCGAATTTGCGTGTCTCGTCGCCGGCTTTGTCTTCGTTGATCATGGACGGCGCCCCTTTCATTCGGTCGGCCCAAGGCGGAAGAGTCCCCGTCTTTTCTTGGGCCGGCCGCTCGGGCTCGGGCTCGGGCGCGGCGCCTGTGTCGTGGTCGGCCATCTCGTCCATAACTTTGTCCAGGCGGGCCTTGCTCAGGTCGATGGTGTCCCCGATCCCTTCGAGCTCACTCGTATCGAACGTCAGAGACTCCGCCGGCACGGCCGCCGGATCGGCCGTCGGTTCCGCTTTCATTTCGGATGTCGGTTCCGCCGTCGGTTCCGGTTTCATTTCGGGTATCGGTTCGATTGTCGGTTCCGCCGTCGGCGTTGTTGCTGGAGGGGCTTCGGTCGGAGCAACCGGCGCAGCAACGTCCTCTTCCCGAGCAGGAATCGCTTCGGCCGGCGCACTGCCGACATCAGTGTACCCCGTCTCCTGAGGGACTTGATCTCGCCCTTCCTCTTCGGCGGGCTCCTTTTTCTCACTGTCAAGAGGCGACTCCGGCGGAGCGGCCTCCTCGGCGACGGCGTATCCCACGCCGGGAAGCGTCTCGGAAACCTCGTGGGTCTGGCTCTCGCCCAGGTTCTGCGTGCCCTCATCCTTGACAGAGGCCGTCTCGGCGTCCACGGCCTTGACCTCGGTAACGACAATGTCCTCATCGAAAAGCTCGGTCGTCGGCGTGGTCTTTTCGCGGGCCGCACGGTCCTCGGCCGCTTCCTTTTCTTTCTCGAGATCTTCCTCTTTTTCCGAGGCCGCAATTTCATCGACGAGAAGGACTTTTTCTGTCGTCTCGTGAGGGCCTGCCGCCGCCTCCTCCTCTGTCATTTCCTCTTCAAGGATCTCTTCGATGACGCGGGTCTCGACATCGGAGTTCAGAACCGAGGTCAGCTCACCGGTCCCGGCGGTCTCTCGTTCGTATTCGTCGCCCGGGAGGGGTTCATCCGTTTTCGAAGCCTCGTCGAGCTCATAGTCTTTTTCTTCGGTATCGGCATCGATGATCTTCTCCCCCGGGATCTCTTCTTCGATCGAATCGTCGTCGGGGAAGAGGAGCTGAGTGCCGCAGTTGTTGCAGTACTTATCGGTTTCGTCGATGATAGCGTGGCAATAGGGGCAGCGGATAATAGCCATTGCCTTATTTATAAGGGGAAAATCAGTCCTTGTCAATCCGGGAATGGGCGCCGCCGCCTGATTCCCCGGCCGGCCGGGCAAAATCCTTGTGCGGCGGCTTCTTCAGGACCTTCGCGGGAATCGCGCCGCGTTCTCCAAACATCGTGGTGATTCCGGCGACGACGATGTAGAGGACCGAGGGCAAGTATTGAGTCCTCGGGGTCGGAGCAACGAGGAGAAAAGTAAACGCCGCAGCCAACAAGGCCGAATAAATATTGAGCTTCGGCGCAGCCCAGATCGATGCGGCCAGGATGATCAGCGCGACCACGGGATAGAGAGCGCCCATCTTGAGCCAGCTCATGAGGCCCGATACGACGTTGGGGAAGAAGGTCGTCAGGACGGCCCGGTCTTTCAAAATGATATTGAAGAGGATCGTATTCTTGAAGACGGGGACGATGCCGTAAGGCGCCATGATGACGAGGGCCGTCGCCACCGTGATTCCGGCGTCGAGGGCAATCTTGGGGAGCTTCCGGCGCTCCTTGGAAGCGAACGCGTTCGCATAGTAAGCCGCCACGAGGGGGATGATCAAGAACTTGGTCATCAGCCCCAGTCCCAACAGGACGGCGATGAGGTATCGGTATCCCCTCCGAGGCCGCTCGCGGCTCTTTTTTATAGCCCAGAGGATCAGGGCCGTCATAAGAAGGGTCATGGCCGAGTTGATATGGATCTCCATGAAAACAAAGACGATAAAAAACGGCCACAAGTATCTCAATTTGACGTTGGGGAACATGAGGACGAAGACAAGGCAGGCGAGCGACTGGAGAATCACGTACGTCCAGGTGAGAAGATTGCTGCTCCAATGCCCGGCGATGCGGTAAGCCAGGTAATAGGGGTAGATTTCGAGAGGCGGATAGTTGAAGTTCCCGTAAACGGGTTTCAGAAATTCCGCCTGATGAAAAATCGTCAGACTGGTGTAGGGATTTTGTCCCTTTTCCATCGTGCTGAAGAGAGAAGCGTAGACGTGAACGACCTCACGGTTAGGGTCGATCGTGGTGAGCTCCCGGATGCCGATGCCGACGCCGAACGCCAGCATGCCGATGAGCAAACCTTTCCTGAAAATCCAGCCGGGCACGACCCGGAAGATCAGCCAAAAGATGAGCAAGCCCAGCGTCAGCTTGATGCAGAGGTCATACCGATGGCCGTGCGGCACGGGCTGCAAGACCGCCAGGACAATGGAGAAAAGGAAACAGGAAGTTAGGGCAACCGGGACAAAATACCTAGCCGCCGTGGCTTTCAAAGACCGGGCTCGGGGGTCCGTTTTTTCCATCGTGTCCTTTCAGGGCGCGGGCCGGTCCGCTCGCCTGAAGCTGCCGGGGTGCTCTCTTCCTCGGTTGGAAACTCTTTGAAACGCCAGGATTTATACACGATTTTTCCGATTCGATCAATAGGTTTTCATTTCTTTCGTTAAACACGATATTTCGGCTAGGCCGTTTCAGGCGCCGCGCCGGGGGCATAAGGGCTGCACGCCTCTCGCCGCAGAGCCCTTGACCGACCTTTAATTTCCAGCCATACTTAGAAACTGCCGTTTTAAATGCGCCGCCCAAGACAGCGGTGGACGGCGTTGTCAGACGCGAGACGCCCCGAACGGAGCGTCGGGAAGGAGAGGGCAGCATGGCCCATAACGAAGAAACAAAAATCCCATCCCAGCGGCCTGCCGCCCCGCCCGGAGCCGGCGAAGAAGAAGAGGACATCGACCAGGTTCCGCTTTACCGCAAAAAGCGCGTTCTCATCCCGTTTTTCATCCTGATCCTGGCCCTCGCTTTCGGCGGCTGGTACTGGTACAAGAACCTGAGGAACTTCGTGTCGACCGACGACGCTTATGTGGACGCCGACCGGGTCTCCATCAGTCCCAAGGTCCTGGGCCGCATCGTCCTGCTGACGGTGGACGAGGGCAGCCGGGTCAAGCAAGGGGATCTTCTCGTCCGCTTGGACGATGCCGACCTCCAGGCGCAAGTGGAGCAGGCCAAAGCGAACCTCGCTTTCGCTCAAAACAGCCTGCCTCTCGCCAAGGTCAACCTCGACCGGGCGACGGACGACTTCGCGCGGGCCGACCTCCAATTCAAAGGCGCGGTCATCACCAAAGAGCAGTACGTGCATGCCCGCGAGGCCCTGGACGGCGCCAAAGCCGAATACGGCATGGCCGTCTCCCGGATCGCCGTGGCCAAGGCTCAAACGGGTGTCGTCGAAACACAGCTTCTCAACATGACGATCTTCGCTCCGTTCGACGGGATCGTCGCCAAGCGCTGGCTGATGGCCGGTGATGTCGCCCAGCCCGGCCAGCCGATTCTGACGATCTACGACACGCGGCTGATTTGGGTGACGGCTAATCTTGAGGAAACCAAATTGGCCCGCGTCAAGCTTCATGAGCCCGTGGAGGTAGCGGTCGACACCTATGCGGGGCGGCCGTTCACCGGCAAAGTGGGGCTCATCGGCGACTATACGGCGGCCCAATTCTCCCTGATCCCGCCGAATAACGCTTCCGGCAATTTCACCAAGATCACCCAGCGCGTGCCCCTGAGGATTTTCCTCGACGACCGGACTCCCGAGAACCGGGCGGCCTATCCGCTGCGGCCGGGCATGTCGGTGGAGATCAAGATCCGCCTCCGCTAGGAACCGGACATGGTTCTCAAAGCCGCCCGCTCGTTCCGGAGGCAGGCCGTGGGCCAGTTCCCATCGCTGCATCACGAACATTCCCTCTACCGCTGGTGGGTGCTGGCGAACGTGATGATCGGAACGTTCATGGCCGTTCTCGACGCGACCGTGGTCAACGTCGCTTTGCCCAAGATCATGGGCGTTTTCGGGGTGACCCTCGACCACGTCGAATGGGTCATCACCGCCTATATGCTCGTCTTCGCCGTCATGCTTCCGACGTCGGGCTGGGTGGCCGATCATCTCGGCTACAAGCGGACGTATCTGCTCGCGCTCGCACTGTTCACGGCGGGGTCGCTCTTTTGCTCATTGGCGTGGAGCCTCGACACGCTCATCATTTTCCGCGTCATCCAAGGCGCCGGGGCGGGCTTCCTGCTGCCCGTCGGCATGGCCATCGTGACACGCGAGTTTCCCGTCGAGCAGCGCGGGCTGGCGCTGGGATTCTGGGCCATCGCGGCGGCCGCCTCCGTGTCCCTGGGTCCGATGATCGGCGGCTACCTCGTCGACAATTTTTCCTGGCATATGATCTTCGACGTGAACGTGCCGGTGGGCATCATGGGCGTCGCGGCGACCATCCTTATCCAGAGGGAATACAAGTCCGAGAGGATCCGGTCGTTCGATTTCGTCGGGTTCATCTCCGTCGCCGGTTTCCTGGCCTTCCTGCTGCTGGCCCTGACCAACGGCAACGCGTCCTGGAATACGGGCGGCTGGACGTCGACGTATATCCTCACCTGCTTCGCGCTTTCTGCGCTCGGGCTCGTCGTATTCCTCATCACCGAGTTTACGGTCGAGCACCCTCTGATCGACCTTTCATTGTTCAAGGACTTCAACTTCAGCGTCTCCAACCTGGCGTTGTTCATCTTCGGCCTGGGCATGTTCGGGAGCACATTCCTCCTTCCCCTCTATCTCCAGAATTCGCTGGGCTACACCGCGTTCCAGGCCGGGCTGTTCTTCCTGCCCGTCGGACTCCTCCAGGGCGTCCTGGCGCCCATCTCCGGCATCGTGTCCGACCGCCTCAGCCCCAAGATCCCGGGATTCATCGGCATCGTCCTGATGGCCTTCAGCTTTTTCCAGAACCATCTGCTCTCGCTTTTCTCCGAGCATTCCCAGATCGCCTCGGCCCTCGTCTTCCGCGGCATCGGGATGGGACTTCTGTTCACGCCGCTCAGCACGCTCGCCCTGGCCCGGATTCCGAGAGAGCGCATGGCCCAGGCCTCGGGAATGTTCAACGTCATCCGCCAGGTCGGCGGCAGCTTCGGGGTCGCCATATTCGGGACCCTGATGGCGAGACGGGTCATCCTCCATCTGGCAAACTTCAGCTCGAGGGTCGATACGTACTCCCCTGTGTTCAAGAACACCGCGATGCGGCTCCAAAGCTTCGCCCAGCACGCTATCGGCGGCACCGCGCTCGACTCCGCTGCCAGGGCCAAGGCCCTAATCTTCAGCCATATCGCCAATCAGGCCACCGTGGCCGCCATCGACGATGACTTCCTGCTCGCCGCGGGAATAACCATCCTGTGCACCGTATTTCTGCTGATCCTGAAGACGCCGGGCAAGAAGCGCGGAGGAGGGCAAACCTCGCTCGAATGATCGCGTTCGAAAGGTGAACGAGCATGAAAAAACTGATCGCGTGCCTTAGCATCATTTCCGGATTGTTGGCGGCCGGACAGGGGCTCGCGCAAACGCCCCCGCCGCGCACCCTGACCTTGGATGAAGCGGTGAGGACGGTCCTCGCGCGCAACCATTCCCTGAAAGAAGCCGAGGATGCCGTGGCCATATTCGAGGCCCGCGTGGGGCAAAGCCGGTCGCATTTGATGCCCAATGTCCGGGCCGACCTCGGCTACTCGCGGCTCTCTCCGACCGAAGAGATCGCCATACCCGGCTTCGGCGTCTTCCAGCTTTTCCCCGCAAACAACTATGATCTCCATGCCGGCGTGAGCCAGCTTGTCTACGATTTCAACCGGACCAAAGAAGCCGTCAATCTGTCCCGCTCCCAAGTGGAGAACGCGGCGGACCGCTGGGAAATTCTCAGGCGTGATCTCGCCTTTCAAACCTCTCAGTTGTTCCACTCCATCGTCTTTCTCCAGGACACGATCCGCGTCCAGACGGAAACAATTAAGACGCTGGACGATCACCAGGCCGTGGCCAGGAAGAAGCTCGAAGCCGGGACGGCCACGGAACTTGAGGTCCTCAATACCCAGGTCCGCCTCGTTACGGCCCAAAATCAGATCGTGGATCTGAACGATGCCCTCGAAAAACAGATGCTCGGCCTGCGCCGTCTGATGGGAATCGAGGACCAGACTCCACTCGAGCTGCAAGGCGGATTCAGATATGAACCACAGGCTCTCGACCTCGAAGGGCTGGTCCGCGAGGCCGGTGAAAAACGGCCGGAAACGAAGTCCGTCAAGGACATGATCCGTTCGGCCGACATCCAGATCCGCCTGGCCGGACTCACAGACCGGCCGTCCCTCAGTGTGAATGTTCTCGCCGGGTGGAAGAACGGCTACCTCCCCGATCTGAATGTATGGAAGCTCAACTATGTTGCCGCGATACAAGCCAATGTGCCCATCTTCAACGGCAATCTGGCCCGCTCGATGAAAGCGGAAGCCGAGGCCAACCTGCAAACGCTCCGGGACCGTAACAAGGATGTCGAGAGCATGATCCGGATGGAAGTGCTGCAGGCCGCCGCCGACGTCAAAGCCGCCGCTCAGAAGCTCGAGTCGGTGGAGATCAATGTCGTGCGGGCCAAGAAAGCCTTGGCATATGCAAAATCGCGATATGAAGCCGGCACGGTGACGAACCTGGACTTGCTGGACACCGAGGACGCTTATGCTCAGGCGGAATTGGTCAGGCTCCAGGCGCTCTACCAGTTCGTTTTGAGCAAGCTCACGCTTCAGCGGGCCGTCGGGAATTCGCTGACGGAGTAAGAAGTAAGGGCCCGGTCAGGAAGCACGACGGCCATGTCCTGAAAAAAGCGGACATCAACGCGGCCACGGGGGACAAGATCCGGTGAAACGAGAGTTCAGGGGGGAACAAGGGTTGAAGCCCAGGCGGGCTTTTGCTATCATGGGACCGCTTCTGGGCGATTAACTCAGTGGCAGAGTACTACCTTCACACGGTAGGAGTCACAGGTTCAAATCCTGTATCGCCCACCATTCCTTTATCCGAAACGCCGTCCTCCAGTTCCCCCTAATTACAGAGGGGGATTAGGGGGTTAAGAACTTAAAACAGAATCTTGAGAGGCGTTTCGGTGTACGCCGTCCTCCAGTTCCCCCTAATTATAGAGGGGGATAAGGGGGTTAAGAACTTAAAACAGAATCTTGAGAGGCGTTTCGGTCCGCGCCGTCCGTCTATAACCTCTTTGATTGCCACAGGGAGAGAAAGAGGATTAGAATTAGGCTCGATCATTCAGGCTAAGGGCCATGGACATGATACTGATTCTCGACAAAGACGCCAAAACCGGGCTTTCCGAGGATCTCAAGAAACGAGTCCTCGCGATACTAAGGAAAAAGGGGCACCGGATTAAAGTGGTCGAGCTCGGGCGGGATGAAGTCTCGCCCTGCCTCGGCTGTTTTCTCTGCCTCACTAAACATTTGGGAACCTGCGTCACCAAGGACAGGATCGCCGAGATCCGCAATAATCCCAACCGCTATGATGTGACGATCTTCCTGAGCCCCATTGTGTTCGGACATTTCGGCTCAACGGTAAAGTGCGCCATCGACCGCGGCTGCGGCAGCAATAGCCTCCAGGTCATGATCGGATACGGCGACGATGTCACCGGCGAAGAGAAAAGCACATTCATCGACCTAACCCGCAAGCACCGGGGCAAAATGGATATCGTCCACCCCGGCTTTGACAGGCGCGTCGACGTCTACGTGACGACCTCCGCCAACGATAGCGACGCGATCTGCGAGGCATTCCGGGAATACGTTTAGAGAACGGCGCTGAAAAACATCTGCTTCATCAACGGGAGCCTTCGGGGGAAAAAGGCCTCCTCGTTGGTTTTCCTCAAATCCATCAGCGGCCGTCTATCCGATTCGGATTTCCATAAAGACATCATCAACGTCAGGGCGAACATGAAAGCCACCTACCCGGACGATCAACTTGAATTAGTCTTGCGTGCCGACGCCGTCATTATGGTGTTCCCGCTGTTCACCTATGGCGTTCCCGGGGCACTGATGCGTCTGCTGGAAGACTTCCTCAAGTATGCCAAAGGCCACGGCCATAACAAAGCCGCCCGGATCTATGTCGTCGTGAATTGCGGCTTCCCCCGGCCGGAGATCATGGGCGAACTTATCGGGGTGATGATGAACTTTTGCAGGAGATTGTCGCTCCATTGGCGGTTCGCCGTCTGTATGGGAGGCGGCCCGGTTGCCGCGATGGCCGTAAAGGTCCCCCTGCTTAAGAGGAAGTACATAAGGGCGTTTTCGGCCGTCGCCGCGGATATTGAAAATGACGAAAGGGGACGAAAGGACCACTACTTCATCAGGCCGTTCATACCCGAGCCCGTCTTGCTATGGATAAAAGCCCGCTACGAAAAAAAAATGAAAGCCGCGGCAGTGGCAAAGTGATCACGAATCGCTGCGTGGGCTCTACGACCACTCGCGGAATTCAATCCCCTCAATGACGCGAAGGCTTAGCCTCAGAGGCGCTGCCGCACCCCAGCAGCTACGACCGCACCCACTCGCGTTCCACCCAGAGGGCACAGCCTCCTCGGGCTTCGCTCAGCCGTCCGTGGTTCTCTCGGATTTTCTTTAGGAGATCTGACCGCAGTTTCTCCGAATCCATTTCCGAGGCGAGGGCCGGCCTCAAGGCCCAGTTGTAACATCCCTTGCAGTGAAGATTGCATTTGTTCGTATTGTTAAGGGTTGATAAATACCCATCACGTCGCGGGCACGCCGATCTTCGTTCCAGAACCTTGCGCTTCTCACGCCTTTCATGTAATTTACAGGGTGGATGGCGGAGGGTTGATTCCTCCGCCGAGGTCAGGCTTTATTGTGGGGGATTCGATGAGGCAGCGTACGTTCTCCACATCCTTCTTCCGGGAGGTACCGTCATGCGCGTCCATCTAAAAGACCGCCGGACCGAAGCTCCGGATGCCATGTCCTTCATCTTCGACCTGGCGGGCAAGCCGTTTGTCTATCGTCCCGGCCAATTCGCCTATTTCGTGCTCGACAAGCTCGCCTTCCCGGACGAGCGCGGGCCTGTCCGCCATTTTACGATCTCCAGTGCTCCGACCGAGCCGGGCATCGTGATGTTCACGACCAGGCTGCGGGGCAGCGGGTACAAGGAAACGCTCCGGCAAGCGCCTCTTGGTTTGGAAGTCACGCTCAAACCGGCCTCAGGAGATTTCGTCTTACCGGCCGGCAAGACGCAGCGCCACGTCTTTATCGCCGGCGGAATCGGGATCACGCCCTTCCGCTCGATGCTCCGCTTTGCCGTGGATACCGGAAAACCCCTCGACGCGCGGCTGCTCTATTTCAACCGCTCCCCCGAGGCCGTCGTTTTCCAGAGTGAACTGGAGAACTTCGCCCGGCAGATGCCGACGTTTTCGATGGAGATCGTCTACGACGAGCCCGCTCCGGCCGAACAGGAAAAAAAAGAAAGCCGGCGTGAATCCGCGGTCCGGCGATATGTAAAGGATCCCGGAAAGACACTTTTCTGGGTCAGTGGTCCGCCGGCCATGGCCGAAGCTTACGCGGCGATGCTCGAGCGGCTCGGCGTGCCCGCGGATTCCATCCGGTCCGAAGGCCTGGCAGGCTATGAGCCCGAAGAAGTTTTCGGCGTGCCGGCGAGCGCAGGCTCCGGGATAAAGCCGGCCCGATCGCGCAAATCCGCAAAGGAGAGGACAATGGCAAACCTGAGTTTCGCGGCCGACATCCTGCCGCTTTTCCGTAAATTCGACCTCGACAGCATGAAGCCCAACGGACTGGACCTCTCGTCTTACGATCAGGTCAAGAAAAAGGCCAAGCGGATCTACGCGCGCCTCAACCAGAAGGAGATGCCCTGCGACCAGCCGTGGACCGACGACGAACTCTCGAAGTTAAAGCAATGGATTGGCGGCGGCATGAAGCGCTAAGCCCCGGGCATCTTCCCTTCGCTCAGCGCTCGATATCCATCGTACAGGAATGCCCGGCCGGCCCGGCGCCCAAGGGCCGAGCCGGCAGACCGGCGCCCTTCTTTATGATCTTTTGCGGCGAAAGCGCCCGAGCCACCCGGAAAAAACCCTCGGCTCCGCGCCGGACTCTCTCATCCGGAGGCTTTTTTGGCGGCCCTTGCTAATCCTGCTCAAAGATCTTGCCGCCTCCCTGAGGCGGTCTTTGAAACTTAGCCTGCCCTGGACTTCACCGGGTTCTTCTCCCGGCACATCGGGACGGGATTCGCCTTCGACATCAATGCGGGATCTGCTCATCACGCACCCCCTGAATTATCTTATCACAGAGCCCGGCCCTCTTCCACCTGGAACCGCCGGGAGACCGGTGCTACAATGAGGCGGAGCCATTCAGGGAGGAACACATGGACATCAAAATCGTCGCCGTCGATAAGCCGGAGGACATGAACATCATTCTCGGCCAATCCCATTTCATTAAGACGGTCGAAGACGTTCACGAGGCGATTGCGACGACCGCACCGCACATGAAATTCGGGATCGCCTTTTCGGAATCCTCCGGCCCGGCCCTCGTCCGGTATTCGGGAAACGACGAGGCGTTGATCGGCATCGCCAGGTCCAACATGATGACGATCGGGGCCGGTCACGCCTTCCTCATCGTCATGACCAACGGCTTTCCGGTGAACATACTGAATGCCGTAAAAAATGTTCCGGAGGTCTGCCGGATTTTCTGCGCGACGGCCAACCCGGTCGAGGTCATCATTGCCGAAACAGAAAAGGGGCGCGCCATCCTGGGCGTCGTCGACGGCGTCAGGCCCAAAGGGATCGAGGGCGAGGAAGACATCAAACAGAGAAAGGCTCTCCTGCGCAAGTTCGGCTACAAGTTTTGAGGCCGCAGACGGCCGGAAGTTTCACCGAACATCCCAGCCTGAGGAAAACGATCCGGTGAACGCAACCGCCTCAGCCTATCAGCGGCTGACGGCGAACATCTCTCGCAGCACACGGCGAAGACGGGCTGGATTGTCAACAATCCAACGTTCGTCGAGAACATTTTCCTGGTGAAGCCCGCGGGACGTTAATGGCGTCGATACGGCGATGCAGTGCATGCCGGCAGCCAGCGCGGCCTTGACGCCGTTCGCCGAATCCTCAATGACGAGACATTGTTCCGGAGGAATGCCGAGCTTGCCGGCGACGAGAAGATAGATCTCCGGGTCGGGTTTCCCGTTCTTGACGGCCTCGCGCCCGGCGACGAATCCGAAGGCTTTGCCGAGGTGCAGGATCTCCAGAATGCGCCGGACCTCCTCCTCACTCGACATGCTGGCCAATCCGATGGCGCACGACAGCCGCCGGGCCTTTCTCAGTAAAGCGATATTGTGCGGCCAGCGGTGGCTGCGGATGAGGGCGGGGTCGGAGATCATTTTGCGGTAAAACGTCATGCGCACGTCGACCAAGACCTGCCACGGCTCGGAGACGCCGGTGTCTGTCATCCGGGCCCTCTCCGCCTCGTCGAGTCCGAACCGCGTAGACAAAAACGCGGCGACTTCCTCGCGCGAGAGCCCCACGACCTCCTTGTAAGCCTCGACCACTTCGGCCTCGGACGCCGCGCCGGGCCTGAGCTCCATGACCGCCTTGGCGTAAGAAAGGGCCTTAAGCTCTTCCGTCTGGACCAGTGTTCCGTCCAAGTCAAAGATCGTGGCGCGGATCATGATGTCATCCTTCCGGGCAGTGCCTCTTCTCCCACCTCAGCGTCCGAGCCAAAGGCGCCTTTCCGAAGGACCTTGGTGGATGGCCGCATTCGTCAGGGCCCGTCGGCGATAAACCAAACCGTTTCCTCGCCCGCCCGCACCCGCGCCGCGGGAAGGGACGCGGAGCCGGGCATCCGATTGCCGAGGACTTGCGCCAAGGCGGCTTCTTTTCCTTTGCTCATCACAAGAAAGAAAGCGAAGTCCGCCGCGTTGATGGCGGGCAAGGTCAGCGTGATCCGACCGGACGGTTCGATTCCGGGCGGGGCCGTCACGGCCTTCACCAAATCTGCGGCCTCATCCAGGACGGAGTTCCCCGGAAAGAGGGACGCCGTGTGCCCGTCTGAACCCATGCCGAGCAAAACCAGGTCGAATGTTCGTCCGGAGGCGCGGCCTCGTTCTTTGAAGAATCGCCGCAGTTCATCCTCATAGATTTCGGCGGCCCGCTCCGGAGGCGTCATCTCCGCCGGGATGCGGTGGACCCGGGCGCCGGACACGCCTATCCTGAAAAACATGATTTCTCGAGCCATCCTGTAATTGCTTTCGGAGTGGCCGGGAGGGACAGCCCTTTCATCCGCCCAAAAAAACTCTGTTTTGCTCCAGGGGATCCTGGCTTGAAAGTCCGTGGCGAGCAGCTCGTAGAGAGTTCTCGGCGTTGCGCCGCCGGAAAGGGCGACCGCAAAAAAGCCGGCCCGTCGAACGGCCGCCGCTCCAGCCTCAATCAGCCGTTCGCCGAGCGCTTGGGAGGCCCCAAGGAGGTCGGGAAAACGGAAAACGCTCAGACGTCGGGTGGATTCGCCCATGACTTCCCTTCGCCAACGAGCAGCGCCTCGGCTTCGGGCGGCCCCCATGATCCCGCCTCATAGATATGAACGGCGGGCGCGTGTTCGAGGATGGGAGCGAACAAGCTCCAGGCCGCCTCGACTTCATCGGACCGGACAAAAAGTGTCTGGTCTCCGATAAGCACATCACGGATTAAGGTCAGATAGGCGTCGGGCAGGTTCCCGAAGACATCGGCGTAATGGAACTGCAGGTCCTCGGTCCTCGTCTTCAATTCCCCGCCCGGCTCTTTGATCTCGAACATCAGATGGAAGCCCTCTCCCGGCTGAAGAGTGATGACCAGGCGGTTCGGTCTGAGGACGCAGGACTCGTAGGGGGCAAACATGCAGACCGGCGGATGGCGGAAGCTGACGACGATCCGGGTCAGCCGCCGGGGCAGGCGCTTGCCCGTCCGCAGGAAAAACGGCACGCCTTGCCAGCGCCAGTTGTCGACCCGCAGCCTGAGAGCGACATAGGTCTCTGTCGTGGACCCGGCTGCGACGCCGGGCTCGTCGAGGTAGCCGGGGACGGCTTCGCCGCCTATCCGGCCTCGGCCGTATTGACCGAAAACAACGGCGCCGGGTTCGATGGAGGGGATGGACCGCAGGACCTTGACTTTTTCGTCACGGATAAGGTCCGCGGCAAACGACGGCGGCGCTTCCATGGCGACCAGGGCCAGGACCTGAGCCAGATGGTTTTGGACGATGTCGCGCAGGGCTCCGGCCTGGTCGTAGTAGCGGGCCCGCTCGCCGATGCCCTGGCCTTCGGCCACGGTGATCTCGACGGCAGCGATCTTGTCTCTGTTCCAAAGGGACTCGAAGATCACGTTCGCGAACCGGAAGACCAGAAGATTCTGGACCGTCTCCTTACCGAGATAGTGATCGATACGGAAGACCTGCGGCTCATCGAAATGTTCGTGCACCAGGGCGTTGAGGGCGCGGGCGGAGTCGATGTCGCGGCCGAACGGCTTCTCGACAACGAGCCGGACCCAGCCATGGCTCCTGTTAAGGCCCGCGGTCCCGATTCCCCGGATGGCGTCGGGGAAGAAAGAAGGCGGGGTGGCCAGATAAAAGACTCTATTGCCCTGGAAATCCGTGGTCTTTTCGATCTCGGCGATGCGGGCGGAAAGCGCAGCGAAATCGCCGGGCGCGGGGCCCAGGCAGTGATATCGGATGAGGTCTTCACACCAAGCCGCGGCGGCCTTTGGGTCTTTGCCCGCTGCGGCAAGCGATTGCCGGGTTTTCTCGCGCAGGCCGGCGTCTCCAATGTCACGGCTTCCGGCGCCGAGGATCTGCGTCCGGGCGCCTGGATGCGGTCCGGAAAAGAGGTCAAAGAGAACGGGGAAAAGTTTGCGCTGGGCGAGGTCGCCCGAGGCGCCGATGATGACGAAGAGGTTGGGGCCGACCGCTCGATTTTCTCCGCTCATCGTCCTGCCCTGTCCCGGAGGCGCCCGATGCCTTCGGCGGCGGCGCTCTTTAAGTCGATGCGGAGGACGCGGCGGCCCTTTTGCCGCAGGGCCCGGTAATCGCCCAGAGCCTGGGCTCCGATCAAGCGCCGGAATCCATAATCGGTCTCCGGCACGTCCAGATCGTGCGGCGGCCGATCGACGAGCTGAAGAGCCAGCACCGAGTTCGGCCCGCCCTTATGGAGCTGGCCCGTGGAATGAAGGAACCGGGGCCCGAACCCGAGGGTAGTGGCCAGCCCGGTTCGCTTCAAAAGGTCAGAGCGAAGGCCCTGGAGCGCGTTGACTGTCCTCGCATCAGGCGAGAGGTAGGCTTGGATGGCAATATAGTCGCCCGAGCGCGCCTGAGCCAGCCAGCCGTCAAACGCTTTTCCGGCGGCCGCGCTCCCGATCTCCATCGTATCTTCTACGGCGTGGGGAGACGCACCCCGACCGGAGCCGGCGCTCATGGCCTGCCGGGCAAGTTCCTTGGCAAGTTCCACGTCGGGCTGGTTGAAGGGATTGATCCCCAGGATGGATCCGGCCGCCGCGATTGCGACTTCCCACTCGAACATCGCCTGGCCCAGCGCGTAGACGTCGGCGAGCCGAATCCGGATGACGGGATGGCCGGCCTTTTCCAGGGCAGCCTCGAGTGCGTCGATTTCCGGAACGGGGTCGTCGTCCAAGGCCAGCGAGACGAAAATGCGGTCACGTCCGTAGCCTTTGGCTTCGACGAAGGACTCGCCGGCGATGGGGACGATGCCCTTGCCGTCCTTGCCCGTACTCTCGGCCACGAGCTGTTCGAGCCAATCGGGAAACGCCCGAAGCGATGGGGCCGTCAGAAAAGTGAGTTTGTCCCGGCCTGCGAGGGCGGCTTCGCCGAGGGCTGCGGCCAGCCGCAGGCCCGGGGCCTCGCCCGCCGTACCCTTGGCCGCGTTGGACTCGGCGGAAACCTTGGCCTGATCGAGCAGCCGGCGGATGTCCAATCCGATGATCGCCGCGGGCACGAGCCCGAACTCTGTAAATGCCGAGTACCGCCCGCCGACATCGGGGCGGGCCAAAAAGGTCTGCTGGAACTTCCTGTGCCGGGCCAGGTCGAGAAGAGGACTTCCGGGGTCGGTGACGGCGATGAACTGCCTGCCGGGCGAATCGGTAATCCGGCTGAGCCTGGCCCAGAAATAGCGGAAAAACGAAAGCGGCTCGAGGGTCGTCCCGGACTTGCTTGAGACGACGAAGAGGGTTCTGGAAAGGTCCAGCCCCGCCTCGACTTCCGCCACCGCCGCTGGATGCGTGCTGTCGAGAACCGCGAGGACCGGGTGGCCCGGCGTGTTTCCGAAAGTTTTTTGGAAGACGTCCGGAGCCAGGCTCGACCCGCCCATCCCCAAGACGATGGCGTTGGTGAAGCCGCCGGCCCTGACGTTGTCTGCGAACTGTTCGAGTTCTTCGATGCGGGCGCTCATAACAGCGGGAAGATCCAGCCAGCCCAGCCTGTCGGCGATTTCAGCTGCCGGTTCTCGGATCCACAATGTCGGGTCCTTGGCCCAAAGGCGGTCGAGGAAATCATTATTTCCCCAAATCCTCAGTCTCTCGTCAAAGCTTCCCTGGAGCTCGCCCAAGGCTAGAGTTTCGTGCATCCGGCTCTCATGGCGGACGGCGGACGAATGGGACCGGGCTTTCTTGAGTTGAACCATGTCCACCCTCCTTGCGCGGGCGCAAGAACTAACCTCATTATATTCCATGCTCCCAAGAAAGCGAACCTTTGACGTTGACTTCGGAGGCCGATGCCGAAATAATAATCGCCTGCGAACCCGCCCGAAGGAGGATCCGGCTCGAGCCCGGGTTCCCGGGCCTGGCAAACACAGGACGGCGGTCCGTCCCATCCTGCGAGAAAGCGAGGCGTAATGACGCGTCACAGGAGGAAACCCACAGGAGGCTCGATGACGCGTCATATCGGGAGACCCTCGGAGAGCTCGATGACGCGTCATATCGGGAGACCTTCGGAGAGCTCGATGACGCGTCATATTAGAAGAGTGCTGGGGCTTGCCTTCGGCATTTTCTTCGCAGCCTTCGGCGCGTCAAGGCTGTGGTCGGCAGTCGAGATAAAAGCCGTCCGAGTCGAAAAAGGCCCCCACGTCGACGGCTTTCTGAATGACGATGTCTGGAAGCTGGCCGTACCTTTCACGGGATTCCAGCAGGCGCGTCCAAGACCGGCGAGCCCGCCCTCGGAACGCACGGAAGCGCGGATCCTTTACGACGAAAGGAACCTCTACATCGGAATCTTCTGCTTCGAAAGCGATGTCTCGAGGATTTCCGCCAACAGCATGGCCCACGATGCCTACCAGGAGGGCGAGAGCGACGACAACGTCAAAATTCTCCTTGACCCTTTCCAAGACAAAAGGACCGCTTACATCTTTATCGTCAATCCGCGCGGCGCACGGAGCGAGGGCTTGGCTTTCGGCGAGCATTCGAGCCTCGACTGGGACGGCATCTGGGAGGCCAAGGCGCGGATCCTGAAAGACGGTTGGAGCGCCGAGATTCAGATCCCTTTCAAAACAATTTCGTTCAATGCCGGGCTCGTTGCCTGGGGCATCAACATCGAACGCTATATCGC
The DNA here is from genome assembly GCA_963727095.1 of Candidatus Aminicenantota bacterium. GTDB lineage: Bacteria > Acidobacteriota > Aminicenantia > Aminicenantales > Saccharicenantaceae > CAVSEQ01. Next base: position 1,196,600 of record CAVSEQ010000005.1, on the reverse strand, counting down.
CCGCCGCCAGGAGACGCTCCGCGCCTCGGGGACCGACCTCGACAGCCATTTCTTCAACCCGAACGAGGCTGCTGCGCTCTCCGGCATCTCCGGCATCAAGCAGGGCACAGGGGTGACGATCCGGCCCTACGGCCTGACGAGCATGGACAGAACTCCCGCAGCCGCCCCCGCGACCGGCGCCAAGACGGATTGGCAGGGAACCGGCGGCATCGACGTCTATAAGAACTTCACTCCCAACTTCGTCGGAGCGGTCAGCGTCAACACGGATTTCGCCGAAACCGAGGTCGACGAACGCCGCATCAACCTGACTCGCTTTCCCCTCTACTTTCCCGAAAAGCGGACGTTTTTCCTGGAGGGATCCGAGTACTTCAACTTCGGGACATCTCAGGGCGGCGGCGGCTATGATTCATCGTTCGTGCCCTTTTTCAGCCGACGCATCGGCCTCGTCGAAGAGGAGCAGATCCCCGTCCTGTTCGGGGCCAAGCTCTTCGGCCGGCTTGGCCAGACCAATATCTCCGTCGTCGACGTGTCAACACGCCGGTTCGATGATCCGGAGTCAGGGCTCACCCTGCCGGGCAAGAATCTGATGGCCGCCCGCGTGTATCAGAATCTTTGGGAAGAAAGCCGGGTCGGATTCATTTTCACCACCGGCAATCCCACGGCGCGCGAGGACAGCGCTTTGCCCGGCTCAGGCACCAACACGTTGGCCGGCCTAGACTTCCGCTACGCAACGTCCCATCTATGGAAGGACAAAAATTTCGCGTTCGATGCGTGGGCGGTTTACAACTGGATCCAGATTCATGAGCCGGCGCAGACACGGCACGAGGGTTTCGGTTTCCGGCTCGATTATCCGAACGATCTCTGGGACGCCAACATGAGCTACAGCTACTACGGCGACGCCCTCAATCCCGGCCTGGGATTCATCTCCCGTCCCGGTGTTCAGAACTACAGCGTCATGGCCGCATTCATGCCGCGGCCCAAAAAGGACGGCTGGGTCGGAAAGATCGTCCGGCAGCTTTTCCTCGAGTCTTGGGCGGACTTTTACTGGGACCTGACCGGAAGACTTGAAACGCGTTCCGTCTCCTTCTCCCCGGCCATCCAGCTGGAGAGCGGCGACAGGATCGAAGGTGACATTGCCGTCAATTACGACGTCCTGCCGTTCGACTTCGCGGTCGCCGGCGGCGTCGTCATCCCTCAAGGGCCGTACCGCTACTCCAATTACCGCATCGGGTTCGAATCCGCCCAACACCGGCCTTATCAGATCGAGCTCAACCGCCATTTCGGCCAGTTTTACTCGGGTCATTACACCGAGACCGAAATCGGCGCCGCCCTGAAGTACAAAGGATATGCGACACTCGGCGTCCAGACCAACCTCGTCCGCGGCCGGCTTCCTCAGGGCAATTTCAACGAGAACGTCTTTGAAGTCAAGGCCGACCTTTTCTTTTCGCCCGACCTCGGCCTGATGAACTATGTCCAGTACGACGACGTTTCAAAACAGCTCGGCCTGCAGTCCCGCATCCGCTGGCAGATCTCACCCGGCAACGAGATCTTCTTCGTCTATACCCAAAACTGGCTGCGGACCTGGGACCCCATGAGCCGCTACGATTTCCTTACCTTGGGCCGGCGCGGCGTCTTCAAAATTCAGCTCTCCATCCGGCCGTAAAACGACAAAGACGTCAGGCCGCGGTCCCTTGACTTGATTCGTCCGCGGGCGATATGCTGGCTGCGGGGGGATAAAACGATGAGTGATTTTGATTGGGGCCTTTATCCCGAAGCCGAGGATTATCTCAGATCTCTGGTGGCCGGGGTCCTGCAGAGGTCGGAGACGGCCCGGCAGCTCGCCGCCGAAATCGAGGCGGGGACGTCGACCGACTTCTTTGAATGCGTCGACCACTTCGTTCTGCCCCCGGCGAAATTGGATAGGCCAAAGCTCCTGTCTCTGCGGTTCGAAGAAAATGAGAGGGACGGCTTTTGCGTCTTCAGATTGAAGGGATCCACCCTTTTCCCTGTGCTCGCGGCCGAAAAAGAGGAACTGGTGCTCGGGCCGGAGAGTTTGCGCGATTTCTGCTCCGTCCATTTCCCTGCCGTGGAGATAAGAGAGCCGGAATCCGCCTATCGAAAAGTCAGGCTCATCGATGAAGCCGGATTCATCCTATCCGCGGCGGAGAGGCGAGGCTGGGGCGGTTTCTCGGCGCCGGGCTTGGACGATGCGGCCGCGTATGATCGCGCGCTTAACGCCTTCCGCGCCCGGACCCGGTCGTTCGATACGGACGCAGACGGCTTCGAAAATCTCGGCGCGCTGGTCGGGCAAGCGGAGAAAGAGCTCGGCAGCGCCCGAATCACGGATGCCTTTTTGCGGGCCGAGCGGGAGCACTGGCAATCGAAGAATGCGGCGGCCCGGCTGCAAAAGGCCCGCCAGGATGCTTTGGGCGTCGGATGGGGAAACGTGGACCACGACACGTTCCGTTCATCAAGGGCCAATTTCGCTTCTCTGGTCCGGGTATTCGAGCGTCTGGGGTTGAAGCCCCGGGAACGATACCATGCCGGCGCACAGGCGGGGTGGGGAGCGCAGATCCTCGAGCACCCGGAGAGCGGCGCAGTTGTCTTCGCCGATGTCGATCTGGGGGAGGAGGAAAGGAGCGTCGATTTTTCTCGGCAACCGTTGGCTGAGCGTGAGCGCCTGGGCACCGTCGGCCTCTGGGTCGGGCTTCACGGGGAGAGTATCTTCCAGGCCGGGCTTCACCATACGGCGGCCCGCTTCAAGTTCGAAGAGGTCGCGGCTGAGCTCGAGCGCGGGGGGGCAGGCATGATGAAGCCTTTCTCGAATTTCCCGTTCCTGAAACAGGCCTTTACCGTCGGGGAAGTCTGGAGGCCGCGGCCGGAGAGAATCGAGGCGCTAGCCGCGTGGAAACTCATCGATCAAACCGCGAGAGATAAATTCCTATCGAGCGGGGCGATCGGGAGCCACCTCGAGAACATCCAGCGACGGCAGGGATTCAAAGGCTTCAATCAGGATTCGGTGAGCGCCATCATCCGAGCGACCGACCCGAGACAAGCCCCGGTCAAGGGAGCTTAGCGCGGGCCGGGGGGCAAGTTTCGCATGAGGAACCGGGTGAACAAATTGTACAGGTGGAACGTCGTTCCTTTCCCCTCGTAGATGCCGTGAGAACGGTTCGGATAGGCCATCATGGTAAAGGGTTTGTTATTGGCCACGAGCTCGTTCACCAGAATCTCGAAGCCCTGGTAATGGACGTTGTCGTCGCCGGTGCCGTGGACGATGAGAAGATTCCCCTTGAGATCTTTCGCGAAGTTGACCGGTGAGCCGTTTTTGAATCCGTCCGCATTGTCCTTGGGCAGGCCCATGTATCGTTCCTGATAGATCGTATCGTACAGCAGCTGGTTCGGGACGGAAGCCACCGAGATGCCTGTTTTGTAGAGGTCAGGATAGCGGAACATGGCGTTGAGCGTCATGGAGCCGCCGCCGCTCCATCCCCAAACGCCGACCCGTTCGGGATCGACGAAGGTCCACGCCGAAATGGCCGCACGCACCGCCGCGGCCTGGTCGGAGGAGGCCAGGATGCCGATCTGGCGGTAGATGCTCTTGCGCCAGGCCCGTCCGCGCGGCGCCGGCGTCCCGTGGTTATCGAAGCTGGCAACGATGTATCCCTGCTGGGCGAGCATGAGATGCCAGAGGTAGCCGCTGCCGCCCCAGCCGTCCTGAACGGTCTGGCCGGCCGGCTCGCCGTAGACGTACACGAAGAGAGGGTACTTCTTGGCGGGGTCGAAGTCCGGCGGCAGAATGCGCCAGCCGTCGACTTGGACGCCGCCGCCGATATCGAGCTTGAAGAATTCGGCCCGCTTCCGCTTGAGGGTTTCGACTTTCGCCCGGAGTGCGGAATTCGCGGCCAGGGTCCGGACGGCGTCGCCATTGGGGAGACGAACAAGCTCGGTGACGGGCGGCGAGTCGAGGGTCGAAAAACTGTGGAACGCCCAATGTCCTGAGGGCGAAGGCGTGTAACGATGGATGCCGGCCTCGGCGGCGGGTCCGATCCGCTCGGGCTTGCCCTTGCCGTCCAGGCGGACGCTGTACATAAAGCGCTTGGTGGCATCCTCCGGCGAGGCGGTCACATAAAGCCGCCCGGCGTTCTCGTCCACGGCATCCACGCTGACGACGTCATAATCGCCTGGAGTAAGGAGCCGCACCGTCTTTCCGTCGCGGGAGACATAATAGGCGTGCCGCCAGCCGTCGCGCTCGCTCAGCCAGAGAAGGCCCTTTCCGCCGTCCAGCCAGACGAAGTCGTCCATGATCTCGACCCACGTATCGTCCCGGTCGGTGAAAACCGTCCGCACCTCACCGCTCGCGGCATCGCCGAGGACGACGTCGTTTGTGTTTTGGAGACGGTTGAGGTGCTCGAAGATGATCTCGTGCGAATTCCCGGCCCATTCGAGCCGCGGGATGTACATGTCACGAGGATCGCTCGGGGCTTTCATCCAGACCGGGTATTCGCCGGACACGCGAACGACTCCGACGCGCACGGCCGAGTTTGTCGTGCCGACCTTGGGATACTTAAAGCTGATGACGTTCGGATAAGTCGAGTCCGTGTTGTCGATCATTGAAAAAATGCCGACGCCGCGCGTGTCGAACTGCCAGAAGGCGACGGCCTTGCTGTCGGGGCTCCAGCGGAACCCGTCGCGGATGCCGAACTCCTCTTCATTCGCCCAATCCGAAGTACCGTTGATCGTGTCCTCGCCGCCGTCGAAGGTCAACTGCCGGATCTTGCCGGTGGCGAGGTCTTCGGCATAGATGTTGTTTTTGACGACGTAAGCGGCCAACCGCCCGTCGGGCGAAAGCTTGGCGAACATCAGCGTCGACGGTTCAAAGCCCGCGCCGAGTTGATGAAGCCGGCCAGATGCGAGATCATAAGTCCAAAAGTCGCCGCGCGTGTTCTGGCGCCACACCCGCTTGGAGTTCGTGAAGACGATGAGGACCTTCCCGTCGGGCGACCAGTCATAGTTCTCGATGGAGAGGGGTTCGGACGCTCCGGCCGGGATGAGTTTCGCGGCCGGGACGAGAACCCCGCGTTTCCCGCTCGCCGCCCGGTAAAGGACGAGGTCGCGGCCGCCCTTTGTCTCGGCGCTCGGCTCGAGGGTCGTGTAGGACTCGCCGTCCGTCATCCAGCGGGCCGGTCCGAAGCGCTCGGCGGCAAACTCCCGTGAGTTAAAGATGCGGTCGAGCGTCAGGATGGGGTCCGCCGCCTTCTCCTGGGCGGCCAGGAGCCCTGCGGCCATGACCCAGCCGATAAAGAAAACGAGACAAGCGCGGATTTTTTTCTGTTTCATGACATCCTCCTCCTCACTCAATCATACGGCCCGAGCGGGTCTTATCCATCAGTCCTTGAAGACCGCCATCTCGGCGAGGCCGGCGTTGGCCGTCTCCTTGGAAACGGTGTCGACGACAAAAACGACCCAGGTTACCGTCTTGGGGGCGAAACTCAATTCCTTGCAGGATCTCGCGTCATTAGGAAGCTCCCCCACGCGGATGGTGCTCCCGTCGCTGAAAAGCAGCACGCCCGACAGGATGTGGTCGTTGGGGTTCGGACGGTCGAAGAGCCAGACCCGCCGCACCGTCTGCGGCGAATCCCAGCTGAGCCTGATCATAGCGGTTTCCCGCTCGCCCATGCTTACCCACTCGTGCGCGTTGATTTTGACATTCAAGTCGACGATGCCGTCCACGGCCCCCTCGCCGAAGTATTCGATGAGCTCGGTGAAGGGCTTGTTTTTCTTGTGGACCGAAGACACATTGACCCTGGCCCGGAGGGCGACATTGTTTTCGCTTTTGAGGGGATCCCCGGCCTGAACTCCGCCGCCCGCTGCGGAAAATTCGGTGGACTTGTCCAACAGCTTGACCTCCTGGAGAGTCCAGGCATAGCGGCTGCCCATGGGATCGGCCGCCGTCCGGTTCCCGAAGTAGGCCTTGTGGAAATTCGCCGAATAGGACAGCCACGCCGTCCGGCCGTCGGCGCTGATGAACTTTGACGGGAAATTCAGGAAGTAGCCCTGCCGCCCGAACTTGTTCATGAACGTAATCATTCTGTAGGGGCCGGAGATCTCGTCCGCTTCCAGGACGTACGAGTTCATGTCTTCGACGCCGGGCCAGCCGTCGGTGACGCACATCAGATATTTGCGGAGCGGCGCGTCATACGTTATCGTCGTGCAGCCCATGTGGTCGTCCCACGTCAGAAGCGGCCGGATGTCCGTGAAGTGCCGAGACCAGAGGGCGCGTCCGTCGGCGCCGCGGCCCGCGTAAAACTCATAGGCCTCGATATCGTTGATGGTCTTGGGACTGGGCTTCACGCGGGCGAGGTAAACGGCATCGCCGGCGATCCAGCTGTTTCCGGCGACGCGCGGCGTCGGATCGGCGTCGAGCGCGCCGTGACCGACGAGGTACGCGTCGCCGTCGGGCGAATGCTCCAGGTTGCGGCCGAAATCGACGAAATGGGGCGTCCCCAATTTGACCTGGCGCCCGCCCTTCCCCGATTCGGGAAAGAGCGGCTTGTCGGGCGAGAGGGGGCTCGGGATCCACGTCTTCCCATAGTCCATCGATATCCGGAATCCCGGCACGGGGCCGCAGATGGCCCAACTGTAGAGGTCGGGATACTCCGGCTTGGATTTGTCGAAGTCGACACAATAGGTCCCATAGTACCAAATGCCGTTATGAACGAGATTAGCGCTGGGGTAGCGCCCGCCGTACGGCAGGGCCGAGGCGGGCTCGGAGCCGAGGGATATGACCGTCAAGTGCAGGGGATCATCGCCGACGATCTTGGCGTTGCCCGTGCGGGCCTTCGCACCGCCGCTCGAATGACAGCTCTCCTCGCCGATCTCGCCGTCGGTCCAGCCGCTGTACATGTTGCCGTCGGATGCCCACGAAGGATACCAGGTGTCGGCGTCCGTGTAGGCAACGAAGTTATGGGTCAAGGCGATGCCCAGGATGTCTTGAGAAGACTTGAAGGGACAGCCGGGAGGCGGCTCAGATTTCCAAATCCGAAGCGGCCAAGGCTGGGACGTGTAGTCGACTGTCCTCTCCTTGAAACCCGGGGAGCAGGCGGCGAAGGTCACGAGGATCAGGCCCGGAAGGAATGCTGTTATGGGGCGTGTCATCGTCATCGTATCACCTGGCTCCCCAGGTCAGGACGTATGTCGTCCCCACGGCCGTCTTGAAATCTGCGACATCCCTCTCGGGATTTGTCACCCGGACGGACTTGCCTCCGGCCATCACTTTCAGCGGCCGGGCCGAATGCACGCGGCAGGTGTTCCCGTTTTTCGAGAGGAGAGTCGCCTGCACGGGGCGCCCCTCCTTCCAGCTGAGGCCGACCTCGAAGCCGCCGCGGGCGCAGAGCCCTTTGACGTTTCCCTCTTTCCAGGATTCCGGGAGGGCGGGCAGGAAGTCGAGCTCGTTCTCGTTCGACTGAAGGAGCATCTCGGCCACAGCCGCGGACATGCCGAATGCGCCGTCCACCTGGAAGGCCCCGGAGCAGGTCGAGAACATGCTGTTTGTGGTGTACTTGTGCATGGCATAGGTGAAATTTTCCATGGCCTTGGCGCCGTCGCCGAGCCGTGCCCAACAGGCCATTTTCCAGGCCGACGACCAGCCGTTTCCGGGGAGCCCGCGCTGTTCCAGGACGACTTTGCTTGCATCGGCGAAGTTGGTCATCCGCCGCGCGGAGATCCGGTGGCCCGGGAAAAGTCCCCACAGGCCGGAAATGTGCCGGTGGCTCTTTTCCGTCTCGTCCCAGTCCTCGAGCCATTCCTGGAGGTTGCCCTTCCGCCCGATGTGCATTGGGGCGAGCCGGGCCCGGGCGGAGAGGACGTTCGTCCGGAGCTCCGGGTCCACGCCGAGCACGCGGGCCGCCTCCGCGACGTCACCGAAAAGGTCATAGAGGATGGCCATGTCGATCGTCGAGCCGGCGCAGATCGAGGTCGTCGTCTTGAAGGTCGTGATCTCGTCGAAGAACGGTGCCTGGCCCGGGATCGCCGGGAAGTTCTCCGGCGAAGTCGAAGGGTTCGTCACGAGCCAGCCGTACTTTGGATGCGGCACGAGGAAATCAAGGAAGAACTCGACGCTGCCTTTCATCACCGGGTAGTACTGTTTCAGAAACTGTTTGTCGCCCGTGAAAAGATAATGCTCCCAAAGGTGCGTCGCGAGCCAGGCGCCGCCCGTGGTGAAGGTGCCCCAGCTCGGCCCGTCCATCGGCGCGGCGACACGCCAGAGATCCGTGTTCTGGTGAAAAACCCAGCCGCGGGCGCCGTAATTTTCGCGGGCCACCTCGCCGCCCTGGTCGGAGAGCTCACCGATCATCCGGAACAATGGATCGGCGCATTCGGCGAGGTTCCCGACTTCGGCCGGCCAGTAGTTCATTTCCGTATTGATGTTCGTCGTGTACTTGGCATCCCACATCGGGTTCGGGTCTTTGTTCCAGATACCCTGGAGGTTGGCGGGCTGCGAGCCGGGCCGCGACGACGAGATGAGCAGATAGCGGCCGAACTGGAAGGCCAGGGCCGCAAGAGCCGGGTCGTTCGCACCGTCGAAGGCCTTCAGGCGCTCGTCGGTCGGGAGGAAAGAATTCGGCGTCGCCGGGAGTTCGACGGCCGCCCGCCGGAAGAGCCGCCGATGCTCGGCGATGTGAGCGGTTCTCACGGCATCGAAGGACTTGCCGGAGACGGCCCGCAGCGTCTCTCTGACCCGGGCATCCGCGTCCGCGCCGACGTCCTTGTAATTCACGAAATTCGTGGCCGCGGCGATGATCAAAGTCACCGCGTCGGCATTCTTGATATTGAGCACGTCCCAGTCGACGCTCATCGTCCCGCCCTCGGGAACGGCCTTGAGCCGCGCCGTATAGCGCAGCTTTCCTGGGATTCCCATGTAGTCGGCGGACTTGCCCCGCAGGACCAGCCCGTCCGGGCCGTCGCCGTCCATCCGAAAGTAATCGGTCGCATAGTTCGAATGCGCTTCGTTCCTGTAGCCGCGAAGCTCGGCGGCCAGCGAAATGGACCCCGGCTTGCCGGCGGTGAGACGGATGACGATCACCTGATCCACGGGACTCGAAAAAACTTCCCGGACAAACTCGACGCCCGACCGCTCGAAACTCGTGGTGACGACGGCAGAATCCAGGTCGAGCTGATGCCGGTATTTCGTAACGGGGGACTTGTCGCCGAAAGTGAGGACGAGGTTGGCAAGCGGCTGGTATTTCTGCTGCTCGACGGGGTAACCCATCAGGTTCCGGCCGAACAGGATGTGAGCCATCTTGAAGTCGCCTTCGAAAACGAGCTTTTGGATCCGGGGGAGCACCTCGCGGCCGTCCTTGACGACGGTGGAGTAGGGTCCGCCCGTCCAGTAGGTATCCTCGTTGATCTGGACCTGCTCCTCGTCGGTCCGGCCGAAAACCATCGCTCCAAGGCGCCCATTCCCGACCGGGAAGGCATTCTCCCATTTGTCGGCCGGGTGCGCATACCAAAGAAGCGTCGTTGAGTCCTGCGGTCCGGCGGGTGTCGTGCGGGCGGCCGTTGGCCACGCGGCCAGGGCGACGGCGGCCATTCCCAGGATTACGAGAGCCTTGACGCGTTTGCAGGGATTCTTCACACCGTTCCTCCTAAACATTCCATCGTACCAACGAGGAGAGTACTGTCCATCCATACGGCTATCTCAACTGCAGTTCGACCGATACCTCCTGCCCCGCCGGGAGCGACAGCCTGCGTCCCCTGGAATCGTTCAGATTGCGGACCGTGGCGCCGCCTTTCTTTACGTTGGCAGTCTTGATCTCGGCCGGCGCATAGAGCGAAATGTCCTGCGCCTTCCCCGACTTGAGCACGGCCTGGATCGTCCTCCCGTCCCACGTCAGACGCAGGACTTCGACCTGGCCCCGGCACAGGACGCCTTCGATCGTCCCCGACGGCCACGCTGTCGGACACGCCGGCAACAATCGGACCACGCCGGGTTCCGACGCCACGAGCATCTTGATGAGCACGGCCGGCAGACCGCCGCTGATGTCCGTGTTGAACAGCTTCTTGGCGTTGTGCATCGACGCCAGGTTCGACAGCCAATAGCGGTTAAGGAGCGGCACCAGGCAGCGATACGCCAGGTCCGCTTCTCCCAGGCTGGCCGCCGCTTGCCCGAGCTGCACCAGGCCGAAGGACATGAATCCGCCCTGCTTTTCCCAATTGGTCCAGTGGCGCTCGAGCTTGAGCTCGATCAGCCGCTTGAAGGCGGCCCGGAGCTTGGGACTCTTCGCAATCTCCTCGGGCATCCCATCGAAGAGGGCGTAGAGCTGCGAAGAATGGCGGTGGTTGTAATTGTCGGCGAGCTTGGGCGTCAGCCATTCCTTGACGGCGCCGTCCTCGTTGATCAGGTAGTCCGGCATCTTGACCAGCATCTTCTCCCAAACCGGAATCTTGTCTTTGTTGACGCCGAGTTCCCGGGAGGCAGCGATCGTGTTCCGGAGGAGTTCCTTGGCCGCTGCGACATCCATGGTCGCGTTGAACGTCGTCTGAGACCTCGTATTGGAGGGCGCGTTTTCGGGCGACTGCGTCGGGCTGAAAATGTATTTCCCATCCGGGCCCTCGTAGAGGTAGTCCTCAAAAAACAGGGCCGCTTTTTCCATGAACGGAAGGGCGTGGTCCGCCAGGAACCTCCGGTCGCCCGTGTAGAGCCAATAGTCATAGAAGAAATGGGCCGCCCAGGCTGCTCCGGCGACCCAGAATTGGCCGGGGAAATCCGCTTCGAAGGCGTTGTTATAGCCGTTCGTGGTCGACCGCGACGGCAGTTCAATCCCCCGTGCCCCAAAAATCATCTTCGCGTTGACCTCGAGGTAGGGGACGAGTCCCTCCATGTAGGATGTATAGGCCAGCATCAGCTCGGGCGTGTTGCCCATGAGCATGCCGGCCAGGGCCGAGGGGACGTTGCCGTTGTGCGTGAAATCGCTCGACCAGGGCGGGTCGTAGGTCCCGGCCCAGACGCCCTGGAGCGTCGGCGGCAGGTCGCTCGTGCTCGAGATGATGTTGTAGCGGCCGGCGTCGAAGACCTTTTCCAGGAGCGCCCGTGAAGGCGCGGCGTCGGTCGTCTTGGCCAGCAACTGCTCCGAGGTCAAGGCGCGGTCCGCACCGCCGCCGAGGTTGAGCCGCATGCGGCGGAACATCTCCCCGTGTATTTTCTCGTGTCTCCGCAGGAGTTCGCCGTAGTCCGCGGGCAATCCGGCCAGAAACTTTTTCGTTGGTTCGATCATGGATTTTTCAAGCTCGTCGAGCATCTTGATATCGATGAACACGAGCACTTCGTCGGCCCCCGTGACCACGAGCGCCGGGCCGTCCGTCGCCGTCGTGCCGTTCTTGGCAACGACGCGCGCCACGCCCTCCAAGGCCTGGATGCTTCCGGGATACGCATGGGTGAAGCCGTTGCGGTACGTCAGCATTGTCGCGTCGGTCGTTGTCGCCAGACCCGTGACATCCTCCCGGAACCTCCTGTTATTGGGCTCCAGAGGCGAGAGTTCCAGCCGGCAGTTCACTTGTCCCGGGCCCGGGCCCGTGATCTGCATGAGGGCGATACCGTCGGCACGCGACACGAAAAGCCGGCGCTCAAACACCCCCCGGCTGTCGGACCAGTGGACGGCGGTTTCGCCGGTCTCAAAATTCGTGGAGCGCAGATAGTCCGCGGCGTCGCCGGCCTCCGCCATCTTGACCTTCAGACCGAAGGCGGGCATGAGCGGGTCCGGATAGAGAAACCCTTTCTGTTCGGCGACATCTTCCGCCAACTGTCCCGCTTGCGCGTAGAGGCCGCGGTCGATGAGCCGGCGGATTTCGAAGAGACGGGTGGCGGTGGCCGGGGGCAGGAGCGGGGCGCGCTCGGGCATGAACATATGCTTGTGGCTGAAGACGACAGTTTCGTCGAGGGGCCTGCCGAGGACGCTCGCTCCGATCGTACCGTTGCCGCTGAGAAGTCCCTGTTCCCAGGTCCCGCCCGGCTCGGAGCTGATGAATCCCCGTTCGGGAACGGGCAGTTTCCTTGAGGTTTGAGCCGCGGGCACCGGCCGGCCGGAGGCCCGGAGCGTCGGACCGTCCGCAAGGCCGAAAGTCGGAATAAACACAAGGAGCGCGAGGATGCTGCGAATGATCCGCTTCATGAATTTTCTCCTTCCCGGTGAGGGAGGCCGCTGTCCATGGCGACGATAGGCAGGGTTGTCTCCGGAACGGCGGTCCTGACCTGTTCGAGCCTGGTCCTTCGTGAACTCATGTCTTCTTTTGTTTGGCGGCGTAAATTTCCCGGACCCGGTCAACAACGATCGCCAGCAGGATGAGCAGGCCGAGAAACGAATTGGCGTAATAGGGGTTCGCCTTGACTTCGACCAACCCGTGTTTGATCAGCATAAAAATGGACGACCCCATGAAAATCCCGAGGGCCGAGACGACACCGCCGCTGAGCCCGGTCCCGCCGATGATGGCCACGGCGAACGAGACAATCAGCCAATCGTCACCCGTCTCGGGGGCGGCGGAGCCGAGCTTGGAAGCCCACAGGACGGCCGCCAGCGCGGCGAACGCTCCGGAGAGGATGTGGGCCGAAACGACCATACGGTCGGTATGGATCCCGGACAGCCGGGCCGCGGCCGCGTTGCCGCCCGTGGCCAGCATGCGGCGGCCGAAGACGGTGCTCCGGTACATGAATCCTATAAACCCCAGCAGAAGGACCGTGAGAATGAAGACGTAGGGAACACCCCAAAGGCTCTTCTGGCCGATAACGCTAAATGACTCAGGGACCTTGTAGGGCGATCCGCCCGATATGCCCGAGCGCAACCCCATGAAAATGAACATCATGGACAGCGTGACGATGAACGAATCGATCCGAAGACGGGTGATGATCAGGCCGTTCAGCCAGCCGGCGAGAACCCCGGCGCCAAGGGCCAAGACGACGGCCAGCCCCGCCGGAAGCCCCCAAGTGTCGAGCCCCACGCCGAGGACGACGGTGGCGATGCTCCCGATCGCGCCGACCGCAAGGCTCATCTGACCCACGACCAGGCAAAAGGCCTGCGACAGGGCGATCAGAGCGTAGAACGCCATCTGTCGCGAAATGACGAACATGGTATAGCCGCTGAGAAAGCTTTGTGAACGCAGCGCCAGGATCGCGAAAAGGACGACGGTCGAGATGATCAGGCCGAGGGTCCGGCCGCTCAGCCGCTCTCTTCTGTCGACCCCCGCTCCGGTCATTCCCCCGTCCTTTTCCGCCGTGGTCTTGGTTGCCATAATCGTGTCCTTCCTCAGTGCAAGTACCGGCCGATGGCCGCGCTGACCTGTTCGTAGGTTCTGCTTCCGTCATCCACGTCCTCGATCTCGCCGACGACCCGCCGGTCCCTGAAGACGAGAATCCGGCTGGCCACTTTGATGACCTCCGCCATGTCCGAAGAGATGAGGATGATCGCCTTCCGTTCGTTCTTCGCCAGGTTCCAAATGAGCTGGTGGATCTGTTCCTTGGCCCCGATGTCCACGCCGACCGTCGGCTCGTCGATGATCAGGATGTCGCAGTCGGCGGCCAGCCATTTGGAGATGCAGATTTTCTGCTGGTTGCCGCCGCTCAGCTCCTCGGTCTTCTGATACGGTCCGGTCGTCCGGATGCTCAGAGCCTGGATCATGCGCTGCGTCAGAGCCAATTCCCCGGACCGGCTGATCACCCGGCTCAGCCGGCCCCTGAGCCGCGGCCAGACGGTGATCGTGACGTTGGTGGTGACGGGGGACTGGAGAAGCAGCCCCTCCTCCTTGCGGTTTTCCGTGACGTAGCCGATGCGGTAACGCTCGAGGCAGTCCGCGACGCTCCGGATGCGGGCTTCGACGCCCTGGACGTAGACCGCGCCGCCGTCGAGCGTGTCCTCACCGATCAGTATCCGGGCCAATTCCGTGCGGCCCGCCCCGACCAGGCCGTAGAATCCGAGGATTTCTCCTTCGTAGAGGGTGAAGCTGACGTTGTCGATTTTACCGGCGCGGACCACATGATCCGCCCGAAGCATTTCGCGGTCCCGGTCGACCTCGAGCCGTCCGAGATGCGCCTGGACGATCTCCCGGCCGATCATCATTTGGACGAGGTCCGCCGGTTCGAGTTCGGCGATCGGCCGCGTGCCGACGTGACGGCCGTCGCGGAGGACGCTGACCGTGTCGCACAGGGCGAACACTTCCTCGACCTTGTGGGAAACGAAAATGATCGTGACGCCCCGGCCGCGGAGATCCCTGAGGATGCGGAACAGATTGCCGGCTTCGTGTTCCGTGAGCGAGCTCGTCGGTTCGTCCAGGAGAAGGACCCGGGCGTCGGCGGCCAGCGCCTTGGCGATCTGGACGAGCTGTTTGTGGGCGGCGCTCAGGTGTTTGATCACGGCGTCCGGAGGGAGGGCGGCCAGCCCAACCAAATCGAGATATCGCCGGGCGATACTTTCGACGGCCTTCCAATCGATGATCCCGGTCCGGCCGTACGTTACAAGCTTGTCCAGCATGATGTTCTCGGCGACGGTGCTCTCGGGGATGATCTGGATCTCCTGGCTGACAACGTCGATGCCGCGGGCCAAGCTGTCGCGGTAGTCGCGGAAGCGGAGGGGCGCGCCGTCAAAGAGGACCTCGCCCTCGTCGGGCTGCTCGATCCCGGTGATGACTTTGATGAGCGTGCTCTTTCCCGCGCCGTTTTCGCCGACGACGGCGTGGATTTCTCCGGGGGCGAACTGCAGGGTGACGCCGTCGAGCGCCTGAACGCCCGGGAAGCGCTTGCGAATGCCCCTGAGTTCGAGCATGGACGGGAGGTCCTTTTATTTCGGCGGCTGAAGATACTTCGTCCGGAGCTCGGCGGCAATGCCGTCGGTAATCTTCCGGACTTCGGCGGCGTAGGTGTCGATATTGTCCTTGGTCACGATAACGATCCCGGCGTTGATGAACTGATACGGAATTTTAGGGGTCCACCCGTCAAGCATCAGGCCGAGCAACTGAACCGACAAGTAGCCGTGTCCGGGCGGATTCTGGGCGACTGTCGCATCGATGAATCCTTCGCGGATCGCCTGGAGGACGGTCGGGCCGGTATCGATGCCGATAAAGCGGATCCGCTTGTGGCCGGGGTCCCTGTGCCATTCGGTTAAGACGGACGCGGCAGCGATGGTCGGGTTGTAGCCCGTGGTTATGATCCCGTCGATTTCGTCCATTCGGGCCGCGAGGGCGCTTTGGATTTTGGTGACGGCTTCGCTGACCTGGGCCATGTCGGAGATCGTCTGGACGATCTCCACGCCGGGATGCCGGGCCACCACCTCTTTGATGCCCTCGTCGCGCTTCTTGGTGTTGATGTCCGTGACCATCTCGAGGACGTTGAGAATCCGGCCCCGGCCGCCCATGAGCTCGATGAGCTTTTCCGCGGCCGTCATGGCCGCCGCCTTGATGTCGGTGGCGACGGTGAAGGGAACGGGAGTGGGCAGGTCCGGCTCCGCTCCGTAGGCCACAACGAGCTGGCCGCGGCTTTTCAGTTGGGCGAACAGGGCGTTGGCGCCGGCGGGATCGCCGGGATAAATGCTGAAGGCCTTGTAGCCCTTAGTGGACAGGGCCTCGACGTTGACATTCTCGTTGTCCTGGGTCCACTGCTGGCCGACGACCTTAGCGGCATGGATGCCCGTTTCCCGCTCAAACCGCTCGACGCCGCTCCGGACCTCGGTGATATAGGGATGGGGCATCATGCCGTACCAGCAGATGGGCTCGACGCTCACGGTTTTACGCGTCACCTTGACCACGATGATCACGGCAGCGAGTAAAACGACAAGCGCAATGAGCGCGATCTTCTTCATTTTCTGATCCTTCCAGTTCCGCCGGCGGCCGCAAAAGGCGCGGCCGGACGGCTCATTATAGCACGGGCCGCCGGGCCCTTCGGGTCCGTCTGGGGCGGATATCCCGCGGCCGCACCCGGGATCCATACGGACGCGCGCGCGCCAACCCTGCCGGAACGTTTGATCACGGTTTCTCCTCCGGCGACCGCGGACCGGCCCATCAACGGCTTTCGTTGAGGATCTTGGCGACGTCCTCGAGGGTGGCGATTTTGGGATGGTTCTTGTAGTCCGGGAGAACAAGGGATTGCCTCGCCAGCGCGGCGAGCTCTTCTTCCGGCACTCCAAGGTCCCGGAGCATGCGCTTCATCCCGATCGATTTCAGCAGACGTTCGATCGCGGCGCAGGCCTTTTCCGCAGCCTTCAGCCCTTTCTCTCCGGCAATTTTCTTATCCAGGATTCGGCCGACGGCGGCGAACTTCGCCGGGGAGGCACGGAAGCTGTAGCGCAGGACCGCCGGGTAGACAACGGCCAGGGCCTCGCCGTGGGAGACGTGAGGATAAAGACCGCCGATGGCCATGCCGATGCCGTGAGGCAGGGTCACGCCGGAGTTGGCGATGCACAGCCCGGCCAGTGTGTCGGCCCAGGCCATCCGCTCCCTGGCCGCGATATTCCCGCCGTCGCTAACCACTCCGGGGAGAGTGCCGGCGACGATCGCCAGCGCCTCGAGGGCCATCATGTCCGTATAGGGGGAGCCGCCGGGATTGATATAGCTTTCGAAGGCGTGGGCGAAAACGTCGAAACCCGTGGAGGCCGTCACGCGGGGGGGCATCGTGAGCATGAGCTCCGGGTCGACGATACTCGTCTTCGGATAGAGAAGCGGGTGAAAGAGGGCGGATTTGTTCATCTCGTCGAGGTTCGAAACGACGGCGACCTGGGTCACGTGCGAGCCCGTCCCGGACGTGGTCGTCACGGCCACGACGGGCAGGGTTTTTTCCGTGGGCTGGTTCTTGCGGAAGAAAAGGTAATCCCAGGCCCTCCCGGGGTGGGTCGCTTCGACGGCGATGGCCTTGGCCGTGTCCATGCTCGAGCCGCCGCCGAGGCCGAGGATGACGTCGGCTTTGAACTCTTTGGCCATCCGGGCGCCCGCGGTCACAACATCCGTTGTCGGATTGGGAACGACGCCCGAGAAATGAGCGGCCGGGATTTTGGCTTCGCCGAGCAGCGCCTTGACCTTCGTAAAGAGACCATCAAAATCGGGGACATCGGGGACGGTGACGAGAAGACAGCGGCCGCCCAGCCGGGCGACGGCTGACGGAATTTCTTTCAGACGGCCCCGACCGAACCGGATTTCCGTTGGCTGGTGGTAGTTGAACGGCTTCATGGTTTCACCATCCTCCCCATGCGGCAGGAGATATTTCCCGCGCAAAGTTTGCGCTTTGAACGCGTCATAGATCGACGAAGACCTTCATCGACCTCTCCCCTTCGCTGTCGATGAAATCGTAGGCGCTTCTATAGGACTCGAAGGGAAAATGTGCCGATTCGAGCGGACGCGTGATGACGCGCCCATCCTTGATCAAGCGGACCGCCTTGAGGAAATCCCGGCGCTGGTACATGAGCGTCCCCGTCAACGTCAGTTCGCGATCCTGAAGGAAACTCATGTTGACCTTCGGCCGGTCCCCGTAGACTCCGACGGCGACAATGGCGCCGCCTTTCCGGATGGTCCCGATAGCGGAGTTGATGGCTGCTTCTGCCCCGGCGCACTCGAAGGCCGTGCCGAACCCCTCATTTCCAAAGACGCGCGCGGCGGCCGCCTCCAAGCTCTCCGACCTCACATCGGCGACCGACCGGAGCCCGCACCGGCGGGCCACATCGAGCCGGAAGGAGCTGATATCCGTGATCAGGATTTTTGCACCTGCCGACCGGGCGACCTGCCCGACCAGATTGCCGATGGGGCCGGCGCCGAGGACGACGACATTCGTCCCTGTGATCCGCCCGGTCCTGGAAACGGCATGGACCCCGACGGCCGTTGGTTCGACCAAAGCCCCTTGTTCGAAGCTGAACGAGGCAGGGAGAGGAACGATCTTCGCCGCCTCGGTCACAAAAAAGTCCTGGGCACAGCCGGGGGCCTGGAAGCCCTGAACCTTGAGGACGTCGCAGATATGATAGTCCCCTCGCCGGCAGGGACCGCAACGGCCGCAGACGATCTGGGGAGTCGCGGTGACCTTCAGGCCGGGCCGGATGTTCCGGACGCGTTTCCCGACGGCTTCGACGACTCCCGAGAATTCGTGGCCCTGAACCACCGGATAAGAAGTGAACGGGTGGCGGCCGTGCCGGACGTGGACGTCGGACCCGCAAACGCCGATAGTCTTGACGCGGATGAGGACTTCGGCCGGGCCGGGCTTCGGAACGGGCACATCCCTGAATTCAATTTCGCCGGGAGATGTCATAATGGCTTGCCTCATCCCGATGCTCCTTGAAACCCCTTTATTATCATATCCTGCCCGCGGGTTCGATAAAATAAACTCCGCCGGATTCGGTTGCGAAGGAAACGGCGTCCTTCCCGGCGGGAGATGTTTTCACTTCGGTCCCGTCACCGTGACGCACCCGGACCGGGGCCGCGACGAAAAGGCGGCACGGGCCGCCGTGGAGCGAGCGCACGGCCGCGGAGGTCCAGCGTCCCTCACGCCAGGCGATGTCGACTTCGAATCCGCCCCGGGCCGCGAGTCCACGGACCGAACCCTCAGACCAGGCCTTCGGCAGGGCCGGCAGCAAGGCCAAGCCGTCCTCATGGGACTGGAGAAGCATCTCGGCGACAGCGGCCGCGCCGCCGAAGTTCCCGTCGATCTGGAAGGGAGGTCCCGTGTCCAAAAGATTGGGGAGCGTCCCGGCTTTCCTCCCGTCGGAGGTCGAAATGTCGACCGGTTCGAGCAGACTTTTCAGGGAGTCGGCGGCCCTTTCGCCGTCGCCGAGCCGCGCCCAGAGGGCCGTTTTCCAGGCCAGCGACCAGCCCATGCCTCCCTCCCCCCGCATAACGAGGGACGTTCGGGCTGCGGCCGCGAGCTCGGGCGTTCTCCTCAGCGTGATCTGCCGTCCCGGGTAGAGCGCGTAGAGGTGAGAGAGATGCCGGTTGGTGTCCTTGGGGTCATCCCAGTCCTCGAGGTATTCCTGAAGCTGGCCGTAGCGGCCGATCTGGAGCGGAGCCAAGCGATTTCGGGCGCGCAGAACGGCTTCACGGAATTTCCCGTCAAGCCGGAGAATCCGGGCGGCCTCGGCTGAGGCCTCGAACAGATCCCGGA
The DNA here is from genome assembly GCA_963727095.1 of Candidatus Aminicenantota bacterium. Taxonomy (GTDB): domain Bacteria; phylum Acidobacteriota; class Aminicenantia; order Aminicenantales; family Saccharicenantaceae; genus CAVSEQ01. Next base: position 1,177,483 of record CAVSEQ010000005.1, on the reverse strand, counting down.
GGAGCTCCATGTCGACCGTCGGACCGGCCGTGATCGTGGCGTTGACGTTGACCTTGCGCACCTCGTCGACAAAACTCGCGTTCCCGGCGTAATGCGGCCAGTTTTCGGGAGAGCTCGAAGGGCAGGTCACGAGCCACTTGCGGCGCGGTTCTTCGACGAGCGTGTCTAGGAAAAACTGGGCGGCCCCCTTGAGAAGCGGGTAGATCCGGGCCAGGTACGCCGCGTCGCGCGTGAAGAGATACCGGTCCCAGAGCTGGTCGCACAGCCAAGCCCCGCCGGCGGGCCATGTGCCCACGTAGGGACCGTTGACCGGCGCGGCGGCAAGCCAGATGTCCGTGTTGTGGTGGACCATCCAGCCGCGGGCCCCGTAATGGACCCGGGCGATGGTCCGCCCCGTTTCGGAGACCCCTTCGACGAGCCTCACGAACGGCTCGAAACATTCGTCCAGGTTGGCGACCTGGCAGGGCCAGTAATTCATCTCGAGGTTGATGTTCGTCGTGAACTTGCTGCCCCACGCCGGGTTCATGGCGTCGTTCCAGATGCCCTGGAGGTTGGCGGGGACACCGCCGGGACGCGAGCTCGACATGAGGAGGTAGCGCCCGAATTGAAAATAGAGTGCGGCCAAATCGGGATCGTCCGCGCCCGCCGCCGACCGCAGGCGCTCGTCGGTGGGCAGAGTCGACGTCGCGCTCCGAGGCAGGACAAGGCTCACCCGGCGGAAGAGCCGGCGATGCTCCGCGACGTGGGCCTCCTTGATGGCTGCGTAGGGTCTCCCCTCGCAGGCTGCCAGGATTTTATCGACGCGGGCGGCTGGGTCAGCCCCAAGGTTCTTGAAGCTGACGAAGTTAGTCGCCGCCGGCACCAGGATCGTCGCCGCGTCGGCGCCCGTGACCGTCACCGAATCCCCTTCGACCGAGGCTCGGCCGCCCTCGGGAATGATCCGGGCCCGGGCTTCGTATTCGACACGGCCCTTGATCCCCAAGTAGGTGGCCGTCCGGCCTCGCAGGACAAGAGTAAGCGGTTCGGCGCCTTCGGTTTTGAAAGTTTCGTCGCCGGGCGTATCGACGGGTTTCCCGTCGAGTTCCGTGATCCGGGCATAGGTGTCGTCCATAGGCAATTCGTTTTTCCGGCCGGTCAGCCGGACGACGAACGAAAGACTGGCGGGTTTGGACGCTCGAATCCGGACCGCAAGCACCCGGTCGACGGGACTCGCGAAGACCTCGCGGGTGTACGTCACGCCGCCGATTGTGTAGCGCACGGAGGCGACCGCGGTGTCCAGGTCGAGTTCCCGCCGGTAGCCCGAGAGCTGTTTGTTCTGGTCCGTGTCCCGTCCGAGCCCTGTCTGCCGGATCAAGAGGTCTCCGAGGGGCTGGAATTTTTGCTGGTTCGGCGGCCGGGCCATCATCGTCCGGCCATAGAGCTCCTGGGCTTCCCTAAATTTCCCGGCGAACACGAGCCGCCGCACTTCGGGAAGGGCTTTCAGGGCGTTAGGATTTGACGGGTCGTATGGGCCTCCCGTCCAAACCGTTCCCTCGTTGAGCTCGATCGTCTCTTCCACGGCTCTTCCATAGACCATGGCGCCGAGCCGGCCGTTTCCGACGGGCAACGCTTCGTTCCAGACCGCGGCCGGACGGCGGTACCAGAGCCTAAGGCTGCCCCATGCGGCATCGTCGCCGCTCGGGGAAGCTGGACCCGGCGCCTGGACGGCGACGGCGTCCGGGACCGTGGCGCTCGACGCTGGGGCCGTCTGTATTGCGGCGCAGGCGGCAAACAATGCAAACCCTGCGAGGAGCATTCGAACAGTTTCCCGTTTCATTCCATTCCCGTACTAAACCCTTTGGGCCGACGGCGTGCTGATGTTGCAGTTCATCCCGTGCAGCGCCTTATTTATGGCCATCCGTTCTCGCAGCCCGTATCGTACATGGCGACTCAGGTGCGCCATAAGGACGGCGACAGCCTCGTCCGTCCCCCAGAAGTCCGTCGGAACTCTGTCGGGCTTTTCGCGTTTGAAGACGGCCAGCCACCCCTCGCGGGGCGACATGGTTTCCCTAGCCATACCTTCCCTCTACCGGATGGACTCCGGGGGGAAGGGCCGCGCGGCCCCTCCCCCCTGTCCCTGACATCATGCCGCTTTAGAACCTATAGAGCAAGGAGAACCTGATCTGTCGAGAGCCCGTAAAACCGCGCAAACCAAGAGACGCGGGCGTGTAAGTGCCGTCCGTCGTGTTCGCGTCCGTCGGGCGCCAAGTGCCGGCGGGATTCTGGGCGACGGTCAGCGTGTAGGCGCCGAGAAGGTTGAAGATGTCCATGAAGGCCCCAAGCTTGCCGGGGCCGAGCTTGAAGTCTTTTTCGAGTCTCAGGTCGAGGTTGTCCGTAGCCTCGTTCCACCTGGTGCCGGGCGGTTCGACATAGATGCTGTAGGACGCCGAGGAGGCGTTGTTGGCGGCCGCCCAGTCTGCGGGGGGTTGAACCCTGACCGTTCGTCCCCAGGGCGAGCCGTCAAGATGCGTGTAGAAGAACGAGAACATGAACCGATAGGGCAGGTTGAACGTGCCGAAGAGTTTGATCAGGATGGGCCGGCTGTAGGGCAGGTCACCGTACGCGTTGACGAAAGAGTTCGGGCTCGTGTACGTGGAGAACGACGCCCAGGAGGCGTAGCTCACAGGATAGTTGCCTCTGCTCTGAGAAAAGGTGACAGAGCCGCCGAGCTGCCATCCGTTGGCCAATCTCTTGTCGAAACTGACCTCGACGGAATTGTATTTCATGACACCTTCGGGAACGTTGGTCAGGCGGTAGTATTGGGAAGGGGCATTGTTGGAGAGAAAGTACATGGTGACTTGCTGGGCGGGGAAATTGCCGGTCGCCGGGACCGTCGTGGTGAACGGGACCCACCACTGGGGGGCCTGATCATGCGTGTACCAGTACTGGCCGGTCGCCTGATCCCAGAGGACGCTGGCCAGGACGTCCTTGCGGTCCTTATGAATATAGCGGACGCCGACGTTGAGGTCCTTGACGAGCTCGTGTTCGATGCCGGCCGTGTACTCGAGGATATAGGGCATCTTGACCTTGGGGTCGATGGAGTTCAGATAGGCCGTGGAGACCTGGTTCAGGGGTGTCTCGCCGTAGGCCACCTCGTAGTGGTCACCGCCCACGCCCGGGACGTCGGGCACGCCGTTGTGATTGTCATCCCACCAGAAAAAGTCGTAGCCGTACCAGTTCAGAGGATACATGTTGGACTCTATTGAGGTGGGGAAGCCTTCCTGCTGGCGTGAGAACGTGGCCTTTAGAGCCGTCTTTCCGTCGCCGAAGAGGTCGTAGGTCAGGCCGACGCGCGGGGAAAAGATAGTGCCGTAAGGGAAGGCGTTGTTCCAGGCGGGGAACGAGATCTCCGCATAAGGATTGAAGCCGTAAAGGGGCTCGAAGTAGGTGGCGCCGAGGGCCAGGGCCGTGGGGTCCGTCGCCGCACCTTTTACCGAGGCCGGAGTCCAGGCCGTCAGATGGTCGGCCCGCAGGCCCAGGCTGATAGTCAAGCGCTTGATGGTGAATGAGTCCTGGACGAAGCCGCCCACTCGGGATGTGATGCCGATGCTGTCGCTGGCTCCGTACGTCGTTCCGATGGCCGCATAATTGAGAAGGCCGTCTCCGTAGACCGGGTCGGTCACGCCACCGTTTTGAGCCGCGAAATAATAGGGGCTTCCATCGTAGTAGGACCAGAACAGGGGCTGTTTCATATAGAAGCCCCAGTCACCCCGGTTCCTTTCCCATTCCAGGCCGGCCTTGAGCTCATGGTTTCCCCCAAGGACGTTGTCCAGGAACTTGGTCGCCGTCAACGAGATATTGAGCTTGGGCTTGTACGTGTATTGCTCGCCGCCGTTCTGCCCCCACTGATAGCCGGTAAAGGCGTCGGTGAACGCGGGCCCGTTGGGATTGCCTTGCGCGGTGGTATGTCCTGTCCACTTGAAATAAAGCCCGCCGGCGCGGAGGTCGAGGATGGTGCTGTTGTTGACGGTCCACGAAACCGTGCCGCCGTAATTGAAGCGGATGGGCTTGTTGTGCAGGTTGGCCTCGTCTGTGAGCTGCCAGCCGGTGTAATAATAAGGAACATCTTGCTCGGAAAAGTGTCCCATGAGCGAAGCGCGGATGTTTGTGGCCAGCTGGGCCGAGAACTTCAGGAAGCCGATGTAGTTGGGGAAGGGCCGGTCGTAGTTATTGTATTGCTTCCCGTTGATGACCGTGGGCCGGAAATCCCCGGTATTCTTGCTCCCGAGGTAGCGGAATTCGCCCATGAACCAGAGCTTATCCTTGATGATCGGCCCGCCGACGGCCAAAGCCGAATCGAGCGAGAAGACCGGAACCGAAGGCTTGGCGAGATCGAGAGCGTCGATCTCCGCGTTTTGAAGATGGATTTCGGAAAGGCTTTTGTTCGTGTAGTACACGGAAGCCTCGCCGGAAAACCTGTTTCCGCCGGATTTCATGACGACGTTGGTCAGCCCGCTCCCGCTGTCGAAGAATTGAGCGGTCGCTCCCGCCGTCACGACCTCGGCTTCCTCCACCATGTCCCAAGCGATTCCCACATCATAGCCGAAGGCGACTCCCCCGACGTCGGGTTCCGACATCTGGATGCCGTCCATGACGGCGCCGAGCTCTCCCCGCCCGTCACCGTGGATGCTGCCGCCGACGGAGCCCGGGACGAATTGAAGCACCGTGCTGATGTTGCGCGAAAGGGGAAGCGACGCCAGGACGTCGCTCGTCACGATTCTGGACGTCGAAGATTTCACGACGTCGACCGTGGGCGTCGGCGCCGTGATCGTCACTTCCTGCTGGAGCGTCGAGGCCTTCATTTTGATCTCGATCGAAATCGTTTTGCCGAGATTGATGAGGAGCCCCGTATTGATCATCGTTTCAAAACCGTTGAGCTCGGCTTTGATTTCGTAGCCTGCTCCAGGCGTCAGGTTGGGAGCCCGGAAGAGCCCATCGGCGTTGGTCACCGTCGTCACTTTGCCGATGAGGGCGGGCCCGGAGATCGTGATGGATACGCCCGGGAGAGGCTGCCCGCTCTCATCGACGACCCGGCCCCTGATCGCGCCGGACTGCAATTCCTGAGCCGCCGCGATCGACGAGAGGATCAAGCAGGCCGCGATGACGGAAAGAACCTTGTTCTTACTCATGCCTTCTTCTCCTTTTTACTGAACCAAATCCAAACCCAAAGTCCTTAGAAGAGCCTCGATTAATTTGTCCCTCGTTTTCACCTCCCATGAACGGCTATTTCTTCCCATATGGCAAAATCCCCAAGTGGAGACGACTTTGCTGAAGCAAACAGAATAACGAGCTTATATAGCTTTCTAATCTTAAGAAAGAATCTACGCCAAAAATCGCAACGAGAACGTCTCCAACCATATTTAATACCTCACGCCTGCTGCTGGCGGCCGCCGCCCCGACTCACTTGCCTCCCGAGAAATTGACATGCTCATAATCGAGGTTGACGACCCCGCTCAGGATAAGCGATATCGCTCCCATAACGGCGGACTTGGTACCGAACGTCGCCGGAATGATCGTCGCTTCACTGGCCGTTTTATTCAAAGCCCTGCCATTGACGGTTTTGCGCACCCGGTCGAAGAGGATGTCGCCGGCTTTGGCCACGCCCCCGCCGATAAAGACAGCTTCGGGATTGAACAGGTTGATCAATCCGGCAATCCCCAGCCCCAGGTATTCGGCCGCCTTGTCGAAGATGGTCCAGGCCGTCCCGTCACCCATCTTGGCGGCGTCGGCGACCATCTCGGCGGTCAACCGGGAGGGATCCCCTTCGCAGGATTCCGAGAGAGTGGATACGGCTCCGGTCCGCAGTTCCTTCTGTGCGGCCTTGGCGATGGCGTTTCCGGAAGCCAGCGCTTCGAGGCAGCCGAAGTTGCCGCACTCGCACTGGACATTGGAATCTTTTTCGAGCGTGATATGCCCGAATTCTCCGGCCATTCCCCTGAGCCCGTAGAGCGGGCTCCCCTGGATGATGATGCCGGCGCCGATGCCGTAACCGACGTTGACCATGATGAAATTCCGGAAATTCCTTCCGGCCCCGTACCACATCTCCCCCAAGGCCATGACCCGGGTGACGTTGTCGAAGATGACGGGAATTTCGTTGCCTTGGGACAGGGCGGCCCGCACGTCGACGTTGTGCCAGTGGAAATCGGGCGAAAACTCGACGATGTTCCGTTCCCGGTTGATGAGCCCGGCAATGGCCATCCCGATCCCGCAAACCCGGCCCTTTTTATCGCCAAGCTGGTTCCTGAGTTCGTTGATGACGTCCGACGTCCTTTCCATGACCCGGGAGAAGCCCTCTTCGACCAATGTCGGGCGTCGAATCTCCCCGACGACCTTGGCGTCCAGATCTGTCAGCACGCCGTAGATGTTGGTAGTCCCAAGGTCGATCCCGATGATGAAATTGTCGACGCCGGAAAACTTGAGAAGCGTGGGCCTTCGTCCCCCGTTGGATTCCCCGGCCCCGATTTCGATCGCCAAGCCGCCACGGATGAGACTGTCGACAATCCGGGAAATTGTCGGCGCGCTCAGGCCGCTTTTCTTCGCCAGGTCCGCACGGGAGATGCTGTCGCTGTCACGGATGAGGTTCGTGACCTTGACTTTGTTGATGGCGCTGATGAACTTGGCATTCCCCGCTTGGGTTTGAGTTTTTCGATGCGCGCCTTCTTTGATCATGGCCGGCAGGTCCGCTTTTTAAAGGAGATTATTTCATTCGGTTATAAAGAAACCATACTCAAATTCAAAAAGCAAGAAATATTTTTCTGTACGAGAATATTATCCGGCATGGGATTGCGCCGCCCCGCGCTAAACGACGGTTTTGGCGATATGGGCGTAATACTTGTGGACGTATTCCTCCTGGACCTTGAAGGACCAGTGGACATCGCGAATGTGAATGGCGGCTTCCTGTTTCCGGCCATCCCGGATAAGTTCGATGAGCGCCTGATGCTCGACGATGCTGCTCTCTTCCCACTCTTTGACGAACCCTTTGGACCGCGGAAAATCATAGAGCCGCTTCTTCAACGTGTTGACGATCTTGACCAGGCTCTCGTTCCCGCAGAGGCTGAGAAAGACGTTGTGGAAGGCCAGATTTTTCGCGTAGTAGAGATCGAAATCGCCGGCGCCGATGGCGGCGTGCATGTCGTTGTTCAAGGTCTGCATGGCCTCGATGTCGCCGGGCCGGATCCTGTCGAAAGCCCTGAGCAGGGCGACGCTTTCGAGGGCGCCGACGATGTCGTAGGAATCACGGATGTCGGCTTCGGTCAGGACATTGACGACGACTTTGCGCCGCGGCATGATTCTGACGAATCCCTCCGTCTCGAGCAGAAGGAGCGCGTCACGAAGCGGTGTTTTCGACACGCCGAGCCTCTTCGAGGTCTCTTCCATGTCGATGACCGAGCCGGGCAGAATCGTCCCCGTCCGCATCTGCTCGCGCAGGTATTCGTAGACCTGCTCCTTGAGAGACTTCATGTTCAGGAGGGGTTTCCGGTCCATGCGCGGCGCCTGTCCCTTTCGTTCCAAGTTTCGAGAGAGAATTAGAATAGAATTTTAGAGGCTGAAAGTCAACGGACCCGGCCCTGCCGGTAGTGAGCTCGGGAACGCGCGGCCCGTCAGCGCTTGGCCGAAGGCTGCGGAGCCAGAATCCGTTTGGTGCACTCGGGCTCGACATTCTCGATAAAAAGCCCTCGGAACAGGCCCGCGCTCATCGGAGGAACGGCCACTTCGACATCGTGCACCACGTCCGGTTTGAGCCCGGAGATATCGACGTAGCACCCAAGATAAGTCCGCTTGGGCGAATGAGCGTAAACGCTGTTATAGGCCTTCTTCACGGCGGCGGGTTGACCATCGATCTTGACGGTAATGTCCACCGCGTCCGACGGCTCGGCGATCTGCACGAACAGGAGCAGCCGCCACGGCCCGAGCCACGGCGCCAGGAGTTCGTCTTCCGTATAGGCGATCGGCCATTTGGTCTTTCTGTCTTGAAGCTGTTTGAAAATCCGCCCCGGGATCGTGACTTTAGCCCGCACCGTCCCGCCGGCGAAGTCCCCGTCGGCCGAGTCGATCCGTTCGAGACGGCCGAAGGCTTTGCCGGCGAACTTGACGGTGAAGGCAACTCTGCCCAAATCCTGTTTGAAAGGAAAGGGAACGCCGTTGACGGACATGACGCGGGCCGTCGTTCCCTGCGGCAAGATGACAAGGCCCTCCCGAGTCGTGCCCATCTCGCCCGAGACTTCGGTGAGGGCGAGGGTGCCGTTCTTATAGGATGCCGAGCCGGCGACGTTGAACAGAACCGCGTCCGTGATTTCGGGCCGCGCCGGTGCGGGGAAGACCTCGAGCACGCGCGCCTCTGCGCCTGACATGGGCAGGACGACATCCGCTCCCATAGGCCAGAAGCCTTCCGCCGAGCCGATAAGCTTGCCTTCCTCCGGATAGAGCTCGCGGAGGACGAACCGGTCACCCTTGGTCAGGCCGATGGAGGCGTCGAGCTTGAAGCGGGCCTCCGTTCGTCCGGCGTTTGGGTTGAAGACAAAGAGGAAACCGCGGTCCTCGATGACGGCCGCCGTCCCGTCCGCCCGTCCGATCATGGGCGGTCCGATGATCGGACGCAGGGCATGAAGGTAACGGGCGTTCTGCTCGGCCCAGTCCAGCCATTTCTTGAACCAGGCCGTATCCTCATCGGACAAAGCCTTAAACTCCGCGGCGTCGCGGGCCGGAATGAAATTGACGACATTGTTAAACGGGGCCGTCCCGATGGACGACAGCAGCGAATACTTCCAGCCGAGATAGTCCCAATCGCGGGCGCGGAAGCGGTCGCGGCGCATAACGTCCTTGTCGTCCGAGCGCTCCGATTGATGAGTGATGAAGCCGGGGATGATCTCGGGCGGAGCGAACCGCTCGACGCGGTAGGTCCATGCGGCGAACCGCTGCCGGTCGGCTGAAACCCGGTCCGTGTGAAGGTCGGGGAAGGCCGTGAAACTCTCGGGCTGCTCGTCGGTCAGCGTCGGATGCGGATAGGACCCGGCCAGCCAGGTCCAAGGGCCGAAGTTCTGGTATTGCTGCCGGCCGTCGATGACGATATCGGGCGCCTGCCGGCGCAGGCTTTCGAGAATGCGGCGGCAGCCATACCATTGGGCGTACTTGCTCGAGGCCTTGTCTAAGGCGATCCACCAATGATCGAAGGAGAATCCGGCGGCGCCTGTTTTCTTGATAAACGAGAGACATTTGTTGAGCCACCAGTCTTGGAAACTGCGCAGGCCTGTGTCGGCGCCGGGGCGGCCGCCTGCGTTTTTGCCCGCCCACCTCGTCCATTCCGGATTCTGCATGAACGGCAGCGACGGGTAGGCATACGCCATGAGCTTGAGGTTCTTCGAGGCCGCGTAATCCAGCATGGCCTGGACTCCGGGAGGAACGTCGTCCCGTTCCGGGTCCCATTCCCCTCTCCGGATTTTCTGCCCGAGCCCGAACCAGAGGACGTTCTCCCAGCCCCAATCGTCGGCGTTGTCCTCCAGCCGCGAGAGCAGGCTGTTGGCAGGCGTATAGAGGAGATAATTGCAGCCGAGGTCGGCGGCCCGGTCCATGATCCGTTTGTATTCCTCGACTCCTTCGGGTGTGCCGACGTCCACCTGGTAGTCGTTTTCGCACCAGGGAATGTGCACGCGCACGCGGCTTGGATAATAGAGGAGGAACGACCGGACGCAATCGCCGAGCGCGGCGATCTCGTTGATGTCGATCGTCGGAACACGGTCGAGGAGGGTCGTGTAGTCCCGGACAAGCTTCCATTCCGGAACGGCTTTGGCCGGAAACACCGTGCCGCTGAGCTCGACCATCCCGATGCAGAGCCGGTCCGAAGCAAAGGGCCCGTCGTCCGGGTTCCAATCCATATCCGGCGCATAGGAAGCGGAAAGGCCCTTCCCCTCGCGCATCCACACCATGTAGGGATTCTGGAGCATGAAGAAAAGCCCCCAGGCAGGAGGGGCTGAAGGATTCGGCGCTGTGAAGCGCAGGAGTGCGCCCCACTTGCCTTCGGCGAGCCGGAGCTCATCGGCAACGGGAATGTCTATCGACGTCGCGAGCGGCGCCACCGTGTTGATATGGTAAGTCGAGGGCGATGCGGTGGAAAGGATGATCTGCTTGCTCAGAAATGCCCAGCCGGGGCGCAACTCGTAGGCGACCTCGATCGTATAGGGGTCTTGGGTGTAGCGGAACGATAGGCGCGACGGCTTGGTCTCGATTTCCGCCGTACCGAGGTCCGAAACGGTCAGTGTTCGGCCGCCGATGGTGATCGTGGACGGGTCGCCGGCGAAAACGATCTTCCGGAGCGCCTGGAGCTCCGTCAGGGAGACGAGCCCGCGTTCGTTGAATTCGGCTTTGAGCCGCCCGTTGTCGAGGGTGAGGTCCTGGGGCTGGCTGCAGCGCGCCGCCGGGGGACAGAGCCCGTTGAGGAGAGGCAGGGCGAGGATGGGAAGAAGCAAAGCGAATCCGGCTCGTTTCGTTTTCATCAGGACCTCCGGAAGGATATGCCATCGGGGCGTCCGGGCAATTCATCGCCATCGCCTGCCGCCGGAAGAAAGGTTAGCCCGAACCGCGCCGAAAATCAACTTCAATGCGAGCCGCTCGCCGCGCCGCTTCCTTCGGGATCACGCAGAACAACGCCCGCCTTTCCGCGAAGGAATGACGAAAGAAGGACCGCGTGTTCCGCCGTGGCTCAGTCGATGGACATGTCGGCCGGCTTGGCCGGTCTTACGGCGGAGGCTGTCCGCGGCAGCCAGACAAGCATACCGTTTTCGCCCCGGTTGGCCCAGGCATAATAAGGTATCGCGACGAGGCGCCGTTCCTTTTCGACGGCTTTTCCGTTCGCATCCTTCTCCATGCCCACGGCCTTGGCCGCGATGACGACAACACCGTTGAGGACGTCGGGCCGGAGGTCGGCCGCAGCGGGAGCTCCGTCGGGGAGGTAGACGTCGAAGACGCGGCCGTTGTTGTCCGCTCCTTCGACGCAGTAAACGACCGGCCCGCGCTGGAGCGCCGCCCGGCCGGCGTCGGCCTTGACGAGGTCGTTAGCAAGGACGCGGCGGACGGGCATGGGCAGGTTGAGACTGATGGCATCGCCTTTCATCCAGGTGCGGCGGATGCGGGCATAGCCGGCCACGGGATTGATAGGAATGGCTTTGCCGTTGACCTCGAGGGTCGGCGCTTCGTTCGTCCGGTCGAGGAACCGGTAGAGGTCGCTCGGCACGGCCTCGTTCCGCGCCCAACCCGGAATGCGCACGGCAACTTCAAACTCACCGGCCTGCTCCGGCTCGACGCTGATTCGGACAGCCCCGTCCCAGGGGTAACGCGTGGCTTGGGTGAGCAAAATGGTCTGCCCCGCGGCGTTAATGCGCCCCGTTCCCGCGACAAAGAGATTTACGAAAATCGTGTCATCCTTGGTCGCATACATATAGCCGGGGAGCGACGGCAGGAAGCGGGTCATGTTCGGCGGGCAGCAGGCGACTTCGAACCAAGGGCTGCGCACATACCTGCCGGCCGACTCGAGCGGATTTTGGTAGAAGAAGCGGTCGCCGCTGAGCGAGACGCCCGACAGAAGGCCGTTGTAGAGGACACGCTCGAAAACATCGATGGACTTGGCATCGCCGTGGAGGAGAAAGAGGCGCTGGTTCCACAGGGCGTTGCCGATGGCCGCGCAGGTTTCGGTGTACGCTTCGGCGTTCGGCAGTTCATAGGCATCCCCGAAGCCTTCGATCGTGTGGCGCGCGCCGACACCTCCCGTGATGTACATCTTTTTTCCGACCACATTCGACCAGAGGCGGTCGATGGCGTTGACGAATTCCGGATAGCCGCCGAGGGCCGCGACGTCGGCCATCCCCGAGTACATGTACATCGCCCGAACGGCGTGTCCAACGGCTTCGTCCTGCTCGAGAAGCGGCTTGTGGTTTTGCATATACTCTTCGGAATCATAAACCGCAAAAGGGTCGCCCTTGGCGTGGTACGGTCCCTCATGATAATGGCCGCGCTCGTCGAGGAAAAACTTGGCCAGGTCGAGATAGGCGCGGTTGCCGGTTGCGCGATAGAGCTTGGCGAGACCGATTTCGACTTCCTGGTGGCCGGGAAATCCCCGGCGCTGGCCGGGATTGGGACCGAAGGTTTTGACGAGGAGGTCGGCATTCTTGAGGGCGATGGCGAGGAAGGTCCGCTTCCCGGTCGCCTGGTAGTGCGCGACGGCCGCTTCGTACATGTGACCAACGTTGTAGAGCTCGTGGCTCACGCGCAGATTCGACCAGCGCTCAGGGCCGGCGCCGGGCGCGGGATTCTTGGGATCGAGCGTCCGTGTCGTGTAGAGGTAGCCGTCGGGCTCCTGGGCCTTGGCGATGATCGCGATCAAGTCGTCGAGCTTCTGCTCGAGCGCGGGGTCCGGATGGAGAAGGAGCGTGTAGGCCGCGCCTTCCATAGCTTTGTAGACATCCGAGTCGTTGTAGCGCTTGCCCATATACGGCCCGGACATGAGGTGCGCGGCCTTGCGGAAATTGTCGACCCGGCCGGTTTCCTCGTTCATCCTGAGGGCGTAAGGGATCGAGACGGTTCGGTTCGTTTCAAGGCGCGGCGCCCAGAAAGTATCACTGAAGCGGACGCGGGTGAAGTCCACCGGACGGATCGGATAATCTTTCGGCAGGGGTTTGTTCTCGCCGGCCGTGCCGAAGCCGAAGGCCAGAAAGAGGACTAGGGCGACGGGTGTCAGTCCGACGATCCGCATGGACAGGCTCATGGGTTCCTCCAGGTCATAAAAGAATATTATACATTAACCGGTGCCCCGAGATTTCTTGAGGCCGGGATTCCTTTCTTATATAATCAGGCCCCTGAGACCTTTAATGCCCAAATTGAGTTCGCCGCCCGCCGGACCCGGAGCACGGCCTGACACACGCCTCGCCGGAGCGGGAGACCTTCGGCCATGACCGGTCCGTGGCTCATCGTCGTCGGCCTTGTGGCTGGCGTCTTTTCCGGCCTGTTCGGGATCGGAGGCGGCATCGTCATCGTGCCGGCCCTCGTTCTTTTGGCCGGATTCCCGCTCGTCAAGGCCACCGGGACTTCGCTTGCGGCGATCCTCCTCCCGGTCGGCATTCTGGGCGTTATCGCCTATTACAGGGCCAAGGTCATCGATCTCAGGGCCTCTGTTTTCATCGGCCTCGGGCTCTTAACATCGGTGGCCGTCGGCGCCTGGCTGGCCAATACCTTGCCCGCCGATCTCATGAAGAAGATCTACGCCGTTTTCTGCCTCTATGTCAGTTGGAATTTCATCGGCCCGGTCCGGCGCGTCCGCATCCTGCTCGGCAAAAAAGTGCCGCCCAAGCCCGAGCCCGAAACCAATCCGCATCCCCACCCGATGCCTCTGATTGCCATCGGCATCGCCGCCGGCGTTATGGCCGGGATGTTCGGGATCGGCGGCGGCAACATCATCGTCCCGCTTCTCGCGCTCGTTCTCGGCTATCCGGCCAAGCGGGCCATCGCGACCTCGCTCGGGGCGATCCTCCTGCCGTTCGGACTTCCCGGCGTCCTCTATTACTACAATCAGGGAACGCTCGACCTGGGCGCGGCGGCTTGGGTTGCTCTGGGCATTTTTATGGGCACGGTTTTCGGCGCCCGCATTACGATCCGCCTCCCCTCGGCCACCGTCAAGCTCCTCTACGGAATTTTCCTCCTCTTCGTCGCCGCTCGATTCTTTTTCTAAACGCGAGTATCAGGCGGGAAGCTGGGCTTCTTGCCCGCCACGACTTCAGCGGCTTCTCGTTGACTTTGGGCTTGCGGATGAAACTCATCTAAAACACGAAGTCGATTCGATAAAGACCGCCGTTGTTCATTTTTCGGTGGGAGATAACACTCACTTTGTAGCGCTTGACATACTGCGTTTTTTCCCCCATATTATGATCGTCCGCCAGTGGGAACATGATGGGAAAGCAACCAAACATGAAAAGGGCAACCGTTGCTAGTGCCGCAGCTCTGCTCGTGCTGTTTGCCGCCGCGTGCCAGTCTCAATCGGCTCGATTGCTTGAGGGCCGGGCCTCGCTCCAGGGTGTGACCCTGTCCGTTTCAACGCGCAGCGCGGGGACTTCGGGCTTGGCGATCGATATCTCCGTCAAAAACACCGGGAGCCGTGCTGTAACACTGAGCTTTTCCGCGTCCCAAGCCTATGATATCCAGGTCAAGAATGGTTTGGGCGTCGTCGTGTGGCAGTGGTCTCATGACAAGTATTTCCTCCAAGTCCTCTGGAACCTGGAACTGGCCCCGGGCGAATCTCGTTCCTATGAGGGACTCTGGGATCTGAAGGGCAACAGCGGGTCGGTTGTCCCCTCCGGTGTGTACAGCGGCAAGGCGTATCTCACGAACTCCCCTTCCGACCCCGGGCTCGTCGCGCACTTTACGGTTACACTTTAGGCGCAGACCGCTCGTCGGCGGTTTCTCTACCAGGATTACAATCGAAGCCGCTAGAATGACTTAACGCGCGCAGGGCGGGCCATAATAGCAAGGGAGGAGATAGCGATGGGAACCAATATGTTAAGGCTGACCAACACTTTCGGAATTGTCCTTTTGCTCGTCTCTATTTCTCTCGCCGGCTCACCGGCGTCCAGGGATGATTCGAGCTCGTTTAAGCCCGGGCTGAGCATCAGGCTCATGGGCGGCGCGAACTATCTAGCGGTAGGAGACCTGAACACCTTCGTAACGTCATTCGACAGCTTTTTGAAAGCCGGGTTGGCGGATTACCCGGGAGGGAAATCGAGGCCTATCGGGCATTTCCAGCCTTCCGCCGGGGCCGAACTCCAATGGAATTTCTCTCCGAGACTTGCTATCAGTATTGGCTCCGGTTATCTTTATGGAAAAGCCGCGAGCAATTTCGAGACCTCAGGCTTTTTCCCCATGACGGTCCCGGATTCCGTTTGGTTATGGCACGTATCTTGGGCGCAAAATGTCAAGGCGGTCCCTCTCACGGTAAGCGTTTATTATTCTCTTCCCATCGTGCCCAGAGTGAGCATTTTCCTGAACGGAGGGGCCGGGGCCTACTTTTCATCCGGGTACCTTTTGAGGAGGATCGAGCTCCATTCGGGTGACATATTCCAGGATTCTGGCGTTATCTTTGACGAATACAGGGTGCATAAGACCGGTTTGGGCGCGCACGGCGGAGTCGGTTTTGAGTTTCACGTGAACAGGTTCCTCGCCGTCGCCCTTGAAGCCAAGGGACGGTATATCCGCATCGGAGATCTTCAAGCCAGCCGGAATCACAGCGATTTCAATGGCGGGAGCATCGAGGATGGGATTCTCTATTTCGGCACAAGGGATTTGACGAGCGAGGGTCTCACCCCTAACACCCCCGAATTGGCCATTGGCCCTTCTCCGGGCTTGAGAAAAGCGACCCTGGACTTCAGCGGCTTCTCTTTGACGGCAGGAATCCGATTGAGACTTTTCTAAGACCCGTGCTCCGGCCAGCCTGATCAGTCCTCAATCTTGAAAAGCTTCCCGGACGCGCGAGCGATTGGGATTCCTTCGGCGTCCACGATTTCGTTTTCGGCAAGCACGATCCGCCCTTTGTCTTCGACAAAACGTCCCTTGACCGTATGGCGAACGTCCGTCCGCGCCGGCTTTATGAATCTGATCGTGATCTCTCCCGTAACACACTTGAATCCCTTGGCCCCGGCCGCGTAGATCAGCGCCTCATCAAGGACCGTTGCCAGCAACCCGCCATGCACGATGCCTTCCCAGCCTTGGAAGCGGCTCGGAAAGACGACGTCCGCCTCCGACTCCCCCGTTTCGGAATTCGTTCGCAGCGTGGGCATGAGGCCGGCCTCGTTCCGCGCGCCGACACACCTCCGACGATTCGCTTGACAAGTTTTTGGGATCGACTTATATAATATGTGGGAATCATAATAATTATTCAGGGAACCGTCATCCATGGATGTACAAGAATCTCCACGGGATCGAGCTATTATGCTCGTTTTGCTATGTTCGCGGCTAAAATTTCCTTGAGGGGGGAATCCGAATGTCGAAACTAAAATGGCCACTCGTAGCGATTGGGCTACCTATTTCCTTTTTTCTCGCTCTTGCGGGTCCGAATGCCCAAGAAACGGCAAGCCTGAGCCTTGACCGCGTCCCGAACGAAATCCTCGTCAAGTTTAAGGATGGTTCCGATAGGATAATTATACAAGATGTGCTAAGTAGTCTCGGAGCAAGGATCGTATCCTACTTGGGCCGGGAGACGACGACTTCTCAATGGAGTCTTACAGACAGGTTCACGAACTCGTTTCTTTCGGACCCTTACTTGTTTCATATAAGAATCCCAGAAAACGTTAATCTCGATCAATCGATAAACTTTCTAAGGTCCCTTTCCGATATTATCATCTACGCTGAGCCTAACGCGATAGGTCACTTCATGAGTTATTATCCCAACGATCAATATTTTAATCGGCTTTGGGGGCTTTTCAATACAGGACAGGCGGGTGGCACTGTGGGGGCCGATATTGATGCGCCCTCCGCTTGGAACATCTTCAGCGGTAATGGAAGTGTTATTGTCGGCGTACTAGATACGGGGGTTAAGTACGATCACCCAGATCTAGTGGACAACATGTGGACAAATCCAGGCGAAATCCCAAACAACGGGATTGACGACGATGGAAACGGGTTTGTGGACGACGTTCGCGGCTGGAATTTTGTCAATAACAATAATAACCCGATGGATCTTGACGGCCATGGAACTCATGCCGCTGGAATTATTGGAGCCCGTGCGGGAAATACTATTGGCGTCGTTGGGGTCAATTGGAACACAAAGATAATGCCCGTTAAGATCGGAATGGATCTTGTAAGTGCCCGTCACGGCCTGGAGTATGCGGTTGCTAACGGAGCGAGCGTTACAAGCAATAGCTATGGTTGGGGGCAACCGTATCAACCGCTTTATGATGCAATCAACATGGCAAAGACCGCAGGCAGGCTTTTTGTTGCCGCTGCCGGGAATTATGAAGTTCCCACGCAATGGTACGATAATGATGTAACGCCTATTTATCCCGCCAACTATGACCTCGATAACATAATCGTCGTGCTGGCGACCGATAACAATGACAACGTAGCTTCTTATTCACACTACGGCCACACATCGGTGGATATTGGTGCACCAGGCGGCTCCGGCCACCTAAACAATGACGGAACAGATATCTACAGCACCCAAAAAGACGGCTTATACTCTTATGTTGCCGGTACGTCATTTGCGACACCTTATGTGGCAGGGGTAGCGGCCCTGGTATGGGGATGCCGTCCCGATCTAACGTGGGCCCAGGTAAAGAACGCCATCATGCAGGGAGCAACGCACAAGGCGTCCCTGGTCGGAAAATGTGTATCGGAAGGGCGGCTTAGCGCGTACGGAGCCTTAAGTGTTTACTCACCTCCAGGACCGACAGCACCCAGTAATTTAAACGGCCTTCCGAATTGCTCGTCTATCACTCTGACGTGGAGAGATAATTCAACTAATGAACAGGGATTTAAGATTGAGAGAAAATCCGGGCTTTATTGGTTCCCTATCGGGCAGGTGGGACCCAACGTCACGACCTATATCGACTCAGAGTTGCCTTGTGGTCAGCTTTTTAATTATCGTGTTTATGCCTACAGCCAAAGCGGTAATTCACTCTATTCGCAGGTGTTTGGAACCAAAACCACACCGTGCCCATACTGCGGTGGTGGCCTCGTTTTGGAGGTAAGTTCAGATAAATCTAGCCTGGAAAAGGGAGGGATAGTAACGCTTACTTATGTCATACGGAACGTCGCCAGCCTAAACGTCGAAGGTATTCTCCTTAGCGATGAACAGCTCGGCACAATCGCTGAGAATGTAAGCCTCATGAGCGGAGAATCAAGAATATTCACAAGAACGGTCCAGCTTATGGAGTCAATAACTGATAACGTTAATGCGATAGGTTTTGTCGATGATGAAGGGCGAAGTTTCCGAGTCGAGAGAAAGTCTTCGATAACCGTTGCAGTGAACAAATAGGTTTTCTGGTGCAGGAGGTTCTATCGACCAATTGAGGAGGCAATAAATGAGAAACGCTCTCTTTAGCAAGGTCAACATCGTCGGATTCGCTTTATTATTAGCCTCTGTTTTTCTCGCGGGCTCACCGGCGTCCAGCGATGATTCGAGCTCGTTTAAGCCCGGGCTGAGCATCAGGTTCATGGGCGGCGCGAACTATCTAGCGGTAGGAGACCTGAACACCTTCGTAACGTCATTCGACAGCTTTTTGAAAGCCGGGTTGGCGGATTACCCGGGAGGAAAATCGAGGCCTATCGGGCATTTCCAGCCTTCCGCCGGGGCCGAACTCCAATGGAGCTTCTCGCCGAGACTCGCCGTCAGCCTCGGAACCGGATATATCTATGGAAAAGCCAAGAGCGATTTCCAAGCATCGGGCTATTTCCCCGTAACGGCGCCGGAGCGCACCTGGGTCTGGGGCGTATTTTGGGAGCAAAATGTCAGGACGATTCCTCTCACGGTGAGCGTCTATTATTCACTCCCCGTGGCCCCTGGAGTGAGCATTTTTTTCAATGGAGGAGCCGGTGGCTACCTTTCTTCCGGATACCTATCGAGGCTAATCCGGCTAAATTTAAGTGTGGAATCTACAATCTATGATGAATACAGCTTGCATAAGGCCGGTCTAGGTTTGCATGGAGGACTCGGGTTTGAGTTTCAAGTCAGCAAGTTTCTCGCCATCGCCCTTGAAGCCAAGGGCAGGTATGCCCGCTTCGGAGATCTTCGAGCCAGCAGGAACTACAGCAGTTTCTACGACGGCGGGGGCATTGAGGATGGAATCCTTTATATCGGCACAGCCGATCTGACGAGCAAGGGGTTTGGTCCCAACACGCCCACCCTCGCGGTCGGTCCGGCTCCGGGCTTGAGAAAAGCGACCCTGGACTTCAGCGGCTTCTCATTGACTTTGGGGTTCCGGCTGAAAGTCTTCTGACGCACACGCACTGCCCGGCCTGATCAGCCCTCGATTTTAAAAAGCTTCCCGGATGCGCGAGCGATTGGGATTCCTTCGGCGTCCAGGATTTCACTTTCGGCAAGCACGATCCGTCCTTTGTCCTCGAGGAACCGCCCCTTGACCGTGTGCCGGACGTTCGTCCGCGCCGGCTTTATGAATCTGATCGTGATCTCTCCCGTGACACATTTGAACCCCTTGGCCCCGGCCGCGTAGATCAGCGCCTCGTCGAGGACCGTTGCCAACAGCCCGCCGTGCACGATGCCCTCCCAGCCCTGGAAGCGGCTCGGAAAGACCACGTCCGCCTCCGACTCCCCCCTTTCGGAATTCGTTCGCAGCGTGAGCTTGAGGCCGTCCTCGTTCCGCGCGCCGCATACGAAGCACAATCCGTTGTCGGCAAATTTTTGTTCCATGCGCGATGACCTCGCAACTTCGTTTAGCACATTTCCGGGCAGGCGGCAAGGCACGGGGCGTAGGGAATGCCCGAACTGGAACTAGAGAAGAGGACACGTCAGGGCACAGCAAATCCGCTCGGGACCAGGATCAAAGACTTAATTCGGAGATTTACAAGGGACGCGGCTTCGAGCCGCTCCCCCACGTTTTGAACAGCGATGCGCCCGCAGACAGCTCGAGACTCAATTCAGATATTTCCCACCAGCGAGGCGTCGAGCCACTCCGCCTCACTGGTGTTGGTCGCTCCGAAGACTCCGCTCCCTGCCGGAGAGCGCAGGGGTGCTTCCCGGAGGAAGGCGTGTGAAGGCCGAGGGGGCATGGGCAAGAATGGGGACACGTACCTAAGGTACATGTCCCCATTCTTTGAGCGAGGCCGGAACTCGAGCGGGTTTGACTCGCCGGGGCAAACCCGCGACCTGACGTAGGGAACACCCCGAGCTCGACTTTAACAAAATGCCATCGATGGTGACAGGCCAAGCCACAACCTGGGAGGCTTGCCCGCCAAAGCGGATGCCGATATAATTGGGCTTCCGGAAATCCCGAGCGCAAGCGAGGAGGGTGCCATGGCCGAACAAGGCGGCGACCAGCTGGTTCTGAAACTTTTCAAGGAGAGCAACGCCCTGCTCCGGGGCCACTTCAAGCTGACTTCCGGAAAACATTCCGAATGGTATTTCGAGAAGATCCGCCTCATCGAAAATCCCGCCGCGCTCGAGAAGCTGGTCGATCTTCTCGCCGACAAGATCCGCCGCGAGGTTCCCGATTTCGACTATGTCGTATCGCCTGCCTACGGCGCCATCGCCATCGGCTTTTTGGCCGCGCTCAGGCTCGGCAAAAAATTCGCCTTCTCCCAGCGCACCGACGAGAAAATGACCATCCGTTCCGGTTTCTCGGGGCTTGAAGACTCGCGGGCCGTCATCGTCGAGGACATTCTGACGACCGGCGGCTCGATCCAGGAAGTCGTGGCCTGCCTCAAAGAGCGGCAGGTCGCCGTCGCGGGGATCTATGTACTGGTCGACCGGAGCGGCGGCGCCGTCCCCATCGAAGGCAAGCCGGTCGGAAGCCTGCTCGCCCTCAAGGTCGAAGCGTTCGACCCAGAAGTCTGTCCGCTCTGCGCTCAAGGACTGCCCATCACCAAACCGGGCGCTTCGGACAAGAAGACCTGACGTTCTGGCCGCTCGCGAACTCAAGCGTGCCATCCGCAAGAGGCACTGCTGCCGACGGATCGTTGGTCCGCACCCCGCCTATGCGTTCATAACCGTGCCGAGCGTTCGTCCCAGGACCGTTTCCTGTCAATTCATTTATTAGGCGGGGGTTCCGTTCTTCGTCCCATCTTCCAGGACGCAGGCCGCGTCTTCCACTTTCTTCTTCCGGCGCACCGCGACGCGCTCGGCCACGACGTAGAACGCGGGCACGACGACCAGGCTGAGAACCGTCGACAGGACAAGGCCCCCGATGACCGCGATCGCCATCGGCGTCCGGATCTCCGACCCCGAGCCCAGTCCCAGGGCGGGCGGGATGGCCGCCATCAGGGTGGCAATGGCGGTCATCAGGATGGGCCGCAGACGGATGGGGCCGGCCTTTTCCATCGACTCGCGCGGCGAGAATCCCTTGGCCTTGAAGGCGTTGGCATAGTCGACGAGGATGATTGAATTCTTTTTGACGATGCCCATCAGAAGCAGCAACCCGATCATGCTGAAGACGTTCAGGCTGCGCCCGGCGAGGAGAAGCGCCAGGGCCGCCCCGGCGATCGAAAGCGGCAGGATGGTGATGATCGTGATGGGGTCCTTGTAGGAGTTGAACTGCGACGCCAGGATCATGTAGGCGATGGCGATGCCGAGGATCATCGCGAAGAGGAGGCTCGACATCGATTCGCGGAAGGCGACGGAAGCGCCGCCGAGAACGATGCGATAGCCCACCGGAAGTCCTTTGCCCAGGCTCTCGACATATTTCAGTGCGTCGCTTTGGGCGTGGCCGGGGGCGACGTTGGCGAAGATCGAGATGGCCCGTTCCCGGTCCATGCGGGTGATGGCCTGCAACGCCGGGCGCTCCTGGTAACGGATGAGCGCCGAAAGCGGGATCAGTTCGCCCGTGCGGGTTCGGACCCTGAGCCGGGTAATGTCTTCGGGCCGCGACCTTTGCGACGCCATCAGCTTGAGCCGGAGGTCGATGCGCCGCGCGCCGGTGCTGTATTTCCCGACGCGTACGCCGCCGACGAGAGCGTTCAACGTCGTCGCCACGTCGTCGATAGACACTCCGACGTCGGCCGTCATGGCCCGGTCGGGCTCGACCCGGAGCTCCGGCATGCCGACCTGGTAGTCGGTGTCGAGATCCATGACCATGCCGCTCTCCCGCAGCTTGGCCATGACGTCCTGACTCAGCTTGACGAGGTCGTCCCAGTTCGAGCCTCGCACCGAGAACTCGACGGGGAAACCGCGCTGGGCGGTAAAGCCCTGCTGCGAAAGGTCCTGGATGACCGCACGCATCCCCGGGATCAGATTGAGCTCCTTTCGGAGCTGAGCAGCGATCTGGTTTTGGCCGAGCTTGCGCTCTTTGGGCGGCACGAGCGTGATCGTCATGCTCCCGCCGTTGACGCCGCCGCCGTAGCCGCCGATGTTGGTCCACACCAGCTGGAGTTCCGGCCGCGCGGCGACGATGGCCTCGGCCTTCGTTACCAGTTTTTCGGCCTCGGTGAGGTCCGAGCCGACCGCCGTCGTCATGCGAACCGCCAGACGGCTGAGGTCCTGGGAGGGAACGAATTCCGCAGGCATATTCGTCAAGATGAGGATGGACCCGGCAAAGAGAAAAGCCGCCAGGATCAGGATAAGCACGGGCCGGCCCAGGCTTCGTTTGAGAACGACGGCATAGGTCCGCTCGAGCTGGGAGAAGCCTCGATCGACGAGTCCGCCGATCCCGCTCCGGCTTTCCTTTGTCGTCCGCAGAAGCTGGGAGCACCGGGACGGCGCCAGCGTCACCGCCTCGACGTACGAGAGCAGGACCGCGAGGCACAGCGTGATCCCGAACTGCAGGAAGAAGCGCCCGATGATGCCCTTGACGAAAACGACCGGGATGAAGATGGCCACGACGGCCAATGTCGCGGCCAGGGCCGCGAAGGCGATCTCGTGCGTGCCGCTGAGGGCCGCCTGGATCATGCTTTCGCCGCCCTCCCGGTGTCGGAAGATATTCTCCATGACCATGATGGCGTCATCGACGACGATGCCCACCGCCAGGGCGAGACCGAGCAGGGTAAAGGTGTTGAACGTGAATCCCAGAAAGTAAATGATGGCGATCGTCCCCATCAGGGACATGGGGATAGCCAAGACAACGTTCAACGTACTCGAAAGTGACCCTAGGAACATCCAGCAGACGAGAGCCGTCAGGGCAACCGACAGACCGATCTCGAACTGAATCTCCCGCACCGAGTCCTCAATGAAAACGGTCGAGTCGTAGACGACTTCGGTGGTCAGCCCTTCGGGCAGCGTCTTTTGGTACTCGGCCATGGCGGCCTTGGCGGCTTTGGCCACGGCCACGGCATTGGCGCCGCGCTGTTTTTTCACTCCGAGGCCTTGGGCCGGGACGCCGTTGACGCGGGCCATGCGGCGGATATCTTCAAAACCGTCCTCGACGATGGAAACGTCGCTCAGATAAACAGGGGCGCCGTTGATCTCACGGACAACGATGTGGCGGAGCGTGTCGAGGTCAAGGGCCTCGCCGAGGACCCGGACGTTGACTTCGCGGCCCGGGGTCTCCAGCCGGCCGGCCGGGAGCTCGATGTGCTCTCGCTGGAGCGCCGTCATAACGTCCATGATCGTCAGCCCTTTTTCATCGAGCTGGGCCGCGTCGAGCCACACCCGGACATTCCGCGTTTGAACGCCCATGAGCGTGATCTCGCCGACGCCGGGAATCGTCTGCAGCTTTTCGGCCAGCCCGTACTGGATATAGTCGGTGATGACCCTGGCCGGGAAGGGACCGCCGAGGGAGACCATCATGATCGGCTGGTCTTCGGGGTTGGACTTGGAAATGACGGGCGGGTCGATATCCCGGGGCAGGCGGCGGGCGGCCTGGGAGACTTTTGTCTGAACATCCTGAAGGGCCACGTCGACGTCCCGCGAGAGGTCGAGTTCGAGCGAGATGCCGGCCGAGCCCATTCGCGAAGACGAGGTCATCAGCCGCAGTCCTTCGACTTGAGCCAAGGCCTCTTCGAGAGGCTCGACGACGTCGTTCTCGATGACTTCCGGCGCCGCGCCTTCCCAAACGACAGAAACTGAGATAATCGGAAAATCGACGTCGGGAAATTGGCTGATGCCGATCCGCGACGTGGCGACGGCGCCGAAGACGACGGTGGCCGCCATGAGCATCCAAGCCAGGACGGGCTTACGGACGCAGGTTTCAGTGATGTTCATGATCGCGGCCTACTCAGGAAGGTTCTTCTTTGCGCTCACCGGCGGGTTTCGTCCCGGCGGCCCCGGGCTGGGCCTGGGCGGGCGCCTTCGCGCTCGGGTTCTCGATGACGCGAACGGTGGCCCCATTGCGGAGAGCCTCGGCGCCCCTCACGACGAGGATTTCGCCGGGTTGCAGGCCGGACAAAACCTCAACCTGGCCGTCGGCCGTTCTCATGCCTATGGAAAGGACGCGCATGACGGCCTTGCCGTCGACGACGACGAAAGCCAGAAAACCGAGGTCGCTCGGCCGGATAGCGGTCTGAGGGATGACCGGGCTTGCCCGGCTGGTGCTCACGGGAATCGTGATTTCAGCGAACGATCCGGGCCGCAGGGCTTGGTCCTGGGATTCCTTGATCAGGGCCGTCACCTCGTCCATCCGCGAGACTTGGTCGGCCGCGGCGGCCACATGGTTGATGGATGACGTAAACTCGCGACCCACGTCGCGGACGTGGAAATTGGCCGCCATGCCGACCTTAAGCCTGGCGGCATCCCGCTCCGGAACCTTGAAGCGGAGAAGCAGCGGGTCGCGGCGGACGAGTGTGGCGAGGACCGTGCCAACCTGGACGTATTGACCGGTCTGGACGGTGCGCGTCTGGATGATTCCGGAATAGGGCGCCCTGACGTAGGCGTCGTGCAGGTTGAGACTGGCCTGCTTGAGAGCGGCCTTGGCCTGGGCGACATCCGACTTGGCCACGAGGACTTTCGTCCGCCATGTCTCGACTTCTTCGCCGGGGATGAGGCCGGGGGTCGTGGTGATAACCGTTTCGCGGCGCTTGAGGCCGGCCTCGGCATCGGCCAGGGAGGCCAGTGCTTTCTGGTGAGCCGCGTCGGCGGCCTCGACGGCCAGCTTGAAGCGCTCGGTTTCGATCTCGGCCAGGATCTGACCGAGCTGGGCGAAATTGCCTTCCGAAAACAGGAGGCGATCGATGACGCCGGCGACCCGGGCCGTGACCTGGATTTTTTCGAAGGCATCCACGGAGCCCACGGCCGCCACGGAATACACGAGGGACTTGACCTCGACGGGAGCGATCTCTACGGGGAAAGCGACGTTCTGCCGGACGCCGCGCCGGACGCCGGCGCTATCGTTTCCCTTAGAGCAGGCCGTCATCCCCAGCCCGGCCAAGACGGCGGCGGCCATGACCGCGCCGAGAAGTTTATGGCGGTTGAAAGTTCTCACTGTTTCGGCTCCTTCCCAAAGGGGTCCAGGCCCAGCGCGGCTTCCAGGTTGAGGAAGGCCACACCCAGGCCGTACCGCTGTCCGACCAGGCCGACCTCGGCCTCGAAAAGACTCACGTTCGCGGCGGCGAGGTCGAGAGCGGAGGCCAGTCCCTGCCTGTACATCTCGGCCGTCTCGGACGCGTTTTTTCTGGCCGCGTCATCGGCCACCACGGCTTGCTTGAAGGCGGCCCGCTGATTGGCCAGTGAAACCTGCGCCTCCCGAACGTCGATGTCCACCTGGCGTATGGAGGCCTGGACATTGAGGTCGGCCAGCCGAGCCTGCGCCGCCTGATACCGGTAATCGGCGTTGCGCGAGAAGCCGTCGAATATGGTCCAACTCAGGGTCAGGCCGACGTTCCAGTTTGTCGCGGCGCCCGTCAATCCCGACTCGTTCGTGTAGGTATACAGGCCGTTGAGGCTCAGTGAGGGGAACCACCGCAAGACCGGCGAAACGGCGAGCGCATGTTGGGCCTGCGCAAACCAACGGAGCGAGGAGAGGTCGAGCCGCCTGACCTGGGCCTCGGCCACCAGCCTGTCCGTATCGGCGGGACCCGCTTCGCCCGCCTGAATCAGGAACTCCGGGACGACAAGCGGCGCACGCACGTCCTTCGGCGCATCAAGAAGAAAGCCGAGCTGCAGGGTTGCCGTCTCGAGCTGTCCCCGGACCTGGATGACGCCTTCCTCAGCCGTGGCGAATTCCAGCTCGGCCTTGGTCACATCGTTGATGGAGGCCAGGCCGCCCTGATAGCGCGCTCTGGCGGCGGCAAGGTTCTGGCTGGCAAAGTCGTAGCGGCGGCGCGCGGCTTCCAGCACCTGGCCTGTGCTCAGTGTCGCGAGATACGCCTGGCTCACTTCGAACGCGAGTTGCCGCCTCGCTTCGATGGCGGCGTCGACAGTCGATTTCTGCGACGCACGGGCCGAATTAAGCCCCGGGATGCTGACGGCGTCAAAGAGCGTCAGATTGAGGGAGGCGGCGCCGGAAACGGCGTTGAATCTCTGGATGACGAACAGCGTGTCTCCGACGAGGCGCGTGACCTCGAACGGCCGCCGGGTGTACATGCCCGTGCCGCTGATCGCAGGCAGGAAATAGGAGCGCGCCTTGGTGACGAGGGCATTGGCCGCAGCGACATTCTGGGCGGTCGCAAGCGCCCGCTCGTTGCGTTCGAGCGCCAGTTTGACGGCGGTTTCGAGCGTCAGCGGCTTTTCGTCCACGGCCGAGAGGAGGGGCGCCAAGACCAGAGCGAGGCAGACGATGCGGCCCGTATGAGCCGCCCAACGGCTTCCCCTTCGAACAATCGTCATCTTGTCGTCTCCTGGATCGCCTGCGCGATCCCAGACAAGGCATAATACAAACTTACGCTTTAGACGGCAAGTGACGTTTTTTCTTCCTTCAATCGTTCAAAAAGGACGCCGCGCGGCAACCCCCAGAGTGGCCCTCAAACGGGTTTGACGGCCCTGATGCTGAGGCTGACGACCGAGCTGAGGTGTCCGGCGAGTTCCTCGGCTGAGAGATTCAGGCTCTTCATGACCTCCGCCGCCTGCGGGTTGTCCAGGATGAAATCGGCAGGATAGGCCGTTTCCTTGAGGACTTCGATGCCGCTGAACCCGGCCTCGGCGATGGCCCGAAGATAATCGTCCTTGGAGAGCGCGCCGGCAACACAGGCGACGTAAACCTCGGCCGAATTCCGGATGGCCTCGGGAAGCGGCCTGAGCAGGGCCAGATCGGAGACCATGATGCGCCCGCCCGGCCGGAGCACGCGGAAGGCTTCGCGGAAGACGCGGGGCTTATCGGTCGACAGGTTGATGACGCAGTTGGAGATGATGGCGTCGACCATCCCGTCGGCGGCCGGCAGGTTTTCGATCTCGCCGAGCCGGAACTCGACGTTGGCGTAATCGCCGGTCAGGGCGTTTTTGCGGGCCTTGTCGAGCATCTCGGGAGTCATATCCACCCCGATCACGCGGCCCTTTGGACCGACGCGGCGGGCGGCCAGAAAACAATCGATGCCCGCGCCCGAACCGAGGTCGACAACGGTCTCGCCTTCGCGCAGACCGGCCAGGGCCGCCGGATTGCCGCAGCCCAAGCCGAGGTCGGCGTCGGCGGGCAGCCCGCCCAACTCCTCGGCCGTGTAGCCGATCATGAGACTGGCGTTCTCGGTTGTCACCTCGGATGTCCCGCAGCCGCAGCCCTTTTGGGGCGCACAGCAACTCGAGCCGTCCTGCGCCGCACGGGCATATCTGTCCCTTACAGCTTTCTTGATTTCGATGTCGTCGGTCGCCATGGTTTGAAACTCCTTTATGAAATCATATCTTTCATCAGCGGGCCGAGGCGTCCGCGGACGATGTCGGTGAGTTCGTTGACCTTGATGAGGGACATGCAGCAGACTTCGCCGTTCTTTCTCCACATGATCAGCGCCAGCTTGTCTCCGGGACGGATGCCGGCGGCGTCGCGCACGTCCTTGGGGAGCACCATCTGGCCCCGTTCGTCGACGGAGATGATGGACTCGACGCGGCAGCACTCGCCGCTTTCTTTCTTCTCTTTTGCGGCCATTTCCTATCTCCTTACTGAAGCTCCACGGGCTTAGGTCCGTGGAATCCCGCGAAGGGGATTAATTGCCTTAATCTGAATATTCTGAATAATAAGATGTTTCCCGGCATTTGTCAAGCTTTTTTTGAAGAATTTGGCAATCCTCATAACGGCCATCCGAGTCCCCCATCCTGTATAGGATATAATGGTTCCGGAGGTAACGATGGGTATGCGACTTTTCACGGGCATCCATATTCTTGCGGCGCTCGCCGTCCTCGCGGCG
This sequence comes from Candidatus Aminicenantota bacterium, assembly GCA_963727095.1. Taxonomy (GTDB): domain Bacteria; phylum Acidobacteriota; class Aminicenantia; order Aminicenantales; family Saccharicenantaceae; genus CAVSEQ01. Next base: position 1,149,541 of record CAVSEQ010000005.1, on the reverse strand, counting down.
ACCGTTCCTCTGGCCCTTGGGCAACAGGACCTCGATAAACGAGTCCAGGCTTTCCTCGACAGCTATCGCACTCAGTGGCACGACCTGAACGTCCCGGCCGCAGACGGCAAGGCGCTCTATGACCTGGTCATCAAGAACAAATACACGCGCGCCCTCGAAATCGGGACATCGACGGGCCACTCCGGAATCTGGATCGCCTGGGCGCTCAGCAAGACCGGCGGCAAGCTCACGACGATCGAAATCGACGAGGGGCGGCATAATCAGGCCGTAGCCAACTTCAAGGAGGCCGGAGTAGCCGAATTCATCGACGCCCGGCTCGGAGACGCGCACAAGATCGTGCCGGCGCTTCAGGGCCCGTTCGATTTCGTCTTCTGCGACGCCGACAAGGACTGGTACAAGAATTACCTGATTGCGGTCATGCCGAAGCTCATCATCGGCGGCTGCTTCGCGGCGCACAACGTGGCGCGCGGGGAATACGGCTGGGCGACCGGGGCGTTCCTGAGGTACCTTGAAACGCTGACCAACATGGAAACGAGCTTCGCGCAGAATGGGGCCGGGCTGTCGATCAGCTATAAGCGCGCTGATAAATAGGCGCAACGTTTCGGCATGGGCGGCGCTGACCCTATCCCCGGCAAGCGCCTATTTGCGCCCGGAAGCTAATTCCAGGAATCGTTCCAGATATTTCTCACTAGTGAGGCTTCGAGCCGCTCCGCCTCACTAGTGTTGGTCGCTGCGAAGACTCCGCTCCCTGCCGTAGGGAATACCCCGAGAGCGGGCGCGAATATCGGCTCACCGGCCGGCTCCCACGCCGCCCGACATAAATAGAGAGGCGCAGACAGTTTCCTAAAAGACGTTTAGGACCTCGCCGGCCTTTAAGGTACGTGACGTCTTGAAGCGCTCGACGGCAGTGCCGAGCCGGAAGCTCTTGAGCGTGAGCTCTCCGTGGAGGACTTTCAGCTGGGCGCTCGTACCAGGCTTCTTCGCTCCATTTCGCATGACGGATCGGCCAGCACCATCTCCGTCGCCCGGCTTCTTTTCGTTCGATTGCGCCGGTCCGATACGGCATGTGCCCCAAGCGGATCCGTTCGACCAGAAGTACGTTCCCGGCAGGGCCGTGAAGGCGATGGCTTTCTCGACCCCCGAATACTCGAAGCCGCTCAAAGCGAGCACAGCCGCCCAACTCGCCATGGCCCGCGCGTAGTGGTGGCCGCATTCGGCCTCGTCGAAAGGGCTCCGCTTCCTTCCGTCGTAGCGATCGCGAATGTTCCTGATGCACCGGAGTCCGTTCGCGATGTCCTGCGCTCCTTCCGGGTCGCCGGCGTCTTTGCTCATGCCTTCATAAAGCATACCCACGGCCGCCGCATATTCGAACCCCGTCATGACTTCGGTGAAATATGGAAACGGATTCGCCGGACGCCCTTTCGGGTAGCTCGCCATGAGCAGGGCCGACTCTTCGCCTAACACAAACGATCTCATGCAGTTGAAATGATCATCGAACCCGATTTGCTGATTGTACTTGAGGACGCTCCGGAGCGTCGTCCTGACGTGAGCGTCGTTTACGAGGTATCCCAAACCGCAGACATGGGCCATGAATTGTCCGACGAGCTGGTCGACGAGACATCCCGTGCCGAGTTGATAATCGGGCTCGGCGAGGTTTAGCGGTCCGGTGCTGACCCTGAGGCCGGGAGCGATGTCGGATTCGCTTTTGGGCGGCCGAATCTCATGTTCGTAGTATTCCCCGTTGAAGAGATGCGTATCGGCAAAGCGGCGGCCGCTTTCAAAAAGCGTCCGGCAAGTCTCAGCGAAGCTTTTATCGCCCATCCGTTTGGCCATTTCCTCCCCCGCCCGGAGGGCGCCGAGGTACCAGAGTTCCATCTGTGGATTCGGCCCGTAGTATTCGACATCCATGGTGTTATGCTGGCAGCCCTCCATGACGCCGTCACGATTGGCATCCCAGCCGCCCTTGATCCAGGCGAAAGCCAGAGCGCTCCTGACCTTCGGCCAAAGCGAGGCCAGCCAGGCATCATCACCCGACAATTTCCAGTCGCGGTACATCCTCATGATGGTGCCCATCTGGCCGTCGGCGGCGGCCTTGCCGAAATCGCGGGCCCGCGGCACCAGCGGCAGTCCGACCCGGAAGCACATCAAGCCTTGGTCATCGGTCGCGATGCCGAACTCGATATCCCGCATCGACCGGGCCAGCGATCCGAACAGAAATGCCGTCGCCTGTTCGTAGTTCCAGACGTGGGTGCAGGACCCGAAACAACAACCGCTGCCGTCGCCCGAACCTTCGAAGCCAAAGAACCGGCCGTCCGGCGTCCGGAAGCACGTTTGCGTGCGAAGCGTGCTGAGGTTCGAGAGGGCGGAATCCTTAACTTCGGCAGGCAGCGTGCTGTCGGCGAAAGCACGCACGAATTCCGCCGTGCTTTTCTCAAGATCGTTCATGCGCGGGAGGAACGCCTCCAGCGCCCCCCAGGCGTCGTTCCACCGCGTCGAGTAATAATTGCCGATCAAGTCCTCGGGCGTATTTTTAGGCGTCCATGTCCGGCGGTTGGGAAAATGCCAGGTCAGGAGGAACGTCACATCGGCGCTCCCCGCGGCCGGGACGTCGACTTCGCCGGTGAGCGAACCGAACGGCATGTCTTCATCCGACGAGGCCCGCTCCTCAACCCGGCCGTCGGCGCTAAAATCATCCCAAAAGTCGAGAACCGGCCTCCCCCAGCCTTCGGGAAGCCAGACCGTCCGGTGCGTCCCCTGCGGCGCCGTCGTCGCCAAAGCGATCGTCCCCCAGGCTTCGTTCTTGGGATCGACGCCGGCCGAGGTCATGAACAGACCGCGCAGGCCGGAGGCTGATCTGAATTCGTTCCTGTTCTTCTTGGCGCCGCGGGCCTGGGGGTCGTTCTTCCCTTCCTGCCCGACGTTCGCGCCGTCCATGCCGATGAAGTTCGGCAGCGTCCCGCAGACGGCTGCGTGGACGGGACGCGAAGTCTTGTTGATGATGACATAACGGAGAACAGCGACCGGAATCCCGCTCGCCTCGGCGTCGCCGGGCACCAGCGGGTTAAACGCCTCCAGCCGGACTTCGACGGGGACGTCGGGGTCGGAAAAATAGACCTGCCCGAACGGATAGGCCGCTGCGAAGGCGCAGTCATGGAACCTCGGCAGGCCGTGGTTTATAGCGGTACCTCCCTGGCTGGATTCGTAGGTTGAGAGCGGCAACGGGCCTTCCAGGGCGCGGGTGACCGGCCGGCCGCCTTCGGGCGCTGCGAAAATCGCAAAAAATGGCCCGGTCTGCTGCGAGGCCCAGGGGGTAAATCCCTTGGCCGGCCTATTCATGATCTCCCAATCGCAGAGATTGCCGCGGCCGCCGAGCCCGACGGTGCCCGTTCCGATGCCACCCAGAGGCAGCACGATTTTTTCGATGTGGTCCCGGTCGTAAACCTTGAGGACGGGCCAGGCGCCGTTCCAGGCGGTCTTGCCGGAATTACGGCCGGGCGGCCGGCCCGCCGCACGGGCGGTCACGGGCGAAAAGGGCATCAGCAAGGCCAGGAGAAAAATCAGCGTCATCAGGCAACGATTTCCGGATGCGGCGCGACGGAAAAGCGGCTGGCGTGTCATAGGTCCTCCTTGGAACATTCTCAAAGGCCTTTCGAATTTAATACATCCCCGGCTTCCGGCGCAAGGCCGCGCCGGGCAGGAACGGCCCGTTGAAATTTTTATTAGTGCCGGAGCCCCGATCATGCTATGATGAAGTACTCGGGAGGAGGAAATTTGGTAAAGAGCGACCGGGCTTACAAAAGCTCAAAAAGAAGCCGCGAGCTCGAACGGCAGCGGAAACAAGAGAAAAAGAGGCTCAGGCGTCTGTCCAAGAATCAGCCGCCTCAGGGCGATCAGCCGGAAGCGGCGACCGACGGGGACGCGCCCGTCGGAGACACCGAGGGAAAGACACCGGAAACAGAATAGCCTCTCGCTCGGTTCCGTGAAACCGGGGAGCTTCGTCGCCGGACGAAGAGCGGTCAGACCGATTAATTTTTCTCTTACACCTCATCGTTTACCCTTGGATTTTTGTAATTTCCGCCGGAATGTGCTTTATTAGACGTTCTCGTCCCATCCATAAGGAGATACTGATGAAGAAACTGATCACCCTTATAGCGGTCGCCGCCCTGGCGACTGCGGCCTGTTCAAGCAAAAAGGAGGCGTCACTCAAACTTATGTCGGGAACTCCGACCTACACGCTGGCCAAGCAGGCATCCAAGGTCTGTCCCGCCCTCGACCCCGATAAAACGACCACCGTGGTCTCGACGAAGTCGTTCGATGTCACGGCCGCCGACGTCATTCAGATGCTTGTGGATTCCATGGGACCGCAGCGCGCCGGCCAATTCGCAACTCTGGACGCGGCACGGATGAAAACAGTCGTCAACCAAGCCGCGGAACAGATTGGAGGCAGACGGCTTCTGCTCAATGCCGCAGCAGCCGCTCAGAAGACGGCGACGCCCGAGGAAATCAAAGCCGCCCTCGACGCTCAGTACGCCGGCGCCGGAGGCGAAGAAAAGTTTATGGAACTCCTGAAAAGCAACGGCATGACCCTCGACACCTTAAAAAAGGGAATCACGGAGGATCTGACGCTCAAGAAGTACCTGGACGGCATCCTCGCGCCGGCCGGCCAAGTGGCAGCCGCCGAAGTCCAAAAGGCCTACCAGGAAGATAAAACCGCGTCCGTCCGCCACATCCTGCTCGTGACCCAGGGAAAGACCGCCGCGGAGAAAGCGGCGGCCCGCAAGAAGATCGAAGATATCCTGGCCGAGGCCAGAAAGGGCGGAGATTTCGCCGAGCTCGCTAAGAAATATACCGAGGATGAAGGCTCCAAAGCCAACGGCGGACTCTATGAGGATTTCCCCCGCGGCAAGATGGTCAAGCCATTCGAAGACGCCGCCTTCTCGGTCCCTGTCGGTCAGATCAGCGGCATCGTCGAGACGGATTTCGGCTATCACATCATCAAGGTCGAAAACCGAAAGAAGGAAACCAAACCCTTCGATGAGGTCAAAACGGAACTCGAAACCCAAATCAAGCAGCGGAAGGAGATGGCCGCCCTCGAAACATACATGGCCGGCCTGAAGAAGCAAGCAGGTTTCAAGCTCATCGCCCTATAAAAGGGGGCTTAAGGCCCCGGGCGGGGGGTTGGAATCGCGTACGAATAATTATTTCAGTCACTTACCTTCGCTGACCTTGGTCCGACCCCAAATCTCAACCCCAAGTCTCGCCGCTCAGAGAGAATAAATGCGGCGCGCATTGCCTCCGAGGATGAGCGCCTTCTCTGCCTCCGCTATGTCGAGATTGCGGATGCGCTCGACGGCCGCGCTCAAATTGTCTTTCCCGTACGGAGTATCCGAACCCAGGAGCACATGGTCCGACCCAAAGACTGCGATCGCCCGTTTGACGAGCCAAATCGAGGTCAGGTTGGGCGGCGATATGTCGTAATGGACGTTCGGAAGCGCTTCCGGACCGGCCCGGATGAATTCGTCAAGCCCGAGCAGGTGCGCAACGACAAACGTCGTCCCCGGGTGAGCCTCGGCGAGCTGCGCAAGTCCTCGGGCATCGCTCCTCGCATAAAGGTGGATGAAAATCGGCAACGCCTTGTCGGCGGCGAAAGCCGCGAGCTCGTGCATTACAGGCGAATCGCAGCCGCAGCGTTCGAAGCATTGGTGGAGCTTGATGGCCCGGAACCGCCACTCCTCGTGCTTGGCCGCCAATTCCGTCAGCCCTTCCGGACGGCTGGGGTCGGCCCAATAGGCCTGGATGATCCGGCCGGGATGACGGCGGGCGAGCTCCGCGACATGCCTATTTCCATTATCTAGGTCGATACGCCTGCGCCCGAGGACTGCCGCCAGCCGGATGAAGCGGTTTCCGTACATCCTCAAGCCGCGCTTGCTGAGGATTCGGTTGAGGTTGGGAACCCACCACTCTATCGGCGTGTTGAGAGGCCCCGCGCAAAGGATGACCTTATCAACGCCGAGCCCGTCCATGGTCGTGACGATATCCTCGCCGTGACAGAACTCACCCTCCGAGTGGGCGTGTCCATCGATGATCGGTGATCTCTCGTCTGCGGCCATGGGCATTCTGCGTGGCGACGCAGGATCAGATTCCGCGTTGATCCTCGTGATCAGCGGCGAAATTAAGTAAAGGGAAATGGATTTTCGCGCCCGACGGCATGCCGGGCGGAATCTAAATCCTCCCGACTTTTACTTCTTCGCCCAATCGCCCGCATCATTCTGGACCCACCAGCCGGACGACGCGTTGTTGATCCAGCTCGCGGCGAAGATCTTCTGGATGCGGCTCACCTGACTGGCCTGGATGTTGAGCGCTTTGGCCACCTCGGCGTAGAGCTTCGTCCGGTCGCCGTTTTCATCCCTGACGAGCCCGCGCATCGTCGCTTTGGCCTTGAGGTCCAGCCCATCCTCGCTCCGGACTTCAACGAATCCCGTGTTGGCCTCCCCGAGATTGCCGCCGTCATAATACGGCTTCAGGCTTGGAAATCTCTGCTTCATGGAGTCCTTGAGGGCCCGGATGGCCGGGTTGGAGACCGTGGTCTCCTGCTGGGCAAACGCGGCCGGGACAAATGTGAAACCGCCTGACCGGCTCATGACCGCTTCCTGCTTGATGGTCTCCGGCGCTTTCTTCTCGGTCGTGTCCTTTTTCCGGATTTCATCGACGATTTCGTCGGCGGCCTTTTTGACCGTCGCTTCCGGGAAATAGATGTTGACCGTGATGCAGGCCAAAACCAGAGTGAGGACCACGGCGCCGGCCGCGAAACCCGCATGTTTCATTGTCATTGTTTCATCCTCCTTACCGGATTTTCTTCGTTACCGTCGGGGGTTCCGACTGCCCGACGCGTTCGAGCCGGCTCATCATCTCTTTGAAGCTGACCTTCTTGTCCGGCATCCTGTTAATAACATTTATACCAAAAAACGCCGGTTTCTTCACCAGATACTCGACGCCGCCCTCGTGGATCGTGCCGTTCAGCGTGAACGTATCATTCTTGAGCGTGCTGACGATGCCCATCTTCGCGTACCGGAAACCCCGGATGAAGCGCATCCAAAATTGGCTCGTACCGCCCGACGCTTTCTCGCCGGAACTTAAGACGGTCAGGTTGTCAACGGCCTTCAGGCTGAATGTCTGCGCCACACCCTTGCGCGGGACGGATTCGATGCGCATCGCGAAGCTCTCCGGCTGCCCGTACGAAATTGTCAGGCCAGCGACCTCGCCCCGGACGATGCCCGTCACTTCGCCGAACGGCACGATGTCGGTGACCTTGCCGAGATCGAGGTCCAGGAGGTCGATGTTGCAGGAAATGGCCCGGCCCCTGTCCAAAGGGTTCGAGACGGCGATGTCGCGGACAATCACCTTGCCGCCGAAGATATCGGCCTCGGCCTGGCCTTTGGCGGCGATCGCCTCGGGGCTGATCGTGAGCTCCGGCAGGTCCACCTTGACGTGGCCGGTCAGCGGGAACTTGGGCGATGCCGCCGGCAGCCGCGAAAGGTCGAGGTCGGCGAGCTTGAGGGACGAAGCGCCCCGGAAAGCCCCGGCCGCCGGGTTGAAGTCGAGAGAAACCTCTCCCATCTCGATCCGGCTTCCAAAGACCTCGATGGCAAACGGCTCGATCCGGTAGGCATTCGTGCGGCCGAGAAGGACGAGCGCCGGAGGCTGGAGCGTGACGGACGGCGTTCGGATTTCCTTGATTTGAAGCGAGCCACGGTCGGCGGGTTCGTTTGCAGTGACCGGGCCAGCGGCACCTGCGGCGGCGGAATTCTCCGCGGATGATGGGACGGCGGAGTTCTTGGGGCCTCCAACGCCTGGCGCAGGCACGAGCCGCAGATGCACGGGAAGCTCCGCCTTCATGCCTAGGACCGACGTCTTCGTGGCCGGGCTCTCGGCCGAAGCGCCGTCGACGATGACGCGGCCGTCAATCGACATTCCCCCTTGATCCTTATTGACGTCGAATTCAGCCGCGATATCTCCGCCGAGCCGCATACGGCTTTCGGGAGGCGCGCCCGACTGCGAATAAAGCGAATACAAAGGTTCGATGCCCAAGTGCCCCCCCGCTTTGATGCGAAAGGACGGCGCTGGCCCCAGCCGGGCCGATCCCGAAGCATGGACTTCTCCGAGGGCAGGAAGAACAAACGAGGCCGAAAGGCCTTCGACACCCGAAGCGGCCGCGTCATAACGGCCGGAGATTTCGGCCTTGAGAGGGACCTTGGTCCAGGAAATATAAAAATTCTTCCAGAGCGATTCACCCTTGGTAAGCTCGAGTGAACCGGCAAACACAAGGTCGCGCTTTGCCGGGTCGTACGTTCCCTTGATCCTGGCCACGGGATCGATGCCGTCGCTCGCCATGGTGAACGCCGCGTCGTTAAACTTGGCGCCGGACAGAGCCATCTCGCCGGAAAACTCCCACCCGGCGCCGGGGCCGGGCCCGGTCTTGGCGTCCAGGCTCATGTCGGCGGAACCGTCGAATTCCCATGTGGCAAGTGCGGGCGGCAAAAATGGCGCGAGAAGGCCGCGGAGAGCCGGGATTTTCTGGCCTTTGCTTTCGAGCCTGGCCTGCCTGGCGCCGCCCGGGCGCTTTCAAATCGGCCGGACAGACGGACCGGGGCAAGCCCGGGGAAGCGCGCTTCGAGGCCGGTCAGGACAACCGATTGGTGAGCAAGATCCACGCGCCCGGCGCCGGTGAGTGCGACAGTCTCAAACGAAATCTTCTTTCCCCCCGGGAGCGCGAGGGACAGCCCGCCGAGCGACCCTTCGATTCGCGAGATCTCGGCGGCGTCTTTCGTTCCTTCGGCCTGCATGTGGAGCACTGAACTTTTAATGCTTGCGTCTGCCACGGACAGCGGCCCCAGCGAGGCATGGATATCCGCCGACGCGCGGAGGCCTGGATAAGTGCCGGCGGCCTCAAGGCGTCCTGAGAGCTCGATCTTCACCGGCAGGCCGGGCCCGCTGTACTCCATGGCGGCACGATTGAACTCGAGTGCGGCCTGGAGAGGAGCCGCTTTGCCGGACTGGATCCCGAGGCCGGCGGCGGCCGATACCGCAGCTTTGAAGGTCCCGGAAACTCCGAGCTTGAAAGGGACGCCGTTTTTTTCGTACTCCAGGCCGACTTTGTCCAGTTCGACCGAAGCCTCCAGCGCGGCCGGTTTCCCCTCGGAGCGGGGAGGCTGCGAGTATTTCCCGGCGATCTCGGCCCGGCCTCGAAGGCGCATTCCGCGCAAGGCAGGCGGCAGATAAGGATCGGCACGCTCGGCGCTAGAGCTTCCAGTTTCTCAAACCGCGCGTTTCCATCGGCCGTGAACGATCCGTTCTTTCCGAAGTCGGCATCAAACGCCGCGGCAGCGTTGATGAGGTCCGGGACATCAATGGCGAGTTTACGCAGGGAAACTTTATTTTCGGCGATCCACCAGGTGCCGTCGGTTTCAAGGTCCAAACTTTTGAATGATTCCGTTCGCCCGCCGGCCGTGATGCGTGGCGAGTCGAGACCAAGCCGCAAGGCAACGACCATAGTTCCGGCCAGCGTGAGAGTGCCGTCCGCGTGGAGGGGCGCTTCAACGGCCTGGCCCCCCGCGGTCATGGCGGCGGCGAAACGGCGCGCGTCGAGACGGAGCCCGAATGAATCGGTCGCGGACGTCCGCGAGAAGGCCAGCGCGAGATCGTCGGCCTGAAACTTCTGGCCAGGGACGGCAATAGGCATGGAGCGGCAGACGATCGAAGTGCGTTCAGAGTAGCCGAGGATGCTGCCAAGTTGCGGGACGAGACCGGCGAAATCGATCGGCACCTCGGAGACCTTCGACTGGTCGAAGCGAAGTTCGGCGATACTTATTTCGACCGTCTCAAAGGCCGGCTTGGTCCCGTTAAGGAGTTTGTGGAGATCGCCGCGAGCTTCGACGCGATCGACGGTCACGTCCATCGTGTAATTGGGCGTTTTGTAAACGGCCGTGACGGCCGAAAGAGTGACATGGAGCGGGAACAGAGTGTAATCGAGCTTGCCGATCTTGACGTCGAATCCGGCCTTCTTAGTTATGAACTTCTGGGAGATGTTCCGGACGAGCGGTTTATCGAAGAGGACGAGCAGGACCGCGGCCGCGAGGAGTCCTACGACAACGCCCGTGACGATCCCGCCGATCCGCAGAACTTTCTTGAGACGTCTGTGCATTTCGAGCGGTCACCCCGAGCCGGTGTTCTTTGCCCATTATAGCATATGGGGTCTAGCATATGGGGTCGGACCAAATGACCTTGTTGCTGCCGCTAGAGTTAGCTATCTTTTGGGGCCCTAATCAGGCCTTAAGTGCGCGTTTTCGACGCCAAAAACGAAGACTTAAGACGTACGTGCAAAGCGTTCCGGCGCTGCGGGCCACCCGCAACTTCCGAGGATTCCCGCGCTCTCGTACGGCTTTTTACCGAACCGCGACCTCGAAGATCGACACGCTGATGGGCGGAACGGTCACCTTTTTCCCGAACTTAACGCCCGGCCGCTCCTGGATGACGACGGCCGGAGGTTTGCCCGGCTCGTTATAGAGCTGCGGGTCGTTTCCCGTGATCAGGCGGAGCGTTGCCGTCTCGCCCACCTTCAACGTTCCGAAGTCGATGCGCAGTGTTTTTTCCGTCCGCGCCGGGTTGACGATCGATACCGTCAGCGCCGTCTTCGCATCATCCTTCCAGCAGGCCATAACATCGAGCGGCTCCGGCGCGCCTGTGACCTCGACCGGTATCGTCCCAAAATGGCGCCGGTAGAGCTTGAGGACAAGGCCGGTCGTGTCGAACTGCGCCGCCGTTTTGCTCGTCTTGATCGCGCCGATGACGTTCACCGTTTGCGCGTAATTCGCCATCATATAGATTTCGCTCTGCCGGGCGTATTCGTTGAAGCCTTCGGCAATCCCCAGCGCGTCCTTCAGGAAATAGCGAGTCCCGATCTCGCCGTAAAGATCCGGCCCGTACCAGTAGTTCCATTCGTCCAGGGCGACCGGGACCTCCTTCATTTTGAGGGTCGGGATCGTTTTCCTGTAATTCCGGTGGGCCTCGGCGATTCTCCGCACCTGCTCGGGCACCTGGCTTACATGACTCAACAGCCCCGGCTTCTCGCCGACATAAAAATGCTCGCTGATATCATCCATGTGGTTCGACGCCTCGCTGAGCATCGTCTCGTCCCACCTCCCGACCGCACCCACGGCCACGATCTTGATCGACGGGTCCACGGCTTTCATGGCCACCTCGAATTGGATGTGCTTCTTGACATAATCGGCAAGCGGCATGTGGCCGAGCTGCCAGTCCCCGTACATCTCGTTCCCGACCGACCAAAGCTTGACGCCCCACGGCTCAGGATGCCCGTTGGCGGCGCGCCGTTTGCCCATCGGCGTATCGGCAGCGCCGTTCGCGTACTGGAGCTCCTCGACGGCCATCTTGACGCTGCCGAGCCCGCTGTTGACCGTGATATACGGATCGGCGCCGAGGATCGTCATGAGGTTCATGTACTCGTGGATGCCGACGTCGTTGTGCTCGACACCCTGCCAGGCCGGGTTCTTGCGCGGCGGCCGTTTGTCGCGATCGCCGATGCCGTCCCGCCAATCATAGCCGCTCACGAAATTCCCGCCCGGCCACCGGTAGACCGGCGCGTCGAGCTCCTTGAGCAGGGCCAGCACGTCGGGCCTGAAACCGTCGACATTATCGGCCGGCATGATCGACACCGTCCCCACCTTGAATGATCCGCGGCCCGACGACACGATTTCGATCGTTGCGTTTTCCGACGACGCCCCCGCCTTGAACGAGAGCGGGAAAGTCGCGTAAACGCCCTTGAGGTCCTTGATCTCGACCGTCTGCCTCTGTCCAGGCTCGGCGCCCCACACGAGGCTGACGCGGATCGGAGAGGCCGCGGCATCGCCGCTGAGCACGACCCGGCCCACATAGTCCTTGCCCTCGACGAGCGCGAGCGCCCCCTGGGCGAGGCCGCCCGGCGCCTTGCCCGTCAGCCTGATACGCGGCGTGTGGACTCCGGTGAACGGCGCGGCCTTATCCATCGTGACGAGTTTCGGGTCGCCGACGGCCTTCCACGGCGACTCGCCCTGCCCGACCGGCCAGAAGAATTTGCGGTCCTCCAGCATCTCCGCCCAGATGCCCTGGTAGATGCAGCGGCCGAGGTGCTCGATGAACTGACCATAGATGTACTTCGACAAGGGCGCTCGGGTTTTGGCCGCGTCGATGACGACAGCCGGCTGATCGAGGCTCTTCCCCGAAAGCCAGACGAGCTCGACGTCGTCGAACCAGGCCTTGCCCGTTGCTTTGCCCCAACCGCCGAAGAGGCAGCTCACTTCGACCGCGTCGTTGGCCCCGGCGTCGAACTCGATTTCGACGCGGGTCCAGTCTTGCGTGCCGCTGATCGCAGCGGTTTGCCAGCCCCGTGCGCCATGGATATTGATCAGGGCGCCTTTGCTCGTACCGGGAACAAGGTTTTCGGTTTTGATCCAGCCGCTGAGCCGGTAGCGCGAATACGGTTTGATCGGAACGGCGGCGAGCCATGAGGCGTCCGCGCCTTTTTCGGAGGAGATCATGACCGAGCGGGCTCCCGTGTGGCCGACCGCGTCGACTTTGAAAACGGCTTCGGGCTGCCAGGTGCGCGGCTCCCATCCCTTCGGATTCGCGCCGGCCATCTCTTCGAAAGACGGGTTGGCGATGAATTGAGTCTTTCCGGCGAATTCGTCGCCGGCCTGCGGGCCTTGTTTGGAGCAGGCGCCGGACGAAATCAGTTCCACGGCGCAGACAAGCGCGAGAAAGATTTTCAATGTCAGGAATCCGCTTTTTTTTCGGCTCATGTCGGTATGCCTCCCTCAAATCTGCCCGGCCGCAACCGCCGGCATTCAGCGTTAGGTAGGCCGTCTCGCTCTGCGGCGGTGAACCCACTCCTCGGCTGCTAGGCTGTATCTCGCGCCCGCTCTGCCTTTCCACGCCTTCGTCCGGGGAAAATCCCTGGGCCGGAAGCCGGGGCTCACGAGCTGCCATCACTGCCGCGAGAATATTCGTCCGTGTCCGATCGGCCGGGTCCGGTGGATGGGAATTTACAACGCCGGCCGGCGGCTGTCAACGTCGTCCCCATCCACTCCTGCCTTTCCGCACCGGACCTCAGCCTGGTCTCAATTCGCTCACGGCAAGCGGCAAGACTCTTCGGGGACGGTGCGAAAAGCCCGCCAGGCTTGACTTAGGAATCGCGAAACGATAGCCTTTGACCGGAAACAAGGCCAGCGGCGAAAATAACCGAGTCATGACTTCCGACACAAAACGGGCGACGAAAAAGGCTTCCCGGTTTCTTCTTTTCGACTGCGAAACGACCGGCCTGCCGCTCACCCGTTATTTCTCCCCCGATGACGTCTCCGGCTGGCCGCACCTCGTCCAGCTGGCCTGGGGAATCTACGGCGTCTCCGGTAGTCCGGAAGAAACGCACTGCCACATCATCAAGCCTGAGGGCTTCACGATTCCCGCCGATGCGACGAGGATCCATGGGATTTCGCACACGCACGCCGTCCGCGAGGGCAGGCGCCTCGCCGAAGTGATGGATGAATTTCTGGCCACTATCGCCACCGGGGTCACGGCTCTTGTCGCCCATAACCTGGAATACGATTTCGGGGTGGTGGGCGCCGAGCTTGTCCGGTTGCAGCGGCCTCTCGATTTCATGGAGATTCCGGGGATCTGTACGATGAAGACGACAACCGCCGTGTGCCGCCTGCCGAGGCCGAACGCGGCCGGATTTAAATGGCCGACCCTTGAAGAGCTCCACGGCTGTCTTTTCGGCCAACCCTATGAGGGCGCCCACGATGCTTTGAGCGATGTCGAGGCCTGTGCGAGGTGCTTCTTCAAACTCCTCGGCGCCGGGCATTACGATTTTAGTTGAACGTCGCTGGAAAAACCGTTTATCGGATGCGGGCCGGGGAGTTCTACCGCCCAAAGTTCCTTATTTATAAATTCGCCTGCGGCATAGAATCCGATCGCGAGCGAGCCGGAACTCCCCAACTTAATGGCTCAGGGCTAGAGGCGGCCCCGGGGAATAACGATGGCTTCCTCTTCCGGCTCCTCTTTGCCCAGCTCCTCGCGAATCACCCGCCTCAAGAGCGTCTCCAGAGGTTCTCCCCCTTGATTCACGTACTCCTTGAGCGCGTCGTTGATCATGGTCTGATAGTTTCCGCCGCTCTTCGCCCCGGCTTTTGAGCGAAACCAACCGATGATTTCACTGTCAAGGCGGATCGTGATTCTGGTTTTGCCCGTTGGACCGGACGTTTGGGCCTCTCCCGTTTGACCGACGGGAGCGTCTTGCATGTTCATTTTACCCTCATCCCCGCTACCTAACTGTATGCACAACCGTACATATTGTCAATAGCCATCGTGGAGATAATCGAACGGAGTCATCAGCGCCGGCAAAAACCTGCCGGGCTGAGAGGATAGCGAGAGCTTCATCCGCTGGAGGAGACGATCTTGGCAGTGATTCAGAGCCATATCATTACGGCGGCCGGGGGCTTCTCACGCAAAATCAAAAAGCAGGCGCGAGATTCGCCTGCCGGGCCGATTGTCCGCTTGATCTCTTGCTGGATTACCGGATCCTCCACTCGTGGACGCCGGCGGAAAAGTTCTTCTGCAACTGAACCTCGAGCCGTAAGGCCGTCGTCCCGACGGGCGCGAACTTCACGACATTCCAGGCGTCTTTGGCCACTCCGTAGGGCCCGGCGCTCCTCACCGGAATCCATTGGTCGCCGGCCTTGTAGAGGATTCGCCACGACGCCGGCACGCGGCATCCGCCGCCGCCCGTATCATCGAACCAATATACCGAGGCCTCGCTCACGCGGACCGGCTCCTTGAACGCGTACTCGACCCATTCGACCGTGCCTCTCTTCGGCCACCAATGCATGTAGCCGGTGGCGTCATCGGAGCCTTCGGGAGCGTACTGATCGTTAACGCCCTTGAGCCCCTTCGCCCCTTCCGAAGCCGTCACGACGGCCTTGGCCGCGAGCCCCGGCTCAGCCGCGACGCGTGCCTTGGCCGGTTCGCGGGCGATCCAGACTTCCATCTCGCCCCGGCCGCGATTGGCCCAAGCGTAATACGGGATGAGCGTGACGGGTTTCTTCTCGCTGACCGTCCGCCCCGCTTTTTCGCTTACGGCCATCGCCTCGCCCTTGATCGCCACAACGCCGCCGAACAAGTCGGCTCTCGTCTCCGCCGTCAACGCCGCTCCGTCCGGGAGAACGAAATTCGAAACACGGCCGTCGTTGTCCGTCCATTCGGCGCAGTAGACCAGCGGGCCGCGTTCGATCGCGACACGACCCAGGTCGGCTTCGACCTTCTCGTTGGCCACGACGCGGCGGACCGGCATGGGCAGGCTGACGTCGATGACATCGCCAGCCTTCCAAAGGCGGTTGATGACAAGGTAGCCCTTTTCAAGAACGAGGTCGATGAGCTGGCCGTTGACTTTGACTTCCGGCATCTCGATCGCCTTGACCATCGGCTCGGCCACGATCTCCGTCCCCGCGGCCTTCTGGGCTGTCGGCCGCCGAAGCTGCGGGCGCGATTCCCCGCCTCGGCTTGCGCTGCAAGCGTGCCTGCCTCGCTCATATATTTATAGAGGTTCGACGGGATCGGCCTCCCGAGCGCCCAGCCCGGGATGCGGACGTAGAGCGAGAGGGCCGCCGGTTTCTCGGGCTTGATCTCGAGCTTCACGTCGCCCTTCCATGGATATTCGGTTGTCTGGACGATGTCGAGACGTGTCTCGCCGGCGCTTATTTTTGCCGTTCCCTGTGCGAACAGGTTTACATAAACCTTGCCGTCGCCCGCCGCATACATGTATCCGGGCACGGAGGCCAGGATCCGGGCCACATTCGGCGGACAGCAGGCGCAGCCGAACCAGGGCACGCGCTCGTGCTGGCCGTAGGAGGCCAGCGGATTCGGATAGAAGAAGAGATCGCCGGAAAGGGAAATCCCGGACAGGACGCCGTTATAGAGGATCCGTTCCATGACGTCGACGTATTTCGCGTCCTCCTCGAGCCGGAACATCCGCGAGTTCCAGAGGAAGGTGGCGATGTTGGCGCACGTCTCGGCATAGGCGCTGGCGTTCGGCAGGCGGTAGGCGGGCCCATAACCTTCCCAAGCGCCGGCCGCCCCGATGCCGCCCGTGAGATAGATTTTCGAGCCGGCGACGTCGGCCCAGATTTTGTCGAGCGCCGCAACGTAGGCTTTGTCTCCCGTGAGGGCCGCGACATCGGCCGCTCCGGCGTAAAGATAACCCGCTCGCACGGCGTGGCCGACGGCTTCCGTCTGGTCGACAAACGGCTTGTCATCCTGCGAGTATTCGCCGTAGAGGAGCTTGGCGCCGGCGTCTCCCGAGTCCGCCCGGTAGGGGATGCGGCCTTCCGTCTTGCCGCGGGCGTCGACAAAGAACTTGGCCAGGTTGAGGTACTTCGTCCGGCCGGTGGCGCGGTAGAGCTTGACGAGGCCGATCTCGATCTCCTCATGGCCGGGCGGGTTCGTCCGCTTGCCGGGGCCGAATTCGCGCGCAACGAGGTCGGCGCTTTTCGTGGCGATGTTCAGGAGGTTCTTCTTGCCGGTGGCCTGGTAATGGGCGACGGCCGCCTCATACAGGTGGCCGAGGTTGTAGAGCTCATGGCTCATGTAGAGGTGCGACCAGCGCTCCTTGCCCAGCCAATCGACGGGCGGCGGGCCGCCGACCGTGCGCACGGTATAGAGATAGCCGTCAGGCTCCTGGGCCGCGGCGATCTTGGCGATGAGGCCGTCTACGTACTTTTCTAGGTCGGGGTTGGCCTTGACGGCCATGGCATAGGCGGCAGCCTCGATCGTCTTGTAAACGTCGGAATCGTCGAACGGATAGCTCGTGCAGAACTTCAGGTCCTTGGCGCCGGCTTGAGCTTCTTTCGCCAGCTCGAAGTTCTTGATGCGGTTGGTCTGCTGGTCCTCCTTGAAAATGTGCGGGATGGTGACGCTCCGGTTCGTTTCCAGGCGCGGCGCCCAGAAGGCATCGTTCAGATGGACGTCCGTGAAGGCAACCGGCTTCACCGGATAATCGACCTTCGCGGTCGGCTTGGCACAGGTCCAGAAGAGCGCAACCGTGCCGAGCAGTGCCGGGATGAGGACCTTCCAGAACTTTCCTCGTCTCATTAGAAGCCTCCTAGCCGTTGAATGAGATCCTCTTTCGCAAAATTGTTAGGGATAACATTGTTGCGTCGGGTTTGATGTTCAAAGCCTATCCAGACATGCAGAAAACTAATATACAGGTTTTATTCAGATTAGGGCAATCGCAATCTATTTTTCCACGAAAACATCGATCCGATTTTCCGGAGAAACTTGGAGAAGGTAAAACACCTTGCTACCGTTTTCTTCCCGGACCAAGAAATCCATGGGGTAATACTCGGGGGGCTGGACAGTCGAATAAATTCTAAGCAGATCTCCCTTTTCCCCGAATTCCAGTATCTCGATGCCGGGGTCTTTGTGGAGCACATAGAATCCCGCCTCTGATGGGCGGATACTCTCGATTATAGAGGCCATCAGACGGGGGCCGCTGGGCGAGGTCCGCTCAGAATTCCTGTTCCTTCTGGCTTTTTCCTGCATCGGCTTGTACGTGAGTTCCGTTTCGAGCAAGAGTTCTCCCTTGAGTGAGTATCGTTGGACGAAAGGATAGAGCCAGAAGGCAACGCCCAGTTCACCTGCCGAATTCAAGGCCAGTTTCGTTATGAAGGCGTTCGGGCGGACGTCTTTGCCTCCGCTCATCGAACGTGGCGGGTTCCCAAAGGTAAAAAGAACTCTTCCGTCGTCGCCAACGGCATCAATAAACTCACCCGGGCCGCCTGCGCGAATTCGTGAGGCGTAGACAGTTCCGTCCGCTGCAATAACAAAATCCGAGTACCTCTGAAGGAGTGTGATGCTCTTAACGAATTCTCCGGATTCATCGAAGTACTGAATCCTGCTGTTGCCACTATCGTATACGGCCAAGAGATTCTTCCAGGCGATGAGGCGTCGGGGATTGTTAAACTCGCCAGGTCCTTGCCCCTGCCGTCCGAATCGCCGGACAAAAGACCCCTGCGAATCGAAGGCGAGAATTTCGTGCGCCTTTATGTCGCAGACGTAGAATCGACCTTTCGGACCGGACTCAATATAGGAAGCTTGATAGAGCAGGGCTTGGCTTTGCGCCTCCTTTTCTGACGGAAAAGAGAACTTCAGCCTGAGTTCGTGCCTATCTTGGGCAAACAATCCTGCCCAGCAGGCCAAGAAAGCGGACCAAATGAGGAGCAGCCGCGCCGATCTCAATAGATTCCTCCCATCGCCAAACAATAGTATTCCCCACCACAAATTTCTGTCAAGAATTTGGGGAATAAGCCTATTGACGGGTGAGCCAGACAGCCATTTCACCGGGTCCGCGGTGGGACCAAGCATAATAAGGTATGAGCACAATGTCGCGGGCCGCTGCCGGGGCTCCGGCCGCGATGCCTGACCCTGACGGCAGTGCTTTTATGACTGCTTTGCCTTTGACAACCACAACGCCGCCAAGCATCTCGGGATGCCATTCGGCGGGGAGCTTTGCGCTGTCCGGCAACGCCAAATCAAGCACACGGCCGCCGTTGTCGACCCACTCGGCGCAGTAGACGAGCGGGCCGCGTTCGATGGCCGCTTTTCCGGCGTCATCTTTGACCGCATCGGCTGCGACGACGCGCCGCACCGGCATGGGAAGGTCGAGGGCAATCACGTCCCCTGGGCTCCATTCGCGGCTGATCCGGGCGAAGCCTTTTTCGAGGACGATCGGGACCGCCTTGCCGTTCACTTTGAGCTTCGGCTGCTCGCCGCTCTTATCAAGGAAGCTGTAGAGGCCTCCCGGAACCGCCTCTTCCCTCGCCCAACCGGGGATGCGCACCATCATGGTCAGGGCCTTTCTGCTTTCGGGAACCACGGTGATTTTGACGGCGCCATCCCAGGGATAGCGGCTCTCCTGTTTAAGCGTGACCTTCTTCCCGCCGCCATCGATCACCGCCTCACCCTGGACAAAGAGGTTGACATAGACGGCGTCCGCCTTCACGGCATAAACGGCGCCGGGCATCGACGGCAGGAACCGGGCGATATTTCCTGGGCAGCAGGCCGTTTCGAAGAACGGCGCCCGGCCGAGCTGGCCCTGGTTGAACTTGAACTTGCCGTCCGACTCGAGGGGGTTGGCATAGAAGAAGGCTTTGCCGTCGAGCGAAACGCCGGAAATGATGCCGTTGTACATGGCCCGTTCCATCACGTCGATGTAGCGCGCGTCGCCCGTAAGCAGGAACATCCGCTGGTTCCAGAAGGCCATGCCGATCGAGGCGCAGGTTTCGAGGTAGCCGGTGAGATTCGGGAGCTCGTAGTTCTCACCGAAGCGTTCGCGGTCATGACGCGAGCCGACCCCCGCCGTGAGATACATCTTCTTGCCCACGACGTTTTCCCAAAGGCGGCTGACGGCGTCGAGGTAAGCGGGGTCGCCGGTGATCGCGGCGATGTCGGCCATCCCCGATGCCATGTAGGTGAGGCGGACGGCGTGCCCGACGGCCTCGTCCTGCTCCAGAACGGGCTTATGCGCCTGGATCTGCTCCGGCTCGTTGTAGATGGCGAACCGGGTGCCCGGCGGGTATTGCGTCAGCCGGACCTCGCGGCCGCGCTGGTCGAGAAAGTACTTGGCCAGGGCTAGGTACTTTTCGTTGCCCGTCACGCGGTAGAGCTTAACGAGAGCGAGCTCGATCTCCTGGTGGCCGGGGAAACCGTGACGCTTGTCGGGACCGAAGACGGACGCGACGAGGTCGGCGTTTTTAATCGCCACATCGAGGAGAGAACGTTTCCCCGTGGCGAGGTAATGGGCGACCGCCGCTTCGTAGAGATGCCCGGCGTTGTAGAGTTCGTGACTGACCGTCTCTTCGACCCAGCGCTCGGGGCCGATGCCCGGCCGCGGATGGGCAGGGTCGCAGGTCCGGGCGGTAAAGAGGTAGCCGTCCGGCTCCTGCGCGGCGGCGATCTTGACGATCATCGCATCGAGCGTTCGGTCGAGCTCGGGGTCGGGATGGACCATCAGCGAGTAGGCCGCGCCTTCGAGGGGCTTATAGACATCCGTGTCGTTGTAGCGTTCGCCGCGATACGTACCCTTCATCAGGCCGCCGGCGATGGCGAAATTATCCAAACGGCCGGTTTCCTCATTCTTTTTAAAAAGAAAGGGGATCGTCACGGTCCGGTTCGTCTCGATCCGCGGCGCCCAGAAAGCATCGGTCACCTTCACCGCGGTGAACGGCACCGGCGTAATCGGGTAGTCCTTTTCCTTCGGCACTGCCACCGAGCCGGCTTCGCCCACCGCTGCCGCAGTCTGGAGAATGCCGAGGCTCATCATAGACCCCAAAAGGATCCAATCTCTGGGCTTCATCTTACCATCTTATGTCATGCGGGGGAGACGTTCAAGGGAGGAATCTATGCCTCGGGATGCCATTTTCACGAGCCCACTCCTAAACCCCGTGACCTCCTCAGGCGTATAATTAAGAGTAATAAAGGGTCACTGTTGAAATGATACTACGGGCTGTGTTGTGTTCCTTTTTCGTCCCCTCGGCAAGAAGGTGCTGGCCTGTCGAGGGAATCCGCATTCGGAGCGGGCATCGTCGGATACTTCTTTCCGCCTTGAGCTTGACGCTTCTTTGCAGCTGCTCGCCTGCCGCGAAAATCACGGCCAATGGAACGCTGCTCCCGAACCAGAGATTCGAAGCCAAGAAGGCCGAGGCCGCGGCTTTTGTTGAGAAGGGCTGCTACGTCGACTTCAAGAAGGCTATCCAGCTCTACCGGGAACTTTCCACCGAACCCTTGATGAAGAACAAGATCACTTTGCCCTTTGTCAAGGCACTGATCCTCGCGGCGGTCAGGGAAAGGGAGTTGGGCATATTAAACGACGCCTACATTCAAGAGGCCTCGAACATCATTACAGGAAAATCGAATCTGCAATTCCTTGTCCCTTATGTCGACCTGACGATGTGGATGTACCCAAAGACCAAAGGCATCATGAAAGACATCGACACCATGGGAATTGTGCAGGTTGTCAACAGGACCCTCAAAAATGCGCGAGTAAACGCGGACATGCAACTCAGAGCTAGAACGGATGAGGTGCTTGCGTATCTGTATGTTACGTTCTGCACGGAGTACGCCAGGTACCTTGAAGGACCCGGAATGCCGACAGACTTTATCGGACAGTATCGGGGCTCGATTCTCTTTAGGTATAAGGCAGCGACAACCTACCCGAAGCTCGACAGCAAACTCCTTGAAGCCCTTTTGGTGTCGGAGCCTGAGTTTTATGAAGCCGACTATCATCTGGGGCAGATGGATCTCGGGATCGACAGACCCCTGGATATCGATAGGCAATCGGCAGATCTTTTCGAAGCGGAAAAGCACTTCCTGAAAGCCCAAGCCGGCATCCCAGAGTCCTCCCAGATCACAATGTATCTTGGAGGCATCTGTATCGTGACGCAAGAACTCGACAAAGCCGTCGAGTATTTTGACAGAACTCTAGCCATCGCACCCACCTACCGCGATGCGCTGCTCGGAAAGTCGATCGGTTTAGGTTATATGGGAAAGCATGAGGAGGCCATCGGCAACCTGAATGGGCTCGTGACAATGGGGTCCTACCTGATGGGCGAGAGCTATTATTGGTTGGCCTGGAATTACCATGAGCTCGGCGACGCTGAGAACGCCCAGCGTAATGTCGAAGAAGCCAAAACACGGCTGCCGACTGACAGCGAAGTCTTCAGTCTTGCCGGGACGCTCGCGCTTGAGAAAGGGCAGCTCGATAAGGCAGAAAAAGAATTCTCGGTATCGTTGGAGTGCAACGGGAAGAATCTTGGGGCGGTTATCGGCCTGGGGCGGGTCTTCGCCCTGAAGAAGGAGTGGCTCGATTCGGCGAATTTCTACTTTCATGCAACGCGGGCCGCAGCCCAGGAGGAGACGGCGCTTGCCGAAGAAGCCCGGAAGATCGGGATTTCGTCCCTCGCGACAGAGCGGAAAGCGCATCTCGTGGGCATAAAGGAACAGCAGCGCAGGATTCTCGAGGAAACCCGGGCGATGGCCTGCTTCGAAGCCGCCGTCGGATATCTGAACGCTGGAAAAAGGGAACTGGCCTTGGACCTTGCCACGAAGGCCGCCGCCCATCCGGCATTCACAAAAGCCGCAGAACGGCTGATCGAAAAAATCAAGCTGCGGCTGCCGGACAGCTCTGCACTGAGAACGGCTGCAACCGCCCCGCATTAAGTGGGCCACCACAAAAGGAGAAGGAGCAGGCGATGAAGGACAATCGTAAGATACTGACCGGAGTGGCTGTCATTCTTCTCGCTTCCGGCCTGTGCCATGCCGAGCAAAGCCGGCGCCTCGCCGAGATGTACAAGTCGGGGCGGGTCCGGCTCGTCGAGGAAATCCGTATTACCGACGAACACCTTCCTAAGAACGCCGTATTCGAGAATCCGCGAGGGCTGGCTGTCGATGCGGAAGGAGATGTCTATGTGTCCGATACGGGAGCCTGCAACATCAAGGTTTTTGACCACAACGGCAGGTTCCTGCGCGCTCTCGGCCAAAAAGGCCAGGGACCAGGCGATCTCGGCTGGCCGGAATCCATCGAAGTTGCGGCAAAACGGGTCCTTGTGCAGGAGATTGAGAACCTACGCATTTCGATCCTGGACCCCGGCGGAAAATACATCACTTCGGCACCGTTTGCGCCCGATGAAGGTTTCGGACGCTTTCTCGGCTTGAGATCTCTCCCCGACGGGCGTCTTGTTGTTTTCTTGGAGCGAGGACTCCCCATTGGTTTTTCGGGCCGCCTGCCCGACGACCAGGATCAGGTGGTTTTGCTCATGTCAGAGGATCTGAAAACGACGCGAGTGATTTATGAAAAGAAGATCAGGGCAAGTTGCTGGGCAAGAAATCCTGATACGAATTCCTTTCACCGCGTGTTATTTCCTTACCATCCAAAAGTCCTTTTTGCTGTCTCGGCTTCCGGAAAGGTCGCGATTGGCTATAACGCCAAGTATCAGATCGAATTGTATAACCCCGACAAAGGTCTCATCACCACGTTGACGCGAGTTCACGAGCCGGTCCGACTCGAAGAACTGGATAAGAAAGCGTACTTCGATATGTTCCAGATGGCCGTTTACGTGAATAATGTCCGTAAGGTTCTTCCAAAACCTCCGGATTACATCGTCAACCTCACCAAATTTCCGGAATTCCTGCCGCCCTATCGCGGACTGGCCTTTGACTCCGAGGGTAATCTCCTTGTCAACGTCTACACGCAAAGCCGCGCGGAGAATATCTTCGACGTATTTAGCCCCGATGGGAAGTACTTGAATCAGGTCAGGATCGAGGGCGCGCCGATCACGTGGTTCAATCGATTTTCCGGCGACGGCCTCTGGCAAATCGAGCGGAATGCGGAGGGCTTTGCCTCTCTTGTCAGGTATCGGCTGTCAGAAGTGAATTGAGGCTGCTGCCATATCCGGGGGCCGCCGACCGTCCCCTATCTTTTCTCCGGATACAGCGTGACCTGGACATACTGCTTTGTGTTGAAGTAGGTCCGCGCCGCCTTTTTGACGGTGTCCTTCGTCAGGAGTTTGAGCGAATCCGGGATTCGCAGAAGGTCCGCGGGGTTCCCCCCGAGCCGGTAGCATTCTATAAGTTGTCCCAGCCACCAGCCGTTCTGCCGGCTGTTCGTCTCATAGTCACGGGACTCCGCCGTCCGGACCTCCTCGACTTCCTTGCCGTCGGGCCCCTTGGCCTGGAGTTTCGCGATCTGCTGAAAAATGGCCTTGGAGAGTTCGTCGATCCGCTTCGGGTCGGCGCCGAGAACGATGCTCACCCGGTACTCCTCGTGGGGGATCTTGCTGGCGGATGACTGGACGTTGACGTCATAGGTTCCGCTGAGCTTCTCGCGCAAGAGCTTCCGCAGCCGCGTTTCAAGCACCTGGCTCGCCGCACTGAGGGCGTTTCGGTCTTCGAGGTTATAGCGGAAAGGACCGGAAAAGACGACGGCGGCCAGACTCTTGGGTTCGACCCCCTTCTCAACGGTCCGTTTCACAACGCCTTCCGGGGGAGGGATCCGCCAATCCTTCCAGGTCTCCACGCGGTGCCGCGTCGGCAGGCTGGCCAGGTAGCGGCAGACCAGGGGCTTGATCTTCTCAAAGTCCAGGTTGCCCACGAAAACAAAAGTGAAATCTCCGGCGTCGCCGAACCTGTCCCGGTAGAACGCCAACGATTTTTCGAGATCCATCTTCGGAATCTCGTCGACCGTCATCGGCCGGAACCTGGGCTGATCCCGCTGCATCGTTCTCTGCAGCGTATCCGAGAAGACGACTTCGGGACTCTTGGTACGATTCTCCAGGAAAGCCTTGAGCTGGGTCTTTATCACATCGAAAATGCCGGGATCGGCCCGGGGCGCCGTAAAGGTCAGGTCGATCAGCTGAAAGAGAGTCTCCGCGTCCCGGGGCGAGGCATTCCCCGCAAGCCCCTCTTCGAGCTCGCCGATCATCGGTCTGATTGCAGCGGATTTCCCGGCCAGCTTTTTCTCGAGGTCGACGGCGCTGAACGCGCCCAGACCGCCCGAGGCGACAACCTGGACCGCGGTGTTGGCGGGGACGAGATTCTCATCTTGGGCCAGGGAAACTCCGCCCGGGCTTATGGCGCGGACGAGAATTTCGTCCTGCTTGAAATCCGTGGGCTTGAGGATAACGCGGACGCCGTTCGACAGCGTCCACTCCGTGATCCCGACCCCGGCCAGCGTTTTGCTCGAGACGATCTCGCCGGGTTCCGGCAGCGTCGCCATGAGCGGCTCGTTGGTTGTCGTGTCCTCAAAGGGCGCAATGGCCTCACCCTTGACACTTTCGAGGATCGCCGCGAGTTCTTCCTCCGTGGGGACCCGGACCCCGGCTTTGTCGGGCGCGTTGACCATGACAACGCGGTTCGGGCCCGTCATCCACTCTCTGGCCAAGCGGTTGATCTCGTCCAGGGTGATGCCGGGCAGAAAATGCTGGTGGGCCTCGTATTCATAGGCGATGCCGGGCGTGGGCTCGCCCTGGAGAAAACTCCGCGTGAACTCCTCGGCGAGATCGTCGGTCTCCTCGGTCGCGCGTTCCGTGTAGGCACGCTCGAACGTGCGCAGCATCTCGCTCTTCTGGCGTTCGAACTCCGTTTTCGTGAAGCCGAAGCGGGCTACCCTTTCCACTTCGGTGTACAAGGCCCGCAGCCCCTTTGCGATCCCTCCCTCCGGAACGAGGGCCGAGAGCACGTAGACATCCTTCGACTCGACGAAATTTCCCTTGCTCGACAGGGCCCCGAGAAACGGCGCGTCGGGCTTTTGGGCGATCGCGGAGAAGCGCTCGCTGAGCATGGCGTTGAACAGCCTCTCGACGAGCATCTGGCGGTAGGAACCGACCGTGCTTTGGTCGCTCGGGGGAAGCTTGTGATAGACCGCCACGGTGCTGTTCGTTTCTTCCTTGTCCGTGGCGATGGCGAAAAGGGTTTTGTCATGATCGGGGACGAGAAAGGTCGGCCGCGGCGGCGCGCCGGCCGTCCGGGGGATGGCGGCGAAGTGCTGCTTGACGAGCTCCTCCATGCGCGCTTTGTCGAAATCCCCCACGGCAATGACCGCCATCAGGTCGGGCCGGTACCACGTCCTGTAGAAGCGCTTCAGGCTTTCGTCGTTGAACGTCTCGATCGTTTCCTTTTTGCCGATGGGCATGCGATCGGCGTAGAGCGACCCCTGGAGCAGGATCGGGAATTGTTTGGCGCGCATTCTCGCCTCGGCGCCCTGGCCCAACCGCCATTCCTCAATGATGATGCCGCGCTCCTTGTCGATCGCTTTGGGGTCGAAGGTCAAGGCGTGGGCCCAGTCCTCCATAATCAGGAAGGAGGTCCGGATGATTTCGGGAGAGTCCGTGGGGATCGTCAGCATGTAGATCGTCTCGTCGAAGCTGGTGAAGGCATCGAGGTCCGGGCCGAAGCGCATGCCGATGGATTCCATGAAATCGACCAGCGCCTGCTTGGCGAAGTGCTTTGAACCGTTGAACGCCATGTGCTCGACGACATGGGCCAATCCCCGCTGGTCTTCAGCCTCGAGGATCGATCCGGCGTGGACGACCAAGCGAAGCTGGGCCCGGTTCTTCGGCTGCCTGTTTTCGCGGATGTAGTATTTCAGGCCGTTCTTGAGCTCGCCCACGATGATCTTGGGATCCAGAGGGACCTTTTGATCGAGGGCGAACTTGTCGGGTTGTCCCGCCGCGGCCGCCTGAGTCCGGCTCCAGGCCGGGCCCTGCAGGGCGAACAGGAGGGAGAAGGCGACGAATAGGACGCGGGTGAATATCTTCCGCCGGTCCTTGTTCTTACTGGGCGTGAAATCGGTTTTTGTTGTGCTCATGGTTCACCTTTTGAATATCATAGCAGATGGAGAATTGCGGCGCCCGTGCCGGGACACAAGATCGCCGACGATGACGGAACTCTCCATGGACAGAATCTTTATCGGGGGTCCTGCGGATTACCTGATCTCCACGGGAACGGGGCCGACGGTCCAGCCCTGCCGCTTGCGGATGACGGCTTTCTTGACGAGCTTGTTGCCTGCGGCCTCAATCGTCACCAGATATTCGCCCGGGTCGGCCATCGGCCTTGACCGGAAGAAGTCCTCGTCGGGACGCCGCGCCTCACCGCCGGGCCGGCGGATTTCCATAAACCAGAAAACCGTGTTGATCCCCGCCTCGGTCCCTCCTTTGAGTTCGTTCACGGCGTTCCCGGAGAGGTCCGAAACCGTGACTTTGACGGCGTCCGCGGCCTTGGCCTTCAGGTAGTAGCTGACGGCCACCGCGTTGGGCTCGTTCGGCGTCAGAAGGTGGCTGTCGCCGAGGAGCTGGTAGTTGCCCATGCCGCCATAAACACGCAATGTCCGGGGCCCGATGTCGAAGAGATGGATGTCCTCGGCCAGCACCGCATCGCTCAGCTCCTCGAGCGGCGAGATGTTCGTGATATAGAGGCCGCGGCCGTAGGTCGCGACCACCAGGTCATTTTCGCGCGGGTGGATGACCAGGTCCGTGACCCTCACCCAAGGCATGTTGTTCTTGAACGGCCGCCAGGCCTTGCCGCCGTCGAGCGAAACGTAGACGCCCTGTTCGGTCCCGACAAAGAGCAGGTCGGCGTTCTTGCGGTCCTGGATAACAACATTGAGGCCTTTGTCCGGCGGCAGGTTGGATGTGATCGATGTCCAGGTTTCGCCGTAGTCGGTCGTTTTGAAGAGGCACGGCCGGAAGTCGTCGAAGCGCAGGCCGGTCTTGGTGACGAAGCACGTCCCCGCGTCGTGAGGCGAGGGGAAGACGCGACTGACCCAAAAATTCGCGGGAGCGCCCGCGGCGGCCAGCTTGGCCGTCCGGTCGAGCCAGGCCGCGCCGCCGTTCTTCGTGACCTGGACCTTGCCGTCGTCCGAGCCTGTCCAGATAACGCCCGGCGCGGCGGGCGATTCGGCGACGGTCGTCAGAGTGCAGTAAGTTATGAAGCCTTCGCCGTGTTCCTTTGTATCATCGTCCGCCGTCAGGTCCGGGCTGATTTCCTGCCAGTGGTCGCCCCGGTCGAGCGAGCGGAAAAGGACCTGGGCGCCGGTGTAGATGATGGCCGGATTGTGCGGCGACATGGCGATCGGCGGCGTCCAGTTGAAGCGGAGCGGCTTCACCGGCGGGCCGGTCTTGTTTGCGGCAGGCCGGCGCGGCGTGATTTCCGTATGGACGCCGGTTTTCTGGTCGAGGCGCCACATCGTGCCCATCTCGCGGTTGTTGTAGACCCAGCGGCTGTCGGTGGGGTCGACGACGTTGTACATGCCGTCGCCTTCGCCGACCGTCACCCAATCGCTCGGCGAGATCTCGCCCGACCACGCGTTCGACGGACCCTTCCATGAATCGTGGTCCTGCAGGCCGCCATAGATGTTGTAAGGATCGTCCATGTCCACGCCGATGGCATAGAACTCGCCGAGCGGGATATTGTAAAGATGGATGCAGGTCGCGCCGCGGTCGTAGGATACGTTGACGCCGCCGTCTGAGCCGAAGATCAGGCGGTTGCTGTCCTGCGGGTCCACCCACATCGTCCGCCAATCGCCGAAGCCGCGCTGAAAAACGCCGTCCGGCGGCCAACCGATGCCCTTCCAGGTCTTGCCGCCGTCGTTCGTGCTGAAGAGCGATTGACCGGTGATGTACACGGTATCCGGGTCGTTCTGGTCGAGGCGGAGCTGGTTAAAGGAGTACGGCGCTTTGTTCAGGTCCCCTTCATGGCCGACGTTGATCTTCCGCCAGGTCTGGCCGGCGTCGTCGCTTCTGTAGACTTCGTTGCCGACGGTTCTGACGGCAGGCGTTCCGCCTCGGCGCTTATCCTGCTCCATTTCTTGGGACGTCGGGGGCCGCTTGTTGCCGTTTTCGACGACGGCGCAGAGGGTGTCGGGATTTTTCTGATAAACGTCGAGCCCGATGCGGCCGATGCGCCCGGTGGGCAGACCGCCGGCGAGCCGGGCCCAGATTTTGCCGCCGTCGGTCGTTTTGTAGATCGCGCTCTCGGGTCCGCCGAGTTCGTAATTCCACGGAAGGCGGACTTTGTCGTACGTCGCGGCATAGAGCGTATCCGGCTGCGCCTGGACCATGACCAGGTCGATGGCGCCGATCTTGTCGTTGACGTAGAGGATCTTCTGCCAGGTCTTGCCGCCGTCGTTGGTCTTAAAAACGCCGCGCTCGATGTTTGTTGAAAACAGATGCCCCATCACCGCGACATAGACGATATCAGGATTTTTTGGATGGACGGCAATGCGGGCGATGTGCTGCGAGTCGCGCAGACCCATGTTCGTCCAAGTTTTCCCGGCGTCGGTGGATTTGTAGAGGCCGTCGCCGCTCGTTGAGCTCCGAGCGCAATGGGCTTCGCCGGTTCCCACCCAGACGACGGCGGCGTCCGACGGGGCCACGGCCATGGCGCCGATCGAAAGTTTCGGCTGGGCGTCGAAGATCGGCTCGAAGGTCACGCCGTTATTTGTCGTTTTCCAGA
This sequence comes from Candidatus Aminicenantota bacterium, assembly GCA_963727095.1. GTDB lineage: Bacteria > Acidobacteriota > Aminicenantia > Aminicenantales > Saccharicenantaceae > CAVSEQ01. The sequence continues at coordinate 1,120,438 of CAVSEQ010000005.1, read as the reverse complement.
CGCCGCCGTTGCGCGTCCCGACGTAGAGAGTGTACAGATGGTCCCGCGTCGGCGACTCGGGCACGGCGAAAGCCGTCACCCACGAGCCGGCCCGGTAGGGCCCGAGCGCACGGAACGTGAAGCCCTTGAGGATGTCGTCGCCCGCTTTTTCCTGAGCCGATCCGACAAGCCCGGCGGCGGCTCCGATCACAAGAAGCGCAAAGATGTATCGCAGAGCGTATTTGTTCATCGGTCCTCCTGCTGAAGCGGAAGTCGGGGATGCTCGAAAATCAGTCCGTCCCGATCCCGAGCTGATACATTATATATCATTGTGTCTCGATTATACGATGGAACAAGAAGGGGTCAAACCTGCGGCAGGGAGCGGCACTCTGGGGAGCGACCAACACCAGTGAGGTGGAGCGACTCGACGCCTCACTGGTGGGAAACATCTGAATTAAGTCTTGGATCTTGCTTTTCGGCTAAGCGACTCTGAAGCCGCACTTTTAAGAAATATCTTAAAAAGGTCTTACCTCTTGGCCTCACTAGTGGGAAATCTCTTAAACGATTCTTCATCTTTGAATTCGAGCGGCTCGGAGCCTCACCAGTGAGAAACATCTTAAACAGGTCTTACCTCTTGGCCTCACTGGGGGGAGATATTTGGATGGAGTCTTCGATCTTGCTTGGAGGCGCAAAACTGAAAAGTGCGCGACTAGTCCTGCCTTATTATAAGGTTGTCTAGCCCTTCTTATGAAGGGCTGGCCCTACACTTTTCACTTCTTTTTGCTTTTTGGTCCAGCCGGGTTTTTCCCATCACATCTAAGTGTGAAAAGTGCAGGACTGGCCCTTTGTATGAAGAGTTGTCCTCCGGGCCGGCCTGAGTATAATAGAGGGACAAAAGCCCGATCGGGGGCATTCGAAAGGAGCCCATTTTGACTGAAAAAGCCAAGCCAAAATACGCGCTGGGCCTCGACTTCGGCACCAACTCCGTCCGGACCCTTATCGTCGACATCCGAAACGGCAACGAGGTCGGGACCGCCATCTTCAACTATGCGACCGGCCAGGCCGGGATCATCCTTGAGGCCAAGAATCCGAATCTCGCACGGCAGAACCCGGCAGACTGGCTGGCTGGGATCGAGGCGACCGTGAGCCGGGCCATCGCCGAGGCCGGGAAGAAGGTCAAGGACTTCAACCCGAACGACATCATCGGCATCGGCGTCGACACGACGGGTTCGACTCCGCTTCCCGTGGACCGCAGCGGCAAACCCCTCGCCTTTTATAAGGAATTCAAACGGAACCCCAATGCCCACGCTTGGCTGTGGAAAGACCACACGGGCTTCGCCGAGGCGGCCGAGATCACCGCCCTGGCCGCCGAAGAACATCCCGAGTACCTGGCCAAGTGCGGCGGGACATATTCCTCTGAGTGGTTTTTCAGCAAGATCCTTCATTGCCTCCGCATCGACCCCAAAGTGTCTTCGGCCGCGTATTCCTGGGTCGAGTGCGCCGACTACATCCCGGCCGTGCTGACCGCGACGACGGACCCGCTGACGATGAAGCGGAGCCGGTGCGCCGCCGGCCACAAGGCGATGTTCAACGACGCCTGGGGCGGCCTCCCGGCCAAGGATTTCCTGGCCAAGCTCGACCCGCGGCTTGGCGAGCTCCGCGAACACCTCTTCAAGAAAACCTACACGTCCGATGTTCCCGCCGGCGGGCTGACCAGGGATTGGGCCAAGAGACTCGGCCTCCGGCCGGGAATCCCCGTCGCGGTCGGCGCCTTTGATGCCCACCTCGGCGGCGTCGGCTCGGGTGTCGGGACGGGACGCTTCGTTAAAATCATCGGGACAAGCACCTGCGACATCTGTGTCTGGCCGATGGGTCAAAAGCTGGCCGATGTCCCGGGCCTGTGCGGCATCGTGGAAGGCTCAGTCCTTCCCGGCTACCTCGGCCTCGAAGCAGGGCAGTCTGCCGTCGGCGACATCTTCAACTGGTTCGTTAACGACATCGAACCCGGCGGGCCACGGAAGGGCTCGCACCTGGCCTTGACAAAGAAGGCGGTCACGCTCAAACCGGGCGCGTCGGGACTCCTCGCATTGGACTGGCACAACGGGAACCGGACCGTCCTCGTGGATCAGCGGCTGACCGGCCTCATCCTGGGCCTGACCCTCCATACCAAGCCGGCGGAAATCTACCGCGCTCTTATCGAAGCCACCGCGTTCGGCGCCCTGACGATCATCAAGCGGTTTGGGGAATTCGGCGTCGCCATCCGTGAGGTCGTCAACTGCGGAGGGATCGCCGAAAAGAATCCGCTCGTCATGCAGATCTATGCCGATGTGACCGGCCTGGAGATGAAGATCGCCCGTTCGGCGCAAACATGCGCTCTCGGCTCGGCCATGGCCGGGGCCGTGGCCGCCACGAAAAGAGGCGGCGGGTACGACACGTTCTCCGAAGCCCAGGCCGCCATATCCGGAGTCCGGAAGAAAAGCTTCAAACCGGACCCCGAAAGTCATAGAATATACGAAGAACTCTACGCGCTCTACCGCGAGCTCCATGATTCGTTCGGAACGAAGGAATGGCAGGGCAATCTGTATAACGTCATGAAGGACCTGCTGGCCATCCGGGACCGCCAGCTCGGGAGTTGATCATGCTCGATGAACTGAAGGAATCCGTTTGGAAAGCCAACCTGGACCTTCCCAAGGCGGGGCTGGTCATCCTGACGTTCGGCAACGTCAGCGGCGTCGACCGTCGACGCGGCATCGTGGCCATCAAACCGAGCGGGGTGGCTTATGACGAGCTGAAGGTCGATGACATGGTCCTCGTCGACTTGGAAGGCCGCCTCGTCGAAGGCTGGCTCAAGCCGTCGTCGGATGCGCCGGCGCACATCGAACTCTACAAGGCTTTTCCGGACATCGGCGGCATCAGCCACACCCATAGCACCTTCGCAACGATTTTCGCCCAGGCCCGCAAAGAGATCCGCTGCTACGGCACGACCCACGCCGACCACTTCAATTGTCCGATCCCGGTCACCCGTCAACTCACCCGGGACGAAGTCGCGGGGGCCTATGAGGCCAACTGCGGAAAGGTCATCGTGGAGCGCTTTGCCGGGCTCAACCCGGAAGAAGTTTCGGCCGTCCTCGTCGCGGGCCACGGCCCCTTTACGTGGGGCAAGACTCCCGGAGAGGCGGTCCGGATGAATGTGATTCTCGAGGAAATCGCCAAAACCGCCTACGGGACCCTGCTCCTCAACCGCAAACAGGCCGGGTTGGAGAGCCATGTCCTCGATAAGCACTACCGAAGGAAACACGGCCCGGAGGCCTATTACGGGCAGAAAAAGGAGACCTAGCATGGACAATATTCCCCAGACGAGTCTCGGCATCGTTGCCGTCAGCCGCGATTGTTTTCCGATCGAATTGTCGCGCAAGAGGAGAGGCGAGGTCGTGGCCGAATGCCGCAAGGCCGGCCTGGCCGTGACGGAAATCAAAACCACCGTCGAGAACGAAACACACGTCCTCGCGGCCCTCAAGGAGATCGCGTCGAAGAAGGTCAACGCGTTGGTCATCTACCTCGGCAACTTCGGGCCCGAAGGCCCGTCGACGATGCTCGCGCAGAAGTTCGACGGTCCGGTGATGTTCGCGGCGGCGGCCGAGGAGTCCGGGAAGGACCTCATCGGCAGCCGGGGCGACGCGTATTGCGGTTTGCTCAGCGCCTCGTACAACATGGGCCTGCGCAAGCTGCGGCCGTACCTGCCCGAATATCCGGTGGGGACGCCCGCCGAGCTGGCCAAGATGATGGGAGGCTTCGTCCCCGTGGCCCGCATCATTCTCGGCCTGCGGAAGCTCAAGATTTTCGGCTTCGGACCGCGGCCTCAGGACTTCGTCGCCTGCAACGCGCCCCTCAAGCCGTTCTACGGCCTCGGCATCGAAGTCATGGAAAACAGCGAACTCGACCTCTACGATATATTCATCAAGGCCAAGGGCGACCCCGGGATCAAAGCCGTGGCCCGGGATATGGCCAAGGAGCTCGGCGCCGGCAACCGTTTTCCCGACCTGCTCGAGCAGATGGCACAGTATGAGGTTGCGCTCCTCAAGTTCATGGAAGCAAACCTCGGCGCGTCCGAGTACGGTGTGTTCGCCGACAAATGCTGGCCGGCCTTCGAATCGTACTTCGGGTTCGTTCCCTGTTACGTCAACTCGCGGCTCGCGTCGCACGGCATCCCCGTTGCCTGCGAAGTGGACTTCTACGGCGCCCTGAGCGAATACATCTGCACGTGCGGCACGAAGCTTCCGGCGACGCTCCTCGACCTCAACAACACCGTTCCGTACGACATGATCAAGGACGCGAAGAAGGCGGCGGCCGGGTACAAGCCGACGGACCTGTTCATGGGTTTCCACTGCGGCAATACGCCGTCGTCGTGCATGGCGGGGCCTGAGATCCGCTACCAGCTCATCATGCACAGGCTCATGGAAGCCGGGAAGGAACCGAAGATCACCCGGGGCACCCTCGAGGGACGCATCCGGACGGGCGATATCACCATATTCAGACTCCAGTCCACGGCGGACGCGACTCTCAAGGCCTACATGGCGGAAGGCGCCGTCCTCGACATCGACCCGAAGAGTTTCGGCGCCATCGGCGTTTTCGGAATCAAGGAGATGGGACGGTTCTACCGGCATGCCCTGCTCGAGAAGCGCTTCCCCCACCACACGGCCGTGGCTTTTGCGCACGTCGGGAAAACGCTCTGGCCGGCCATGCGCATGCTCGGCGTCGAGGACGTCTCGTTCAACCGTCCGGCGGGGATGCTCTATCCGACGGAGAATCCGTTCTAGAGAGCAGCCTAACAGCCTGATCCGGGATGGTCGTCAGCAGCGTTCGACGGCGGCCACCGAGAGAACGCTTTTGCAAATGGCGATAGGCGTGAAGGCTTAACGTTTTTGCCGGCCGGCTATCGCAGGCCAAAACTCGCTCCCCTGTTTTTGCGTAAAGGAGAGACATGGAAGGACAAAACCAGACTCCAGTCCCGCCGGGCGCGCCCGCCGCCGCATCGCCCTCCGCCCGCCTCTGGAACCGGAATTTCGTGCTTCTATGGCAGGGCCAGCTCGTCTCTGCCCTCGGCGACATCATGTATGCCATAGCGCTAGGGTTCTGGATCCTGCAGGTCACGGGCTCCACGGCACTCATGGGCTCGCTCATGGCGGCGACAACCTTGCCGCGCATCCTCGTCGCGCCGTTCGCCGGTGTCGTCGTCGACCGCAGCAACCGCAAGCGCTTGCTCGTGGCCATGGACGTCATGCGCGGGATCGCTGTCGTTTTGATCGGTGTCGCGGCGCTGACGCACCATATCCACGTCTGGATGGCCTTCGCCGCGGGCATCGTCATCGGCTTGGGCGGGGCCTTTTTTTCGCCCGGCGTTCACTCGATCCTGCCAGCCATCGTCCCCAGGGAAAAGCTGATCCAAGCCAATTCGGCCTACAGCCTGATCTACACCGGTTCCGGGATGCTCGGAAACTCTGCGGGCGGCGTGCTTTACCAAATTTTGGGCGCTCCCCTGATGTTCCTGTTCAACGGCCTGTCGTACCTCGTTTCGTCGGTCACCCTGCTGTTCATGCACATTCCGGCGCTGCCTCGCCCGAACGTCGAGCGACATTTCTTCGCCGACCTCAAGCAAGGCATGGGCCTGGTTTGGCGCCTGAAAGGCCTGCCGACGTTATTCTTCACGGCCGCGGTCCTGAATTTTTTCGGGATCATGGGCTTCACCCTGATCCTGCCGCTTTTCCAGAAGACTCCGGGCCTCGGCCCAGGCCGTTACGGCATCACCATGGGCTGCTTTACGGGCGGCCTTTTCGCCGGATTTCTGGCCACGAGCGCGCTCAAAATCAAGGCGGCCGTAAGATTCAGAGTCTTTATGAGCTGTGCCATACTGTCATCCGGCTCCCTTCTCCTGTTCGCACTCTTCGGCCGGTTCCCTTCCATGCTGGCGCTCGGTTTCATCGCCGGCGCCGCAAACGCCGTCCTCAACAGCTTTATCCCGGCAACGATTCAGACGGTCGTGCCGGCAGCCATGATGGGTAAGGTTTCGGCCTTGCTGATGACACTCAGCGGCGGCCTCATGCCGCTGGCCATGGCGGCGGCGGGCGCTTTGGCCGAGGCCATCCCCATCCGCACGTTGATGGCTGCCAGCTTTGCCGTGATGCTCCTCTGTTTTGCCCCGCTCTTTTTCGCGAGCGGCTTCAAGCGATTCATCACGTTCGATCCCACTCGTGGTACCGTGGATAGCTTGCTTTCCTAGGAAAGGGCAGTTGCGAGCCCCGCCTTACGGTTTTCCAAATTCAGCTTGTAATGATGGCGAGTACGGACGGGGCGAACGTTTCATCGATGTTTCAATATTCGTCCGGCAGGCCGGGCGGCGCGCTCTGAAACATGTAGTTTAGACCGGGAAGTCTTTCGACAGTGAAGTTTGCCGGCGGCGTTTTTGACGAACGAGCGGATTCCGATGCTCTCTTCCTGTATTCCCGCCGCGATCTTGGCGATCGTGCCGCAGCTCGTCACAGAGCGCTTGATCTATTTGGATTCGCGTGACGAAGACAGTGCGGGGGCGCTTTTTGGCACATACCGGACGAGAAGGCTCTTTTGCGGTGAGGGAAGCTCGAGTCTGAGCGAAGCGAGCTCCCGGCCGGTTTTGGTCAGGGTTGCCGCCCGGCGGTCGTCTCCGATGAAGCTCACGGTGTAAAGCCGGTCGGGCTGCGGTCCGCGGAGTTTCACGGCCAATGAAGATTGCGGACACGCCTTGCGCCGAAACGCCAGAACGATGCCCTCGTCAAGGTCCCGGCGGTCGAGCTGCCAGGCCATCCAGACGTCGTCGGTCATCGCGCATGGTGTCAGGGGGTAATAATCTCCGATCCAATATTTCCGGTTCGCATTGATCTCTGCGATCGACGCGCGGGCCTCCGCCATGGGAAAGGATTTGCTCAGGATGTCCCATTCGCCGACGAAGCCGGCCGTCGCGGAACTCCGGCACTCGTAGGCGCCGACATCCCAGCCGATCGTCGCGTGGAGCGGCAGGTAGAGGTTTAGGCCATAGGACTGGCACTGATCCCAATCGGAGCGGCCGGGCGTGCAGGCCGAATCACTCCGGGTCTGGACGACGGCCCGGGAAAGCATCTCAAGGTCGATGCGCCGTCCGCCCGAAGCGCAATCATCCAAGACCATGTGCGGATGCCTGGCCCGCATCTCGTCCAACATCGCGTAGAGGCCTTCAACATAGCGGATCTCCGTGATCCCCTGCCGGTCCGGCGGGTCGTTGCGGCGCCAGAAGGAAAGCGGGTCGATGTTGAAATCGTTCCGATAGGTGTGGATATGGAACTCGGCGATCTGATTGTTGAGGAGGTCGGTTAGCCAGCGGCGGGCGGCAGGGTCGCCGAGGTTGAACAGATGGCTCGCCCGGGGATCGGACTTGTCGAGGAGCAGAAATTCGGGATGTTCCCGGAGGATCCGGGTCCCGGGGGCCACGCGCTCCGGCTCGTACCATACGAGGAACTTGATCCCGAGCTTCTCGCATTCTTCCCCGATGGGCCCCAGCCCCCGCGGGAACTCCTTGGCCTTGGGCGTCCAGTTGCCGACACCATCCGGGAAGTTGCCCTCGAACCAGCCCGCATCGAACCAGAGCGTGTCGCATCCGAGGTCGCGATTGACCCGGGCGGCGGCGAGCTGGCCCGGCTCGCTGGCCCAGTATCCCTTGCCTCCCGTCCGGTTGAACGTCTGCGCGCTGACGGCCATGGCGGCGGGCCGGCCGTCAATCTGGGGCAGATAATGGGCCAGGAGCAGGCGCCGGAAAGTGTTGTGCGCGTCGATCCGGTCGCCCGACCAGCGAAGGAGCATGATGCGCGGCGTGCGGATCGTCTCGCCGGCGTGGAGCCGGAGGTGAGTCAGTTCCATGCCGGCCCGGACGTGCGTCGAACCGTCCTTGGCGCGGCTCCATTCGGCCGACCATTGGCCCGTCCAGCCGATGGCGGTGAAGACGCCTTCGCCGCCGCATTGGAAATTGACGAACGGAAAGGTCCCGTTCGAGGGCCTGCCGCCGACGGGAGCAAGAGCCACGGTCTCGCCCAATCTCAGCGGGCGTTCGACGGGAAAGAAGCTCTTCTGGCTGCAATCGTCGCCGTTGATCTGGTCAAGAACCGCCTCGCGGGTTGCGGGCGACTGGAAGGCAATATCCAACGCGTTGACTTTTTCGAGGATGGGCGAATCCTGCGACCCCGTGTTCTCAAAACGCAGGATCCACTCAACGGCCGGGTAGTTCTTAAAGGAGCGCGCGGTGGCGGTGACCCGCAACCCGGTCCGGGGATCCGTCCACGCGGATATAAACTCATCAATGTCACCGAGGGCGCGACGCTCGGTTTTTCGCGCCCAGGTCCCGAGCAAAACACGTGAAGACTCACCGCCGTAAATGAAGGAAAAGGGCGGCCTGTCGATCGGCCAGCCTCCGGCCGCTGTCTTTTCGATCCGGTGATCCCCGCCGAACGCGGCCGCCGCCCAGGACGCCGTCTCGGAAAGAAGGAAGGACGGCGATGCCGGGGCGGAACTTCGGTCCGGACGGCTTTGGCCCGCGTTTGCGGGGCTCGGGCCGATGAGCAGAACGGCGGCAAAGGCCAATGTCCACGGAACCATTCGGATCGTATGGCGCAAATGACACATGACGGCGTCTCCCTCTAAGGACGGCGGTGAATGTTTGTGAGCGCGGATTCTATCGCCCCACTATACTCAAGTCAAACCCCTCGAGTCCCCGGCATGAATGCCGGGGCTTTTTCGGGGTTAACCCTGAGCCTCGCTTCTTGTCCCCGCCCTGAAAGGCGGGGCTTAGCGTCGGCGAACGGGTCAAACTTATGGCGAAGCCGGGAGACTATCTTGTCCCCATGTTCGGAGTCGGCATGGGACAGAGGCCCTGAGCGACTTGGGTCGAGAGCATGTCCGCTCCCCGCTTCCTGGAGCCATCGGTGAGACAGGTTGCCGGCTGTCCTTGAACCCACCGGTGCAGTGGTCGAGTTGCTTTCTCTCCGGCTGATCTGGCCGCGCGCCGTGACTAACCGGCCTGAATTGAAGTAAAATAGGACCCGTGAACGCCGCGGTTTTAACGGGACCCGGACGGATCGAGGTCCGCAACCGGCCGAAGCCCGTCCTCAAGGACGACGCCGATGTCCTTCTCCGCGTCAAGACCGTCGGCATCTGCGGCAGCGATCTCCATTATTTCAGCGAGGAGGTCGTGGGCGATACCGTGATGAAATATCCGATTGTCCTCGGCCACGAATGCGCGGCGGTCGTGGAGGAAACGGGCCAGGCCGTCAAGCGGCTCGCGCCGGGGGATAGGGTCGCGGTTGAGCCGGCGATCTCGTGCGGAGCGTGCGATCAGTGCCTGGCCGGGAGGCCGAACACTTGCCGTAAACTGTCCTTCCTCGGGCATCCCAAAGAAAGGCAGCCCGGCGCGCTGGCTGAGTTCATCGTGATGCCGCAGGAAGCCTGCTACCGGATGCCCGAGGGAATGACATTCGCCCAGGCGGCGCTGGCCGAACCGCTCTCGATCGCTCTGCACGCGGTGAACCTCGCAGGCGAAATGGCGGGCGATGCCGTCGCCATCCTGGGTTCGGGACCGATCGGACTGAGCATCGGGCTCGTCGTCCGAAAAGCGGGACCCGCCGCACTCTTCATGACCGACAAAATCGAGGCGCGGCTCGAGGCCGCGGGGCGCGAGGTCAAAGCCGAATGGACCGGGAATCCGCTGCGGCGGGACGTTGTGGCTGATATTTTGGACCGGGAGCCGGGCGGGCTCGACCTTGTCTTCGAATGCTGCGGAAAACAGGAAGCACTCGACCAGGCCGTGGAGCTCCTCAAGCCGGGCGGGACGCTCATGCTCGTCGGGATCCCCCTCGAGCGCCGCGTTTCGTTCGACATCAGCCGGCTGAGACGCAAGGAGCTTCAGCTTCAAAACGTCCGGCGGCAGAACCAGTGCATGGGCCCGGCGCTGCGCCTGATCGAAGAGGGCGCGGTCAATCTCGATTTCATGGCGACGCACACGTTTCCTCTGGCTCGGACACAGCAAGCATTTGACACGGCACTCAATTATCGCGACGGTGTCATCAAAGCCCTGGTCAGCGTCGCTCCTCAGTAATGTATTTTAATTCAAGACGTTAACATCGCAAAGTATCTCGTCGCCTGGCTCGGAATCGTGGCCCTGGCGATCCTCAACGGCGCAATAAGGGAGCTCGGCTATAAGAAGGCCGCGGGTGAGCTGACCCGTCCTCAGAATTCCTGGTGCTCGGTCCTTTTGATGATCTCGTTCTGGAGCTCGGTGCTGCAGTCCACGAAATAATCGCTGTAGCCGGCGACGCGCACGATGAGGTCTCTGTACTTTTCGGGATTCTTCTGCGCCTCCCTCAGTGTGTCGGCCGTGACGACGTTGAACTGGATGTGGTGGCCCATGAGCCGGAAGTAGGTCCGCACGAGGTCCTTGACGCCCTGCAGGCCCACGTCCCCTGCCAGCAGCTGCGGCGTGAACTTCTGGTTGAGGAGTGTTCCCCCCGTCCGCACGTGATCCATCTTGCCCAGCGATTGAATGACCGCGGTCGGGCCCTTCCTGTCCGCGCCCTGAACCGGGGACACGCCTTCCGAGACCGCCTCTCCCGCCAGCCGTCCGTCGGCCGTCGCGCCGGTCACCTTCCCGAAATACACGTGGACCGTCGTCGGCAGGAGATTGATCCGGTACCGTCCGCCCCGAATCGTCGGGCGCCCGTCGACGGCCGCGAAATAGGCCTCGAAGACCCTCTTCATCAGCCCGTCGGCGTAATCGTCGTCGTTGCCGAATTTCGGCGTCTTGTTCAGCACCCGCTGCCGCAGCCCGGCATATCCCTCGAAGTTCCTGCCCAGCGCGTCGAGCAGTTCCCGCATGGTGAAGTACCCGTGGTCGTAAACGTTGAACTTGATCGCGCTCAGCGTGTCCGTGATCGACCCGACGCCCACGCCCTGGATATAATTCGTGTTGTAGCGAGCCCCGCCGGCGTGGTAATCCTTGCCGTTCTTCACGCAGTCGTCCACGAGAATGGACAGGAACGGCGCAGGCAGGTACGTCGCGTACAGTCTTTCGATGACGTTGTTGCCGCGGATCTTGATATCGACGAAGTGGCGGATCTGCTTCGCAAAGGCCTCGAAGAGCTCATCGAACCCCTTGAACTTCAGCGGATCCCCCGTCTCGATGCCGATCGTCTTTCCCGTGCGCGGGTCGACGCCGTTGTGGAGCGTGATCTCAAACACCTTGGACAGATTGAAGTAGCCGGTCAAGATGTAGGCCTCCTTGCCGAAGGCCCCCGCCTCAACGCAGCCGCTCGCCCCGCCGTTCCGGGCATCCTGAATGCTCTTGCCCTGGCGCACGAGCTCCTGGACGATGGCGTCGCTGTTGAAGATCGACGGCTGGCCGAAGCCGGTCTTGACGATCTTGAGCGCCCGCAGCAGGAAGGCGTCCGGCCCCTTGGCGCTGATTTGGGCCATGGAGCTCGGCTGCAGAATGCGCATTTCCTCGATGACGTCGAGGAGGAGATAGCTCAGATCGTTGACGCCGTCGCTCCCGTCTTCCTTTAACCCGCCGACGTTGATCAGGGCAAAATCGGTATAAGTGCCGCTCTCCTCCGCCGTGACCCCGACCTTGGGCGGCGCGGGCTGGTTGTTGAACTTGACCCAGAAGGCCTGGAGCAGCTCCCGCGCGCTTTCCTTGGTCAAAGTCCCATCCGCCAGCCCCTTCTCATAGAAGGGCCAGAGGTGCTGGTCGAGCCGGCCGGGGTTGAACGAGTCCCAGGTGTTGTATTCGATGATGACACCCAGATGGACGAACCAATACGATTGAAGGGCCTCCCAAAAATCGCGCGGCGCGTGGGCCGGGACCCAGTCGCAGACCTCGGCGATTCTCTCGAGCTCATTCTTCCGCGCCGGATCTTTTTCGGCCGCCGCGAGCTCGCGGATTTTCGCAGCATGGCGCCGGGCGTAGATCATAACGGCGTCGGCCGCGATCGACATGGCCTTGAGCTCTTCCTGCTTGTCGTAGGCTTCCGGGTCGTTCATGAAGTCGAGGGCGGCCAGCGCCCGCTCGACGTCCTTCTGAATATCGAGCAGGCCCTTTTTATAAATCTTGTCGCCGAGGACGGTATGACCGGGGGCGCGCTGTTCCATGAATTCCGTGAAGACGCCGGCTTCATAAGCATCTATCCATTCCTTGGTCATTTCGGCGAATATCCGGTCACGCTGGGACGACCCTTGCCAAAACGGGATGATCTCCTCGGCGTAGAGTTTCCGCGTCGCCGCATCCGACTTGAAGGCCGTCTTTTTCCGGTCGTTAAGAAACTCGAGGTCCTGGAGCGAATGGATGCACACCTCGGGATAGGTCGGCGTCGCCTTGGGCGCCGGGCCTCTCTCCCCCACGATGAGCTCGCCGTCGTTGATGCAGATCGCCTTGTGTTCCATGATGTGCTTGAAGGCCAGGGCATGCTGCACAGCGTAGGACGCGCCGCGGGCTTCAGGGCTTTTGTAAAACTCGGTGATCAGGCCGGCCCGTTCGCCGCTGACCGTGGGCACGGCCCTGAGGCTTTGTTCGCGAAGTTGCTTGATGCGGTCGTTCATGATTATCCTCCGATTTGGATGGTGAATCCGGCGTCGCGGAAAGCCGCTTCGATCGCGGCCAGCCGCTCGGATGATGGGGCTTCGAATGCGTCGCGTCCCGACTCTTTGCGGAGCCGCTGGGCCTTTCCCTGGCCGCCGGAATGGTACGGCAGGAGCCCGACGGACTTTATGGTCTTGAGCGCCCTTAGAAAGGCAATCGTCCGGTCGATATTCTCCGCGCCGTCGTTGACGCCCGCCATGAGAGGGATGCGAATCCAAACCTCGGTCGGTCCCGCGGCCAGCTGTTTTAGGTTTTCCAGAATGAGCGCGTTCGGGACCCCGGTCCATTTCCGGTGCGACGGATCGTCCATGGTTTTGAGGTCATAGAGGATGAGGTCCGTCATCGCGGCGATTCTTTCCACGACGTCGGGCGCGGCGAATCCTGACGTGTCGACCGCCGTGCGGATCCCGCGGCCGCGGAGTTCCTGGAGAACCGCTTCAAGAAACGCCGGCTGGGCCAAAGGATCGCCCCCGGAAAAAGTGGCGCCGCCGCCGGACTGCTCGAAGAAAATCCGGTCGCGCTCGATCTCGCGGACGAGGTCGGGCACCGTCGTCTCGCGGCCGACGATCTGCATCGCCTCGTAGAGGCAGGCCTCGGCACAAGCGCCGCAGAGATCGCACTTGGCTTGATCAACGGTGACGGGAAGAAGTTCTGCTGCCTTTTCCTCGCGTGCGGTCGAGCGGGATGTGGGGTTCAGCAGCGAACCCGCCGCGGCTTCCGAGTCCTTGGAGATTGCGCCGGCAGGGCAAGCCCCAATGCAGGCATAACATCGCACGCAGCGCGAGGGCCAGTGCATGAGCTCCGGTCCGGAAGCGATCCCCTCAGGATTGTGGCACCAGCGGCAACGCAAGGGGCAGCCTTTGAAAAAGGCAGTCGTCCGGATGCCCGGTCCGTCATGGATCGAATACCGTTTGATGTCGAATATTCTTCCGGTCATCTGAAATTGCCCCATGCCCGTCTCCGGGGAGAATTGCTCTCTCCCGGACCAATTACATTGCTAATATATCAGATATCACGACGTAAATCAAGCGATATTTTTGCCTCAAGAATGGCACGGGGAGGGGGTTAGGTTCCTCCCCTTCCCATGCCTGCCGGATGACAACTTGTCCACCCCCGGTTCAGAGGTAAACCCAGGGTCGGCGGCCTAGAAAAGTTCGAACTCCCGGATCGTGGGGCCGTCAGTCGCCTCGAGGATGTTCAGTCGCACTCTCTGCGCGGTCACCGGCGCGAAAGTTCGTGTCCAGAACTCGCCAATGCCTGTCCCCTTGCAGAAGGTTTTCCACTCGGCGCCGTCGAGCCACTGCAACTCAAATTTCTGAACGCGGCCTGGATAAGCTTCGATGAGCGTGGCCCGGCTGAACTTCACCATGCGTCCCAGGTCCAACTCCAGCCAGGCTTTCCTCGTCCCGGTGTCGGTCGCCCAACGTGTTTCGTCGTTCCCGTCTACGGCCCGATCCGGCCCGAATTCCGCCTGCTTCTCGTAAACATTGGACGCCGTCGCCTTGGCGCCGATAGTCAGCAGCCTCGACGGCCCTCGCGGCACATCGACCGCCGCCAACGGTCCGGCCGGGCTGTCTAATTCAAGAGCCACGACAGTGTCGGCGGGCTGCCTGTCTTTCGGGGCAACCGAGACCTCAAGGTTTTCGTCGGTCTGGCGGACGACCGCTTCGCCGCCGGTCAGCACGCGGCCGCGCACGACCTTGGCCGGGATAGCCGGCAGCTTCAGCGAATCGCCGGGCCAGTAGAAGACGTGCAGGTAAACCGTGTTGCCCTTGCGCGTCGAAGCGCCGTATCGGCTCGGCTTAAACGGCCCGCCGCGCGTGCCGTAGATGCTCTCGCCGCACGAGGCCAGCCACGACCCGACGCCCTTCAGTACATCGACCTGCCGCGGCTCGATGCGGCCGTCGGGCATCGGGCCGACGTCGAGGAGCAGGTTGCCGTCGCCGCCGGCGCACTTGGCCAGAATGCGGACGACCTCGTCGACCGACTTGATGTCGTCGTTCGGCTTCCAGGACCACTGTGTGCCGAGCGTCATGCAGGTCTCCCAGGGACGCTCGTCGTCATAGGCGCCGATCACCTGCTCGGGTGTGAGATAATCGGCGTTGGGGCCTGTGTAACTGTCGGACGAATGGCCTCCGAAGCTGCATTCGAGCCGGTTGTTGATGATGATCCGGGGCTGGGCCGTGCGGACGATGCGATAGGTGTCGTCTTGATCCCACGGGATCGTGCCGCCGTCCCAATCGAACCACAGGACGTCGATGCGCCCGTAGCGGGTGACAAGTTCCCTGATCTGTTCCTGCATGCGCGCCACATAGGCGGCGTTCCGCGCCGTGCGGCAGTCCGGATCATACCAGTCCATCGGAGAATAGTACCAGCCGATGCGAAGGCCGGCTTGGTGTACGGCCGCAGCCAATTCTCCGCAGACGTCGCGCCGGAAGGGTGCGTTGCCGATATGATAAGGGATGGTCTTCGTCGGCCAGAGGCAGAAACCATCGCAGTGTTTCGCCGTCAGAACCACGTAGCGCATCCCGGCGTCTTTGGCGACGCCTGCCCATTCCGCGGCGTTGAATTTGACCGGATTGAATTCTTTGTAGAGGTTGTCATAAACCTCGACGGGAATCGGCCCCTTATTCGGGCAGGCGGGATTGGAGTTGGCGCGAGACCAGCTGATCTCGGTGCCCTTAAGGCTGACCGGCCCCCAGTGGATGAAGAGGCCGAAGCGCGCTTCCCGCCACCAGGCGAGCCGTTCAGCCGCGGGCGCGATGGACGTGGAAGCGGCGGCCGGGCTTTGCTTTTCGGCGGCCGAGAGCGTCAAGCCGAAGAGAAGCACGCCGGCGATCAAAAGCGTCATCGTTTTCTGTGTGTTCATGGCGATCATTTTCCTCTTGCGATTTTAAATAACGCGAGACACGGCCGGATGGCTCGTCGGTCCCGCTTAACATGTTCAGGCGGAAATCGTATCTCCGGCCTCGGAGTGAAGTCAACCCCTCGAGTCCCCGGCATGAATGCCGGGGCTTGTTCGGGGTTAACCCTGAGCCTCGCTTCTTGTCCCCGCCCTGAAAGGCGGGGCTTAGCGTCGGCGAACGGGTCAAAGATGAAAACGCCGCGACAAAACGCCGCAGCCCTCTTGTCTATACTTTTCTCCCGATTTATTGTAAAACCCTCTCTCAAGAGCGCCGCAGCCCGCCGTGCCTGGAGGACCGATGGACGAACGCATTCCCTACAATATGCGCTACATCTGGCTGACCACGCTGGTCTCGGCTATGGGCGGACTGCTCTTCGGCTACGACTGGGTGGTCATCGGCGGCGCCAAGCCTTTCTACGAAAAGTTCTTCAACCTGACAACCCCTTCGGCGATCGGCTGGGCCATGAGCGCCGCTTTGGTCGGCTGCCTGGTCGGGTCGCTTGTCTCGGGGGCGCTGAGCGACCGTTTCGGCCGGAAAAGGCTTCTTCTGCTGGCCGGCCTGCTGTTCACGGTCACAGGAGTTCTGACCGCCCTCGCGCCCAACTTCATGATTTTTGTCCTCAACCGGGTCCTCGGCGGCGTCGCCATCGGGCTCGCCTCCAATCTTTCTCCGATGTACATCGCCGAGATCTCGCCCGCCGAAGTTCGGGGCAAATTCGTCTCGCTCAACCAGCTGACCATCGTCATCGGCATCCTGGCCGCTCAACTCGTCAACTGGCTCATCGCCAGGCCCGTTCCGCCCGGCGCAACCGCCGCCGAGATTCTCTCGTCATGGAACGGCCAGGTGGGCTGGCGCTGGATGTTCGGGGCCGAGGCCGTTCCGGCCTTCCTCTTCTTTATTCTGATGTTCACGATCCCGGAGAGCCCACGCTGGCTCGTCAAGAGCGGCCGCGCGGCCGGGGCTGAAAAGACCCTGACCCGCGTCGGGGGAACAGCGTTTGCCGCAAAGGCCATGGCCGAAATCAAGGCGACCCTCGCGGCAAGCGAAATTCAACAGGTGCACTTCCGCGCGCTCCTCGAGCCGGGCATGAACAAAGTCCTTATTATCGGAATCGTGCTGGCGGTTTATCAGCAGTGGTGCGGAATCAACGTCATTTTCTATTACGCCGAGGAGATCTTCTCGGCCGCCGGGTACGGCGTCAGCGCTATCCTCTTCAACATCGTCATCACCGGCACGGTCAACCTCATCTTCACGTTGGTCGCCATCCGGCTCGTCGACCGACTCGGCCGCAAGCCGCTGATGACGGTCGGCGCCGCGGGCCTGGCCGTGACATTCGGCCTCATCGGCGCGAGCTATGCCCTCCACAGCCGCGGGCTCCATCTGCTCATCCTGGTCGTTCTGTCCATGGCGCTCTACGCGCTGTCGCTCGCGCCGGTCACGTGGGTCATCCTCTCGGAGATATTCCCCAACCGCATCCGGGGCGCGGCCATGTCGGTCTCGACGTTTTCGCTCTGGTCGGCGTGCTTCATCCTGACCTATACCTTTCCCCATCTCAACAAGGGACTGGGGCCGGCCGGCACGTTCTGGATCTACGCCGGAATCAGCGTCCTCGGCTTCATCTTCATCCGGACGCGCTTGATGGAGACGAAGGGAAAGACGCTGGAAGAGATCGAGCACGAGCTCGTCGGCATGCACACGGAGGTCTGATCGGTATGGAATCCAAACTGCCGGGACAACCAATGTTCATCGACGCCCACGCTCATCTTGATGCCTACGACGGCCTGGGTCCCGCCGCGCTCGATGAGGCCCTCAAAGAGATCGCCCGCCACCGGATCTTCACCATCAGTAACTCCATGGACCTGCCGTCCTATGAGAGGAACCTGACAATCGCAGCCCGGTCACCTTGGGTTCTGCCGGCCTTCGGCATCCATCCCTGGAACGCTCATCATTACCTCGACCGCCGGGACGCCCTGGCCGGACCCATGGTCCGGAGCCTGATCTTCGGGGAGATCGGCCTCGACCACTTCTTCGTGAAGGAACGGTCCCGGTATCCGGCCCAGAAGGATGTCTTCGAATTATTCCTCGCCGCCGCCCGGGACCAGGACAAAATTGTCATCATCCACACCAAGGGCGCAGAGAGGGAGGCGCTCGAGATCCTCGATGGCTATGCCCTGCCCCGCGTGATCATCCACTGGTATTCGGGCCCTTTGGACGTGCTCCGGGACATGATCGAAAGAGGATTCTATTTCACCGTCGGCAGCGAGATCGGGCATTCCGAGAAGGTCCGGGAGATCGCGCGGGTGATCCCAGGAAACCACCTCCTCACGGAGACCGACAATCCCGGAGGACCGGAGAGCTATTTGGGGCGGCCGGGAACTCCGGCCCTAATCCTCGATATCGTAAAGTCATTGGCCGAAGTCCGGAAAGCGCCGGCCGAAGAGCTTGTTGTGGCCATCCGGTCCAACCTGGCGAACCTTTTTCACGGCGATAGCAGGCTGGCCGGATATTTGGATAGGATTCTCAGCGAAAAATAGAGGCTAGACGGGGGGGAGCAGATCGAGCACGGGCTCGTCGGAACACACGCGCGGGTTTGATCGACGATTATTCGTAGTGGAGCGATTCGGCGGGGTTCGCCCGGGCGGCCCTGAGCGACTGCCAGGACACGGCCAGGACCGCGACGATGAACGTCAGGACACAGGCCGCCAGAAACATCCAAAAGTTGAGCGGCGTACGGTAGGCGAATGTCCGCAGCCAGCCGCTCATGGCAAAGTAGGCAACGGGCCAGGCAAGGACGTTCGCAACCAGGACCCAGCGGGAGAAGTCCCTCGCCAGAAGTGTGACGACGCGGGCCGTCGAAGCCCCGAGAACCTTGCGGACGCCGATTTCCTTGGTCCGGCAGCGGGCCGCCAGAGCAGCCAGCCCCAGGAGGCCGAGCCCGGCGATGACGATCGAAGCGGCGGTCACGGCGGCAAAAACACGGCCCAGCCTTTCCTCGCCGCTGTAAAGGGCGTCGAATTCGTCGTCGAGGAAGGAATAAGCGAACTCCTGTCGAGACGCCATGTCCAGCCAGATTCGTTTCAGACCGGCCAAAGTCTCCGGGATCTTGTCGCCCCGAACCCGGACGTACAGATTTTCAAGCCCCGGCTTGTAGAGGTTCAGGGCCAGCGGCTCGACGGCGTTGTGGAGGGAGTCGAAGTGGAAGTCTTTGATGACACCGACGATTGTGCCTTTCTTCCCGATCTTAAAGGCCCTTCCCAACGCATCCTGCGGCGCCGCCCAGCCGAGTTCGCGGACGGCCGACTCGTTGATGAGGTAGGCTTCCCCGGCATCGGACGCAAGATCGCGCGAGAAATCGCGGCCGGCGGCAAGTTTGATGCCGAGCGTCTTGACGAAATCGTAATCCACAGCCATCCAGGCCATCATGGGATATTCGTTTTCGTTCATGCCCTCGCGCCAATAGTTTTGGTGATACACGCCGGGTCCGGGCTTGAAGGAAGCGGCGGCGACACTCGTCACCCCGGGCAGCCCCGCGACCTCCTGCTCCACACCGGCGAGGCCGGCCAGGGCCGATTCGTCACGGATCGGAAGCGCGAGCACGTGTTCTTTATCAAGGCCGAGGTCCATCGTCCGCGCGAAATGCATCTGCCGGGCGATCACGATCGTCCCGATGAGGAAGGCGATCGCGACGGCGAACTGGATGACGACAAGCCCGTTTCGTACGGCCGCGCCCTTGAGCCTGCCCTGGACGGCTCCCTTAAGGACCTGCGCCGGCGGAGCGGAGGAGAGGAAAAGCGCCGGATAGCTCCCGGCGAGCAGCCCGGCGAGAATGCCGAGGGAGAGCCCCGCGGCCAGGAGGTCGGGATGGCGGAGGAAATTCGCCGAAAACGCCTTGCCGGTGAGTGTCGAAAAAACGGGCAGAAGGATTTCGGCCAGAAGGACGGCTGCGGCCAGGGCGATCATGGACATGACGAGCGACTCGATGAGGAACTGGATCGCCACCTCGCGGCGCCCGGCTCCGACCGCCTTCCGCACGCCCACCTCGCGCATGCGCGACGTGTACTGGGCCGTGGAGAAATTGATATGGTTGAAACAGGCGACGAGAAGGACAAAAAGAATAACCAGCGAGAAGATGGCGATTGTAGAGGACTGCCCGTTGGCTTCGATCTCACCCCGGGCACGACCGTGCAGGTGGATTCTCGTCAGAGGCTGGAGCTCATAGCCGAACGTTGAGCCGGCGGGGACGTTGGGCTGGCGTTTCTTGATGAACGCCGGCAGCTTCGCTTCAAACGCGGCCTGTCGAAAGCGGGGCCGGGTCAGGATGTAGGTGTAGTAGTTCGACATGCCCCACTGGGTTATCGTCCTACCGGCATATCCGGCAAAGAGGCTCAGGAAATCGAAATGGATATGGGAATTCGCGGGAATATTCCGGAAAATGCCGGAAACCGTCATGTCGCCGAGGCCTCCGACGGCGAGTGTTCTGCCGATCGGGTCTTCGGCGCCGAAAAGCTTCCGGGCCGCGGTCTCCGAAAGAAGGATGTTCGACGGGCCGGACAGGCACGTTTTGGCATCGCCTTTGAGAAGCGGAAAGTCAAAAACCTCGAAGATGTCCGGATCGGCGAAGAAAATCGTCTCGGTGAATCGGCGGTTTTGATAAGAGACTCGAAAACTGTTGCGGCCGAACCGGACGGCTTTTTCGACCTCGGGAAACTCGGCTTGAAGCGCCGGCGCGAGCGGAGCCGACGTCCAGGCGATGCGGGCATCGCCTCCACCGGAAGCATCCCGGCTCTCGACCCGGAAAATCCGGCCGGCTTTTCCGTGAAACCGGTCAAAGCTGAGCTCATCGCGAATCCAAAGGATAAGGAGAAGACAACAGGCCAGCCCGAACGCCAGGCCGAAGAGGTTGATAACCGAGAACGTTCCGTTCTTGCGGAGCGACCGCCAGGCTGACTTGAGGTCGGACGCTATCAAGCAGGGCTCCTTCTCACGCTGATGGGAAGGCCGGCAGCTTGAGCTGCCTTTTGCGAGCGAGGCCACAGCCTCTTCAAAAGAGCGTCACTTTCGTCGCCTGACCGAAAACTCATGATGGCCGCTCCGCTTGTCATCTATGCACGAGATATGCCAATTCTCCTGGGCAGCGACAGACTGGGGAAGCACCTTTTGCGCTACGGGGTGTCCGGCCTCATGACAGAGCCGTCCGTTTCCGGACACTTGATGATACCGGGATTGGACATTGAAAGCGAAATTCGGAGCATCCATTCTTGATAGCACAGCCGTCAGAGCGATTGTGACGTATTCAAGGCATTCACGGTCGACCGTGCCGGGGCCACAGCGAGGCGATAAACTTCTCGCCGCGAACTCTCGTAGATAAGAGAGTGGAGAGAAAGCGCGGAAGGCTCCGTTTTTGCGGTGAATCCAGGGTGATTCCTTTTCCCGCCTGCCGTGGTAAAATCCGGAAGAGAATGCCGTGACCGACCTGACTCCTCTCCTCTCCGAGCTAGCGGGGCCTCTCGATGCCCAGGTCGAGGCCTTCGTCGAGGCGAATTTCCGGCTTTGGGAGGGAACTCCCGACGAACCGTTGAATCTCGACCGGCGTTATCGGTCGCCCGAAAAGAAGCGCGTCGAATCGGACCTTTCGCATCTCATTGACGCGCTGACGGCTGAGCAGAAAAAACTCGCGGCCTCCGGCTCGCCGGGTCAGACGCCGGATGCGTCAACGATGGAAAAAATCATCGACCGGCTCCGGCCGTGCTTCAAGAGCCTTCTCGGACGGCTGGACCTCGGAGTCGAGGCCGTCTATGACGCCCGCTTCGTGGACTCGACCCGGGCCTTTCTCCGGATGGCGCGCGACTTTGACCCGGGTCTCAGCGTCGCCTCGGTTTTCCAGGCTCTGCGCAACGTCTGGATCATGAACACTCTGCAATTCTACGTCGGCCGCGAGGTCAAGACCACGGATGCCGTGTTCGGCTACAGCATGATCTATCCGTACCTGGACAACCTCCTCGATGACGCCGGCGCCCCCGAATCCGAAAAACTGGCCAAGCTCCGCAAATTGAAGAGCTGGCTCGAAGGCGGGGCCGAGCGGCCCGCGGACAGGCACGAGGAAAAAATCCAGGCCCTGGTCGGGATGGTGGAGAGGGAGTTTTCGCGGTCCGGGTTTCCCCAGGTTTTTCAGTCGATGCTGGCCATCTACAACGCCCAGATCCGAAGCCTCAAGCAACAGACGACGAAGCCCCCGCCCGACTCGCGCGAAATCCTCCGCATCAGCCTGGAGAAGGGCGGAACATCCGTCCTCGCCGACGGCTTCCTCGTCGCTGGAGACCTCGCTCCCGGCGAGCGCGAATTCTGTTTCGGCTTCGGGGCTCTGCTCCAGCTGACCGATGACCTCCAGGATATTGGCGAAGACCTCGGGCGCGGCCACATGACGTTGTTTTCCGGAGAAGCCGGAAAGTCTCCCTTGGATGGGCTCGTCAATCGGCTCGGCCGATATACCTCCGCCGTCATCGAGAGGACTCTCGACGAAGCCCGGCCGGGTGACCGGGCGCTGCGGGTGGTGATACCGAGAAATTGCCTGCTTATGGCGATGGAATCGGTCGGGGTGCAGCCGGCCTTCTTCAGCCGGGCCTGCGTCCGCGCGGCCCAAGAGGCCTTCCCCGTCCGTTTTTCCTACCTGGCGAAGCTCCGAAAAAAGCTCAAGGGAAAATTCGAAGACAGCACGCAGACGATCTCCGACCTCGATCCGCTGACCACGGCCTTCATGGCCGTCTCATCGCGGGCCTTCGCGCTCGGCTAGAGCGCTCTCGGCCGCGGCCTTTCTACCACGCGTGAAACTTGTGGACCGTGGTTGTCTTGAACGTTTTCCCCGGCTCGAGGATCGTCGAGGGGAAATTCGGATGATTCGGCGAATCGGGGAAGTGCTGCGTCTCGAGACAAAGTCCGAAGTGCTTCTTGTACGCGACGCCGCCCTTGCCTTTGACCGTCCCATCCAGGAAGTTTCCGGAATAGAATTGGATCCCGGGCTGATCCGTGAAGATCTCGAGGACGCGGCCGCTGTCCGGCTCGTAGACTCTAGCCGCCAGCGCCATCGTTCCGCCGCCCGTCCTCAGCACAAAATTATGGTCATAACCGCCCTCGACCTTGGCGATCCGCTCGCCGACCTTGTGCGGTTTCACGAAATCGAGCGGCGTCCCCTTGACATCGAGGATCTCGCCCGTCGGGATGAGATTGGCCGCTGAATCGACGGCCGTGTATTTGTCGGCTTCGATCTCGAGCTCGTCACCGAGAACGTCGCCCTTCCCCTGGCCGGCCAGATTCCAGTAGGAGTGGTTGGTCAAGTTGAGCGGCGTGGCCTTATCCGTTGTCGCCTCGTAGCTGATTTTCAGCTCATCGGCGTTCGTCAGCATATAGGTGACGGCGACGGAAAGGTTGCCGGGGTAGCCTTCCTCCATGTCCTTGCTGAGGTAGGTGAACTTGACCCCGGCCGCATCGGCCGCCTCGACGGGTTCGGCCTTCCAGACGGCCTTGTCGAAGCCCTTGATTCCGCCGTGCAGGCTGTTGCCGTTGTTGTTCTGGGCGAGCGTATAGGCCGTCCCGTTGAGCGTGAACTTCCCCTTCGCGATGCGGTTCGCATAGCGACCGACCGTGGAGCCAAAATAGGGATTCGTCCCAAGGTAGCCGGCCAGGTCATCGAACCCGAGGATGACGTCCTCGAGTTTCCCTTCCCGGTCCGGGACACGGAGAGAGACCAGAGTCGCGCCGTATGTCATGATCCGGGCCTGAATGCCCTTGGCGTTGGCGAGGGTAAAGATCTCGATCGCTGTTCCGTCCGGCAGCGTGCCGAAAGGTTCAGATTTGACGGACATGTTCGATGCTCCTTTCACCGGAGTCGGCGACGCCGCCGCTTTCTCCGCTTTCTTGCAGGCAAAAAGCATAGCGCAAACCACGAGGCACAGTATAACCGCAAGGGATTTCTTGGCCATCAAGCCTCCTTCCGTATGGGACGCCGGCCTCCGCGAGGAGGGCGGGATCGCCCCGCGATTCAAGCTCCTACTATACAAAAGAAAGCGTTGTAAGGCAAAGCCGGCGATAGAGGCCGGCCCGCCGCAGGGGCGTTTCCCGGAGGAAGGCGTGGAAAGGCTGAGCGGCAGGGAGCGGATTCTAAGAAGCGACCAGCACTACCGCAGCTTTGCTGCAGTGGTGGCACGGGTGGGGGAAACGCAACGGGGTCAAACCTACACTTTTCACTTTTTGCCGGGGTCGTGGTCGTGCGGCGGTTTACTTAAAAAGTGAAAAGTGTAGGTTTGACCCCCAGAAGCTGCCTTTCCCCCAGAGCGAGGCCTTTCCTCGAGCGGATTTGACTCGCCGGGGCAAACCTGCGACCTGACGGAGGGAACACCCCGAGAGCGGGCCTGAAATTGGACGCCTGGGACTAGCGAATGCGCTTTGTCCCGCCCGACTATTTCTTCATCTTTTCGATTGTAGCAATCATGTTCTTGACGTTCGGCGTCTCCGGGTTCTGCGGGTCGAGCGCCACAAATTTATTGAAGTACTCGAGCGACTTCGCGTAATCCCCCTTATTGAGATACACGAAGCCGAGCCGGTAGTAAGGCTTGCTCCAATCCTTTTTGATCTGGATGGCCAGCTCGAAGTATTTGATGGCCTCGTCGACGTTCTGGTTCGAGAACAGCATCTCGCCGACATTGTAGGCGGCCGCCTCGTCTTCGGGCGAAATGGCGAGGGCCTGGGTAAGATACTTCCTGGACGCTTCCAAATCGCCCTTCTTAAGGGCCAGCTCGCCGAGGCCGGACAGAGCGCGCATCGCCGTCGGTTTGTCCTTGCTGTAATCTCCCTCGGCCTGCTGAGTTTTTTCGAGGACGGCCTTGAATTCGGATTCGGCGGCGGCCAAATCGCCCTTGTTCATGTATGCCGTGGCGATGTTGAGCCGGACCGGATAGATGTCGGGGTATTTCTTCAGAAAATCCTGGAAGAGGCTGATCGCCCCGTCGTAGTTGCCCTGTTTCATGAGATCGTTTCCGGCGTCGATCATGGCCAGCTGGGATTTCTCGGCCCGAAGAGCCTGAACGCCCTCGAGTTTCTTCAGCGTCAAGGCGACGGGCGGATTGCTCGCGAGTTGCGCAATATTCATGTCGGCGAACGCATCGGCATAGCCGGCTTTGCTGGCGCTGATCCGCCATCGGCCGGAACCAAGCCCGGCGACGGCGAATCGTCCTTTTTTGTCGGTCATGCCGTTGAGTTTCGTCGTGCTTTGGGTTTTTTGGACCAGGATCGCAACCCCTTCGATGGGAGCGCCGCTTTCATCGACGACCTGGCCGGTAACCCGCCCCCGGCCGAGATTTTCCTGGCCGGCAAGAAGCAGGGGGAGCGCCAAGAATGCCAGGACGGCAACCACGGCAAAATTTCGGATGAAGGGTGAGCTCTTTGCTGCGTGTAACATACGATCCTCCGTTATCTTTTCGTCTTCAATTCAGCGATCTTTTTTTGGAGTTCCGGCTGAGCGGGACTTAGCTGTAGCGATTTTTCATAGGCGGCCAGAGCCTCCGGAACCTTTCCCTGGCCGAGATACGCATCGCCGATAGCTTTGAGGAGCGAGGCGTTGACACCGTAGTGAGTAACAGCTTGGTTGAGAATTTCGAGCGCCTTCGCGAAGTCGCCTGACCTTTTGTAGGCTTCGCCAGCCAGAACAAACATGTCGTACTTGGGAGGGGCGGCCTGATTGAGAAACGGCGCGAGCACCCTGATCACATCGGGATTCCTCCCAAGGGCCAGGTAGATCTGGGCCAGATTGCCGGCCAAGTCGGGAGAATCGGGACGGCGCTCAAAGGCGCGTTCCTCGAAGACACGGGCCTCATCGTACCGGCGCAGGTTGAAGAGCTGGGTGCCGAGGAGCTGATCATAAATGGGATCCCCCGGTTCGGGCAGGATGCGCGACGAAAACCAGGGGCGGCCGACGGACGCCGCGAACGTCAGGTCGAACTCGTCGTTCGCCGAGACGACCTCGGCGCCGGCGTTGAGCACGGCGACACGGACGCCGTAATGGGCCGGGAGGAAGCCCGCGAGGCTGATCTCTTCGACGGCATTGGGCAGTTCGGGGTAATCCGAAGCCTTGCGTGCGACTTCGCGGACAGTCTGACCGTCCTTGGTGATCGAGATCTTGACCCCGGTGCTGCGGGCCTGTTCCGCGCTCAAATTATTAACCTGAAACGCGACGGCCAAGGTGTCCGACGCCGTGAAGACCCGGCCCGGCTGGCAGTAGATTTCGTAAGGACCGAGCTTGAACGCTTTCATCTTGCGCTGGGAAGGATCGACCCGGTTGACCTTGTAGCCAAGCAGCGGCTGGGTGAGTTGGAGGCCCGTCCCATTCGCGGGGATGCGGACGGCCTGCTCCATGGATACGAACTCCTTCGAAACCTGGTTCTTGATGAGGATGGAAACCTTGTAGTCGCCGGGGACGAGGGGAAAGAGGTCGTGGTAGTTGAAGGGGGCCCGGCGGAGGTCTTTCATCTGGGCTTCGGTCATGTTGAGCGACAC
This sequence comes from Candidatus Aminicenantota bacterium, assembly GCA_963727095.1. Classification (GTDB taxonomy): domain Bacteria; phylum Acidobacteriota; class Aminicenantia; order Aminicenantales; family Saccharicenantaceae; genus CAVSEQ01. The sequence continues at coordinate 1,094,323 of CAVSEQ010000005.1, read as the reverse complement.
GGTTCTGTCGTACTGGAAAACCGGCCGGTCCTCGAGGGTCGTGACGCGCCCGCTGACATCGAGGGTGGTGTAATACTTGTTCTCGTACTGGTTGACGGACAGGCGCTGCGGCTCGACGGCGAAGTGGACAAAGTAGGTGCCGGTTGCATCTCGGAAGACCTTGACCAAGCTGTCGCTTGCCAGGTAATTGGCCGAGTACTCGACCTCGACGCGATCCTTATACTCGAGGAATCGCCGGGCGTACTGGTCCTTGACGGCCCTGGAGGGAAGAGTTTCGATCTGCTGGATCAGCATCGTGGACGCCAGGGACGGGCGGCCGAGCACCGAGGTTTGTTCGCCGGGGATGAGGTTCATGGAAATATCAGCCAGGTTGGGGTCGATATCCTGCAAGGCTTGGTAGGCCGCCTGGTAGTCCGATGGGTCGCCGGAATAGGTCGAGAGCAGGGCCTGCGGGCCGTCGGCGCTGGGGCTGTAAAGCCTGAAGGCGCCCATCCCCCGCTCCTTGAAGAACAGGAGGTAGAATCCCTCTGGAAGGCCCAAGTCGGTCTTTCCTTGATAGAACCACGTTATCGCATCATAGATTCCGGATTTTTCGGTGAAGCTCTGGATTTCCTGTGGCTCGCCGAGGAGGATATACATGCGGCCGCGGTCGGTTTTCCAGCCGGGAAACGGCGCCTCGCGTCCCAGATACCGGTTGGCGTACTCGATGCGGCGATAGTGCTCGGTCTTGAACTCGTTCTCAGGAGTATCGGGCGTGGGGTCCCGGTGCTTCCAGAACGCGTCGATAAAAAGATCGCGCTCCCTGTCCGTCTGGAGCTTCAGAAAAACGTCCTTCTCGACGGAAGTGATGATGTAGACGACTTCTTCATCGAGCCACTTTTTGTACCGATCGGGAAGTTTGGGCCTGTCGGCCGCCGCGCCCGAAAGGCAGGCTCCGAGGAGGATAAAGAACGCCAACGCAGTGGATAATCTTCTCACGAAAGGCTTTCTCCTACTCCCACCGTGTCCGGAGGCGGGTGAGCTCGACTCCGGTCGCAGAGTTCAGAATTTGATGGATGAATTCCCGTGCGGGCGTGGCCCCCGGGCCGTGGCCGGCGTCGGAAAAAGGTGTGGAGACGGGCACGGCGCGAACCTTGGACAGGATCGTGTCCCCGTAAAACGCTTCGGCTCGATAGGAAACTTCGAGGTCGACGGGGCGGCTGTGGGAAAGGACTTCTTCGGGCACGGCCTCGAGCGCCCACTGGACATAAACCGCGTTGTTGACGTGCCTGTTCAAGTCCAGGTGATTCATCTCGACCCGGAACGGGACTCCGCGGTCGGCTTTGCCGCCCGCGAGGTCGGCCTCGCCGAGGACCGGCAGGGGTGAGAACTCGTCCGGCAGGGCGCGCTTGTCGAGGATGTAGTTCGTCGGCAGGATGTCGTCAACTTTGAGCGGCTGCTTGCGCTCGAGGTGAAGCACCATCCAGGACGTCGTCCCTACCAGAACGGTACGGCCTTCCGCATCGGCCGCCTCAAAATCCCTCAAGGCGAAATAGCCGTGGCGGCCGGATGGCCAGGTCGTGACGGCGATCCGCTCGCCCCAGGCCGGGTACCGAAAAACCCGGACGTGATAGCGGGACAGGACCCACGTCATTTTCTGCTTCATGAGGTCGGTCACCGACCAGCCCAGCCGGGCGGCGTGATCACCCGCCGCATCCTGGAGAAAATTGAGGAGCGCGGTCAGCCGGACCCGTCCCTCGAAATCCAATTCATAGGAATGGACGGTAAATTCCTTCCGATATAACAAGTCCGGCATGTCGAGCGCTTCGTCGAACATCGTATTATATCAGACGCTCCCGTTGATTGAAACGGCGCCGCAGCTTGCGCTCGGAGCTTCAGAAGGGGCCAGGTCTACTTTTTGCCAAAAATTAGCAGAAAGTAGACCTGGCCCCTTCTTGTTTGAAAGGCGGGCGCGGCTAAAGGCGCTCGGCCGCTGCCGGAATGGCGACGGGCAACCCCGTGCGGATGGACTCGAAGCAGGCGTCGATCGCGGCCATGTTCCCTTCGGCATCGGCGGTCAGGATGCGAGGCGCGTGGTCGTTGAGGATGGCGTCGGCGAAATCCTCGACCATGCGCGTATACATGTTGGCCCGCGGGAGGATGATCTCACCCTCGTCCCGGCCAATGGCCGTGCCGATTCGCGCGTCGAAATTCTTGGCCGAAAACGCCCGGTCGAGAGTCAGGATACCCTTCTCCCCGACGACGGAGAGACGGCTCTGGAACTGCGAATCGAAGGCGCAGTCGCATTGGGCCACCCGGCCGCCGGAAAATTCAAAAAGCATGGAGGCCGAAACATCCACGGCATGCTGGGGATGAAAACGGGCCCGCGCAAAAACGGTTCGCGGCTCTTCGCCGAAGACGAGACGCGCCGTGCTCGTCGTGTAACAGCCGACGTCATAGAGCGCCCCGCCGCCCATCTCCGGAAACCACCGGTAGTCCTCACTCCCGGCGTCGAGCTGGAAGGTGAAAGACGAATGGACGGACCGGACCGGGCCGATTCGGCCCGCACGGATAAGCTCCAAGATTTCGTCGATCTGAGGATGGAACTTGTACATGAACGCTTCCTCGAGAAGCGTGCCTTTTTTCTCCGACGCCGCGATCATCATGCGCACTTCGGCCGCGTTCATGGCCATCGGCTTCTCGCAAAGGACATGCTTTCCGGCGGCCGCCGCCCGGATCGACCACTCCGCGTGGAGGTGGTTCGGCAGCGGGATGTACACGGCCTCGATCGCGGGGTCGGCGATGAGCGTTTCATAGTCCCGATAAGCCTTTTCGATGCCGAATTGCTCCGTCCAGCTCTGCGCCTTCTTCTCGTCACGGGAGGCGATGCCGAAGAGGAGCCCGTTTCGCGATTCTCTGATGGCCGGGATCAAGGCGCGTTCGGCGATTCCGGCGCAACCGAGAATTCCCCAATTGATTCGTGCGTTCATGGCCGTCCTCCCTCGCTTCTATTCTTGCCGAAACGGGGGATTTTGACAACTCGCCCAGACCGGGTTGCTTTCGATCCGCGACAAATGATATTTTCAGTCTCGCTCAGGAAGGAGGTCCCATGACCAACCCCGTCACGATGGATCGCAGGGAATTCATGAAGGTGAGCGGCGGCGCATCGGCCGGGGTCATCCTGGCCGGCTTCACGGGAGGCCCATACGCCTTCGCCCAGGGAAAAGGCGAGAAGCCGCTCAGGGTCGCCGTCATCGGCACCGGAAACCGCGGCCGCTCGCTCCTCTCGAACCTCCTTGTCATGAGCGGGCTCGAGTTTCCGGCCCTGTGCGACATCGACATCACCGCCTTGGCCCAGGCTCAGGACATGGTCGTCAAGGCCGGCCATGCCAAGCCCGAGGGTTACTCCAACGGTCCCGAAGATTTTCAGCGCCTGCTTTGGCGAGACGATATCGATGCCGTTGTCATCGCAACGTATTGGCAGTGGCACACTCCGATGGCCGTTTACGCCATGAAGAATAAGAAATACGCAGCGGTCGAAGTTCCGATCGCCATGACCTTCGAGGAATGCTGGCAGCTTGTCAACACCTACGAGGAGACCGGAGTTCCCTGCATGATGCTCGAGAACTGGAGCTTCCGACAGGACAACCTGGCCCTTCTCAACATGGTCCGCAGGGGGATGTTCGGCGACGTCGTCCACGTCCAGTGCTCGCATACGCACGACTGCATCGACCACTGGTTTTTCAGCCCCGAAGGCAATATGCGCTGGGGAGGCCGCTTCCTCATCGAGCACAACCGGTCGCAGTATCCGACGCATGCCATAGGTCCGGTCTGGCCATGGATGAATCTCGGCTGCGGCGATACGATCGATACCGCGGTCTCGATGGCCAATCGCGAGCTCGGCATCAACGCATACTTCGCCCGCAAATTCGGGCCGAAGCATCCGTACGCGAAAATGCCTTTTGCGCAGGGCGACGTCGTCACAACGCTTATCCGGACGAAGCTCGGCAACACGATCACCGTCAAGTATGACATGCAGTTGCCGCGGCCCTACGACAACCAGTGGGAGCTCCAGGGAACGCTCGGCATCTACAACGAGCAGCGCAACGCCCTCTACATCGTCGACAAGAGCCCCGAGTATCATCAGTGGGAGCCCTTTCCGCCGTACATGGAGAAGCACGATCACGCGTGGTGGCGAAAGATGAAGGAGCAGGCCGTCGCGGCCGGGCACGGCGGCACGGACTATCTCGAACTCGCCCTATTTCTCGAAGCGGCGCGCCGGAAGACCCAGACGCCCATCGACGTCTACGATTCGGTGCTGATGAGCTCGATCATCCCGCTTTCCGAAAAATCCATCGCCGGCGGAAACGCCCCCATCGCCTGCCCGGACTTCACGCGCGGCAAGTGGCAGACGAAAAAGCCCGCGTTCGGCGTTGAACCATAGCCATGGGCGCCTACTTTTTTACGCTTCTTGTTTTCTTGTTGTCCTTTATTTTGCCAATTATTTTTTCTGTGTTCACGAAAAAGCGGCAGTCGAGAAAGATCCTCTTTTGGGTTCAGGTCATTTTTTTCGTATATTGGAATGTGGTTTGCTGGGGATGCTTGCTATTCGGAGTTTTGCCCCGTGAACTTGCGGTTCCCAAAGGTTCCGCTCCCGAAGGATCGGTCTTTATGCTCTATTGGTATTTGACGCCGGTATTCGCCTTTTTGCTCTTCCTGGAAAGAAAAGAGCTAAAGGTTCGACGCACGCCAGCCGAAAAGACCGGTCAAAACCAGCGAACAGAGGACAAACGGGCGGAGCAGCTGGATGACAGCGGATCCTAAATCCGGGTCTTGAACGTCCCCAAAAGGTCCAAGCAGTAGTAACCCGTTGCTCTCTTGAACAAGAACCTGCTTGCTGCCGAGAAACCGAAGGAGCTCGGCGAATTCTCTTTGGTCAAGTTCGGAAAACACTTGACTTTGACAAAGGACCCCCCAAGCTTCATGTGCTTTCACACCTCCATATTGTGCAATCAACGACAGCAATTGCTGGATCAGGGTAGAAAGATGCGCGTTACCAGATCGCGGAGGCTCATACCAACCCCGTAACAAGAGACTGATTTGCGCGATGGTTTGTATGAGGCCTTCTCGCAACCGATCCGAAATGGAGGAGCCTCCGTCTATCTCATGCTCTAGACAATAACAGCGCAAGATCGCGGCCTCTCCTTTGCGTCGACCTGATCGCCCGAGGCGCTGCCGAAGGCTCGCTACAGAAGGTGCAGGTCCGATTTGGGCAACGCTTTTTACTGCCCCGATATCGATCCCGAGCTCAAGAGTTGTCGTCGCGACAGCTGATGCAGGACGGCCCCCGGACTTGACCGAGTGTTCTGTTTCCTCGCGGACGTCCTTAGAAAGGCTGCCGTGATGAGGCCAGAACTCGTTGGGTATTCCCAAATCCTCGCACTGCCTTCGAAGAAGATCAGAATATAGCTCAACTTTTGCCCGGCTATTGGGGAAAACCAAATTGTTGGTTCCCTTTAACGCAGTAAAGATGTCTCGGCTGATCGCCTTAACTCCTTCGGATACGCCTTCTTTAGATCCGCCTGCGTTTTGCTGCGCTTCATAGTAGCCTTTAACGATAACCTTCAGTTCTTGCCCACTTTCCTTGCTCTCAATAACGCGGACTAAGTCTCCTCCACCCGGGCGCAAAAACTCGGCCGCCAAACTCATATCCCCCAATGTGGCAGATAGCCCTATACGTGGGAAACGGCGTTTCAGCGCCAGCTCAATTCGATTCATCAATGACTGGAGCTGCTTCCCCCGCTCTGTATCAATAAATGCATGAAGTTCATCGACAACAACGTACTCGAGTGTGCCGAGAATGCAATCTAGCCCATACCCGTGGCGCATAAGCAATCCCTCAAGGGACTCTGGGGTTATGAGAAGGCATCCATGCGGATCTCTCAGGAATTGCTTCTTTCGAGATTCACTGATATCGCCATGCCAGGGGATTACAGGAACTTCGAGCAAAGCACACAGCTGTTCGAGCCTGCTCCACTGATCATTTATCAACGCCTTAAGTGGACTGACGTACAGTGCCGACATCCTGCGATTATTGGCCAGAACCAACCGAGTTAATATTGGGAAAAAAGCAGCCTCGGTTTTACCCGACGCAGTGCTAGCCGCTATGATTAGGTCCTGCACTCCTTCAAGGATCAAGGGAATTGAGTGCTCTTGAATATCCCTTAGCTCTGTCCAGCCAGCTTGCCAGATCCAGCGCTGAATTCTCTCTTCCAAAAGGAAAAAGGCAGAGGAATTTCCGCTAGAGTTTGAATTTTGCGAGTTCGTCGTCACTGGCTTTTGGTCCACCCGATATATCAGGAACTGCAGTCGATCGTTCGTCGTCCTTTTGGAGCTCCAATTGTCCCAATAATTGAACCCAGGTCGCGGTAGGGTTTTGTTCAAGAACGGCCAATAAATTGATAAATGCCCGTATCGTCGTCCTCGGAGTGCGGAAATAAGCTTCTCCTATCCGCTTTTGGCAATGTTCCATAAAAGCCGCCAAAGCTTCGTCGGGAAGCAGATACTTTGAGGCTCACCAAATGCATAAACATGCCTAATTTTCTGAAGTAGTACATAGAATTCTTCAGGAGTAAGCCCAGCCAGTCTGACAACCGACCTGTAAGGTCAATTAAGCCATCCTTTGCGAACGTATTTTCAGCTAGTCTGCTTTGAAGCGCTGGATAGCTGTAGAGCCCCCGGCGAGTGTCCATGAGGAATTCAGGTGTGCCCGCCAGCAAAAACCCGATTCCCTCAGATATGCCTTGAAGTGAGTCATTCAGAATGCACAAGACTTGTTCGTAGTTAGAATTCCGGGCCTGAGAATTGGCCAATTTATATATTCACCAATTCATCAAGGCAAACGATCATACCTGAATACCCCGCTAGGCGGACAAATCTCGACAACAATTTTAGGTGATCGTAGAAAGAGGCATCGTCAATGATTGTCCGTACGCCAAGGGCGGCGCGAGCATCCGTTCTTGTGGCAAATTCGCCCCTGAGCCAGCGTATTGCGTTAGCTTTGAGCTGATCGTCTGCGCCTTCAAATCCCTTCCAATAGGAGGCAACCACTGCGGCAAAATCATAGCCGCCAACCATTTCGCAAAGGCTTTCTGTCTGCCCTGCATCGCCGCTTCGGGGCGCTGCCCGGTGGACTTGGATTCAAGAAGAGTCGTAGAGATAAACTTCTCGACAACTCCGGGAAGCGCACCTCCATCAGGTTTCGTCCGCGTAGAAAAGTTCCGCATAAGCTCGGCGTAAAGAGCTCGGGCTTGTCCACCAGTGGCCTGAAGTCGCCTGTCTGACTTAAATCCTATTAAAGCAAGGACAACAAGCAGTACTCCGAGCTTTGGGGACCTGTTATTAGCCATGTTTTTTGGCCTATACAATGTTACGGTCAGCAAATGCCCGACACATGGTCTATATATACAGAAGCTGCATTTTAAGAATTTGCGTTCCCCAGAGGTACGTCCCCTAAATATATAGGAATAAAATATTTCCTGTCTATCAGTTATATATAATCTATAGTGTATTCCTAATCACACTAATAATTCTCAACGTGCTCGCAGTGATTCTTGATACCGTACCAACCATCCATCTTCTATTTGCATCCGCGTTTTACATTTTTGTAGTCTTTTCCGTTATAGTCTTTACCATTGTATACGTTTTAATCTCTTTCTCCTGAGTTATTAGCCCTAAGTATCAACTAACTTTCTGTCTAACTATCCGATTTGTCGTTAGCCCATTAGCCCTCATCTATCTTCTCTCCATATTGCCCTTCTATTTGCCGATGTTCATACCATTCTCTCTCAGATTTATGAGGGCCATTACGCTTATACGTGTGGTCGGTTTGTTTAAGTTCTACGATATACCGTATCCGTCAGGTTATTCTTCAGAGTTCTGAGATCTACTAAGTCAGAACTTTTAACTACTGTCTTTGTTGTCTTCATCTTTCTTATCGTCTCATCCACTCTGTTGTTCTATGTCTAGCATAAATCACATCCCCAAAAGTTCTCAAATATCTCTAAGCAATTCTCTTTGCATTCACTCTAACTACAGTCCTATATCTAGACATATACCCTTAACCACCAAATTCCTCCTATTATAACCTTCTAATACTATTTCATTCCTACTATCTAATAAGCGCTATTCATTAAATAAAAAGCAACCACAGAAAATGCCCCATTGTCAAACAATTGAGGACTAGGCTATTTCGTCTCCCCCTTTTGCTACTTCAGGCGAGACTGAAACATCCCGTATGTCCTGCCGGCCGCGGGGAATCCGTAGCGCTCTTGATAGTCGACGTTCGTCAGGTTGCGCCCGAAGAAGCCCACTTCCATCCCGCGCCAAACCGGCCAGCGGATCTCGAAATCCAGCCGCAAGTACGAACTCTGGGTCCGCACACGCAGGTCGGTGTTGAAGAGTTGGTTGTCGTTGTAGATGACCATTTGCCGGGACACATACTGCGCGAAGACGCCGAAGGTCAGGCTTGACGGCGTCCGATATTGGATTCCGGCGTTGGCCTTGTGCTCCGGCAGCCCGGGAACCTCATCGAAGTTCTGGTCGACCGGGGCGATGAAGAGGGCCTTGAACATGTCGCCCGCCGTCCGGCTTTTCTGGAAAGTGTAGTTCGCGAAGGCCGACCAACCCCGGCCGAACGGCTGGATCACCTCGAACTCCGCCCCGTAGATCGTAGCCCTGTCGATGTTGTAGGAGATGAAGTTGATGAGGTCGAACTGGATGTAATGGAGGATCCGGTAATAGTACGGCGAGATCTCAAGGCGCGTGCCGCTCGGCAGCTGGGTCCGCCAGCCGGCCTGGACCATGACGCCGTCTTCCGGAACAAACGGGATCGCCCGCGTATCCACACCAGCGTCGATATCGTAATGCCAGAAATACTCCGGAACGGCCGGCATGCGGACGGCCCGCGCGAAGCTCACATAGATCAGGTTCTCGGGCTTGAGCGTGAAGGTCAGCTTCATGGACGGCGCCAGCCCGTTCATCTTGACGTTTGGAATTCCCTCCGCGATGCCTGCCGGCCCGGCGACGCCTTTCCAGGACATGTATCTCAGCCCGGGCGAGAGGACGAACGTGCCGCTCGCGAAGACGATGTCGGCCATCGCATACGGCTCGAGATTCTCGACGCCGGTGTAGTAGCCTTGCTGCGACGGCCCGCGGAAGTCGTCCGGCTCGACCTGCTCGCCCGCATCGTGGAGAAAGCTGTAATCGAGCCCGGCCGTGACCGAGCTCAGCCCGAACGCGTGCCTGTAGGACCCACCGCCTCCCCAAGACCTGTCTTCAAAAAAGAGCTTGTGGAAGATGCGATCCAGCGCCTCCCGCGTGTTGTAGGATTCGCGGTTGCCGTAGTTCTTCCAGAAATAGCCGCCGAAAACGCCGGAGTCGCCGACGGACTGCTCGTAGGCGGTTTCGAACGTCCACTTGAATTTCTTCCACCAGCTGCCCGGCTCCGGCGTCCCGCCCATGCCGCCGTACATATATTCCCCGTCAGAGGCCGGGAATCCCGGGACGATCGGGTCGATGTAGGCCGGATTGTCGGGATCCTGAGCCTCGCGGTTGGGAACGATGAATCCCTTTCGGATCGCCGCGTAGCCGACGTCGGCGGTCAGACGTCCCTTCCACGAAAAATCGTAGCCGAGGTGGAGATCGGCGCTCCCGAACTTCATCGTTCCGTTGCGGAGATAGCCGTCGCTCCTCGTCCCGCCCAGCGAGAGTGAGTATTCAAAGGCGCCGGGTTTATACCCGTGGAAGATGTTGGCTCCGGCCGTGGTGTAGGTCGCCCCCGAGAGCTCGAACTCCGTTATCGGCTTGTCGGTGGGGAGCCGTTTTGTGACGAGGTTGATGACGCCGCCCAGAGCGTTGCCGTAGCGGGCGTCGCCAACGCCCTTGATGACCTCGATGCGGTCCACGTTATTGAGCGGGATCATGGTCCAGTCGATGAAATAGCCGCCCGCCGCGCCCGGGGCGTTGAGGGGCCGGCCGTCCTTCAGCACCTTGATCCGCCGCGAACTCATGCCGCGGATTTTGATCGAGTCGTCGTCGATGGCCGTGCCGACCTCCTGGACGCGCTGGACATCCACGCCCGGCTGGCGCTCGATGGCCGTGTCAAGGGTCGTGCCGATCGTCATCGGGAAAAGCTCCGGCTTGACGACGGCCATGTTGGGAACTTCGGCGTCGCGCGCCTTTTCGATGACGTCGATGGTGATCGAGTCGAGCTGGAAGTACTTTGTTTCTTCCTTGGTTTCGGGCTTCGGCGCCTTTTTCTGCTTTTCCTTGGCCGCCTTCTCCTTTTCTTTTTTAGCCTTTTCCTGCTGCGCCTTGGTCTGGGCCTGCTCCTGGCTCGATGGCGCTTTTTTGTTCTTGTCCTGTTCCTGACCGGAAATCCGGGCCGTGAGCAGGCCCGCGCCGAAGAACAGAACTAAAAGGATGCCGAAGATTCGACGACGCATGACCCCCTCCATTTCAAGCACAAAGGATCGACCGTTGAAATGCCGTCATCGCCGGGGAAATACGGGAATTCCTGCAAGTTATGCCCCGAGCAAAAACAAAATCTCCTCTGCCGGCCCGACATCGGCTGTGCGCGCCTCGCAGGCCGGCCCTTGTGTCATGCCGCGCTGCCGAGCTGCGCCAAACCGTTTTAAGCCGCGGATCACACCGAACGCATCTTTTTGAGATACGCCGGGTCGATGTCGCAGCCCAGCCCCGGAGTTTCGGCGAGCGTGATCATGCCCGCCTTGAGCGCGAATCCGCCCGTCACCGGATCGATCGAGTGTTCGGAGTTGCCGTCGAGGTCGGCGTAGACGATGTTGTTTTGCGACGCGACGACATGGCAGGCCGCGGTGAGGGCGATCTTGCTCTCGAGCATGCAGCCGACCATGCACTGCATGTTGGCGGCATCGGCCAGGTGGGCAATGCGCACGGAATTCAGAATTCCCCCCGCCTTCATGAGCTTGATATTGAAATAATCGCAGGCCTCGGCCTTGATCAGCTTGAGGGCATCCGCCGGCAGGAAACAGGCTTCATCGGCCATGATCGGGATGGGGCTTTCGTTCCGAACGGTCTTGAGCCCGGCCATGTCCGAGGCCAAGACGGGCTGTTCGCAGAGCTGGATATGGAATTTCTCGAACTTCTTGAGCGCATAAATCGCCTGGGGGACCGTCCAGCCCTGGTTGGCGTCGATCCGGATATTGATGCCGTAGCCGACGGCGTCACGGATGGCCTGCATCTTGGCGGCGTCCGCATCGGGCTCGAGCCCGACTTTGACTTTGAGCGTTTTGTAGCCCATGTCGGCGTGTTCTTTGGACTCACGGACCATGGCTTCGGGTGTGTCGATGCCCGTCGTGATGTCCGTTTCGAACGTCGCTTTGTCTCCGCCGAGGAGCCGGAAAACCGGCAGGCCGGCGACTTTGCCGAGGATGTCGAAGAGCGCCATATCAAAGGCGGCCACGGCGCTCGGGTTGGAGTGGACGAGTGTCCCGATCTCCCGGAGGTGGCTTTCGATCGCCAGCGGGTCTTTTCCGATGAGCATGTCCCGGATGGCCTTGGCGGCGGCGGCGTTCGTGGCCTGCGTTTCGCCGGTGATCGGCGGGAAGGGACAGGCCTCGCCGATGCCGACAACCCCCTGGTCCGTGCGGACGCGGATAAGGAGATCGTTGGCGGCCTTCATTTCGCCGATCGAGATGCGAAACGGCACGGGGAGCGGAATATCGAAATAGTAAATCTCGACGTCTGTTATCTTGAACTTGCGGGCGGTCGTTTTGGCCTCCTCGAGGCTACCGGCGGTCCAGGCCTTGGTCTTGGCCCCAGCGACCAGCGCCCCCAGTCCGATCATTGTCAGGAATTGTTTGCGTGATACAGTCATGGCCTCTCCTTTCGCGATCTTCCGGCGAGTTCCCTCATTCTAATCACGGTGCCGGCCATTTTTCAAGCCCGAAACTCAGATACCGGGATCCGCCGAGCGGGATATTCTGTTATCGGCGCAGGAACCGCCGCACGTAGTCCTTTGTTTCGCTGATTCCCATGACGAGAGACGCGCCGTAGAAAACGGCGAGGCCGAGCGCACCGCAGCCAATGACGCTCGCGAGCGATGCCCAGAAGCCGGCTCCGTAATGCCGGACGAAAAGGTTGTTTGCGTACCACCCGGCGGCGCCGCCGAGGATCGCCGCGAACGTGACCCGAAGGAAATAACGGGCCAGCGGCGAGAGATCCATTCGGCCGATCTTCCGCGGCAGAAATGCGAAGAGGATCCAAATATTGAGGACGGCGGCCAGGCTCGTGGACAGCGGAAAGATCGCAAACCCCATGACGTGGACAAGCGAAACGTTCAGCGCGATGGTGAGGACGACCGAGGCCAGGCTGGCGAACATCGGGGTTTTCGCGTCCTTGTAAGCGTAATAGACCGCGGCGACGTTGCGCAGTCCAGCGATGAACGGTATGCCCAGGGTATAAAGGACAAGGGCCACGGCGGTCGGAACGGTGTCGGCAGGGTTGAAGTGCCCCCGCTGGTAGATGACGCGCGTGACGGGTTGGGACAGAAACGCAATCAGGACGGAGGTCGGGATGGTCAGGAAAAGAACCATCTTCATCGAATCCACGAGCCTTGACCGGACCGCGCCGACATCGTTGTCGAGGACAATGCGGGAAAGGGACTGGAGCGTCACCGTGCCGACCGCGACCGCGAAAAGACCGAGCGGCAGCTGCATGATTCGATAGGCGTAGTTCAGCCAGCTCACGCTCCCCTGTTTGAGCGGCGTCACCAGGATCGTGTTGATGAGGACGTTGATTCGCGGTCCGGCAAGTCCTATCGCCACCGGGACGAACAAGGCTATGACGCGGCGGAATTCGGGGTCGCGGAAATTCAGGATGGGCTTGTAGCGGAATCCTTTTCGCCGGATGAGCGGCATCTGGACGAGGAATTGCATCAGACCGCCGACGAGGACGCCGACGGCCATGCCGAAGATCGGCTGCTTGCCATGCGCGACGTACCAGCCGTACATCAGGACCGGGAAGAGGATCGAAAAGACGTTGAAGAGGGCGGGAGCGACGGCCGGGACGAAGAACGATTTCTCCGTGTTGAGGTAGCTCATGGCCCAGGCGCCGAGGCTCACAAGGAGCAGGAACGGAAAGAGGACGGCCGTCAGCTGCGCCGTCAAATCGATCTTGCCCGGCACTTTGCCGAAGCCGAAGGCGATCCACTTGGCGAGGTACGGCGAGACGAGGAAGCCCGCGACCGAGACGAGCCCCGTCACGATGAAGATGACGTTGAAGATATTCGAGGCAAGCCTGTTTTGGAATTCCTTCCCCTTGGCGCGTTCGGCGGTCAGGACCGGGATAAAAGCCGCCGACAAGGCGGTCTCGGCGAAGAGATCGCGGAGCATGTTGGGGATGCGGAAGGCGACGTTCCATGCGTCCGAAGCCAGGCCGGCGCCGAAAAGGTGGGCGAAGACGATTTCCCGGCCCAGGCCCATGACCCGGCTGAGGGCCGTGCCGAGGGTGAAGGACCGGACGCCGCGCGCGATGTCTTCCATAGTCCCCTGATTATATGAAAATTGGGGACACAATATCCATTACCGATTTCTAGAGTGGGGCGTCGCTTTGCTGTTGGGAATTTCGCGGCTTAGGCCATCCTATTGGGACAAGCGGGCGGCCAGGATCCAGTAGGGATCGACCTTGGGGTGTTCCAGGGCGCGCTCCCCTCCCCGGCTGACGATTTTCAGGCCTTCGGACGCGGGCCTGACCTCGCCCACCACCCCGGCCAGGATTTCTTGTCCCCTGAATGCGCTCAACAGGTCCCCCGCCTCCTTTTTATCAACCATCACGATCAGCGTGCCCTCGCTGATGGCAGAGAAGGGATCAAATCCAAAAAGGGCCGCCGTCTTTTGAATCACGGGCTGCACCGGGATAACATTCTCTTCGATGCGAAGCCCGTAGCAGCCGGCCTGCGCCATCTCATAAAGGCCGCCCCATATTCCGCATTCCGTGGCGTCGTGCATAGCATGGACTCCAGGGAACTCACGGGCGACCGCGCAGTCTTCCATGACCGTCATCTGGGAAAAGACCGCGGCCGCTTCTTTCTGGAAAGCTTCGCCTCCCGCTTCGATAAATCTCCGAGGGAAGAGAACGGCCAGAAGTCCCGTCGTTTCTATAGCCGGCCCCTTGGTGACGACGACAAGGTCCCCATTCCTCACCAGATGAGGGCCTCGAAGGTCTCGCTTCCTGCCTATCGCGATCGACGTCGCTCCTCCGACCATGGGATAGCTGCACCCCGTGTAGCGCGCCGTATGCCCGGTGATGATGCTCGTCCCATATTTTACAGCCTCCGCGTGAATTGTCTCCCACATCTCCTGGAGCTCGGACTCCTTTGTTTCCGGCGGCAAATTAAGGTCGATTGTAAGGTATCGGGGCGTCAGCCCGGAGACCGCGACATCGCACATGATGATGTGAAAGGCGAACCAGGCGGCTTTGGAAAAGCCGAAGGACGGGACGATGAAAAAAGGGTCCGTAGAGAAGGCCATGTACTGGCCGCCCACGCGGATGATGCCGTAGTCGACGCCGTGCCGCGGCCCGATGACAATATCACGGTTCTTGGCGCCGAGCTTCGGGTAGATGACCTTGTCGAAAAAGCCGGGATGGATTTTTCCGAGTTCGGGAAGCTTCTCTTCGTTCATATTCTCTCCCTCCGCAGGTCTTGGCCTGATCAGGTTCAAAGGGTCCCGCGGCTCACCCGCGGTTCTCAGCTCCGGGATCACTCGGAGCTCCCCTGCCGTCCGCATAAATAATCCACAATTGGCGCGAGAAGTCAACCCCTCGAGTCCCCGGCATGAATGCCGGGGCTTGTTCGGGGTTAACCCTGAGCCTCGCTTCTTGTCCCCGCCCTGAAAGGCGGGGCTTAGCGTTCGCGAACGGGTCAACACGCCGCAGAGAAATATCTCCGTTTGAAATACAGCGCCACATTGACCCGGCGGGCGCGGAGCGGAAATCGTCCTATTCGCTCTTGTTGGTTTTCAGGGAAAAATCGAGAGCCGCGAGCTTTCCCGCCGAAGCGGCTTTTATGAATTCCTCGACCTTTGCCCGGATGGCGTCGCGAATCTGCCGAGTTCGGGCCAGCCGCTCTTCCCATGACCCGGAGAACGACGCAGGGTCCGGAAAGCTCCAAATGATTGTCCGCGTGATCCCCGGGAAGGTCGGACAACGCTGGGCGGCTTCGGCATCACAGACCGCGATAACGTAGTCGAAAAGGGCACCGCCTACATAAAGGTCGAACACTTTCTTGGTCTTGTTTCTTGAAATGTCGATTCCGACGTCCTTCATGGCCTCGACGGCCAGCGGGTTGAGCACGCCCGCCTCGAGTCCGGCGCTCGAAGCGAAGAACGTGTCCCCAGCCAAGCTGTTGAGGAACGCTTCGGCCATCTGGCTCCGGGCGCTGTTGTGGACACAGACAAACAAGACGCGGATTTTCTTTGTGCTCGTTTCCATCTCATTCTCCTTCAACGGCCCGCAGCTCCGGCGAGAAGCCCGACCGTGCGCCGGGGTATTCATCCCTCCTCATGATAGAGGGGAGTTATTAAGACATGATAAAGGCCAAAACCGCGCCCCATATCGTTCATGCCCGGACACGGCTTTCGGGCTGGACGAGGATGTCCGGTTCGATGATGATCTCGCTCTTGACCGAATTGGCGACGAGGCTGTATTTCTGCGCCGAGGCGAGGGCCCGCCGCGCCCGCCGCTCGACGGCCGAGGCAGCTTCTTTCCCCGCACGGATGACGATTCGGGGCCTCAGGACAACCCGCGTGAAGATCTCGGTTCGGTCCAGTTCAACGAGCTTTGTTCCCTCGGCCGGGCAATCGTAGGACACCAAGTCCAAGCGGAAGCGTTCCGCCGCCCAGATGAACATCAGCATCACACAGGTATTGACCGCGCCGACGAAAGCGTCTTCGGGCGTCAGGACTCCGGCCTCGCCATGTGAGCCGGGCGGCGCTGAAAAAACCATCTCCGGTCCGTTGCCGAGCCGAAGACTGCCTCTGTGCCCGCCGGTCCAGGAAACCCAAGCCTCATAGATCTCCGTTCGCGCCATCAGGGTGTCTCCTTACCGGAGCCGCAGGCGCATGACTTGTCCGCAGCCGCGCGCGCCTTTCCCCTCGGCTTCCTTAAAAGTCCGTCCGTTTCCGCCGCGATTGCCTCCGCGATGGTGTCGGCGAGCCGTTTGCCCGCCTCGTTCAAGCGGCGGGCGGTGCCGATGTCTTCGAGTCCCATTTCCTCCCTAATCCGGCTGACGTCGATGGCCGCCGCGGGTTTAGCGCTGTATTTTTCGGTTGCAAGGGCCGCACATCTCTTGGCGCATCCGTCGATGGCGATTGTCGGGAACTCGCGGGCGAAGCCCCGCTCGCCTTCGCCGCCGGCCAGGAAAAGAGGCAGGCAGAGCGTCACCGTCTCTTCAGGCCTCAGCGTTTCCAGAACTTTTCGGACGGCTCTCCTCGTCACCGTACCCTCGGCGAGTTCCTCCCCGGAACAGGCGATCAATCCGACCTTCTTTTTCGGCAGGTCAGGCATCTTCGTCCTCACTCGGCATATCGACCATGCCCGCGGACCCCGTGCGGTCATCCGCAGCTCCGGGTTTTGCCTCGAGATCGGTCTCTCTGTCGACGAACTTCACCGCTTCCTCGGCCACGGCGCGGGCCAGCCGCAGCCCGTCCTCGTTGAGATCCGTTACGCCCGCAGGCTTGAGCCCCCGGAACTTCCTCAAGACGTCAAAAACTGCGACCTTGTGAATCCTTCCCGATTTTGACGCCTGGAGCCCCTTGGCCGCGCATGCGAGCTTGCAGCCGTCGATGGCGATGGCCTCGCCGCCGGCGACCGCACGGCGCGTCTCCTCGTCCCCGAGGACGAGCAGGCTTAGGGCGACGATGCCCGTCCTGTCGGGCCGAAGGTCTTCGGCAAGGATGTAGGCGGCTTCGCGGGCCGCGGCCCCGAGGCTTTTCCCGATCCCGCTGCAGGGGACGACAACGACCTTGCGAGTCATCTCAGAACCTCCGCCTCGGCCTGGGCCCTGGCCAACGCCAGGTAGTCCGCCGCGGTCTTCAAAGCGGCCTTGGCCGCCCCGATGTCCTCAACCTCCACAACCGCCAACCAGCCGTCGCCGTAGGGGTCCTGGTTGACGAGCTCGGGCGACGCCTCCAGCTTCCGGTTGATCTCGGCGATCGTCCCGGTGACAGGAGCCGGGATGCTCAGGTTGATCTTGATCGTCTCAATGACGCCGATCTCATCGCCCGCCGTGACCGTCGTCCCTTCTTCTTTTGCCTCCGCAAACGTCACGTCCCCGTTCCTCTGTTGGGTGAAGTCCGAAACGCCGATCCAGGCTCGTCGCCCTTCGAATCGCACCCAGATCCCCGCATCGTTGTAATAGAGATTGGAGGGAAATCGGAACAGGAATTTATCGACGGCGAGCTCCAGAATCTTTTCGTTCATCGGACCTCCTCCGGAATTGCCCCCGAACGCCGTCCCTTTCTCCCAAGCCTTCTCACTTCCGCTCCGTCTTGCCAAACATTTCCTCGAGCCAGCGCCGGATTTCGTCGCGGCTGCGGCGGAAGCAGTCGAGGATCTCCCCGTCCGTTCCCGTGCAGGCCGCGGGGTCCGCGAAGGCGTGGTGGATGTACTCTTTTCCGCCGGGGAAAAAAGGACAATCCGCCTGGGAGTCGTCGCAGACCATCACGATGTAATCGAAGGGCTGGTCGGCGAATTCGTCGATGCTCTTCGAGCGATGGCCGCTGATGTCGATTCCGACCTCCGCCATGGCCTTGATCGCCGCGGGGTGGACCCGCGTCGCCTCCGTGCCGCCGCTCGAGGCCTGGAGCCGATCGGCATAGAGCGCGTTGACAAAGCCTTCGGCCATCTGGGATCGCGCCGAATTGTGGACGCATATGAAGAGGATTCGTTTTTTCGCCATTCATTTTCTCCTTAAGGGCATTGGATGATTCCTTGGGCCCAGAGGCATCCTCCGCAAACCGGGAACGTATTGCCGTAACAATCCTCTTCGTTTTTCTCGAGCATGGTGCAGCCGCCGCACACATGGCAGGGCGAAAAATCAAAATCCCGGACTTTCTCCCGGAACCGGGCATACTCCCCTGAGTTCCAGGCCTCGTAAAGATCGCCGGAGCGGACGTCGCCGACCAGATGGGCCGAAACGGTCCTCTCCAGCCCGTAAAGATAGGTGCGGTGCGTATGAAGAAGCCCGGCGCACGGAGCGACCTTCCCGTCCCACCGGACGAAGGTGCAGCGATCCTGGATGAAGCGGCAACGCCGGGCGTCGACGCTCATCCTGTTTCCCATGAAGGACAGGTTTTCGAATCCCTGGAAGAGGCTGAACATCGTTTCCTTCGTCGTATTGTTGACGTCGAGCCGCGGCAGGTTGATCTCGGTCTTGCCGGGCGCCGCGGTGAACGTGTCCAGAGTCAGCGTCTGGAGGCAGAGCATCTCTTTTTCCATCTCCACGCTGTAGGGGAGTACATGGCTCACGGAAATCCGCCGGGCGCCCACGGTCCGGGCGAGCTTGTCGAGGTCCTTAAGGTCCGCCAGGTTCCGCCGCATGAGGACGAAGGCGATCCCGAGCTCGACGCGATGGGGCCCCCGCCTGTTGAGATTCTCGAGCTGCTGCAGGTTATTGATGATCATCTCGAAGTCCGCCCCGCGGCGGATGTCCTCGAAGCTGGCTTCTGTCGTTCCGTCCAGGGAAACCCAGAGCATATCCAACCGGCTGTCATAGAGCTCGGTCAGCCGGGAGCCGTCAAGGCGAGTCCCGTTGGTGACCATTTCAGCGCGAAGACCCAGCGCTTTGACCTTGCGTATCATGTTCGTGATGTTCGGGTGGAGGGTCGGTTCTCCGACGCCGCTGAACATGACCGATTCGAGAGCCGGAAAGCGGCTGAGTTGAGAGATCAGCCGGTCGAAAACTTCAGGCGTCATGTTCCCGGTCGGCTCATCCCAAGTGTTGCGGACGCAGGTCCTGCAGCTCAATCCGCACCGCGATGTCGGCTCTACGTAAACGCGAGCCAGGCTGTGGATGTTGGGGAGGACCTCGATCCCGCCGATGTCGGCAACAATTTCCACTTCCGCGCCGGGCTCCAGACCGAGTTTGCCGGCCAAGTCGGGAGGTATGGCGAGGCCGCCGTCCTTCCTCACTTTGACCCGGTACGTTTTCCTCCGGATTTCGGCAGGGTCGCCGCGGCGGGATGCCGCATCGAACTCGCCCTTCCCGGTGTAAATCCGCCCGCCTTCACCCATCAGAAACAGCCTTCGATCGTGACTTCACCCGCATAGTAGCGGCGCTTGAAGTGCAGGGCTACGTTGACGAGTCCGATCATGACGGGGACCTCGATAAGAGGGCCGATGACCGCGGCGAAGGCCTCGCCGGAATTGATCCCGAAAACGGCCACGGCGACGGCGATGGCCAGCTCGAAGTTGTTGCTCGCCGCCGTGAACGACAAGGTTGCTCCCTTGGCGTAGCCGGCGCCGGCCTTGCGGCTCATGAAGAAGGAAACGAGGAACATGATCACAAAATAGATGAAGAGAGGTACGGCGATGCGCAGGACGTCGAGAGGGATTTTGACGATGTACTCGCCCTTGAGCGAGAACATGACGACGATGGTGAAGAGCAGCGCGATCAGGGTGATGGGACTGATGCGGGGTATGAATTTCCGCTCATACCAGTCCCTCCCCTTGATCTTGAGCATGGTGAAACGGGTGATCATGCCCGCGACGAAGGGGATGCCCAGGTAGATCGCCACGCTCGCCGCGATCTGGCCGATCGTGACATGGACGGCCGTCCCCTTGAGGCCCAGCCAGGTCGGGAAGACGGTGATGAAAACGTAGGCGTAAACCGAAAAGAACAGCACCTGGAAGATCGAATTGAAGGCGACGAGTCCCGCGGCGTACTCCGTGTCCCCTTTGGCCAGGGCGTTCCAAACAATGACCATAGCGATGCAGCGGGCCAACCCGATGAGGATGAGACCGTACATGTAATGGGGATAGCCGCGGAGGAAGATGACGGCCAGGGCGAACATCAGGAGCGGCCCGATGATCCAGTTCTGGACGAGCGACAGGCCGAGAACGCGGCCGTTGCGGAAAACGTCGCCGAGCTCCTCGTACTTCACCCTGGCCAGGGGCGGGTACATCATCAGGATGAGGCCGACGGCGATGGGGATGTTGGTCGTGCCCGACTGGAACTTATTGATGAATCCGACCACTCCCGGAACGAGGTATCCCAGCCCGACTCCCAAGGCCATTGCCAGGAAGATCCATAGCGTGAGGTAGCGGTCGAGGAACGACAGCTTTTTCGTTGCTGTTTCCGTCATCACGTGACTCCTTTCAATACCGATGGCTTCCCTGGCCCGGCAGCCGGTGCCGCCGCCGGCACTCCCAAGAGCCTTGACGTGTCATGGCTTCTTCACAGCTTGTGCTCGGCGACAATAACGAGGCCGTTTTTCAGGATAAGTTGGCGCACCTCTTTCAAAAATCCTAAGACGTCCTCATCGGCGGTCGAAACGACGTCAAATTGCATGAAGGAGGGGGCTTTCTCTTTAGCTCCCATGACTGTGGGGACTTCGAGCTTCAGATTGATGATGTCGTACGGGCGGCCTTCGAGGAATTTCCATAATTGGACGAGAAACTGCTTTTCCCCAAACTCTCCGGCGATCTGCATCTGCATCTGAGCTGTCGTCCGTGCCAATTGTTGCTCGGCCTCCGCCCGAGCCTGAGTGATCTGGTCTTTTTCTCTTTTTGTTTTCGCTTCTTGTCGGACCTGTCGAAAAATCTTGTGTTCCCGCTCGGTCTTCCATATCAAGTCTCTGCCCGGGAAACTGATCGCTTCGGTGGGGCAGACCACACCGCACGTTGAACAACCGACCATGCAATTGAATGGCCGCGCGACCTCGGCTTTCCTCTTTTCGTCGATGAATTCAAAGACCTCCCTGCCGCATGTCACAAAACAGAGTTCACAACCGATGCACTTATTTGCATCGATGCCGGGATACCAGGGAATCTCCATGCGTGGAATCCCGTGCCAAACCTGCTTGCTCAGGTCCTTTGCCATTTTCCCAACCTCCATGCGTAAAATGTCTAGGGAGTTTCTCCCGTTCCTCTATAGTTTAGGCCAGCCGAATACGAAATAAACCCCGATGAGGATGATGAGCGCCCCGGCCGCTTTTTGAAGAATAAGATTCGTACTCCGCAGTCCTTTGGACTCGATCAACCTCTTTGCGGCCCCCATGGACGTCCCGGCGACGATAACCAGCGCAGAGTGGCCCAGGGCATAAACAAAAAGCAGAAGCCCGCCGTAAAGAACGTTTCCTTTCTGGGCGACGAAGGCCAGGAGGACGGCTAAAATGGGGACGGCACAGGGGGTCGAGACGGCACCAAACAGAAGCCCGAGGAGGAAGGCCCCGAGCCGCCCCTCTTTCCTGAAGTTGAGCGCTGGAGGAAGATGGAATTCCAGCTTGAACGCCCCGAGGAGCTGGAGACCCATGACCAGGCAGACCGCGGCCACGAGATATTTCCAGAAGCCGCCCACGTCGCCGAACATCCGGCCCATCAGGGCGGAGAGGAGGCCCAGAACCGTGAACGTGATCGACAATCCCAGGACGAAGAACAGGGCAAAGGCAATTGTTCTTTTAATTCCAGAGGATTCTTTCGAGCCGGCGACCATCCCCATCATCAGCGGGACCATGGCCAGAACGCAGGGGTTCGAGGCCGTCATGATCCCGCCAATGAAGACTGCGACGACGGCCAGCCAGGGGTTGTGCTGGACGAGCGAGGATACGTCGCCGAAAAGTCCTTGCATGTCCCGGCCTCTATTTCTTCACACCCTTCTGGACGAGCAGTGCAATCAACTCCTCTTTGGGATAGAGGCCCACGTGGCGATGAAATTCCTTCCCGTTTTGGTCCAAGAAGACCTGCGTGGGGATCAGCTGGATGCCGTATCTCCGAGCCGGAGCCGGGTCTTTCCAAACGTCGTAGAATACGACCTGGACGTCCTCGGCGAACTCCGACGCGACCTCCTTCATTATCGGCTGCATCGCTCGGCATGGGATGCAGCGGTCCGCGCCGAGCTCGATAAACGTGACCTTATAGGCGGCAAAATTCACATCCAGGCTGTTTGTGACCAGGACCTGGCCTTTTTGGGCTTTGACGCTCCCCGCCTGCACCGCCGCCTGCGACGTGCCGCCGCAGGCGCTCAGGGCGGCCAGAATCAGCGCTAAGCTGAGGACTCCGATCGTTAACCTTTTCATGCTTCTCCCTCCAGAACCCAACTCTTGATCTCCTCCGGCCGGGGGATCCGACCGGAGCACTTGACCTTGCCGTTGATG
Organism: Candidatus Aminicenantota bacterium; assembly: GCA_963727095.1. Classification (GTDB taxonomy): domain Bacteria; phylum Acidobacteriota; class Aminicenantia; order Aminicenantales; family Saccharicenantaceae; genus CAVSEQ01. The sequence continues at coordinate 1,071,932 of CAVSEQ010000005.1, read as the reverse complement.
ACCAGGGCTGGGGTTGCAAGGATTCCGTAGGTCATCATTTGCTTGATATCGGCCACTTTTTCGACATTCGCAACGATATTCAGCTCGGCCAGGACGTTGATCGTCCGTTTCACGAGATCTTCGCAGCGCGAGCAGCCCGGGCCTAGGATCTTGATATCCATGCATCATTCCTTGATCAGCCACTGTCCCAAGGTCCGGCTTCAGACCGCGGGTTCCAAGGTCCCGCCGTCGCGCCCCTTCCTGACGTTCTCGCGGACGCAGAGGTCGAGCCGCTCCATGTCCCTGAGGACGGATTGCGAATCGGCCAACTCAGGTCCGGCGAAACGGCGGACGAGCGGCTCGAGGGTCTCCTTGACGGCCTGAGGGATCGCGTAAATGATCCAACGTCCCTCCCTTTTGTCCGCCACGAGGTCCGCGTCGCGAAGGAGTCGGAGCTGATGGGAGATGCGTGATTGGGGCATGTCAAGGATGAACATCAGTTCACATACGCAGAGGTCGCGTTCGAGGAGGAGCAAGAAAATCCTCAGCCGTGTTGGGTCCGAAAGCGCCTTGAAAGACCGTATTAGCTCTTTCATGTTCTTATCACTTATGAACATATTTTCATATATTGTTGTCGAGTTGTCAAGACATGTATGACAATATGTTCATATATAGCATAATAAACAGGAGCATCGAATGCAATGCAGTTGCGGCGGCCGGGCAGAGGCGAGACGGGCCCGCAAGGGAGCAGGACCATAGGGCATCGTTCCGCGAACGCCTTGGCGCCGGAACGCCGGTCGTCCGTAAGATCGACGGGCGTGTTAGGCTACGGCGTGCCCTGTGGTTCCGTCTCAGGCTTCCTCTCGAGCGTCCTGATCACCCAGGCCCAGATGGCAAGGACAAGAAGGGCAGAAAACACCCTGAGGGCATGCGAGAACATCAGGAAATCGAAAAGGCCGTGGAGGACCCCCGCCAGACTGAGGCTGATGATGGAGATGAGGACGATCGAACGGCGGGCCAGAAACGCTTTGCCGACGATATAGCCCCAGATCGAGGCAAACACAGTGTGGGTCAGGGGGGAGGAAACGGCCCGGGCCAGGAAAGGAAGCCCGTGCAAGTGCGGCAGGTAGCGCAGGTTCTCAAAGCTGGCGAAGCCGACGGCCAGCGCCGCTGCGTAGACGATGCCGTCGATCCTTTCGTCAAAGGCTTTGAATCTGAGGACCACCAGAATGAACGGGGCGAACTTGAAGGCCTCCTCCACGAGGCCCACGAACACGACGTTGAAAGAAAAGAATTGGAAGGGCGTAGATTGGCCCATGACGGAGAAATAATTCGGGATGATCCCGGCCCGCGATAGCACCCCGTAAAACTGAAAACAGACGAAACCTGAGGCGATGCCCATCAGGTAGGTCGCGACAAGATTGACGAGGGGCTCCGGCTGAAAACGGTCCTTATAATAGTAGTAACCGATCCAGAATGCGGCGGGGGCCAGGATGGCTGCAAAAATCTTCAAAATATCCAATTGGGTGGGTTGTCCGTTTCGCTTCAGGTCAAGGACACAATATCAATTTCCGCATGGATTGCCAAGGTGCCTAAAGAAGGGGCCAGGTCTACTTTTTGCCAAAAAGTAGCAAAAAGTAGACCTGGCCCCCTCTTAGTCGGCGGCTCTAGCGGGCGAGTAGCCGGCGCTGGGCTTTTTTCTCGGCGTAGGGACGCGGAACATAGACCGGCTCGCCGGTCAGGCAGTCCTTCCCCGTGTAGTACATAGCGGTCGAGCGGGTCATCGGCGTCGGTGTAAAAACCTGGACGCCTTCGACGGGCCTCTCCCCAGTCCGCTCGAGCTTCCGGATGTAAGCGGCCAGCTCCTTGGCTTCCTTCTCAGACGACCCCGGATGGGCAACCATGAAGTAGTACTTAAGATGCTGGGGACTTGCCTTTCGCCGACGCCCCGATCTGCCGTCATTGAGTCCCTCTTCGGGGCCTGTGCCCACTTTCCCGAAAACATGCCGGAACTTTTCGAGGCTCTCCAGCCCGCCGCCCTTCCCCATCAGCCGAAGGACAGGCGCAGAGACGTGTTCGGGCGCAATTTTGAGAAGGCCTGAAACGTGGTGCAACGCGAGCTCGCGGATGTATTCGCCGCTTTCGAGCGCCAGGTCGTAACGGACGCCGCTCCGCACGAAGACCTTCTTGACGCCCGGAATCTCCCGGGCCTTTCGCATGAGGGCGATAAGCCGCCTATGGCTGCGGTCGAGATTCGAACACGGCAGGCATTCGCCGTCGTCGCACGCGGCCGGGCAATCCATGCCGTACATGTTCGCCGACGGCCCGCCCAGATCGTCGATGGTACCTTTGAACTCAGAGTGCGCGGTCAGGCGGCTGATCTCGTCGAGGATCGATGCCTCGCTCCGCGACACGATCCGGTCGCCCTGGTGGAGCGAAAGCGAGCAGAACGAGCAGCGGCCGATGCAGCCGCGATGCGTGACGACGGAAAACCTGGCCATGCCGAGCTCGGGATAGCCCTCGGGAATGCGGCGGGAGAACGGCAAGCCGTAGATCCAATCGAGGTCCTCGGCCGCGTATTCGGGCGACGGATACTGGATGACAAACCTGTTAGCGTGCGCTTGGGCCAGGAGCCGCCTGTTTGAGAACCGGCGCTGCGCCTCGCAAAATTTGTCTTTGTCGGCGGCCACGTCTTCAAATGGAGGAATGGCTTCGGCATCGGGCGGCAGGTCTCGCGCTACCACGCACGTGCCCAGAATCCCATCGAGCGTCTCGCCCGCATCGATCCGCCTCGCGACCTCGGTCACCTGGATCTCGCCGGGGCCGTAGACGAGGATGTCGGCGCGCGTATCGAGGAGGATGCTTCGCCTGACCGCATCGTCCCAATAATCATAATGGGCGAAACGGCGGAGCGAGACCTCGATCCCGCCGAGGACAATCATGGCGCCGCGATGAAGCTCACGGATCTTGTTCGAATAGACGATCGCCGCCCGATCCGGCAGCCGCGAGGCATAGGGGGCGTGCGGATCGCGGGCCCGCGCCCGCTTGAGCGGCGTGTAGTTCACCAGCATGCTGTCGATCGAGCCGGACGTGATGCCGAAGAAGAGGCGCGGCCGGCCGAGCTTCAGAAAATCGTCCTTTCGCTTCCAATCCGGGCTTTCAATGACGCCGACGTTCCATCCTTTGGCGTCGAGCACACGGGCGATGACGCCGACCGGCGAGAGCGGATGGTCGGCATACGGCTCGCCGCTGACGAGGATGACATCGAACCCGGCGCCTTTCGTGGCAATCACGGAGGTCACCCCCCCCGCCCCCCCCTTTTGGGTCTATAATAAGGGAAGAGATGAGAAAAAATGTGGGCGGCAGCGGCCATAGCCGTTTTTTCGGTCCTTCCAGGTCTTATCTCCTGCAAAAAGCATGAGTTCATATGGAGGATGATCGAGAATGTGAACGGTGTGACAGTGTCAAGAACCCCAAGAGCCGCTCCTCGGAAGATGCCTGTTCCGTCGATGAGGATTTGATAATCGGAGGCCAGAAGCCGGAGAGATCACGCGTTTTCGGAGGTCATAGACCTGGCCGTTGACGGGGAGGGATATCTATATCCTCGATTCTCAAGAAGCCTGCATCCGAGTATATGATAAGGTCGGGTATCTGAGGACCATAGGAGGAAGGCCAGGGGCCCGGCGAGATGCAGCGTCCGACAGTATCTCGTCACGCCCCGACGTCCTGGTCACGACAGGCGCCGGTTCCTTCTTTCTTCGGGCTCAAGGTGACATCTGAGGTCTGTCACTCGCCAGGAGCTTTATTTCTCGCGGCCCAGGTTGTGCTCCAACATCGTCGCTAGATTCGGCGCTAGCGCCCAGGTGGCTGTCATTCGTCCTCGCTATTCGATCCAGGTTTGTGATCTTCGCGTTTTTCTACATCCACGCGCACCGAGCTGTGTTCTCCCTCCCGGTGTTTCTGGCGGTCAGGGCGTGGCGCTCGCTGGGGGATCTCCGATAATATGAGATGCAGTCCTCGCGGGGGGCATATCAACGAATCTGCAGTTATGATCCTGTGTGACGGGACGGGAGCTGGGTCAGTTGCCTTTGGACGGGTTCCTGCGGGGTACTGTGCTGGCCGCGCCTCATAGCCTTCCTCGCTTGATCTGTGTTCGGGTTTCGTTCACGTTGAGAAACCCGTTGACGGTCGCGGGTACTATTATGACGTCTTCGAATCCGAAGGAAATATATCGCCAGGATCCTTCTCAAAGCGCGCCTCGAGCTCTGATAGACGGCAAGCTCTACACAATCGAAGAAGACGAGAAGGGAAACCAGGTCGTAAAGCGCTACAAAGTTACGTGGAGTGGAGACTTGGCTCGTTCGCTTCAACCGAGCCGGTGAGCGGGTTTTCGCGGCCCGCTTAGCTGCCCGTAATCATTCCTCCGTTTCGAACACCGGCATTCGATGACTCCGATTTTCGAGCCCCTCTAGGTTTCAAGCCAAGATTGTAGCCAGCCTGGGTGGAGAATGTTTTCTCCGTTCTTTCTGCCGTTGGGCGTGCTGTTGACACGAGAGTTGGAGATAGGATAAATTCGTTCCGTATTATCAAGCAGAATGTGAAGGCTGGATAACAGCACGTGGGCCAGCGGAGAAGTGTTAACTTCCATACTTGAGCTCAGTCGTAATTATCGAAGCTGAAACGACTAAAGGGACGATGGGAACGTTAGCTATGTCGATCAGGAGCCCTCGTGCAGTTTTATAAAATTCCCGAAGAAGTGATTAGGGGGGTAGCATCCAGGATACATGAGAAGACAAATGCGGATTACCATATCCCGGTGATTGGCATCCCAGAAAACTTAGAAACCCCTCAGATATTCGAAATATTGGAGTTTGATCAGATCGATAAAAGAGACACCCGATTCTACGCCATTGATGGCAGCACCACCAGTCACACCTTTTACAATGGAATTTCCTTATGCTTTTATCAAGCAGGCTACGTTTGCTTTCATCGTGGGCGACAGATCAGAATGAATACGGCGAAGATCCCGTTTTGCTGGGGAAAACATACAGCGGGAAGAAGATGCTGGTCCTTAATGAAGGCGACCTGGGCGAAATCTATGACGAGTTCATGAATTTGCCGCCAGTTATACGATTTCTAGATTTCCTGGAGCTAGTCCCGATGAAGTATTCGCATATAGGAAGGACGTGGTCACGGCAAGCGCATCATCCCTATTGGGATTTTGCCAAGAAGTGCTAGAGTGGGCGTGTGTATACGATATCGCTACCAACAGGCCCCTTAATGAGGGCGATCTAATCCTTAGAGACGGAGCTCTGCGTAGTCTTCATATTAAACAGCGCTTCCTCGTAAAACTAGGGTACTTTCTACATCAGAAGAAGAACTTTATTGTGGGAGTTACCAAACAGAGCCCGATAAAAACCGCACTTGCGTATACCTTTTCTAAGATAGACAACTATTTGCAGACTCAGCTCAGGCCGGCTTACGAGTTTAAGACTTCAGATCCGAAAAGGCAAAAATTATGCTGCTATTTCGAGGTGCGCGACGACGTGCTGGCATCTGCCTATGAAGGAAGTGGCAGCAATATGTATGCCAAGAAAGACATTGTCGGCGGCCGCGGTTTCGGACTTTTTTTTGCCGCGCGGCTGGATTATGTAGAGAAGCTGCAAAATTATGATTGGCTAATATGCGATCTTAATATTTATGATTGCATTCCGGAAATTGGGTACAAGGATCCCACTCGTGATCTTCTAACAACCGCCCGGATAATGCTCGAGCTCACCGCCGTAACTCAAGAGCATTTCATTTGGGCTACCCTTATCCGCTCGTTGAGGCGCATAATCTCGTTTCGCTTTCTAAGGATTTTAGAGAAGAAGCAATAGCCCGCGTAAAAGGTGCACTTTATTCTTACCAAAACATGGATCACACAGACATAGAAAACTTGTTCCTCGATTTGCATTCACGGTTTTAATAGGGAGGGCGTGATGGATCGCAAAGATTTTGGAGTCCTATACGGCCAAAAAACCTCTGGTGATACCCTACTGATATATTCTTCATATGAAGATGCAAAGGCGTCCCCAAAGGTAGGTGATTTTATCGTTCTTACTCCGAAAAGCGAGGGAGGGACGAAGTACCTCGCGCGTGTTGAAGCTGAAGTGTATGACGAGGATCCTTTGTTTAATCCCAGGATAAAACGCTCGTGGCGGTTCATTATGCCCGGATTGCGGAACGGGAACTATCCGATCGTGACAAGCAGAAGATGTTCAGCTATACGTATAACGTCCGCATGCTAGGCACGTTCGAAGACAAAGGGACTTCTTTGTCATTTACAACTGCAGTCAGGAAACTGCCCGTGGTTTCATATCATGCAAGGCACTTGCAGGCCTCCGAGGTTATGCACATCCTTAATATTGGCAATGAGAATGGTGTGCCAATCGGATTCTTGTGCATTGGTGAAGATGTCCAACAAAAAGGGAATATACTCTTTGATACATCGCGTTTGAAATCAAAGCGGACAATGGTCTTTGCCCAATCAGGATTCGGAAAAACAAATCTGTTAAGGTACTTCTTTATCATACAATTAACGACACCACGTTTGGAAAGCTATATTGACCTAAACGGCGAAACTTTCAAAACAGGCAGAACCATCGGACTTGGCGATATCGACGAGGAGCATAAGGAATAACCTTGTTGTCTATTCGGATAGGAAAGTTGCCAAAACCCCCAGGTTCTCATATGGCGGGAAAGTGCAGGTTAATACTCATAAGCACATGACGGTTCAGGACATTTTAAACTTCTCAGCAGGATTTTCTGACGTAATGAAATCCTTTTACCTATCTTGATGATAATCAAGTCGAAGGCTTTATTAATAAGATGAGCATATTGCAAATCCCCAGAAAAGCTCTATAAGGACTTCCCTGACTTTTTCGGAGCAAAAAAAGAGAGCGATGATAAGAGACAAGACAAGAGTGCACGTGGACAATTATGGCGATAAGAAAAAGAATAAGACACTTTATCGACGAGGGAGGAGTCCATTCTTCGACGTCAACTCTGCTTGAGGATGTTTCAAAGCTCTCAAAGAAGGCAAAACCGTCATTATTGACCTTCGTTGCGTGATAGGTGGATGCATCCATCATTTCAACAATCATAACAAGAGATTATTTGAGGATAATAAGAGGAACTATACGGAAGCAAAGGACAAAGACATGATACGGAGCACCATCATAGTAGAAGAGGCACAGAATGTCCTTTCAGATGAGCAGTGAAGGCATCTAGTAACCCGTTTGTACGTATCGCAAAAGAGAGCAGGAAGTTCGAGATCGGTTTGGTGGCGATCACTCAAAGGCCTTCCGCGATCTCCGAAGAAATACGAAGCCAAGCAGATAATTTCTTCGCCTTTTATATGAGCAATTCTGACGATATTAAAGCGCTTATAAATCTAACATTAACTACGATGGAGTTGTGAGTTCCTTTATCCAGCGAAACAATACCAGGAAATCTATATTTTGTAACCTCTTCGCACCCTTTTGTTATTCCCGTTCGGGTGATTGAATTTGACAAGATAGTCGATGCAAAGCTCTATAAGTAAATTCCTATGCACTAGTGACGATGCCTGAAAAGCAAACGAATACTCAATACACCAAGAACCAGCTTCGGAGGGAGCTTTTCCTTCTTCTTAGGAAACAGAGTTTCGAAATTAACTCTGCCCACTGCTCAAAAGAGGACTGTATAACAAGCAAAAGAACGAGCGGTTCATGCCTTTCCAGGAAGAGAAGCTGGAGCGGAAGCCGCTTCGTCAAAATGTGGTTCCCAAAGTTACTTAAGTACTTCGCTTCAGTTCAGAAATCATCCCACCTCCGTCGATCCTTATCCTGTGGTTGTAGACAGGAACGAAGAACATGCTGCCTTGTTTCGTATCGCATCCCTCTGGTGGAGCATTCCCGTGTCCAAGAGCTACGGACAACGGTTTAGGATACTTATTTTTGACAAGTCCAATGGAAAGCTATTTGGCTTGCTCGCACTTACGGATCCTGTTTTCAACTTGAGCACGAGAGATAAATGGTAGGATGGGACGTGCGCACACGTGAGGCAAATCTCGCACATGTAATGGATGCTAACGTGCTTGGTGCCGTTCCTCCTTATAATCACCTATTAGGCGCCAAACTTGTCGGGCTCCTTGCCGCGAGCAACTTCGTAAGAGACGTATTTCGGCAAAGATACCGTCAAAGTCCAGCCATAATTACGGAGCGGAATTTTGACGAACGGCTTGCCCTCGTAACAGTGACGAGTGCGTTGGGACCATCGTCGATTTATAATCGGCTTTGCTTCAATGGGGTCAACGTGTTCGCCCCGATCGGTTTTACGGAAGGATATGGCCATTTTCACTTGGCTAACGGAACATATGAAAGTTTGCGCAATTATCTGAGAGCCATGGGTGATCCTGTGGTCGAGCAGTGCAAGTTTGGGAACGGTCCAAATTATCGGTTCCGTGTCGTGCGCCGAGCCCTTGAGCATCTCGATCTCCCACCCGGCCTCCTTTGTCACGGAGTAAAAAGAGGTGTATATGTCGCCCCACTGGCATCAAATACAGCGGCGTTTCTCAGAGGGGAGAGTCATCGGCTGCAATGGTACGATAGATCCTTCGAATCCGTTATGACTTTTTAGCGCGAAAGATGGCTTCTGCCTCGTGCGCAGCGAAACACTGAATACCAAGAATTTAACAAGGACTCATGGATGGACATCCTTGGCCTGAAATGAGCATAATAACGAGTTCCCGGCACATGAATTAGCCACGCCGAATCTTCACAAAGGATTTGGCAAAGATTCCAATCAAGAAAGAAATGCCCACAACCAAGTACCACTCGGGCAATCGGACTGGCGGAGTTCGGTTTTCGTATAACTTAGATATCGCCAAATAAAGAGTACCAAAAGCGAGGGCAACGTCACCAAGCACTTCCACACTCCTTAATAACCTCGATCGCTTGATGCTAATAGGCATCGTTATTTCAAGGTCTAGGCCCTTGCCTTCCTTTTCATTTCCGGCGACAAGCCCAACGCGCTGCGTTCGAAATGCCAAGTAGCTGCGAGTGTTCTGATTAGAAAAGGATGGAATCAACTCCCAACTTTCACTGTTATATTCAGATGTAATATTTAGGGAATATATAGCAGGAGACGCGAAATGTTCCTTCGGACTTTTCAATGACACCTTAAAGGAATGGGGCAGCTCTTTCGTTCCCAAGTATGTTCGAAATTTGAAAACATATTGCCGCGCTTCTTTCAAGGCAAAATAGCTTTTGTTTGCTCCTTTATCATACTTAGGAATTACTGGTCCGCCTCTTTTAAGAAGGCTCCGGCTACAAAATAGACCCTCGATAAGAATATATAGAGGGTTAGAAATACTTGACAATTCCTTCTTGTGCCGGGAAATCGAATCCAGCCTTTTCGAGTTTCGTCGAGATGCGTTCGAAAGGGACCGGCGTAACACACTTTTGATAGAGATCTGTCTTGTCTGCCCAAGCAAAGAAGGCATAGGATTTGCCATACTGAAGGCCCATCATATCTTTCAACTTGCTGATGCAGTCTTCGCTCTTTTGGATATGGTCTTTAAGTTTGAAATATATGTGCGCGATTGCCTTATCATCATCTGGTTTGCCAGTGCGATATGCCTTTATTAGTTCTGCGTCTCTAATAAGGACTATTTCTTCCCATGTGTATTGGCCACGATCAATTCTCTTTTGTTTTAAATACGCGACAAGTATCGTTGCGTTTTTAAGCGCGTTAGGTAACGGTTCGTTTTCAAAAGGCAAGAGTTCTCTAAGCTCTTGAGAAAGCCAGATTAGCTGATAACGAAAATGATGCGCATAGTTTTTTGGCAATGCCAGACATTCTAGTACATCAAGGATGTACTCCTCCGTAGAGTTTGATGAAAACAACATTAGGATTGGGGACAGTTTTGCCAATTCCGTCGCAACTCTCGCTTTTAACAAATAGTAGCGTTCCGGCGTTCTTGCTGCCTCAGCTCGTTCCCCTCTTAGGATATCCCTCCGCTTGACTTGGTCGTCTTTGATAATCCGGGCTTCGGGAGAAAATTGGTCTTTGGTAAAATCGACAGTCTCTTTGGAGTTCAATGAAACCCAGTAATGGTTGTATTCTCTATTGCGTAGAATTATTCCACCCAGATAGTCTTGTACGACTAGTGCTGTAATAGCGCATTGTCCAGTGGACGGCGCTTGCTGAGTCCACTTTGCGATATCTTTGGAATAGCAGGTATCAATTCCCCAAGAATTTAAAAGCGCTGCCTTTAGTTTATCCTTGTCTATTTTCCTATGCCATGGCATTTGTGCACGCTCCATCCGTCATCCTGGATCATGATAAATCAGGAGGCGCACAAAATCCAGAAGATGTGCGTTCGGCCGTGATCTGGAACTCCGGAGTACTTCTGCCATCGGCATAGTCTGGCAGCCTGATAATACCTTCCAGAGATTCATATTCGAAAAGGTGACGTTACCGGGCGCCGTCTTTTCGAGGCACCGCGTAAAGCCCGTCCCTCTGCGAGCCGCAGGTTTTCGCTGCCGACCGGCGCGCCCTTGGGCACGGCGTAGAGCCCGAACACGGCGTTGGCCACGAGCACCGCGCCCGCCACGTAAAACGGATATTGGAGGCCCGCGCGGAAACCGAGCGCGGCGAAGGCCAGGGACCCGGCGATCTGGCCTGACGTCTGAACGGCCATCAGGAAGCCGGCGCTCCCGCCGATCATCCGCTTCTCGAAAAGCCCGGCGATAAAGAGCAGAGCCAGGGCGCCCATGATACCGTCGCCGCACTCGTGGACGACGCGGAAAAGAAACGACAGCCGAACGTCACCCTGGACCATGAGGATGAGACCGAGGCCCGACAGGGCCATTCCCGCGAGGAAAAGGCGGCGGTTGCGGGCGGCGCTAAATTTCATCCGGCTGACAGCGAGGCCGGAAAAGGCGATCCCGAGATAGGCGATGGACATGTATAGAGCGAGCTGGAAATCGTTGAGGCCGAAACGGCTCCGCAGGAACGGGCCATAAACGGTCCCTTCGACGCCCCAGTGGGACGCCAGGAAGAAAAGGAGGACGGCAAAGGCCAATGTCCTCGGGCGTAGAATGCCGGACCGGTATTCGTGAGCCTTGACGACGGAGAACTTCTCTTCGCCGAGGCCCGCCACGGCGAACAAGGATACGGCCACGAGACCTGCGAAAACCGCCAGCAGCGTCCTGTAGCTGGACAGGAAGGTCAGGATCCCTCCGACAAAGAGGCCGGCCGCCGACCCTGCCGCCATCCAGAAATTGTAGATTCCGTACTTCCGGTTGGGATCGTGCGCCGACTCTGCCTTGAAATAAAGGCTCATGATCGAGACGTCGAGGGCGTTGTTGGCGAGACCGAGAAGGAGAAAAACGGCCGCCATGACCGCGACGCTTCGGGCTTGGCCGATGAGGATGAAAAGCGCGGCTTGCGCCAGGAGGGCGGCCGCGATGACGCGCTTCATCGAGAACCGGTCGTTTATCCATCCTGTCGGAATCGATAACACGACCGGGGCGAACGCGAAGCACGATACGACGAGTCCGATGGCGACGCCCGAGAACCCGAGCTTCAGGAAATAAAGCGGCCCGAGGAAGAGGGCCGCCGTCAGCGCGAACTTCCGGACGAAGTTGAGAGCGTGGACCCGCGAGATCATGGCCCGGACATCATATCATGTCCCGCGCCCATAAAAGAAAAGGGCGGCGCGACGGCCGCCCCTGTTTTTCTTGTCCAGAGCCGCTCAAGCCGGGCCCGCGTTGATCGTCACGCCGGCAGAGCGGCCCCCGTTCCCTTTTCTACTTCTTTTTCAGCTCAACGTTGCCGCTGAAAGCGGTCAGCCGGATCCTGGCTCCGCCCTTGTTGACCGTGCCGTGGATCTCCTTAGGCGAGAGCTTGCCCATGACCTCGATCGGAAAGTCGGTGTCGATGACGCCGCTGAAGCTCCGGGCTTCGAGATCGAAAGCGGAGCCGGCCGGAATGGTCATCGTGATGTTGCCGCTCTGCGACTTGAGCTCGTAATTTCCCCCGGACATGATCGTTCCGGTAAAAGTGATGTCGCCGCTGACGTTATGTCCCGTGACGCTCCGCGCTTCGGACACGTCCTTGAGGACAATCTCGCCGCTGACCGAGCCCAGCTCGATCGAGCCCTTGATCCTGGACGCCTTGACGTCGCCGGAGACCGTTTTGATATAGACGTCGCCGGCAATATCTTCGATCGTCAGGTCGCCGCTGGTCACGTCGACGTCGAGACCGGCCGCGCCGAGGACATCGACATCGCCGCTCACCGTGCGGATCTTCGCCTGCCCGCCGATCGATCCGACCTTGACATCGCCGCTGATGGTCCGCAGCTCGATGGCCGCCTTCTCAGGCACCCAAAGCTTGTAGTCGACCGAAACGTTCACCGAATCCCCGCCCCAGAATCCGTGCTGATTGGGATACCGGGTCTCGATCCGGACCTGACCCGCTTCCTTTGTCACCTCGATCGTCACTTCCTTGGCGTTTTCCTTGGCCTTCTCGAGCGATGAAGCCTCAGAGAATTTGACGGCTTCGATTTTGACCTGGTCTTCCTTCCAGCTTTTGACCTCGACGTTCCCCGATATGTTGCTCAGGTAGACCTTGCCGTCTTTGGCCAGCGCCTCGGTCCGGTCGAATTTCTCCTGGAACTTCTCGCGGGCTCGCGCCACGGCCATGCCGGAGGCAAGCACGACGGCCAAGCCGAGCGCTATCGCCAGCACCCTTGTTCTCGTGTGGTTTTTCATGATGATCCTCCTTCAATTGTCTTTATAGAATCTGCCCTCGGCCCGCAGCGCCCGGGTTCCGCCTTTGGAACTCGAGAGCCGTGTCCAGGACGTTCATTTTGTCCATATAGGCGGCCAGCAGGTAATTCCTGGCTTCGAGGTCCTCCGGTCCCTTGGATAAAGTCTGACGGCAGGACTGGATGGTGGCGTCGAGGGCGGCCAGGTTTTTCTCGAAGATGTCCGCGACCTGAGCGGGCATGGCGCCTTTTTGCGCCTCGAAGGCCTCGCTCAAGGACTTGATGGCCTGCGCGTAGTGGCGCTCGGCCTCGTCGAGCTTGGCCATGGCGTATTTCACACGCTGCTCGGGATTCGCCGGAATGCGCTGCCCGCCCATTCGGAGGCCGAAGAAAATTCCGGAGCCGATAAGAATGAACACCAAAGCGGCCGCTCCGGCCAGCTTGACGAACGTGACGTTCCAGCGGGAGGGCGACCACGCGGCGGCAGGCTTGGGGACGGCTGCGGGCCGGGTTGCCTGGGCGGCCAAGCTGGTCTTGATCTTCTGCCAGACCGCATCACCGGGCTCCGGACCGGCCAGCCGCGGGGCGGCGCCTGTCATGGCCCGGAAATCCTCGAGCACAACGCGGCATGAGGCGCACGTTTTCAAATGGCGTTCGAGCCGGGCGGACTGCCCGGGGTTGAGATCGCCGTCGATGGATTCGCTGATATAACGTTGCGCTTTATGACATCTCATGGTCGTTCTCCGCTAGACGATTTTCCGCGCTCTGAGGGCGGCACGAAGCTTCGCCCTCGCCTTGAAGAGTTGGGACTTGGATGTGCCCACCGAGCAGCCGATAAGACGGGCGATCTCCTGGTGTTTATAGCCCTGAACGTCGTGGAGGACAAAGACGCTCTTCAAGCGCGGCGGGAGGGACTCGATGGCCCTCTCCAGGGGCTCCTTGAGGTCGCTCTCGACGGAGGCCGGACTTTCATCCTGGATTGTCCCTTCCAGGTCGGTCAAGGTGACATCTCTCTCGTTATGGACCTTCTTTTGGCGGAGGTAGCTGTAGCAGGTATTGAGGGCGATCCGGAAAACCCAGCCGGGGAATGTCTCCACGTCGCGCACGTCCTGGAGATGGGAAAAAACCTTGAGGAATACGTCCTGGAGGAGGTCCTCGGCGGCCGGTTGATTCATGGCGTGGCGATACGCCAGGCCGAACACGGGACGCTTGAATAGCGCATAGATCGATTCCATGGCCTGGAGGTCGCCGCGGCGGCTGCGATCGATGAGGTCGGCCAGCAGAGTCTTATCGGCGGTCCCCCAAACGGGATTCTTCGTTTCGTCCCGGCTCAAGACGCCCGCCGCCCCGGCCCAGATCTCGAATTCCGCATCGCGGGTATTATCCCCGATTTGGGCGGGAACCGCCAGAGCGACGCCGGACAGTATCATGTCTTCCACAATCCTATAGATGAGGGACGGGGGCAAAGGGTTGCCTGCAAAGGAAGGCGGATTTGCCGCCGATCGCTCGCTGTCCGAGTCTATTTTTTCCGGATATGGATCCCGCCGCCCGACGTCCTGAGATAGAGCTCGGGGCCGCCGCCATTGATCTTGGCCCGGAGGGCGTCCGGCTTGATTTCGCCCTGGATGGTTACCGGGAAATCCGTGGAAACGTGTCCGCCGCTCGCGTGGGCGTCGACATCCATGGCGACGTCAGCCGCAAGGTAGATGGTGATATTACCGCCCGACGTTCTCAGATCGCAGCGTGATTTCGGCTGGCGGGAGAGTGTCGCGGTTACGGACCCCCCGGACGTATCGGCCTTCAGGCCTCCCGTGATGTCTTCGGCCGTGATGCTTCCGCCCGATGTTTGAGCGTCGACCTCTCCCCCGGCCTTGCGGATCTCTATGTTCCCGCCCGATGTCCGGGCCAGGATATTGCCTTGGCTTTCGCCGATCTTGATGTCTCCGCCGCTTGTATGGACCTCGACCTCTCCGTCGATGGCCCCGATGCGGACGTCCCCGCCTGAGGTCTTCCCCAAGACATTTCCCGTGATCCGGTCGTACGACAGGTCGCCGCCGGATGTCCGGCTTTCAACCCGGCCTTTGATATCGGCGACCTCGACATTTCCGCCGCTCGTCTTGAGTTCGAGGTTATAGGTCTTGGGGACGGTGATGACAAAACGGACCTGGAGTCTGTTCCCCATATCGTTCCAGAAAAAGTGAAGGCCGCGCCGGCCGCTGTCGCCCGTCACGTACACGTCGTTGCCCCTCTGTTCGAAGTCCAGCTTGAACTCGGCGAGGACCTTTTCCGCGTTTCCCCGGCGAACCTCACGGTTGACGGTGATGCCCACCGAATTCGCCTCGCCGCCGCGGACGTCGATCGCGCCGAGATCGGTGTCGACCACAAGTCTCCCTCCCGGCTCGACCTTGAAGGATTTCGTGATCGGGTTCTCGTCGCTCCCGTAGGCTGTTCCCGCTTGCGCGAGAACGAGGGCGGCCGTCCAAACGATGGCAAACTTGGCTATCCGAGTGAATCGGGTCATCTGTTCCTCCTGACCGGGCAGAATGCGGACTATCACCGTTCAATAGCAATGACGCAAACGGAGGCGAAAAGGTTCCTTCTGCTGATCCGGTGCCGCCCCATACAAATATCAAAGTCCTGAGCAATAATGGTCGTGGGCTTCGCCCCGCAGCTCGGGCCACTCCGCAAGGCTGCCTCGAGATGCGCGACTGCCTGATAGGCTAGGCTTTGACCGGCGCAACGGGTTTGTATATGACCGCCGCCAAGATCCCTTCCACGAGAGCCGCCAGCAAGCCGTAGAGCGTCCATTTAAAGGTCAGCACGTAGGGGATCGGGAAGGTCACCCAAAGAAAATGATACCACGGCACGAGAACAAGCAGCCACATGATGATCCCAAAGCGCACGCCTTCTTGGATGCCTTTGCCCTCGCGGCCTTTGATGAAGACGAAGGTGAACATCACGGCATACAGGAGACCCATCACGTAGGCCACCCAGATCTTGGACGCCATGTCCGGCCGCCACACGCTTATCAGCGATTCGTACGTCTTCTTCAGGATGAGAGTGTCGATGATATAGCCGAGGCCCTGGCCTACGGCGAACACTGCGAGACTGGCCCATAAAAAGCGTTTCCAGTTCATTCCCTCCTCCTTTTGAAGAGAGGGGCCCATTTCCCCTTCTCCGGGGCCTGAGAATAACACTGTCATGGGCCTCGGTCAACGATCGAGGGAACGGCCGCGTCAATCGACTAAGCCGGATCTGATTCCGCACAGAAAATCGGCCCCGGATCACGACTGCTTCTGCTTCGCTTCCTCCAGGGTCAGATGAAAGGCAGGGCGCACTGCAGCTTTTCCCGGATCCGGGCGCCGGGACGGGTTGGCCAGGAATTCCTTCATGATCCGCACGGCCTCGGGATGTTCGTAGAGCGGGACGTGGGTGTAGCCGGCAAATTCGATTAGATGAGATTGAGGGAGGTAAGACGCCGCCTCGCGGGCCCATTTCGGCGGGGTGTCGGGGTCGAATTCGCCCGCGGCGATGAGGATCGGGACGCGGCTGTTGACGGGCTCGTTTTCGCGGGCATCGGGCCGGCCCTGGGGCCATGCTTGCAGCGCCTCGACGGGGACGGCAGTCTGGACAAATCGCGCAAGCTCGGGGGGCAATCCGGCGGGCTTCAGCATCTTTTCCGGCTTCTCGAACGGGAACTCCTCGTTGCACCAGACGGCCAATCGCATCCCCATGGCGGATCCCTGGGAAGACCCCAGATAGGATTGTGCAAGGGGGGCCAGGCGGCGTGATTCCCCGCGACAGGCCGCGTCTAAGATCAGGGGCAGCCACGGGATCGCCGAGGCGTTCTCGAGCCCGGCATACATGCAATTCATGATGCCCGCGCCGTCGAGTTTCAAGGAGATGGGCGCGCCGTCCAGGGGGTTCTTTATCGAGATCTCGAGCGGCTGGCGATTAGCGTCGGCCAAGAGGCGGAAAAACCTGTCCCTCAGGCCGGGGAAACGGGCTCGCAGTGTTTCGTTCTCCCGGCAGATGCTGAAGATCCGTTCAAGGGAGTCCACGATATTCGCCGCGCCGTCTTCGTCCCAATTGGCCTCGGGTGGCAAAACGGAGTCGAGGATGACCGAACGGACTCCCTCGGGATGATCCCGGAGCACGGTCAGCATGATTTTTGTGCTGTAGGAAACTCCGTAGAGGTTCCAGGAAGGAATCCCCACCAGCCGCCTCAGTTCGGCGATGTCCGCGGCACTCTCTTTGGTCGTGTAGCCGGCCAAATCGACTCCCGCCTGCTCGAGCGAACGGGCGCACGCCGTCATCGCGGTCGTAACCTCATGAGGATCCGGATCACCGTTAAGCCGCGTTCCCCAGCCGGAGCGACGGGCGCGGTCGATTTCCGGGCACATCAAGGCCGGCTCCGCAAATCGTGTCCCGCGCTGCTCGAAGAGGATGAGGTCGCGCTCATCGAGTAGCGGGCTGCGGCGGCGGCTCTTCGTCTGGTAGAGAGTGCTTCCGCCGGGACCGCCGGAGGTGAAGAGGATCGGGTCCGGCCGTGGGGACGAGCTGCGGCTCTTTATGATGATAAAAGGCAGTCGGATCGTGCGTCCTGTCGGCGCCGGGAGGCGGCGTTCCGGGACGACAAGATATCCGGTTCGAAGGTCGGGGCTCTTCTCGACGACGGCCGGGAGGTCTGTCCACTCCAAGCGTGGGACGGGCAGCCGGGCGGCTTGCTCCGCAAAAAGAACAAAGGGCACAAACAGAGCGACGGCTCGAGCGACTTGACGGATCCGAATCATGCAGACCTCCTGACGCGAAAAGATCTCTTGGAAAGATTACGGACCGAGCCGAGGAATGGTTGCGGGCTAAAATTGAGCCCAAGGCTCGTGATAGGCGGTTCCCTTCCCTGCGTCTGGATAATCAAACGCGAGCTTTCTGAAACAACTACTTCGCCGCCGCGATGATAAGCTTCCTGACGCGGAGGTCGATCGTTACGATAAAGTGGGAGAGAATGTCGCTGCCGAGAATCATCGCGACGGGCGGCACAAGGCCTTCTCCGCGATGGATTTCGGTTTCGCGTAGGTCACCATATATAAATGTTTGTCCACCCATCTCCACCGGAACGTGCTCCCGGAACACCCTGAATTTGCCTGGCCGTTCGACTCGAGGAAGACCTTCGGCAAAGGCCGGGTCGATAAAGGACACATTGTAGCCGGTATCGATATAGACGATCGCCTCACGCCCATTCACTCTGGCCCGGGCATACAGGATGTGTCCCTGGGATTCGGGGGCCTCAACGAGATCGGCGGAAAGATAACGCTTGGGATTGAGCGCCCCCGCAAGAGGGGATGATGTCACGGCGACCCTCCGCGTTCGATAGTCCAAAGTTAGACGGCGATCCAAAAAGAAGTCGAGTCCCACAGTCCCATTAAAAGGCACGGAAGAAAACATTCGCCAATCGCACAGGCTTCCTGCGACATTATCAAAGACTTTCCCAAGGACGGAGAGCCCGTTGAGGCGGATGTTGAACGATTCACCACGATGGCTGCCGTCCGCATTGAGTTGCTCGGTGCGCCCCTCGACCCGATGGGGAACCGGCGGAGCCTGGTTCGTAATGACCAGACCTCGAGCCGTTCCCGAATCGAGCATCAGCGACAGCTTAACTCCGGAGACATCCACTTGGATGAAAGGACAGCCCAGGACGTCAAGAGCCAGCGGATAAAGCTCGGTTTTCCGATAGCCAAGATCCTTCGACCATTGCTCGAGCGAAATGGGTTCCAATTGAGCTGAGGCCACCGCTCCCTTTATAGTCTGGCCTGCCCCAGGGGACGCACAGATCATGACCGCAGCGATGAAGAACGGCAAGAGTGTCGCAGATACGCGGTTTGGGGCAAAGCCTGAACGAAATTGTGGACTCCACTCTGCTAATGTCTTTAGCATTACGGCCCCTTTCAATAGTCACGGATTATCGAAATCCGGCCGTCCATGGGAGCGAATCCATCTGCCAAACCTGATTAGTTCGGGCCCCAGTGCATAAGGACAGGCGGGATGAGCGTCAGGGCGGCAAAGAGGACCCAGGCGATGACCAGCGGCACCATCCATTTGGCCCATTTCTCCCACCGAAGCCCGGCCAGGCCAAGGACACCCATCGTCACCCCGGATGTCGGCAGGAGCGGGTTGATGTATTCAGCCAGCTGAAAGGCGAAAACCGCCGTCTGGCGCGTGATCCCGACGAGGTCGCCCAGAGGAGCCATGATGGGGATGGTCAAGGCGGCCTGGGCCGTGCCCGAGTGGACGAAAAAGTTTATGACGCACTGGGAAACAAACATGAGCTCCGAGGAAATGAGCGGGTGGAACCGCGAGATGGCCCCGGCCATGCCGGCCAAAATCGTATCGAGGATCCTGCCGTCCGTGGCAACGATCAGGATGGCCCGGGCGGTGCCGATGATGAGCGCCGCGTTGACCATGTCCTTGGCGCCATCGACGAACGCTTTCCCCAGCTCGTCGCCTTTGAGCCTGCCGGCGATCCCGGCAAAAATCCCCATGGCCAGGAAAACGCCGCCGATCTCATAGATGAACCACTTGTATTTCAGGATGCCGAAAATCATAAAGCCGAAGCCGGCGAAGAAGACCGCCATCACCTGCTTATGGGCCGCCGTCAGCTTGAGCTTTTCGAGGACCGGACCGGCGACCTTGAGTTTCTTCCGTTTTTCGAGATCTTCCTCGTATGTCAGGCTGGCCGTCGGATCCTTCAGGATCCGCGAGGCGTAGCGCATGACGATGGCGATGACGATGGACGTCCCGCCCGCCCACACGATCAGCCGGTAGCCCAGTCCGGAATAGAGCGGCAGACCGGCGATCCCCTGGGCGATGCCGACGGTGAAGGGATTGAAAAACGCGCCGGCGAAGCCCGAGGCCGCGCCCAGAAACGGCAGGGCGACCCCGACGATCGTGTCGTAGCCCAGCGAGAGGGAGAGCGGCACGAAAATCAGGATGAAGGGCATGGTCTCCTCGCACATGCCCCAGATGGCGCCCCCCAGGGAAAAGATGATCATGGTCACCGGGATGAAGAGAACCTGGAGGGTCTTGCTTTGCCCGAATTTCAAAGCGAGGTTGTGAATGACCGTCGACATCGCTCCCGTTTTCTGAATGACCGAAAAAGCTCCACCGCAGATAAAGACGATGATGATGATCGCCGCGGCGTCGACAAACCCCTTGGCCGGCGAGACGAAAAGCGCCCCCAATCCCTGCGGACGGCCTTCGGTCTTCTGGTATGAGCCGGCCACGGGAATGGTCCGGCCGTTCTTCTCCACCCGCTTGTATTCGCCGCTCGGAATGATCCAGGTCGCGACGACGGTCAGGACGACCATGATGTAGATGAGGATGAGCGTGTGCGGGAGCTTGAGCGTCTTCAGGCTCATCGCGCCTCCACCCGGCCGCTCCGCAGGTCATAAACGTCGCCCGCCAGGAGGACATTCATGATCATGCCATGCGCCCCGAGCCGGCCTGTCGCCGACTTGAACGTCCGGGCCTTGCGGGCGTCATAGACGATCACCTGATTCTCGCCGATGACTTCATACCGGCCGTCGGGACGGACGAGGACCGCGGTGGACTCGTCGATGCCGATGCCCACGAGCTTCGGGTTCTCGATGACGAGACTGATCAGACGGTTATTCCTGCGCCGCGTCACGAAATGCTGGTCGATGATGGCGTCTTTGACAAAGCCGAAGCCGCGGATGCGGACGACGTCGTCGGCCCGGATCACCTGCCACTGCCTGCTCTCGTCCGTTGTGCCCTTTTCATCCCCAGTGATCATGACTTCGCTCATGACCGCCGCGCCCGCGCTGGTGCCGCCGATGATGCAGCCCCGCTCGTAGAGCTCGAGCATCTTGGCGTGGATGGGCGTGCCCAGGAGGGCCGCGGTCAACCGCGACTGATCGCCGCCCGCAAAATAGATGCCCCCCGCGCCGTCGAGGATTTTCGCGCTGTCCGGTTTCATGGCCTCGTCGTGGGTGAGCTGATAAAAGACGACTTCCTTCATGCCGAGACCGTTGAACTCCTTGACGAGCTCCGGCCCGACTTCCTGGGGAACGCCGCTGGCCATAGTGAAAATGACGACTTTCCCGGTGCCGAAGGTCTTGGCCAGATCCCCGTATCGCTTCATGAGGGGTTCGTCGCGCTCGCCGCCGCCGATGATAAAGAGATAGCCTTTCGGTCCGGCCGCTGCGGAGATCGCTAAGACAAGAACCAGGAGAACGAGGGCGAGAGCGGATCGTTTCACATCAAACCTCCATGGCCGCAAGGGTTCATCCAACCGCTCAAACAAGACAGGCGGCACTCGGATTAAAGAAATTAACTACCATAATTCCCGGATTTACGGCAGTCTAATCTCCAGGACGATGGGCTTCCCCGGCTCGACGACGATGGGAACCGCGAAATGGATGATCGTATGACGGCCGGCTTTCCCCTCCTCGCGGATCGCCGCCTTGACGGCCCTGCCGCCTTGGCTTGCCGCGAGCGATCCGACTTTCTTGCCCTGAAACACTGCCGGCTTGACGAAGGACAGCTCTTTGAGCGTCACTTTGCCGGACAGGAGGGTAAGAGATATGGTCAGACCATTGGCGCCTTCGGCCTTCTGGGAGTAGGTCCCCCAACCCGAGCCGGCGGTCCAAATCGTGCGGAAATCCTCCGGCAAAATTTTCGGGTCGAAGCCCATGGCCATCTGCGGCCCGGAATACGAATAGCCGGCGAGCGCCAGGAGCACGCCCCACGAGGACATGGCCCTCGCGTAGTGATGGCCGCATTCGACCTCATTCCAAGGGTTGCGGCGGCGGCCGTCGTAGCGATCGCGGACGCCCTTGACGATGGTCAGACCTTCTTCGATCAAGCCCTCATAGATGAGGTGCGAAGCGACTTGGTATTCGATCCCCGTCCAGACCTCGTCCGAATACGGGAACGGGAGCGGCGGCCGGCCGCCCTTGGGCCAAGAGCAGAGAAGGAGTCCCTTTTCATCATTCATCGCGTAGGTCCTCTGGGCGTTCGAAAAATTCCGGAAGTCGGGCATGAAGTTGTATTTATATACGGCGCCGAGGGCCGATTGGATGCGCTCTTCGGGGAGGTATCGCCCGAGGCCCGAAACCATGCCCAGCCACTGGCCGAGAAGCTGGTCCGATAGGCAGCCCTCGCCATATTGGTATTTTGTCTGCATCACCTTATCGTATTTCTGGACGTAGTACTCGCCGTTCCAGAGGACCCGGTCGTACGCGGCCCGCGCTTTTTCGTAAAAGGCGCGATAGGTTTTGGCGGCTTCGACGTCTCCCACGGCCGACGCCAATTCCGAACCGGCCTTGAGCGCGCCCATGTAGAATCCGCCCATCATGCTGTTCGGCCCTAAGAACTCGATATCATACGTATTATGCTGCTCGCCTTCCATCAGGCCGTCTTTGTTCTTGTCCCACTCCTTCCAAGCGTATTCGAGGGCCTTTTTTGCCTGCGGCCAGAGCGTTTTAAGCCAGGCGGTATCACCTGAGATCTGCCAGTCGCGGTAAAGACAGATGATCCGGCCCATCTGGCCGTCGGCGGCGGACCGGAAGTTCCAGTAGACGCCGCTGCCCAGCGGGAGCGATGTCCGGAAGGCCATGGCGCCGTCGGGTTTGACGTTGTTCAGGAAATCCGTGTCGCGGATGGAACGTTCGAGCGAGGGAAAAAGAAAAGCCAGGCTCTGCTCATAATTCCACACGTGGGCGCAGTTGAGCGGGCAACAGCCGGCCTGGTCGTCACAGCCCTCGAAGCCGAAGAACTTTCCGCCCTCCAGCCGGAAGCAGGTCGGCGTCCGGATGATCGCGGCCTGGCTCGAGACCGCATCGAGGACGTACGGCGGCAGGGTCGAGGCGAAAAAGGCATCGTGAAAGAGCCGGCTCTCTTTTTCAAGGCGCTCCAGGTTCGCCAGGAGATATTCTGCGGCGGCCCAGGCGTCTTTGAAGGTTTCGGCGTAATGGTTCTTGAAGATCCGGCCGCGCTGCTCCGGCACGACGTCGAAATAGTCAAGGAAGTTGGGAAAATGCCAGGAGAGAATGAACGGCAGTGTCACCTCACCGCCCGGCGGGATGGTCGCGATGAGACCCAAAGTCCCGATGTCGGTCCGGCCTGCGGGTGAGGGAGATGCCTCGGCCAGATCCTTGAGCCGACCGTCGGAGGCGAAATCGTCCCAGAAGATCTGGAGGTCGTCGAACCAATCCCCTCGGACCCAGTGGGTGAGATAGGTGATGTCTTTCCAGGGCGTCGTCAGGGCCATGGTTCCGAATGCCGCGGACTCCGGTTTCACTTTCTGCGACGACATGGCCAGGCCGCGGAGGGAAGCGGTCTGCCGGAGCTCATTGACGTTCTGGCCGAACTTCTCGTGCCCGATCCCTCCGATCTGGCCCTCTCCCTCGTAGCCGACGGGGTTAAGGACGGAACCCGCGATGGTGATTCGGGCGGGAGTCGAGCCTGTGTTCTTAACCTTGAAACGCAGGACCGTGGCCGGAATTCCCGAGTCCTCGGGGTTGAGCGGGATGAACGGATTAAAGGCCTCGAGGACGATCACGAGGGGCAGCTGGCTGTCGGTCAGTTCGACCGCGGCAAAGGGATATTCGCCCATGAAACGGGCTTTCTCCATACGGGGAAGTCCGGGAACGTAAGCGCGTGTGTAGCCGTCGCCTCCGGTCAAAGGCGGCTGCAGCGGCCCTTCGAGCACCCGCACTTTCTTCGATCCTCCCTGCTCGCAATAGAGAGCAAAAAAGGTGAACGGCAGGTTGACGCCTTTCCCCGGACGGTTGAAGATTTCCCAGTCGCGCAGGTTGCCGCGTCCGCCGAGCGAGACGGTGCCGGTACCGATGCCGCCGAGCGGAAAGGCAATCTCCTTGAGCGAGAGTCCTTCATAAACCCGTTGCGGGCCGAGCCCGAAGAGTTCGGCTTTGGTGAAAACGGACTTACCGCTCTCTTTCCCGTCCGCGGATGCCGGGCCGATCGCCGGCAGTGCCACCAGCGCCAAGAACAAGACCGCAACGCCGAATGAGGATTTCTTGACCATGCTCTCGTTCCCTCCTCGCACCCGAAGTCGATATCTTGTTTTCTTTTTCTATCCCATCGCCCGGGAGATGTCAATTCCGGGGGTCAGTGCGGATCGTCGGGCAGTCATAAGAAGGGGCCAGGTCTACTTTTTGCTACTTTTTAGCAGAAAGTAGACCTGGCCCCTTCTTTTCCCTTCTTTTCTAGGTTTTCGAGGCCTGCCTTCTTCTGAGAATCCTGTCGATTTTCTCTTCCATATCGCCGAAATGCGTGCCCTGCCAATAGACCCGTCCGCATTCCGGGCACATCGCAAACGACGAGGCGTGCTCGAGGACATAGGGAGTAACCAGGTTTTTCGCCCGTTCCTTCGGCAAGGGCCTCAGCGGACGGTTGCATTCGATACAGCGCGAATTCGGCCGGATCTCGTCCCACAGATGGAACTCATCGAGGACCTGGATGACCTGCTCCTCCCAATCGTCGCTGGCGATGAACAACCGGTCCTTTGCCTTTCGTGATTTCTCGATGAGACCCGTGTCGCGGGTCAGCAGCACCCGGCTTTCGCGCCGCGCGACGGCAATCAGGTCCTTGTCTTCCGCTTTGGAAAAATAGAGGACATCGAAGCCCAGAATTTTGAGCCATTTGGCCAATCGGCCGAGCATGCAATCGGCGACAAAGGTCATGGCGCCTCCACTATCAGCGGCGGCTTGCCGGGAGCAGGCCGCCGGTAACGGCCCGCCGTGGACAAAAAAAATGGTGGACGGTAGGAGACTCGAACTCCCGACCTCAGCGTTGCGAACGCCGCGCTCTCCCAACTGAGCTAACCGCCCACGTTCCAAGCATCAAGAGGCAATGAATTTACCATGTTCCGGGCTTTTTTTCCAGACATCCCGCGGTTCCCGACCCGCTCGACGAAGCTGAAGCTCCGCGGACTGACAGCCTGGGGGCCCGGTTGGTTTGAACCCCAGTAGCCATTAAGAAGCTCCGAGGGCGGCCTCTTTATGGCTACGGTATTCATCTTTCGCAGGCTTCGGAGCGCCCGCCCCCGATTGGATGTTCGCTGTGCCTCCATCCCGAAAAGGGGATTGAATGACGGCCCGGGAAGCCTTACAATTGCGGCCGGAGGTTCGCCATGGGCAAAATACTTCTCGTCGTACTTTTAATCGCAGTGGCCGCACTTATTATCTACCTTCAGACAAGAACGCCGGTATCGGCCGAAGAGTTGAAAGTCAAAGCCATTGAGGATGCTTACCTGGCGACAGTCAGCCGGTTCACGGGAGCGGCCGGAGGGCCCGGCGTTTCGGGCCTGGATGTTGTCGATGCGGCCGTCAGCCAGATCCAAAAACTTCGCGCCGATCTCAAACAGCTGAGGGCCACGCTCACGGAAGAAAAAGCGATCCACAGGGCCGATGAGCTTTTGGCGAAGATCGCTGAGTTTTGCCGCAAGAACGATATCATTTGAGGCGCGGCGGCAACGCTCATCCAGACAGAGAGAGCATAATCATGCTGATATTCGGAAAGCCGGCCGGGACCGGTCGGATCACCCGCCGGCTGCCGAAGGGCGCCCTAGAGGCCGAGGTCGAGAAGAACGGAGACGGTCTGACCGTTCGGGGGACAGTCCGCGGCACGCCGGGGCGCGTCGAGGTGCTGAGGGTGCCCGTGCCAGCGGCTTTTCTCATGAATAATTGGCAGTCCTGGGGCCCAACACAGAAAGCAACGCCGGCCGATACATTTCCGGAGCTCGAACCTATCCATGCGACAAATCCTTATGGTTTCTCCCCGCTCCTCGGAGAACTTTTGCCGCGAGTCTGGAGCGATTATTTCATCGCCTGGGACGGTGCGGTTCTGGGGTTCCTCACGTCGAAGATCGCGCATCCGTTTTTCGTTGTCGAGGGAGCGGACCTCGTGGCGTATCTCGAGTATTTTGACGCCTCGTTCGACGACCCCGTTCCGCTCGAGCCGCTGCTCATCTCGAGGGGACGCCCCGTCGAAAATCTGCTCGAGACGTATGCCTCCCTCGTCAAACGCGAGAACCGAGTCCGCCTCAATCCCTGGAATCCAGTCGGCTGGTGCAGCTGGTACCAGTATTTCGGCAATCTCGCCTGGGGTGACGTCCTCGGGAATCTCGACACGGCGCGCAGGAACACGGCGGCCTTTCCATTCGAGGTTTTCCAGGTCGATGACGGGTACGAGCAGGATATCGGGGATTGGATGGACCGGAAACCCGGCTACCCCGGCCTCAACGGTCTGGCCGGGGCCATTACCGGCCGAGGCTTCAAGGCCGGCATTTGGACGGCGCCCTTCAGTGCGTCGGAAACGTCGGAAGTCGCCCGGCGGCACCCCGACTGGATGGTTTCCGAGGCGGGCAAACCGAAATTTTGCCACCGGAGCTGGAACAGGGTGATCCATGCCCTGGACCTGTCGAACCCAGAAGTCCAGGCTCACATCCACGAGCTCTTTTCGGCCATGAAAGCGGCGGGATTCGACTATTTCAAAATTGATTTTCTGTTCGGCTCGGCCATGCCGGGCGGCCGGCGGAAAAACATGACACCCATCCAGGCCTACCGGATAGGCCTTCGCACAATCCGGAAGGCCGTGGGCCGGAGCTTTGTTCTCGGCTGCGGCGCGCCTCTGCTGCCTTCGGCCGGATTGGTGGACGGGATGAGGATCGGCGAAGACACGGCCCCTTATTGGAAAACGCGTCCGTCTGCCTTCCAGGGACCAAACGCCTTCTTCGCGCTGAAGAACGCATTGCTCCGTCAGTTTATGCACCGGAAGTTCTGGATCAATGATCCGGACTGCGTGCTTATCCGCAGCCGGGAGATTGAGCTCGCGGCAAACGAGAGAGAGCTCTATACGCTCTCGGCAGGCGCTTTGGACAACATGCTCATCGACAGCGACAACCTTTCTCTGGTGACACCCGCAGGAAAGGACTTGTTCAAACGTGCTGTCGGACTCAGGGGAGGAAGGACGAGGGTTCTCGGCATCCTTGATGAGGACGCTTATCGAATCGAGTCGCGGGGAGGTCCGGCCGGGGATTTTGTATTCGCCGTCAATCTTTCTGACGAAAACCGAAGTCTGGAAGGGACTACAGTCGGGCCGCGTTCGGGATCATACTTGACCCGTTCGCCGAGGCTAAGCCCCGCCTTTCAATCCCCTTCGCGGGACGGAGGAATAGCGAACTCCCGCTTCGGGGACAGGCGCTCCAAAGCCTGCAAAGTCGGATCCCACGGACATAAGTCCGTGGAGCTTCAGGGCGGGGACAAGAAGCGAGGCTCAGGGTTAACCCCAAACAAGCCCCGGCATTCATGCCGGGGACTCGAAGGGTTGACTCCGCCGGCTTCACATAGGGGGAGGAAGGGATAACGGCGGGTCCTAGGGATGTGAAAATCTGTCTTTCGGTTGCCGGAGGGAGGAGAACGCCACAAAGACGGCACCGAGGATCAAGGCGCCGAGCCCCCACCTGGATAATAGGCCCCTTTTGCTCAATCCCGTCCTTGATTGGTTCCCGAGGGCCTCACCTTTTTTGTTCCCGCAATCCAAACATAGGGCAATTTGGCCTGAAGTCAATAGGCTTCCTGCAAATGTCAGATAATGTCCGCTTTTGTCGGGTTGGATGGGGATCAAAGCTAATCAGGATGAAAGCTAAGTGAAAGGTTGGTGACTTTATTAAGCAGTGCAAGAAAGTTTTGGCGGGTGGTCAGTCAATCTTCACTTCATGCCTGCCGGGGCCAACATTGCCGATGACCCAGGCTTTTTGGCGCAGCAAAGCGAACGCGGCAAGGGTTTTGTCGGCGTCCGCCGCCGCGACGACGAGCGCCATGCCGATCCCCATATTGAATGTCCTGTACATCTCCCGCTCGCCGACCCTGCCTTTCTCCTGAAGGGCCCGGAAGATGCCGGGGACAGGCCACGAGTCCTTTTCGATGTGTACGCCCAGGCGTTCCGGGATGACCCGAGGGATATTGTCGTAGAAGCCGCCCCCGGTAATGTGGGCCATCGACTTTATGCGGACGCTCTCGAGCACTCTCAGAATATCTGAACAATAGATTTTGGTGGGCCGGAGGAGCGCTTTGCCGACGCTGGTTTTGATCTCTCGCTCTGAAAAGATTTTTCTCGCCAGCGAATAGCCGTTGCTGTGCAGGCCCGAGGAAGCGAGCCCGATGACCGCGTCGCCATGGCGGCAGGCGCGGCCGTCGATGATTTTCGGCTCATCGACGATTCCCACCGAAAAGCCCGCCACGTCCCATTTTCTTTTGGCATAGAGACCGGGCAACTCGGCTGTTTCACCGCCGACAAGTGAGCAGCCGGCCTGCCGGCAGCCCTTGACGATGCCCTTCATGATCTCGACGAGCATCCGCGGCTTCACTCTGCCGACGGCGATATAATCCAAAAAGAAGAGCGGCTCAGCGCCGAGAACGACGACGTCGTCCACACACATCGCCACGAGATCGATCCCCACCGTATCGTATTTGCCCAGCAGTTCGGCGATCATGAGCTTTGTCCCCACGCCGTCTGTGGACGATACGAGGACGGGCTTTTTCATGCCCCTGAGCCGGGGTTTGAAGAGGCCGCTGAACCCGCCGATCGAGCCCAGGACTTCCGGCCGGACTGTCGAGCGGACGAGCGGCTTGATCATGCGAATAAAGCGGTCGGCCGCGTCGATATTGACTCCGGCTCTCGCATAGGTCGTTCGCGTCACGATCGGATCTCCCGGGTAAAGCATCCTTCTTATAGCATCCCGTTCCCCGCCAAGTCAACCCTTCAAGTCCCCGGCATGAATGCCGGAGCTTAGCGTCGGCGAACGGGTCAAACCAGGCTCCCCAAGGCCTGCTCCGAGGAGCAACCCTAAGCCGCACTTTTCCGTAAACCCTCGTATAATGTCATTAGAACTGATATAGAGCCCTGCTCGGCGAGGAGGAAACATGGAATCTCACGAACTCGAGGAAGTCCGGCTGTCGCTGCGGAGATTGGAGGTCCGGAATCGCCGTCTGACCTGGGCTGTCGCCGCCTTAGCGGTCGTGCTAGGCTTCGGGATGGCGGCTCTCGCCCTGCCCGGAGTCCGCCCCGGAAAATCGGGCCCGGTCAATGGCATCCTGACGGTCCGCGGACTCGTCGTGGTCGATGCGAATGGTGTCGAACGGGTCAGAATCGCTGCGCCGTTGCCCGATCCACTGGTTCTGGGGAAGCGCTTTCCCCGCGGCGGCGCCATCAGCGGCATCTTGCTTTCCGACGAGGAAGGAAACGAGAGGAGCGGATACGTCACCTCCGACGGCTATCCGAATGTCTTTTTCACTCTAGACAGCCTGGCCCGTCAGCATGTTCTCTTCATGGCCGAGCCGCAGGGCGACCCGACGCTGAACTTGTGGGACGGTGCAAGCGCCTTCCGGCTCACGGTCGGCGCCGAAGGCCCGCAACTGAGGATTATAAGCGGCGACAAGACGCTCCTGGACATTCCGGCCCAAAAACCGGCAGTTAAATGACGGGGACCATGAGCATGCGACAAGAATCGCTTTCACGCAGCCCGCTGTGGCCTCTGATTGTTTTTTCCCTCACGACCGTGTTCCTCTTTCCTGCATCGGAAAACGCGGCCCGGGATGTCTGGCAGGGACACAAAGCCGGCGTCAACGGCCTGGCGTTCAGTCCCAACGGCCGTTTCGTCGCGTCATGCGGACTGGACGGAACGGTGCGGCTTTGGGACCCGGCGTCAGGCAAGGAAATGCGCGTCATTCCGAGCGGCGACGACGGACTCTATTCCGTCGCCGTCTCTAAGGATGGCCGGCTCATCGTAACGACCGGAGATCGCGGGAAGGTTTCGGTTTTCGACTCCGGGTCGGGAAGGATGATCAAAGAACTTCTGGGCCTCAAAGGCTGGTCGGTCGATGTCGCTCTCTCTCCCGACGGACGGCTCGCCGCGGCCTGGAGCATGGACGGCCGGATCCTCGTCTGGGACATCGAGAAAGGCGGGCCGCCGCGTGCGTTCGTCGGAGAAGCCAATAAATGGGGAATGGCGCTGGCCTGGTCTCCGGACGGCCGCACCCTGGCCGCCGGACGCGCATCCATCACGCTGTGGGACGCGGCCAAAGCGGTTTCGACGGGCACCCTGAAAGGCCACAACGATTTTGTCAGAGGCATGGCGTTTGCACCCGACGGCCGCCGTTTGGCCTCGACCGGGTTCGATAAAACTGTCCGGGTTTGGGAACTTGAATCCAAACGTGAGCTTTACGTCCTCGAACCCGAAGGGTTCGTTGTTCCTTTGCTGTCCGG
The DNA here is from genome assembly GCA_963727095.1 of Candidatus Aminicenantota bacterium. Taxonomy (GTDB): domain Bacteria; phylum Acidobacteriota; class Aminicenantia; order Aminicenantales; family Saccharicenantaceae; genus CAVSEQ01. The sequence continues at coordinate 1,041,850 of CAVSEQ010000005.1, read as the reverse complement.
TCCCGTGACGGAACCGATCAAAGTCCCCTTGCTGGCGGTGGCCTTCTCCCCTGACGGGAAGCACTTGGCCACGGCCGGGGCGGACCGGCTTGTCCGTCTCTGGGAAGCGGACACCGGGCGTCCTCTCCGCTCGTTCCAGGGACACTCGATGACCATTACGGCGCTGGCGTTCAGCCCGGACGGGAAGATTTTGGTCTCCGCGAGCCTCGACAAAACCATCCGTGTCTGGCGGCTTACGGATGGCGGCCGGTGATTTGACGGGAAAAAACGCCTGCCTGGGCGTAACCTTTTCATGAAAAACCGGTAATTATCCATGAAAGCTAAGAATTCGGAGCGAGAAAAGACCGGACTTATGGCACCTTCAGACAACGAACTGATGATCCTGGTCAGGGAAGGCAAGGTCGAGAAGCTGGCGATCCTCTTCGAGAGGCACCAAACCATGCTTTTCAACTTCTTTCTGCGCCTGACGGGAAACCGCGCTGTCAGCGAGGACCTGGTCCAGGAGGTTTTTGTGCGCATTCTAAAGTACCGGGCAGGCTATCTGGCGGAAAGCCGGTTCACTCTGTGGATGTTCCAGATCGCCCGGAATGCGCACATCGATTTTCTGAGAAAACAGAAGACCACCGTGCCGCTCGACGATCAATTTGCCGAGACGCCGAGTTTGGAAACGCTTCCCGAGGACCAGTACGATGTCGATGCGGAGGCGGCCCTCGTCCGGAAGGCCCTCGACCGGCTGCCTGTCAAGAAACGCGAGCTGCTCGTCCTATTCCGCTTTCAGGGCCTCAAGCTCCGCGAGATCGCCGACCTCCTCGGCTGCCAGGTGGGCACGGTCAAAGCCCAGGTCCACCGGGCTCTCAAAGATCTCGGCCGGATCTACCTCGAACTCCAGGGAGGGAACGTGTCATGACCTGCGATAAAATACAGGAACGGTTCGCCGACTATCTGACCGGGGACCTCGAAGACGCCGCGAGGCATGAGGTCCAGGATCATATCGCGCTCTGCGCCGCCTGCCGCGCCGAACTCGAAGACCTTACGGCCGTATGGGCCAAGCTCGGAGTCCTGCCCGAGGAGCAGCCGAGCGGCGCGCTCCGGACCAAGTTTTACACCATGCTGGAAGAGGCCAAGAAAGAGATCTCAGCCCCGGCCGTGCAACGCCGAGGCCTTTTCGCCGGCTGGAGAGAATTTTTGACGTTCAGGCGGCCGGCTTTCGCGGCGGCGTTCTCGGTCTTCGTCCTGATGCTCGGCATCGGTACGGGCTGGCTCTTGAACGGCAGCCATGGGGGCGCGGCCCGCGTCTCCGCCCTTCGAGAGGAAGCCCAGAACATGCGGCAGACGGCCGCGCTGTCGCTCCTCAGCCAGTCCTCGGCCTCCGGCAGACTCCAAGGCATCGGCTATAGCGCCGAGGTTAAGAAACCCGACGCCAAGACTCTGGCCGCCTTGATCGACACACTCGACACCGACCCGAAACCCAACGTCCGCCTGGCGGCCGTGGATGCCCTATACCTTTTCAGGGATCAGCCGGGGGTCAAGGACAGCCTCGTCCGCTCGCTCGCCGTGCAAGATTCTCCCCTCGTTCAGGTCGCCTTGATCGACCTCCTCGTTGAGATCCGTGAACGGCGCGCGGCCGATGCCTTTAGGGCGCTCGTGACCAGCAAAACGGTCAATCCCGATGTGAAGAAGAGGGCCGAGGAAGGCCTCAAGCAGATCAGCCTCTAGGAGCTGTGAGGGCAAGATAAATGTTAGAGAGAGCGCAGCGAAAAAACGATGGCCGTAAAAAGGAATCGATCATGAAGAAACTGCTCAACTTGAGTATGGCGGCGCTGTCCATAACGCTTCTGACGGCAGCCTTGGGAGTATCATCCCCCTCGCCGATCAAGGACCGCGATCGGGACCGCGATTACCCGGTGCAGAAAAAAGAGGAGATCCAGAAGACCCTCAAGTTCGCGGACACATCAAAGCCCGGAGAGCTGGTCCTCGACAACGTCTTCGGCCCGATCAAGGTCGAAGGGTATGCCGGCAAGGACGTCCTGCTCATCGCCCACAAAACGGTCTACGCCAGAACCGCCGAAAAGGCCGTCTTGGCCGAGGGCGAGGTTAAGCTCGACATCACGGAGAAGGGCCGGACCGTGGACGTCTATGTGGATGGGCCGTTCCGGGACAACGAGCGCGGCCGCCATGAACATCATTCCTGGCGCGACCCCGGCTACGAGGTCTATTACGCGTTCGAGATCAAGGTGCCGGCCCGGACCGACCTCGCCGTTTCCACCGTCATGGGCGGGGACGTCGAGGTCAGCGGCGTTGAGGGCGAGTTCGATGTCCACAACGTCAACGGCAAGGTCCGGATGTCCGACGTCGCCGGCTCCGGAGAGGCCCAGACGGTGAACGGCGAGCTCGTCGTCGGGTTCCGGCGCGTTCCGGCCGACCGTTGCGTGTTCAAAACGATCAACGGTGACGTCATCGTCACTTTGCCGGCCGACACCTCGGCCGACTTCCGGCTCAAGACGTTCAACGGGGAAGCCTGGTCGGATTTTCCCGTGACCGCGCTGCCGCTCAGGCAGGCGACCCGGGAGGAAAGCCACGAGAACAAAGGAAAGTTCATGTATAAGACCGACCGTTCGATCGGTGTCCGGATGGGCAAGGGCGGCCCCGAGATCCTGATGGACACGATGAACGGCGATCTTCTCATTAAAAAAAGAGCGGCATAAAAGAAAGGATCTATGGAGGAAACCATGAAAAAACACAGAGTGATGGTCATCGCGGCGTTCCTAGCCCTCGTCGTTTCGGTGGGGATCCCGGTCGTCGCCCAGGAAGGCCAGCCCGACAAGGCTGTCGTCCCCCTCAGCAATCCGGCCAAGCCGGCCAAGATCGAGGCGTCGGTCCTGCGGGGCAGCATCACGGTCAAGGGCTATGACGGCAAGGACGTCATCGTCGAGGCCCGGGTCCGGGAAAAATCCCTTACCGGGGAGGATGCGGAAGGGCTGGCGGCCGTTTTGGCAGAAGGCCAGCATGGGAGATCAGCGGGCGTTTTCGTGGCGCCGAAGATCTCGGGCCGGCTGCTCCTTTCGCAGGACGAAAAGAGCAAGAAGGAGCGCAGCCACGAAGGCATGAAGCAGATCACGGCGGCCATGACGGGGCTTTCGGTCGAGGAAGACAATAACGTCGTCACCGTCGAAACCGAATCCTGGAAGCATGCCGTCGACATCGTCATCCAGGTCCCGGTCTCTTCTTCGCTCGATCTGGGAGCGACAAACGACGGAAGTATCACCGTCGAGAACGTCAGCGGCGAGATCGAGATCGGCAATACCAACGGCTCGATCACCATCCGCAACGCTTCGGGCACGGTCGTCGCCAATACCGTCAACGGCGACATCGAAGCGACGCTCAACCGCATTGCCTCCGACAAGCCGCTGTCCTTCAGCAATATGAACGGCGACATCGACGTGACACTGCCGGCCGACATCAAGGCCAACGTCAAGATGAAGTCCCAGATGGGCAACATCTACAGCGACTTTGATGTCGTGCTCAAGGCCACACCGCAGAAGGCCGAGGAAGCCGCGAAGAGCGACAAAGGCAAGTACCGGATCAACTTCGACAAGGGAATCTACGGAACGATCAACGGCGGCGGACCCGAGCTCTCTTTCAGCACCTTTAACGGCAACATCTTCATCCGCAAGCACAAATAAACGTTTGCCGGATTGACGGATCGACATTCGAGGGCGGCTCCCCCGCGGGGCCGCCCTTTTTTTTCGCTCACTTTCGCCGGAGACGGCAAAGGGCCAGCTGATGTCCCTCCCGCGCTGTGTCCTGTCCGAACGATCATGCCGCGTGTCCGGCCCTTGTGCAGCCGGCCGCGGGGATCCCTGGCCAAGCAGGCCTGTCAAGCCGCTCAAGAAGAGGGTATCGTCCTGCCAGCTAAAATCTTGCTCAACCGGAGAAGGGATGAGGGGTATTGGGCGACTCCCGGCCGTCTGGGTTGACCCGTTCGCCGACGCTAAGCTCCGCCTTTCAGCGCGGAGACAAGAAGCGAGGCTCAGGGTTAACCCCGAACAAGTCCCGGCATTCATGCCGGGGATTCGAGGGGTTGACTTGAAAGCGGCGGGAGTATAACGTTCCTTTCTGCAGCGATGGCCATCCGTTGCGGAGGAGCATCATGACTATTAAGCCCCGAATCGTATGCGCCGTGCTTTTTGCCTCCGGCCTGACTCTGGCGGCGTTCTCCTCGACCGGCCGCCAAGCGAAAGAGGCGCCGGCAGACCTCGTTCTCACCGATGCGAAAATCGTCACCGTGGACGCCAAACTCACCGAGGCCCGCGCCCTGGCGGTCCGCGGCGGCCGGATCGCCGCCGTCGGCACGGAAAAGGATGTCCGGAAACTCATCGGGGAAAAGACTCAAGTGATTGACCTCGGCGGGGCGCTGGTTCTTCCCGGGCTCATCGAGAGTCACGGCCACTTCATGGGCCTCGGCGAGTCCAAAATGGAACTCGACCTGACCAAGGCCCGGAGCTGGGACGATATCGTGGCCATGGTCGGCGAAGCGGCCAAGACGGCCAAGCCAGGGGAATGGATCTTCGGCCGCGGCTGGCATCAGGACAAGTGGGACAAGGTCCCGCAGCCGAACGTCGACGGTCTTCCCTTTCATGACGCCCTCAGCAAGGCCTCGCCGCAGAATCCCGTGCTCCTCGAGCACGCCAGCGGCCATTCGTCGCTGGCCAACGCCAAAGCCATGGAACTGAGCGGCATCACAAAAACGACTCCAAACCCCGCCGGCGGCGAGATCATCCGCGACGCGCAAGGCAATCCCATCGGCGCGTTTCTCGAAACGGCCCAGGGCCTCATCCGCGTCCGGCAGGCGAACATGACGCCGGCGGCGGCCGAAGCCCGGGCGCGCCGGACGATCGATCTCGCCTCCAAAGAATGCCTGGTCCATGGGATCACGACCTTCACGGACGCCGGCGAGTCCTTCAGAACGATCGACCTCATGAAAAAGATGGCCGAGGAAGGCACCCTTCCGGTCAGACTGAATGTCATGATCGGCGAAGGCAACAGGGCGCTCGCAGCCAGGGCATCGGCCTACCGTATGATCGGCGTCGCAGACGATCATCTGACCGTGAGGTCCATCAAACGGTTCATGGACGGGGCCCTTGGATCACACGGAGCCTGGCTCCTTGAGCCGTACACGGACCTGCCGACATCGTCCGGCCTGAACACCGAGCCCATCCCGGATATGAAGGCCACGGCGAAATTCGCCATCGAAAACGGATTCCAACTCTGCACTCACGCCATCGGGGATCGCGCCAACCGCGAGACGCTCGATATCTACGAGGAAGCGTTCAAGGCCCACCCGGACAAAAAGGACTTGCGGTGGCGCATCGAGCATGCCCAGCATCTGAGCGCTGCCGACATCCCCCGCTTCGGCCGGCTCGGGGTCATCGCCGCCATGCAGGCCATCCACTGCACTTCCGACGGGTCGTGGGTCCCGAAGCGCATCGGCCTGAAGCGGGCCGAGGAAGGCGCTTACGTCTGGCGGAAACTCCTGGATTCGGGCGCCCTTATCGCCAACGGCACCGACGTTCCCGTCGAGCCCGAGGACCCTATCGCCTGTTTCTATGCGGCCGTCACGAGAAAGATGAAAGATGGGACAGCCTTCTTCCCCGCCCAGAAGATGACGCGCGACGAGGCCTTGCGCTCCTACACGATCAACGGCGCCTACGCTTCTTTCCAGGAAGATCTCAAGGGATCTCTCACTCCTGGCAAACTGGCCGATATCACCGTGCTGTCCAAGGACATCATGACCTGCCCGGAGGAGGAAATCCGCTCGGCCGAGGTGCTTTACACGATCGTCGGCGGCAAGATCCTCTACAAGCGGTAGGCCCCCCGCTCTTGGGTCGGGCCTCGGGGGTCCTCTCCGTCAGGTCGCGGGTTTGTCCCGGCGAGTCAAACCCGCTCGGGGAAAGTCCTCGCTCTGGGGGAAATGCAACTTCTGGGGGTCAAACCTACACTTTTCACTTTTTAAGTGAACCGCTGCACGACAACGACCCCGGCAAAAAGTGAAAAGTGCAGGTTTGACCCCGTTGCGTCCACGCCTTCCTCCGGGATACACCCCTGCGGCGGGCGCCGGCCAAGCGGTGAGACCGAGGGATGTCCTCGGAGAGAGCATAAAGCGGTGAATTAGCCGGCATCGGGACTGAGACGCCCCATCGGCTCAGGACCGGGACGGCGTGAAGATTCACCGCAGCGAACGGAGAGGATGTCCTGAGGTTTCACTGCGAAAACCGAGAAAGGGCGCAAGAGGACGCCGGGGCGGGAAATCTAGGCCGGGGGCTCGGAGGCCAGCGACTCCTGGACTCTCCGCAGTTCCTCCTGGGCTTCTTTGAGCAGCCCGGCCTGCCGGGCCAACGTGGTCAGCTCTCCTGTTTCGTTCATCGTCCTCTTCATGAGGTCGATCCGCAGGAGAAGTTCCGTCTCCCGGCGCCGCAGCCTGTCGCGAACTTCAGCGTTCATGGCATCATTCTAAGGCGAAGGCCAGCGCGAAACAAGCGCGCCGGGTTCGCCGATCTATTTCACCAGCTTGACGGTTTTGAATTCGAACGGCTTGAGATGGACGGGAATGGACTCGGCCTCTTTCGTCTCCGCCCGGCCTGATGCACTGCGCATGGTGAAGCCCAGGAAAACGGCGCTCGCCAGTCGGGCGTTGACGTCGCGCCCCGCGATCTCACGCAACCGGACGACGGGTGTGCCGTCCTCATCCAGCATCAAAGCCTGGATGATCACGTTAGGCTCGCTCACGGATACAAATGATTCCGTCGGCGTTCCGAAACGGCCCTGGCATTTCGTGGGCAGCCACGCCACGGCGAGCGGCGTGTGGACCTCCCAGCCGAAGCGGGAGGCTGCGACGCGGTCGGGTCCGCCGGCCGCCGGACCGCTCGTGAGGCTGTAGTTGAATTCGATTATCCCATCCTGGCTGGCTTTGAAGTTCGTCATCCAGTAATTGTTCATGGCGTAGGAAAAAACCCAGGCGTTCGTGATATCCAATCGCTTGAGCCATTTCCCGGTGTTGATGTCGCCGAATTCGACGAGCGGCGCTTCGACCGGGGACCAGACGACGCGGGCATTGCGGCCGGCAAACTCCACCCAGTGCTGGACGGTCTCCCAGTCACGGGTCGTGCCCGGAAGCTGTTCGGTCTCCGGCACCATGTCACCGTCCGAGATCTCGAATCGGACATTCGGACCGCGCATGCCTGTCTTGACGTTCAGCGAAGCGAGGACCTTCCCCATTTTCCCAGCGCTTTCCGCGAACCCCGGGCCCACGTCAAACGGAAAGGCGAAATAGACGGCCTCGGGATTGAACGTGGCTTCCTTGTGCAGGATATTCGTGAGGTCGATGCGCTTGACATCGTCATAGAGGATGATCCGCTGTTCGAGCGTCGGACACATCTTGGCCGAGCTCTTGACGACGAGGCTCGACGAAGTGGGGCCTTGCCGGCCGGTCTCGAGCTTCGCCGATTCGGGCATCCAGCGATGGAAGACCGCCCGCTTTTCCATATCGTCCACGGCCTTGCGGCCTCCCTCGGGCTGTTCATAGATGTACGTATTGAGCGGGTAGGGACAGGAACTGTCCACGAGCTCGCGGGCCAGTTCTTTGTCGAAAAGGCTGGTGATGCCGCCGGTCGCCGGGTCGACGGTGACACGGTAGAAGCGGTTCTCGATGATGTTCCCGGCGGGAGCGGGCGGCGCGGCGGAAGGAGCCGCGGGAGACGAAGCCGGAGCCCCGGTCGCCGCCGGACCCACCGACGATTGTCCCTTCGCGGGCTCGATGCCGAACACGGCGTAGCCGAGCGAGGGGATATCGCAGGCGACGACCAGGATCGCCTCGTCTCCGTCCGGCTGGAAATTAGCGTCGCTTCCCGAGCGCCGGTCGATAACCCGGAAATTTCCCTTGGCGTCCCTCAGCGGGCCGGCCGGAAGCATCACGCGGACGACATCCGTGCGGTCCCAAGAGAGCGGATTGAAGACCGCAAACTCGAAATCTCCGTCCGCACTGATCAGACGGCCGAGCGCCGTCAATCCGCGCTTGATCAACGTCTGCGGCGTTTCGTTGGCGATGTACGCGAAGCTCGATTTGAGGGCCCATTGGCCGCGGCTGAACGCGGTCCAAGGTTCGTCGATGCTGCTCCAGGCGCCCCACGTGTGTTCATCGTAGAGCATGGAGAGATCGTAGGTCTGCCGGATTTCCTCGGCCGGGTAGCGAAACCCCTTGTCAGGGTCGAGCTTGGCGGCCAGGACGGAAAGTTTTTCGGCCGTGATGAGGTCGTTATGCGTGCGCCGGTTGAGGCCGGTTTCGAAGGCGGTCGAGGCGACTCCGTCCGTCCAATAATCGGGCCAGCCGAGCTTATGGACGGGGAGCGATGCGCCGTATCTCGTCTCCATGTTCTCGAAGAACTCGTGCAGGGTGGCCAGCCGCAGCCTGGGAAAAGCGTACGTTTCGTTCCAGTCTTTAACGCGGTCGGAAAGGTCCCGGCCGGGCGGACAGTTGTCGGTCGTCCAGGCCCCGATGTTGAACGCGATGATGTCCTGGGGATAATCGCCTCGGGCCTCGAGCTTCGCCAGGTAATCGCCGACTTTCGGCGCGCTCTTGGCCGCGAGTTCGTGAAGGAGGAGGTCGGTGTTGCCGAAGAGGTAGTGCTCCCCTTCCCACTCCAGGACGCGGCTGCCGTCGGCCGATTCCCACCACCAGGCGCACGGCCGCCGGAGCGGGGCGCGGGAGCGCGTCTCGTTGATGCCTGTGGCAAAATAGCGGACACCGTTTTGGCTGAAGATCTGCGGCAGCGCCCAGCTCCAGCCGGTGACGTCGTCGTTCATGGCCGAGCGGAGTTCGATGCCGTACCGGCGGGCCAGCTCGCGGGGCTGCTCGACGGCCCGGATGAGCTCCTCGTGGGAGTAGCCGTCGGAAATATTGAACTGGATCCCGGAGAGCTCAACGCGGCCGGCGCGGATGAGGTCGATGAGCTCCCGGAATTTCGCTTCCGGACGCAGGAGTTTGTAGTATTCGAGCGCCCAGGAGACCTCGATGTTCCAGCGGAACTTGGCGTCGTCCGGATAGGCATCGGTGGCATGGCAATAGTCGATGACCGAGTCCAGATATTCAATGTGATTGCGGCCGACGCGTGACTGCAGTTGCGTATAGCCGATGTCGTTGTGGGAGTGATGGAAAAGGTAAACCATCCAGCGACGCTGGGGACGAAGGGTGATGTTTCGGGACAGGGTGACGGTCTTCGCTCCCACGCCGGCGGGCGTTACGAACAGGGCGAAATGGGCCGGGGCCGGGGCGTTGACCTCGGGGACGCGGATCCTGAAGGCGTTCTTGCCCGGCTTGACGCGCAGCTTCCCCGAAGCGGGGTCGAGCACGACGGCGCGGCCCGCCACAACGGCCGAAAGCGTGGCTTCCGCCTCGAGCCCGGGATTATCCACCATGACATCCACCAGGCGATCAAGGGCGTCCCCCGCCTTGACGAGGAAAACGGTCGGAACGATTTCGAGTGTCAGTGTGGCTGGTTGCGACCGAGGGCCCGGCGCCGGCTGCGTCTGGCCGGCCGCGGCTGTACAGACCAGGCCGAGGGCAAGGATGAAGAGTGAAATGCCGAGGACCTTCCTCTCGTTTCGAAACATGATGTCTCCTCCTTCGGAAGCGCGTGCGTCTCATTCTAAGGGCAATGCCGCCGCGTGGCAATAGGCAAAAAACGCCGGACCTCATGGCCATTCCGCCGGCAAAAGGGACATGCAGCGTCCCGAACAGCCTGCGGCACTTGTCTCGCCCGGTGAGTTATGCCATCATGGTTTGTCGAGGCAAGCCGAGGAATAACATGACATCCGCAAAATCCCGCCGAGGCGCCGTCCTGCCCTTCCTCATGGCCTTTTTGTTGACGTTCTGCGCCACCGCGATGGCCCAGAAAAACAAGGACAAGAACAGTGAGAAGGACCCTCAATATCAGTACTCATTGGGGTTCACAGCCCTCCAGTACGGACTGACGGATGAGGCCATCCGCTACGGGAACCTGACCACGTCGCTCGACCCCAAGCACTACGGCGGCTGGAAGCTTCTCGGGACGGCTTATTACCGCAAAGGAAACTTCGCCGACTCCGTGGCGGCATATGAGAAGGCTGCGGCGTTGAAGCCGGAGCTCGCCGAGGCCCATACTTATCTCGGAATGGCTTATTTTGAGAACGGCGACGTAGACAAGGCCGAGGCGGAGCTCACGAAGGCTTATGCGATGGACGGGAATGCCATGGCCGAATTCGACCTCGCCAAGATCCATTACAACCAGAAAAAATTCGACCAGGCTCTTAGCGAGGTCGTGAAATCCATCGAGAAGGACCGCCGCAGCCCAGCGGCCTATAACCTCAAGGGCGCCATCCTGAACGACCTCGGCCGTTGCGCTGAAGCCGTGGGGAGCTTCCAGGCGGGCCTGGTCCTCGCCCCGAACGACGTCGCCCTCCAGATCAACTTGGGCGTGGCTTATACCAACACCGGCGAACCGGCTAAAGCCAGGGCGGTCTTCGAAAAGGTCATCCCGACGATCGAGGACGCGGCCCTCAAGGCCAAGGTCGAGGAGATGCTCAAGTCGGTCAAAGATCGGTGAGCGGCGCGGCGTCGCGCCTGCCGCAGGGGTGTTTCCCGGAGGAAGGCGTGGGAAGGCCGAGTGGGCATGGACCCCGCCCCAGGGGCGGGGGAGCGAGGCCTTTCCTCGAGCGGGTTTGACTCGCCGGGGCAAACCCGCGACCTGACGGAGGGAGCACCCCGAGAGCGGGCGCGAAAAACGGCCCAGACAGCAGATGTGCTCAGCGCCGGCCGTAACGGGTGGTCATGGACCGCAGGAACGCCGTCCCCTGCTCAATGAACGCGCGTCCGTCGGGACAGACGTTATGGAACATGCCCCGTTCGAAGGCAAAATCGCCCAGGCCGGAGTTGTAAGTCTCGAGCCCGATGTAGCCGCTGAAATTGATTTCGGCGAGCGTCCGGAAAACGTCGTCCCAAGGGACTAGTCCGCCTCCCGGGATACCCCGATCGTTTTCGCAGGCGTGGACGATCATCAGCCGCGAGCCGAGCGCGCGGAGCCCCTCGGCGTAGCTGCGGACTTCGGTGATCAGGTGGTACGTGTCGAAAAGAGTGCGGAGATTCGGATGATCCGCCAGGTCGATGAGACGCATGACCTGAGTGGGAGTGTTGACCAGGTGCGTCCGGAAATGGCTCATCGGCTCGAGCGCGATCGTCACGCCTCGGGAAGAGGCATAGGCGGCGAGCTCATGCAAACCTTCGGCCGTCCGCGGCAGCTCGTCGGCCGGAGGGCGGCGCCGCTTGACAATCCCCGAATGCGCGTAAAGAGATCCGGCATAGGCGACGGCGCCGAGGTCGGCCGCCACGTCCACTTGCCGCTTGTGCCACGCCAGTCCCTTTGCCCGTTCCGCGGGATCGTCGGACGAGAGGTCGCAGTCGAGCGGCCACCAACCGCCGGGTCCGATGATGAGGTCCAGGCCGAGTTTCTCGGCGCGACGGCCCGTCAGCCGCGGGTCGAAGACGACATCGTCCCCCACGGACAGCTCGAACATATCGAGACCCAGCTCGGCGGCAAGGTCGAGGAGATGGATTTCGCTGTCGGCCCAGCGCCGCGTGAGAATATAACAGTGCGCGCCGTACTTCACGGGGGAAAAGATATCCCAGAGCAGCCGGGAGATCAAGGCCGGGAGATTGTGATAAACTCCATCGGGAGAGGCTACCGGGCGGAACGAAATCCCGTCTCATACGTCTTTGACGGTAGAGACGGATGCCGCAATGGACACCGCGATGACAAGATTCCGGGCTGGGACCGTGACCGAAGCCTGTTCCCTCGCCTCCGAATCGTTCGATGAGATTTACGCAGCATTCAAGGCATCCGTTTTCCGGTTTGCCTCCGCGATCAGCGACAACGCCGGAGATGCTGAGGACCTGTTCCAGGAAACCTGGCTCCGGGTCGCCCGCTCCCGCCGCCGGCCCGGGGGCGGCGATCTCAAGCCTTGGCTCTTTACGATTGCCTCGAACCTCCACAAAGATGCGCTGCGCAAGAAAAGGATCCGGAGGCTGTTTTTCCTCGAGCGGGGCCGGACGATGAGCGTTCACCGCGCTGACGCGGATACGGGTTGGGATTCGGGCCGCCTCTCCGGCGCGGACCGCTCGGCGCTCACGGAGCTCGAGCTCTGCCTGAGGCGGGCGTTGTCCCGGCTGCCGGCGCGCCAGCGGCAAGTTTTCGTCCTTAAGGAGATCGAGGGTTTCAAGCACGGGGAGATCGGCCGGATGCTTGGCATCCCCGAAGCGACCGTCCGTACGGTACTCTTCCGGGCGGTCAAAAGTTTACAGGGAGAGCTCGCCGCCTTTGATCCAGGGCGGCAAGGCAGCGAGGCGCGGGAGGAGAAAAAGTCATGAGCTGCGAAGAATTCGAACGTCTGATTCTCGACCGCGATGGGCGGCCGATCTCTGAAGACGAGCGCCAGAGCCTGGAAGCCCATCTGCGCACCTGCCAGGACTGCCGCCGTATCGAGGCCGAGCGTCACGTCATCCGCAAGGCGCTCAGAAGCAGCCTGCCGGCGGCGCCTCCGACTGCCCTCGATATGGAGACCTTGAGGATATGCCTCGAGGCGGAAAGGACGGCTCGGGCTGGAGTGCGCCTTTCCCTGCGCCGGGCCGGACTGCCGGTTCCCATCCTCATCGCTCTCGGCCTTCTCACCGTGCTGACGGTCGTCTGGCTCGCCGTCTCTCTCGCCGATTTCGACCCCGGCCAGACGCTGCGTCCGGCCGCGGTCGCGGCTATCGTGCTCATCGCGCAGAACGCGCTCATCCTCTTTTTCGCGCCCGTCCTGCTCAGGAGGCGGCGCTTCTCGCAAAATGGCATCGACACCCTATAAATCAACGAAAGAAGGAGGTCGCCATGACGACACCGAATAACGGAAAGCAGGTTGCCCTCGTCATCCTGGTCGTGATCCTGCTGCTCTTCGCCTTCCGCTCGATCCTTTTCATTCTGCCGTTCGGGATCTTCCCCGGTCTCTCGCACGCGATGCGGGATGCCGGCGGCTCAATTTGGAATTTTACGGGCTTCGGACTCTTCCGGTTCATCCCGTTGATGATTTTCCCGCTGGCCCTTTTTGTGCTCTGGGTCTTCGTCATCGTCTGGGTCTACCGCGACGCCGAACGCCGGGGCATGAACGGACTGCTGTGGACGCTGCTCGTCCTCGTCGGCAACGTCATCGGATTGATTATTTATCTGATCGTTCGCAGCGAATCAGGCGCGCGGGTTCAACCGGCGTGCTGCGAAAAATGTCCCAGTTGCGGAAAGGATGTCGGGCCGGGCTTTACGTTTTGCCCGCACTGCGGAGCCAGTTTGAAGCCGGTGTGTCCGAACTGCCGCAAAACGATCGATAAGAGCTGGAAAGTCTGCCCGAACTGCGGGACACAACTCGGAGGCGGCGGCACTCAACAGGTCTGAGGTATTCGAAAGGCCGCTACCTGCTGATCCATCCCAAGGCGAATGATGCCAGCAGGAGACACAGGACGGTGGAAGTGATAAAAGTGAAAATTCGATCCTTCTGATAAAGAAAGATGAATATCGAAACAGCAACGCGCATAATCGGTGTGGCAATGAGCAATAGCAAACCGATGGTGACGATCGCCTGACCCCTCAATTCCCGCGCCCCGATGAAGGCATCGCTAAGTGTGCGCGGAAACGCGGCCCCGGGCTGCGTCAGACGATGCAGGTCGACGGACGACGAGAGATAGTTCGGATGATGGACAAAGCTGATGACGGTTCCCGTCACGACAAACAGCAGGCTGGCCAGCACGCCGATTCGCAGGACCCGGCTGATGAGATTCTCCGTTCGGAATAGACGCCTTTCCATCGTCGGCGTTGTTGGGGACACGGGACTTCCCGCCATCAGTGAATTCCTTTCCAAATCATCTGCAGCGACACGAGCACAAGCGCTGCGACAAAAATGATTCGGATCATCCGGCCGTGCAGCTTCCCCAAAAGGCGTGAACCAAGAGTCGCCCCCGCCAGGACGCCCGCCGCCACCGGCGCCGCGACAAAGGGATCGATGTCTCCGCGCATGAAATACACACCGGCGCTCGCCGCGGCCGTGACGCCGATCATAAAGTTGCTGGTGGCCGTCGAAACCTTTATGGGCAGGCGCATCGCCAGGTCCATCGCCGGGACTTTGAGCGCACCGGAGCCGATCCCCAAGAGTCCGCTGACCATCCCCGCGATATACATGAGGCCCAGCCCGACGCGGGTCCGCACGACCCGGTAGGCAACCTCCCGGTCGAGCGCCTCATCGTAATAGCTGCCGTGCAGACGCAGGTAATCGGCCCAGGGGGCGGATCTCGCGGCATCGGCTGTTTCGTCGCGCTTGCGGAACATCATCAGCGCCGAATATCCCATTACGATTCCGAAGATCATATGCAACCATCGCCCGCTGATCCAGCCGGCCAGGTACGAGCCGGTCAATGCGCCGAGGGTAGTGCCGATTTCGAGCACCATCGCAACACGCAGGTTGGTCAGGCGTTCCCTGACATAAGCGACCGCTGCTCCGCTCGACGTCGCGATCACCGACACGATGGACGCGCCGATCGCGTAGCGAATGTCAATTTTAAGGAGGAGAGTCAAAGCGGGAATGACGATAATGCCTCCGCCTAAGCCGAGCAGAGAGCCGAGAGTCCCGGCGACCATGGAAATGACGAAACAGACCAGGACGAACCCTAGGGGAGTCATTTCTGTGCTCGATTATATCATAGGACGCATTCTAGTTTTTCAGGGCGAGAGAAAGAGCCGCGGCCCAGTCGCCGGGCCCGATTCCGGGGGACTGAATTTGTCTCACGCGGTATTTTTCGCGGATGACTTCGAGGACGGCTTGCGGCTCGGCCGTCGTTCCCCGGAGCGATTCCTCGATTTCGATGACCGCCGTCTGGGGGACCATCGTGAAATCCCCCGAGATCGAAAGATCGTCGATACGGCCATTCCGGAGGCGGAGGGTCAGACGGATCAAGCCTCCCGGGGCCTTCAGGCTGGATTCGTGGAGCTGGACGTCCTCGTGAATCTTGACCCCGGGCCGCCGCTTCGTCCCTTTTTGATAAAGCCAGTCCCGCGACTCGAAGCGCTCGTCGAGTTCCCGCGCCAGGGCTTCCTCTTCGGCCGTCCACTCCCCCTGGACGATGTCCGCGTCCAGAGCCCGGGCGCATTGAGCCAGATACAATGCCTCGACCGCCGGCCGGTCCGGAAGCGTGCCGAGCTCATCCCGGAGGGTCGTCATGTACTCTTCGAGGCTCTGATGGACTTTGTCCCTCATTTTCTCTGAAGACACCCGCAGGATCCTGGCCATGGCGGCCCTGTCGAAATCGAACATAAGGCTGCCGACGACGACTTCCGCTTGCCCGATCCGGGCGGCGCCGGTTCCGCCGATTTTCTTGTGGCCCACGTGGACGTCGTTCACGGGACGGTGACGAGCGTCGATGCCGAGAGCCCGGTATGTGAGGACGAGCGGCTCGATATAGAGCCGGAAACGCTCCGCCACGTCGGCCGGGAGTGACGACGGGCGGAAAACCCATTGCACAAAAAGCTGGTTACGGTCGAGATACACGGCCCCGCCGCCGACTTCCCGCCGATAGACAGGCAGGCGTTGACGGCGGCAATAGTCCACATCGACCTCTATTTCGAGGTCCTGGTGAAAGCCGATGCAAACGTAAGGATCGGCAGGGCTGACGAGAATGACCGTATCCGGAGCGCCCTCGGCCAGAGCATAGGCGACGGCATGGTAGCAGGTCTGCGAGCGAACAGGTGAGACCATTCCCAGGCGAAGGAGCCGGATCCTTTTCATGCTAGATGAGTCTCCATTTATCCAGGACGGCGACGGCGCGGTCCACGAGCTCCGGGACAAGCGGCGCGATGATTGGACTCAGTCCGAATCCGGTGGAGGTATCGGCGGGCTGGGCTCCGACGATGTGGAGATGGCCCGGGAGGTTGCCTCGGACGTCGGCGAACTCCAGCACCTCCTGGAAAGTAACCTGGTGCCAGGAGAGCTTGAGCCGGGAAAAAAGCGGAATCTCATCTCTTGAAAGCTCGATGACGGTCCCCGGCGGCTTGCAGGCATCGACGGCGTCCAGGATGAGCAGGTGACTGCAGGACTCAACAAGGGGGAGGAGGTCGAGGCCTAGGACGCCGCCGTCCAGGATGTCGATCGCGGGGAAGTCCTTCAGGCGCTCCCGGAGCGGTTGAAGACAATGGACCCCAAGGCCCTCATCCGTGTTCAGGGTATTGCCCAGGCCCAGAATGATCTTTCTGTTCTTTTCCGGCATTCTGTTCGTCGAAAGCTAGCGCCTGATTCCCGCCCCCGTCCTGCTTTGACTCGGCTCCGGGACGGATCAGCGGCGGCAGACGATATTGAACCCAGTCCCCACCTCTCCCAGGGACCGACCTTCCGCGTCGATCATATGGATCGCGCAGGCCAGGCAGGGGTCGAAGGAATGAATCGTCCTCAGGATTTCCAGCGGCTGGTCCGGAACGGCGAGCCTGGTGCCTACAAGGGACGCCTCGTACGCTCCGGGCTGGTTCTTGTGGTCGCGCGGGGAGCCGTTCCAGGTCGTCGGAACGACCATCTGATAATTCTTGATCTTTCGATTCTCTATTACCACCCAGTGCCCGAGGGCGCCGCGGGGCGCCTCCACAAACCCGAATCCTTCGGCTTTCCGCGGCCAGCTCATGGGGTTCCATTTTGTGCCGTTGAAAGTCTCTGTGCGTCCCGCCTTGATCTCGGCAACGAGCGAATCGTAATACTCGGGAAGCATATCGCTGAAGACCTTCGTCTCGATGGCCCGGGCCGCCGTCCGGCCGAGCGTCGAAAAGAGTGCCTCGGCCGGAGCCTTTAATCGGCCGAGCACCGCGTTCACGAGTTCCACCGTAGCCTTGTGCCCCGAGGCGTACATGACGAGGACGCGGGCCAGCGGCCCCACTTCCATGGGAGTCTCGTTCCAGCGAGGAGCTTTGAGCCAGGAGTATTTCCCATCGACATTGAGCTGCTCGTAGGGAGGCTGAGGCCCGGTGTAGTTGAAGACGGTCTCGCCGTTCCAAGGGAAGAGGCCGGCGTTGTCGCCCTGGCCGTAGGTGTACCAAGAATGCGTGATGAACTCCTTCATTTTTTCGAAATCGCGCGGGTCGGGCACGATGAGGTTCTTCAAGTTCCGGTTCAGGATGATCCCGCGCGGCACGACGAATTTTGCAAGGTCATCGATGTCGCCCTCGGGGAATTCACCCCAGGTCAGGAAGTTACCGAGGCCCTCTCCAAGCGATGCGTACTCGAGGTAATAGGGCGCGACGGCAAGAACATCCGGGATGTAGACCATGTCGACGAATTCATTCATCTTCCGGATGGAATCGGCGATCACCGCCAGCCTTTCGGCATTAAGGGCCTGGTCGCTGTTCATGTCGATGGGCATCGGGACTCCGCCCACCAAAAAGTTCGGATGAGGATTCTTGCCGCCGAGAATCGTGTGGATCTTGACCACGTGGGCCTGCCAGTCGATGCACTCCAGATAATGGGCGACGGCCAGCAGGTTGACTTCCGGAGGCAGCTTGTAGGCGGGATGACCCCAATAGCCGCGGGCGAAAAGGGAGAGCTGCCCGCTCTCGACAAGGGCCTTCACCTTGCCCTGGACGGCCGCGAAATAACCGGGCGACGAATTCGGCCAGGCCGAAATGCTCTGCTGGATATCGGACGTTTTCTTGGGGTCGGCCTTCAGCGCGCTGACGACGTCCACGAAGTCCAGGGCATGCAGGATATAGAAATGCATCACGTGATCGTGGACATACTGCTGGGCCATAATCATGTTCCGCATGACGCTGGCCGCCTTGGGAATCTTGATCTGGAGCGCGTCCTCGACCGCCCTGATCGAGGCGATGGCGTGCACCGTCGTGCAGACGCCGCAGGCGCGCTGGGCGAACGCCCAGGCGTCCCTCGGATCGCGTCCCTTAAGGATAATTTCAATGCCGCGCACCATGGTCCCGGACGAGTAGGCGCTGGTGATCGTATTCCCGGCGTCGAGAGCGGCTTCGATCCGCAGGTGCCCTTCGATACGGGTGATCGGGTCAATAACAATGCGGGAGCTCATGCCGAACCTCCTCTCCTACTCATTCCGGAGCCAGGCCAGGGCTTCTTCTTCAGTCTTGAAGCACCGGACCTCATTGGCGTAATAGCTCTTGTCGATGGCCAGGATCTTCGGGTCGATCGGCGCCCCAAAGATCGCCGAAACCGGCATCATGGGCCGCAGATGGCGAATATGGCGCGAACATTCCTCGACATCCGCTCCGCCGAGATCAATCAATAACTTCCCGGAGTATTCGCGGAGAAACACGACCAGCGATTGGATCTCCTCCGGCGTGAATGGGCCGGTGTGCCGGCACCGCAAAATGCCCTTCTCAACGGGCGTTAGGACAAAGGATGCCATGGCAATCCCTCCTTTCGGTCGCTTAGATCCGTGAAGCGCGGCTGTTCATTCCAACGCCTTGGCGACCATTTCCGAAAGCCCGCGGATCTTGACGCCGCTCTGGAAGTGGGCGACGCCGTCGGTGAATTGCAGCCGGCAATTGCTGCACACCATGGTTACCGCAGTCGCTCCGATGGCCTTCATCTGATCGATTTTCAGGCCGAACACGGCGAACCGCAGCGGGTCCGCTTCTTCGATAGAGATGACCCCTCCGCCCCCGCCGCAGCAGAGCGCCTGTTCCTTGTTCGGGATCATTTCCCTGAAGGCATGGGGCGCCAGCCAGCGAAGGATTTCGCGGGGTTCCTTGATGTGGCCGCCCCGCCGCTGGATTTTGCACGAGTCGTGGAACGTGATCGTCCCGTCGTCGTAGGCGCCTTGTTTCAACCGGATCCGTCCAGATTTCCAGAGGTCATACATCACGCGGGCGATATGGGTGATTTCCACGCCGCGGGGCACCTCCATGATATTGGCCGCGGTCCAACGGAAGGCGTCGTAGGCGTGTCCGCATTCGCTGATCATGATCCTCTTGACGCCGAGCTCCTTGGCCGCGTCAAAGACGCGACCGAGGAACTCTTTCGTCAGATCCTCATCGGCCTCGAAGTAGCCGAAGTTCACCACCTCCCGGCCCTTAGAGCTGACCGTCCATTTCTCCCCGGCCTTATTCAAGATCGACGCGATGGCGGCGACGTTGTCCGGAAACTTCATGACTTCGATGGACGTGAACACGACCAAAGTGTCGGCCCCTTTCTGGTCCCTCGGAATCTGGACATCCCATTCGTCGGCGATCCAGTCCAGCCTCTCCGGAAACATCTTGTCCGTCACACCCAGGGGACTTCCGATTTCAAGCTGTTTGTTCGTCGCTGAGACGAGGTCCGCGGGTATGACTCCAGCGGCGGCCATCCCGGTCCGGACGTTGTGGATGAGCGGGCCTAGCTGGATGCCCATGGGGCAAACCATGGCACACTTGTTGCAGAGCGTGCAGGCTTCATAAACGATCGTACTCCAGTGCTCGAGGTCCTCATCCGTCACGCGCTTGTCCAGTCCCACGGCCAGCTTGAGCCGTCCTGCCAGCGTAAACCGCTGCTCGTAGGCCCGCCGCAGAAGCTCGATTTTCCAGACGGGCGCATATTCGGGATTTCCGACCGCCTGGTAAAAATGGCAAGCGTCCGCGCAGAGGCCGCAGCGCGTGCAGGCCTGAATCTGGCTGGCCGCCCAGGCCCCAATCTCCTTGACGTATGCCGTCATGGCTGATTGTGTTTTCATGATGTGCCTTCCCATCACGGGTTGACCGCCCGTTTACCGGCCTGCGCGCCTTGGAACGTCCGCGAGAAGAAGTAAAACATGACGTGCGAGATTCGTCCCAGTGGAATCCAGATGAGCAGGATATCGACGGCGACCATGTGCAGGCTGAACAGGACTTCGTACCGGAGCCACAGATGATGGGTCATCATGTAGCCGGTCGCAAATGGCAGGAAAACAAGCGCCCAGTTCAACCAATCAGGACCCCGGGTGATCAGCTTGAGGACGGGGTGTGTCAGCCTGTTGATCAGCAGCATGACGAGCGAGATGATGCCGACCGCGGCCAGCCAATCGGTGAGCGGAAGCGGCAGCGTTGCCCAGCCGAATCCGAGCAGGCTCTTCCAGACCAGCATGTGTGGCGTTCCAAAGAAAATAACGGCAAAGAGCGCCAGGTGGAACAGCCCGCCCGCGATATACGTTAGCGAGTTCTTTCCGAACGTCCTTCTGACCCAGGGAATGAACGGCAGGACGAGGATGCCCTTGAGATAGGTCTTGACCACGCCGACGGCCTTGCTGCCGCGGCTCTCGATCCTGTCCCGCGGCCAGCCCATGAGCACGGTGTGCACAAGGCGATAGGTCATGCCGCCGATGAAGATCAGGAGGGAGGCATAAAAGAACGGCCCGCGAAAAAACCGAAGGATATCCGTCCATTCCATGGCATCCTCCTACTTTTCCGAACGTTCCTTGTCCCCGGAAGGCTTGGCTTTTTCGGCCTTGCGCTTCCGGACTTTGTCGGCCCCGGCCATGGCGATGCCGAGGGCCGCGCCGGCGCCTGCGGCGATCCCGGCCGCCGCAACAACTGGTCTAATGATCGGGGCGGATTGACCCTGGTAAAACCCTCCCCCGTCCCAGAAGTGCGGCTCGGAACATCCCAGACAAGGATGCCCCGACTGGACGGGGAACGACAGGCCCTGCATCCATTTAAGCGAGGAGCATGCGTTATAGGTCGTCGGGCCTTTGCACCCCAGCTTATAGAGGCACTCTCCCTCGCGCGCGTCCTCCCCCCCAAATCCCTCCGCGAATTTTCCCGCCTCATAGAACGGCCGCCGCAGGCAGTGGTCGTGAATCGTGTGTCCGTAGAAAGTCAGCGGCCTCTTCAGGCTGTCGGTCGCGGGCAGGGCTCCCATGACGAGGAAGTGGGCGATCGTTCCGCCAGTCACTTCCGGGATGGCCGGGCAGCCTGGAATGTTCACGATCGGCCTGTCCTTGATTACTTCCATTACGCCGCGGGCCCCCGTCGGATTCGGCAGGGCGCCGGGAATGCCGCCGTAAGTAGCGCAATTCCCCGTGCAGATGATCGCGGCGGCGCCGTCGGCCGCTTCGCGCAGCAGGTCGAGATTGCCCCGGCCGCCGATCGTGCAGTAAACGCCGTTCCCGCCGGTCGTGGGGCTTCCCTCCACCACGAGAACGTATTTCCCAAGGTTGGCTTTCATCGAGTCGCGCTTGGCCGCCTCAGCTTGGAAGCCGGCCGCTGCCATCAGGGTCTCCTGATAATCAACGGAGATGCTCCCGAGCACGAGGTTCACCAAGCTCGGGGCAAGGGACCGGGATAAGGCTTCAGTGCAGCCGGCACAATCCTGGAGTTCGAGCCAGACGATCGGCACGCGCGGCTTGGCCATCAAGGCGTCCGCGACCATCCGCGCCGGGCTCGGCCCGGCCAAGCACCCGAGGGCCCTGATCGGCGGCACGAACTCGAGCCCCATCATCCCGGCGACGAGCCCGCTGAATTTCATGAAATCCCGCCGGGAAAGCCCCTTCTCGCGAAGTTCTTGATAAATGGTTTTGTTAGACATGGCTGTTGACCTTGGTCACCCGGCAGAGGCTAATCGCACGAGATATTCTCGGCCTCGAGCTTGGCCTTATAAGCGGCCAGGCCCTCGGGACCGCTGAGCAGGTTCGCCTTCTCCGCTTCCCAACGGCTCGCCTCCATCTCTGCAATCCAACCCTCTCCGTACGGATCCGTAATGGCGAGATTCGGGTTGGCCGCGAGCTTCTCGTTCGCCCTCTTCAGGATCCCCGTGATCGGGGCCGGCACAGGCCCGACGTACTTGCTGCTCTCCACGGTTGCGACGCTCTTCCCCGCCGGGATCTCCGCGCCGAGATTTTTCGCTCTGACGGTGACGGCGTTGAGCTTGCCACCGGAGAGCTTCCCGGCCACGGTCGTCATGCCGACGCGGACAAGCGTCCCGCCCATCGGCTTGGCCCAGACGTGTTTCTCGGCAAAATAGTACAGGTCGTCCGGGAGTTCACACCCTCGAATATTCCCCATGAGGTCCCCCCTCCTAGAAAGATATGACGGTTTTGGCTTCTTCCGCCATCTGCCACATTGAAGCGCCCCCGACCAACTGGACATTCTCGATCAGGTCCTCGGGCTTGAGGTCGTGGAGCTCCATGGAGGCGGAGCAAGCAGTCAACCAGACGCCAGCCTCCACGGCGTCGCGCAGGAACTCGCCGACGGACTTACCTCCCGCCTTAGGAAAGACTGTATCAGCCAATCCCTTTTTCAGTAGGAGCGCTCCGTCGATCGTGAAAAACATGGTCACGGCATACTCCATGGCTGCCGCCAGTGTGGCCATGAAAAACGGCGTGGCGCAGCGCCGAGGCGTGTCCGGTCCGCTGGTCATGACAATCAGGATTTTGTCCTCGTCCATCATCTTCCTCGGATTTAGAACGTCAACGTGATTGCGTCATGGCTCGCGAATTCCAGGAATGTCGCGGCGCCGCCGATTTCCAAACCGTCGATCAGGTCTTCTTTCTTGATGCCCATAACATCCATCGTCATCTGGCAGGCGATCAGGCGGACCCCCGTCTCCTTGGCGACGTCGAGGAGCTCGCTGAGCTTGGACACTTTGGCCTTTTTCATCCATTTGTTCATCATTGACGTGGCCATGGCCGTCATGCCGGGAAGCATGCCGATGATATTGGGGATAGGCACGGGCATGGCGGGATTGGCGATGGGAGGAACCTTGAGCTTGTCGATCTTTCCTTTTTGAAGGATGGTCAGTCCATAAAACGTGAAAAAGATGGCGACCTCCATGTCCATGGCGGCGGCCGCCGTGGCCAGGATGAACGGCGGGTAGGCCGCGTCGAGTGTTCCGTGCATGGCAATGATCGCCAGCCTCTTTGCAGTTGCTTCAGGCATTGTGCGTCTCCTTTGGGTCTTTACCCTGAGTTCCGGCGGGTCTTTTTCTACTTGGTTTTCTTGACGTAGAAGATATACTTGCCCTCGGATTGCTCCTGCCCCAGTAGTTCATGGCCCGTCTTGCCGGTCCAGGCCCGCATGTCGCTGACGGAGCCCGGGTCGGTCGAAATCATCTTCAAGATTTCGCCCACCTTCATTCCATCGATCGCCTTTTTGGTCTTGATGATGGGCATGGGGCAGGCCAGTCCGCTCGTGTCCAGCGTCTGATGAGGGGTGATATCCATTGTCTATATCTCCTTTATAAAGCTTGGTAACCGATGAGCCCAAACGCCTTGGCGTGAAGGGAAGCTGCATGAGGAGGCAAACCGGGAGATCTTTCGACGCATTTCCCCTTCTTCCCCCAGAAATCGCACTTTTTCCCTGTCTTCACCGGACAATTCTTTAGATAATCTATACCAGGCATTTGCCCTAGTCAAATGAGTCAACAGAGCGGTCTTCCCGTATTCCCCAGAGGGCAGGGGACCTTTGAAACTAAATGCGGAGCTCGCCGATGCCCTCGTTGGCGAGGATGTGGCCGGGGGTGACGCGAAGCCCATCGATCACTCCTCTCTGGCTGCAGAATTAGGCGTAGGCGAGCTCCTTCGTCATGGACATGAGCGACGAGCCCGGGCTATAATTTAGGCAATAAGGATCAAGACCGCAATATTTGCTCTGGATGCGGATGAGGGAGACGATAAGCTTGAAAAACGATAAACACAAGAGTCATTTCACAAGAGTCATCCATGCCGGCCACAAGCCTGATCCCGTTTTCGGTGGGGTTTCGGTGCCGATCTACCAATCGTCCACGTTCTCTTTCGAAAGCGCCGAGCAGGGGGCGGCCCGGTTCGCAGGCAAGGAGAAGGGCTACATCTACACGCGGATCGGAAATCCGACGACTCAAGCCTTGGAGGACAGCCTGGCTTCCCTAGAAAGGGGATATGGCTGCCTGGCCACGTCCACGGGGATGGCGGCGGTAACGACGGTTTATATGGCTTTCCTCGCCAAGGATGCGCATGTCATCGGAACAGCCTCGGTCTATGGACCCTCGCGGACCGTGATTGAGAGCGAATTCTCGAGGTTCGGTGTAACGTCTGATTTTGTCGACACATCGGACATCGCCAACGTCGAACGCTGTTTGCGGCCTGAGACGCGGCTGCTGTTCATCGAGACCCCGGCCAATCCGACTCTGGCCATTACGGACATCGCCGCGTGCGTCCGACTGGCGCACGAGAGAAAAATCCCTCTTGTCGTGGACAACACGTTCTCCAGCCCCATCCTCCAAAATCCTCTCGAACTCGGGGCCGACATCGTCATCCACAGCCTGACCAAGTTCATCAACGGGCATAGCGACGTCCTGGGCGGGGCCATTATCGCCGGAAACGAAACCTTGTTCGGACGGCTTAGGAAAGTCCTGACGCTCCTGGGCGGAACGATGGACCCTCATCAGGCTTGGCTCGTGCTTCGAGGCCTCAAAACTCTGGCCCTCCGCGTCGAGAAAAGTCAGGATAACGCGGCCAGGCTGGCCCCGTGGCTGGCGGCCCACCCCAAGGTCGCCTGGGTGAATTATCCCGGGCTCGAGACCCATCCCCAGCACGAGCTTGCCCGAAAACAAATGCGGGGCTTTGGGTCCATGATCTGCTTCGGCCTCCGCGGCGGATACGAGACAGGGCGGAAGATGATCAATGCCGTCCGGCTCTGCACCCTTGCCGTATCCTTGGGCGGGATCGAGAGTCTGATCCAGCACCCGGCCAGCATGACCCATGCGGGAATCGCTAAGGAGAAGCGCGAGATGGCGGGGATCACGGACGATCTCGTCCGGCTTTCGGTCGGCTGCGAAGGCCTCGAAGACCTAAAAGACGATCTCGAGCAGGCCCTCGCCACCGCAGACTGACCCACCTTTCTCTGCCCCGGCCGGCTGACGCGGTGTTCGGGCTTTAGGGTCGGCTGAAGCGGAAGTCCACGCCCGTCTTCCCCCTGGCGGGGCCAGCGTGCGCCGCTGCCCAATCCATAGGCTCCGTGGCCGTTTTTGACAACGGTCTCGCGTAGGGTCTTGACAGGCGCGTCGCAGCCCGCTATAATTAGCATATGCCAATAACGTTTTCGTGGATGGCTCAATGCCCAGACCGTTGATTTGTCGTCGGGTTGCCGGCTGTCCTCGGACCGAGTATTTCAAGCCGGCCGGAATCCCGTTGTCCGGTCTCGAGGAGGTCCTTTTGGGGCATGATGAACTCGAGACCCTTCGGCTTGCCGACTTGGAAGGGCTGTATCAGGCCGAGGCGGCGGAGAAAATGGGGATTTCCCGTCAGACCTTTGGAAATATCGTTGAATCCGCCCGGCACAAGGTCGCAGACGTCCTGGTCAACGGACGAGCGCTGAGAATCCAAGGAGGTTCTTATCAAATGATAGACAGAACGTTCACCTGTTCCGAGTGCAAGCATGAATGGGCGGTCCCCTTTGGGACCGGAAGGCCCCCGGCCTGTCCGCGGTGCCAAGGCGTCAATATCCACCGGGCGGAAGGCGAGCACGTCTGCTGCCGGAAAAGCGGCCGCGGCGGCTTCCGCGGAGGAGTACGGCCATGAAGATCTGCATTCCGACCGAAACAAACGCAGGATTGAAAGCCCCCGTGTACGGGCATTTCGGCAGCGCTCCCTTCTTTACCCTCGTCGATGTCCAGGGGAAGAGCGTCGAGGTCATCGACAACGGAAACCAGGTTCACGCCCACGGCCAGTGCCATCCGGTCGCGGCCCTCCAGGGACGGGCCGTCGAAGCGGTCGTCACCGGAGGCATGGGTCTCAGGGCCGTGCAGATGTTCCACGACTCCGGCATCAAGGTCTACCGAGCCCAGACCGGGACCGTTGAGGATGTCGTACGGGAGATCGCCGGCGACCGGCTCGAGGAAATTACGGTCGACGATGCCTGCCGTCATCACGGCGGCTGCCGCTAAACGGAAAACACGGGGGAGGTATAAAACCTACTAAGCCCGACAGGAATTTTCTTAAGCCTTCCTACAGATGGGACCTCGGCCAGTTGCGGAAGCGACGGGGCATCACGATGAGAAAGAGTCGTAGCGCGGCTTCGCGGGCTCGGAAAAATGACCTTGACAGAAGCAGGTCCGCTCCTTATCATGATAATGGTTTTCCATACCATTAGCCCTCAATTTCCATGAAAACGAATAGAGTGCAGCAGCATCTACCTCAGATCAAGGATCATCGCACACGATGGACGGTGTCCCGCCAAAGGGAGTTCAAATGAGAATCGCGATCGCAACCGACGAGAATTTCGTGTCTTCATGCTTTGGGGGTTGCCCGGAATGCACGATCGTAGAGCTTGACGGGGGGAAGATTCAGCGGACATTTGTCGTCCCTAACCCCGGATGGAAGCACCGGTACTGGGTTGATCTTCTGCAAAAAAACAAGGTCACGCACCTCATCGTCGGGAACATCGGCGACAATGCCAAAGCTATCATCAAGTGGGGTGGGATTCAGGTGATATCGGGCGTTGAGGGACAGTTTGATGATGTCGTCAGGCGCTATCTCGAAGGCGCCCTCCGGTCCGACGGCGGCTCAAAAATCCCGAGCCAAAAAGGGAGGAAGGCTAAGGTGGCGACCAAGAAGTAATCCCCGACCTTCACGAAAAGCTAGCACGCAGCTTTTCTGCAAGCGATCTCTTCAGGGCTTATCACTTTCCCGGCCATAAGACGTGCCGGCCGCATTTGGACCTTGATGGGGATCTATGTAATGAGGGCACGCTCAACCAAATCCATCACTTGGACTATGCCCATATCCAGCTTATAGTGCTTGATGACATCCGTAAGCCCATCTACGCAGTTATGGCACATGGTGCAGACGAGTTTTGCCCCCGTGGCTCTCAGTTGGTCGGCCTTAATCTTGGCTACTTCGAGTCGCAGAGGCCTGTATTCCGCAATGGAAAGCAGTCCCCCTCCACCTGTACAACAATAATTATCAGTGCGATTGGGATACATCTCCCGGAAATCCATGCAAACACGTTGCAGCACCCAGCGCGGTTCTTCAATAAGCCCCCCTGAACGGGCAACATTGCATGAGTCGTGAAATGTGACAGGTTCCCCATTTTTCGATGGATCGACCCTTATGCGTCCTTCTTCGATATAACGTTTCAAGGTCAGGATGACAGATTCAGTAGGAATCCGCTGGTCATAATCTGCCCAGTTATAGCCTTCCCAGCGGGTTGAACGGTATCCGTGGCCGCATTCGGAAATCACGATGCGCTTGGCCCTGAGCCGGGCGGCAGCTTCATAGACATTCTTCGCGACATAGGCGCCCAGATTGTCATCACCTGAAAAAAGCCCGAAGTTCGTCTGGTCCCAACCCCACCTTGGCAGTGTCCACCGTTCTCCCGCGAGATGAAAAATCTTAGCAGCATTACCGATCGAGCGGGGATCAAATTTGATCTCCCTCGGGTTTATCGTATAAAGAAAATCACAGTCTTTCTCGTCCACTGGAATTCTGACCGTGACCCCAAGCTCGGCCTCGACTTCCTGCCTCATCCACTCCAGCGTCTCGAGATAGTCCTCTTCGGTCACAGCCATCTGGTTCCCTGTCTCCCACTGGTCCCTGCTGACGTTGAAAACGCCCTCGGGGACGATGCCGAGCTCTGTCAGAAGCCCCCGGGCAAATCTGACAAGGAGTGCCGTGTCCACTCCCATCGGGCAGCTATATGTGCATCGGCGACAGGCGCTGCACATGCCGAAAACGACATTTTTCAATCGGTTAAGATCTTCATCATCGGCCGGGTACTTGGCATGCACCCACCAAGGAATAAGTCTCCCCACCCAGTCCATATGCCTCTTAAATATCCGCCGGATTTGGTCTGCCTTATAAACAGGCGTCATGGTTGGGTCGTCGGGCTTCGCGAGTGCATAATGGCAGGAATCGGCGCACAAGCCGCAATGAACACAGGCAACCATAGAAGTAACGAGCGACCGATTGATCTTCCGGCTGAGCAAATCAAGGAATTTTCTCGAATTATCGGACCCAGGCTCATAGAGCTTTAAACGTCCGTCAGTCACAGAGCAGAGCTGGTCGGCCTTTGCCTTGTCCTGGGACTTCGTTTCCAGGGGGAGGTCAATAACCTCTGGCGTCGCGGAGGGACGGCTTTTTTTGCGTTTCACTCGCCTTTTCCCTTCGATGATTTCTTGGCCGCCGAAATACCTCTGTGTCCCAGTGTCCGGCCAAAAAAGAATCGCCCGAATGGATAGTATAAGTAATGGCTGATTTTCGAAAAGGGCACTAAGATGAGCAGCAAGGCCGTCAGGCCGAAAAAGAGGATCAAGGGCCATTCCGCGGTTTTGAACTCGTTCGGAACAGCAAGAGCTGCCGTCGCAAAAAAGAGGATCATGAAAATCAGTGACAGGTAATCGTCCGGGGTGCTGATGAACCTGATCCTTGGTTGGGCGATCCTCCGATAGAGACGCAGGAGGCCGACGATGAGCCCGCCCGCTATAGCGACCTGGAAGAGCCGGACCACGGCTTTTATCTCAAGCAACGATGGCCAGTACGGGATGATGAATGACGCGGCAATGGCCGCGGCCACACCGATGTGGAAGATAGCGAACTGAACATAGAAGCCGGGATTTTTGCGAGTGGATTCCATTGCCCAGGGCATAGCCACATTCACGAGAGAACGGGCAATGCCGCGTCCCACCTTTCCGACAGGAAAGGTCCTTTCCTTCCAAGAACGAAATTTAAACAGCCAGACGAGACGGAAAAAATAGACGAATACAAGAAAAAGCAGCGCTAAGAGCTGAACTTCATTCTCGAGGATTCGTAAAAATCCACTCATATCACCTATCTTGCCCCGCACATGCCGAAGTAGATTTTGCTAGGGGAAACAAAAATGTGCTCTTCTGCGACGAAGACTCATTATACAGGAGCAATCAAGCCTGTCAACATAATGTCCGGCAGCTGCGGGCCTTGAATCTGTTTGCTTTTCACTGCCGATTTATTTAGTATTAGCATCTTATTTATAAGGTCCAGAATGACAATTCTTGGAGGTCTTGCATGGAAAACGCCGATAAATTGATCTATCTCGATAATGCAGCGACATCCTTCCCCAAGCCCGAGGAAGTTTATCTCTTTATGGACCATTTTTACAGGAAATTCGGAGTCAATCCGGGAAGGTCCGGATACGACCTTTGTATGGAAGCCGGCAATATGGTCGAAGACACAAGGAAGACACTGACGAAGTTATTCAATGGAAAAGACCCGAACCGGCTTTGTTTCTCCTATAATGCGACAGACGCCCTCAACCTGATTATTTTCGGTCTGCTAGGTTACGGCGACCACGCCATAACCACCACCATTGAGCACAATTCTGTCCTCCGGCCTCTCTATCATGTGGCTCGTGATAATGGCGTCGAAGTGGACTACATTCCGTTCGACAGTCGGGGTTTTGTCCACCCCGACGACTTCCGGAAAAAATTCAAGAAAAACACAAAATTGGTAGTCGTCAATCACGCCTCAAACGTCATCGGAACGGTCCAGCCTATTCGAGAGATCGGCAAGCGCTGCAGGGAAAACGGCATAATTTTTGTGATTGATACATCCCAATCAGCGGGAAAGATTCCCATCAATATCGAAGAATCGTTTGTGGACGTTGTCGCTTTTACCGGCCATAAGTCGCTGCTCGGACCCACGGGAATCGGCGGCCTCTATGTCCGGGAGGGGATCGATATCCGCCTTACCCGGGCAGGGGGTACAGGGGTCCGCTCCGCCGTCCGCGGGCATCTCGAAGAGTATCCCTACAGGTTGGAATACGGAACGATCAACGTTCTAGGAGTGGCAGGGATTCATGCGGGAATCAATTGGATCGAACAAAAGGGCATGGAAAACATTCACGCCCATGAGATGAAGCTGGCCTCCCAGCTCGTCAACGGCCTAAAACAAATTGAGAATGTGACCCTCTACTGCCAAGATGACCTTACCGATCACATCAGCGTCATCAGCTTCAATATCAATGGCCTGGAAGCTCTGAATACCGGCACGATGCTGGATGTGGATTATGATATCGCATGCCGGACAGGGCTTCATTGCGCGCCCCTCGTTCATGAAGGGATCGGCACCGACAAAATTCATGGTTCCGTCAGGTTCGGCATCGGTCCCTTCAACACCGAGGATCACATCCAAGCGGCCGTTGAAGCCGTCAAGGAAATAGCCAAGAGCCGGGCGCGCAAATAACGACTCCCCGCCAAGTCAAGAAGGCAGGGATAAAATAATCAATTCCCGCTTAGACGCAGCCGTCCGGTTTGGGGAGTCCGGCGACTTTACATGCGCCCTTGGCGGGGCCGGATGGAAAAAGCTCGTAAATGCGCCGCAGCGGCAAGCCAGTGGTCTTGCAGATTGACCGGACCATGGGGGCCAGATTTTTTTCCAAAAAATAATTGCGGATGAAGTCGACTACAGCCCAATGCTCCTTGGTCATTGCATCGATCCCTTCCTCTTGGCGTGCTAGTAAGATAGCCACTTCTTGGTCCCAGACCTCAGAGTGGACCAGGAATCCCTCTTCATTCACTTCCAGTTGTTTCCCCTTTAAATCAATAAAAGGCATCGTTCTCTCTCTTCCAGGCGCTCCGGTTTATCCGGGAATTCCGAGCATTAAAAAGAAAATATTATAGCAGATTTTGAGAGCAGATCTTAAAGACTTTCCTGTAGTCACATGATGCGGGAATATCCAAGATCAGGGCCGGTTCGATCATCTCGTCAAAAGAAGCATCCCCAATCTATGATAAGATATGATTGCTCTATAGCGTGCCGGTGAAGTGGGATCGCCTATCGCCTGTCGCCTTGAATGATCAAGGGGGCTACCATATGTTCGACCGACGCCAGAAGATCATGGATAAAATCAAGGGAAGGCTGAGTGTTCGACAGGACATCAAGTTCGACCAGATGGAAATCGTTGGCGAACGAGAAATGGGCAAATATTACTGCCGGATGTGCCATAAATTCTTCGAATTCGGCATCGAGCGGGAAAAGATCACCTGCCCTCTTATGGCCCAGAAATGCATGCTTGACCCGGTGAACATCAAGAACATAAAATACACCGTCGG
Organism: Candidatus Aminicenantota bacterium; assembly: GCA_963727095.1. Lineage (GTDB taxonomy): Bacteria > Acidobacteriota > Aminicenantia > Aminicenantales > Saccharicenantaceae > CAVSEQ01. The sequence continues at coordinate 1,010,734 of CAVSEQ010000005.1, read as the reverse complement.
TGATTTCATCAAAGTCCTCAAGATCAGCCCTGACATCCATTCGAAGTTCTTGTCCCTTATCCCCAAACGAAAAAACGGTCCGACGATCCTCAAGGAGATCCTCGCCAACGACTGGAAGTTTGAATTGACGGAGCAGGACCTCCAGGAGGTCCTGCAGCTTTTCGGCTTGGCCCGAAGGCGGCCTCGGGGCCTGTGAGATGGGCGGAGGTAAAGTCTATCGGGACGTTCAGAGGCTTCGCGCTCCTGAACGTCTGGCTCTTCTTGAAGCGGATCGGGTTGCCTCCATCTGCCTCCAAGACCATGACGTCCGGACGGTCCTCGACATCGGGACAGGAAGCGGCGTCTTTGCCGAAGTCTTCTCTGGCCTTGGGCTCGATGTCACGGGGATCGATATTCAAGAGTCGATGCTCGAAGTCGCCAGAAAGCTTGTCCCCCGAGCGCACTTTCAACTCGGCACATTCGAAAATCTGCCATTCGCCGAAGGTTCGTTCGACCTGTGTTTTTTGGGTCTTGTCCTGCATGAATCGAACCGTCCTCTCCGGGCTCTTCGTGAGGCTCGCCGCGTCTCCGCTGTGAGGGCCGCGGTCTTGGAATGGCCCTACAGGGAGGAGGCCGTTGGGCCGCCCCTGAAACACCGCCTGAAGACCGCAGACGTCCTCCGCCGGGCGACCGCCGCCGGTTTTTCTCGCATCCAGGCCATCTCGCTGAAACACCTGGTGCTCTTCCTGCTGGACAAGTGATCCGGTCCCGTGGCACGATCAACTCGAGCGAGAACGTTGGCTACCGCCGTGGGCCGTTTTCCCTCCGGAGGCGATCAGGAGCCCGGAACGAGGCCTAACATGTTCGAGGAGGAACGATGACAAAGATCGGCATCATCATCTGCGGACGCTACCAGAGCTGCGGAGGCGGGAAGTGTTTCCGGGCGCTCCGTGAGCGCGCCGGCGCCTTCGCCGCTTATCCTAGGGAAGAGTCCGTCGAGGTCGTCGGCTATTCGACCTGCGGCGGCTGTCCGGGTGGGAACGTCGAATATGTCCCGGAAGAAATGATCAAGAACGGCGCCCAGGTCATCCATCTGGCCACGGGGCTCGTCGTCGGCTACCCCCCGTGTCCCCGGATCCGGCAGTTCAAGGAGTTCATCGAGGCCCGCTACGGCATCCCCGTGGCGGTCGGCACCCATCCGATTCCGCTGAAATACTTGAAGGTCCACGAGCAATTGGACTTCTGGAGGGAGATGGGCATGGAGGAGATCGCCGGGGCCCTGATGAAGGAAGACAAAAAGATCATGGAAGCCTACAATTAGAGATCGAGGAAGAAAGATGAAGACTATCGGACTCGTCGGCGGGATGAGCTGGGAATCAACCCAGGAGTACTATCGGATCATCAACGAGATGGTCAAAGAGAAGCTCGGCGGCTTCCACTCGGGCCAGATCGTCCTTTACTCGGTGGATTTCGCCGCCATCGAGGACCTGCAGCAACGCGGGGAATGGGACCGCATGGCTGAGATACTCGTCGAGGCCTTCCGCAGGATCGAGGCCGCCGGTGCGGACTTCGGCCTCCTCTGCACGAACACCATGCACAAGGTCTTCGACGAAATCCGGAAGAATGTCCGCATCCCGCTCGTCCACATCGCCGACGTCACGGGGCGGGCCATCACTGCTCGAGGGCTCCAGCGCGTCGGCCTGCTTGGCACCCGCTTCACCATGGAGCAGGATTTTTACAAAGGAAAGCTCACCTCGGATTACGGCATCAACGTCCTCATCCCGGACGAGGAGGAGCGACTGGCCATCCATAGCATCATCTATAACGAGCTCTGCCTGGGCCAGGTGAAAGACGCCTCGCGGGAAGCGTTCATTAAGATCATCGCCCACCTGGAGGACCGCGGCGCGCAGGGCATCGTCCTCGGCTGCACCGAGATCCCGCTCCTCGTCAAGCAGAAAGACCACAGGCTGCCGCTTTTCGACACGACCGACCTGCACGCCCGGGCCGCCGTCGACATCGCCCTCCGGAACTAAGTTGGTATACAATCCCGCCTGAACGCCGGAGGTAACCATCCCCTTGCCAGAGCCGTCTCCCGGAGTTGGCGGAAACAACGCGCCCGGTACCGCCGCAGAGGTCCTCCAGACGGACCTCCGGACGGGACTGACTAGCCCCGAGGCCGCCGACCGCCTCACGCGGCTCGGCCCGAACGAGGTTCCGGAGAAAAAGGCTCATCCCTTCCTTTTATTCCTGAAAAAATTCTGGGGCCTGACCGCCTGGATGCTCGAACTCATTATCCTCCTCTCCTTGGCCCTCCATAAATATCCGGATGTGGCGATTGTCGCCGCCCTGCTGGTGATGAATGCCGTCATCTCGGTTCTGGAAGAGCGGAAGGCCGCCAGCACGGTCCAGGCCTTGAGAAAAGAACTGCCGGTAAAGGCCAGGACACTCAGGGACGGAGTCTGGACGACCACTCCCGCGCGGGAACTCGTTCCGGGAGACGTCGTGCGTCTCCGGGCTGGAGACGTCGTTCCGGCCGACATCAAGGTCGCGGCCGGCTCGCTCGCGGCGGACCAATCCGCTCTGACGGGCGAATCTCTGGCAGTGGAGAAAGGCGGCGGGGACCTTCTGTATTCCGGCTCGGTCATCAACCGGGGCGAGGCCACCGGAGTCGTCCTCCGGACGGGCACCGGGACGAAATTCGGTAGGACAGTGGAGCTCGTCCAGATCGCCCGCCCCAAGCTTCACATGGAAGAAGTGGTGACAAAGCTCGTCCGGTGGCTGCTCCTGATCATCGGCGCCCTCTTGGCGTTGACAACCGCCGTTTCCGTCGCCCGGGACATGGCCCTCCTCGAGATCCTGCCCCTGATGCTCGTCCTTCTTCTCTCGGCCATCCCCGTCGCCCTGCCCGTGATGTACACGGTGAGCATGGCCGTCGGGGCGAGGGACTTGGCGAAGCGCAGCGTTCTGGTCACCCGGCTGAGCGCCACCGAGGACGCGGCCACCATGGACGTCCTGTGCGTGGACAAAACAGGAACGCTGACGCTCAACGAACTGTCCATTTCCCAGGTCTTTCCCGTGGGGTCGTTTACCGAACGGGAGGCCGTCCTGTTCGGGGCACTGGCCTCCAATGAAGCCAACCGAGATCCGCTGGACATGGCCTTCATCAAGCAAGCCCGGGAAAGGGGCTGGTTGGACCCGGGGGACATCCAGGAGAGCTTCACGCCTTTCGACCCGGCCACCCGGAAAACGGAGGCCGTCGTCCGGCGTGCCGACCATCGTTTTCACATCATAAAGGGCGCAGTGCCCGTCATCGCGGGAGCCTGCGGTCTGGGCCCTGAGGACGAGCAGGCCATGGAGCTGCGGATCGGGGACCTTTCAAAAAGGGGCTACCGGACCGTAGCCGTCGCCGTGTCCGAGGGCGGGAAACCCGCCGTCGTCGGGCTCGTTGCCCTCAGCGACAGTCCCCGGCCCGATTCGAAACAACTGATTGAGGAGCTCCATGCACTCGGCGTGTCGGTCAAGATGCTGACCGGGGATGCCCTCCCGATTGCCTTGGAAATCGCCAAGGACCTCGATATCGGTAAAGACATCAGCCGCATGTCGGACCTGAGGGACTTATTAAAAACCGATCCTGCCACCGCGCTGAGGCGGATGGAAAAGAGCAACGGTTTCGCGGAGGTCTATCCCGAGGATAAGTATATGATCGTTCGGAGCCTGCAGGTTTCGCATCACGTGGTCGGCATGACCGGGGACGGTGTCAACGACGCCCCCGCACTCAAGCAGGCCGAGGTCGGCATCGCCGTAAACAGCGCTACGGACGTGGCCAAGTCGGCGGCCAGCGTGGTCCTGACGAGCGGAGGCCTCTCGGGCATCGTCGAGCTGGTCAAGAACGGCCGGAAGGTCTACCAACGTATCAACACCTGGATTTTGAATAAAATCATGAGGACGATCCTGAAATCGGCCTTCGTGGTCGGGGTTTTTCTGGTCACCGGCGATTTCGTTATATCGGCCTTCGCCATGGTTCTCCTGCTGCTGATGACGGACTTCATGAAGATCTCCCTGTCGACCGACAGCGTCCAGTGGTCGCCGGCGCCGGACACCTGGAACATCAAGGCCTACGTCAGGGTCGCGGCCGCCCTGGGCGCTCTAATGGTGCTGGAGTCTTTCGCGGCACTGGCCCTGGGTCAGGCGTTATGGCGCCTGCGAACGTCCGCCCCGGTTATCCGGACGTTCAGTTTCGAGATCCTGCTCTTCTCAGCCGTGACATCCATTTTCGTGATTCGCGAACGGCGGCGCTTCTGGAGTTCCCAGCCGAGCCGGCTGCTGCTGACCATCATGGCTCTGGACATAGTGGCGGGAGCGCTGATTTCGACGTTCGGCATACCCGGCCTATTCCCGGCCCTCCCCGTCGCGATGACACTTTTCCTTCTCGGCTGGAACCTCGCGCTTTCTCTGATCCTCAACGACTACGTGAAGCTCCTCCTCCTCAAAAGATTGAACCTCGGGCATCAAGCCCCGGGGACGACATCCGGAGGCTCGGCAACATAAGGATGAGGGGCGAAGTCGGAGGATGCTGGCTTCCCCGGAACGCTGACTTCCAGGCAGGCGGTGATGTTCAGGTCGCGGGGTGAAGGTGACCCGCCCCACATCCATGTAGCACCGGCTGAAATGAGATATTCAATTATGAGGGCCCCTGGTGTCGGCGACTTTCATCCCATAGAGCTATGAGGCCCTTAGGGAGGCCGGGTGCTCTCCTGTCGACGCAGGACGAATTGCTGCGCAAAACGGCTCCGATAGGATGTAAGGCTAGAAGCAACGAAGATTCTTAATAATCGGGTGGCGTTTAGAATCGTGTCTGCGGCAACCCTGGTGCCACCCATGTCCTGATGCCAAAACCGGCATTGACAATTAGGTCGATGCCACTTAGTCTCTCTAACACATCAAGAGAGGCCCAAGAAGGGCCCCGCAACTTGGGACGGACACCCAAGGTGCCACTCGCTCCGGGCGAAGATGTGGCTGAACAGCAACGAGATGTCCGCTTCAAGGTTGTTCTTCCCATCCTCATTCGGACCAGCGTGGGCCGGGTGTTCCTCCCGGGCATTTGTGTTGTGGGAGCAATGCCATGAAGGAAAAGGCCGACCTGACATTCCGATGGAAACCCCCGGAGTCCCCAGCCATCCGGAAAAGAGGTGCAGTGTGTCAGGGCTTCGTGAACACCTGATTGCGGAGCGAGGCTTTGCGGATGCGGGCTTCGACGGGGTTGACGCCGATGCCGGGACCGTCGGGAACGCGGATCATCCCGGGACCGCTCAGCTCGATAAACGGGTCGATGATGTCCTCTTTATAATAGCGGCGGCTCGCGGACAGGTCGGCGGGGAACTTGAAGTTCGGGAGAGAGGCGATGTGGAGATTGTGGGCCCGGCCGACGCCGCTCTCGAGCATGCCGCCGCACCAGACCGGCACGCCGTGCGCTTCGCAGTAGTCGTGGATCTTCCGCATCTCGACCGGCCCGCCGACGCGGCCGACCTTGATATTGATGATCCGGCAGCTCCCCATTTCGAAGGCGGCCTTGGCCGTATCGAGCGATAGGATGCTTTCATCGAGGCAGAGCGGCGTCTTCATCTCACGCTGCAGCTTGCTGTGCTCCCACAGGTCGTAAGGCGGAAAGAGCTGCTCGATCATGAGCAGGCCGTAGACGTCGAGGGCCTTGATCCTTTCGGCGTCGGCAGGAGAGTAGGCGCCGTTGGCATCGGCCTGGAGCATGACGTCCGGATAAGCCCGGCGCGCGGCCGCGCAGGCCCCGGCATCCCAGCCGGGTTTTATCTTGATCTTGATGCGCCGGTAGCCCTGCCCGAGGTAGGCGCCGATCCTGTCAACGAGTTCCGGAATCGAATCCTCGATGCCGCAGCTCACGCCGGCCTCGATTTCCTGGCGAACGCCGCCGTAGAGTTTGTGGAGCGGGAGGCCGAGTTTCTTGGCTTTGAGGTCCCAAAGGGCGAGTTCCAGGCCGGCCTTGGCCATGCGGTTGCCGCGGTAGACGCCCGCTTCGCGTGCGAAATCCTCCGGCTCGACGACGTTCTTCTTGAACAGGAGGGGAATGAGGAAATCCTTGAGGATGTGCCAGGCCGTCTCTGTCGTTTCGCTGCCGTAAAGAGGGGCTCCCTCGGCCACGCACTCGCCGAAGCCGCAGACTCCGCCCTCGAAGACCCTGACGATGCTGAAGGTCCGATCGTAGGCCCTTCCAAACGAGGTTTCGAAGAAGTGGACGTAGGGAAGCTTGAGCATGTCGAGCTCGATCCGTTCGATGGCCATAGCAGCCCTCCGTGCGGCAAATTTGAATCAGGATATGCCAGGAAGCCGGCAAATTCAACTTCAAAAAAGGCTTGACAAGTGGAAAATTAATGATATTATACAAACCGGTCTGTATTACAGACTACAATAAAGGAGCAGAAATTGGATATGGACAGCAAAGAGGCCGAGAGGCGGACAAAGCGGTATTTCTATGACGACGGGCTGACCGAGATCGTGCTGGGCGTGATTTTGGTGCTCTTCGGCGGTCACTTCATCGGCACAGCGATATTCCGCGAACGCTCCCCCATCAGGGGGTTCCTGGACGTCTCGTCCGTCCTTATTATTTGCTGCGCAGGTTTTCTCGTCGGCCGCATCATCCGCTTCCTCAAGTTCCGCATCACCTACCCCCGCACCGGATACGTCTCGTACAAGAAGAAGGAGCTGAGCCCGCAACGCCGGCGCGCTGCAATGGCGATATCGGCCTTCATCGCCGCCGCCACGGCCACGTTGCTGGCGAGGTCACCCTCGTTCAGAACCTGGATGCCTGCGCTCAATGGAATTCTCCTTGGCGTAGGAGTCTACCTCATTGCTCGCCGGACCGAAGTTGCCCGCTTCTACTTCCTCGCGGCCGCGTCGGTCGTCATCGGTTTCGGCATGGCCCTCGCCGGCTTCGACGACTTCAAGGGATTGGGCCTTTATTACGCCCTCTTCGGGGCGGCCATGATTGTCTCCGGCGCGGTCACGTTTATCGTTTACCTGAGGCGTTCGCGCGCTCCACATGAGGATGTCCATGAGTCCTGAGCCACGCGGCCTGGCGGGGATCGACCGGGTCCTCCACGAGCCGGCGCGCCTGGTCATCGCGACCATCCTTTCGGTCGTCGAGAACGCCGATTTTCTATACCTTCAGCGCGAAACCGGCCTGACCAAGGGAAATCTGTCCTTCCACCTGGCCAAGCTTGAAGAGGCCGGATATGTCGCGATCGAAAAGACCTATAAAGGCCGCATTCCGCTGACCCTTGTCCGGCTAACGGAAGCCGGCGCCGCGGCCCTCCGCGAATACCGCGGCCGAATCAAAGATTTCCTGAAGATGCCCTGAGCGGCTCCTCAGGCTTTCCGCTTTGGCGCCCTCCTGAGCACGTAGAAGCAGCGGTCCCCGAAGATGAGGTGGCCGGCGTAATAGCCTCGCGCGAAATACGCGGTCAACACGCGCCTCACATTCTTTTGCCATTCCGCAATGAGGTCGCAGCGGAAGGCCAAGGCTTTGATGTCCCGTGGAACTTCGACGAGAAGAGTCTCCGCCTCGAGATCGAGCCTCGGTCTGCCCGGAGGCGCGAAGGAACCCTCGCTCGCCGCTTTGTGCTCCAGGGCCTTGGGCAGGACGGCCGGGTCATAACACGGCTTCTTCCCCTTTCCGTCGGCCCGTGCCTTCACCCGTGGGGCGCGGATCGGCCATTCGATGAGCATGCGGTCGGTCGGAATGCCCGGTCCCAGGCACAGGGACTGCGTCAGGCCATAAAAGTTGGGAAAATAGGTCTTGGCCACCGCGCCCAAGGCCTGCAGGTTGAGGTTGGCGTTCCGCGTCTGGAGCGGGTCGTACGTCCAGGTGATGAGGTTAAAGCCTCGCCGGATCGCTTCGTCGCGCTGCGCCCATTTCAGGGCTTTGCCGAGGCCGTAACCCTGGAATTCCGGCAGGACCGCGAGAAGATGGGAGTGCTGGACGAAGGCCTTTCCGAGCACCGCCGGGAACGCGTAGACGAAACCCGCCAGCGTGTTTCCCACGAAGGCCCCAAGCAGGATGGCGCCCATCCGGCTCGAAACCACGAACTGGTGGACGGGAGTGAGGTCCACGTCCTCATGCTTCCAGACGGCGCGCTGGATGTGCAGGAGCTTTTCAAAATCCTCAAACGAGTCCAAGGCACGGATGGCGACCTTCTCAACCAAGTTTGACTCCTTTCCGCGAAGCCAGCCGCTCATAGAGCTCGATGATCTTGAGGACCTTGGCTTCCGTCGAGAATTTCTTATAGGCGCTGTCGTACCCGGCGGCGGCCAGCCGGTTCGCCAGATTCCTATCGAGGTAAAGCTTGAGAACGGCGTCGGCCAGTGATTTCGGATCGCGGGGCGGCACCAGCAGCCCGCTCTCGCGGTGAACGATGAACTCCGGCACGCCGGCGACCTGAGTGGCGATGACCGGCAGCCTGCTGGCCATTGCGTCGAGGATCGGGCCGCCGAGTCCTCTTAAGTGCGACGACATGATGAAGAGGTTCAGCGAGGCCAGCACTTTGGCGGCATCGTCGCGGAAGCCAAGGTAATAGGCAAAGCCGCCGGCCCCACGATCCAACGGTTCGTCACCATCCCCGAGCCTCAACGATCCTTCGCCCAGGATGATCAGCTTGATCTTCGGGGCGTGCCTTGTCACGATAACCGCCGCTTCGAGAAGACTTCGAACGCCGCGTTCGTCATCGAGGTGCGCGACGATGCCGACCAGAAAGTCGTCCGCGCCGAACCCGAATTCGCGGCGCAGAAAGTCACGTTCTTTAACGTCCTCAAACGGCCCAAAATCGATGCCGCCGGGAATGACGTCGATCTGAGGTTCGGGGATCCCGCCCCGGACGAGGACATCTTTGGCCCCGGCGGAAGGCACGACGAAGGCGTCGTAATCCCCGGCCTCAAGCCGCGGCGCACGGCCGCCCGAATCCGCTCGCGGGGAAAGCACACGGAGGGGCACCTTGGCCCGACTGGCGGCCCTTCCACAGGCCGCGGCACTTGCGAGATCGTGGAAATGGACGAGGACACAGCCGCGGCGGCGCATGGCCCGCGCCAGACCCAGCCGCCCCGCAAAGCCCAAGCCGGCCGCCGAATCGAGGGCCGTGACCGTCAGGCCGGCTTCGGCCGCCTTGCCGCCGAGCGCGCTGCCGGGCGGGACGACGAAGTGCGCTATGTATCCCTTTTCCTGAAGCTTGCGGGCCAGGACGAGGATTTGCCGCTGGGGTTCTCTCCAATCCCTGCCGGCGTCAATATGGAAAAGGCTCAATGCATTCTCCCTTGGTCCAGATCTCTCGAAGCTTGGCTTGGCGGAGAAAGGCCGAATAGCCGTTCATGAAGGCGATGACCAGGCCGGGAAAGCCGTCGAGGCTCTTCAGCGCGGATTCGATCCGCTTTTCTTCATTGAAGGTGATGAGGACCGCGGCGATATCCACCCGGCCATCTTAGCATGGCAAAATGGAGCAAGGCAAGGCGGATGCTCGGGCGTCGAGCGCCGTGCCCAACCCCGCCTTTGCCTTACTTGCTCCCCAGGTAATCGGCGACGGAAATGTTCCGTTTCTCGAGGCTGGTGCCCGTCACCTTAGCGATATTGGCCACGGCAATGTTATAGCTCACCAGCGCCTGCAGCTCCGCGGACCTGGCGGAGGCCAATGAATCCTGGTAGGTGAGGACGAAATAGTTTGTGGTCAGCCCGACGTTGAGTTTCTTCGTTTCCGCTTCGAGGGTCTTCTCCGCGAGCTCGCGTGCGATCCTGTAAGCGTCAACGCTTTTGGCGGCCGTTTCCAGGTCCAGAACGGCGTTGCTCACTTCGACATAGATCTGCTGCTCCTGGTATTTAAGCTGGGCCTGTTGCTGCTGCAGGTTGATTTTGGCCTGGGCATAGGCGGCATGGCTGAAGATGTCCCCGATCGGGATGGACAGGGTGACTCCGACTGTCCAGTTGTTATAGAGGAATCGGAAAGCGTCATGCATGGATTGCGAGACGCTGCCCGGGATGGTGCCGACGATGATGCCCGTGAAGGGATCATTATTCTGGTAGATCAGCCTGTCGCCGGAGATGCCGGGGCTCATTTTCGTCAGCACAAAGTTCAATTGCGGGAGAAGCTGGTTCTTGGCATAGGAAAAATTTACGGTGTCGCCCTCGATTGTGGCCTTCTGGGCCTCGAGCTCCGGCCGTTTGGCCAGAGCCAGCTGAAGGGCATCGTCGAACGTGATCTGGAACGGCTTGAATGTCGGCTGATCGGCCGGAATCAATAATTGCGCGTTGGCCGCGTCTGCCTTCCCTGTTCCCAGGTTGAGCAGCGCCTTCAGGTCCTCACGGCGGCTCTTCACCTGCGCCTCGGCCTGAATGAGGTCGGCGTCCCGCGATGCCACCGTCGCTTCGGCCCGAAGGACTTCGATCGGCGCCGTCTGCCCGACCTCGACTTCCTTCTTCGTTTTGCTGAGGAGGTCGCGGCCGAGCTGGAGCGACTGCTGCTTCACCTTGAGATACTCGATCGAAAAGACGAGATTCCAATAGGCCTGCTCGACCGAGAAAATCGTGTTGGCCAAAGTCGCCTTGAACTGGCCGCGTGAGGATTCAAACCCGGTCTCGGCCACGATGATTTGCGTGCGGCTGATCGACCAGCCGAAGTTCCGGAGCAGCGGCTGGGTCAGGGTGAAGTTCAGGGTGCTCTGGTAATACGGGTTATAGTTCTGGAACAGTTGGTTGGTTTTGTTTCTGTAATAAGACAGGGAGGCCTCGATGTTGCCGCCGAAGGGAATCTGCTGAGTAACGGCAGCCGACGAGTTCCAGGTGTAACCGACGGTCGTACCCGTGTTCAAAATGGAAAAGGTGGCCGGGCTTTCCGACCGGTTATCATTACCCGAGATATCGATCCTGGGCATGAAGAACTCCTTGGCCCGGGTGATCGAGGCTCTGGCGTACTCCGGCGTATAGACCTGGACGGCGACGTTGAGGTTGCTCTTCAGGGCCTTGACAATCGCGTCTTCGAGTGTGAGGGAAAGCTCCTTTTGCTCTTGGCCGTAGGCGAAGAAGCCTGAGACGGCCAGAACGATGATCACAGCGCACGTCAATTTTTTATTCATGTCCATCCTCCAAAACGGTTTCGGTAAGAATAGCCAGTCTTTTATCTTGGCCAGGCGGTCCAAGGAACGACCCCTGTAATATATATACGCAACTCACGGCGTTTTGTTTCCCCTCATTCGGGCCACCGTATGCCGAAGAGCACCATTTTGTTAAAGAGGGTCTTGCGGCTGATCCCAAGGATGGCCGCGGCCCGGGTCCGGTTTCCTCCGGCCTGGCGAAGCGCCTCGGCGATCAGTTCTTTCTCGGTTTGTTCGGCGACGCCCTGGACCGCCTCCTTCAGAAAGCGCGGCGGCCGCGGCCGGAGCGGATCTCCGTTGTTCTCCGCCGTCATGCCGGCCGACCTGAGCCTCAGGGGAAGGGCCGGCTCATCGAGCCAGCCCTCCTCGATCATAACCATGGCTTCATAAATAACGTTTTCGAGCTCCCTGACGTTGCCGGGCCAGGCATAGGCGCTGAGCCGGGCCAGCGCAGGAGCGGTGATCCCGCTGACGGTTTTATTGAGCTCGCTTGTATACTTGCGGATGAAGTGCTCGCAGAGGGCGGGGATGTCTTCCAGCCGTTCTCTGAGCGGCGGCAGGCGGAGCGATAGGACAGCCAGGCGGAAGTAAAGGTCCTCGCGGAAGGCGCCCCGCCTCACCTGCTCTTCAAGGTTCTTGTTCGTCGCGGCGATCACACGGACGTCGATCGGGATGGTCACACTCCCTCCGACTTTGATGATCTCCCGCTCGCCGATCGCCCGCAGCAACTTGACCTGGGCGTCCTGGGACAGCTCGCCGACCTCGTCGAGGAAAATCGTTCCATGATGGGCCAGTTCGAACTTGCCCGTCTTTTCGGTCCGAGCATCGGTAAAAGCGCCCTTCACATGACCGAAGAACTCGCTCTCGATCAGGTCGCGGGGGACGGCGCCGCAGTTGACGACGACGAACGGCCCGTCCTGACGTGGACTGGCGAAATGGATGGCCCGGGCCACGAGCTCTTTGCCTGTGCCGCTCTCGCCCGTAATGAGGACGGTGCCGTCCACGCGGCAGAACTTCTCCATGAGCTGAAAGACGGAGTTCATGCGGCCGCTCATGCCGATGATATTCGCGAACCGGTAGCGCGAGGTGAGTTCGGAGCGCAGGGTTTCGACTTCACGCCGCAGGTTCCTGACTTCGAGAATCCGGGCCACGTTGAGGAGGAGCTCTTCGTTGTCGATCGGCTTTTCGAGATAGGCATAGGCGCCGAGCTTAGTCGCTTCGACCGCACTCTGGATCGTGCCGTAGGCCGTGATGATGATGATCCCCGTTCCGGGGGCCGACTCCTTGATGCGGGCAAGGACCTCCATGCCGGGGACGTCGGGAAGGTGCATGTCGAGGAGGATAACATCCGGTTCCGCCGTTTTCGCCTTGGCGATGCCGTCCCGCCCGTTCTCCGCCGTCTCGACAAGATAGCCGTGATCGCCGAGCAGGAGCGAGAAAATGTCGCGGATGTTCTTCTCGTCGTCGATGACCAGAATCCGGGGCTTCATGACTGACCTCCGTCGGGCCGCGGGAACGTGACCAGCACCGTCGTGCCCTGTCCGACTCGGCTCCTGATTTCGATGTCGCCTTTATGCGATTTGACGATGGAGTAGCAGATGGACAGGCCCAGCCCGGTGCCTCCCTTCTTCGTCGTGAAGAACGGGTCATAGATCTTGTCCAGGTTTTCGTCGGCGATGCCCTCGCCCGTATCCGTGACCCGCACGAGAACCTTGCCGTTGTCGAGGGCAAGGACCTCGGCCTTGAGGCTGCCGCCGCCTTCCATGGCCTGGATGGCATTGAGGAAGATGTTGAGAAACAGCTGCTTGATCTGCGACTTGTCGCCGTCGAGGATGACCGGAGCCTCCGGCAGCTTCGTCTCAACTTGGACGCCGCCGGCCCGCGCCTGGAACGAGATCAGGGCCAGGCTTTCCTCGATCGTCGAGACGAGGTCGCAACGCTCCTTCTTGATCTCGGAAGGGCGCGAGAACGAGAGCAGCGCGGACAGAATTCCGTCGATCCTGTCGGTTTCCTGGAGCGCCACGCCGAGGAGCCTTTTCTCCTTGTCTTCCTGGAGTCGGCTCTCCAGGTACTGAAGTGACGACTTGATGGACGTCAGGGGGTTGCGGATCTCGTGGGCCGCGCCCGCTGCGAGCTCTCCGATCGTGGCCAATCGGTCGGCCCGGAGCATGCGCCTGAATCGTTCGCGCTGCTCCTTATAGAGCAGGGCGTTTTCAAGGGCGATCCCGGCCTGCGGGGTCAGCGATTCAATAAAGGCCAAATCCTGCCTGGTGTAATCTCCCGGCGGGACTTTGGGCCCGACGCAGAGAATGCCGATGAGCCTGTTCATCGACAACAACGGATAGCAGAGCTCCAGCTCCAGGCGGCGGAATATGTCCTTTTCCTTCTCGCCCAGAAAGTCCAGGACGCCCGGCTGTTTGCGGACCTCGAGGCAAGTCTTATTGATCTTGAGCCACTTGGCCAGGCGGTCGTGGGGTGAGAGGGCCAGGCCGCGCAGCAGGCCTTCGTCGAGCCCCGTAGAGACGCCGACCCGGAATTGGCCGAGGTCGTTGTCATAGATGAGGAAGATGAGGCGGTCGACATTGACGGCCTCCCGGATTGTCCCCAGCAGGTTCAGGGCGATTTGGTCGAAGTCTTCGATGAGGTTGAGGCTTTCCGCGAATTCCCGGGCGAAGACCAGAGGAGCGCCCTCGGAGAGCTGTTTCCGGGCCGGTTTTGGCTTAAAACGTCTGAAAAGCGCTGCCATTACACGGTTTCTTTCAGCCTACTAGGATATCCGAAAAGCAGGCTCTTGTAAAAGGCCGGGGACGACAAAATGGGTAACCTGTTTCCCGCATTTGGGTAACTTGGGAAACAGCCGACCCGCTTTCCGCCGTACTCTCTCGCCTCATGCCGACGTTCCCTTGCAATATTCAGGCCGATTTGTCCCCCCGATCATCCGCCTGAGAAAGTCCCCTGGCTGAAACCGCGTTCCCTCTCTCGCCGTATTATCTACTTAAAGATCCAGGCATGGGTCCAGGTTTGGACGGTCCCACATCCTTCTGACTTGCAGCGGCATGTGCCCGGAAGATTGGCACCGACTTTGCATTAAACGGAGAGACACCCATGGAGGTGATCACATGAAATTTCGCAAGCAATTACAGTTTACCAGGCTCGCAGCCGGCGTCTTGGCTGTAACAGCGACCCTCGCGCTGGCCGGCGGCCTTTCGGCCCAGACACAAGAATCCCAGAGCACGAAGCTCCTGGTTTTAAAGAGCGCCCAGTCTCGAGCGCGAGCAGAAGAAAGCGGACTTCGACCGCGCCGTGAAGCTCAAGGAAGACGGGCTGATCGCGGAGGCGGATTTTTCCAAGACACGGACCTTTTATCTGCAGGCCCAGGTCCAATACCAGCAGGCCCTCATCAGCTTTATGGGCAGCGAGGCGCGGATCTCGGTCGCGAGCGCGGTCAAGTATCAGGACCGGAGCGGCAAGAAGTTCGTCCGTGTCGGGCTGCGCTACGCGTCGAAGGAGCTCAAGGAACTGGCCAAGCTCAATATCAATGCCGAGGACCTCTTCCCGCTCGACTTCATGAAAGAACTCAAGGACGTCTACGTCTCACTGCAGTCGGATAAGAAGATCATTTCGGACCCTTACGAGAAAGTCGTCAAGTCGCTTCCGATCGAAACGGAGCGCGAGGTCACGTTCCAACTCCTAAAGGACGTTGAGAACCTCGAAGTGAGCATCTCTTATACGGGGAAAACCGAGGTCACCTCCGTCTATCTCCAGAAGGGTGTCAGCGCGAATATCGTGACGGTCAACTCGGCCCAGTTCTCGCAGGAAGCCGACCTCGAAGGCACGGCCACCTATGACCTGTCGCTCGAAAAGTTCAGCGGCGAAGCCAACGTGTTCAAGCTCGAGGCCGTGAACCTGCCGCAGCAGATCACGTTTGAATTTTCCGACCCGGTAACGCAGGCGCGTCTGTCGCAGATCAAATTCAGCGAGGGCGTCACCAGCCTCAAGCTTCAGCTCAAGCTCTACCTGCCCAAGAACCCGGACAGCGTGGTCGTCCTTGACAAGCCCCTCGAGTTCTACGTCCTCGCCCTCGACAGCGACCAAACGGGACGGCTGGGCGAGATCGAAGCGAAGAACGGCGCGGCGGGCATCGGGCCGAAGGACATCGATGCGGTCAAGGCCGGATCGGTCAAGCTCGAGCTCATCCCGCGCGGCGTTCCCAAGGTCGAAGTGCAGGCGGTCAACCTTTATCATGAGATCAAGGTCGGCGAGAACGTCAGCATGAACGTCACTATCAAGAACACGGGCACCCGTAAGCTCAATAATATCAGGGTATTTTGCGACCTGCCGCTGAACTGGCGCGTGGATATCAAGCCGGACCTCATCGCGACGCTCGAGCAGAACAAAGAGGAGGTCGTCGCGATCACCTTCCTGCCTCCCGACGGCGTTTCGGTCGGCGATTACGAGCCGAAGATCCGGACCGATTCGACGGCCGAGAATCGCCGCGTCGAGTCCGAGGACAAGATCGTCCGCATCCACATCAGCTCGAAGACCAATGTGCTCGGGATCACGGTCCTGATCGTCCTGCTGGTCGGGCTTCTGGTCGGGATCGTCGTCTTCGGCATCAAGCTGACGAGAAGGTGACGTGAACCGAAGCTTGATTTTCTTTGATGCGGCCTATTATTCGTTCACGAGATACGATGTGCGATAGGCGCTATCATGTACATACATTTGTGCATATACTTACCGTTATCCAACGCAAAGACGTTAGGAGTGGTATCAACGGATAACACATATGCTCAAAGACATCATCAAGAAGGAAATTCATGAGACCATAACCAGTCCGAAGTTTATCTTCACTTTCTTGCTGTGCAGCTCGCTTATCCTTCTTTCGGTCTTTACCGGAATCACCTCATATCGGGCGGACCTCAAGGAGTACTCGACGGCTGTCGCTCTCAACAAGAAGAATCTTGAAAGAGCGACGAGCGATGTGACATTTGCCAACTTAGGGATCAAGATCAACAGGCCGCCCCAAGTCTTGAGTTCAATCGTCAGCGGCGTGTCCGAAGCCGTCGGCCGTGTGGCAAAGGTCGATTACACATACGACCCCAACCTTGTCGATTCCAAGTACGAAAGCAATCCCATTTTCTCGATCTTCGGAACTCTTGATCTCGCGTTTATCGTCAAGATCGTCCTCAGCTTGTTAGCCATACTATACACGTACGACCTCGTTGTCGGGGAAAAGGAGCGCGGGACTCTCAAATTGATCCTGGCCAACAGGGTTCCCCGGGATCGTTTCCTACTGGGGAAGGTCATCGGCGGGTATATCAATTTACTCATTTCATTAGTCACCCCAGTCATCCTTGGCATTCTGATTCTGCTCATTTATCCGGACGTTTCTCTGTCCGGCCAAGATTGGGTCCGCGTCGGGATCATTTTTCTTGTGTTTTTCCTATACCTTTCCGTCTTTTTCAGCCTCGGGCTGTTTGTCTCTACGCGCAGCGCCAGGAGTTCGAGCAGTTTCTCTGACCCTGCTCATCATCTGGGTGGCCTTCGTTACGGTCATTCCCAAGGTCTCGATCCTCGCGGCGACTCAAATTGACCCTATCCCCTCGGTCCATGAAATCACGGCCAATAAGGATTCTTTCCTGCAGCAGACACAGGAAGAGGTCAGGCGGCGCAACCGGGATTGGGGCAATGAACACACGCCGAAGACGACCGAGGAGCAGGATAAGTACCCGGAGGAATTCAAGAAATACTTGGGAGAGATCCAACAGTGGGCTTCTTCCCGGATCGACGATTATAACGCTGCCCTTGACCGGGATTACGAACTTCGCAAGCACGCCCAGGATGCTTTGGCCATAAATCTATCACTGATTTCTCCGGCCTCAGCTTTAACGTTTTCGACCATGAGCCTGGCGCGGACGGGACTCGACGAACATGACCGGTTCTTGGCCTCCGTTCGTGCCTATAGTCCGTTTTCACGAAATGGATGATTGCCCAGAGCCAGAAAAACTTCAACTACACGAGGAAATGGGGAGACCGCACCCATGGTCGAACGGTCCGATATGCCCCAGCATAGGTTCGAACCCGAGTCACTTAACCAATCGCTTGCCAGAGTTTTGCCCGATATCGGGCTGATGGTCGTGCTCATCATCGTTTTTTTTGCGGGAGCCTATTTCTCATTTCTGAAATATGACGTCCGGTGAAATAACGGAAATACAAGAATGATCAGAACGATCATCAAACGTGAGTTCCTGGACAATATTCTCTCGTTCAAGTTCATCGCCTGCGTCCTTGTGGCCATTGTCCTGACGATCGTCAGCGTGGCGTTCTTGACGAGCGATTACCAGGCAAGGCTGAAAGACTATAACGTTGGTGTCGCGCTCAATGACACAAACTTGAAGCGGATCCGCGTCTATTCGGAACTCGCACCAAAGGTGTTCAAAAGGCCGAATCCCCTTAGCATTTTCGTTTCGGGCATCGAAAGAGACGCTGGCAACTATGCTGACATCACTAATCGGGACATCCCGGCTTCGCTCCAGGGCGGCCTGGTCAAGAACGAGTTCTCCCGTATGTTCTATTTCTTTGACCTTTCCTCCGTGGTCATGATCATATTCACGCTTCTCGCCATCCTGCTTTCTTACAACGCGATATCCGGCGAGAAGGAAGAGGGTGTGCTGTCCCTTGCCCTCGCCACTGCGGTGCCCCGATACAAAATCCTTTTGGGAAAATACCTGGGTGTCCTCTTTTCTCTGGCCGTTCCGCTCACCCTACTCTTTCTCATTGGAATCATAATGGTTCTTTTTTTGAAGGGCATCGAAGTCAACGGCTCCTTTCTTTCATCCATGGCCCTCCTCTACATCTTTTCGTTTCTCTATCTCTCATCAATCGCCCTCATCGGTCTTTTCATATCCGCCAAGACACGGAAGTCCTTCACTAGCCTTCTGGTCCTGTTGTTTTTATATATCATCACGGTTTTCCTGTGGCCGCTCGCGGTCAACGCTTATGCGGACAGACAAATCTCCTTGCGAACGCGATACTTCGAGACGAATCTCACGAGCGTTATCGATGAGCGGGATAAAGCTTTCGAACAGGCGTGGGAGAAATTCCCGCGGCCACGAACATGGCTTCTTCCATCCCCTCCCCCCGGCCTTCCGGGGACCGTGCTCTTTAGGCGCATAATTCCGCCTGAGTTGCTCGAATTCTATAAAAAAACACAGCCTATCGTTGAAGGAGTGAATGAGGATTATTCCGTCAAAATCGACAACCTCCGGGATATCGATGATGCCGCGGCGGGGAGGGTCAGGAGGCGGAGGAATGCGGTTCTGGCCGTGATGCCGTCAACGAACTTCGCCAGAATGGCCAGCCTGTTTGCCGAGACTGGCGAAGACAATCTCATTCGCTTTATAGGCCGGGTCAAAACCTATTGGCAGAGCTATGTCCGCTATCTCGATGAGAAAAAAGCCTTTGGCTTGAAGTTCCTCTATCCGTACCCCGAAGAATTCACTCCCCAGGAGAAAAGCCTCATCGAAAGAATCAACAAAGATTATTTCGCCGGAAAGAGGCAGATAGGAGTGTACCGCGGGAAAAATCTGGAAGAGGCGCTTGCAGTGAATCCAGAAATAAATAATCTCGACCTGAGCGACCTGCCCTCGTTTTCATTCCGTGCCCAGAGCATCACCGAAAAAGCAGGGGCCGCGCTTCCGAATATTATCATTCTTATCTTCTGCAACCTCGCCTTTTTTCTCCTTGCCCATTTCGCATTCAATCGTTATGATCCGAGAAAGGACGCTTGACGATGGTCAAGCATATGCTCAGGCGGCAAATCGTCGAGGATATCCTCAGCTCCACGTTTCTCATAAACTTCATTTTGATTATCGGAGTTGTCGTAGCCTTTTCCCTGATTTTTCTTAATGATTATCGGGGCCGACTGAATGATTATGCTGTCAAGGACGCCAATAACGAAAAGAACCTCCGCCATTTTTCGCAAGATCCTCAGAATGATTACTTTTACGCAAACATGCAGCTCGTCATGAAGCCCAGGGCTGAGCGGATCATATCCCTATCGTATGAAGATAAGTCCCCTCAGGGATTCTATTTCCAGATGTACCCTTACCAGCTCAGGGTTTTAAGCAAGAAGGAAGATATCATCGCTGGAGGTTTCTTCTTCATCACCAAGAGAGAACATATAAGCCCGCCGGAGCTTTTTTCTCCTGACTTGACGTTCATCGTCCAGTTCCTGCTAAGTTACCTTGCTGTCATCTTGGCGTTCAATGCCTTCACAGGGGAAAAGGAAGCAGGGACATTGAAGCTGATCTATTCCAATCCCGTGAAGAGGTCGCACTTCGTCGCGATGAAATATACGAGTGCACTATTAACCCTCGGCTTGCCCCTGCTGCTGAGCCTTATCATCGGTGCCCTCGTATTGGGTGTTTCATCGACCGTCCCACTGTCATCAGCTTTTCTTTATAGCCTTGTGATGTTCGCCCTTCTCTCTTTTCTCTATCTCTCCGTCTTCGTCCTTATCGGCCTTCTCTGCTCGACTGTTGCTCGCACCTCCAAGCACAGCCTTGTCTTAAGCCTTCTATCCTGGGTGGTCTTGGTTGTCATATTACCGAAGTCCCCCGGACTTCTTCTTAACCTCAAGCGCTTCGACGTGCCGACCGGAGTGCAGATCGAGGAGATTACGGACAAGTTTATGCATGACGCCCAGAAAAAATATGAAGGGCAAGGCAGGGCCCTTCGCAACGACAAAGAAGCCTACAATAAATTGGCGGACAAGTTTGAGGTTGAACTGTTCGAGGGCCAACAGGGGATCCGCGACCATTTTTTGAACAAGAAGATCGCCGCTGTTCTGACCCTAAGGAAAGTCAACATGGTTTCGCCGGCCTCGCTTTATGAATACGCAGCATCGGCAACGGCCGGGACCGGCATATTCCACTTCGAGAACTTCTGGACCCAAGCCCGACAGTACGGTGACGGCTTCGTCTCTTCGGTCAAGCAGATTCTGGGAGTTAAAGGCTCTTCTTCGCTGTATCATTTCGACACTGATGCAATCACCAACAAGGCTATAGATTTTAACTCCGTGCCAAAATTTGAGGAGAAGGATATCAAGCCCGGGGACCGGATCAAGGAGGCACTGCCTTTCATCGGGCTTCTCGTCCTGTACAATTTATTTCTGTTCGGCATCGTTTTTTATAAGTTCCAGAATTATGACGTCCGGTGAAATTACGGATAAAGAAAGAGGGGACACGTGCCGAGGTACATGTCCCCATCATAAATGAGGAGGAATCATGGCGAAACAGCAA
This sequence comes from Candidatus Aminicenantota bacterium, assembly GCA_963727095.1. Lineage (GTDB taxonomy): Bacteria > Acidobacteriota > Aminicenantia > Aminicenantales > Saccharicenantaceae > CAVSEQ01. The sequence goes on along the minus strand of CAVSEQ010000005.1, from coordinate 990,293 downwards.
CCCATCCTGAAGACCGACGACCTGTCCAAACGGTATGAGGACGGCGTCCTGGCGGTCGATCACCTGAACCTGAATATCTACCCGGGTGAAGTCTACTGCCTGCTCGGGGCCAACGGCGCGGGGAAGACGACGACGATCAACCTCTTCCTGAACTTCATCCCGCCGACGACCGGGACCTGCTACGTCAACGGCATCGACGTCACCAAGGACCCGCTCGAGGCCAAGAAGTACGTCTCCTTCGTCTCGGAGAACGTCATGCTCTACGGGAACTTCACGGCGCGCCAGAACCTCGACTTCTTCGCGAAACTCGGCGGCAAGACGAACCTGACGAAGAACGACTATTACCAGGTCATGCGCCGCGTCTCGCTCCAGGAGAAGGCCTTCGAGCAGCGCGTGAAGAACTTCTCCAAAGGCATGCGGCAGAAGCTCGGCATCTCGATCGCCGTCATCAAGGACGCGCCGGGAATCCTGCTCGACGAACCGACCTCGGGCCTCGACCCGAAAGCGGCCGAGGAGTTCCTGGAGATCCTGGCCGAGCTCAAGAAGGAAGGCAAGGCCATTTTGATGTCGACGCACGACATCTTCCGGGCGAAAGAGATCGGCGACCGCGTGGGCATCATGAAGGAAGGCCGCCTGGTTATGGAGCGGACGCGCGAAGAGCTTCAATACGAAGACCTCGTCAAGATCTACATCGACTATATGAAGTCCGAGCCGCTGACGATGGCGTGAGGGACCGGCGCCGCCGACGCACCGATGCGCCATCCGTGCGTCGACGGGCCTGCGCGCCATCGGTTCCAGGAGACGACCGCCATGTTGAAAACGATCATCAAAAAAGAGGTCCTGGAGACGATCTTCAGTTACCGCTTCCCATTGTTCGCCGTCATCTGCCTTCTGCTCATTCCGCTCGGAATGTCCGTCAACCAGGCGAATTACGCGAAAAGGGTTAAGGACTATACCGAACAGATGCGGCTCGCGGACGAAGCCGTCTCGGCCCTCACGATCCAGGACGTCATGGCCGGAACCGTGGCCATCAAGGGCTTCCGGCGCCCGGCGCCCCTTTCGGTCTTCACGCAGGGGTTCGAGAGCACACTCCCCCGCTACTACGAATTCACCCAGGACGGCTTCAAGCCCGGGGAGTCCGCAAGCGATGACGAATCGATCCTGTCGGTCCAGGGCAAGGTCGACTTTGTCTTTCTCGTCCAGATGGTCATCAGCTTAATCGCCCTTCTCTTCGCCTCGGACATGATCTCGGGCGAGAAAGAATCTGGCACGCTGCGGCTGATGCTCGCCAACCGCCTGCCCCGCGATACGATCCTGGCCGGCAAGATCGGCGGCGGATGCATGGCTCTGCTGGTCCCGTTCCTCCTCGCCTTTCTGCTCGGGGCCGTCGTCCTTATGCTGTCCGCGTTCCCGCTTTTCGGCGGCGGCATGACGACTCGGATCCTGATCATCTTCCTGACCACCTCCCTTTTCATCCTGACCTATTTCACCATCGGGATCGCGGTCTCCACAAGCGCCGCCAAGGCCCGAACGTCTCTCGTGGCCATTCTCATCATCTGGGCGGCGTTTCAGCTGATCATCCCCAAGCTCGCCGACATGACGGCGCGGCTCGTCCGCCCGGTCCGGACCGAAACCGAAGTCTCGCTCCAGAAGTCCCTCCTCGTCCGAACGCTCGACCGCGAAACGGCTGTCGAACTCGGCCGCCAGTACGACCTCATTTTCGAGACGGCCAAGCCTGGCGCCGCGGATGATGAGAACTCGCCCGAAAGAAAAAAATGGGATCCGATACGGGACGACATCCAGATGAAGGCCAGGGAGCGAAAGGGGCAGCAGCTCGCGGCCATCGACGAGACCTATCAGCAGGAGCGCCGGCGGCAGCAGAACCTCGCGGTCGGCATGTCCCTGATCTCACCGAGCGCCGCCTTCGCGCGCTTCGTCTCCGATGTCTGCGGGACGGGCGAGCTTGAACGCACCCGGTATCTGGCGGCCGTCCGTTCCCATCAGAAGGCCCTCGACAACGAGCTCTTCAGCAAGGTCAAGCGAACTCTCATGCTGCATTCCGGCGGCCGCATGTCGATGTCATTTTCCGCCATGCCCGTGGACGCCAAAAAGCTCCCGAAATTCACGATCGCCCCCGCGTCGCTCGCCGAAACCTTCAAAGAGAACGTCCAGAGCCTGCTCTCGCTCGCCTTCTGGCTGATCGCACCGTTCGCCTTCGCCTACATTAAGTTCAGCAAATACGACGTGAGGTGATCGAAATGACGTCGCAAAGGGAGGGGCAAGAAGTGGGACATGGACCTCGGGTGCGTGTCCCACACTTGGCGAGAGGCTCTCAATGCTGAAAACAATCATCAAACGGGAAATCCTCGAATACCTGAAATCCGCCAAGTTCCTGATCGGCCTCGGGATCACCCTGGCCCTGGCCGCCGGCAGCACTGTCATCAACGTCCAGGACTACAAGACACGCCAGCAGGATTACCTGGCCGCCCGTGAGGAGCTGAAGAGCGACTTCTTCTACATTCATCTCTACCGGCCGCCTCAGGTGCTGAGCACGCTCGTGCAAGGCAAAGACCGGAAGCTGGGCAACAGCATCACTCTCACCTATCTTGGGATTCCCGCACGCACCACGGGCTATATGGGCGAGGAAGGAAGCCAGCACAACCGATTTATCGCGGGCTTCGCGGCCGTCGACTTCGCCTTCATCGTCCGCGTCGTGCTGAGCCTGCTGGTCGTATTCATTGCTTATAGCGCCGTATCCGAGGAGAAGTCGGCAGGCACCTTGAAATTGACCCTGGCCAACCGGGTCCCGAGAGACAGGCTCCTCCTCGGGAAGTTCCTGGGCGGATGGCTTGTCGTCATCGCCGCTCTCTTGGCCTCGGCCCTCGTTTCCCTCATCATCATCCTCTCCCATTCTTTTATCGAGTTCAAGGCCGCCGATTGGGCCCGTTTCGTAAGTTTCATGGGCCTCGCCGCCCTCTATCTGACCGTTTTCTACACAATCAGCCTCTTTGTCTCCGTCCTTGTCAACCGGCCGGCGGTGGCGCTCATGATCCTGCTCCAGGCGTGGGTCTTCCTGGTTATCGTCTATCCCAATATCGGTATCATCGCCGCCGACAGCTTCACGAAGCTTCCGAGTGAGGAGCAACTCGTAAAACAGAAGGCGGCGGCATTCCAACCCTACGAGGCGGAGTATAAAAAGGTCAATGAAGCGTTCAACCAAGGCGTACACAAAGGGGAGATGAGCAAAGAGACCGAAGTGCGGAGTGTTGAACTCGAAACTTTGAAGGCCGACTTGAATCACCAGGTCGACGAAGAGTTCGGCCGCAAGCTCACCTCTCAGATGACCCTGGCCCGGACGATCTCGAGCTTGTCTCCGGCCGTTCTTTTCGACCAAGCGGCCGAGCGGTACGCCAGGACCGGAATGCCCGAGTATGAGCGGTTTATGCAGGAAGTCTACCGCTACTGGCAGAAGCATGCCGAGCGATCCAAGCTCATGTATAGCGGACCGCGACGCGTATAAAAAGGCGCCGGCCATCGATTTCCGAGTTTCCGAGGAATCGGCGGGAGAAGCCCTGGCCGCGACATGGCTGCCGTGGCTGCTCCTGGCCTTCCTTAGCCTGGCCTTTTTCGCCTTGGCCTACACGGCCTTCCTAAGGAAAGACGTGAGGTGACGCGATGAAGACGATTTTTCAGAGAGAACTCCTCGACCACCTAAAAAGCGTCCAGTTTTCCGTTCTGCTCGCGGCGGGGATCATTCTCTTCGCGGCTAACGGAATAGTCTTCGTCCAGCAGTACAGCCGGCTCAATTCCGACTATCGCCTTCACGTCGCACAGGAAGACCAGCATCCCAGCACGGTGGCAACGTCTCTTTTCAAGGCGCCGAGCCCACTGCTGTTCATGGCCGAAGGGGGAGAAAAAAGCAGCCCGCCCGGGTACTTCCTGGGCCCAAAGCAGGGCATCTCGGCCATGCCCGCCGGCCCCCGGAACTTCAAGATGCCCGAAGTCCCGGAAATTGACTGGGCCTTCGTCATTAAAATGCTCTTCAGCTTGTACGTCATCCTTCTCGGATTCGAAACGGTCTCCGGAGAAAAAGAACGCGGCACGCTCCGGTTGGTCCTATCCAATCCGATCGGCCGCGTCAAACTCCTGACAGCGAAATACCTGGCCATTCTTGCCAGCGCCATGGTTCCTTTTCTCATCGGCCTCGTCGTCAGCCTCATCATCATCGGCCTCTTCCTTCCATCTGTCCTGGGTCTCGGCAGCCTCGTGCGGGTCGTCGTTTTTCTACTCCTCAGTCTGGCCTATCTCTCTCTCTTCGCTTTCCTCAGCCTCTTTTTCTCCTCGCTCATCCTGCGTTCCTCCCTGGTGCTGCTCGTTTTGCTCGCCTTCTGGATTATCTTTGCCTTCATTATTCCTGACGCGTCCAGCCTCCTGGCAGAAAAGTTCGCTAAGGCGCCGAGCGAGTACCAGATGGCCAAGCTCGTCGGGCCGACGATACAAAAAGAGGTCTGGGGCCGGATAGAACGGGTGACGGGCAAAGTCCAAAAGGGCGAGCTGAAAACCGAAAAGGATATCCTCGCTGAAGCCGATAGCGCTTTTTTGGAAGGACAGGAGCGCGTTCGGAAGCTGTACGACGACTACAATAAGGCGATGCAGCAGAGGGCCGATCTCGCGCAGAAGATATCGCGTGTTTCACCGGCCGCCCTTTTCCAATATTCTGCCGAGGACATCTCAGAGACCGGCCCCGCGGCTGACGCCGGATTCCTCCAGGATATCCGGAACTATTCCAGGGTTTACGATGATTACATCCTGAAAAAAGTGGGGAAAGTTATCGGCACGTCTCCGTGGAGTTATTCGACCAGTGTGACTCTGAACGGCAAGCATATCTTCCTCGGATCTCCCTTCCCCCAGGAATACGAGGGAGACAAGTCCGATTTTCCCCGGTTCTCGGAGAGCCGGCCGTCCTTCATCGACGGCGTGCATGACGGCTTATGGGACATCGCCGGGCTCGTCATCTGGAATATCCTGCTCGCCGGCCTGGCCTTTTCGGCGTTCCTCCGGACGGACGTGAGGTAAAAAGAGCGTACCGCCATGATGCGCGTGCTGTTTTTCAAAGAAATCCGCGAGGCGCTGGCCAGCCGCCGCTTCTGGGTCATTCTCGCGCTCTGTTTGGTCCTCATCCCGCTGGGGGTTGAGGTCAGCCTCAAGGACTATCAAGCGCGTCTCCAGAACTATCGGGAGGCCGTCCGCATTTACGGCGAACAAACTAAGACGGTCAATGATGTTCTCTACAAAGGCGGGGCCAAGGCTTTTGCCCCGCCCTCGCCTCTGAGCTTTTTGTCGCTCGGCCTCGGGCTCGTCCTGCCGAACGTCGCGGAGACGCAGAGCACGTACATGGAGCCGCCGGCGGTTATGCGCTTCAGCAATAACCAGGGCCGGGACAATCTTTATGAATACTTCTACGGGCCGCTCGATCTCATTTTCATCGTCGGCGTCGTCATGAGCTTCCTGGCGGTCATTATGACCTTCGGGGCCGTCGCCGGCGAAAAAGAGCAGGGGACTCTGCGCCAGATTCTCAGCAATTCAGTGCCGCGGGCCACAATCATCCTGGCCAAGGCGACGGCGAACGGGCTCATCCTCATTATCCCATTTCTCCTCGCCTTGAGCCTGAGCTTGACCATCCTCGAATTCCGGGGAAGCACTGTTTTCGCTGTGGGGAATGCCTGGATCTTTATCAGCCTCTCGGTCCTCGTTTCCGTCCTTTTCATCGGGAGCTTCTTCAACCTCGGCCTGCTCGTCTCCGCGCTGACGAAACAGGCCGTCCCGGCGCTCATAACCCTTCTCCTGGCGTGGGTTTTTCTTTACGGCGTCTATCCCCGGCTGGCGGTGGCCGCGGCCCAGGTCATTTATCCCGTGAAATCCGAGGCCCGGTTGGCCCTGGAAAAAAACCAGATCCGGAGGGATATCGTCAGGGCGCGAGACGTCGAAATCGATCGCGTGGTCCAGGCCATGCCTGAGGACGAAAAGAGTGAGGCGTACAAGGAAGGGCAGCAAAAGCAGCAGGACATCCACGATAAATACCAGGCTCAAATCGAAGCGAGCTGGCAAAACCTTGAACGCGACGTCCAGGAGCGGCAGAAAACGAGAATCGCCTTGACCGCCGACATTGCGAGGCTCTCGCCGATCAGCTGCTTCGTCCGGCCGCTGGCCGAGCTTGGACAGACGGGCTGGCTTGAATACCAGCAATTCAACGGCCAGGTTCGCCAGTATTTGAACGTCCTCAACCGGGATATCTTCAACAAGCAAAAAGAGACCCGAATGAAAGGCGGGTCCAATGTGGGGTTCGAGGGTGACGGTGAGGCTGCGGCTCCCGTCTTCACGTACGTTCCCGTTCCAGCCGAAGCGGTCGTCCGTAATGTCCTCCCGGACATCGTCATCCTCCTGCTCTTCAACCTCGTCTTCTTTGCCGGCGCATTCGTCGCATTTCTGAAGTACGACGCTCGCTAGGGGAATGCATCATGTTCAAGATCCTCTTCAAAAAGGAGATCGCCGAGAACATCCAGAACTACCGGTTCCTCCTGGCCCTCGTATTGTGCCTGATCGTCATCCCTTTGGGCTTTACCGTAAGCCAGAAGGACTATGCCGACCGGCGGCTGGTATACGACGAGGCGGTCCGCGACTACGAGCAGACAAGGGCCACCGCGGGCGACCTGATGCGCAACGGGGGCGCGGCCTTCCGTCCGCCCTCCCCCTTGAGCCTCCTCTCCGGCGGCGTCGAAATGGTTTTGCCCAACTCCGTTGAAACGCGAGGATACATCACCGAGGGGGGCGCCGAGGTCCAGTTCAACAATAACCGCAGGCTCGACAATCCGTTTCTCTCGCTTTTCGGCCGGCTGGACTTGAGCTTTATCGTGACGACGGTAATGGCCGTGCTGGTCATGATTTTCACGTTTAACGCCGTCGCCGGAGAAAGGGAGCGGCGAACGCTGGCCCAGATCATGGCCAATCCCGTGCCGCGGCCGATGCTGATCACTGCCAAGATGGCCGCCGGCTCCTCGCTCCTGGCCGCGGCGTTCATCGCGGGAATCCTGGCCGGCGTTCTGCTGACGGCTGCGCTGGGTCTCAGTCCCTTCGCCCAGCCCGGGGTTTTCGGCCCGTTCGCGATCGGTATCGGTGCGTCGCTCGTTTTTCTCCTTGTTTTCTACAATCTGGGTTTGCTCATCTCGGGCCTCACGCGGAACTCTTTGTCGGCCATGGTCACGGTCCTCTCCGTATGGGTTGGCCTGGCCATGATCCTCCCCAAAGGGAGCGTTGTCCTCGCCAAGCTCATCCTTCCCGTCAAGTCGCAGCAGGTCATCGACCTCGAGAAGAATCAAGTCCGCCTGCAGAATGATCGCGATATTTACGCAGATCTTCAGCAACTGACCCAAACGACGCCGGGCATTAAAGATATGTCTATGGACGAGTTTTTCAAGGCGCTGCGGGCCAAGAGTCCGGCCGTCGAGGCCTTCAAGAAGGTCCAGGCCGATCGGAAAGCCGAGTTCACTGCCCGGCTCGATGCCGATCTTGATAAGATCGACGCCGAATTTGAGAGACAGCGGGGACGACAGGCCGCATTGGCCAGGAACCTTTCGCGGCTTTCGCCTGTGAGCTGCCTGGTCCATTTCATGGCCGAGCTGGCGGGCACGGGATTCGCCGAGGAACGGCAATGGTTGGAGACACGGTCCCGGTTCAAACAAATTCTCGACCGGGAGATCGCGATCAAGCTCACAGCGCTCGCTTTCAAGAACATAACGCTAAGTTCTTACAGAGGCATTGATCTCAAGGCCCCGGCCCCGAAGCTTCCGGCCGAGCCCGTGCCGCTCGAGCGGAGGCTGGCCGCCGGATGGGTCGACATGGCCCTGCTCGGAATCTACGGCGTCCTGTTCTTCGCCGGGGCCTATGTCGTCTTCCTGCGGTATGACGTGAGGTAACAAGCAATGAAAATCAAGCGAGGTGGCGTCATGACCTGGACCATCGCCCGGAAAGAAATCCTCTCGAACCTCTTGAGCTATAAATTCTTTATCGTCCTGCTGCTCATTGTCCTGCTCGTGGCGACCAGCCTCTTCATCATGCACCGGGACTTCGGGCAGCGGATGGCCGACTACCAGGTCATCCGGCCCAAGCCCGGCGATCCGATCGCGCTCGTCCCGCCCAACCCGCTGGCCATTTTCGCCAAGGGCCTCGACGACGCCATCACGCGCTCCTTCGAGGTCAGCACGATCGGCATCGATGTCCGGGCCGGCCAGAGCTCTGGAAACATCATCTACTCCTTTTTCACGGCACCCGATTTTCTCTATGTCGTCAGGGTTGTCCTGTCTCTCGTCGCCCTTCTCTTCGGCTTCGACCAGGTCAGCCGGGAAAGGGAGCAGGGAACGCTCAAGCTCGTCCTGGGAAGCTCCGTCTCCCGGGCCAAGGTCCTTGCCGGCAAATGGATCGGAAACTTCCTGAGCCTGGCGAGTCCCCTTCCTCCTCGTGACGCTCCTCGCATCCGCGTTGCTCATGCTCGACCCCAACGTCCACTTCTCGGCGGGGCAGCTCGGCCGCCTTGCCCTCATCCTGGCACTGTCTCTTCTCTACGTGGGCTTATTCCTGAGCCTCGGGGTTCTTGTCTCCGCCCTGACGAAACGGGCGGCGACCTCGGTCGTCGTCCTCCTTTTTCTCTGGTCCCTGTTTGTCTTTATCATCCCCAACCTCGGAACTCTCGTCGCCCGCCAGTTCGTGACCGTTCCCTCGGTCCGGGCCTTGAGCGAGAAGCAGCAACAGACGTGGACGCGGGAGGTTCTCCTCAGCATCAAGGACCAGCACTGGGAGAACCATATGCGGACGATCAGCAACGAGAACGACCAGATGGAGCAGGACTACCGTCTGAAGTTCGAGCGCCTGGTGCGGCTCTCGCGGGACATCAACAGGATCTCCCCGGCGGCCAGTTTCCTTGATGCTTCGAGCGAGATCGCCGGGACCGGAATCGGCGAGGAAAGCCGCCTCAAACAGGAGGTCGTCCGCTACAAAGACTCGATCATCGATAAGATTATCGCCAACCAGGGCTCCGCGAAAGCGCAGTACACAGCCTTTACATACGCCCCGAGGTCGCTTGTCGAAATCTTCGCCGGCGGCGCTCTCTTCGACACCGCCTGGCTTGTGTTTTTCAACATCCTCCTCTTCGCCCTGGCCTATGTCGTTTTCATTCGCTACGACGTCCGATAGGATTCTCGGAAATGCGGCTGCGCCGTGAGGTATGAACATGCTGAACATGATGATCGCTAAGGAAGTCCGCAATAATATCTTGTCCTTCAGGTTCCTCGTGAGCTTCGTCCTCCTTTTCGTCATCGTCACGGTCACGGCTCTCATCCTGACCGGCGACTATCTCAGGAGGCAGGACGAATACTCTCAGCGGCAGGCGGAGCTCGAGCACTACCTGCGGAACTATGCCCACTTCAACAGGATCGGCCCAATCCTCCAGCATGTGCAGCCGCCCATCCCCTTCCAGGCGCTCGTCCGGGGTCTCACGGCCGAAGTCAATCTCGAAAAGTTCGACGACGACCCGCTGCCCGTGATGTTCCCGCTCATCGACCTGACCTTCATCGTCACGATCCTCGTCAGCCTCATCGCCCTGATTCTTTCCTACGACGCGGTGTGCGGGGAGAAAGAGGACGGAACGCTCAAGCTCATGCTGTCAAACGGCCTGTCGAGGTCGAAGATCATCCTCGGCAAATTCGCGGGGGGCATGCTGACCCTTCTCGGACCGTTCCTCCTTTCGCTCGCGACGGGAATGCTGATCATCCTTCTTCATCCGCGCGTGACCTGGACCGGCGCCGACTGGGGAGCGCTCGGGCTGATTGTTTTGGGAGCGGCCCTTTATATCGCCGTTTTCTATCTCATCGGCCTCATGATTTCGTCCGTCCACGCCTCAAGCTCGTCGAGCATCATGACGTCGCTTTTCGTCTGGGTGTTGCTCGTTCTCGTCGTCCCGAACCTGAGCCCTTACATCGCCTCGTTCCTGTCGCCGACGCCATCGCGAATCAAAGTCGCGCGGGAAATCTCCCGCCTAGGAGACGTCGACAGGGACGAGCTCGGCCAGAAGCTCATGGTCAAATATCAGGGCGAGGTCCTCAAGCAGTATCCGGTTCTCGCGGAGAGGCTGTCGGAGGCTGAGGTCAAGAAGCGTGTCGCCGAGGATCCCGAGTACAGGAAAGCCTACGAGGCAAACAGGGCGGCTGGCCAGAAGGCCTGGGACGAGGCCAATCGCATCCAGAGCGCCAAGATGGAGGTGCTCGAGAAGGACCTGAGTCAGAAGGAGGCGGCCCAGACGGGCCTGGCCCGCTCGATTTCGATGGCCTCGCCGCTCGCCGATTTCGCTTACCTTTCGACCGACCTGTCTTCGACGGGGATGCACAGCTCGATTCACTTCAGCCAGCTGGTGGAACGGTGGGACCGGGCTTTTTACGGCGACTACCAGCCGAAAAAGATTGCCGAATTGAAAGCCAAGGAACCGACCGGCGACCCGTGGAATACCGCAATCGATATGACCGATTCACCGAGGTTTGAGTACACGGAGGAAGGGCTCGCGGGGAGGGCCGGCGCAGTTCTCTGGCCGTTCGCCGTGCTGGCTGGGTACACGATTGTCCTGTTCGCCGCGGCGTACGTCGCGTTTGTCCGCTACGACGTCCGGTAACGGGCCGCGCCGCTATTTTTGACCTGCCTCGACGATCTTGAGGACGTACGCGTCGTCGCAGGGCTTCTCGGCCGGAAGGCGGACGCTGAGCAAGTCAATCTGGTCCTCATCTCGCCGGCTGGGAAGACCACGCACAGGCGGGAGCGGCCTGGCTAAAGGGCGTTTGTCTCGAGGACCTTCTTCCGTTCTTGAACGATCTTTTCGTACTCCAGAGGATGAAGGGTCCGGAGCTCACGGCCCGTGATCTTGCCGTTGAGCCAGATTTTGCTCATGGGAAAGACTTCGGGATTGAGGTGGACATTATACATATGCCAGATGATGATCGCCAGAAAGGCGAGCAGGGCTTCATAGCTGTGGACGATGATAAAGATGTTGTGGACCCAGAGTGGGAAAAGCCGGAGGGAGAGTTCGACGTTCCACATGAAGAAGCCGCTCGCGATCATCACCGCCGAACCCCAGCCTACGGCCCAGTACTCAAACTTCTCGACGAAGTTGTAGCGGTCGTAGCGGGGGCCTTCCTGGAACAGCCAATACGGATGGCGGGCGAAGAATTTTCGAGCCACTCCGAGACGCCGGGCCAGCCGCGTGATGCCGACGTTATGGAAAAACTGTTCGAAGGCATCGCGGAAATCCTTGAAGCGCGGGATCATGGACCTGAAGCTCGCGCGTCCCCTGGCCGTAAAAGCCGTGTAAGAAGCGTGCCAGGCGAGATTCAGGATGAGAACGACGGCCGCCGTCCTATGCAGGATGCCCCGGACCGCGAAAGCCCGCCCGCTCGGCAGGATCCATTTAAAAAACTTGAACTCATAGAAAAAGAGCGGCACCCCGGTGGCCATCAGAGTTAAAAACGTCAGGATGAGAAGCCAATGCTGGATGCGTTCGGCCATATTCATCCGGACGAGCACATCGTCGTCGCGAACGAGGTCCCGATCATCCATGCGGCGTCCTCCCGCGATGGATGGCTCTCCGGAACAGGTCGGCGGCGATAAACAGCAGAAAGACGCCGATGATTGCCGAAATCGCAACGATATACACTGTTTTGACGATGTGGGGGGACTTGTCCTTGAAATCGGACGTGGCCGCCGCAACGTTATGGATTTTCCCCTCGGCGAAGTGCTTGGTGGCGCCGGGATGACATTTCCCGCACGTCTGCGGCAGATTGGCCGGGTAGATCGAAGACTTTGGATCCGTCACGTCGCGGATATCGTGGAAGCCGTGGCAGCTGGCGCAGTTGGCCACGCGGATCGAGCCGAACTTCGAGGCCGTCCCATGGTAGGATTGGGCATAGGTCTTCATGCGGTTGGGCAAAAACCCGTACTGCCGCGACAGGGCCATGTCGTCGTGGCACCGCGAGCAGATTTGGGCCACTTTGGTCGTGTAGACCGTCGACTCCAAATCCAGGGGGGAGCGGATGTCGTGCTCGCTGTGGCAGTCGGTGCAAACCGGAACATCCTTGATCCCCTTGACATAGTCCTTGCCGTGAACGCCTTCGAGATAGTCGCGCCGGATCCCGACGTGACACTGCCCGCAGGTCTGAATGATGTTCCGGCGAGATACCCTCGACGAGGTGTCTCTGACGGCCTTGATATCGTGGGCGCCGTGGCAATGGCTGCAGTTGGCCGATAGCGTCAGCCCGGATTTCTCCAGGGCTCGGAAATGGGCGCTCTTCTCGTAGAGCTCGACGAACGCCGCGCCCCTTTCGTTGCGGACCTTCCCGCTGTGGCATGCGAGGCATGTTCGGGGCAGGTTGAGAGGAAAGGTCCACGATTCAAAATCGTCCTTGGCCCGGATACTGTGAGTCCCATGACAATCCTTGCAGCTCACGGTCATCCCGTCCTTCGCTGCGGTGGCTCCCCCATGGACGCTGGCCGCGAAGGTTTGCTTGTCCTTTTCGTGGCAGCCCGAGCAGTCCACGTTCTTGAGCTTCTCCGCGTGCGGAAAATCATTGACGTGTTTGAGTTCGGCATGACAGTCGACACAGGCGATCCCGGCTTGTCCATGCACGGAGGCCCGGGATTTTTCGGGATCGACGGCGACGGGCCGGCCCGAGGCCGATTTCAGACCGGGATCGGAATGGCAGGCGAGGCAGTCCGCATCGGTCACGACCGCGCCGGCCGGCTGGGCGAGGACGGTCGCCGAAACGACGAGGACCAGCGAGAGGATGCCGACGCCCGATCTCATTTCTTCTTCATTCGCGCAAGCCGCCGGACCATTCCAAAGATAAAGGACACGATCGTGATCGCGACGAGACCCATGACGGCCCAGGTGAATGCCCTTTGAACGGTGAAGAGAACGGGCGATTTCACCTTGTCCGGTCCGATGTGGATCTGGGCCTTCCGGACCCTCTCCGGCATGCCCGGGTGGCAATTGATACGTCCGCACGTGGCCGCGAGATGAGCAGGGTTGACCCTGGACTTCGGGTCGGAGGCCGGCTGGATATCGTGGACGCCGTGGCAATCTGAACAGTTGGCCGTGGCCTTCGAGCCGAAGCCTGCGGCGATCCCGTGCATGCTTTGGATGAACGTCTGAATCCTGTCTTCGGGGACGCCGTATTTTCGCATGACCTCGGGGCGGGCATGGCACTTCGAGCAGGTGTCCGACACATGGCCCCGAGACGCCGACGAGCGCTCGTCCTGCGGGGACATGAGTGTGTGCTCGCCGTGGCAGTCGACACACAGGGGGGCATCACTGTTGCCCTTGAGGGCTTCCCGTCCGTGGATGCTCTCCTTGTAGTCGTTGAAAATGAGAACATGGCACCGACCGCATGTCTGCGGCCGTTTGGCCATGAGGTTGGGCTCGCCGACGCCCTGGATGTTGTGAATGCCGTGGCAATCCGTGCAGACGGCGGCGAAAGTCAGCAACCCCTTCTCGAACAGGGCCTTGCCGTGGACGCTCTGCCGGTACTCCTGATAGGGCATTTCGGCGTGGATGTGGTACTTGACGACCACGGCCTGGTTTTCATGGCAGGTCGAACACATGAGGGGGATGTTTTTCCGGTTGACCGTGGACGTGAGGTCGTCTTTCGCCTTGATGTTGTGCTTGCCGTGGCAGTTCCAGCAGCGAGCAACGTCCTTCACACCCCGGATGAGATACGCCCGGCCGTGGACGCTGTCCGGGTAGTAGACGGGGCTCTCTCCCGGTTTTTGAAGCGGGTTTTCCCGGTGGCACTTGTCTGTGCAGTTCGGAGGAGGGAGCGTCTTCGCGTGGGGAAGTCCCGCCGGAGCGGGGGCGGGTATCATGAGGTGGCAGTCCACGCAGGTCATCCTGGCGTGGACGGACCCCTTTAGGGTCTCAGCGGCATGGCAATCGAGACATTTCGAATTGGAGACCGCGGGGCCGTCCCGGCTCTGGGCCTGCCCGGCCGAGAAACCCGCCGCGAGCAGGACGAACAGGAATGGCAGGAAGTCGCGCGTGTATTTTGTCGTCGTGGCCCGAAGTCGCGGAATCCGCAGGAGATCAGCCTTTCGGGACCGGGTGCTTGATTTTCGCCCAGGAGGCGTCAAAATCGAAGGCCAGGCCGTGGGCGTTCTCATGGCACTTCAGGCACTGGGCCTTGATCTTATCCGCGCTTCCGTAAAGGACAAGGCCGTTCTTAATCGCGGCGTCCTTGTCCTTCATGACGGACAGCTTTCGATATTCGCTCCCGGGACCGTGACAGGTTTCGCAACTGACGCCCTCGGCCTTGAGCTCGGGAGCCTTAGCGGCGAGGGGAGCATGGCATTTCAGGCAATCCGGGCATTCGGCAGGCGGAACAGTGACCCCGGCGGTTTTGGCCTTCTCAGCGGCCTCCGGCTTGCTCAGCGCGGCGAACGACTGGGAGTGTTTGCTCTTTTCCCAGAGAGGATACTGTTGCCCCTGCTTTTCCGTCCTGTGACAGATCTGGCATTTCTGGGCGCCGACATAGGTGAATTCCTGGGCCAGCGCGACGACAGCGGTCAGCACGACGAGAGCGATCATAACCCCGACTTTCTTCATGGCGTCTCCTTTTCCGTGTATGCCGATACGCATTGTAAAGAACGGGAAGGAGATTGTCAATTCCAGACCGTGTCACTTTTCCTTAATAGGATGGGTCTGATCGGTTCAATCCCCTTTGCGGGATTCGACGGATGCCATCAAGAGGCCGCGCTCGGCAGCCTCTTGATGACTGCGGGGGTCCAAGCCAACAGAACCCCCCGGCTGTCAGTCCGTGGAGCTTCAGTCGGGTCGGGGGCCGGAACGACCCCTCATCTGGCGGATTTTCATGTAGAACGCCAGGGCGAAAAGAATCAGACAGACTGTGGCCACGACCAAACCCGTCCGCCTCAACTTGGCCTCCCTGAGCGCGGCTTCGGCCGAGGACCGTACGCCGGCGAGAAGGGACTGTCCCTCGGCGGTTTTCTGCTCGATTTCAGGCAGATTCAGGCCGTGAGTCAAGTTGCGGACGGAGACGAGCAGCGTGTGGATCTCCTGGAGCCGGTACTTCGGGTCCGAAACGTCGACCCCTTTCCGTTCGGCCAGGCCGAGCAGCGCTTGATCGGCGTCGATCTCTGAGCCGAAGCCGACAATGAGCTGCTTCATCCGCGCGGCCGCGGCAAACGGCTTGGAACCCTGCTCGTGGCACTGGACGCAGACCGCGCCGGTGTCCGTGCCGAGCAGGGCATCAGTCGGGCGGAGGATCTTGTGCTTTCCGTGGCAGGACTCACACTCAGAAAATCCCATCTCATCAAAGGGCTTTTTATGGAGGCTTTTCGAAAAGAGATCGCCCGCGCTGGGATGGCACTGCCGGCAGACGAAGGCAATGGATTTCACGTCGGGAGGGACGGCGCCGTGGTTGCCGTGGCAGCTGTTGCACGCCGGCGCCGACAGATCCTTCTTTTCGTATAACGCCTGGGCATGAACGCTCTGCTTGTACTCCGCGAGCTGATTGGTGGGAATGCCGTAGGTTTTCATGAGCGCCGCGTCGGCGTGACAGCGGCCGCAGGTCTGGGGAACGTTCCAGGGAAATGTCAGGGACTTGGGAAACTTGGCCGACTGGATGCCGTGAACGCCATGGCAGTCTGTACACACCGCGACCTTTGTATCGCCCTTCTTGAGGAGCTGGCCGTGACGGCTTGTCTGGTAGAGCTCCATCTGGTCGACTCGGAGGCGAGGATTAAAGGCCTTGATGTACGCGGAATCAGAATGGCACCGGGCGCAAAAACCGGGAACTTGGGCTCGCTTCGGGGCGCCCCGGAAGCTTTTATCCTTAGCTTTGTCGGCGTCGTCCTGGGCCGCATTTCCGCCGTGGCAGTCGGCGCAGCTCAGGCCGAACTGTTGGTGGACGTCGATCTTGAAGCCCTCGACGGGCGCCTTAAGCTCGTCCGCAAGCTTCGCATGGCATTCGAGACAGCTATTCTTCTGCGCCAGGAGAGGGGCCCAGAGAAGGGGCATCCAGAGCATCAGGACCGCGGGGAGTCGAATTTTGGCCATCTTCGTCGCCTCATTGCTCATTTATAAGCCCGGGAGCGTGTATGTTAGGACAGTCATCACAATGATATACGCAAGAATGACGGCCCCGATGACCGTAAAGGCCCGGCTGGGCTTTCCCATGGCGGCCCTGCGGTTGAGGAACGGGACCAGGAGCCAGAACGCGCCGCCGGCCAGGAAACCCAGGATGGCCAGCTTTTCGCCTTCAACCGAAAAAACATGCGAGGGAATGATTTTAAGCGTGGAGAACATGAACGTGAAATACCATTCGGGTTTGATCCCCAGGGGTGTCGCGGCGAAGGGATCGGCCTTCTTCCCGACCTCCCAGGGAAGGAAAACGCAGAGAACCCCGATCAGGATAAGGATCAGCGTCCAGCCGAGGACATCCTTATATATGAAATCAGGGAAAAAGGGAATTTCCTTGACCTGTTGATCCTTGAGGCTGACGGGCGTGCTCATGCCCTGGAGCTGGACGAGGATGACGTGGATGCAGATGAGGACAAATGCGATCAAGGGGAGGATGGCCACGTGGAGCCAGAAAAACCGGGTGAGCGTGGCTTGGCCGATGCCCGGCCCACCCAAGATGAACGTTTTGAGGGTTTTCCCGACGAGCGGCAGGCTGCCGGCGATGTCCGTCCCGACACGCGTCGCGAAATAAGACAGCTCGTTCCAGGGCAGCAGGTAGCCGCTGAAGCCGAAGGCCAGGAACAACACGAACAGGAAAAACCCCGTGATCCAGGTCACCTCTCGCGGCGATCGGTAGGCCTTCATGAAGAATGTAGAGAACATGTGGACGAACAGGATCCCGATGAGGATGTTGGCCGACCAGCTGTGAACTGAGCGAATCAGCCACCCGAACCGGACGTCGCTCATGAGGAACTGGACACTTTCGTGGGCTCCGTCGACCGAGGGGCTGTAATAGAGGAGGAGGAGGATCCCCGATGCCACCTGCAGCACCGTCAGAAAGAGGCAGATCCCGCCGAAAAAATACCAGAGGGAATGCTTGTGCTCGGGAACGGTTTTCTTCTTGGCCAGATTGGCAAGGGCCCGGAGCTGGAACCTGTCGTCGAGCCAATTCCAGAGCACCAGGAGCGTCTTGTTCATTGTTTTTCTAAGCCTTCTTCGAGACGAAGATGTCCTCCCCCGCGACCTCGACCTTATAGACTTCGAGCGGGGCCGGGGGCGGGCCCGAAATGACGTTCCCGGCCAGATCGAAGCGGCCGTTATGGCAGGGGCAGTAGAGCGTCCCCGAGTCAGCTTCGTAGCGGACCGTGCAGGTAAGGTGGGTGCAAACGGCTGACAGGGCGACGAGCTGCCCCTCCGGCGTGTTGATCAGGATCCCCGGGCTGGCTCCAAACTTGAAGATCTTGAAGGAGTTGGGAGGGAGGTCACCCATCTTCGCCGCCGACACTCTCTTGAGGACGGCCTCCACCCGGAGCGGCGGCAGGACATACCGGAGGAGAGGGTAGAGGAAAGCGAGGACCGTCGCGGCTAGGGAGCCGCCGAGGAAATAATTGATAAAATTTCGTCGCTTCATCGGGTCCTGCCGGTGTCGAAAGATTTAATGGTTTTCAGCGCCGTTGTCAAGTAATCCTGGACGAAGACGGCATTGTGAACCCCCCAGCTGCCGTCGTAGGTCAGCTTTTTGAGAAAGTCCTCCGTCCTTTGGATTTGCTTTTTCTGCTCGTCGGACCTGGCCCCTGCCCTGGCCTCGCGCAGAGCCGCTTCGAGATCGGTAGCCAAGGATTTCGTTTTGCCTTGCCAATCGGAGAATGTCTTCCGGTACTCCTCTTTTCCGTGGCAATCGACGCACTTGGCGCCGTCGGGTCGGAGAAGAGACTTTTTCGTATCGAAATGGCAGGCGGCGCAATCGACGCCGGCCTCGGCCATCATGTCCTTATCGATCTTCAGACCGTCGAGCACCCCCCCGCTGTAAATCGTCGCCTGCAGGGTGTGGCACGCCGCGCAGTCTTTTTTCGGATCCTGGTGATGGCAGCCGGCGCAGGTCTCCTTGCTGGCCACGAACTCACCGTGCTTGCGGGCATTGGAGTGGCACGTCGTGCATTCGATATTCTGGCCGACGAGATGGGATCGGTGCGGGAACCGGAGCCCGAAAACGCTCCCCGAGAGCTCCTCAACGCCGGCGTGGCAGGTCAGGCAGAGGTTCTCGTTGGTCGACGCCTGCATGACCATCGTCGGCGGCACGAACGAGGAGCCGATCATCCGGAGGCCGTCCCTGATCTGGTTCCACGCTGCGGCCAGGAGCGCTTGCGAGTAGGTGATGTTGTGAACGCTCTTGCCGCGCTCGACGATGTCCATGTTGAACGCCGCTTTGTCGAGGAGGGCCTGGGCCGGGGCCTTCTCCGGGCTGGCGGACCCCCGGACATCTCGGAGGGCGCGCTCATAAATCGCCCTGACGCTCGCGAGTTTGCTCGCCGCGGCCTGCGTCCAGTCCCGCTGCAGGCGGGAGAAGCCCTTGCCGTGGCAGGATTCGCACGATTCGCTGCTGGCGCGCATCGTTTGGCCCTTCAGGAGCTGGCCCCTCTCCTCATGAAAAATGTGGCACCCCTTGCAGCTCAAGCCCTTCTGGAACATGACGTTGGGCATAGGGTGGGCGACTCCCGTTCCGCCTTCTCCCGTATAGAGGATCTTCTGGGCTTGGTGTGAGCCGGTGTGGCAGGTCCGGCAGTCGGCGATGGCCTCAATGTCCCTGACGATTTTGTGCTGGATGGCCAGATGGCATTGCGTGCACTCGATCTTGTGAGCGGTGATGTGCGTCGAGTGGATGAGCTCGGTATTGCCGTACTTGTCCAGCCGGGCGCCTTCGAAGTGGCACTTGTAGCAATTCTCCCGCGGCACGGCGCCGTCCCCGACGACAACTTGGCTGTGGCACTTGTCGCATTCGAAATTCTTGTCGAAGACAACGGTGTGGTCGAAGCGCGTGGCCGCCGGCGGGACCAGCTCCGCCTTCTTGTGGCAATTCGCACAGCTAACCGTTTGGGGATATTGATCGCTTTTCTTGAAGTGGCAAATGAAGCAAGAGCTCTCGGTAACGGTGATGTGCTCGCCCTGGACGATTTGGGAATGGCAGGTTGTACAACGCAGTTTCTTGCCCCGCTTGAGATCCGAGAAGTGGACGGTGTGGTCGAAGACGACCTTCTTGAACTTGACCTGGCCTTCGAGGAGCCGTTTGTCATGGCAACCGGGGCGGAGGCAGCTTTCGTCAGGGATTTCCGCCCAGGGCTTGGACTTCAGGTAGAGCTTCGACCAATAGCGGGCCACCTGGACCAGCCCCTCCATCTTGGCCCTCAGCTTGGACCTCAGACCCGGAGCATAATGACAGGTGCTGCACTCGACATGGCTGTGGGACGAGGTCTTCCAGCTTTCGTAAAAGGGCCTCATGTAGTGGCAGACGGCGCAGAAGCGCGACGTCGATGTCAGCTCAACGGAGGTAACGAAAACGACAAAGACCAGCCCCGCGATGGAAAGGCCAACGATGAGCCTCTTTTTTCTTTTCTTCTTTTTCGAAACGGCCGCGGGGCCGTGTCCAAGGTCAGCCGCCGCCCCCGAAGCTTCCGAGTTTCCTAAGCTATCCTGACCCATGATTCAGACTCTTTTTTACTGAAGTCCATCATCATACCGAATCGGGCAACCTTTGGCAACCTTACCGGATCGGCGCGGTCCGAAAAAAAACAAAAATGCCGCTTGACAAATAACCACGCTTCCTGGTACTTACATCATACCTTATCATTCCTATAATTTGTATAGTTTCGTGGTGATGGTGGATGACACGGACGAATAGCCAGACAAAGAGATCAACGAAGGTTTCCGTTGTCTGGAACTTTCGCAGAGGAGGGTGTCCTATGTCCAAACTGATCCGCTGGAGCCCCTTCGTGCTCCTCGGCTTGCTGCCCCTTCTCTTCCTAACCGGTTTCCTTATATCGTCCCCCCCGCGGGCGTCTGCCGGCCAAGAAGCGGGTTACGTCGGCATCGAACAATGTGCGGCGTGCCATGAAGAGACTGTCGCCGCGTTCAAGGAAACGGTCCACGGGAAGAAGGGGTTCGAGAAGCGTTCGAGCCACGCCTGCGAAACGTGTCACGGGCCGGGCAAGGCCCACGTCGACGCCGGCGGCGGGAAGGGCTCGATGAAGAATCCGGCCAACTTGTCCAAAGATGACAAATCCGCGATGTGCCTGACCTGCCATGACCGGGGGACCAAATTGATGTGGGCCGGAAGCGCCCACGATGCCCGCGGCTTGGCCTGCCAGAGCTGCCACTCTATCCATAAGGCCCAGGGCGAAAAGGCGCAGCTCAAGACGGCCTTGGAATCAGATCTCTGCTTTTCCTGCCACAAGCAGCAGAAATCGCAATTCTATCGCGCCTCGCACCATCCGATCCGGGAGGGAAAAATCGAGTGTACGAACTGCCACGACCCCCATGGAACACAGAGTGACAAACTCATCAGCGCGGATTCGGTGACGGAAAAGTGCTACCAGTGCCACGCAGAAAAGCGCGGCCCGTTCCTTTGGGAACACATTCCCGTCCGGGAAGATTGCCTGAATTGCCATGACCCTCACGGGACAAACCACCTCAGGATGCTCAGGGCCAAGGAGCCTTACCTCTGTCAACGCTGCCACGACGATACGCGCCATCCCGGAACGTTGTACGATCAGGGCCGAATCAACACGCTGAGCAACCGGGTCTTCATCCGTTCCTGTACCAACTGCCACCAGCAGACCCACGGCTCCAACCATCCCTCGGGTAACTTCTTCCTGAGATAGGGGGAATCGGCCATGAAGAAACATCTGAGCTTTGCCATCATCGTAGGAATCGTCTTCAATTTGGCCGCCGTCCAGGCCTTTGGGGATGAAAAGACCAAAGACGACATCGTCATCAAGGCGGCCGCTGTTGCCGGGGCTGAGTTCGTAGGGGCAACGGCGAAATCCTCGAAATTCACGGAATACCGGGACGTCCCGAATGGCTTCATCTTTCAGGCCTTCGACCTCAGCCTGGTCAAGGGAACGCGTTATCTCACGCTGCGCGCCGATAAGATCCGCCAGAGGGACGGCCGGTATACCCTGGCCCTTGGAGACGAAGGGCTTTTTAAGGCCGGCTTCACGTGGGACAAGATCCCCCATCGCTACAGCTTCACCGCCCAAACGCTTTACGGTCGGATGCCGGCCCCCGCCCCGGGTCCCGGAGTGTTCAATGGGCCCGGCATCTACTATTACGGGCTGTCCGACGAGCTTCAGTCCGTCATCCAAGGGGCCGCCGATTACAACTCTGCGAGAGCCCTCCTCTCCGGATTTCTGACCGGCGTCCATGGGATTGAGCTCGGGCTTCAGAGAAACAAAGGAACCTTGAACCTGGAGTACACGCCTTCCGTTCCCCTGACCTTCAGCCTCGATGCGTCCCGGGAAACCCGGAAAGGGAACAGGGCGATCGGGGCAACCTTCGGGCTGAACAACGCCGTCGAGATGCCCGAGCCCATCGACTTCGTTACCACGGACTTGACCGCCAAGGTCGAGCTCGTCAAGTCCTGGGGGCTCGTCCGGGGCGGCTATGATCTGTCCGTGTTCGACAACGAGAACAAAGCAATGATCTGGGATAACCCGTACCGGCTCACGGACCAGACCTATGCCGGTGCCTACAGCAACGGGGACGCGACCTCCCGAGGCCAGATGGCCCTCTGGCCGTCCAACAACGCTCAGAAGTTGTTCTTTAACGGCCTGGTCAAGATCCTGAAAACCACCAGGCTCACCGGCGCTTTTTCCTATGGCGTTTTTTCCCAAAACGCACCGCTTCTGCCGTTCACGATCAACTCAGCCCTGGCGGTCCCAAACGTGGCGGATCCGACTCTGCCGTTTTATTCAGGGGCTCTGGAGGCGCCGCGGCCGACGTCGGAAGCCAGAGCGCACGTCCTGTCGGTGGACCTGACCCTGAATTCGAGCCTGTTCCGGACGAAGTTTGCTTCCGGCCACCTCAATGTCGGCTTCCGGTCCTATGGTTTCGCGAACAAGACCACGCCTCTGGACCTGCCCGGCTTCGCCGTGGCTGACCAGGTCTGGACAGCTCAGGACAACCCGATCGAGCCTTACTCCTACTGGCGCTCAAAGGCGTTCGCGGACTTCTCGCTGAGCCTCGTTGCCAATACCTCCCTGAAGCTCGGCTATTCGCGGACTTGGATCGAACGCCGTCAGGGGGTGCAGGTTGAAGGGGAACCCGAGGACAAGAGCCATGAGGACACCTACAAGGTATCCGTGGACACAAATCCGGTCGATTGGTTCCTGGTCCGCGTCTCTCTACTCAGCTCCAAGCGCGTCCGGGCCCTTGACGGGGTTGAGGTCATTTACCCGACATTCAATTTTAAGAGGTACTACGACGCGAATCGGGATCGTACCGCGATCAACTTCCTCCTCGGTTTCACCCCATTTAAGAACCTCGATCTCGAGCTGTCCTACATGCGCGGAGACGACACTTTTCCTACGGCCGATTACGGATTGAAGGACGATCGCTTCCACAGCTACTCGGTGGACCTTAGCTACGCTCTCGGCAAGAGGGCCTCGTTCTACGGGTTCTTCTGCTATGAGCTCTATAAAACCAACCAGGCCGACCGGCAGTCCGCCGCGAGCTTCTCTACGAGCCCGGCCGACGATTGGACGGCCCTTCTCAAGGACAGGGTGGATACCGTCGGCGGCGGTTATCGCATGGTCCTGGTCAAGAGTAAGCTCAACCTTGACATTTCCTACTCCCTCTCAAGGATCAAGGGAACGGCCGACTTCTTCTCCCCGCCGGGAGGAAGCCCTGACGTCGCGCTGAACTTCACAAACAACAACCTCGACACAACCAAACTCGAAACCCTCAAGACCGAACTCCAATGGAAGCTCACGTCCCGGCTGTCCACCGTCTTTGGCTATTGGTACGAGCAATATGACCTCTCGGATATCGTCCGGAACAACGCCGGAGTCGACTTCGTCGTAACGGGCTTCGGGATGTATTTGGGCGCCCTCGAACCCGGCTACAAGTACCATGTCGGCTCCGTCAGGTTCATCTACAGCTGGTAAGCGGAACAGGGTCATCAAGCCCCTTTCCTCGGCTCCGGCCGCTGGGAGGGGCGATCTGTCATCGTCCTCCCCATGCGTCCGCCGCGCGTCCAAGGAAGGAGAAGAGATATTTGTAATTGCGCGAATATCGGCTAAAATAGCATTTCGCGCGGATGATCGGTGAAGAGGGCTAAAAGCGTGTGGCTCGCGGGGACATGAATAATTACTGGTCCTTCTTTCTCTTTTTTATCATCGCCACGGCCTTTTCGTTCGGCCTGCTGTTGGTGATCTCGCTCATCCGCTACCGGAGGAACGATTACGGGGACAAATGTACGCCCTATGAATGCGGGGTTGATCCGGCGACCCCCCACGCGCGTGAATCCTACTCCATCCGCTTTTACCTGCTGACCCTGGTCTTCATCGTTTTCGAGGCGGAGACGTTTCTGCTCTTTCCCTGGGCCGTGGCGCACGATCGGCTGGGCCTCTTCGGCTTGGTCGACGTGCTCATCTTTCTCGGAATCCTCGGCCTGGGCTACATCTATGCCTGGAAGGCGGACGCTCTAGAATTCAGGAGGGGCCTTGACTGACGACGCCGGCCGCTACCCCTTCATACTGACGAGAGCCGACCACATGATCACGTGGGCCCAAAAGAACTCCTTGTGGCCCTTCGGGTCTGGGCTGGCCTGCTGCGCGATCGAAATGATCGCCACGGCCGCCGCCCGCTACGACATCGCGCGCTTCGGGATGGAGCTCTTCCGCGCCTCGCCGCGCCAGGCCGACCTGTTCATCGTCGCCGGAACGGTGACGAACAAGATGGCGCCGATCGTCCTGCGGCTCTGGGAGCAGATGGCAGACCCGAAGTGGGTCATCGCGATGGGGAATTGCGCCGTGGCTGGAGGTCCGTTCCCGACGTACTCCGTGCTTCAAGGCGTAGACAAGGTCATCCCTGTGGACGTCTACATCGCCGGATGTCCGCCGACCCCCCAGGGCCTCATCCATGGTATCATGATCCTCCAGAAAAAAATCGCCGCGACCCATCCCACCCGGGAGATCCTTCATCCCCATGCCCGAAGAACTGGCTGATTTTCCGGCCTTGGCCCGCGTCGTCGAGGGACTGCGGACCCGTTTCGGGGAGGCCGTCGCCGCGGCGGCCTTCGAGAAGCGGGAGTTGTCGGTCACAATCGGGCCGGGGGCCCTCCTCTCGGTCCTCGGATTCCTGAAAATGGAAATGGGGTTCAACGTCCTGAACGATGTCATCGGTCTTGACCGCCTCCCTCCGCCCGGAGACGGCCGAAAACGATTCTCCATCCTCTATCAGCTTTATCAATTTCCCGGCCGCCTCCGCATCCGCATTGTGATCGACATCGATGAGCAGGATACGGTCCCCTCCATCACCTCTCTCTTCCTCTCCGCCGATTGGGCGGAACGGGAGATCTATGACATGTTCGGGCTCCGCTTCTCGGGCCATCCCGGCTTGCGCCGCATCTATCTGCCAGACGAGTTCGCCGGCCATCCTTTGCGCAAAGACTTTCCATTGGAAGGATGAGGCGTGGCATTCGAAGAGCTCGAACTCAACATGGGGCCCCAGCACCCCTCAACGCACGGCGTCTTGCGCCTCAAGATCAAGGTCGATAACGAGGTGGTCATTGCGGTCGAGCCGGTGCTCGGCTATCTCCACCGGGGGATGGAAAAGCTCTGGGAGAGCCAAACATACGTGCAGATTGTCCCCCTGACGGACCGCCTGGATTACCTGGCCTCGCTCTCCAACAACCTGGCCTACGTCCTGGCCGTGGAAAAACTTATGGGGCTCGAGCTCCCTAAGCGGGCCCAGTATATTCGTGTCATCCTGGTCGAGCTGCAGCGCCTGGCCTCCCACCTGGCCTGGGTGGGATTCATGGCCAACGACGTCGGGGCGATGTCGGTCCTCCTCTACAGCTTCGAGGATCGGGAGAGCATCCTGGATCTCTTCGACGCCTATTGCGGCGCGAGACTGACGATTCACGGGATCCGCATCGGAGGCGTGCCCTCCGACCTGGACGGCCAGCTCATCGGCATGATCCGCCGGATGCTCGACACCTTGCCGAAGAAAATCGCCGACATCGAAAAACTTCTCGACGACAACCGGATCTGGCTGCACAGGACCCGCGGCGTCGGCGTCATTTCAGCGTCCGACGCGCTCGAGCGAGGGCTCACGGGGCCGCCGCTCAGGGCGACGGGCGTGGCCTGGGACATCCGCCGCGACGTTCCCTATTCGTCCTACGAGGACTTCTCCTTCGACATCCCTGTCCGCAACGGGGGTGACGTCAACGACCGCTACCTCGTGCGGATGGAGGAAATCCGGCAGAGCCAGCGGATCATCCGGCAAGCCCTTGACAACCTGCCGGACGGAGCATTTCGGGTCAAGGTGCCCCGAATCTTGAAAATCCCGGCCGGGGAGGTCTTCCATACAATCGAGGCCCCTAAGGGCGAACTAGGATTCTATATCCGTTCCAACGGAACCGAGAAGCCCGAGCGGGTCAAGATGAAGTCACCGTCCTTTATCAACCTGCAGTCGCTCGAGCGGATGTGCAAGGGATATCTGTTTTCGGACGTCGTGGGGATTCTGGGGTCCCTGGACATCGTCCTCGGGGAGATCGATAAGTGACGGCTCTCACGCTCCTCTTCGACGTCGTCATCCCGGCCATTAAGATCGTCGTCGTCATCCTCTATCCCATGGCCATGGTGATTGTCCTGATCTGGATGGAACGCCGGGTCGTGGCCTTCATCCAGGGCCGGCTGGGCCCGAACCGGGTTGGATTCCAGGGGACCCTCCAGCCGATCGCCGACGCCATGAAGCTGTTTTTTAAGGAGGATATCATCCCCCGGCAGGCGGACAGGCTCCTGTTCAACCTCTCCCCCGTGCTCGTGATGGTGTCGTCCCTCCTCGCCTTCTGCTTCGTCCCGCTCGGCGAGCCCTTCGAGATCCTCGGCTATACGATTGAGCCGTGGGTCGCTGCTAGTTCGGTCGGTCTCCTCCTCGTCCTCGGTGTGTCCTCCATCGGAGTCTTCGGCATCGTCTTCGGCGGCTGGGCCTCGAATTCGAAGTACCCGCTGATGGGGGCCCTGCGTTCGGTCATCCAGGTCTTGAGCTATGAGATTCCGCTCGGCTTGACCGTGCTGACGGTGGTTTTCATCAGCCGGTCCATGGATCTCGTCGCGATCGTCAACAACCAGCGGGACGCCAAGGTGTGGTTTGGATTCCTGCTGCCGTTTTCGTTCCTCATGTTTTGGATCTCGGGGATCGCCGAAACCAACAGGGCCCCCTTCGACCTGCCGGAAGCCGAGTCGGAGCTCGTCGCCGGCTACCATACCGAATACTCGGGCATGAAGTTCGCCTTTTTTTACATTGCCGAATACGCCCACATGGTCCTCGTTT
This sequence comes from Candidatus Aminicenantota bacterium, assembly GCA_963727095.1. GTDB lineage: Bacteria > Acidobacteriota > Aminicenantia > Aminicenantales > Saccharicenantaceae > CAVSEQ01. The sequence continues at coordinate 963,676 of CAVSEQ010000005.1, read as the reverse complement.
CCTCCCTCGTCGTAATCCTGTTTTTCGGCGGCTGGCTCCCGCCCTTCCCGAACGTCCGGGCGCTGGCCTTTCTCCATGTCATTCCAGGGTTCGTCTGGTACCTGGCCAAAATGATGTTCTTCCTTTATCTTTACATCTGGATCCGGGGCACTTTGCCCCGGTACCGGTTTGACGTGCTGATCAGACTCGTCTGGAAGTGGCTGGTCCCGCTGGCGCTCGTCAATTTCGTCATCGTCGCCATGGTCTGGTATCTCCTATGAAGAGAAAGACGCATCGCGTGCAACAGTTTTTTCAGAAGGTATTTCTCCTCGATATTCTCCAGGGTCTCCTGGTCACATTGAAATATTACTTCTCCTCCAAGGTGACGATCCCCTATCCGGAAAAGGTCAAGCCGCCCACGGCGAGGTTCCGCGGGATCCTGCGCCTCTATCGCGATGAGCGGGGTGAGCCTCTCTGCATCGCGTGTAAGGCCTGCCAGAGGATCTGCCCGACCGATTGTTTCGTCGTCGAGGGCGCCCGCCCGGTGGGGAGCAAGTTCCTGCGGCCGACGCGTTACGATTGGAAACTCTACCGTTGCAGCTTCTGCGGACTTTGCACCGAAGTCTGTCCGACCGCCGCTGTCCGCTTTTCGAGGGAGTTCCGGCTGTCGCTTCTGGGCAAGGACCATTTGACCTTTCGGCTGGCCGATATGTACCTGGAGGGCGAGGACCTTCAGAAATTTCTCTGCGGGGGCTGCCCATGACGGTCACTCTGGCGGTCTTCCTCTTCTTCGCCGTCCTGGCGGTCGTATCCGCCGTGCTCGTCGTCGTTCAGAAGAACGCCATGCACAGTGTCCTTTACCTGACCTTCACCATCCTCGCCGTCGCGGGCGTCTTTTTCTGCCTGCAGGCGGAGTACTTGGGGGCGATCCAAATCGTCGTCTACGGCGGCGGGATCGTCGTTCTGTATGTCTTCGTCATCGTCATCGTCAACCTGAAGGAGATCGTGCGGGAAAAACGGAAGCTCGTGCCGAAGATCGTCATCATAGGCGCGCCGGTGCTGCTCCTGGTCGAGATCGTTTTCATTGTGCTGAGGGTCCGGCCCGCCGTGCCCGCCGGAGAGCCGACGGGGCTCGGGCTCGTCTCGCTGGCGGAGGCCCTGATGACGACATATTTCATACCGTTCGAGCTCGCCTCGATCCTGCTCCTGGCCGTCCTCATCGGCGCCGTGATCATTGCCCGGAGGAAATACCTTCATGATCCCCATTAGCCTCGTTTTCGGCCTGGGCCTGCTGATTTTCTTCATCGGCCTGTTCGGGGTCCTCTTCCGGAAGAACTTGGTCATCATGCTGATGTCCCTGGAGCTTCTCCTCAACGGCGTCAACATCATTTTTGCGGGCCTCGGCCGCACCCTGCGGTCGCCCCGTGGTTCCCTCTTCGCCATCTTCGTGATCGTCGTGGCCGTCTCGGAGGCGGCCGTTGGTTTCGCCCTCGTTTTGTCGTACTTCCGGCAGAAAAAAACATACGATACGGACCACCTCGACGAGCTCAAGGGATGATGTGATGTTCGCCTGGATTCCCCTCTTCCCCCTCGCGGGCGTTCTCATCAACGGACTTTTGGGGATCAAGTATCTTTCAAGGCGGACGGTGCAGGCCGTCGCCGTCGGCGCGGTCGGGCTGAGCTTTGCCGCCTCCGTGCTGAGCTTCGTGCGGCTCGCCGGCGGCGGACCGTCGGCCGTCGTCAAATCCTTCGGCACGTGGGTTCCGGCGAGTCTGGTGCGGGTCTTCGGCGGCCGCCTCGAACCGTTCTCGGTAGAATTCGCCTTCCGGTATGATTCTCTGGCCGCTGTGATGACACTGGTGGTGACGGGAGTGGGCCTGCTCATTCACATCTATTCCATCGGCTACATGGCCAAGGACAGGAGCATCGCCAGGTTCTTCGCTTACCTGAACCTCTTTACCTTCGCCATGCTCATCCTGGTTCTCGGCGCCAATCTGGCGGTCATGTTCATCGGCTGGGAGGGTGTCGGACTGTGCTCCTACCTTTTGATCGGATTCTGGTTTTCACGGGAGGCCGCGGCTAACGCCGGCAAAAAGGCCTTTATCACAAACAGAGTCGGCGATTTCGGCTTCCTCTTGGGCATCGGGCTGATCATTTCGGCCCTCGGCACCGTCGATATCGGCCAAATCTCCTCGGCGGTCGGAAACGGGCAGCTGGGCCGCGGGACGGCCACGGCGGCGGCCCTCCTCCTGTTCCTCGGCGCCACAGGCAAGTCGGCTCAGATCCCGCTCTACACCTGGCTTCCGGATGCCATGGAAGGACCGACGCCCGTGTCCGCCCTCATCCACGCCGCGACCATGGTAACGGCGGGTGTCTACATGGTCGCCCGGATGCACGTCCTGTACTCGTTCTCCGGCACGGCCTTGACCGTCGTCGCCGTGGTCGGTTCGCTGACCGCCGTTTATGCGGCGACCATGGCCCTCGTCCAGCACGACATCAAGCGGGTCCTGGCCTATTCGACGATCTCCCAGATCGGATACATGTTCGCCGGACTCGGCGTGGGAGCTTACGCGGCGGGCATCTTCCACCTTGTGACCCACGCTTTTTTTAAGAGCCTCCTCTTCCTTGCGGCCGGCAGCGTCATTCACGCACTTTCGGGAGAGCAGGACATGAGGAAAATGGGCGGCCTCGCGGCCCGGCTGCCAAGGACCCGGCTCGTCTTCGTCGTCGGAGCTCTGGCCATCGCCGGAATCCCGGGCCTCTCGGGTTTCTTTTCCAAGGACGAGATCCTCGCCTCGGCGTTTGCTTCCGGCCATTATGCCGTCGGAATCTTCTGCCTGGCCGTGACCGCCCTGACCGCCCTGTACATGTTCCGGCTGATTTTCTTGACCTTCGGGGGCCGTGAGAGGTCTGATTCGGAGGTTCGCCTCCATCTCCACGAGTCACCGAGGGTGATGATGGTTCCCCTCCAGATCCTGGCCGTGCTGTCCGCGGTCGGCGGATACGTGGGTCTGCCCCACGTCCTGGGCGGGGGGAATTGGCTGGGCAAGTTCTTGGCGTCCAGCACGGGAGCTCCCGAATCAACCCCGACGCCGGGGATGGAGATCTTTCTGATGCTCCTCTCCGCGGGCTTAGCCGTCGCAGGGATATATGGAGCTTATGTCATCTACGTGAAAAAAGAGGGCAAGCCGGCGCGCCGGCTTGCCGAACGCTTTCAAGCCCTCTATCGCGTGGTCCTTCATAATTATTACGTCGACGAATTTTACGGCAAGGCGATCGTCGGCGGGACACTCGGCCTGGGCCGCCTGTCGGCCTGGTTCGACACGCACATTGTCGACGGCCTGGTGAACGGATCGGCCAGGCTGGTCCGCGGCACTTCGAGGTTCTCGATGCTGGTTGACGATAAGATCATCGACGGGGCGGTGAACGGGTTAGGGCGGACGAATCTGTCCTTCTCGCGGGGATTGACACGGCTCCAGAGCGGGTCTCTCAATACCTACGCCCTGGCGATCGTGATCGGGTTGGTCGCATTGATCTCAGTAGCGGTGGCGGTTTTTTAGCAAGGGGCGATGACATGAAATACGGTTCGCGGCCGAGCGCCGAAAGGCGTAACGGTGAAGGAGAGGGAGCATGACGCTTCTCGGGATTCCGGTCTTGACCCTGATCACATTCTTTCCCCTTGCCGGGCTGCTGGTTATGCTGTTCATCCCCGGCCGCCGGTCCGGAACCGTGCGGATTCTGGCCGCCGCGATCACGGGATTGGAATTCTTGGCCACGCTGACCCTGCTTCTCCGCTTCAACCCCACGTCCGGCAACATGCAGTTCGTCGAGCGGGCCGACTGGATCCGGGCCTTCGGGGCCCAGTACCTCATGGGCATCGACGGCATTTCGCTCCTCCTCATTCTCCTTACGTCGCTGCTCACTTTCCTGGCAACGTTGAGCTCCTGGAAGGCGATTACCGAGAGGGTGAAGGAATTCTATCTTTTCATCCTCCTGCTTGAAGTCGGGATGATCGGGGTTTTCGTCTCGCTCGACCTCGTCCTTTTTTACGTCTTTTGGGAAGTCATGCTGGTGCCGATGTATTTCCTCATCGGCATCTGGGGCGGAGAGCGGAAGCTCTATGCCGCCATCAAGTTCTTTCTCTATACGCTGGCCGGATCGGTGGTCATGCTCGTCGGAATCCTGGTGCTCTATTTTCACTACCACACGTTCGACCTCATGGCGATGCTTCAGTCCGGGTCCGTTCTTCCCCTCGCCCTTCAGTCTTGGGTCTTTCTCGCCTTCTTTCTCGGCTTCGCCATCAAGGTTCCGATGTTTCCCTTCCACACCTGGCTCCCCGACGCCCACGTGGAGGCTCCGACCGCCGGCTCGGTGATTCTGGCCGGCGTTCTTCTCAAGATGGGGACCTATGGGTTCGTCCGCTTTTCGCTGCCCCTCTTCCCCGACGCGTCGCGGAAATTCGTCCCGTTGCTCGTAGTGTTGGCCCTCGTCTCCATCGTCTATGGGGCGCTCGTCTCGCTGATGCAGAAGGACATGAAGAGGCTGATCGCCTACTCGTCGGTCTCCCATATGGGCTTCGTGATGCTGGGGCTTTTCACCTTTTCCCCCCTGGCGATGAAGGGGGCTGTCCTCCAGATGATCAATCATGGGATCTCGACGGGAGCGTTGTTCTTGATTGTCGGGGTCCTCTACGAACGGCGCCACACGCGGCTGATCGCTGATTTCGGCGGGCTGTCGGCGCGCCTGCCGCTCTATGCGGCCGTGTTCCTGATCATGACCCTGTCGTCGATCGGTCTTCCGGGTCTGAACGGGTTCGTCGGCGAATTCATGATCCTCATGGGCGCCTGGAACACCAACTGGGTTTGGGCCGCTGTGGCCGCCACGGGGATCGTCCTGGGCGCGGCCTATATGCTTTGGCTCTATCAGCGAGTCATGTTCGGCCGGCTGGACAACGTGGCGAATCAGTCCTTGAAGGACCTGACAGTCCGCGAATTCGCGACCTTTGCCCCCCTTATCATCCTGGCTTTCTGGATCGGTCTTTACCCCAAACCCTTTCTCTCCCTCCTCGATAAGCCCGTCGAAAAGATCGTCCGAATTGTCAATCCCGACTTTGCGCTGAAGGATCCGGCCTCCGTGCCGCCTCGCGGCGGACCGGGACATCCGGCACCGCCCGGTGAGGTCCGCTGATGGGTCACGCCTCGGGCGTTTCGGAGTTGAGATACATCATCCCCGAGATCTCGCTCCTCGCGACCGCCGTGGTCTCGATGTTCGCCCACCTCTTTTTCCGGAAAAGAGGCCACCGCTATGCGGGATGGGTCTCCCTGGCGGGTTTCACCGTCGCGGCCGCACTGCTCACCGCTTCCCCCAGGAGCTCCGGCGAAATTCTTTCGGGCAGCCTGATCGCCGATCCGTTCGCCGTTTTCATCAAGCTGAGCATCCTCCTGGCGGGAGCGCTGGCCGTCCTGCTGGCCTTCAGGTTCTTCGACGTGGAGGGATCTGAACCGGGCGAAGTGTATATCCTGATGCCCCTCTCTATGGTTGGGATGATGGCCGCCATTTCCTCCGTGGATCTCGTTACGACGTACGTCTCGTTCGAGCTCTTCGCCATCCCCTCCTACGTTCTGGCCGGAATCTTTAAGAAGGATTCGAGGTCGGGCGAAGCCGGGATTAAATATTTCTTCCTGGGAACCATGAGCTCGGGGATCATGCTTCTCGGAATGGCCATCGTCTTCGGGCTCACGGGCGAAACGAACTACGCGGCAATCTCCGGACTTCTGGCCGCGGCCGACAGTCACGTCGTCCTCGCGGGCATGATCCTGTTCTTCGCGGGGCTCTTCTTCAAGGCCGCTTTCGTTCCCTTCCACATGTGGGCCCCGGACATCTATGAAGGGGCCCCGACGCCACTCGTGGTCTATCTCTCGACCGCGCCCAAAGTGGCCGTCTTTGCCATGTTGGTCAGGGCGATAGCCGGCCTTTTCGGCCGGGCCGAGGTTCAGTGGACCCTCTTGTTCCAGTTCGTCGCCGTCCTCACCATGTTTTGGGGAAACATCGCCGCGCTGCTCCAGAAGAATATCAAGCGGATGATGGCCTATTCGTCTATCGCCCACGCCGGGTACCTCTGCATCGGTCTCGCGGCGTGGGGGGAGCCGGCCCGCTGGGCCATCCTGTTCTATATCGTCATCTACGTGATCATGAACGCGGCGGCGTTCGGCATGATTCTGCTGTTTCGGAAAGGCGGGACATTCGGAGAAACCGTCGATGATGTCCGCGGATTGGCACGCAAATCCCCGCTGGCGGCCGTAGCCCTGCTCATCCTCCTCCTGTCCCTTACGGGGATTCCGCCGACCGCCGGTTTCATGGGGAAGTACTTCCTGTTCGCGGCGGCCGTCGGCAAAGGGATGATACTTCTCGCCGTGGCCGGGGCGGTGAACTCGGTCATTTCTTTGTTTTATTATTTTCGCATCGGCCGGGCGGCATTCCTTGAAGATGACACCGAGGGGGTCGGCCTGGATCGCTCCCTCAACCCCCTGCTCGTGCTGGCCGCCGCGGCCGTCGTCCTTCTCGTATTGGGCGTCTTTCCTTCGCTCCTGGGCGATTTTGCCATCGCGTCGGGGCTCGGAAGATCTGGGGGATGAATCTTTAAACCCTATTGTTTCTCTCGGGTTTAAATGGTATAAAATCTTGGTGGCGGCAATGCTGTTGTCAGACAGCCGGAACGACCGGAAAAAGGGAAGGAATCCATGCTAGTCTGGGTTGTCCATCGGGTCACGGGCCTCTTGTTGATCATCCTCTTAGCCCTCAAGTTCTTGACGTCCTTTTTCTTGATGACGAAGGGCCAGAAGCCCGACTGGGCTCTGCTTCTCCACACGAACCCGATCACCGACTCGTTCCTCATCGTCGCGGCCGTCTACCACGGCCTCTACGGGCTGAGAACCTTCATCATCGACCTGGGCGTCCGCAAGGAGAAACTGCTGTTCTGGATCTTCTCGAGCCTCGGCACACTTCTCGCCGCGACCCTGCTTGTCATTTATTACACCAGGAACTACTGAGTGATCACGTTCGACATCGTCATTGTGGGCGGCGGGCTGGCCGGCTTGGCCGCGGCCCTGAGCGCCGACCCCGGCCTCAAGACTGCCGTTATTTCCAAGGTCCATCCCTTGCGCTCCCATTCCGTAGCCGCCCAGGGCGGAATTAACGCCGCCCTCAGGAACAACCCTGCGGGCAAGGAAGACACCTGGGAGAGGCATGCCTACGATACGATCAAAGGGAGCGATTATTTGGCGGACCAGGACGCTGCCGAGCTCATGTGTCAACTGGCCATTCCGACCATGTACGAGCTCGACCACTGGGGCGTGCCGTTCAGCCGCTTCCCCGATGGGACGATCGCCCAGCGGCCGTTCGGAGGGGCGGGATTCCCCCGAACCTGCTATGCGGCGGACCGGACCGGTCAGATGCTCCTCCACACGCTTTACGAGCAGACCATCCGGAAGAACGTGGCGTTTCGCGACGAATGGCTCGTGGCGAATCCCGTCATCCGAGACGGCCGGTGCATAGGTCTCGTAGCCTTCGACCTGGCGAGCGGGACGGTCGTTCCCGTCGCGGCCCGGGCCGTCATTTTCGCGACGGGAGGCTACGGCCGCGTTTTCCAGAAATCGACCAATGCCTACATCAACTTGGGCAGCGGCATCGGCATGGCCTACCGGGCCGGCGTCCCGCTCAAAGACATGGAATTCGTCCAATTCCACCCGACCGCTCTCTACGGCAAGAACATCCTGATCACTGAGGCCGCCCGTGGCGAGGGAGGCTATCTCATCAACAACGAGGGTCGCCGGTTCATGGAGGACTACGCCCCCAAAGCCATGGAACTCGCCCCGAGAGATATCGTGGCCAGGTCCATCCAGAGGGAGGTCGAGAAGGGGAACGGCTTCGAAAATGAGTACGTCCTCCTCGACCTGCGGCACTTGGGCCGGGAGAAGATCATAAAGAGGCTTCCCGGCATCAGGGACATCTGCATCAATTTTGCTGGGCTCGACCCTATTGACACACCGATTCCCATCCAGCCTGCCCAGCACTATTCCATGGGCGGGATCGACGTGGATAAGAGCTGCGCCTCGCCCGTCGCCGGGTTTTACGCGGCAGGAGAGTGCGCCTGTGTCAGCGTCCATGGCGCCAACCGGCTGGGCGGCAACTCGCTCCTCGAGGCGATCGTTTTCGGCAAGATCGCCGGCCGGTCGGCTTCAAGGTTCGTCGGCGGCGGCGAGGCCTCCCCCCTCCCCACGGGGGAAATCGACGATGAGGCCCGCGCCTTCCTGGAAAAGATCACGGCGATCCGCCGTCGCGACAGGGGGGAAAACATTTTCAAGATTCTCAACCGGCTCAAGGTCGTTATGAGCGGAAAGGCCGGCATCTTCCGCAAGGAACAAACCCTGCGGGAAGGACTCGAACAGATCCCCTCCCTGAGGGAAGACTACAACCGTTCTTTCATCTTTGGGACCTGTTCACGCTACTGTCAAGAAATCCTCGTCCATATTGAATTCGGCCACATGCTCGATGTCGCCGAAGCCATCCTCTCCGGCGCCTTGAATCGTGAGGAAACCCGAGGGTCTCACTACCGGACGGACTTCCCGGTTCGCGACGACGACAGCTGGCTGACCCATACGATCATGACTCGGACCGAACAAGGTCCGAAAATCGACTATAGGCCACTCAATGTCGAGAAATACAAGCCCGAGGAAAGGAAGTACTGAGAGGCGCCCTGACGATGTCCCGCACGTTCAAGATTCTCCGATACGACCCGACCAAGGATGAGACGCCTCTCTTCCAGACCTTTCTTCATGAGCCTAAGCCCAAGGATTCGGTCCTCGAGGCCCTCAAAGACATTCGCGACCAGCAGGATCCGTCTCTGTCGTTCCGGTATAGCTGCCGTGAGTCCGTCTGCGGCTCGTGCGCCACGGTTATCAACGGCCAAGTCGCTCTGGCCTGCAAGACGCTGGTCGAATCGTTCGGCGAGGAAACCATTGTCATCGAGCCGCTTCCCAACCTGGAGATCCAGAAGGACCTCATCGTGGACTTGGAGCCTTTCTGGGAAGCCTACAGGTCCGTCCGGCCCTACCTACAGCCGGAGGGCGAAATGCCTGCGGCGGGCCATCGGGTCGAGGAGTCGGAGCTGAAGGACGTCTTCCGGCTCACCACGTGTATCCTGTGTGCCGGCTGTTACGCCGCCTGCCCGGTCGTGACGAGGGACGCACGGTATTTGGGACCGGCCGCCCTGGCCAAGCTCTACCGCTTCGCCAAGGACCCTCGGGACAAGCGTCCCTCCGAGCTCCTCAACGGCGTGGATACTCCGGCCGGCGTCTGGGGTTGCGACACCGTCTTCAGGTGCAACGCCGTCTGTCCCAAAGACGTGCAGCCGGGCCATGGGATCGAGGGCCTGCGCCGCATCCTCGTGACCCGGAAATTGAAACGGATTTTCGGACTCAAGCCATGAGACTCAAACAGACGATCCTGTCCCGTCGCCTCTTCCTCGACGGCCTTATCGGCGGCGGCTTGGCCGCATTGGCCGGCCTGTTCGTCGGTCCGGTCGCCAGGTTCATCTTCCCTCCGTATAAGGAACCTGACGAGGTCAAGCTCCCGGCGGCGGAATACAGCGGCCTGCCACCCAACGAGGCCAAACCCTTCGCCTGGGGCAACAAGCCGGCGTTCCTCAAGAAGAGGCCGGACGGGAGCTTCGTGGCCTTTGTCGCCGTGTGCACTCATCTGGACTGCAACGTCACCTACCTGCCGGCCGAGCGCAAGTTCTACTGCGCGTGCCACAAGGGCTGGTACGACGAGAACGGGATCAATATCGCCGGACCTCCACCGCGGCCCCTGAGACGGCTGGCCGTCGGGCGGGATGGCGACAGCCTGGTCATCAGGAAACAGGGATAGGGCTATGAACAAGCTCAAGCTCTGGTTGAACGACAGGCTCGGCGCCTCGTCCGTGTTGACGTTCCTGCGGGAGAAGGAAGTCCCCCAACACAGCCACGCGATCTGGTATTACACGGGAAGCTCAATCATTCTTTTCCTGGGGATCCAGATCGTCACCGGCGTCATGCTGGCCCTCTATTATAATCCGACGATCAAGGACGCCAACGCCAGCGTCGTCCGAATCATGACCGAGATTCCTTTTGGTTCATTCATCCGTTCGATCCACAGCTGGTCGGCCACGTTCATGATCGCCCTGGTCATCGTCCATTTCCTGGCCGTCACCTTCACGAAGTCCTATCGACGGCCTCGCGAGGCGACATGGATGACCGGCGTCCTGCTCCTGGCCGGGGCCCTGGGTTTCGGGTTCACCGGCTATCTTCTTCCTTGGAACGCCTTGTCTTTGGCGGCAACCAAGGTCGGGACAAACATTCCCAGGGCCATCCCCGTCCTCGGGCTTTGGGCGACCAAGCTCCTCAGAGGCGGCGAAGATGTCACTGGGGATACGATCTCCCGGTTCTTCATTGTCCACGTGTGCATCCTCCCGCTGGCGATCTTGGCGATTCTCGGGATTCACCTCTTTCTCGTCCAGCGCCATGGTATGAGCTTGCCGCTCAAGGCGGAGAAGCGCAACGAGCTTATGAACTCGCTGCCGTTCTGGCCGAACTTTGTCTTGCGAGAGGCCGGTTTTTGGCTGATCCTGCTCGGTCTTCTTATCAGTATCGCCGTCGCCCTTCCTCCGTCCCTGGGCGCCGCCGCGAACCTTATGGCCCCGGCCCCGGCCGGCATCAAGCCGGAATGGTATTTCCTCTTTATGTTCCAATCTCTAAAGCTCTTCCCCGCCCATGTCTTGGTCGTAAGCGGCGAGGAGGTCGCGGTGTGGACCATGCTGGCGGGCTTCTGTCTCATCTTCCTGCTTCCGTTCATCGATAACCGTCCGCTCGAGCGGAAGGGACGCGTCGTCACGTGGATCGCTTGGGGCTCGTTCGCCTACACCGTGGCGATGACCGTCTGGAGCCTGCTATGACAAAGGGGGCCTGTCGCCGCGCTGCCTGGCCAGTCCTCGCGGCCATCGCCTTAGGGGTTATGTCTATCCTCCCACCGGCCCTTGCGGCCCATCAAGTCCCGAATGTCGCACCGCAGACGGCGTTGCCCGCCAAGGGGGACGTCCGGCCGGCCCCGCTCGCGCCCAGGGAGCGGGTCGGTCTCGCCGTTTTCCTGGCCTGCCTCTGGCTCATCATCGCCTTTCTCATCTTCTTCCTCAGGCAGAGGATCCGGGAAGCCGACCGGGTCTTCAGGACGGGCCTCTACCGGGATCCCGGTGGAGAAAAAAACCCGCGGAAACTCTAATGGCCGAGTCGCCGAAGAAGATCGATTCCGTTCTGACCTGGAGCCCCGGTTTTTGCAAGCATTGCCAGACCTGCGTCCACATCTGCCCCGTGCAAAACCTCGAGTTTCGGGACGATGAGATGGCATCGCTGGGCAAATGCATTCAGTGCGAGCTCTGTCAAAAGTACTGTCCGGATTTCGCGATCGAAGTCGAACCGAAAAAGGCCAAGGGCAAGAAAGAGAAAGAATGAAGACTCTCATCATGGGGAATGAGGCCGTGGCCTGCGGAGCCCTCGACGCGGGGATGACGTTTTTCGCGGCCTATCCGATCACTCCCGCCTCCGAGATCATGCACGTTCTGGCCGAAAAAGAGCGCGAGATCGCCTTCGTGCACGCCGAAGACGAAATCGCCTCCATCCATATGGCCATCGGAGCCAGCTTGGCCGGCCGGAAGGCCATGACCAGCACCTCCGGGCCGGGTTTTTCCCTCAAGCAGGAAGGCATCGGTCTGGCCCATATGATGGAAGTCCCCCTCGTCGTCGTCGACGTCCAGCGTGTGGGACCGAGCACAGGCATGCCGACGCTGCCCTCCCAGGGCGACATCCTCCAGGCCGCCCACGGGAGCCACGGCGATTATACGTCCATCGTCCTTTATCCGTCGTCTGTCGAGGAATGCTACCGGTACACGATCGAGGCCTTCAATGTTGCCGAAGAGTCCCGGAGCCCGGTCATCCTCCTCCTCGACGGCTACCTCGCTCACCTCTCGGAGACCGTGGACCTTGAGAAGATCAAGATTGAGCCCAAACCCAGAACTTTGGCTCCCCTCGGACAGGGGCAGAGGCATTTCACCGGGCTTTTGGCGAAAGACGGCGTTCCCCGGACCAAGGATTCCGGCTATTATCGGGAATGGCACGCCCGAGTCAAGGCCAAGGTGCTCGAGGCCGCCGCAAAGTATCGTTTTTCGGAGTTCCACCGCAACGAGAATGCCGACACCCTTCTCATCGCCTACGGAATCACGCACCGCGTCATTCTTCCCCTGCGGGCGGCGTACTCCCTCTTCAAGCCCATCACCTTGTTTCCGCCCTTGGAAGAAGAGATCAGGGCGGCCGCCGCGGGCCACAAAAGGATTGTCGTCGTCGAGATGAACGACGGCCAGTACAAGGGCGAGGTCCAGAAAATCCTCGGGCAGGAGGTCCACGGTATTCCCATTCTCGGCGGCACGCTTAACCTCGGCGAAATCAGGGAGCGGCTCCATGACCTATAAGGACTACATCCGGTGGGAGCGGATGCCCACGACCTGGTGCCCGGGCTGCGCCATCGGAACAGTTTTCAAGCAGTTGACGTTCACCTTGGCCGAAATGGCCATCCCCCACAACGAGCTCGTCGTCGTCTCCGGTATCGGCTGCAGCGGCAGGGCGGCGGGTTATTTCAAGGTCGACAGCGTGCACACGACTCACGGCCGCGCGATTCCGGTGGCCGAGGGTATCAAGCGTGGCAACGACAAGCTCAAGGTCATTGTCTTCAGCGGCGACGGTGACCTGGCCGGGATCGGGGGGAACCACCTCATTCACGCCGCACGGCGCGACGTGGACTTGACGGTGATCTGCATCAATAATGCGACCTACGGCATGACGGGCGGCCAGATGGCGCCGACGACTCCGATGGGCCAGAAGACCTTGACTTCTCCCTTCGGAGCCTCCTATCAGCCTGTGAACCTGCAGGGCCTCATTACGAGCAACCGACGCCATTGGTTTGCCCGGGGGTCTGCCTACCAGGTCCTTGCCTTGCAGAAGTACTTCCGCGAGGCCCTGGAATGGAACGGGTTCTCCTTTGTCGAGGTCGTCGCGTTCTGCATCGAAAACGCGGGCCGGCGGCTCGGCTTCAAGAACGGCCACGAAATGCTCCTCAAGCTCAAGGAGGACTATAAAACCGTGTCGAAATCGGAAGGAGCTCTCAAAGAGCGCGAACTCGGAGTCTTAAGCAATGACGGTCAGGCCAGCTAAGCCCGAAGATTGTCACCATATCAGCCGCCTGATGGGGATGCTCATCGACGAAATCTATGCCAAGGAATCCGATGAGGTCCGGCGGGTCCTGAGGGCAAACTTCACGGAGGACGCCCTCAAGGAGCTCTGCGGCGACGAGCACGCCGTCCTTCATGTGGCCGATGTCGACGGCCGGATCGTGGCTTTCGTCTACGGCTGGCTGTTCCATTACATCTTCACCATGTATTGGATTTACAGCCTGAGGGAATTCCGCGGCCACGGCACCGTCAAGGATCTTCTGAATCACCTTGACGCCGACCTCCTGACCAAAGGGGTTTACAAAATCGAAATGTACGCGTACGCCGAACACAACAAGTTTCTCGATTACTGCTCAAAGCTGGGCTTCCAAAAAGGCGTGCTCATCGAGAAGAGCCTGTTCGGCTTCAAGATCCAGAAAGTCTTCAAGTACATTGGATCCGCGGATTCCGCCAAACTGGAAAAGAGGATCAAGATCATCGGCGAGGCGGGGCAGGGCGTCAAACTTCTATCCTTCACCCTCGCCCAGGTCATGGCCCAGCTGGGGAATGAGGTCTCCCTCAGCCTCAACTATGACGCCTCGGTCCGCGGCGGAAACATCAGCGCCGACATCATCTACTCCGACCGCCCCATCGAAAATCCGATCATCGACGAGGCCGACGTCCTGATCAAGTTCAGCCGGACGAGAGATTTTTTCCCGGCCAAGAGCCTGGTTATCGATGAGAGCTTTTGCGAACAGGGCGTCGTGTCCTGCAACCTCAAGAACAGCCAGGGGACGTACTACGGCTTCGAGGATGTGGCGCTCACCGTTTTCGGCAGCAAAATCTACATCAACATGATCGCCCTCGGCAGGATCCTGCGCTACATCGGCATCAATATCCTCCTCCTGAACATCAAAGAGCTGTTGCCCCAGAAGTCGCTGGAGAAGAACTTCGAGGCCGTCAAATACGGTTTCAACTACCGGGACGACGTTTAAGGTCTTCCAGCTGAAACGGCCGATGGATCCGGCTCATGCCGAGCCGAAATTTCCCTTCTCTCCGCCGTTCCGGCCGGGTTCGGTCGGCCTGGTTGCCGAGCTCAGGCTTCGCGTGTTTCACGGCCGCATTGCCGCCTGGCTTTAAAGGTCATACAATACGCTTTTTAGGAGGTTTCGAGATGACCCGCAGACTCAAGGTCCTGGCTCTCGTTGTGGTTTTGTTCGCCGTCGCGGCGCCCGGGTTCTGCGGGCAGACCGGCGGGCCTATGGGGTTCACCGTGTCGATGGAGCGGCCGTCGATGCACTATTTCCACGTCGTCTTCCGGTGTGAGGGATTGAAGGGCGAGACCTTGGACTTCAAGCTTCCGGTGTGGTCGCCCGGCTATTACCGCATCATGGACTACGCCAAGAACGTGATCAACTTCCGCGCCGAGGACGGCGCCGGCCGTGCTCTGGCCTGGGAAAAGACGGCGAAGAACACGTGGCGTGTCTATGTCGGGCGCGCAGCAGGCGCGCCCGGTGTGCGCGGCGCTCCGAGTCCCGCGGGCGGCCCCGCGAACTCCGGCGAGCGGCTTTCCCGCCCCGGCGCCGCGTCCGTCCCGACCGGGTCCGTGTCCGGCGTCATCGTCCGCTACGACGTCTATGCCTTCACGCCGTTCGTCGCCGACAGCTATCTTGACGACGCCAAGGCCTTCCTCGTCCCGACCGGGGTCCTGATGCACGTCGCGGGGCTCCTGCGCCATTCGGTCACGCTGACGGTCAAACCCGACCCGGCATGGGCCACGATCGCGACCGGCCTCGACCCCGTGCCGGGCCAGCCCGGCGCGTTCACGGCCCCCGATTTCGACGTCCTCTACGACTGCCCGATTCTCATGGGCAGCCAGGACGTGCTTCCGTTTGACGTGAGGGGCGTGCCCCATACCTTCGTCGGCGACAACCTCGGCACGCTCGACAAGGCCAAGTTCGTCGACGACTTGAAGCGGATCGTCGAATCGGCCGCGACGCTCATCGGGGAAATTCCTTACCGACGCTACGCGTTCCTGGCCATCGGCCCGGGCGGCGGCGGCCTCGAGCACCAGAACTCGGCGGCGCTGAGCTTCACGGCGGCGGGCCTGATGACCAATCCGGGCGGGTACAAGCGCTGGCTCGAGTTCGTCTCACACGAGTTTTTCCATCTCTACAATGTCAAACGCATCCGGCCGATTGCGCTGGGTCCGTTCGACTATGACCGCGAAAATTACACGACGATGCTCTGGGTTTCGGAGGGTTTCACCTCATACTACGAGAGCCTGATCCTGCGCCGGGCCGGGCTCATCAGCCGTGAGGACGTCTTCGAGGACATGCGGTCGGCCATCGCGCACTACGAAAACGTTCCCGGGCGCCTCGTTCAGTCGGCGGCCGCGTCGAGCTTCGACACGTGGCTCGATTTCTTCAACAGAAGCGAAAACGCCGCCAACACGACGATTTCCTATTACGATAAAGGCGAGGCGCTCGGAATGATCCTGGATTTCGCGATTCGCCACGGCTCGAAGAACGCCCGATCGCTGGATGACGTGATGCGGGCGCTCTACAAAACGTATTACAAAGAGAAGGCGCGGGGATTCACCGACGCGGAATTTCGTGCCGAGTGCGAGCGCGCGGCGGGTGGGTCGCTCTCGGAGATCTTCGACGAGGACGTCGCTACGACCAAAGACGTCGACTATGCGCAGTATCTCGGGTACGCCGGTCTCGAGATCGACGCTGCCCCGCACGACATGCCGGGGACGTCGCTCGGCGCGTCATTCGGGGGAGCAGGCGGCGGGTTTTTCGGACCGCCGAGCCAAGGACAGGGGCAGGATGGCAACGCGGTCATCGGGAGCGTCGAGCGGGGCGGCCCTGCCGAGAAGGCGGGGCTGAGCGCGCAAGACGAAATTGTGGCAGTCGACGGCGCCCGCGTCACGGGCCGTTCAATCGGTCAGGTGCTTGAGGCGCGCAAGCCCGGCGACAGGGTCCGGTTGCTCGTATCGCGGCACGGCAAGGTCCGCGAATTCGAGGTCGAGCTCGGGAAGAAGACCGAACGGACCTTCCGCATCAAGCCAGCGGCCAATCCGGACCCCCTCCAAACGGCGATCCTCAAGAGTTGGTTAGGCGAGCACTGAGCCCGTGTTGAGCCGGTATTTGGGGTCGGGCCTCAATTTGGCCCTTTATCTTTTTGATAGGAAATTAGAGACGCATCAGTGATAGTGCTTTTTTGGTTCTTAACTCGCGCGTGAAAAGACGGGCTCAAGCCCCCAAAACGGGAGGGCTTGAAGCATTAAGTTGTTCTAAGTGCATTAATTGCCGACTCCCGCCCGGGCCCGACCTCAAGTCAGCAAATTGACTCGGATGCGCAGCTGGTATATATAAGAAAAAATGCGCTTTCGCTCGACATCGGAACCGGCGCGGCGGACTTCGAACGGACGAAGTTGCGGCCAGCGTTTCCCGGGCCCATGGAGGCCGGGTGTTTGGTTCTTTATTACGGCGTCCCTCCTTGCCGTCGTTTTTTTCGCGAACGATTCCCTATCCGGCGCCCGGCTCGCTCAGCAGAATCCGCAGCAGCAAAAACTCACGACCGAGCCCGAGCCATCCTATCGGCCGGACGCTCCTTCTGTCCGCCGCCATCCCGAAGTCGATACGGACGTCTTTCTCTACATCAATCACTGGCGCAACTCCTCGCCCCGCATCGGTCACGGCGGCCTCATCGAGCGCGACATCCTGACGCCGGGCGACCCTCTTCACCCGCCGAAGAAGGGCGCCGTGCTCAAGTACGTCAAATCCTATGCCCACGCCGAGCTCGAAGCGCGGACAAACACCCAGCCCGTCAATAACGCTTCCGAACAGGCCTTTTTCTATGTGATCTCCGGCACAGGGCGTGTCGATGCAGGTGCAAAAAAGGTCCTGCTCGAAGAAGGAACGGCGCTGTTCGTGCCGGCGGGCCTCGCGTATCGGCTCTGCAACTCCGGCGAGCACGCCCTCGAAATGATCCTCGCCACAGAGACGATTGCGCCCGGATTTAAACCTCAAACCGAAATCTCCGTCGGCAGCTACCGCAAAGCGGAACCGGCCATCGGCCACCATTGGGCCCACGTCGCCCGCGCTTTCCTCTACGACGTGGCTCCGAAATTCTCAAACCCCATGGGCTTCGCCGTCGTCTCGATCGATCAATTCGATATCGCTCAGCCGCACACGCACGGGCCGGGAACCGAGGAGATCTGGTGCCAGCTCAAGGGCACCAGCCTGCTGTTTTTCGGCAATCGCCTTCTGCGACAGGAGCCGGGGGAGGCATTCCTCGTCCCGCCGAACGACAAGGTGCCGCACGCCTCGATCAACCATACCGGCGAGCCCATGGTCTGGCTGTACATGGGCTGCTTTCACGAGGAAGACGCCGGAAAGACGCGAGAGCCGGCGGCCGGCTTGAAGCGGTAAAAGCGAATGGAAGGCAGAAATCGAACCCGTCCCCAAATTAGGGGCGGCTGAAGCGAAAGCCTCAGGCGCCGGGATGCAGGACGATCGAAGGAAGTGCGCAATGCCTTATGACATGCGATACAGGACGCGGCGGGATTTCCTTCGGGACCTTGGACGCGGGGCCGCGGGCCTCGGAATCGGTGCCGCCGGGCTCGGCTTGCTCGGAGTGAAGCAGGATTCGACGCCGCTCTTCGGCGAGGCGCGGACGGCGTCGCCGATTGAGCGGCCGGGCCGCGGGTCCCGTACAGCGGGCGACCGGGCGAACGACCGCGCCTCCCAGCTCTATCGCGGGGTCGCGCCACCGGCCCGCGTCAGTCTCTTCAAGGGGACGGACCGCCGCGAAATGGTCTACAACGCCCTCAAGCTCATCGAGGACGAGGTGATCGGCGCGATCGGCGGCCGGGGGGTTTGGATCAAGCCGAACGTCGTGACGCCGATCAATCCGCTCGGCTCGCTCCACGTCGACGCGGTGCGCGGCATCCTGGATTTCCTCCGGCCGCATTACAAGAAGACGATCACCATCGGCGAGGCCGCAACCCTCGATACCTGGAAGGGCTTCGAGACCTACGGCTATCTCGCCCTCGAAAAGGAGTACAACGTCAAGCTCGTCGACCTCAACCGCGTCGGCGAGTTCGAATACCGGTACGTCATCGACAAAAACAACAGGCCGATCCCCATCCGGATCGTCTCGGCTTTTCTCCAGCCCAACCGGTTCATGATCTCGGCCGCGCCGATGAAGACGCACAACATCGTCCTGGTGACGCTGTCTCTCAAGAACGTCATTCTCGGCGCACCGCTCAACGACTACAAGACCAACGACAAGGGCCTGATGCACACGAGCCACAATGATACGGCGGACAACATCTGCCACTACAACATGTTCCACATCGGTCAGGAGGTCTTCCCCGATTTGGCCGTCATCGACGGATTTCAGGCCATGGAGGGAAAAGGCCCGGCGTGGGGAACGCCGGTGGAGTCCCGGGTCGTCGTCGCGGGGCGCGATCCCGTGGCCGCAGATACCCTCGCCGCCAAAGTCATGGGCTTCGATGCGCGCAAGGTCGGCTATCTCGCCGCCATGGCGGAGGCCGGCATGGGCCAAGGCGATCTGGGCAAAATCACCGTCCTTGGCACGCCGCTCACCGAGTGCCTCTATCACTTCAAGCTCGACGACCGGACGGCCGAGATGTACGGAATCAAGCAATGAGGGCGGAAAAGCACGCCGCCGCCATCGGCTTGAAGGGATTCGCCCGGATAAAAGGACCGGAGTGTCTGGAGGATTTTTGGGGGAGAACGTGTGCCTTTGGCGGGGGAAATCGAAAATAGGGCCCTAGAGAGGGCTGATTATCTGCATAAGTTTTTTTATTTGATGAAAGATGAATCAGCCAGGCCCAATAAAGGACAAAAAGGAGAGAGAATGAAAAACCCGTTTATGGGCATCATAATTCCGCTGGGTCTCATCCTTTCGTGCGCGATGCTTCTTGCCGCGCAGCAGAAGCTCACGAAGGAGCCCGAGCCGTCGTTTCGCGAGGACGCGGCGTCCAACCATCGTCATCCCGAAGTCGATACCGACGTCTTCCTGTATATCAAGCACTGGCGGGATTCGCTGCCCGAGATCGGCCACGGCGGCCTCATCGAGCGCGCCATTCTGACGCCGGGCGACCCGCTCAATCCGCCCAAGAAAGGCGCCGTCCTTAAGTACATCACCGGCTACAAGCGGGCTTCGCTCGAACCGCGCATGGAGACGAAGCCGTTCACGTCGGCCACCGAGCAGGCGTTCTTCTATGTCACCGGCGGAACGGGAACAATCGAAACCAAGGCCAAAAAAGCCGGGCTCGAAGAGGGCACGGCCGTCGTCGTCCCCGCCTCCGTCGAATATCGATTCACGAACATGTCGGGCGACGCCTCGCTCGAGATGATCATGGTCACGGAAGACGTCACGGCCGGCTTTGTCCCGAACAAGACGATCTCGGTCGGCAGCTACCACAACTCGCTGCCGAGCCTGGGCATGCACTGGGCTCACATCGGCCGCGGCTTCGATTACGACGTGGCCCCGAAGTTCGTCAACCCCATGGGCTTCGCCATCGTCTCCATCGACAAAATGGATATAGCCCAGCCGCACGTTCACGGCCCCGGCTGCGAAGAGGTTTGGTGCCAGCTCAAGGGCCGGAGTCTGCTTCTCTTCGGCAACCGGCTCATGGAACAAGAACCCGGCGAGGCCTTCCTCATCCCGCCGAACAACTGCGTCCCTCACTCATCGATCAACGCGACGTCCGAGCCGATGCTGTGGCTCTACATGGGCAACCGCCACGACCATCTCAGCAAGTGACGGAGCCGGGCATGATCGCGCAGGAAAGAAGCTGAGAGAATAATCATGTTCGCCCCGCCGCCAGAAGACGCCGGGCCCTGGGGTGGGCCGGGGAGCCCCCATCGGAAAGCGCTCCCGGATACGACTGCGGCGGCTAGGGCAGGGACAAGAAAGGATGGAACGATGAAGAAGATCCGGAAATTCGCAAGAGTATCGACATTCCTGATCACCGCGTCGATCGTGCTGACGGCGGCCTGCACCAAAGAACCGGCCTGGAAAGCCAAGAACGATCGTCTCATCAAGGAAAAGGGCCTGACCGTCCGGACGCGGACCGACGTGCCGTCGTCGGAGGTCACGCCGAACATCGAGGCCGGCATCGTCACACCCTTCGCCAAGCTGCCGGAGACGGAGCTTGCGCCGGGCGTCAAGGCCAAGGTCTATTGGGGAAAAGGCGTCCTTATCGCCTGGTCGATTCTCGACCCGAAGGCCCAGCTGCCCGCCGAAACGCTGCCCTCAGAGCGGCTCATGATCGTCATGAAGGGCTCGGTCCGCCAGCACGTGGGCGTCGATTCGGTGGCCATGGAGGCCGTGCCGCGTGACGCGCCCGACGGGACGCACGGCCGCCTGCCGAAGAATGAGTTCATCTATCTCGGGAAAGGGGCGGCCAACGCCGTCCAAGCCGGGGACACCGGCGCCGAGATCATCGAGATCTACTGCCCGCCGCGGCCCGATTATATGAAGAAAGCCGGCGCCGCGAGGCTGCCGGCGCAACTTCCGGAGACGGAGTATGCGCTCAAGCCGACCGTCGAAGCGGGCCGCGTCTATGACCTCTACGAGCTGCCGCTCACTCCGCTCACACCGGGCGCAAACTCTCGGCTCATCGGCACCCGGGGGTTCCAGGCCAGCTTCATCCTCATGGACCCCGGCTCGACCTTCGCCGAGCACGTCCATCCCGAGGAACAGATCATGACCACGCTGCGAGGCGCGATCGACGAGACGATCCTCGACGGGAAGAAGACAATGACCAAGGGCGACCTCCTTCTCCTCCCGGGTGGCATGGTGCACGGCGGCGCCCTGAGCGACCTCGGTTGCGACGCCCTCGACGTCTTCTGGCCGGCGAGGCCCGATTATGACGCCAAGCGCGTGGCGCAAAACGACGCCTTCCACGCCATCATCCCCGCCGACGCGAAGCTCGAACTCGTCGTCGACGGCGCCAAGCAGGGACCGGGCCTGGTCTTCACCGAGGGGCCGAAATGGCTCAACGGCAAGCTCTACTTATCGAGCATGTATTTCGACGAGAAATGGACCGCCGACCCGAAGCGCAGCTCGACCGTGGAGATGAGCGAGGACGGCACCTATCGATATATCAGCCACGGCAAAATGCAGACCAACGGCCTCATGCCGCTCGCTAACGGGAACCTCGCCGTCTGCGACATGGTCGGCCACCGCGTGATCGAAATGACGACGGGCGGCCGCGTCGTCCGAACGCTGGCCTCGGGATACGGCGGCAAACCGATCGACGGCCCGAACGACATCGTCGCCGACGCCAAGGGTGGAATCTACTTCACCGATCCCCAGTTCACGCCCGACGTAAGGAAATCCCAGCCGGGCCGGGCGGTCTATTACATCACCCCGAAGGGCAAACTCGAGCGCGTCATCGAGCCGAACGTCTTCGCCATGCCGAACGGCCTGTTCCTCTCGCCCGACGGGAAGACGCTCTTCGTCAACAACACCTACGACAACGAAACGTGGTGGAACGTCCGGAGCGACAAAGGCGAATGGATCTGGGCGTTCGACGTCAACGACGACGGGACCGTCACGAACGGCCGGCGCTTCGCCAAGCTTTTTCTCGCCCCCGAGGTCCTCGACCGCCGGGGCCGCTCGAGCGGCGCCGATGGGATGACCATCGACGAGCAAGGCGATATCTTCGTCGCGACGTGGTATGGGCTGCAAATTTTCAACGCCAAGGGTGAATTCCTCGGCATCGTGAACTCGCCGCTCTATCCCGTGAGTTGCTGTTTCGGCGGGGCCGACATGAAAACATTGTACCTGGTAGGGTATGATAAAGTCTCCAGGATCCGGACAAATGTCCGCGGCCTGAAATACGGGCCTCGCTGAGGCCCCCCGGAGGACAGGGCAAGGAGCTCGACATGAACCGGAGCTTTCATCAGGTCAGGCGCCGCGATTTTCTCAAAGGTCTGGGGCTCGGCGCGGGGGCGCTGGCCTTGGGTGGCGGGTCCTCTCTCCTTCACTCCAAAGCGGTCCCGGAGCCCCGCTTCGCCGGCGAGGCGCTGTTTCCCCATTTCCCGCTCAGCCAGCTGTACAAGAAAGTCGAAACGCCTTCGCGGGTCAGCCTGGTTAAAGGCGAGAGCCGCTATGATATTGTCCTCAAATCCCTCAAGCTCATCGAAAACGACGTTCTCGGCTCCATCGGAAAAAAGAAAATCCTGCTCAAGCCGAACATCGTCCTCTCCAATTGCGAGCTCTGCTGCACGCCGGTCGACGCCGTCCGGGCCGTCCTCGATTTCCTCGCTCCGCACGTCAAGACGCCCATCCTCATCGGGGAATCCGGAAACCAGAACACCATGGACGGGTTCAAGAACTACGGATACCTCAAGCTCGAGAAGGATTACAACGTCAAGGTCGCGGACCTCAACCTGGACACGTTCCAGTACCGCTACGCGCTCGGCCTCAACAACAAGCCGGTCCGGGTAAGGATCATCGACACATTCCTTGACCCGAATATCTATCTCATCTCGCTGGCCAGGATGAAGACCCACAACTATGTCTTCGTCACGCTCTCGCTCAAGAACGTGCTGATGGCCGCCCCGCTCAACGAATACGGAAAGGCGAACGACAAGGGCCTCATGCACATGGCGGCGCCGGCAAGAAACGATCTCCTTCACTACAACATGTTCCATCTGGCCCAGGAGGTCTATCCGGACCTGGCCGTCATCGACGGCTTCGAGGGAATGGAGGGCAAGGGGCCGGCTTGGGGCACGCCCATCGCCTCGCGGGTGGCGCTGGCGAGCCGCGACCCGCTGGCGTGCGACATCACGGGGACGAGGGTCATGGGCTATGACCCGAAGACGATCAATTACCTCGCCGCCATGGCGGAAGCGGGCATGGGGCAAGGGGACATCGACAAGATCCAGCTCCTCGGGACGCCGATCGAACAGTGCATTATGACCTACAAGCCTAATCCGGACATGGCAGAGCTCTATAAATAGGGAGCTTCGGGAAGACGTGAAGAAGCTGCTTCAATTCTACAAGAAATACGCGTTCACGATCTGGGTGCTGGTGTTCGTTGCGGCGTCGATGATCCATCCGGCGGCCTTCCGCGCGTGGTTCGGAACGGACCTCAAGATCCTGATCGTCCCGCTCATCCAGGTCATCACGTTCGGCATGGGGACGACGCTCGGAGCGAAGGACTTCCGCCGCGTTTTGACGATGCCATGGCCGGTGCTCATCGGCGTCGTGCTTCAGTTCACGATCATGCCGCTCGTCGGCGCGGGAATCGCCCACGCGCTCGGGTTCAAGCCCGAGGTCGCGGCCGGAATCATCCTCATCGGCTGCGTATCGAGCGGCGTCGCGTCGAATGTGATGACGTATCTCGCGGGGGGAAACGTGCCGCTGTCGGTGACGATTACGTCCGCGACGACCCTCCTGTCGCCCGTGGTCACCCCGTTCTGGATGAAGACGCTGGCCGGCCGATTGGTGCCTGTCGATTTTGTCGCCATGATGCTCTCGATCTTCAACATGATCATCATTCCCATCGCGGCCGGGCTCTTCGTCAACCGGTTGCTCTATGGGACGAAAGCGTGGACGCGGAAGGCGGGAGTTCTGGCGGCGATGGCGTTGGGATGTGCGGCGGCTGCGGCCGGCGTGGCATTGGTCAACAAGGCCGCGTGGGGCCCGCTCGGCGTCGTCAAGTGGGGCGTGTTCCTGGGATTCCTGCTCGTCGGGCTGTGCGCCCTGGCCAAATTCATCATCGAGATTTGGCTCAAGGGACCGGAGAAGTGGATGGATCGGGTGCTGCCCCTCGTCTCCATGGGCGGGATCTGTTTGATCATCGCCGTCATCACGGCCCAGTCCCGGAACGAGTTGTTGTCGGTGGGGCTGTTGCTCATCGTCGCCGCGGTCCTCCATAACGGGACGGGATATTTCCTCGGATACTGGGGGGCGCGGCTCGCGAAACTCGACGAAAGCGCGTGCCGGGCCGTGGCCATGGAAGTCGGGATGCAGAACGGCGGCATGGCATCCGGCATCGCGATCGATGTCCTCAAAAGCACGAGCGCCGCGCTCGCTCCGGCGATATTCGGACCGTGGATGAATGTCTCAGGTTCGCTCCTGGCCGGGTGGTGGCGCCGCCGCCCCGTTCAAGCGGGGGCCGGACCAAGTCAGGCCGCGTTGGTCGAGTCGAAGTCGCCGCTCGAGTTGGGGTCGGACCAAAACACGCGCTGATAACAAACAAAATTCCGGGAGATGTCAGGACAGAGCCTGCCGGGCATACGCGTCGAGGTCGAGTTCAAGCCCAAGGTCCGGCCGGGCCGCATACTTCCGGAGGGCCACGGCGCCGACCATGGCCGCGTTGTCGGTGCAGAGCTTCGGCGAGGGGATGAACGCGGCGATTCCCGCCTCACGGGCAAGCTCTTGGAACTGCGCCCTTAGGCGGCCGTTCCGGGCGACACCGCCGCAAAGGATGAGGGCGCGCGGCTGGACGCTATCGGCGGCCTGCCTCAAGTTATCGAGGAGCGAACGGGCAACGACATCCTCAAAGCCGGCCAGAAAATCGGACAGCCTGGGATCATCGTTGGTAAGGCCAATTTCACGGATCACCTTGAGGGCCGCAGTCTTGAGGCCGCTGAAGCTGTAATCGAGGCTCCGGTCCTTTGTGCGCGGTACGCCGAAGGGGAATTTCTTTGGGTCCCCGCCGCGCGCCAGCCGTTCGATGACCGGGCCGCCCGGATAGCCGAGGCCGAGGAATTTAGCAACTTTATCCAACGCCTCTCCGGCCGCATCGTCGCGCGTCCGGCCGAGGAGCTTGTAAGCGAGCGGCTCCGGCATGAGATAAAGAGCCGTGTGTCCCCCCGAAACAAGAAGACCCAGCGCGGGAAACGGGATGCCGGGATTTTCGAGAAATGCCGCTTCGAGATGGGCGGCCAGATGATCGATGCCGATGAGGGGCTTTTTGAAATAGTAGGCGAGACCTTTAGCGAAAGACAGACCGACGAGGAGTGAGCCGATGAGCCCGGGGCCTTGCGTCACGGCAAAAAGGCCGATATCGCCGAGCCCGACTCCGGACCGCGTCAAGCACTCGGCGACGATGGCATCGATTGTTTTCATATGCTGCCGCGAGGCCAGCTCCGGGACGACCCCGCCATAGGGCGCATGGACCTCGTCTTGGGAGAGAATGATATTGCTCAGGACGCAGGGCGCCTCTAGGGAAGGGGAACACGCACCTTCGGTGGATGTCGCCGAGATCCGCGGGCTCGCGCCGGCGCGGAGCACAGCCGCTGACGTCTCATCGCAGGAGGTCTCGATGGCCAGAACTAGAATCGGGTTGCATGCCACCCGCCTATCATAGCAGAACGCATGACTTCGAATCCAAACAAGCTTTTGCCGGGTTTCTCGCGAAATCGCTTCCATAAGGGGAATATTGTGTTTTCCTGCAAGGCGGTTTATCGGATCAGTCGGGACCGTGCGATTTTCGATATGGGCGTATAGGACAGAGTAATCGGACTTTTTGCCGTTTTCACTCATCGTGGGACATCCTTATTGACCGCTATTTTTTACCGTGATAATCTAAAAATAAAGTCGCCTCTTCGGCCAAAATAGCTTAATCCAGGAGAACGCGGCCATTATTTGAATCGCAGGAAATCTCAGAGATATCGAACATGCCCCACATTCCGACTGGCCCGGTTTTAGCCATCGTCGCTGGATTGTCCGCCGTCGCCGGTTTGCTCTTTATTCTTCCGTTCTTGTCTAAAAAAGTCGAAGAGAACCTGGAGCCGTTCTTTCTGGTCATGGGAGTGGTTTCTATAACGATATCAGGACTCTGGAGCTGGGACATCATCCTTGAGGCGTTGAAATCGCCGGTTATGATCGGTTCGGTTCCCCTCGGAATTTTTCAGGTCGTTCTCCTCTTCGGCCTAGCGATTCACTATTTCAACAAGCCCTTTGGCGGCCTGGTCTTAGGGTTGATGGAGCGGCTCGGACACAGGCTGTTCGTTTTCCTCCTCATTGCCGTATTGGGGCTCCTGTCCAGCCTCATTTCAGCGATTCTCACGGCCTGCCTGTTGTCCGAAATCGCGATAGCCCTCCCCTTCCCCAAGGACCATAAAAAGCATCTCGTAATCCTCACATGTTTCTCAGCAGGCCTGGGAGCCTGTCTATCGCCGCTGGGCGAACCCCTCTCCACCATCCTGGTCGCCAAGCTGGCCGGTCCTCCGTATCATGCCCGGTTTTTCTTCCCCCTGAAACAATTTGGCATTTACCTCATCCCGGCGGTCATCGGCTTGGCTCTCTTCGGGGCTCTCTGGATCGGCCCCAAAATGGCCGCCGCAAAAAAGGAGCCGGGCATTCGTGATCCCGAGACCCCGAAGAGCATCATAATCCGGGCGGTCAGGGTCTATGTCTTCATCGCTGCCCTCGTTCTCGTTGGAGAAGGCTTTCGACCCCTGATGGTCTGGTATCTTTCCAAAATCGCATCGTGGCAGCTCTATTGGCTCAACACGTCCTCAGCCGTCCTGGATAACGCGACACTCACGGCCATTGAGATTGGCCCCGCCATGTCCCTTCCTCAAATCCGCGGCATCATCATGGGACTCTTGATTGCGGGGGGAATGCTCATCCCTGGGAACATCCCCAATATCGTTGTCGCCGGAAGACTGAAGATCAGCACGAAAGAGTGGGCGGCTGTCGGTCTTCCCTTGGGGATAACGCTGATGGCCGCTTTTTTTGTCATCCTGTACATCTTATAGGCCGAGTGGCCTGACAATTTTCCGCCTGGCTGTATAATCAAAGCGGGCTATCGCTTCTATTGGCTTTGCCCCGGCCGCCGAGAGTTGCTAGAATTAAACCACCGTTCGAAGACGCTCGAAGGCGAGCGAACAAAATCTCGGCGCAGGTCCGTTTCTCGTTATGTGTGTGCGGCGGAAGCTGTCGTGGATGACATAAGGAAGAGATAGCCATGCCTTGGACTAAAGACAATCTCCGGGACATCGTAAGGGAGAAGATCGGGTCCCACAAATTCATCGTTGTGTCCAACCGGGAGCCTTACATCCATAGTTAATCGGAAAATGGGATCCGGTGCCCCACTCCGGCCAGCGGCATGACGGTGGCCCTGGATCCGGTCATGCAAGCCTGCGGAGGCACGTGGACCGGCAACGGTTCAGAGGATGCCGACCGGGCAAGGACTGGCAGCCCATCATCCTTCACAAAGTCCATCTTGGACTGGATGACGTCCTAGTGTACTTCCGGGCGGCCGATATCTGCATCGTGAGCGCCGTTCATGACGGAATGAACCTGGTCGCCAAGGAATTTGTGGCCTCGAGAACCGACGAGAAAGGCGTGCTCCTGCTCAGCAAATTCACCGGCTCCTCAAGGGAACTGGATCAGGCTATCCTGATCAATCCGCTGGCTACCGGTCAATTCGCGGACGCCATCCTCCAGGGCCTGGAGATGCCTCCGGAACAGCAGACCGAACGGACGAGGAAAATGCGGGAAGCTGTAAGAGAAAACAATCTCTACCGTTGGGCGGGCAAGATCGTCAGCGATATGAAGAAGCCGATGTAGAGCCGTGTCCCCAAAGTTCTGGTTGTTGGCCCGGCTCAATCTCGCGGAGCTCTGACACCTGTCGGTTATTCGAGAGACACGCCGGCTGCGTCACCGCCGCCGCTTCTCGGTGCGCCGGCGGGCGTAATCGCGGGTTTTCCGGGCCATCGTTCGGCAATATCCGATGAGACTCTTGTCCCTAAGCTCGATCTCGGCCTCGCACTCTTCGATTTCCTTACCGAGCTCGATGCGGAAAGTGGAAGATTTTTTAACGGCCAGAAGCTGTGATGGGTAAACGCTTCTGTGGCCGGTCATGAGGAAACTGACGATACAGACGATCGTGGCGTAGGGGGCAAGCTGCGGGCCGAAGAGTTCGACCGACATGATGCTCGCCGCTATGGGCGTGTTGGCGGCCCCGGCCAAGACGCCGACCATCCCCAGCCCCGCCGCCGTGGCCACGCTCAACCCCAGGAATTTGGCGAAAAAGGCCCCCGCTGTGGTGCCGACGAAGAAGATCGGCGTAACGATTCCACCGCTGCCCCCAAAGTTCAGGGTGACGCTCGTGGAGAAGATTTTGACGAGAAAGGCGTACCACGGGGCGGCCGCGCCCTCGATCGAGGCCTGAATCGTATCAAGTCCAAGCCCGAGGTAATCACCGGAAAAAATGATTGCCAGCCCGACGAGCACGGCGCCGCCGATAAGGCCCTTGGCGGGCAGGCTCAGTCTGATGCGCTCGGACAAGCTCTTGACGTACCTCATGCCCTCGATGAGGAGGCTCGAGCAGATGCCGAAGAGGATGCCCAGGAGGACGACCTTCAGGAAAAGGGATTCCTTGAAGGCGTACGTGAATTTCCAGGGGTGGTAGAAATATTGAATGCCGAGCCATGACGAAATCTGGTAGCTCGTGATGCCGGCGACAAAAGACGGCAGGAGGACGTCGTAGAGGAGGCCGCCGACGACCAGGACCTCGACGCCGAAGATCGATCCGGCGATGGGCGTGCCGAACACGGCGGCGAAGCCGGCGCTGATGCCGCAGATGACGAGCTTACGGCGGTCGCCATCATCGAATTTCATGAGGTCCGCAAACATGGAGGAAAGCCCGGCTCCGATCTGGGCGCAGGGTCCTTCTTTTCCGGCCGAGCCGCCGCAGGCCAGCGTGATGATCGTTGCGGCGATCTTGACGGGAACGACCGCGGGTTTGACGTGGGCCGAATGGCGGTGGACGGCTTCGATGACCTTTTCGGTTCCGTGGCCTTCGGCGTCGGGGGCGAACTTCTGGACGATCCAGGCGCTCGCGAACAGGGCCAGCGGCAGTCCCAGGAAATATAGCCGGTACTGGTTCAGAAAAAACGTAGCACCATTCAAAGCTTTTAGAAAGAGGCTTGTGCCGGCCCCGACGACCCCGCCGATGACCGTGGCGAGGGCCACCCACTTGAGGATGGAGACGAAAAGAACGCTTCCCTCCGTAATCGATCCGCTGATGGTATGCTTCACGGCGTTTTTCCTTCGACTATTGTAAGGCGTGCCCGGTGATATATCAACCCCATTCTCGAAGGGTCGCCCCCTTTTGGAGTCATGGTAGAATAATATCGGGGGGGGAGAATGAATATGATATGCTTGGGCCACAGCCGTCCTCTCAGCCGTGGTTTCCCACTCCCAGCCTTTGAGCTCGTCCCGGGCATATCATGCGTCTTCGGATCGGCAACATCGTGCCGGCCGACCCGAGGCTCCTCGCGCGCGACGGATTCGAGGTCGACCAACCGGCCCTTACCGTCTTCGTCTGGCCAAAGTCGCGGGACCGGAAAGCACGGAGGCAAGAATGTGAAAAGGCCTCCCTTGTAATAATTTGGGAGCGCTCGGCCAATCCATGTGACGCGGCACCTTGAGGATGAAAGAGTCGAGAATCTCAACCAGCGGTTCGACGAGCTGATGGAGACCTTGGCGCAACGGAGACGACAGGATTTGGGGGAGTCATGAACGTCAGCCCCTATGCAGGAAAGCCGGCCGAAGCATCGATGCTGGTGAACGTACCCAGGCTCGTCACGGCCTACTATACGGAGGTGCCTGACCCTTCAGTGCCGGAACAACGGGTTGCCTTCGGCACCTCAGGACATCGTGGTTCCGCATTCGAAAAGGCTTTCAATGAATGGCATATCCTCGCCATCAGCCAGGCCATTTGCCTGTACCGGCAGCAGCAGAAGATCGATGGCCCGCTGTTTCTCGGCATGGACACGCACGCCCTTTCCGTGCCCGCTCTGGCCGGCGCGCTTGAGGTGCTGGCGGCAAACGGTGTGGATGTCATGATCGCAGAGGGCGATGAGTATACCCCGACCCCTGTCGTCTCGCACGCGATTCTCACCTACAACCGCGGACGCAAAACAGGTCTCGCCGACGGCATCGTCATTACGCCGTCACACAATCCGCCGCACGACGGCGGCTTTAAATACAATCCCCCCAACGGCGGACCCGCGGAATCCGCCGTCACCGGCTGGATCGAGGCGAAGGCCAACGAGTTTCTCGAATGTGGCCTGCGGGGCGTTAACAGGATCCCTTTCGAGAAAGCTCTTCGCGCCCCCAAGACGCACCGACACGACTATCTCAATGCTTACATTACCGATCTCGCCAATGTCATCGACATGGATGTCATTCGCGGCGCAAAGATCAGTCTTGGAGTGGATCCGCTCGGCGGCGCCGGTGTCCACTACTGGGCGCCGATTGCCGAGCGCTACAGGCTGAACCTTACGGTCGTCAACGAGGCCGTCGATCCGACCTTCCGTTTCATGACGGTTGATTGGGACGGCCAAATCCGCATGGACCCATCCTCGCCTTATGCGATGCAGAGGCTAATCGGCTTGAAGGACCGGTTCGAGGTCGCCTTCGCCTGCGATACCGACCACGACCGGCACGGGATTGTCACCCGGAGCGCAGGACTGCTGCCGCCCAACCACTACCTTGCGGTCGCCATCTTCTATCTCTTCCAACACCGACCGAAATGGCGCTTGGAAACGGCGGTCGGCAAGACGGTGGTGAGCAGCCGGATGATTGATCGCGTCACCGCGAAGCTGGGGCGAAAGCTCTACGAGGTGCCGGTCGGCTTCAAGTGGTTCGTGGATGGCCTGCTCGACGGCTCGCTTGGCTTCGGCGGTGAAGAGAGTGCGGGCGCGTCGTTTGTCCGTCGGGATGGCGGCGTCTGGACGACCGACAAAGACGGGATCGTCCCGGCATTGCTCGCGGCGGAGATCACGGCCCGGATGGACCGCGATCCTGGCAAAATCTATCACGAGCTTACCCGCGAGTTCGGCGAGCCGGTTTACGATAGAGTTGAGGCCCCGGCCACTCCGGAGCAAAAGGCAAGGCTGGAGAGACTCTCGGCGCAGCAGGTCCGCCTCACCGACCTGGCTGGGGAGAAGATCCGGACCATCATCACCCACGCACCGGGCAACGGCGCGCCCATCGGCGGGTTGAAAGTCATAGCGGACAGCGGATGGTTCGCGGCGCGTCCGTCAGGGACGGAAGACATTTACAAGATCTATGCGGAGAGCTTCCGTGGAGCGGACCATCTTCGCCGCATCTTGGAGGAAGCGCAGACCATCGTCAACGAGGCTTTGGCTGCCGCGCCACAGCGGTCAGCGGTTGTGGGGCATGCAAAATTGGAGAAGAAACGATGAGCAAACAAACACCTATGGGCAAGCCGATCTACGGTCTTTTACCCACGGATGTCAAAGGATTCGATTCCCTGGAGGAGCTTGCCCTGGATATGCGCTGGTCGTGGAATCATGCAACTGACGACGTGTGGCGGCGGCTTGATCCCATGCTTTGGGAGTTCACGCAAAACCCTTGGGTCGTCTTACAGACTGTCTCGAGGGATAAACTTCAACGCGTGTCAGCCGATCCCGTCTTCCGCAAGGAGGTCGATGCGCTTGTGCAGGCTAGGCGTCAGGCGGCAAAAGGCCTTGCGTGGTTTCAGCAAGATCATCCACACTCACCCCTAACCCGTGTCGCTTATTTCAGCATGGAATTTATGTTGAGCGAGGCGCTGCCCATCTACTCAGGGGGGCTCGGCAATGTGGCCGGCGATCAGCTCAAAGCGGCCAGTGATCTGGGCGTGCCGGTGGTCGGAGTGGGGCTGCTCTACCAGCAAGGCTATTTTCGCCAAGTGATCGACAAGGACGGAGCGCAACGGGCCCTCTTCCCGTATAACGACCCCGGACAGCTGCCCATCACGCCGTTGCGCAGGGCGAACGGCGAGTGGTTGCGACTGGAGCTCGACTTGCCCGGTTATCCGGTCTGGTTGCGCGCCTGGCAGGCGCAGGTTGGCCGGGTGCAGCTTTACCTGCTCGACAGCAATGACCTTGCGAACCTGCCGGCTCACCGAGGCATTACCAGCGAGCTTTACGGGGGCGGGCCGGAATTACGTCTTAATCAAGAGTTGGTGCTCGGGATCGGGGGGTGGCGCCTGCTCAATGCGCTCGGAATCAAGCCCGAAGTGTGCCACCTGAATGAAGGGCATGCCGCCTTCGCTGTGTTGGAAAGAGCTAAAACCTTTATGGAAGATACAGGGCAGTCCTTTGAAGTCGCACTGACCGCCACCCGGCCGGGTAACCTCTTTACAACCCACACGCCCGTGGCTGCCGGTTTTGATCGTTTCACTCCGGCTCTTATCGAACAATACCTCGGTGAGTACGCCCAGAATAAGCTCGGCATTTCACTCCGCGATTTGCTGGCCTTGGGCCGCCAGAACCCAAACGACTCTTCTGAAACCTTTAATATGGCGTACCTGGCTGTGCGAGGGAGCGGAGCGGTTAACGGGGTGAGCTGCTTGCATGGGAAGGTGAGCCGAAGGATTTTCGCGCCTCTCTTTCCGCGCTGGCCGGAGGAGGAGGTGCCCATTGGACATGTTACCAACGGAGTCCACATGCCGAGCTGGGACTCGGCGGAATCTGACCATCTGTGGACTGAAGCCTGCGGAAAAGGCCGCTGGATGGGGACGACGGAAACCCTGGAGCAGGACATCCGCCGCGTCCCCGACGCCCGCCTTTGGCAATTTCGCATCGCTGCCAGCAAGTCACTTGTTGAATACGCCCGTGATCGATTGTCCCAGCAACTGGCCGCCTCCGGCGCGTCACCCGAGGCGGTTGAAGGCGCGAAGCACCTTTTTGATCCCAACTCTTTGACGCTGGGGTTTGCCCGCCGTTTCGCGACCTACAAGAGGCCGAACTTGCTGCTGCGCGACCCGGAGCGGTTGCTTCGCCTCTTGGCCGATCCTCAGCGGCCCGTGCAACTCATCCTGGCCGGCAAGGCCCATCCGGCGGACCGGGCGGGGCAGGCCCTGATTCAGGAATGGACCCATTTCATTCGGCGGCCCGAGGCGCGCCCCCACGTGATCTTCCTCAGTGACTACGACATGCTTTTGACGGAGCACCTGGTGCAGGGGGTGGACGTCTGGATCAATACGCCACGGCGACCCTGGGAGGCCTGCGGTACCAGCGGGATGAAGGTCCTTGTCAATGGAGGCATCAATCTCTCGGAATTGGACGGCTGGTGGGCAGAAGCCTACACGCCTGAAGTGGGGTGGGCGTTGGGGGATGGTCGGGAGCATGGCGACGATCCCGTCTGGGACGCCGTCGAAGCCGACGCGCTCTATGGCCTGCTCGAGCGGGAGGTAATCCCGGAGTTTTATACTCGAGACAAGAGCGGCATTCCCACCGCATGGGTCAAGCGGATGCGGGAAAGCATTGCGCAGTTGACACCACGCTTCTCCGCCAACCGCACGGTCCGCGAATACACGGAGCAACACTATCTCCCGGCTGCTGCCGCCTACCATTTGCGCATTGCCAATAAAGGCGAAATCGCCAGGCAAACGGTCAATTGGCAGCACAGTCTGGAACAGAAATGGGCCGCGCTACACCTCGGCGAAGTGAAGGTTGAGACTCGTGGCGAGCATCACATGTTTGAGGTTCAGGTCTATCTTAATGACCTCGACCCCGAAGCGGTGCGCGTAGAGCTTTACGCCGACGGAGTCAACGGCGGTAGCCCCGTGCGGCAGGAGATGAAGCCTCTTTGCCCACTGGCCGGCGTGTCGGGCTGTTACGTTTACGGCGCGGCTATGTCAGCGGCTCGCCCATCAGCGGACTATACGGTGCGAGTGATACCGCACTGCGACGGCGTGGCGATCCCATTGGAAGACGCACGAATCCTGTGGCAGCGGTGATGAAGCCGCCCCGACGACCGCTGCATGATTACATGGTTGAGGTCTCGGAGCGCGGTGACGTTCGGGCGGGCTCTCCTCTGCCATTGGGAACCCAGGAAAGGGGAGGAGGGGTTAATTTCGCCATTTTCAGCCGTGACGCCAGCCGCGTTCGACTCGAGTTGTTCGACCATCCCGAAGACTCGGCACCGGCCCGGGCAATCGATCTGGATTCAGCGCGCAACCGCACCGGCGACGTATGGCACGTTTGGGTGGAGGGGATCGGGCCCGGTCAACTCTATGCTTACCGCATGGACGGCCCTTACGAACCCGGCGAAGGCTATCGTTTCAATTTCAATAGGCTTCTCCTTGATCCCTTCGCACCCGCTATTTCGCGGCTGCCCCCTTGGGATTTTGCATCAGCACGTGGATACGACCCGTCGGCGCCGGAGCAAGATCTGGCTCTCTCGAAGCTGGACAATTCCAAGGCGATGCCGAAATGCGTATTTGTCAACGAGCCCTTCGATTGGGCTGGAGACCAGCCGCCCCGGCATCCGTGGTCGAGGACGGTCATTTACGAAACGCATGTCCGTGGCTTTACCATTCATCCCAAGTCGGGCGTGGACCATCCGGGAACCTACCGAGGTCTGATAGAAAAGATTCCCTATCTTAAAACCCTGGGAGTGACCGCTGTGGAACTCATGCCCGTGCAGGAGTTCAATGAAACTTCCGTCACGCGTACGAATCCGCAAACAGGTCAACCCCTTAAGAATTACTGGGGATACGATCCCGTGGTTTTCTTTGCGCCCAAAGCTTCCTACAGCAGTTCGGGAGGTTTGGGCCAGCAGAAGCTTGAGTTCAAGGAAATGGTCCGGGCCTTTCACAATGCCGGCATCGAAGTGATTCTGGACGTGGTGTTCAATCACACGGCTGAGGGAAACGAGCTGGGCCCGACGCTCTGTTTCCGCGGGATGGATAACGCGATCTTCTACACGCTGGCGGGCGACAAACGCTACTACCAGGACTACACGGGCACAGGGAACACCGTCAACGCCAACCATCCCGTGGTGAGGGACCACATCTTGGCTGCCCTCCGCTATTGGATGGTCGAGATGCACGTGGATGGATTCCGGTTTGACTTGGCTTCGGTTCTCGGCCGGGACGGCACCGGCAAGTTGCTCGCCAACGCCCCGCTTCTCGAACGGATCGCCGAGGACCCGATCTTGAGAGATGTCAAAATCGTCGCGGAAGCGTGGGACGCGGCCGGCGCGTACGAGGTGGGTAGTTTTTCGGAGCGCCGCTGGGCGGAGTGGAACGGCCGGTACCGAGATGATGTCCGGCGTTTCTGGCGGGGCGATGACGGGATGCTCGGTGTGTTTGTCAACCGCATCTGCGGCAGTGCGGACATCTATACCAAGTCCGGCAAAGGCCCCGAGGGCAGCATCAACTTCGTCACCTGCCACGACGGCTTCACTCTGAACGACCTGGTGAGCTATCGCGACAAGCACAATGAAGCCAACGGAGAAAACAACCACGACGGGACTGACGCCAACTTCAGCGAGAACTACGGCTCTGAAGGCGAGACGAAGGATGCCGGGATCGAGACCGTGCGGAAAATCCAGATCAAGAACTTCCTTCTGACTCTGCTGATCTCGCGCGGCGTGCCGATGCTGCTCGGCGGGGACGAATTTCGTCGCACGCAAGGGGGCAACAACAACGCCTACTGCCAGGACAACGAAACCAGTTGGGTTGACTGGACCAATTTTGAACAGCATCAGGAGATTTACCGGTTTGCCCACGGCATGATCGCCTTTCGTCGTGCCCATCCCATTCTGAGCAAGGAGCAATTCTACACGGACGCCGATATCCATTGGTTTGGCCCGCAAGGAGGATTGCCCAACTGGGCCGACCCAAAGTGCAAAAAACTCGCCTGCCTCATCCACGAAAACGGACAAGATTGGCTATTTCTGATCTTCAACGCTGGCACGGAGAAGACCGACTTCGGTTTGCCGCCGCTGCCGCTGGGGTACCGCTGGCGTCTCGCGGTGGACACGTCCCGCTCGGCACCGCAAGATTTGTCTGCCGCAGGGGAAGAAACACTTTTGGACAATTCAACGACCTATCCCATAGAAGCCCGTTCCAGCGCGATACTTCTAGCACGGAAGCAGGAATCCGCTTTGGGAGGGCGTTCCGTATGAAACAACGAGCCTCCGGGATACTTCTCCATCCAACCTCCCTTTCGAACCCTTATCCCATCGGCGATCTGGGACCTGCGGCAATTGCCTTTGCGGATTTCATGGCCCAGAGCGGGCAGCGGTGGTGGCAGATGCTTCCCATCGGCCCAGCAGGGGAAGAAAATTCGCCTTACCAATCACTGTCTGCTTTTGCGGGTAATCCGCTACTGGTGAGTCCCGATCGGCTGGTGGAGCAGGGACTCCTTGGCCACCAGGATATCGGGCTTCCCATCTCCGGGGGCGAGGGAAAGGTAAACTATCCCGCGGCAGCACGCTTGAAGCTGGGATGCATGGAAAAGTCATTCGAACATTTCGAAAAAAATAGGCACAATGGCGGGCAATCTGAGTTCGACGCATTTGCACACGCGGAGTCTTTCTGGCTTGAGGATTTTTCGTTGTTTTCGGCAATCCAGAGGAAAGAGGGCACTTCGGATTGGACCCGATGGAACCAAGAGCTGCGAACGCGCCAGCCGGACGCCGTCATTCGCGCGCGGAAATACTTCGCCAACGACATACGTTACCATCAGTTTGTCCAATGGGTGTTCTCAGTTCAGTGGAAAGAGTTAAGGTCCTACTGCACATCCAAAGGAATCCGTCTGATCGGCGATATTCCCCTATTCGTGGCGCACCAGAGCCCCGATGTCTGGGCTCATCCCGGGCTTTTCAAACTGGATGCCGATGGGAACCCTACGGTGGTCGCGGGAGTTCCTCCCGATTATTTCTCCAAAACAGGGCAGGTGTGGGGTGTCCCCTTGTATCGGTGGGAGGCGCTTCAAGAGCAGAACTATAGCTGGTGGATCGAACGCCTGCGGACGGCTTTTGGGCGGTTCGATGTCAAGCGGCTGGATCATTTCATCGGCTTTGTCCGCACTTATGAAGTGCCTGCGCAAGCCGAGACGGCTGTGACCGGGCAATACGAGCCCGGCGGAGGGGTCTCTTTTTTCAAAGCCGCCTGCGACGCCTTTGGATTATTGCCTTTGATCGCGGATGATCTCGGTGCCACAACACCCGAAGTGGCGGCTTTACGGGATCGATTTCAGATCCCGGGCACACGGGTGCTCCAATTCGAGTTCGGCTCAAGTCTCGAAACCAATTCAGTTCCACCAGAACAGTATCCGGTGAACTCCGTTGTCTACACCGGAACCCACGATAACGACACAACGGCAGGCTGGTATCGGAAGTTATCAAGCACGCAACGCAACGCCTTGCAAAAACAGCTGGGGGCAAACGACCAGGAGGTTATCTGGGCCGTGATCCGTGAGGCCCTGGCATCGCAGGCCGACACAGCCATCATTCCTGTGCAAGACCTTTTGGAGCTGGGGTCGGAGGCGCGAATGAATTTTCCCGGCATTGCGGAAGGAAACTGGCGATGGCGCCTGAAGGATGGCGCGCTGACCCAGGAGCTCACGCAAAAGCTGCGAAGTCTAGCTATAGAGTGTGGGCGCCTAAACATTCACAACAACATGATGGAAGGCTCAACAGAATGAAACACTCAACAAAGATCACGACTTCATTTCTAGATATTGGAGGTGTCCTGCTCACCAACGGGTGGGATCATCGTGCCCGCAAGCGGGCGGCGACAAACTTTAAGCTGGAGTTGGCCGAGATGGAGGATCGGCATCATCTGACCTTTGACACCTACGAGGAGGGAAAGCTCACGCTGGAAGAATATTTGGGTCGGGTGGTCTTCTACCAAAAGCGACCGTTCACCCAGGCTCAGTTTCGGCGCTTCATGTTCGCGCAGTCGAAACCATACCCCGAGATGATCGAGCTGGTCGCTCAGCTCAAGGTCCGGCACGGGCTGAAGATCGCCGTGGTCAGCAACGAAGGGCGTGAACTGAATGCTTATCGGATTCGAAAGTTCAAGCTGGACGCGTTTGTGGATTCATTTATTTCCTCCTGCTTCGTCCACGTCCGCAAGCCTGATGCGGACATCTTTCGGCTTGCGATTGACATCGCCCATGCCTCAGCCCGGCAGGTCGTCTATATCGAAAACACCCCGATGTTTGTCCAGATCGCGGAGGGTCTGGGGATTCGGAGCATTCTTCACACAGATTACAGGTCCACGTGCGCGAAACTGGCTTCGCTTGGATTAGGGGTCGCAAAATGACGAACCAGTTATCCGCAAAATCGATTCTCGCCAGCGTGTCTGAGGATCAACGGCGGCTCGTCGAGCATCAAGTCCGCGTTGTTCGAGGCCGGTGACTCGCTCCGACGGATTCTGGAGGGCGGGATTGAGCGGATTGGTCTGCCGGAGGCCACCTTCCGGGTTAAGGGTGTGAACCAGGCGGACAACTTTTCGCGGTTGGTGACGGCGCCGAATCATGCGGTGGCG
Organism: Candidatus Aminicenantota bacterium; assembly: GCA_963727095.1. Taxonomy (GTDB): domain Bacteria; phylum Acidobacteriota; class Aminicenantia; order Aminicenantales; family Saccharicenantaceae; genus CAVSEQ01. The sequence goes on along the minus strand of CAVSEQ010000005.1, from coordinate 925,091 downwards.
GTTGGCGCCCTAATGGATTGGATCCAGGAACGCTATGAAGGTCGTCGATTGGCAAGCGAGGTCAGAAAAAAGCGTCAGAAACTCGTGCGCGCGCAGCACCATGATATCGGAGCACACGCCTTCGGGCGCATCGATGCCGAAGGAACGTTTCACCCGGAATGGGAGAAGGATTGAGATCTATGAAAAAGGGTGGCCAGCTCGAACCAGCGACCTTTATTGGGCCGAAAGACCCGCGTGATGACATCCGTGAAAACATCCGTAAGGGCTCACTTTTAAGTTTAGCTTTCATCATCATGAACATATTGTCAACGATCATATGTTGTTACGGGCTGTTCGGAAACAGCCCGGCGGTTGTGATCGGTGGAATGGTTGTGGCATTGCTGTTAGGGCCTATTCTAGGACTGGCATTGGCTCTCGTGGAAAGCAACCATGCCTTGCTGGGCAGAGCGGTGCTGACCGAGGTTGTGGGTGTGGCCATTGTCTTTCTGGCTGCCTTCGTTATTGGTCTTGTCAATAGGGACATTCCGATCACGAATGAGATCATGTCCCGGACAGCCCCGAACTTCTTTGATTTGATGATCGGCCTCGCCGGTGGCGCGGCGGGAGGCTATGCATTGCTCTCACCCAGCCTTGGTCTGGCCATGGTCGGTGTGGCGGTTGCTACTGCCCTGGTGCCGCCCCTATCGGCGTCTGCCATCCTCTTGGCGCGTGGCGAATATACACTATCCGGCGGTGCCTTTTTGCTCTTCATTGGCAATCTTGTCGCCATAGAGGTCGCATCTTCTATTGTCATGTTTTTTTTCATATATACCAAGAAACCGTTCAAGTTGAAGTTAAAGTCTATGCGGCAAGACTTAGTCCCCAAAATGCTAAGTATCCTGGCACTGCTGGCCCTGGCTGCTGTTTTTATTGTGAACCTGCGAAATGTGGTGACTGAGGAAATATATGAAGTAAGGACTCACGCAATCCTGCTGGCGGAAGTCAGAAAAGTGGAGGGCGATTATTTGGACGACATTCGCTATCAGATAACCCGGAAGGCCTTGATTGTCCGGGCAGTCGTGCGCGGCCCACACCAGTTGACCTCTGAACAGGTAGCGGCCATAGAAGCCAAAATGCTACCCGCTCGGAACGGTCTGGCAATTGACTTTCGTGTGCGTTTTATTCAAACAACGGTCATCACAGGTCACGGGCTTTTGTTTACCGATTCTGAGGGCCCGGGCCGGTAACAGGGCAAGATCAGGTGGGAGAATGGCGAAGGAGTCATCCGTGAAACCGGCTAACCCACGCATCCTGACGATCAACGGCGGCTCGTCGAGCATCAAGTTCGCGCTGTTCGAGGCTAGTGGCTCGCTCCGACGGATTCTGGAGGGCGAGATTGAGCGGATTGGACTGCCGGAGGCCACCTTGCGGGTGAAAGGATTGAACCAGGCGGACAACTTTTTACGGTTAGTGGCGGCGCCGGATCACACTGTGGCAGTGAGCGCTCTGATGGATTGGATCCAGGAACGCCGCGGCGATGACACATTGACTGCGGAGGGGCATCGCGTGGTGCATGGCGGGCCGAAGTACAGCGAGCCGCAGCGAATCACTGCGGGTCATTCACACCGACGAAGAATGGATGATTGCGAGCACGGTTTGCCGCATTTTGGATCTCACAATTGAAAAGGAACATGATCATGAAAACAAAAAAGGTGGCTGAAAGGAGCATGGTTATGAAGGCAAAAAATGAGGTCACGGAAAACATCGCCGTTGGAGCGGAGAATGAGGAATAAGACAAACCAGCCGTTGTCGCCCGATCTGCTGCGAAAGATGGATGCGTATTGGCGCGCCGCGAACTATCTCTCGGTCGGCCAGATTTATCTCTACGACAATCCGCTGCTGAAGGAACCGCTGAAACTGTCGCACGTGAAGCCGCTGGTGGTCGGACACTGGGGCACGACGCCGGGCCAGAACTTCATCTACGTGCACCTGAACCGGGTCATCAAGAAGTATAACCTGGATATGTTCTACATCGCCGGTCCAGGTCACGGTGGCCCCGCGATTGTGGGCAATGTTTACCTCGAAGGCACCTACAGCGAGATTTATCCGAACATCAGCCAGGACGAAGCCGGGTTAAAAAAGCTATTCACGCAATTCTCGTTTCCCGGCGGGATCTCCAGTCATGTTGCCCCGACGACGCCGGGGTCGATTCACGAAGGTGGCGAGCTGGGGTACTCGCTCAGTCATGCTTTTGGGGCGGCGTTCGACAATCCCGATCTCGTCGTCGCCTGCGTGGTCGGCGACGGGGAAGCGGAAACAGGCCCCCTGGCGACCGCATGGCAGTCCAACAAGTTCCTCAACCCAATCACGGACGGAGCGGTGCTGCCGATTCTGCACCTCAACGGCTACAAGATCAGCAACCCGACCGTCTTGGCCCGCATCGAGCATGAGGAATTGGAGCAATTTCTGCGCGGCTGCGGCTGGACGCCGTACTTTGTGGAAGGTGATGAACCGGAAAAGATGCATCAACTCATGGCTGCCACCCTGGAAAAGGCCATCGAGGAGATCCGGGGAATCCAAGAGAATGCGCGGAGCAAGAACGATACCACTCGGCCGCGCTGGCCGATGATCGTCCTGAGATCCCCCAAGGGCTGGACGGGACCCAAAGTCGTCGATGGTCTGCAAGTTGAGGGGACGTTCCGAGCGCACCAGGTGCCGCTCCTGGTGGATTCCGAGCATCCCGATCATCTCCAGCAGCTCGAACGCTGGATGAAAAGCTATAAGCCGGAGGAACTCTTTGATAAGGAGGGGCGTCTCATGCCGGAGTTGGCCGAGCTGGCGCCTAAGGGCGACCGGCGGATGGGCGCCAATCCCCACACCAACGGCGGCATTCTGCTACGCGACCTGCGAATGCCGGACTTTCGTGTCCACGCGGTGAAGGTGCTATCGCCCGGCGCCGTGGACGCACACGATACGCTCGTGCTGGGGAAGTTCCTGCGTGACGTGGCCAAGCTTAATCAGGATCAGCGCAATTTCCGGATCTTTGGCCCCGATGAGACGCTCTCGAATCTCCTGGGCGCGGTCTTTGAAACGACAAATCGTCAGTGGGACGCCCGAGAAGTAAAGAATGATGAATTCCTCGCGCCGGCCGGCCGCGTGCTGGACTCGATGCTCAGCGAGCACCAGTGCGAGGGTTGGCTGGAGGGCTATCTGCTCACCGGACGGCATGGAATGTTTAACTGCTACGAGGCGTTCATTCACATCATTGATTCGATGTTCAACCAGCACGCCAAGTGGCTGAAGGTAACGTTGGAACTGCCCTGGCGCCGGAAGATCGCGTCGCTGAATTATCTGCTCGCCTCCCACGTCTGGCAGCAGGATCACAACGGCTTTACGCACCAGGATCCCGGTTTCCTCGACCACGTCGTCAACAAGAAGGCCGATATCGTGCGCATTTACCTTCCGCCGGACGCCAACTGCCTCCTGTCGGTTTTCGATCACTGCCTGCGCAGCCGGCACTATGTGAACGTGGTGGTTGCGGGAAAGCACGCGCTGCCCCAATGGCTGACCATGGACGAGGCGGTCATACATTGCACCGAAGGAATCGGCATCTGGCAATGGGCCAGCAACGACCAAGGCGCCGAGCCGGACGTGGTCATGGCCTGTTGCGGAGACACGCCCACGCTGGAGATCTTGGCTGCCGTTTCCATTCTGCGCAAGAATCTGCCCGATCTGAAGATCCGGGTGATCAATGTCGTTGATCTCATGAAGCTTCAGCCGCAAACCGAGCACCCGCACGGGCTGAGCGAAACGGATTACGACTCGCTTTTCACGAAAGACAAGCATATCATCTTCGGCTTTCATGGATACCCCTGGCTGGTTCACCGGCTGACCTACCGCCGGACCAACCGCAACCTGCACGTTCGGGGTTACAAGGAAGAGGGCACGATCACGACGGCCTTCGACATGAGGGTGCAGAACGAGCTGGACAGGTTCCACCTGGTGCAAGACGTGATCGATCGGCTGCCGCAGTTGGGCGCTAAAGGGGCCTACCTGAAGCAGATGGTGCGGGACAAGCTCATCGAGCACAAGCAGTACATCGACAAGCACGGCCAAGACATGCCGGAAATCCGGAACTGGAAGTGGGGCAACCCCAAATGAATCCACAAGAACTTATAGACACAGCGAGGGCACTAGTTGCCAACGACAAGGGTCTGCTGGCGATGGATGAGAGCAATCCAACCTGCAACAAAAGATTTGCCAAGTTGGGGATTCCCCAGACCGAGGAGGACCGGCGCGCCTGGCGAGAGTTGATTGTGACCACGCCCGGTCTCGGCAAGTGCATTAGTGGCGCGATCCTGTACGACGAGACAATCCGCCAGCGGAAGAAAGATGGCACTCTCTTTGTTAAAGTCATCACCAATGCGGGAATCATTCCCGGCATCAAGGTCGATACCGGCGCGAAAGATATGGCAGGTCATCCAGGTGAGAAAATTACCGAAGGGCTGGACGGATTGCGAGACCGCCTGGCTGAATACTCTCAAATGGGCGCACGTTTTGCCAAGTGGCGCGCGGTGATTGCGGTGGGCGACGGCATTCCCAGCCGGGGTTGCATTGAGGCCAACGCGCAGGCCTTGGCTCGCTATGCCGCGTTGTGCCAGGAAATCGGACTGGTCCCGATTGTCGAACCGGAAGTGCTCATGGACGGCGGGCATACACTAGAGCGGTGCGGCGAAGTAACCGAGGAAGTCCTGCGAACAGTTCTCAGTCAGCTTTACACACAACGGGTGACGCTGGAGGGAATGATCCTGAAGCCCAACATGGTGCTTCCGGGAAAGGATTGTCCCAGGCAAAACAGCGTGGAGGAGGTGGCAGATGCCACGGTGAGGTGTCTCCTCCGAGCCGTCCCCGCTGCGGTTCCTGGGATTGCGTTCTTATCGGGCGGCCAACCCGGCGAGCTGGCCTCGGCCCATTTGAATGCCGTGAATACTAGTTTTAAGACGCGACCGCCTTGGGCGTTAGCGTTTTCGTTTGCCCGCGCCATCCAGCAGCCGGCTTTGGAGATTTGGCAAGGCAAGGAGGCCAACGTGCCTGCGGCACAGCAAGCTCTGTATCATCGGGCCAGGTGTAACCAGGCTGCGCGCCGCGGCGAATACAATGCTGCCATGGAAAGAGACATGACGCCCGCTAACCCGCTTCCGATCCATCGATCACCCCGACAAGTACCAAAAGGGGAATGAGCATGAAAACAAGCATCGCGCCACTCGCCAAACTCGCGGCATGGCAGGCCCTCGAAGCCCATTATGCGAAAATCCGGGATTTGCATCTTCGGAAGCTCTTCGCGGACGATCCAAAGCGTGGGGAGCGACTGGCGTTTGAGGCCGTCGGCATCTACTTCGACTACTCGAAGCACCGCATCACAGACGAAACACTCAGGCTCCTTTTGCAGCTGGCCGAGGAGTCCGGCCTGCGGGCCCGCATCGAGGCCATGTTCCGGGGCGACAAAATCAACGTCACGGAGAAGCGGGCCGTCCTGCACGTGGCCCTGCGCGCCCCCGAAGGGGAATCGATTGTCGTCGACGGCGAGGACGTCGTGCCTCAGGTCCACGCTGTGCTCGACAAGATGGCCGACTTCTCTACCCGAGTGCGCAGTGGGGAGTGGAAGGGCCACACCGGCAAGCCTATCCGCAACGTCATCAATATCGGCATCGGGGGGTCCGACCTGGGGCCGGTGATGGCGTACGAGGCCTTGCTGCACTACACCCGGCGCGACCTGACCTTCCACTTCGTCTCCAACATCGACGGCACCGACTTCGCTGAGGCCACCCGCGATCTCGACGCCGAGGAGACACTGTTCATCATCTCGTCGAAGACCTTTACGACCCTGGAGACGATGACCAACGCGCATACGGCCCGCGACTGGGCCCTCCAGACTTTGAAAGATCCCGCTGCTGTTGCCAGGCATTTCGTCGCTGTCTCTACCAACGCCGAGCAGGTGGCGAAATTCGGCATCGACACCACCAACATGTTCGTGTTTTGGGATTGGGTCGGCGGGCGGTACTCAATGGACTCGGCGATTGGCCTCTCGACGATGATCGCCATCGGCCCCGAAGATTTCCGCGCCATGCTCGACGGTTTCCACCAGATGGACGAGCATTTCCGCACGGCCCCTTTCGAGCGCAACTTGCCGGTGCTCATGGGGCTCCTGGGCCTCTGGTACAACAACTTCTTCGGCGCGCAGACCATGGCGGTGCTTCCTTATGAGCAGTACCTGAAGCGCTTCCCGGCCTACCTTCAGCAGTTGACGATGGAGAGCAATGGCAAGCACGTCGCACTTGACGGGACTGAGGTCACGTGGCAGACCGCGCCGATTTACTGGGGGGAGCCGGGCACCAATGGCCAGCATTCCTTCTACCAGCTGATTCATCAGGGGACGAAGCTCATCCCCTGCGATTTCATCGGGTTTGTTCAGCCGCTGAACCCGCTCGGCCGCCACCACGACTTGCTCTTGGCCAACGTGTTTGCCCAGGCGGAGGCGCTGGCCTTCGGCAAGACGCAGCAGGAGGTCCGAGCCGAGGGCACGCCGGCATGGCTGGTGCCGCACCGGACCTTCGAGGGCAACCGGCCCTCCAGCACGATCCTCCTGGAACGGCTGACGCCGGCGGCGCTGGGGAAGCTCATCGCCCTGTACGAACACAGCGTCTTCACTCAAGGCGCCATCTGGAACATCGATTCATTCGACCAGTGGGGGGTTGAACTGGGGAAGGCGCTTGCCGCGCGTATCATTCCCGAACTTGAGACCGGGGCCGAGGGCCGACTCACGCACGATAGCTCAACCAATTCGCTGATCCGGCGCTACCTGAGATCCAAGGGGCTGTTGCATGGGCGATAAAACCAGTCCCTCGAACGTAGGCGCGGTGGTCTCGGTGCACGGCTGCTCGGACGGGATGAAAGAATCATAGAAAAATGACAGGAGGCTCCCTTTGAAGGAACAAGAGCAGGCGACCAAAGATAACCCCGAATCGATGCCCAATGCGAAGGACGATTTGAAATCCCTTCCCATGCCGGAATTACAGGCAAAATTGGGGTCGTCGCCGGACGGCCTCAGACAAGCGGAGGCGCAGAAACTGCTGACCCAATATGGGCCTAACGAGATTGAAGAGAAGAAGGCCAACCCGTTCCTGAAATTCCTCACCTATTTCTGGGGTCCGATTCCGTGGATGATCGAAGTGGCCGTGATCCTTTCGGCGGTCGCCCGGCATTGGCCCGACTTTGGCATCATCCTCCTTCTGCTTGTGGCCAACGCCGTGGTCGGATTCTGGGAAGAACACCAGGCCGGCAATGCTATCGCCGCGCTGAAGGCTAAGCTAGCGATCAAGGCCCGGGTGAAACGTGATGGGAAGTGGACCACCCCGGAGGCGCGTGAGTTGGTGCCGGGCGACGTCATCCGGTTGCGTCTGGGCGATATTGTGCCGGCGGATGCGCGCTTGCTGGAAGGTGACCCCATAGAAGTGGATCAGTCCGCGTTGACGGGAGAGTCGTTGCCCGCCACCCGCAAACCTGGCGAGGCGGTGTTCTCGGGGTCGATTGTCCGCCAAGGCGAAATCGATGCGATGGTGTACGCCACCGGGGCTGACACCTACTTCGGCAAGACCGCCCAACTGGTGCAGGAGGCGCACACCGTTAGCCATTTCCAGCGTGCAGTGCTGAAGATTGGCGATTACCTGATTATCCTCGCGGTGGCTCTGGTGGCGGTGATTATTACCGTTGCACTCTTTCGCGGGGACCCCATCCTCACCACGCTTCAGTTCGCCTTGGTGTTGACGGTAGCCGCGATCCCCGTGGCGATGCCCACGGTGCTGTCCGTGACCATGGCGGTCGGCGCGCGCCTGCTGGCCAAAAAAGAGGCGATTGTAACCCGGCTGGCGGCCATCGAGGAATTGGCGGGCGTGGACGTGCTGTGCGCGGACAAAACCGGCACCCTGACCCAGAACAAGCTGACGTTGGGCGATGCGTTCAGCGTGAACAATGTCCCCGTAGAGCAAGTCATCCTCTGCGCCGCGCTCGCTTCGCGTGCGGAAGACAAGGACACCATCGATATGGCCGTGATCGGCGGCCTGAAGAACGATCAAATCTTAAAAGGCTATCAGGTGGTCCATTTCCAGCCGTTCGACCCGGTGCATAAGCGCACTGAAGCCACCGTCAAAGGCACGGACGGGAGAACGTTCAAAGTGACGAAGGGCGCGCCGCAGGTGATTCTGGAGATGTCGACCAACGTCGGTGAGGTAAAGGCCGCCGTCGAAAAGGCGGTCAACGAATTCGCGTCGCGCGGTTTTCGTTCGTTGGGCGTGGCGCGGGCCGAGGGAGAAGGCCAATGGCACTTTGTCGGCGTGTTGCCATTGTTCGATCCTCCGCGCGAGGAGGCCAAGGCCACCATCGCGAGCGCCCGGCAGATGGGCGTGGACGTCAAGATGGTAACGGGCGATCAAATGGCCATCGCCCGCGAAACTGCCCGACAACTAGGGCTGGGCACGAACATCCTTGATGCCAGTGGATTGGGCGGCGCGAAGCAACACGAGACGGCGCCGGCGGCGGAGTCGATTGAAAAAGCGGACGGTTTCGCCCAGGTATTCCCCGAACATAAGTTCCACATTGTCGATGTGTTGCAGCAGCGCGGCCATATCGTCGGTATGACCGGAGACGGCGTGAACGACGCCCCAGCCCTGAAGAAAGCAGATTGCGGCATCGCCGTTTCCGGCGCGACGGACGCGGCGCGCGCGGCGGCGTCCATCGTGTTGTTGGCGTCCGGCCTGTCGGTGATCATCGACGCAATCAAGGAGAGCCGGAAAATTTTCCAGCGGATGAACAGCTACGCCATATACCGTATCGCCGAAACGCTGCGCGTGCTGTTATTCATGACGCTGGCGATCCTGATCTTTAACTTCTATCCGGTGACCGCAGTGATGATCGTGATGCTGGCGTTGCTCAACGACGGCGCCATCGTGTCCATTGCCTATGACAACGTTCATTACAAGGATAAGCCCGAGGCGTGGAACATGCGCCTGGTGCTGGGGATCGCCACGGTGTTGGGTGTTATCGGGGTTGTCTCCGCCTTCGGCTTGTTTTATCTCGGTGAGCGCGTCTTTCATCTCGACCGGGCGCACATTCAGACGCTGATGTACCTGAAGCTGTCTGTGGCCGGACATCTGACGATTTTCCTGACGCGCACGCGCGGCCCGTTCTGGTCCATACGCCCTGCGCGGATTTTATGGGTGGCCGTGCTCGGCACGCAAATCGTGGCGACGTTGATAGCGGTTTATGGGCTGTTTATGACACCCCTCGGCTGGGGCTGGGCTCTATTCGTTTGGGGCTATGCCCTGGCTTGGTTCCTTGTGAACGACCGCGTGAAACTCGCCGCCTATCGGATTTTTGACCCAACGAAAGCCCCTCTATTGGCCAAGAAGCCGCTCGATCTTACACCGCAGATTGCGGTACGGGCTTATGAACTCTACGAGCAGCGCGGCCGCCGCGATGGCCGAGCAGATCGAGACTGGCTTGAGGCGGAGCGGGAGATTCGGAAGGATGAACTCCCTAAGTAAACAGACGCGAACAGAGCGGCCTGGGTTATCTTCAACGATTCCCTGAAGGTCGCTGCTTCCGGACTGTTCAGAAGGTGCAGCCTTTACACCTCCCTTGAATTTTCATTGGAAATCCAGACTAGCGCATACGGTGGACGTAGCCGAGGACGATCACACCGATAAAGGCAAGCAAAAGAATCCAGAAAAATGTGCCGAACACGGATTCAATCTCGTGCTCTTCCTTCTCATCCATCCGGACCTCTCCCGACCCCGGGCGTACCGGTCGGGAGTGAAAAGCCGCAATGCCCTCCAGCACCAACGCGAAAATCAGCCCTACGGCAAAGAAGGACAGCCAGTAGACGCCCAGAATGGCCGGACCCACAGGAGTGATCCAGATGCCCCCCGCCCAGGAGCTGAAAAAAACCAGGAGGGCAAAGACGATCACCCGCCGCGGGGACTTCGCCTGCCGGCCGATAACCGCAAAAACCACGGTCAGGAACAGAGACACGGCCAGAGCAAAGAGCGATTCCGTGAGGATCATGTTCATAGCCTTTCAGACATACCGGCCAGGTTCCGTTCCCGCGCCGCTTGATGATACCGCCGGCCCAGGACCCTAGTCAAGGTCCCAAAACAAGCAGAGCGGGGTCCTTGGAGCAGCGCGTTTTTCGGTATCGATTAGAGCCTATGGAGGACCTATGCCGTGGAGTAGTTCCTGGCGAACGAGAGGATCAAGATCGCATTCAGCAAGGTTTTCGCCGCCGCCCGAGCGCGCCTCACCTGGTCACCGCCCCTCGGAGATAATTAGCCCAGATCCCGGGGATGAGACAGCCCATTTCTCAAGCCGGCGCTTTTATACTAAAATAGGTGCAAGAGGGGGCAGCCTCCAAGTCCCTATGGCTAAGCAAACCGAGAGAGTCGTACGCAAGATGGACGCCCTTTACCGGGACTCCACGAGGGAACCCCTAGTCGAAATGACAATAACAACCCACCATAATTTCAGTCCCCGCAACCTTCAGGGAGACCTTTAGGCATGGTCACCGTCAGAATGGCCTTCCGGAACATTTTCCGGCAGAAGCGGCGCACGCTTTTCACCGGTCTCAGCATCGGCGGCGGGTTCGCCCTGGCCGTCGTCTTCATCGGCTGGGCGGACGGAAGTTACGATAATATCATTGAGCAGTTCACACGGAACCGGCTGGGCCAAATCCAGATCCACGCGAAATCCTATCTCGAGAGTCCTTCCCTTTATAAGACCATCCCCCAGGTCGCCCGGATCGGCGGAATACTGGACAGGACGAAGAGTGTGGAGTCGTGGGCGCCCCGGGTCTATTCGGCAGGGCTGGCCGCGGCCGCCGACAAGACCGCCGGGGTCCGCATCATCGGCCTCGACCCGGTGCGGGAGGAGCGGACGACCCGATTTGACCGGATGCTCATCCGGGGCGGAACTTTCGGCGGGGCCATGACCCACGAGGCCATTCTCGGCCGGGGGCTGGCAGAACTTCTGGGCATCCGGCCCGGCCAGGAAGTCGTCCTCGTTTCCCAAGCCGCCGACGGTTCGCTGGCTAATGACACGTTCACTGTCGTCGGCATCGTTTCGACGGGCGACACTCTGATCGACAGGTCGGCTTTCTACCTGCCGCTCGGGACGGCCCAGGGATTTCTCGTCCTCGGCGGCCGGGTGCATGAGATTGCCGTCATCGTCACGAGTCTCCGCGGGGTCACGGCCGCCGCCGCAGCCATCAATCACGACATCGCCGAGCCGGGCCTTTCTGTGGAGCCCTGGCAGGTGTTCGCCAAGTCCTTCTACGACGCCATGAACGCCGACAAAGCGGGCCTTTGGGTTATGCTCCTTATCATGGTCGTCATCGTGGCCGTGGGAGTTCTGAACACCGTCCTTATGTCGGTGCTCGAACGGCGCCGGGAGTACGGCCTCCTCAGAGCGCTGGGCACCAGGCCGGGCGCGATCGTCCGGCTCGTCCTGCTGGAAGTCCTCGCACTCTCGATCATGGCCGGCATCCTCGGCGCCGGCATCGGCCTAGGCGCCAACGCCTACCTGTCGCACCACGGCATCAAGTTCGCTTCAGGCCTGACCTATGGGGGCATGGTCTTCGACACCATGACCTCCGAGATCAATGCCCGCAGCTTTACGATTCCGGCAGTAACGGTTATCCTCTGCGCCCTCATCGTTGGCCTTGTCCCGGCGCTGAAGGCCTCACGCACCGAGCCCGCACGCACGATGAGGATGCACTAGGGGAATCCCGGCATGATGACTGTCAAGCTCGCCTGGCGGAACATTTTCCGGAACAAACGCCGGACAATCATCGCCGGGACTGCCATCGGCGTCGGTCTGGCCGCTCTCATCTTCAGCGATGCGATGATGGAGGGAATGAAACAGAGCATGGCCCAGTCGGCGACGGATGCCTACATGGGCGAAGGCCAAATCCACCGGAAGGATTTTCGGCTGACGATGGACGTCGACAAGACGATCAATGACCCGGCCCGGGTTGCCTCAGCGCTCGAGCGTGACCGTGACGTCGCCGCCTTCGCGCCGCGGGCCGAGTGTTTCGGCATGATTACGTCACCGGCCAACGTCGAATCGGTCATGGTCGTCGGCATCGAGCCGGCGAAAGAAAGTCGACTGTCGCAAATCGCCGTCAACGTGCGCGAAGGCGCTTTTTTCGCCGGCGCGGAGCCGCGTGATGTCGTCATCGGCAGCAAGCTGGCCGAGACGCTCGGAGTGGGCCTCGGCGACCGCTTGGTTATCACGGTCTCCCAGGCGCGAGGAGGCACTCTCGCCCAGGACCTTTTCCATGTGTCCGGGATCTATCGATTCGGCATCCGGGAGATGGACGCCGGCTTCGCTTTCGTGCGCCTGAGCAAAATCCAGGACATGCTCGGGATCGACGGGGGAATCCACGAAATTGCCATCCGCTTCAAGTCATTCGACTTCGCCTTGCAAAAGGACAATCCGTTCTGGCGGGAATTTTCGACCGGCGGCAACGAAGCCGTCAGCTGGGCGGTCCTGTTTCCCCAGCTCAAAGGGGTTCTGAGCGGCATCTGGGTGACCCTGGCCTTTATGGCCGTCGTCCTGTTCGGGATCGTCGCCTTCGGGATCATCAACACTCTGTTCATGTCGCTCTATGAACGCATGTTTGAATTCGGCGTGCTCAGGGCCGTCGGAACCCGCGCCTCGGGGGTGCGCCGTTTGGTCGTGTTTGAGGCGGGCGCCTTGGCCCTGCTCAGCATCACAATGGGGACGGCCCTCGGTTTCATCATCACATTCGCCATGTCCAAGATCGGCATCGATTACAGGGGCATCGAATTCGCCGGGACGACATTTTCCAGCCTGCTTTACCCCATCCTGCATGTCCGGCAGTTTATCATCTACCCGCTGGCGGTCTTTTTCTTCACCCTTTTCATCGGGCTCTACCCGGCCCGGGCGGCAGGAAAGATGCGGATCGCCGAGGCCCTGCGAAAGAGCCTATGAAGGAGGCAGCATGAGTGAAAACCCGGACGCATTGATCGTCACGCAAAACCTGCAGAAGGACTATAAGGACGACTCCGTCGTTGTCCACGCGGTGCGCGGCATCGATCTCACCATCAGCTCCGGCGAGTTCACGGCAGTCGTCGGGCCCTCCGGATCGGGCAAAACCACGTTGCTGAACCTCATTTCCGGCCTGGACTATCCGACCGAGGGCAAGGTCTGGCTGAGAAGCCGGCTCATCTCGGAGTTGAGCGGAAGCGCCCTCTCCGACCTCCGGCGCGATCACATCGGGTTTATCTTCCAAGCGTACAACCTCATCCCGGTCCTGACCGTCGAGGAGAATATCGAATACATCATGCTCCTCCAGGGCGTCGCGGACGCGGAGCGGAAGAAGAGGGTCGGGGCCGTCCTCGAGGAGATCGGCATGCGGGGCTTCGAGCGCCGGTTCCCACCAAAGATTTCCGGCGGGCAGCAGCAGCGCGTGGCCATTGCCCGGGCGATGGTGTCGCGGCCCGAGATGATTCTTGCCGACGAGCCGACCGCCAACCTCGACTCCGCAACTGGGGCGGAACTCCTCGACATGATGAGGTTACTGAACCGGAAGACTGGGATGACCTTCCTGTTCTCGACCCACGACCACATGGTGATGGAGCGCGCCGACCGGGTGATTACCCTGCACGACGGCCGCGTCGCCAAGGACGAGAAACGCGGAACGGCGTGAAAAGCTCTTGCGTTCTAACCACAGGTCAGGGCTGAGCTCACGAAAAGCGGCAAGACAAACCCTGGCTCCCGCAACGGGAAGGCATGGGTCTCTACGGTTGAGGCAAAAAAAAGAAAAGCCAAGGCCTAAACGGGCCTGGGAAAATTTGTTATTTCTTTTCTTATCTAGAGTTCACCATGGTCCGGCCCCGAATCGTCCTTTTATGGATGCGTGAGGTCCGACCCCAAATCATGATAGGGCGGGCGGAAGACGCCGCGTTCCGTGACAATGGCGGCGATATAGTGCGCCGGAGTGACATCGAAAGCCGGATTTAGGACCTCGACATCCACGACCGTCATCAGCCGGCCGCCGCACTCGCGGACCTCCCTCCCGGGCCGCTCCTCGATCGGAATCCCGCCTCCGTCCTTCAAGCCGGCGTCGATCGTCGACAAAGGCGCCGCGACATAGAACGGTACGCCGTTTTCTTTCGCCAGCACCGCGATCGAATAGGTTCCAACTTTGTTGGCCGTGTCTCCGTTCCGGGCGATTCTGTCCGCGCCGACGACGACGGCCCCGATCTTCCCCTTCTGCATAAACCAGCCGGCCATGCCGTCCGTGATCAGCGTCACCGGGATCTTGTCCCGCATGAGCTCCCATACGGTGAGCCTCGCCCCCTGAAGAAACGGCCGAGTTTCATCGGCGAAGACATGGATCCGCTTGCCCTGCTCGACCGCGGCCCTGATGACGCCGAGGGCCGTGCCGTAAGCGGCTGTGGCCAAGGCCCCCGCATTGCAGTGGGTCAGGACCGTTTGCCCGTCAGTGAGCAGGTCGCGTCCGTTGCGGCCGATCCTTTGATTGATGTCGGCGTCCTCGCTCTCGATGGCCTGAGCCTCGGCGAGAAGCGCATTCTGAATTTCACGGAGCCCGGCGGCCCGGTTTCGCTCGAACGTCCCTTTCATGCGCTCCAGCGCCCAGAAGAGGTTGCGGGCCGTCGGCCGCGTCCGCTCGAGCCTCCGATAGATTTTTTCGAAATCGCGGTCAAGAGTCCGTTCCGCATCGCTTCGCAAGGACAGCAGCCCCAAGGCGATCCCGTACGCGGCGGCGACGCCGATGGCCGGCGCCCCACGAATGACCATTTTTTCGATGGCCTGAGCGACCTGGATGTACGTGCGGCACCGAACGTACACCTCCTGAGCCGGAAGCTTTCTCTGGTCGATCATGATCACGGAACGGTTTCGCCAAGCGATTGTCGGCAGCATGGGTCACTCCTGTTTCAATCTCGGAGTCCGTGAATCCCGCCGGCCCCATTTCTTCGTGCCGGGCGTGCGGGCGGCGGTTGACGCACAACGGCCGGGGAGGATTCGTTTCATTCGGCGAAGGTCTCAGCGGTCGCTTTTCCCATGAGGACCCCTGTGATCATGTGCTGAATGTCCTGGTCGGATCGGAAATGAGCGCCGAGAGACGCGATCTCCATACCGAGGCTGCGCAGGGCCTTCCAAAAGCCTGCGGCGGCGCCCGCAGCGAGTACGGCTTCGCAGGCCGCGGCGGCACGCCCGGGGAATTCGGAGGCAATGGTCCGGAAGTCGCCCGAGTCGAGTTCACCCCGGAAGAGACCTTTGAGGAAAGGATCCTCGAGGCCGCAGAGGGAATAGAACGCAGGGAAGGCCGCCCTCAGAGCCTCAATGTCGCAGGCCGCGATCTCGCTCCGATAGGCCCGGCTGAGACCGGAGTGCGCCGCGAAGAAGTGGAGAACGAACTCGTCGGGCTTTGTCTTCACATTGTCCGGGTCGATCCAGGCCCGCCACGAAAGGATCCGCTCCCGGAAATCAAAAATGCGTTTGGCGCCCCACACGCATACGGAATAAAGAAGCGGGAAATGGAGGAAGGACCCGATGGGAAGAAACGGGATCAAGATGTCAATCCCGCGGGCCAGGGCTGCTTCGATCTCTTTC
Source organism: Candidatus Aminicenantota bacterium (assembly GCA_963727095.1). GTDB lineage: Bacteria > Acidobacteriota > Aminicenantia > Aminicenantales > Saccharicenantaceae > CAVSEQ01. Next base: position 909,401 of record CAVSEQ010000005.1, on the reverse strand, counting down.
GCGCTCATGGTTTGTTCCCCATTTTCTACTGCATTTCCTGGCAATAATCAACCCCTAGGAGAGCCGGAATATTAATTAAAGAGGCGGCGGATGTCTCCCGCCCAAGCCCGCGCCCACCGCATGGATGTTTCCCGAAGGAGGGCTCCCGGATCCCGACATTATTGGAACGTAGAAATTAAATGGCGCAGGGTCTATGCCCGGAGGAGGCGTTGGAGGGCGGAGCGGCAGGGAGCGGATTCTAAGAAGCGACCAGCACTACCGCAGCTTTGCTGCAGTGGTGGCACGGTTGCTCATCAAAGCGGCGGTGAGGCCTACCCGTAAGCCCCCGTAGCGGAGGGGGTCCCGGCGCCTGGCGACGGGGGAACCGAAAAAAGAACTCGAAGACCAGATTCAACTATTTTGCCGCTGTGTCGCTCCGAGCAAAAGCGAAGACTCTATCCAGATATTTCCCACCAGTGAGGCGTCGAGTCACTCCGCCTCACTGCTGCTGGTCGCTCCGAAGACTCCGCGCCCTGCCGGAGGGCATGACCCGAGCCATTGTCCTTTACGGGGAAAGCCGTCTTGTGCGAGCCTTACTTGACTTCGAGGATGGCCAGGAACGCCTCCTGGGGAATCTCCACCTTGCCGACGCGCCGCATGCGCTTCTTCCCGGCTTTCTGCTTTTCGAGGACCTTCATTTTTCTCGTGTAGTCGCCGCCATAAAGCTTGGCCAGAACGTCCTTGCGAAAGGCTTTGATCGTTTCTCGGGCGATAATGCGCTTGCCGATGGCCGCCTGAAGCGCGACTTCGTACTGCTGGCGCGGAATGAACTTCCTCATCCGCGCCACGAGGGCCCGGCCGACGGCATAGGCGTTGTCCTTGTGGACGATGAGCGACAGGGCATCCACTTCCTCGCCATTGATGAGGATATCGAGCTTGGTGAGAGGACCCGCCCGATAGCCTTTGAACTCGTAGTCCATGGACGCATAGCCCTGCGTCGCCGACTTGAGCTGGTTGTAGAAATCAAAGACGATCTCGTTGAGCGGGAGTTCGTAGGCGAGAAGGACACGCTGGGTGGTGACGTACTCGAGCCTTTTCTGGGCGCCGCGCCTGCCCTCGAGCAGGGCCAGGGCCGCGCCGAGATACCGGTCGGGCGTCAGGATCATCGCTTCGATCATCGGCTCCTCGATCTCGGCGATCTGCGCAGGATCGGGAAGCTGGGAGGGGTTGTGGATTTCGATCACCTCGCCCCGCGTCGTCGTGACTCGGTAGGCCACGCTGGGAGCCGTCGTAATCAGGCTGAGATTGAACTCTCTCTCCAGCCGTTCCTGGACGATCTCCCGGTGAAGAAGGCCCAGGAAACCGGCCCGAAACCCCAGCCCGAGGGCGGGCGAGTTTTCCGGCTCGTAGTGGAAAGAGGCATCGTTGAGCCGCAGTTTCTCGAGGGCTTCGCGTAGGTCCTCGATGCGGCTGTCTCCCGCCGGAAACATGCCGCAGAAGACCATGGGCTTGGCCTCCTTAAAACCCGGCAGGGAGTGTTCCGTGGGATTGTTTCTGAGGGTGACGGTGTCCCCGATGCGGGCGTTCCGGAGCTTCTTGATGCCGGCGATGACGTAGCCGACCTCGCCCGTCCGCAGCCGGTCGGCCTTGACAGGCTTGGGGGTGAGGAAGCCGACTTCCTCCACCTCGTGTTCGGCCCCCGAGGCCATGAGGAGAACCCGATCTCCCGCCTTGAGCTCGCCGTCCACGACTTTGACGAGCACCACGACGCCGCGGAAAGAATCGAACCATGAGTCGAAGAGAAGCGCTTTGAGCGGGGCGTTCGGATCTCCCTTAGGCGCCGGTATGCGTTTCACGATGGCCTCAAAGACCTCCGCAACACCCGTGCCTTTCTTGGCGCTTACAGGCAGGGCCTCATCACCGGGGATGCCGATGATCCGCTCCATCTGCTCGACGGTCTGCTGGAAATCGGATTGAGGCAGATCCATCTTATTGACGACCGGGATGAGCACCAGGTCATTCTGGATGGCCAGGTACGCGTTGGCCAGAGTCTGGGCTTCGACTCCCTGCGAGGCGTCGATGACGAGCAGAACCCCCTCACAGGCGGCCAGGCTCCGCGACACCTCGTAGGAGAAATCGACGTGGCCCGGCGTGTCGATCAAATTCAGGATGTACTCCTTGCCCGAGCGGTCGCGGTAGATCAGCCTGACCGTCTGGGCCTTGATCGTAATGCCCCGCTCCCGCTCCAGGTCCATCGTGTCCAACACCTGTTCTTTGAGCTCGCGGGCCGAAAGCGCGCCCGTCATCTCGATAAACCGGTCGGCCAGGGTGGACTTTCCGTGGTCCACGTGGGCGATGATAGAGAAGTTGCGGATATTGTCCATGGAATAGGCTATATTCCCAGAATTCCGCCGGACGGTCAAATCGAGCATAGAGTGAACGCGCCCAGTCAAGTCGGCGGGCAGGGCTTTCCAGGGCATTCCCTCCGGCGGGTCGCTGGTTTGCCCCTGCGAGTCAATCCCGCTCGGGGAAAGGCCTCGCTCAGCGGCAGTGAGCCTGCCCTTGGCCCCCGCGCTGCCGCTCCCCCGGGAACCAGTCCCGTCGGTTCCCCCGTCGCCAGGCGCCGGGACCCCCTCCGCTACGGGGGCTTACGGGTAGGCCTCACCGCCGCCGTGATTAGCAGCCGTGCCACCAGTGAGGCGGAGGGCTCGACGCCTCTGGGAGGAAATATCTTCTATGATAGCGAAACGCAAGCCCCCAGCCGTTTTTTTTCTTCTCTTCATCTCGTCCTCTGGCTGCCTCGGTTTCATGAACCACCCTTCTATCCGCGCCATGATGCGCACTATAGCGTTCGATCTCGGCTCCTAAACCTGAAACTGAACGCGACCCTCTCGGGCCCGTTAGATATTTCGCTAGGCAGCCGATGATTTTGCAAACCCTGGGAGATAGACTCTCCTTTCCGTGAGGATGCGATAGATGATCGTCAGCAACCGCCGGGCCACCGCGACCTTGGCCACGTTCGGCCCTTTCCTGCGGGCCAGCCGCTGGTAGAGGAGGCGCAGGCCCGGATCCTTCTTGATCGATGGATAGACCGCTTCCAGCACCGCCCACCGCAACCAGGCGCTGCCCTGCTTGGTGATGTGCCCATGAGACATCCGCTCCCCCGACGCATAGGTCGAGGGCACCACGCCGGCATAGGCATGCAGCTGCGCCGGCCCGGCGAAGCGCCGGATATCGGCGATCTCCACGGCCGCCAGGACCGAAAGCGTGGTCGCAAAACCCGGCACCGTGTCGATCCTCGAGGCCTCCTCGATCTGGCTATAAAGAGCCTCCACCAGGCCGTCGGACTGCTTGATATGAGCCGTGACCTCCCGATGTCCCCGAAGCAGGTCGTCCAAGATCATCTTGTCCTCGCCCGCCAAAGGCAACGTCTTCAGGATCTCCAGCCCCTTCTGGGTGAACAACCCGCGCTCTTGCCTTTCCACCTCCAGGCGGATCTCCTCGCTCTGCTGGGCTAAGAGAGCCCGGGTCTTGTTCCGCAGCTCCGTTTGCTTCCGCACCCAGTGCGCCCGCAGCCTCATCACCCGTTGCGCCCGCCGGTTCCAGGCCTCCCGCTGATAGACCTCCGGGATTAGACCCGCCCGCAACAGCTGGGCCAGGGTTCTTGAATCCCGCTTGTCGGTCTTGATCCGGGCATGGGCGATGGCCTTGACCTCGACCGGGTTGGCCATCTTCACCTCCCCGCCCAGCTCCCGCAGCAGGTCCGCCATGACGTAGGACGACCGGCCCGCCTCCACCACGGCCGTGAACGGACGGAACGGTCGCAGGAACTCTTCCACGTACCGCCGGAAGTTCGGCACCCGGCCGTTCTTCAGCTCCCGCCCTTCCTCGTCCAGGACCGTCATCACTGAGGCTTGCTTGTGATGGTCCACGCCGATAAAATACAATTGCGCACCTCCTTTTGAAGTTTTTCCAACGGGCAATCTAACACAGGTTACCCGTCAAGGAGGTGCGTTTCGCTATCATGCTACCTGAATTGAGTCCTGAAACCCGTGCTTCACAGCTTTGACCTCAGCGTCAGCCCCCGGGCGCGATTGACTTTTGGAGCCCGGGCGAGTATCGTTGAATGGTGATTTCTTGCCTTTAAGAGAGCAGAGAAACGAGAACAAGGCCTCAAGGAGGTTTTTATGCTAGGATCGATCGGACCGACCGAACTGATACTCATTCTCCTGATCGTGATCATCATTTTCGGCGCGCGCAAGCTGCCCGAGCTCGGCAAATCGATCGGAGAAGGTATCAAGAACTTCAAGAAATCGATGAACACGGCCGAAGAATCGGACAAGGATAAGGCCGACAAGAAACCAACGACTCCCGTTAATTGACCCCGCCGGCTGGAAGTTCCGGCCTCACTGTTCCATTCGGATAGCCCCCATGGCAGCCAGGAAATCGTGTTACGCGGGTTTTGATCTCGGGGGGACCCAGCTCAAGTACGGCCTCATCGATTCCGAGGGCCGGATCATCCACAAGGACAAAATCCTCAGCCCCGGATCTCTGGGCGGGTTGCTGTCCGCCATCGAACGGATCTGGGGCGACCTCAAGACCGTGGCGCCGGGAAGGATCAGAGCCTGCGGTTTCGGTTTCGCCGGCTTTTTCAGCCTCGCCGAGCAGAAGATCCTAAGTTCTCCGAATTACCCCAGCCTCAACAATGTGAACCTCGTCCCGGCCTTCCGTAAGTTCATCGACGTCCCGTTCTGCATCGACAATGACGCCAACGTCGCGGCCTTCGGGGAATACATGTACGGAGCCCGCCGCGGCGCCCAAAGCCTTGTCTTTCTCACGGTCGGAACCGGCATCGGTTCTGGCATCATCCTCGACGGCGAGCTCTGGCACGGCAAGTGCGGGTTTGCCGGCGAACTCGGCCATATCACCGTCAATCCCGAGGGCGAGCTCTGCAACTGCGGCAATCGGGGATGTCTCGAAACCGAGTCGGCCGGTCCCAAGCTCGTCAAGAACTACCTCGCCCGGACCGGGAAAGACGAAATCCTCACCCCCAAGGACATCCATATCCGCGCCAAAGCCGGGGACAGAGCCGCCCTCGAGAGTTTCGCCCGCAACGGCTACTACTTGGGCATCGGGCTCGGCATCGTCATCAACTTTCTGAACCCCGAAAAAATCCTGATCGGCGGCGGCGTCACGGCCGCGGGCAAGTATCTCCTGGCGCCGGCCATCGCCGAGGCCCGCCACAGGTCTCACCGGGTCTCCTTCGCGTGCTGCCGCATCGAAAAAGCCACGTTGGGCAATGATGCGGGTCTTATCGGCGCCGCCGCCTGGGCGCGGGCCCGGGCCGGATGCGGACGTTAGGAGGCTGCCTCAGAGACCTCCCGCCGGGCGGATTGGCCTGAAATGAAACAGTCCGGCCGCTCCCGAAGTTGAATTACTTTGACATTGTCGGCCGAAACCCGAATAATTGGTGGTGCAGAAGACGACAAAGGAGGTCGCTTTGGCCAGGAAAAGAGTCATTGTTCCCGCTGTTCTCGTCGCTGCGCTGGCCCTCGGCCTGCCATCGTTTGCCGGCCAATTGACGGGCACGATCAGAGGGAAGGTCGTCGACAAGCAAGGCTTCCGGCTTCCGGGCGCCTACGTCTATGTGACCTCTCCGGCTCTGCTCGGCGTCCGCAATTTCATCACCTCTGAGACCGGCCTCTACGGCTTCGTCGACCTGCCGCCCGGGATCTATAAGGTGACGGTGGAAATGCCGGGCTTCAAAACGGTCAACGTCGAGCGCGTGACGCTCGTCGCCGGGGGGACCGCGACCGCCGACGTTAAATTGGAAAGTTCCGAGATCGAGGAGGAGATCACCAGCCGCGAAGCCGTCTCGGCCCTCGACAAAGAATCCATCCGCCACGCTGTCTTTCTTGATAAGGACCTCCTGACCAGACTCCCGCTGCCGCGCGATTTCACCAGCATTCTTGGCCTGATTCCGGGAACCGTCTTTGTCGGCGATACCCCCGGCTATGCCTTGTCCGTCAGCGGCGCACCGGTGACGGGGAACACGTTCGCCATGGATGGAATGAACGTGACCGATCCGCTGAGCGGCGGGACGATCCTCCGGATGGACGTGGACGCCATCGATGAAGTGGTCGTCGAAGAAACGGGCGCTTCCCTCGAGCACACACCGGCCCAAGGCGCCTACATCAACGTGATCAACAAGTCGGGCGGCAACAGCTCTGAGGGGAGACTTCTCTTCGCCTACACAGGAAGCGGTCTCACCCAGCAACTTTGGTCGGCCCAGCAGCTCAACGAAATGCGCTTGGCCGCCCCGACAATAGACAGGCAGAACACGGATATCTCCATGGCTGTGGGCGGTCCGGCGCTCCGCGACTACGGATGGTACTTTATGGACGTGCGCTACAAATACAGGTCCCAGGCGACTCCTTTCGTGAAGTCGGTCGACCCCCTGGGGATTACCAACTACCCTTATCTTTTCCAGGACAAGGATCTGTCCGCTCTGCTGAAACTCACGGCTCGAGTCCCGCAAAAATACCAGGCCACGTTGGAGGCCACCCTGTCGGGAGTCAATGAGCCCGTTTACGCGAACGACGTGGCGTTCAACAGGCCGGTGAGCACGACGCACGACCTCGACGGGCAATCCCTGTTCATGGGGAAGGCGAGTCTCGGCTACCAGATCAATCCGATCACGTCCGTCGCCATTTGGGCCAGCTACGCGACCTTTCGCCAGCCGCTGCTGCTGAACGGGGGGGCCGATGTCATGGCCTTTTATACGGACCTCGGGACCAACAGCACTTTCGGCGGCGGTTTCAGCAATGACCGGGAAGCCCGCAGACGGCTGACCGCTTCCGCGACGATCATGCGCCTTCAGGACAAGGCCTTCGGCGTGTCGCACGAAATCGTCGGCGGCGTCGAATACAATTCCCTCGCGGCCGACTCATCGGTGTGGAAAGTCAACGACATGGTCCTCGACTATCTCAACGGAAGCCCCTATCTTTACGGACTGGCCGTTTCCCCCCTTACGGGCCATACCGTCGGCAAGGGCCTGGTCGGCTTTTCCATCCTGCCGGGGTCGGATGGCGGGATGGACGTCCGCCGGCAGGACCATGGGATCGGGGGCTTTGTTCAGGACACCATGAATTTCGGCCGGAGGGTGGCGCTGTCCCTCGGCGTGCGGTTCGACCACTGGACCGCCGGCTTCCTCTCGCTGACGAAAGGGGCCGTCTCGAACACCATTCCCGCGTCGATCGCCGACAGTGAGATCACGCCGATCTATGGTTTTAATCCGTTCTTGTCCATCGGGATCGGTGCATGGGATAAGGCCGTCACATGGAATTCCCTTTATCCCCGGGCCGGCCTGAGCATCGATGTGCTCGGCGGGGGCAAGACCATCCTCAAAGCATCGTACGCAATGGTTCCCGAATCTCTCGGCCTGGGCTACTCGAAGACGCTGGATCCCTTCCCCATCGACAGGGTCCACGATTTCATCTGGTATGACGAGAACGGGGACGGCCAGGTCAGCGCGACGGACACCTTTACGGCCGTCCCATTCAACTACAACGTGTACAGGAGTTCCTACTACGAAGCCCGTGTGCAGCCGGGATTGACGGCTCCCACGACGAACGAATGGACGGCGGGGGTCGAGCAGGAGCTCGCCCGGGACTTCACCTTTTCGTTGACGTGCATGTTCAGGTCCGAGCATGATGTCATCGCGGATGTCATGTTTGACCCCGCGACGTCGCAGCCGTGGTACAACCCCGCCCAGTCGCCGGAGGGGTGGTGGGTCCCGTTCACGACCATCGTTCCCGCCGCCGGCAGCTATGAATCGACTCCCGTAACGGCCTATTTCCGTTCGACGACGGCCCCGCAGCCGTTCGACCGAATCCAGAATGTCCCCGAGCTCAGCCGCCGTTACCGCGGCTTGGAGTTGGCCTTCCGGAAACGGATGTCTCACAACTGGCAGCTTTTCGCGTCCGCCGTTTGGAGCAGCACGACTGGGACGACCGGACTCTTGTCGCCGTGGAGCATGGGAACGAGCGCATCTCCTCTCACGCCGAACTCGTTCGTCAATGTTCCCATGAGCTCGCGGGCCGACCAGGATAGGCCGCTCGTTTTTCGCCTGATGGGGACAGTCAGATTCAAGTGGGATATCTATCTCAGCTGGTACCTCAGGGCCATGAGCGGCGCCCCCTGGGCCAGGAGCGTGACAATCATTCCGCCCGAATCCTGGGTCACCGAAAACCAGGCCGACGGCACGCCGGTCTCCGTGCTCCTGGAGCCTCTGGGCAGCCGGCGGTATCCTTACTATAAAAACGCCGATCTCCGGCTGCAGAAGGATTTCGTCAAGAAAGGGCTCACCCGTCTATCGGTCTATGTCGATGTCCTGAACGTCCTCGGCGACAAGTACAGGATCCTCGACCAGAATGACGCAGGGGTTTGGGCTCCGGACGCACCAGGCTCAAGCACGGGCACTCGGACGGTGAGCAGCACCTTCGGACAATTCATCTCCGCCTCGGGCGCTCGGACTTTCGCCTTCAGCCTGAGCTTAGGGTTCTAGCCGGATTTCGAGAACCTTCTTCAGCGCTTCATCTTCCGCGGCGTTTTTGACAAAAACCATCAGGCGCACCTTCCGGTCCTTCAGCCCGGCCGGACCCTTGTCGATCACCATGGGAATTTCGAGCCGGAAGCTTTTGTCTCTCATCTCTTTGAGAGCGTCCTCGCTCATGGCCAGCGGGCAGGAGGCTGTCGTTTCCCACAGCCTGGTCCCGGACATGTCCTCCGCCTCGATGCGGACCTCCAGCGATGTCTCAAGGCGTTCCGCCTTGGAAACGAACCAGATGCCGGAGTAAGGAACCCGGATGAGCACTTTGCCTTCAAAAGAGTGCTCCCCCGCCCGGCTTTTAACGACGGAGACGTCGTAATCAAAGAACTTCTTGTCCTGGGACAAGGTCTGCTGAAAATGTCCCTGGGCGAGGTTGATGGCTTCGAGGTGCTCCAGGTTGATCGCGGTAAGGAGATAGTTGCCGGAGCAGTGTTCGTCGACGAAGATCACCGGAAAAGCCCCGTAGTACCACACCTCGCGGCAGTAGGCCTCGGCGTCCATGGGATAAGTCAGGCGTTGGGCGGGCGGACCAAAAAGAATGTAGATTCTCCCCCTGTCGGTGAGGTACCCGGCTTTGCCTTCCCCCCCGAAAAGGGTTTCGGTTCTTCGGACACGGTCGTTGTATTCCGTCCTGAAGGCGTTTTCCTTGGAGCCGGGGTTCGGGTTCCGGCGTTCCCAGAAATCCGCGATAAACTTGTCTCTCTCGGAGTCCGGAAGCTCGAGGAAGATCTTACGCTCCGGGCCCGTCATGATGTACTGAACCTTGGAATAAAAATCGGCATAGGCCGGGCTGAGCTTCCGTTCCATTTGGTAAAGATGACAGGCGGGGAGCACGACAAGGCCGGCCAACAAAACCCAGCCGCCCGCGGCCGCCGCGCCGCACCGAAGAAATGAGACACGCCGGAAGGCGTCCATGATCTTCATCGTCCGCCCTCTACGGTAGCCCGAACAAGGCCGGGAATCAAGCGCCTGGGAAACCCAGGCGGTTCCACTCCGCCCGTCCCCGCACCGTCCAAGCCGCATAACTCCGGACGGCAGTGCTCTTCGCGCTTTTTTCAGGCCTCGTTGAAAAGGCCTTTGACGGCCTCAAATTCCCCAGCAGAAAAATCCGCTTTGAGATAGGCGAACGCGATTTTATTGTGAAGAAGAGGATCCGTATCGCCGCCGACCGTGCCGGCCTTGCTCAGGGCGCTCCATTCCTCTGTCCCGGGGATGGGTGAAAAGAACGCCACCCGGGGAACCGCGCCCAGGCCGCGGACGAAGCGGATGCTGTCCACAACGCTTGCCGTTCCCTGGCCGGGAAGTCCCATAATGAGGTACACGCTGATATCCTTCCGGGCGTAGCCGGCATCCTCCAGCACGGCGAGGGCCCGCGCGAGGTCCGACGGCGACGTCTTCGGGGTCCTGGCGCTGACGAGGGCCTCGTCGACCGACTCCAAACTGAGGTACAAAGAAGAAACGCCGGCGGCCTTCAAGAGCCCGGCCGTCCGTTCGTCGATTTCCTTGATATGAAGTCCGTTCGGCGAGTGGAATCGGATGGGAAGCGCCAGGCCCGCGATCCTTTCGAGCAGCGGGATGATATGCGTTTCCTTGTTAAGGAGGAGCGCGTCGTCGTAGAACGCAAAATGCCGCGTTCCAAAGCGGGCGTGCGAGGCGGCGATCTCGCCGGCCGTCGCCTCAGGCCCCCGTTGCTCAAAGCGGGGCGACAGGAGGGAACTGGCGCAGAATGTGCAGCGGAAAGGGCAACCCCGGGAAGTCAAAACCGGAAGCCATGTTTTGTCCCTGAGATGCGCGAAGGCCGGCGCGGGCAGGTCATCGAGACTGTCGTATTGGGCGGAAGGCGCGACCGTCTCACCGAGCAGTTCACTGAGGACGGGCCAGAGTGTCCTTTCGGCCGGTCCGACGACCACGGCATCAGCCCCGGACTGAGCTTTAGCGTGCCCCGGACAGAGCGTCGGATATATGCCGCCGAGGATGATGGGCACTCCTCCGAAACGCCGCCGCACAAGGTCCACGGCAAGCTGGACTCCCGGGTACCAATAGGTCATGGTGCACGTGATCAGGACGGCGTCGGGACGGGGCACGCGTTCCAGTTCATGTTCGAAAAGAGCGAGCGGAATTCCGTAACGGGAAAAGCGGCGGGGAACGTCCTTGAGGATCGGGGGTTTCTCGACGATTTCCTTGGGAAACGGGCCGCGGCCGTCCGGTTTTGTTTTCAGCGGCTTGGCCAACCCGGGGTGCCGCCTGTCCAGACAATCGACGAACGACACACGCAAACGTGGATCCCGCTCGAGAAGAGAAGCGACGTAAAGAAGCCCGAGCGGTTTCATCCAGAAGTCGTAGGCCGTGAAATCATAGATCCAGGGATTGATGAGCAGCAGGTTTTTGGTGGAGATCATGCGGTCACGGCGCGTTTTTCGGATCAGCCCGGGCCCCTTCGGAAATGAAAGGTGGTGCGGAAGGTGGGACTCGAACCCACAAGGCCTTGCGGCCATAAACTCCTGAGGCTTACGCGTCTGCCAATTCCGCCACTTCCGCACCCGGGATAGTCCCGGCCTCAGGCGTCAAAGGGCCTTTATTATACCGATTGTCGCTTTTTGAGTAAAGCAACGGGAGCGACCCGAGTTCGACTAAATTATATTGCGAGGCACCCTTTCAGTTGTTTACTTGACAAACCGGCGCCGGCCCCGTATTTTAGAACCGGTGATGATGACCTTTCATTGGACAGCCAAGGGCCCCCCCGTTTCCTAATAATCAGCCATAGGAGGATTTATGAAACTCTCGGGTCGGTCGGATGTCGAAAAGCTCGCCAAATTCAAGAGCCGTGGGGACTTTGTCACGTCGTTTTACCTGGATACGGACAAAGGCCGTCAGACGAAAAAGGAAATCCAGGTGACTTTGAAAAACATCCTGAACGGGGCCGAGACGCAGATCAACGCCATGGACGCCGCCAAGGAGAAGAAGGAATCTCTCGTCCGCGACCTCGACCTCATCTCCGAACAGGGATTGCAGGTTCTCAACGGCGGCAGCGCGCAGGGGCTGGCCATCTTTTCGTGTTCCCGGCAGAATTTCTGGCTGCCCTTGGAGCTCCCTCACGGTCCGCGGGACCGGATTGTTTTCGACGCGACGTTTTACGTCCGTCCGTTGGACGCCATCCTCGACCGGTACAAACGCATCTGCATTCTTCTCTTGGGACGCCGCGAAGCCAAATGGTATGAAGTCTATTTGGCCGACATCAAGCCTCTCGGCGAGCTCACGAGCGATGTCCCCAAAAAGGTCAAGGAAGGCGGCTTCGAGGGAAACGAGGCCAAGCGCATCGAACGTCACATCGAAGCCCACGTCCACGAGCATTTCAAGAAGGCCGCGCAGATGACCTTCGATATCTTCAAGAAGAACCCGTTCGATTGGCTGTTCCTGAGCTGCGAGGAAAACCACCACCCCATCGAATCGTTTCTGCACACGTACCTTAAGGATCGCGTCAAAGCCCGGATCAAGCTGCGCGTCAGCGACTCTCCCGCCAGGATCCTCAAAGAGGCGTTGGACATTGAGGCCTCCCTTAAGAAAACCGAGGAAGAGGAAACGGTCCAGCGCCTGGTCGGGGAGCTCGAGCGCGGCGGCCTCGCCTGCTCGGGCCTCAGGGACACCCTCAACCGCCTCAACATGTTCGAGGTCCAATCCCTCCTCGTGAGCCACAATTTCGCCAAGGAAGGAAGGATCTGCCCCAGCCACCGGTACCTCTTCGTGAACGAGCTCCAGTGCCCGGTCTGCCAAAAGAAAACCGATGTGCTGCTCGATGTCGTCGATGAGGCGATCGAAACGGCCTTGAAGCGGGGATGCCCGGTAAGACATATTACCCCGCCGACGAAGCTCGATCATTACGGGAGCATCGGCGCGTTCCTGAAATATAAGGTCTGAGGAACCGGCCGGAACGGCCCGGCCGCCGGGCTGGGCCGCGGCATCGGATGGGGAATATGCCGGCGGGCTGCCGGCTGGACAAGACCATGATGACGGTCTTCCGCGACAATTCGCACTTGGCGTTCGGGCTGGCCGCGTCAATCCTTGCTTTGTCCTTGACCGCCGCTCCATCCCGCCCCTGCCCGAAGCGGCCGTGGTGGGAAGTCCACTTCATCGTGACCGTGCGTGGGGAGTATTCGGTCAAAGAACACCGCTCGGAGGTGGACGGAGAATACATTTGCTCCGCCTCCTGGCGGGGGACGATGGAGCGGGACGGGAGTGATTTTCTGCTCATCTGCCTGGGCTCGGAAATCCGGGACTGGGAAATCCACGAAAAGGGGGAAGCGGCGGGGCAGACGAACAAGCTCACCGAAAAGGATAACGGCACGAATCCACGCCTCGACCTCTACTACGTTCTGAGTGACGGGCAGACGCTCCGCTTCATCTTCAAGATCGCGGGCCCCCCGATTCCGCTGTGCCGTTCACCGGAAAAACATGTTCTCGTCCTGCCGTGCTCGAGCGAAGATGCGGCCGAGGAGACGGACTATAACGATTCGATCGTCAAAGGGGACAACCTCATCCGCATCCCGGAGAGCGAATTGGACAAGGCGAAAGTCGAAAAAACCTTCACTTGGGAATGGAAACGGCATCAGTGGGCGCTTCGGGACGGCGGGGCCATCGCCCTCGCCAACCGCCATCGGGCCGAGGTCGTCGTCAGCCTTACCCGCCACAGCCTTTGACCGGGCTCACGCCCGGGGATGAAACCGGTCATAGACCGTGCGCAGTCTGTCGCGGCTGACGTGAGTGTAGATCTGGGTCGTCGTGATCTGGCTGTGTCCGAGCATCAACTGCACGGACCTCAAGTCGGCGCCCCGTTCGAGAAGATGCGTGGCGAAGGAATGCCGAAGGACGTGGGGGCTGATTTTCGCGGCCACACCGGCTTTGGCGGCGTATCCGCGCACGAGCTTCCAGAATCCCTGCCGCGTAAATCCTTTTCCCCGCCGGGTCAGGAACAAAAACGGACTCGACTTCGCCTCATGGTGAGGGCGGCCGTCCCGAAGATAGCGCACGACGTAACCGCAGGCAGGGCGGCCCAAAGGCACGATCCGCTCCTTTCCGCCCTTGCCGCGGCAGATGAGAAACCCCTCGTCGAGGTTGATGTCCTGCGGCTTCAGCGTGACGAGTTCCGAGACGCGGAGGCCGGCCCCGTAGAGGACTTCGAGCATGGCTCTGTCACGAAGGCCCTGGAGATCCTTTTCGTCCGGCGTGCCCAGGAGTTGCTCGACCTCCTTGAGGCTCAAGACCTTGGGCAGGGAGAACCAGGTCGAGGGGGACGTGAGGCGTGAGGCCGGGTCCTTTTTCAGAAAGCCGCTGAGGACGAGAAACTTGAAAAATGACCTCAGCGCCGAGATCAGCCTCGCTTGGGACCGCGCCGACAGCCCCGCGGCGCTTTCATGGTGGATGAAAAGGATCAGAACGGTCTCATCCGTCGCCGCCCAGTTGAGCTTCTTGGCCTTGACGAAGCCCAGAAATTTTCTGATGTCCCGGGAATAGGACTGGATGGTGTTCCCGGCCAGGCCCTTCTCCACTGCCAGATATTCAAGGAATAGCCGGAGGGCGCTCTCGGGCGGGGAGGACGGGCTCCTCATGTGAGGGTGGGGTTGGTGACCTTCTCCTGCTCGACAGTCGTCCACGGCCCGTGGCCGGGCAGGACGATCGTATCCCCGGGCAGAGTCATGATTCGCCGCCGGATGGAATTCTCCAGATCTTTGAGGGAGCCGCCGGGGAGGTCGGTCCGGCCGACGCCGCCGAAGAAGAGTGTATCTCCGGAAAAAAGGGTGCCTTCGCCGAGAAATCCTAAGCTTCCCGGCGTATGGCCCGGCGTGTGGATGACCCGGAGTGTGAAGCGGCCGATCGCGATTTCATCGCCGTCGGCGAGAAGCCGGTCGGCGGGGGGCGAGCTCTTGGCCTCAAGGAGAAGACTGAGCTCGATCGAGTCGGAGACATCGAGCATGGCGGTGTCCGCGGCATGCATGGCCAGTGGAACGTGGTACTTGTCTTTGATATCCTTGTTCGCGCCGATGTGGTCCACGTGGCCGTGCGTGTTGAGAATGATGGCCGGCTTGAGTTCCAGTTCCGCGATGGAGGCGATAATTTTCTCCGCCTCGGCGCCCGGGTCGATGACGGCGCAGAGGTGGGTCTCCTGGCAGTAGGCGAGGTAGCAGTTCGTCTCGAGCGCACCGACGACCACGATTTCGTACTTCATTTCCCGGCCTGCGGCCTCATCATAAGTCCAACCTTTCCGCAAGTCAAGAACATCGGCCCCCGGTCAAGACAGGGCCAGGTCTACTTTCTGCTAAAAAGTGTCAAAAAGTAGACCTGGCCTCTTCTTAGGCGCGCCGCGCAGCCCGCCGTGACGACGCGGTGGTTGAGAGGGCCTCCGGAATCCGATATAATTCCCATGTGGATGTTCTCATTAGCAAGCAGGCCGGCCTCGATCTCGATGCCCTGGATCTTCTGCAGCCCGGGCTTCGGGCGTGGGGATTTCTCGTGGGTCATAAGCGGGGGTTCTGCTTTGTCGTGGAAAGGGCCTTCCCATCGCCGGCGGCACAGCCGGTCCCGTCCGTTTCACGGCTCGATGCGCTCAATCGGCTCTGGGAAGGGAAACTGATCGGGCTTTTCGCCCTCCGGCAAACGGCGATCCTCAAGCCGACCGCTCTCGGGCCGTACTTCTACGGCAAGCTTGTCCTCGATCTCCGGGGACCGTGCGGCGCTCGCGCGGTAAAGGCTTGCGTCGTCGACTTCGACCGCAGGTTTTTCCTTTCCCCGATCGCTTTAGCCCAGAGGAGTAAGGGGGGAAAATCATGAACGACCGTCTGACGCCCGAGGAGGAGCGGGCTCTCCTCAAGATGGCCCGGCAGGCCATCGAACATCATTTCAAAAAAGGGAGCCGCTCAAAGGTTCATCCTCACGACCCGGTGTTTATGGAAAAGCGCGGCGCCTTCGTCACTCTGAAAGTCGGCGGCGAACTGCGCGGATGCATCGGCTACCCGCTGCCCGTCAAGCCGTTATACGAAACCGTCATCGAAATGGCGGTCGCCGCGGCGTCCCAGGATTTCCGTTTCGAACCGCTGACGGCCGAAGAGCTGGACCGGACGAAGATCGAAATCTCGGTTCTGAGCCTGCCGCAGCCCGCCGCGAGTCCGGAGGACGTCGATGTCGGCTGCCACGGGATCATCATCTCCAAGGGTTTCAACCGCGGCCTTTTGCTGCCGCAGGTCCCGGTCGAATACCAATGGGACCGGGAGACGTATCTGCGGCATGGCTGCCTGAAGGCGGGGCTGAATCCGGAGGACTGGAAGAAAGGGGCGAAGATCGAAACCTTCACCGCCCAGGTTTTCTCCGAGTAGACCTTCCGGCCTTAGAAACGGTTCCTGCTATTTCTTGCGCTTGAGCTTGTCCAGTTCGGTCTGAGCTTCTTTTTTCAACATCTCATCCTTGGATATCGTGACCGGAAGCTCAAGGCATTTCTGGAATTCCTGAGCTGCAAGGTCGTTTTTCTTGAGCGAGAGGAAAGTCCGGCCAAGCTCCAGGCGGTGGTTAATAAAGTTCGGGTTGAGTTCGACGGCCTTCTTCATGTCCGTTTCCGCCTCAGTGAAGGACCCTTTCGGGATCGATCCGTAGAGGATGCTGCCAAAGAGCCGAGTGACCCCGCCGATCTCGGCCATGCGGCGCTGCCAACGGGCGAGAGCGTGCCAGGCCAGGTCATTCTTGGCATCGAGTTCAAGGGCCTTGTCGATCTCGGCTTTGACCACCTTCGAGCTGTCGACTTGTTCCTTATTCCCCTGGAGCAGGAGCTTTTTCCCAAGGGCGGCGGATACCTGGAAGTGCCCCCATGTATCATTCGGGTTGGCGGCCACGGCTTTTTTGGCGTAATCGATTCCCTGACTGTAGAGCGTCATTTGCCGGTCCTTGGCCTCTTTTCCGGTGCCCGGGACGAGGTCGGCGATGTCGACGTAGGCCCGGGAAGCCTTCCAAAGCGCCTCGTAGTTCTTCGGTTCGATCTTGACGGCCTCGAGGTAATTGTCGAGGGCCGCTTTGTCATCGAACTTGGCATAGGCCTCGTCGCCCGCCTTGATATGATCCGCCGCCGTTTGCGCGTAGCCCAGAACGGCCAGAAGCGTCAGGATAGCAATCCCCGCCAGAGTTTTTCTCATGTTTCCCTCCTCGGTCATTTTAGCTTTTATCCAATTCACTGGAAAAGTCAAGTGCGGCGGCGCCGGGTCAGCAACGTATCCAGGACCAGTCCCAGGACAAAACCCAGGGCGCTCAGGGAGATGCCAAGCGGGAGGGACCAAGGCCACGGCAAGACGGGGAAGACGCGCAAGAGGCCGGCCTCGCCGAAGAAGCAGACGAGAGCGTATCCGCCGCCTGCGCCCATGCTCAGCAAGCCGGCCAGCCGCGACGTCTTTTTCAGCAGGAGGGCCGCCAGCCCTGGGATGAAAAGTCCCTCCGCCAACACCTTGGACGCCAGGCCGAGAGTCGTCAAAATGTCCTTGAACCGGGCGGCGACGAGGAATGCCCCGGCGCCCAGAAACAAAGTGGCGGCCCGGGCGAGGACCAGCTCGCGAGCGGCGGGAATCGTTCCCCGGCTGTATCTGATCAAGTCCCTCGCCAATGAAAAGGCGCCGGTGTTGACAGCGGCGGCCATGGTGGAAAGAATGGCCGCCAGAACCGTTACGAAGATGAGACCCGCGAGCGGACTTCCGGCCTGGAGCCTGATGGTCGCAATAACGAGCGGGACGGCGACGGTTCCCTGTGGGGACAAGGGGAGGAAGAGCATCCCCGCCGCGACGATCCCCGCGTAAAAGACCGCCAGAGCGGCCGCGGCTCCGGCCAGCCCCAAGCGCGCCGAAGCGGTGCTTCTTGCCGATTGGATTCTTTGCCAGGCGATCGGCGAAATCGTCCAGGCCAGGATGAACGACAACGCCACCAGCGCATTCCGTTCGCCGCCTGAAAAAAAGGAGAAATACCCCGACTTCCCGAGCCGCGCCGACGCAAGCCCGACATCATGCCATGAGGAGCGATGGGCCAGCGAGGCCACAAGCCCGAGCACTCCCGCCGCGAGAAGGAAGAACTGGAGCGCGTGGGTGCGGACGACCGCAACGAAGCCGCCGGCCATGGTATAGATGAGGACCACGGCCGCAGCCACGGCCAGGCTTATGATGTAAGAAGTCCCGAGCATGGTTCCCAGGAATTCCCCAGCTGCAACCATTTGCGAGCCGGCCAGAAGCATCATGTACCAGACGATGAGGAACGTCATGACGGGACGGGCGGCACGCCCGTAGCGGTCCTCCATCCGGTCCGAGATCGTCGCGCCTCCGAGCGCCCGGATGGGCCCCGTCAGGAACAGGAAGAGAAGCAACGTGGCCACCGCCGGCAGCCCGATGATCCAATAGGCGCTCACCCCGCTTCGGAAGGCCTCATCAGTCGAAACCAGGAGCGAAGCGGCGCCGATCCAGGAGGCGACAAGCGAAAACGCCACGCGCGGCGCTCCTACCTGTCGCGAGCCGAGGAAAAACGAATCGAACCCGGCCAGCTTTTTTGGAAACCACAGACCTACGGCCACAAGAATCGCTGTATAAAGGACGACGGCCGCCACAAGCTCGAGATTCATGCGGGCCAGTTATAACAAAAAGGGCCGGACCCGGCAACGTCCCCCTATGTTATAATGGCTCGATGAAACCTGGCCCGTTTCTCAGCCGCTTCTGGTTTCTCATCCCGGCTTTTCTCGCTCCGGCTGCCGTCTCTCTGGCGCTCGCCGCTTTCCCTGTCTCGGCCGAGGAGGCCGCGGCGAATCTCGAAAAATCCCTCAGGAACGTACGGACGTTCGAGGCCCGCTTCGAGCAGCTCTATTACTCGACGTCGGTCTCCACTCCTCTCGACGAACATGGCGATTTCTATTTCGAGCGGCCGGACCGGATGAGGTGGGAGTACCGCGAGCCTCAGAAAAAGGTCTTCCTCTATCGGGACGGAATCCTCCAGGTGTATCTCGCCGATGAGAACCAGCTCACCCGAAGCCGGATTCCGCCCGAAGCCTATGAGGCCGACATCATGGGAATCTTCCTCGGAAAAAAATCGTTCCATGAAACCTACCTCATCGAAGAAACCCGGTTCCCGACGGACGCGGCCGGGGCCAAACAGATCAAGCTCACGCCCCGGGAAGAAGGGGATTACTCGCATATTCTGCTCGAGGTCGACCAAAAGACCTGGCTCCTGCGCCGGGTTTTGTTCTTCGAATGGGCCGGAAACAAGCGCGAGTTCATCTTCAGCCGCGCTAAAGTCAACGGCCCGCTTCCGCCCCGCATCTTTGAACTCAAGGCGCCCCCGGGCTGCGAGATCATCGACGAGCAAGGGGTCATCAAACGATAAACTTTTCCTTTCGGATTCCGTATAACAGGCTGGGGACAGGCTGTCCTCTATGAGTGACGATTCTCTTCTCGTCCAAGAAGCCATTGGAGGAGACCGGAAGGCATTCGAAATGATCATCCGCCGATACGAGCAACCGCTCGTGAATTATTTGGCCCGGACGCTCGGCGACAGGGAAACGGCGCTTGATTTCGCTCAGGATATCTTCCTCAAGGCTTTCGCCTCGCTCGCCTCGTACCGCCACGGCTATAAGTTCAGCACCTGGCTGTTCAAAATCGCTTCGAATCACGTGATCGACCATTGGCGGAAAAAGAAGATCCCCGCGATGTCTCTGGACCAGCCCGTCCGGGACGACGGTTCCCCGTCGATCCAGGTTTGCGACCGCGCGGAATCGGTCGGCAGGACGTTTGAACTGGCCGAGCTCAGGGTTAAGATCGAGCAAGCCCTGGCGAACATTCCCGAGGCTTTCCGTGAACTTTTCGTGCTCCGGCATATCAACGAATTTTCCTACGAGGAGATCGCCGACATCAAAGGACTCCCCGTCGGGACCGTCAAGAACCGGGTTTTCCAGGCCAAGGAAATCATCCGCCGGCAGCTGGAGGAGTCCGCATGAACTGCACCTCTCCGGAGCTCATGGACCTTTATCTCGAAAACGAACTCGACGGGAAGGGCCGCCAAAGCTTCGAAGTACACCTCGAGGGGTGCGCGGATTGCCGGGCCGCCCTCGCCGAGCGGCGTATTCTTCTTGGGGCGTTTCGGAGCCTGGCGAAAATCGAGGTGCCGCCGGGATTTGCCGGGATGGTCATGGACAGGCTTCCGGCGCCGGGCCGCCTCGCCTTTGGCTGGGTCGCGGCTCTTCTTGTCGGCGTCTGCGCATCTCTGGCCGCACTTCTGGGCACGAACCTCGTGTCCGGGGAGAGCCTGGCGAACGTCCTTGTCGCCCTGAACCGGTCTCTCCTGAGCATCGCCAGCCTCGTCCTGCCCTTTCTGGCGAAGGCGGCCAAGCTCATCGGACTCGCGGCCAAACTCGTCTACGACTTGGCAGTGGCTCTCATGAAAGGCCTGGGTATTCTTTCGTCCTTCATCCGGCCGGAAGTGCTCGGTCTCTTCCTGGCTGCAGGGATTTTCCTGTCATTCCTTTTTGTCCTCGGCGTCAAAAGGATCCTCTCAGTGGGAGAAAAGCCATGACCCAGAAGCGGTTCATTCTCAGCGCACTCGCGGCGACCGTCATCCTCGCGGCGGCTGTTCCCTACGCCTCCGGCCAGGGTTTCACGATAAGAAACGACATCACGGTGGCCGCGGGCGAGACCCAGGACAATGTCTTCACCCTGGGCGGCAACGTCGTCGTGGACGGCCGGGTCAAGCAAAGCGTCATTGCCGTCGGCGGCAGCATTACCATCAGCGGCGAGGTGGGGGAAGCGGTCATCGGCATCGGTTCCCGGATCATCATCAAGTCGACGGCTGTCGTCGGCGACGACGTTGTGGCCCTCGGCGGCACGCTCGAAAAGGAGCCCGGCTGCACGATCCGCGGCACCACATACTATATCCAGTCCTCCGAAATCGGCGACAGGATCTTTAAGCAGGGCCCCCTCAAAGGCTTCCTTTCGCTCTCGTTCACGCCGATCGTCATTTTCATCAAGCTCATCGTGCTCTGTGTCTGGCTCGTCGTCGCCCTCCTCGGCGCGGCGATCTTTCCCAAGCCGGTCACCTTCGCGGCGGGCGAGATCCGGAAATCCTTTTGGCCGATTTTCGGGACGGGACTGCTGGCCGTCATCGTCTTCACCGGTCTCATCATTTTTGCCGCGATTCTCAGCATCATTCTTATCGGCATTCCGATTCTCCTGGCCCTCATCGCGGCGGGCATCATCCTCAAGACTTTCGGGCGCCTGACGATTTTCACATTCGTCGGAGACAGCGCGTTGCGCGCCGTCGGCGCACGCCGGATTACGCCGATGGGAGCCGTCCTTGCGGGATTTTTCGTCGTCAGCCTGATCAGCTTTGTCCCGATCCTCGGATTCCTCGCGATCAGCTTTTTGAACGTCGTGGGCTGGGGCGCGGCCATCCGCACCAAGTTCGGGACCGTCGAGAACTGGTTCCTTAAGAAGCCGGTGGCGTGACGAAAGGAACGTCCCGAGCTCGACCGTTTTGATTAAGTTGGCGCAGGGGTGATTCCCGGAGGAAGGCGTGTGAAGGCCGAGCGGCAGGGAGCGGATTCTAAGAAGCGACCAGCACTGCCGCAGCTTTGTTGCAGTGGTGGCACGGCTACTAATCAAAGCGGCGGTGAGGCCTACCCGTAAGCCCCCGTAGCGGAGGGGGTCCCGGCGCCTGGCGACGGGGGAGCCGACGGGACTGGTTCCCGGGGGAGCGGCAGCGCGGGGGCCAAGGGTAGGCTCACTGCCGCCGAGAACACCCCGAACCCGATTTTTGACATGGGGAAGGATCCTATTGATAAATACTAAATGCGAGGGGCGAGGCTAGCGCTCGAGGATTTCCTTTTCCTTGGCGGCCGCCAGCTCTTCGACTCTGGCGATGGTATCGTCGACGAGTTTCTGGAGTTGTTCGAGGCCGGAAAACTTGTCGTCCTCCGTGATCTCTTTTTCCTTCTCGAGCTCCTCGACGAACTCCTTGGTCTCCCGACGCATATTCCGGATGGCCGTCTTTTCTTCCTCGAGCATGCGGCCGATCCTTTTGGCGAGCTCCCGCCGGCGCTCTTCATCGAGCGGGGGAATCGGGACGCGCAGGACCTTGCCGTCGTTGAGAGGGTTGAAGCCGAATTCGGCGCCGCGGACGGCCTTGTCCAGGACTTCGAGCATCCCCGGGTCGTAGGGCTGGATGACGATGAGCGTCGGCTCCGGCACCTTGATGGTCGCCACCTGATTGACCGGCGTGGGCGCGCCGTAATACGGGACCTTGATCTCCTCGAAAATGGAGATATTGGCCCGTCCCGTCCGCAGCATGCCGAGTTCCTTCCGGAAGTGGTCGATCGAGCCCTTCATCTTTTTTTCCAGTTCCCGCAGCAGGTCTTTGATCATGACCATCTTCTCCGCTTCAATAAACTCTCGTCCCGATCGCCTCGCCGAGGACGGCCCGTTTGATGTTGCCCCGGGTGGCGAGCTGGAAAACGATAATGGGCAGGTTGTTGTCGCGGCAGAGGGAAATAGCGGTCGAATCCATGACTTTCAGGTTTTTTCTGAGCACATCCAGGTACCGGATGGACTTGAATTTCCGCGCCGACGGATTGCCGACCGGATCGGCGGAATAAACGCCGTCCACCTTGGTCGCTTTCAGGATGACTTCGGCGTTGATCTCCAGGGCCCGCTGGGCGGCCGCCGTGTCCGTCGTGAAGAACGGGCAGCCCAGGCCGGCCGAAAAGATGATGATGCGCTTCTTCTCGAGGTGGCGGATGACGCGCCGGCGGATAAAGGGCTCGGCCAGCGACCTGATCTCGATCGCCGAAACGTGGCGTGTGACGGCGTCCGCCTTTTCCAGGGCCGCCTGGAGGGCGATTCCGTTGATTACGGTTGCGAGCATGCCCATCTGATCGGCCGCGGCCTGATCGATGCCGGCCCTTGTGCCCCGCACCCCCCGAAAGATGTTGCCGCCCCCGATCATGACGGCGATCTCGACGCCGAGGTCGGCCACGTCCTTAATCTCGCGGGCGATGTCCAGGGCCCGGTCGAAATCGATGCCCAGGTCGAGGGGGCCGAGGAGAGCTTCGCCGGAGAGTTTTAGCAGGATTCTCTTGTACGCCGGTTTAGGCATTGGCCCTCGGCCTATTTTACAATGAAACGCGCGGTATGGCTATTCCTGCCCGACTTCGTATCGGACGAAACGGCGGATCTTGATGTTCTCGCCGATTTTGGCGATGGCCTGCGTAACGAGGTCCCGGACCTTGAGTTTTTCCTCGCGGATGTAGGGTTGGTCGAGCAGGCAGACCTCTTCGAAGAACTTCCCCAACTTGCCCTGGACGATCTTTTCCATGATCTCGGGCGGCTTCTTCATGTCGGCGAGCTGAGCCCTGATGATCTCTTTCTCGGCCTCGAGGACTTCGAGAGGCACCTGGTCGGAGGAGAGGTAGTGGGGCTTGGCCGCGGCGATCTGCATCGCGATTTCCTTGACCAGCGTCTGGAATTCATCGTTCCGGGCCACGAAATCGGATTCGCAATTGACTTCGACCAGGACTCCGATCCGGCCGTTCAGATGGACGTACGCCCCGACTAAACCCTGAGACGCTTCACGATGCGCCTTGGCCTGGGCCCGGGCGTGTCCCTTCTTGCGAAGGATCTCGATGGCCTTATCCATATCGCCTTCGCTCTCCTGGAGGGCGCCCTTGCACTCCATCATGCCGATCCCCGTTCGTTCGCGGAGCTCTTTGACTTTTTCTGCCGTGATGGCCATAGTTGACTCCTTTGCGGCCGGGCGCTAGACGGAGCCTTCCCCGCCCTCGTCTTCCGTTCCGGCGCCGGGTCCTCCGGCCGCCGAACCGCCTTCGGCCGTCTGACCAGCCTCCTGCTGTTTTTGCTCGAGGAGTTCCTTGCTGATCCTGTTCTTCTTCCCCTCGATGATCGACTCCGCCACCTTCGACGCAAACAGTTCGATGGCGCGGACGGCGTCGTCATTGCCGGGGATGGGATAATTGATACTCTCGGGGTCGCCGTTGGTGTCCACGACGGCCACAATCGGAATGCTCATCTTCTGGGCTTCCATGATCGCGATTTCTTCCTTCGAGGAATCGATGACGAACATGGCCCCCGGCAGGCTGCCCATGGCTTTGAGGCCGCCGAGGTTTTTCTGCAGCTTCCGGAAGACCTTCTCCAGCTTGGACTGCTCCTTCTTGGCCATGAGGTCCCAGCGGCCGTCCTCCTTCATCTCCTCGAGTTCTTTGAGCTTATCCACGCTCGTCCGGACGATCGCGAAGTTCGTCAGCAGCCCGCCGAGCCAGCGCTGGTTGACATAGCTCGACTCGCATTTCGTCGCGTAGTCCCGGACGATGTCCTGAGCCTGCTTCTTCGTTCCGACAAACAGGATGGTCTTGCCCTCTTCGGAGACCGACCGGAGGAAGTTCAAGGCTTCCTTGAAGTTCTTAATGGTTTTCTGCAGATCGACGATATAGATTCCGTTCCTCTGCCCGAAGATGTATTCCTTCATCTTGGGGTTCCATCGCTTCGTCTGATGGCCGAAGTGGACCCCCGCTTCCAAGAGTTCCTTCATTGTGACTGAAACCAACTCGTGCCTCCCTCTTCGCCGTTAGCGTTTGTGATACTGTGGAGCCTTGCGCGCGCCAAGCAAACCGTATTTCTTCCGCTCCTTGACCCGCGCGTCGCGCGTGAGCAGGCTGGCCTGTTTGAGCACGGGCTTCAGTTCCCGGTTGAATTCCACGAGCGCCCGGGAGATGCCGAGCCGGATGGCCTCGGCCTGACCCTTGACGCCGCCGCCGCTGACCCGCATGAAAATGTCGAACTTGTTTTCCGTCTCCGTGAGCTGGAGCGGCTGGCGGATGATGACCTTGTACGCGTCCAGCCGGAAATATTCACCGTACGGCCGCGGCCGTTTATTGACGAACAGAGTGATGTCGCCCTTTCCGGACCTAAGAAAGACGCGGGCGATCGACGATTTTCTCTTACCGGTTCCGTAGTACTGGATTAGACTCACGATGCCTCCTAAAACTGGTATTCCTGGGGGTTCTGGGCTTCGTGAGGATGGTGAGGTCCGCGATAGACCTTGAGCTTCTTGTACACCGCCCGGCCGAGTTTCCCCTTCGGAATCATGCCCCAGACGGCCTTTTTGATGACCTCTTCGGGCTTCCGCTCGATGAGGTCCCTGAGCTTCTCCTCTTTGAGCCCGCCGGGGTACTGCGAGTGTGAATAATAGATTTTCTGGTCCAGTTTCTTGCCGCTGACCTTGATTTTTTCGGCGTTGACCACCACGACAAAATCCCCGGTGTCCAGGTGGCTGGTGAATTGGGGTTTCTTTTTCCCCCTGATGAGATCGGCGATTTCTGTGGCCATCCGGCCGAGGATTTTCCCCTCGGCATTGATCAACCACCATTTCTGCTCGATATCTTCACTTTTCGGAATAAAAGTCCTCATGGGTATCTAACCTTTAATGCAGAGATTAAGTGATGCATTAAAATACTAAATCCAGCCGGAAAAGTCAACCTCACATCCCTGAAGCACAATGGGGTCAAACCTACACTTTTCACTTTTTAAGCAAACCGCCGCACGACCACGACCCCGGCAAAAAGTGAAAAGTGTAGGTTTGACCCCATTCGATGCCGGTGCCCGGCCCGGCCCCCCCTCAAAAAAAAATTGCGCCCTGCCGGGGGGCAGAGCGCAATAATTTCGTTAAAGGAAAATCAGCCCGTTTTCTTCAGTTCTTCTTCGAGCTTCTTGCGCTCGGCCGCTTTCTTTCTCAGTTCGTTAAACTTTTCCATGGCCTTGTCACCTTCGGCGATGTACCGGGCCTCTTTTTCAGGTTCCAGCTTGGCCAAGGTGCTTTTATAAAGGACGCTTAACCAGGAATATGGTTCTGGATAGTTGGCGTCGAGCTCAATAGCCTTTTGGATCGCCTTCTCACTCTCCATGGCGTATTTCATTCGCTGCGCGGCAGGCAGAAACTGGAAACGGAAAGACCTGGACCAGAGGTTAATGCCCAAATTCAGCCAAGCCTCGGCCGATTTTGGCTGAAGCTGAAGAATCCGGCTCGTAAACTCGGCCCCCCTCTCGAACAGAGAAAGCTGTTCTTTGGGATCTGAAGACTGGAGATGCTCCAGATAATTGGCCATGTAGGCATATCCGACCGGGTTATCCGGGTCGGCCTCGATACGTCGCAGATACATCGATTCGGCCTTGTGGGCGATGTCTTTGTTATCCGACGCGTACCTCTTGTAGAACTCGGCGACGACGTAGTAATTCCCCATGTTGGCCGGGTCGAGATCGACGACCCGGAGATAGAGCGGTTCGGCTCTTTTGAAATCCCTCATCTTGTCGTACATGTCGCCCAAGGAATAGATGATGTCCCTGTCGTTGGGCTCGATCTCATGAGCCTTATTGAGAGCGGCCAGGGCCTTGTTCATCATTTCCTTGTTGATCGCGGTATCCACGCCCGGCTTGTAAAGCTGTTTATAGCTTTCACCCAGGAATCTGTACGCCTGGACGAGACTGGGGTTGCTTTGTAAGGCAAGCTCATACTCGGTAATCGCCTTGCGGTACTGGTTTTCCGTGAAAAAACGGTTGGCTTTGGCGAAATGATAGTTCGAAGTGAGTTTGGTAACGCTCAGCTTTTCGCAGGCTGCAAACGTAAAGACAATCCCCAGGGCGAGGGCGGCTGGGAGAACGATGCCGGTCCTTTTTCGAAACATCCTGACCTCCTTGTATCTTGATGCCTCTCCGCAGAGAAAGACAAGTATTAATTTATAATCGAACGACCCATCAAAGTCAACCCCTCGAGTCCCCGCATGAATGCCGGGGCTTGTTCGGGATCAACCCTGAGCCTCGCTTCTTGTCCCCACCCTGAAAGGCGGGGCTTAGCGTCGGCGAACGGGTCAAGGAAAAGCGGGTCAGTTGGAGCGTACAATCAGGCGGACGGGAGTCCCCTCGAATCCGAAGGCTTCTCTCAAGGCCCTGATGAGATATCTCTCATACGCCGGGGTCAGAAGGCCCCGAGAGCTCTTGAACAGGATGAACGTCGGCGGCAGGACGCCCTTTTGGGTCATATAGCGGATTTTGACCCTGGCCCCGGTCTTGAGACGGGGCGCGTGGGCCTCTGTCGCGCTCGCCAGAAACTGGTTGAGCCGCGAGGTTTCGATCCGCTTCAAGGCGTTGCCGTGGAGCTTCTCCGCCAACTCGAGGATCTTGACCACCCTCTGCCCTGTCAAGGCCGAAACAAAGAGGAGCGGCGCATAGCTCACAAAACTTAGTTTGGAGAAAACCGCCTCGCTGACGGCGCGCGGCGAAACGGCCTGGCCGTCGGCCAGGTCCCATTTGTTGAGGACGATGATCAGCGGCTTTCCCGCCTCCAGGGCCAGCTGGGCAATGCGGGCGTCCTGGCGCGTTGGAAACTCCTGAACGTCGAGGACAAGGCAGATGATGTCGGCATCCTTCATGTTCGCCTTCGAACGGATGATACCGGCCTTTTCACGGCTGTCCTGGGTCCCGCTGAGCTTGCGGATCCCGGCCGTGTCGACGAGGCAATACGTTTTGCCGTCGCGGATGATCAGGGTGTCGGTCGAGTCTCGTGTCGTCCCCGGCACCTCGCTGACCAGGACTCGGTCCGCGCCGGCCAGGCGGTTGATGAGGGACGATTTGCCGACGTTGATCCGTCCCACGATCGCGATCCGCAGTGGCTCCCTTTCCTCCGGAGCCCCGGCGGCGGCCGGCAGATGTTCGAGGAGCGCTTCCTCGAGCTCGCCGATATTGAGCTTGTGCTCGGCCGATACAAAAAAGAGGTTCTTCTCGCCGAGACGGTAGTACTCGGCCGTCATGGCCTCCTGCTGGGCCGGGGAGTCGAATTTATTGACGACAAGGAGCAGGGGCTTACCGAGTTTTCTCAGCGAAAAATAGAGATCTTCCTCGGCCGGGGCGATGTCCCGCTTGCCGTCGAGGACATAGAGCACAAGGTCCCCGGAGACCGCTTCCTGCCAGGCTATTTCCCTGACCTTATCGCTCAGGGGTTCGTCGGCGACGCCGAAAAGGCCGCCGGTATCGACCAGAGTGAAGCGACGGTCGCCGATCGTGCAGGGCGCCGAGACACTGTCCCGGGTCATCCCGGGTTGGGAGTGGACGAGCGACTTCCTGCGGCCGAGGATCCTGTTGAAAAGAGTGGACTTTCCGACATTCGGGAAGCCGACGATGACGACGCGGGGGAGCTTCTTCACCGCCCCTCCCGCCTCACTTGGCCACGAGTGAAAAATCCGGTGTGAAGGGATGGGTCAGGTCCACATGCCCGCCCAGTGTCTCTTTCTCGGCTCCCTCGACAAGGATGGCCACCTTCTTGACCGCCTTGAAGTTGAAGGCCAGGGTGTTGACGACGGCGTAGATCGCCGAAAGCTCCGAGGACGACCCATAGGAGAACTTGTCCATGATGTCTCTCGAAAAGTCCACGTA
Source organism: Candidatus Aminicenantota bacterium (assembly GCA_963727095.1). GTDB lineage: Bacteria > Acidobacteriota > Aminicenantia > Aminicenantales > Saccharicenantaceae > CAVSEQ01. Next base: position 881,324 of record CAVSEQ010000005.1, on the reverse strand, counting down.
GGCCGTCCCGTCTTTGGTCACGAACACCTGGCGGATCTTGGCTTCGGCGGGGAGGGGCGAGACGAAGGCCTTGGTCGAGCCCTTGATGAGCTCTGCCAGCGCCCTCTGAGCCTCTTCGACGGCCGACGGCCCGGCGACGATGTCCCGGGATTCGCGGTGCAGCAGGTCGTCGTCATCGGACAGGAAGAACAGCGTCACCGTTTTCATGACGGCCGGTTCGGGAGCGGACGGCTTGGGCTTGGGGATGTTCGCATCGAGGAAATGCTTGACCTTTTCCCTCTCCCCGCCCGAGAAGAAGATGATCGCGAGAACGATCACGACGACGGCCAGGGAGCCCAGGAGGATCCAGGTTTTCCGGTTGCTGTTCTTCTTGGTCATTGAATGGCTATGAAGATATCCGCAGGAATTGAGTCAGGCCGCGGTAAATCGCTTCGGCGACACTCGTCTGGAAAGCGTCGGAGGCCAACTTCTTCTCTTCGTCGGGATTGGAGATGAAGGCCGCCTCGATGAGAACAGCGGGGCAAGCGACCCCGGTCAGGACCTTGAAGGGAGCCTGTTTGACGCCCCGGTTGGCGGTCCCGAGCAGGCTGTTGAGCTCGCCCTGGATCATCTCCGCCAGCTGGCTGCTCTGCTTGATGTAGGCCGTCTGGGCCATGTCCCAAAGGATCATCTTAATATCGTCTTCGCTGGCTTTGGCGATGCGTCCCTCGAGACGGGAGGAGTTGTTCTCGAGATAGGCCAGCCGCCGGATCTCCTCGTCGGTCGCGCCGAGACTCAAGAAAAACGTCTCGGACCCGTTGGCGCTTTTCTGTTTCGACCCGTTGGCATGGATGCTGATGAAGACATCGGCCTTCTGGTTGTTGGCGATGGCCGACCGGTTCTCGACCGAGATATCCATGTCTCTGTCCCGCGTCAGGACGACCCGGAAGCCCTTGTTCTTTTCGATCATGGCCTTGAGCTTGAAGGCGATCGACAGGGTAATATCTTTCTCGAGCGTGCCGAACTTGCCCTTAGCTCCTGTCTCGATGCCCCCGTGCCCCGGGTCGATGACCACGGTTTTGGCCCGGGTGTCGCGGGCGGGGCCGCCGGTTTGCGCTTGGGCGACGGCAAACGATACCGCAAGAGCCAGCACGGAAAAGCAAACGAGGAGAAGGCGCCGGGCCTCCCTTGATGGGCGATGAGTGTTATGTGTGTCTGTCAAATGCAAATATGGTGGAGGCGGCGGGAATCGAACCCGCGTCCGAAGGCATTCAACATCGAGTGACTACATGCTTATCCTCTTCCTAAATCTCGCCTCCCGGCACTCGAAGAGGAAGAGCGCCGGAAAACCAGCCCCGAATGTTCTTCGCTCGCCGGCATCAGGGCGGAACCGGTTCGCTATCCTGCTGGGTCGACGCTCCCGGAGCCCCGCAGGAGAGGATTCCGGAAACGGCGAGCCTTTCTCTTAGGCCGCGACTGCTAAAGGTTCTGCAGTTAGTTGTTTTCCACCAGTTTAGCGAGGTGGGTGGGACCTCGGCATGCCACTCGTGTCTCACTACCTCCGTCGAAACCAGATCGCCCCCATACTCCTTCTGGAATTAGGGCCAGCACGTTCATTATAAAAGCCCGAGCCTGGGGTGTCAACACGCAGGCGGAGCTTGGAAGAAGGGGCCAGGTCTACTTTCTGCTAAAAAGTGGCAGAAAGTAGACCTGGCCCCATCTTATTTCTCTCCCAGCACGGCGTGGACTTTCGGCAGCCACTCCCGGATGGAGATTCCCTGAGGACACTTTTCTTCGCAAGCCCCGCACGCGGTGCACGCATTGGCGCGTTCAGCCTCGGTCATGAGTCTCGCGTACAGATAACGGCTGGAGGTGGGTTCCTCGTGGATGAAAGCGCCGTTGTAGAGCTCGAAGTTTCTGGGGATATTCACCCCGCTCGCGCACGGCAAACAATAGCCGCAGTTCGTGCACGGTATCGGAGTTCGTTCCACGTAAGCCTGACGGACGCGTTCGATCAGCTTGTCGTCCTCGGCGCTCCAGGAGCCCGCCCTGAACGCGTCCGCCGCCCGGACATTTTGCTCCATCTGGCCGTAGGCGCTCATTCCGCTCAGCACCACGGAAACCTCCGGCTGATTCCAAATCCAATCCAGGGCCCAATCCGCCGGCGTCCGCTTCCGCTCGAACCCGTCGAAGATGCGGCGGATGGGATCGGGAGGATTGGCGAGCCGCCCTCCAAGCAGGGGTTCCATGACGACGACGGCCAGCCCCTTCGACGCGGCGTACTTGACCCCGGCCGTGCCGGCCTGGTTCTCCGTGTCCATGTAATTGTACTGGACTTGGCAGAGGGCCCAGCCGTCATATCCGTCGACGATGTCCGTGAAGACCTCGCGGTGATCGTGAAAGGAGAATCCGATGTGCCCGATCCGGCCGTCTCGGCGAGCGGCTTCAGCCCTGCCGAGCAGGCCGAGTTTGAGGACGCCGTCCCACCTGGCCCGGGTCAGGGCGTGGAAAAGGTAAAAATCGATGTGCTCCGTATCCAGCCGTCCCATTTGCTCGGCCAGATATCTGTCGAAGTCTTCGGCCTGATTCAACATCCAGACGGGAGACTTTGTCGCCAGCTTGACCTTTTCCCTGTAGCCGTCCTTTAACGCTTTGCCGAGGACGACTTCGCTCTTGCCGTTGTGGTACGGATAGGCCGTGTCGACGTAGTTGACGCCGCGGTCGATCGCTGTCCGGATCATGCGGATCGTTTCGGGCTCGTCGATATTCTCGCTGATGGGAAGACGGTCGAGCGTCGGCAGCCGCATGCAGCCGAATCCCAGCATGGACGCGTTCCAGTCGAGCTTTCCGAAGCGGCGATAGTGCATGACGATTACTCCTGGGGTCAAGGATGCGGATATTTCAAGGGGCTATTATACCGCAACGATCCAACCGTCGAGGCCCAGGTCCGCTTGAATCTCCGGGATGGAGTCGAATCCGCGGATTCCCAATTATTAGCATCGTGTCGGCTTGAACGATTCTCGAGCAGCGGCGGACGATTCGTCCGGTGAGGCCCGCCGTTATCAAGTGTGAGGGCCCCAGGTCCAGTAATAAGCGACGTACGCGAAGAAGTGATTGGGACCCCGGAAGTCGTGGCCGGCGGAGAACATGAGGACCTGTCCTTTCCGGACGGATAAGAGGGCGCCTAGGTTGACCGCCGTCTCGCTCGTCTGGCCTATCTGGCTTTGGGTGTTGCGGATGATTTCTGCGCCGACCGTCACCGCTTTGGAAAGGTCCCGCTGCACCTCCCAGCCGAACATCCAGTAGTTTCTGTTCCCAGGGCCCGGGTTGATCCAGTAGCCGCCGCCGCCATATGTCGTCCAGGCTCCCCAGCTTTTCTGCAGCCAGAGCGGCAGCAAGACGCGGACGTTGCCGGCCCCGAGGCCCCGGCTGGAGTTGCCCGAAGGAAGCTCGACATGGGGAAATGTTCCGATCTGCGGCCGGGAGCGCGTTTCGCTCACAAACCTGTATTTGACGCCGAGTTCGATATCGCCCGGGCCAAACTGGAAGGGCAGCCCCTTGGGCTTAAAGTAGGCCATCGGCACAATCAGATGAACCATGACGTCGGTCGCAATCCCATAATTGAACTCGACGTGGGGCAATGTTCCGGAGGCCGATCCGGCCGTGGCGAAGCGCTGCGAGGCGAGATAGAACTCACTGTTGTGAAGGTCCACAGGCGCAGGATCGTCGGTGATGAAAGGCGGCCCCGCCGTTGCCGGCGTAACCCAGACGAGGAGGGCCGCAAGCCCGGCCACGATGATCACGGCGATGCCTTTGATGACTTCCCCCACTCGCGCCGGCCTCATTCCGTTCCCTGTTGCCTGAGAGACGGAATCAGGATACGCAGAGATATCCACCGTTCGCCGCTCATTATAGCCTCGGAGGAGCCCGCCGGTCAAAACCGGACAAGACGGCTGCGGAATCGCCGGCCGGAGCGGGAGCCTTCCTAGATTTTTCGTCTTGTTTTGCTACAATAGCCTTTGGAGCCCAGATGGATATCCGCAAATGGTTCGCCGGTTGCGCCGCCTTCGCGATGTTGACGGTCTGTTTGGTTCCCGCTTCGGGCAAGCCCGCGCCGACGACCGGCGGCGCTGATGTCCAGGACCTCCAGGACGCACTCGACCGCCAGATCCATTTGGCGGCGGCCTCGCTTTTTGATATCCCGGGCCGTCGCGTGCCGTCCGGCCTTATTCATCCCAATCTCGTCAAGTTCTATCACCGGCGCGACATGCAGCCTCTCTGGACGACGCCCGACGGTCCAAACGCCCTGGGCGAGGTCGTGCGGTCCGTCCTGGCGGCCGCCGATGCTCACGGCCTGAATCCGGCGGACTACGCCGTTGATCAGATCGAGCGCTACTGGGACAAGAAGGACGTCGCACGAATAGCCCGGCTTGAGCTTCTTCTCACGCTGGGCGTCGTCGACTACATCTCCGACCTGGCCGAGGGCCGCCGGCGGCCGCGGCAAATCGACCCCGAACACTTCCCCACGGCCCGCGATACGGATGTCGACCCGGTCGATATCGTTGAGCGCTGCCTGGCCTGCACGGACCTCGCGTCTTACCTGGAAGACCAGGCGCCGCCGTTCCTCCAGTACCGGGAGCTTAAAGATAAGCTCGCCGTGTATCGCTCGCTCGCCGCAAACGGAGGCTGGCCGCAAGTCCCGCCCGGGCCGTCGCTGAAGCCGGGGCAAAGCGGCCCGCGGGTGCCGGCTGTCCGGAAACGCTTGAGCGTCACCGGCGAATTCCCGGCCGCCGACGGGACGGATATCGACGGAACAAACCGGATCGAGTACGACGATGCTCTGGTCACGGCCGTGAAACGCTTTCAACGGCTCCATGGGCTCGAGACCGACGGCATTATCGGCCCGGCCACACTCGCGGCCATGAACGTCTCCGCCCCCATGCGCGTCCGGCAGATTATCGCCAACATGGAGAGCTGGCGCTGGGTGGCCCGAGATCCGGGAGAACGGATGCTCGTCGTCAACATCCCGAATTTCGAACTCAAGTGTCTGCGCCGGGAAAAGCCCGAACTGTCCATGTCGGTGATCGTCGGCGAGCAATACCATATGACACCCGTCTTCACCGACAAGGTCCGTTTCGTGGAGATCAATCCTTATTGGGATATTCCGCGGAAGATCGCCGCCAATGAGATGCTGCCGAAGCTCAAGCTGGATCCTCTGTTCTTGAACAAGCAGCATATCCGCATGTTCGAGGGCGCCGCCGGCGAAAGTGAGGTCGATTCAACGACGGTCGATTGGAGCACGTTCAGCCCGGCGGACATGGACCGCTATCATCTGCGGCAGGATTTCGGCCCGGACAATGCGCTGGGCCTGCTGGCCTTCATGTTTCCCAATCAATTCGCCGTTTACCTCCACGATACGCCGGCGAAGACTTTGTTCGACCTGCCGCGGCGGGCGTTCAGCCACGGCTGCATCCGCGTGGCCAAGGCCATGGATCTGGCCGTCTATCTCCTGGGCGGTCCGGACAAGGGCTGGGGCCCCGAGGAGATTACTCAGGTGATCGGCGAGGGCAAGAACCGGATTGTTCACCTCGAACGCCCGGTGCCGGTGTACATCATGTACAACACAGCGGTCGCCGACCCGGAGACTCACGAGCTTTTCTTTTTCGAGGATGTCTACGGCCGCGACGTTCTTCTCGAGAAGGCGCTTTTCGACTAGCCGCGTTCGGGAGCACTCGATGGAACTCGACAGGGAACGACAAAACAAACGGGGACGACGAGGACAGGGCGATTGTCGGGTTGAGCAGCGGCGGGGAATTCGGCTGGATACGGGACAGCGGGAGAGATCGGCGAGGTTGCGGCGCCATGGCAGCCCGGGCTTCATGGCCTGGGTCGTTCGATCGCACCGTGCCGTGATTGTCATCGCCGCGGCGATCGTCCTATTGGCCGCGGCAGCGACGGCAGTCCCTGCCGATGAGGCGCGAACTCTTTCCTTCTTCAATACGCATAACAGCGAACATCTCAGCGTGGTCTATCGCCTCGGCGACGAATACCTTCCGGATGCCCTCGCCGAAATCAAACACATCATGCGCGACCCCCTCAACGGCGAGGAATTTCCGACTGATCCAAAGCTGCTCGACTTCCTTTGGGACCTGCTGGATAAAATCGGGTACCATCGCGAAGTCTACATTGTCTGCGGCTATCGATGTGTGGAGACCAACACGGCGCTCCATAACCGCAGCCAGCAAGTCGTGCTGAACAGCATGCACATCAAGGGCAGGGCGCTCGATTTCCGCTTGCCCGGCTACGATACACGCAAGCTCTTTGAAACGGCCCGGGCCATGAAGCGCGGAGGGACAGGATATTATCAACAGTCCGATTTTATCCATATCGATACGGGACCGGTCCGCGTCTGGTAGTCAGTCTGGGGCCCGAATCAATCGCCCGTCATTCATCCGTCCCATTGATTGCCCTAGAGACTTCTTTGCCGGACTCTCGCGAGGAATCGCGATCAAACTCTTCATTCAGCGGCATCCGTAGGCGCCGGGATGGTACGGCCTTGACAGGTCTCGGAGGCAGGCGATAGTCTAGGTGGAGCGTCTGATGATCGGCAAAAATCGTGCTCCCTTCGCAAGGACCGCCTCGGTGAAAAGTCTGCTGTCCGTCGTCGCGATCCTATTGTCCTTTTGGGCCGCCTCGTGCCGCGGGAAAGTTCCCGGGGTCGAGAGGCGTTTCGAGAATGGCGTCGAGGTCGTTGTCAACCACCTTACGGCCGAGCGCCTAAGAAAAGCCGCGCACCCCCTCCGTTTGGAGGAGCTCTTTGTCATCGATACCGAGCGCGCGGACCTGGCCAAGGCCGGGCTGGACAAAATATGGGGCTTCGACGTCAATTCCCGTAATGAGGTTTTTATCTTCAGGTCGCCGCTCTACTCGGGAAACTTGATCTTTAGATTCGATCCGGACGGGCGCCTCGAGGGGTCGTTCGGTCCTAAGGGGGAAGGCCCCGGAGAGCTCGGGGTCCCGATCTCTCAAATGGTCGAGGCGAATGACGAAATTTCCGTTCCAGATTCGGCCAAAAGGAAGATCTTCGTTTTCGATCGCGAAGGAAGGCTCCGGAAGGAAATCCCGGTCAAGCCGCGCCTGCGCGCCACGTCCGACCTGTTGATCCCGTTAAGACCCGACCGTTTTCTGTTCCGAAGAGTCGAATTTGACCCTTCGGCTCCCAATGCGAATGTTGTGTACATTTACTCTGTCGTCGATCGCGATTACTCGGAAGTCAAAGAACTCGAGAGGCTCCTCTTCGAGCCCCTCGAGAGAACCTCCAGGTTCCGCTACCCCATCGGGTTCATCCGGTGGGCGGTTTCAGGCGATAAGATTTTTCTTGCTTGTGAAGACCACGGCTGCGAAATTCGATCCTTTGATTTCGAAGGAAATCGGCTGCGGAACGTGAGGATCGAAGCGCCTCCAGTAAAGTACCCCGATCGTTTGAAGCGGGAGGCACTGAGGGCCCTCGAAGCTCCTTCCCTTGCGCTGTTCAAGGCGAAGATTGAGTTTGCCGACCCCGCGCCTCCTTTTCAACATTTCTGGGCCGACGACGAAGGACGAATGTACCTCATGACGTATGAAGAGGGTCCCAGGCCCGGTGAATTCCAGGTCGACATCGTCGATAATCACGGAGCGTTTATCGGCCGTTCGGCCATGAACATCCACTTGACTGAAACCCTCGATACGTCATGGCACTACGACTCCTATACGATTATGAAGAACGGCCGGCTGTATTGCCTCCGCGAAAAGGAAAACGGATATCTGGAACTCGTCGCTTATCGGGTGAGCTGGAATAATTAGCGGCGGCGCGCTCACCGCGCCTCCGAAAAAGGCAGTTCGACCTGATACAGGCGGGCCGCCGGAGCGTCTATTGATCGAGGAGCGGGTTCGAGCGGGCGGCCTTGAACCGACCCCCGCGACTATGTTATAGATTGTCCAGTCAAGCCGGGTCGGTGGCGATGTTCGCTCGTCCGGCGGCATTAATCTGTCAAGGGAGGGTTCCCATGATATGGTGGGTCCTTCTAATCGCCCTTTTGTCCGTCGTTTCCTATCTTTCGGAAATGGGGCTGTATTCGTTTTTCCGGAAGGTTCGCATCCCCCTTATCGACGCGCCGCTGCTCAGCGTTCTGATCATGTTCGCCGCCTTCGGCCTGCTGGCCAGGATGCTCTATATGAAGGGAAAAGGCTTGAAGGAAGCGCAGCAGAAGCGGATCCAGGAGCTCGAGTCTCAGCTCGCGGGCAAGGAACCTCCGCGGCCGTAATTCAGGCGCGGGCAGGCGGCAGCTCGGCGGTGGCGGCAAAGCGAGGCGGCCGCCGGGCCTTGGTCGCTTGTTCGTAGGCAAAGGCGAACTTGATGAGAGGACCTTCGCTCCACGGTCTGCCCACGAACGATAGCCCGACGGGCAGCCCACAGACATAACCCATGGGAACCGTGACATGAGGGTAGCCCGCCACCGCCGCCGGTGACGAGAAGCTTCCGCCGCCCGACGGGTCCCCTTTCACCAGATCGATAAGCGAGGGCGGCCCTTCGGTCGGAGCCACGAGGGCGTCCAGTGTGTGCTCGGTCATCACGGCGTCAATCCCTTGAAGACGCGCCAGGAGATGGTCCTTGTCGAGCGCGTGCAAGTAGGCCTGCTCGGTCAGCGGGCCTTTGGCCTGGGCTTGGACGAAGATTTCCTGCCCGAAATAGGGCATCTCCTCCTCTATATGACGCGTATTAAATGTAATCAGTTCTGCGAGAGTTTTGACCGAAGCGTTGGGGGCATATTCCGCGAGGTACCGGTTGAGATCGGCCTTGAACTCGTAGAGAAGCACCGAGTATTCCGATTCATCAAATTGCCCGGCCGTGGCGATATCCGCCGGGTCCACGATCACCGCGCCCAGCCGTTTGAGGGCGTCGAGGGCGGCCTCCATCAGAGCGTCCGTTGCCGTGTTATAGCCCATAGAGTGCGACCGGCAAACCCCCAAGCGGGCACCCTTGAGTCCGTTCGCATCGAGGAAGCCGGTGTAATCGGCAAGGAACTTGCCGGCGCCGGCCGAGGTGGCGGCATCGCGCGGATCGGCTCCCGCCAGCACGCCCAACAAAACCGCCGCGTCGGCGACGGAGCGGCCCATCGGACCGGCCGTGTCCTGCGTGTGGGATATCGGAATGATGCCGGCTCGGCTGACGAGCCCGACGGTCGGCTTGATGCCCACGATCGAGCAGCAGCTCGACGGGGAAACGACGGAGCCGTCCGTTTCGGTTCCCACGGCCACGGCGCAAAAGTTGGCGGCAACGGACGCCGCCGAGCCCGAACTCGATCCCGACGGCGTTCGGTCCAGGGCATACGGATTCCGGCATTGACCGCCGCGGCCGCTCCAGCCGCTCGACGAATGCGACGAGCGGAAATTCGCCCACTCGCTGAGGTTGGTCTTGCCGAGGATGACGGCGCCCGCGGCCCGGAGCCGCTCAACGATGAACGCATCCCGGGGCGGCCTGACGCCGACGAGGGCGAGCGAACCCGCCGTGCTCTGCATCTTGTCCCGGGTGGCGATGTTGTCTTTCACCAGCACCGGAATCCCGTGGAGCGGTCCCCGCGGTCCCTTCGCCTTTCTCTCCGCATCAAGCGCCTCGGCCGAAGCGAGCGCGTCCGGATTTGTTTCGATCACAGCCCGGAGTGAGGCCCCCTTTTTGTCGAGATCATCGATGCGCTTCAGGTAGGCTTCGGTGAGAGAGCGGGACGTTGACGCGCCCGATTGCATGCGCGCTTGCAGGTCGGCGACGGTGGCTTCATCCAACTCGAAAGGCGGCGCGCTCGCGGACGCCAGGGAGTAGGCAATCTTGGGAACCGCGGCGGCCGCCGCACCTCCCATCGCCGCGCATTCGAGAAACTTGCGACGGGCCATTGTCCGCTTGCTCATGGGACCTCCTCCGACAGACCGATTCGACGCGGGCCGGGCATAAATAATGAGTTTCACGTTCGGCGCGCCGTGAATCGTGACGAATCATAGGCCACGGCCGTCGCGGGTGTCAAGGCGGCAACGGCCTGCCGATTGACAATCTTTCTCGTCTAACTGTAAAATCTTTACGAAATGCATGTTTTTCAAGCCGTTAGAGGCATCCGGGCCAAGGCCACCCTGTTGGTCCTTCTTCTTTTGACGTTGACGATGCTTATTTCCTACTTCATTACTGTCCGGATTATGAACAATCACATCTTGGGGGAGATTATCAAGCGGGCGGAATCCCTCGACCGCGGCATCGCCTCCTCAGCGGGTTACAACCTGACCTCTCAGGACCTCCTCGGTCTCGATAATATGGTGTACAAAATCAAGACATCGAATCCCGATATCGAGTACATTGCCATCCTCGGGCCGGAGAGGAATATTATCGTCCACAGCGATATCAAAAACGCGGGAGGACTAATGGCCCCCTCCAAAGGGCGCGTCCTGGAGAGCGGCGCGGAGGGAACCCTGGTCCACGAGATCTCCGGGGCCCTCGAGGTTTTTTATGAGATCGAAACCCCGGTCGTTTTCATGAACAAGAACCTCGGCTCGGTCGTCCTCAGAATCAACCGGTCCGTGCTTTCCGATGCCCAGAAGGAATCCCGCCGGAAGGTCGTCGGCGTATTCGCCGCCATCCTGGCATTGGGAATGATCGCGAGCGTGCTGCTGTCCTCGAACTTGACGCGGCCGGTCAAGGAGCTCCTTTCGGGCGTCGAAGAGCTCAAGCGCGGCAAAAGAGGCAAGCCCCTCCAAGTCTATTCCAAGGACGAGCTGGGAAGGTTGACGACCAGCTTCAACGAGATGACCGACTTGATCACGGCTCAACAGGATAAATTGAGCAAGTTCGCCTATGATCTCGAACAAGCCTATGTCTCGACCATCAGGGTTCTGGGCGCAGCGATTGACGCACGAGACCACTATACCCTCGGGCACTCGACCCGGGTATCGGAACTGGCGGTCGCCTTGGCCAAGGACGTAGGGCTCAGCGGCAGCGAAGTCGAGGCCGTCGAAATCGCTTGCCTCTTCCATGATGTCGGGAAGATCAGGATTCCCGATTCCATTCTGCACAAGCAGGGCAGCCTCAACGTGCGCGAGCGCGACGAGATGAGGAAACACGCGGAATACGGAGCGGAGCTCCTGAGCAAGGCGCCGTCACTTTGCAGGTACATCCCCGCCGTCAGACACCATCATGAGTGGTACAACGGCGACGGGTACCCGGACCGGCTGAGCGGAAATCAGATCCCCGTCGCGGCGGCCATTATTTCGTTGGCCGATGTCTACGACGCGATGACGTCCGACAGGCCCTACAGAACCGCCATGGGCCACGACGAGGCGTTAGCAAAGATCGCCGAGTCCGCCGGCCGGCAATTCAGCCCCGAGCTCGTCACGGTCTTCCTGAAGACTATGGAAAAGCGAACGGGGCCTGTTTCGGCGGGAGCGGCGCCGGGATCGGAGGGATAGGTCCATGACGGCGCGGCTCAGAGCACGGTTTTTCTGCATCATCGCAGGCACGGTCCTGCTCTTCTCGGCCTGCGCGTCGAGCAACAGGGCGGCCCTGCAAGGGATGTCTGAGGAATCCGGACGGATTCTCGCGTCCGGCGAAGTCGAAAGGGCCCTCGACCCGTTCACTGAAGCCTACCGGAAGAACCCGGGCGACAAATCGCTGATTTTGCATTACATCGCCGCGGTGGAGGGGATCTGGCAAAAGGGCGCGGAGTCGTTCGCCAAACACGATTATGTGATGGCCGAACGCATTTATCGCGCGCTCTGGGATCATTACCCCAATTTCGAGAGCTTCGCCTCAAGGCTCACGTTTACCAAAAGCACGCTTGAAGAGAAGCTTAAGCAGAGCCGGACAAACCTGGCCGATGGCCTCGGCCAGTCTGCCCTCAAGTCCGGCGATTACGCGAAGGCGCTGGAGGTCTATCAGGCCGCCCTCAAGGATTACCCGGGTGACAAGACGCTTCTGGGACGGTATGCGTTTGCCGCCAACCAGATTATGGCCGCGGCAATCAAGGCGTCGGCGGGCGGGAATCATGCCACCGCAGGGAAGGCATACTATTTGCTGCTTAGGAATTACGCGTCATTCGAAGGGATTCGACCCGGAGTCACCTTCGCGCGCAAAAACTTGACGGATGGGATCGCGGCCTGCCGGGCGAACTTGAAGAATGTCGGGCTCGCGGAATACCGGAAAGGCAACTTTGCCAAAGCCATCGCCGTCTGGGAGGGCCTCCTGGCCTTCGATCCGGGCAACGCCGAGATCAAAAAGGCCGTCGAAACGGCGAAGACGCAGCAGAAAGAGCTTCTCAGAAAAAAATAGCCCGCCGCGCAAAGCGCCTTATGCCCGAGGGAAGCCAAGTCTTCGATCCGATTCTCGTCGGAAGTTGGAAAAGGACAGCCGAAATGGGAGCAGGACTGGGCCACCGGTTCGATTTGGAAGAATCAAAGGTGCGCACTTATTTGCTTTCTTTAAGATAAAGATCTGCAACCTTCAACGCCAGGGCGCCGGCATCAAGGTCGGCGCGGTTGCAGAGCACAATGACCGTGAGCCCGGCATCGGTGAAACGCTCGATCGCCGTCCTGAACCCTATCGTTTCGCCGTAGTGCCACATCCGGGAGTGCCCTTTCCATGGATTGAGGAACCAGCCGAATCCGTAGGCGGCGGGAGTTCCGTCAGGTTCGGCAGGCTGCCCGTCGGGCGCCTGGACGGGGGTCAGGGCAGGACGCATTTCCGCATCGCTCAGGAGAGTGTGACGGCGCAGGGATTCGTCCCATCTGGCCATGTCCGTAAGCGAAGAATAGACTCCGCCGTCTCCCAAGGTCGCCGAGGTCGGGCTCTGGTCCGTTTGGCGGAAACCGCCGGGGTCCTTCGTGTGGCCGTAGGCGCGGTGCAGCACTTCACGTTTTCCGCGCTCGTAAGCCTCCGTGCCGTCCATCTTCAAAGGAACGAAGATACGGTCGTGGAGGAATCGGCCGAAAGGCAGGCCCGAGATTTTTTCGACGACCAGGCCGAGCAGGACGTAGCCGGAGTTGCTGTAAGCCCACTTCGAGCCGGGCGCAAACGTGGTGGCTTTTTGCTGCTTCAAAAGTTCCAGGACTTGGCCGTCTTTGATCTGAATCTCTTCTATGGGAGTGGCGGGGTCATAATGCGGCATAAGGTCTTCGTAGTCTGCGAGGCCCGAGGTGTGGTTGAGGAGATGCCGGACCGTGATGGCTCTGCCGTACTCGGGGAAATCCGGAAAGACGTCGGTCAGGCTGTTCTCATAGCGAAGCTTGCCTTCACGGACAAGCAGCATGATAGAGGCAGCGGTGAATTGCTTGGTGACGGAAGCCAGGCGGAAATTCGTCCGGGCGTCGATGGGACGCCTGCTGCGCAGGTCCGTGACGCCGTAGCCGCGCTCAAAGACGATGCGGCCGTCTTTTATCACGAGCACCGCGGCCCCGGGGTCCCGGGAGGACGCGAAGGTAGAGAACATGGCGCCGAGCTCGCTCGCCCGTTGATCCTTGCCTGCCGCGCGGGTCGTCGACATCAGAAGAAAGGCCACGCTGAGAATAGCGTATGTCAATGCCGCAAGTCTAACGGAGATTCTCATGCCTGGGAATCGTAATCCAACCTCGCAGCCAATAGCAAGGGCAGGTCGGCAGCGGCGCTCGAGGGGACCTGTCAAAAGGGCACAAGGGAACTTTTAAACCGAGTCAACGATTTCTCCTGTCTCCCCGTCTAACAGAATGTAACTGGCGATATAATCGAGTGATGAACCTGATCGACGAGGAGACAATCATCGAAATGTGCCGGCAGGGGGACCTCGCGGGTTATCGGATGCTCTATGACCGCTATAACGCCCCGCTTCTCCGCGTCGCGCTGCGGATGCTCGGCCGCCTTCAAGATGCCGAGGATGCCGTTCAGGAGACGTTCCTCAAGCTCTTCCGGAGCATCGGCGGATTTCGGCGCGGGGCGCGTTTCAGCACTTACCTGTTCCAGATCCTCAACAACACCTGCATCGACGCGATCCGCAGAAAGAAGAACACGGACGCCGACCCCGCCGACGCCGAAACGATCGGCACGGCTTCGTTCCACGAATTGAGCCACAGCCTGACCGAGGCCGTCGATAGTCTGCCCGAACAGATGAAGGCCTGCTTTGTCCTGTTTGCCGTCGAGCAGTTCTCGCAGGAGGAGGCCGCCGAAATCCTCGGGGTCAGCGTGGGGACAGTGAAGACGAGCGTCCACAGAGCCCGGAAGAAACTCCGGACCTGGCTGGCTGCACGGCCGGCGGGAGGAACCCAATGACCTGCAAAAGATTCGACGCCCGCAAAGCCACACAATGGAGCGCCGCCGAATTTGCGGAGCATGTTCGGGAATGCGCCGATTGTGCGGCGTTGGCGGACCTCGATAATCGCCTGAATTCAGAGCTGCTCAAACTGAGGGAACCGATAGCGGCGCCGGGCCTCTGGGACCGCATCGAATCCGCGCTGGCCGAAGAAAAGGTTCAGGCCTCGGCAGGTCGGGAACCTCGGCCGGCGGGTCGGCGCATCATCGGTGCCGCCCTGGCCCGCCGCTGGCAGGTCCTCGTTCCGGTCGGGGCCGCCGTGCTGATCATCCTCGTCACGGCCTTGCTTCTCCTCCTGAAAGGACCAGCGGCGCCGTCGGGGATCCTGGCCCGCGAGTCCTTGGCCAAAGTCGAGCAGAAGGAAAAGGAATACGCCGACGCTATCGAAGCCTTGGAGAAGCTGGCTCGCCCCAAGATCGACGCCATGGACCTGCATATGGCCTCCCTTTACCGGGACAAGCTGGCGACGATCGACGCCCAGCTAGAGAAATGCCGGGAGGCCTTGGAGTCGAATCCGGCGAACGCCCACATTCGGCGCTATCTGCTGGCTGCGCTGGAGGACAAACATCAAACCCTTGCCGAATTGGCCGGGTCACTGAAGACAACGAAAAAAGGGAGGAGCGATTCATGAAACACAAACTCGCTAAGGCTTTAGGCGCGGCGGTCATCGTGTTGATCTCCGCTCTTGCGGTGCCAGGCGCCGAGCGCTCGGGGCTCTTGGGTGACAAGGCGAAAAACGTCCAGACAAGAAACTTTGCCGTCTCTGCCGCCTCCGCCGCCGGCAATACGCTGCGTGTCGACAGGACCAAGGCTGATGTCACGATCATCGGTTGGGAGAAGAACGAGGTTTCCGTCGAGGCGACAGTCGAAGTCGGTGACTCAGACCCGGGCGCCATTAAGGAATTCCTGGACAACACAACGATGACACTCGCGCCCGAGGCCGGAAGCCTCGTCCTGCGCCTGACAACGCCCATGGATCAAAAGAACGGCCATGAAAACGTGTTCAAGAAAATCGGCGATGTCTTTCGCGGCGGCCGTTGGAATATCTCATTGGCCGCCCGGATCGCCGTTCATGTCCCGGCCAGCCAATCTCTCGAAGTGAAGAACGCATTCGGAAACCTCACCGTTTCCGGCGTCACCGGACGGATCGATCTCGCCAACGAGTCCGGGGAGGTCCGCGTCGAAGGCGGAGGAGGAGAACTGCGGCTGAGCAATAACTTCGGGGCTGCCAGGGTGACGGATTTTAAGGGACCGGCCGATCTCCGTAACGAGAGCGGCGAAGTCCGAGCCGAGAATATCTCCGGCCGCACGGACATCCACAACAGCTTCAATGATGTCCATTTCGCGAAAATCGGGGGCCCGCTCGCCGTGACATCGGAGAGCGCCGGCGTTGTCGGGACGGATGTCTCCGGAGATTGCCGGATTTCCGCGTCCTTTAAGTCCATCGATGTTCGCGGAGTGAGCGGCAAGCTCGATGTCCGCGGCGAGAGTTCCGCGGTCACGATTGATAGTGTTGGCAAGGACGCCGTGATCGAGAGCACGTTCAATCCCGTCAAAGCCACCAACATCAAAGGCGGGCTCAGAATTACGAGTCAATCGGCGGCCGTGGCAGCGGACGCCATCGAAGGGGATGCCTGGATCAAGAGTTCGTTCCAAGCGATCACGGTCTCCCATGTCAAGGGCCGCCTGACCGTGGAAGGCGACTCTTCCAGCGTGGACATCCGCGACATCGAAGGGGACGCGTCGGTCAAATCGTCTTTCAACGCCGTCACGGCGGCCGGCATCGGCGGCGCGCTCGAGGTCACGTCCCAATCGGCCAAAGTCATTGCGGCCGACGTCAAAAAGAATGCGACCATCACGACCTCTTTCAACGGCGTCGAGGCCCGACGGATCGGCGGCAAGTTGAAGGTCAAGGGGGAATCGGCGAGCGTCCTGGCCGAGGACATCGGCGGCGCGATTGACATCAAGAACTCCTTCAACAACGTCGTCCTGAGACAGACGTCGGGGTCGATCACGGTGATGGGAGAATCGAGCTCCGTCGACGTCGAGCAGGTCAAGGCTCTGCCGCCGGGAAGCGTCATCGACATCAAAACTTCGTTTAACCCGATTCGTGTCACCCTCCCGGCCAACACCGAAATTCAGGGCACGGCCAGATCGGAATTCGGCAGGATCCGCTCCGACTTTCCGGTTTTTCTCACGGACTCTACGGACCGCGGAGCGCAGTCCGTCAGCTTCGGGGGCGGCAAGAGCAGCGTCACAATCAAGCTCGAGGGATCGGCCGATATTACGATAAAGAAACAGTAGCGTCGCGATATTATCGATTTCTCCAGGGTCCACGTTGCCGTCTCTCCTGCGAGCTCGCGGAACCTGGGTGCCACGGTCCAATGGCGTAGTCAAAAGGCAATCCGTCAAGGAGTCGCGCCAAGGTCGCGATGTTCCGTTCGTTGCCATGAAAATCCTCCGAGTTGTTTTATGGCGGTTAAAGGGTAGAATATTCGTAAAGACTTATTTCTATTGGAGAGGTGAAACCATGGCAGTGCCGCTGAAACCTTTAACCAAGGTCAGCAACCGGCTGAAGGAAATGCTGAACCAGGCCATCGCGAGGGAACTTCAGGTGGGCATCCAGTACATGTGGCAGCATGTGCAGGTGATGGGGGTCAAAGGTGTCGCCGTTCAGGACAAATTCAAGCAAACGGCGATCACGGAAATGAAGCACGCGGAGACGATCGCCGAGCGGCTTTGGTACCTGGGCGGGACCCCGACGACCAAACCCGACCCCATCACGGTGGGAAAAACCCTGAAGGAGTTCTTGGAACTGGACGCCAAAGCCGAAGAACAAGCCGTCGTGATGTATAAAGGGATCATCGAAGTGGCGCAGAAAGAAGGCGATGTGACTACGGCGTTTATGTTCAAGGAAATCCTGGGAGAGGAAGAGGAGCACCACGACCTTTTCACCACGATGCTCGAAGAGGTCTAGTAAACTCTGTTGTGCATCCGGGGAAAGGCGCTCCGCCGGCTCCCGGCGGGAGTTTCTATCCGATCTGAAAACAGCGCAGGGGAGGCGATCCATGCCCGTTGAACAGAATGGGCATCTTCCCTGTTTCGGACAAACTCGTTTTAATCGCCCCTTCGTGTCGATCAGCCAATACCGATCTGCTTCATTAGGCCAATGAGATCATAGAACAGCCTTTCCTCTACAATCTCCCCATTCTTCCAGTGCGCGACGGTGCAGAACTCGACGCTGAACTTTTTGTCCGTGGGCTGGATCATCGTTCCGTCCGGCCCTTTCATGGGACCCTTCATGGTGCCGGTGAAGTCGGCGACGGTGCAGGTCCAATCGCCTTGCCCGAAGGCAATCTTATAGGGCTTGTTGGCAATGTGATTGTCGGGAAAAACCTTGAAGAATTCCTTTGCTTCCGCCTCATGCGCCTTCCTGCCCCTCGTCGGGTCGGGTTGGCCGGCCCAGAAAACCGTGGTGTTCTCCGAATGGCGTTTTCTGAATGTTTCCCAGTTCTGGGAATTCCACGCGTCGTCCAGAGTCTTCATGAGTTCCAGGTTTTCTTTTACGCCCATTTCGGTGCTCCCCAAGTGACGGATTCCACTGTGCCTTCGAGACCATTATAAGTTTGTTGGCGTGACTTGTCTAATATGGCGCCGATGCGCACTTGACCATTCTGAACCGGCGCTTATAATATGAAGCTAGAATCCGAAGCGATCGAAGGGATCAGATATGAGCAAGATGTGCGGTCCGTTGGAGCTTCAAGAGATCGTGCGATCCGCGAACGGCGTCTTCGTCCTTTTCTACGCCTCCTGGTGCCCGTTCTCCCAGGCCTTCCTTCCGGTTTACGAAAAGTACGCCGCCGGCCGGGAGAAAGACTTTGTCCGTATCGTCCTCGACGGCAACGAAGCGCTGTTCGACCAACACGGAGTCCAGGTCTACCCCACTGTTCTTTTCTTCAAGAAGGGCGCGGTGGCCCGGCGTCTTGATGGAAAGCACATGGCCGGACTTAAGGAAACACAGTTGGCCGATCTTATCTCCACCTGTGAGAAGGACAAGGATTGATCCAGGGATGAGCCCGGATCAAAGAGAGCAAAAATGTTGAATCGCCAGAATAAAAAGTTCCGAAGCCGGATGCACATAGTTCTCTGGGCCGCCGCCGCAACGGTCGGGCTGCTGATCGCGTACATCGACTCACTTCCGACATGGAACGATTCCGGGATCACCGCACTGGCCTTGCTCCTGAGCGGCGGGATCACAGGGCTTTTCGTCCGTCGGCGGCCGTGGCTCTTTGGTCTGGCACTCGGGGTCTGGATACCACTGCGGGGCATCTTTCTGGCGCACGATTCGAGGTTCCTCATCGTGTTGCTGTTTCCACTCGCAGGAGTTTACGCCGGCTGGGCGCTGATCACACTGACTCACAAAAAAAAGGGAGCGGCGTCAACGCTGGCTCCGCGGTAAAGCCGGCTATTTGGCCTTGAAAATGAACTCGTAATCCACCAGGCAGCGATAGTTGCTTGACCCCATCTGAACGGCCTCGGGATTCTGGGCGCCGATGCAAAGGCGGTAGGACTTTCCCGGCTCCAGGCGAAGGTTTTTGGTATAGTTAAAATCCTTGGAGACTCGTTGATGCGAATCGCATTGATATTCGGGATAGTTGTTCTTACGGCCGCGTGCCTGCATGCGGGTGCGCGGTTGACCGGCCGTTTGACCCGCCGCAGGCTTTGGAGCGCGTTGTTGGCCGCACTGGCTGCGTATGCAGCTTTGCTTTGGCGGCAAGTGGCGTCGTGGCCGGTCAGTGATATCGTTGTCATGCTCACGGCGCTGTTGCTGGCCTGTGCTATCGGCCGGGCCCTTACGTCCTCACCGGCGTTGATTGCCTTCTGTATCACGGCCGGGATTGTCGATTTCCTTTCGTTTTCACGCGGACTTACCGCGAAGATTATCTCCGGCTATGGGAAAGGTCATGACCTCCTGCTGCAGTATCTCAGCATCGCGGCGCCCTTTTCGAACCGGATCGTCCCACTCGTCGGCATTGGAGACTTGGTTATTTTGGGTTGTATCTACTTCGCTCTGCATAAGTTGGGACGCTCCGGCTGGCTTCCATTTCTTTTCCCGCTGGGCGGCTTATTAGTTGCTCTCGGCGTCGGTCTCGTTATTGGTGGGGTCTTTGCGTTGCCGTTCATCGGCGGCGCCACGATTATTTATCTTCTCCTGTGGAAAAACGACTCGCGTTCATCACCAAAACTCGGCAACCCGGCTTCGGGCTAGCGCGGCATTTGATCGCTTAGCCGAGTTTCCCACGATCCCGGAAACCCTCGCCCAGCAGGGGCATGCCGGGCCTCTTGAGCAATGGGGCGGGTGGACCGGAGATTCACATCTTTTTTTTGCGATGCTCGGGGGTGTAGGATCGGCACTCTCAGGCCGGCGCTCAGGATGGGAGTTCGGCTTCGTAGCTGTCCAAGAAGCGGTTGACGACCTCTTCGTTGGCATCGTCCCCGGCGAAGCAGACGGCCAGAGTGATCGACTCAGCGAAGAGGGACGCGCTGAGTTGAAACACCGCGCCGGCCCTGCCCACCGATTGGAGCGAATGCGCATACCGGGCCGCCACGGTCCCGAAGGACAAGCTTTCGGGACGCAGAACGCCCAAGGCGATGAACCATGGCGGGGGGAAGGTCATTCGGACCTTTCCCCGCTTGAACCGGCTTTGCATGATCCGAAAGGGGACCCGATCGGCGAGAGAGGAAAGGGCCGCCGCCTGACCAAGGCCGGGCCGGCCTTGCTTTTCCTTTTCCGTAGCCGCCCGAACGAGACCGAGCGTCTCTTCGAACGATCCGCCCAATCCATGATCCAGAGCCAGTTCGAAAGAAGCCGAGAAATTACCGATGCGGGGGCGGTCGCGCGCGGATAGATAGGAGCGCATATCGACGGGGACAGTCAGCCGCGGGACGCCCGCGTCCTTGCCCATAAGGCGGTCCAGGGCACGGAAATACGCGGCCAGGAAAACATCGTTGAGCCAGGACTTCCGTGATGCGGCGAAATTGCGGACGGCCTCCGCTCTGGCCGGCGCCAGGCGGCGGACGAGAAGCCTCTTGCGAAACTCGGTGACTCCCTCCTGCCACGGGTATCTCCAGCTCGGCGCGGCGGCGACGGGCGGCGTGGCGCGACCCTTTTTCGCGTCGGAGTGTGGCATCAGGGGTTCGAGCGATCGGAATCCTCGTTTCGCAAAATACGCGCCGCGATCGGGGGCCTGGATCCGACCCGGGTGGTTGTAGAGGGTCGACAGCAGATAAGTCAACGAGCGCACCGAGGCAGCGTCGCCGGCCGTATGGTCCAGATTGACGACCAGGGTGTCCCTTTCGGCCCGGACCAGCCCGATTTGGGCGATCGGACCTTGCCACGGATCGAGATCCTCAACGAGAAGCCGATTTATTTCTTCGGCCGTGTCGGCGGCGGGTATGATCCTGAGCAGAGCGTCCGGGTTGAATCGGGAGATAGGTTTCCAGCGCGGATGGAAGAAGCGGTCCTGGACCCGGCAGGTCAGGATGGGTTCAGCCTCGACGGCTCCCCGGACCGCCGCGGCCAGCCTGGATTCGTCGAGGCGCCCGTCGAGTTCGACAACCATGCGGACCTGCTGGTCGGAAAATTTCTTGGTCAGAATCTGCAGGCAATCCCACGCTGTCAAGCGATACGATCTCGGCATGGGCCGGAGGATAATGCCGCGTGAAGTTCAAGTCAACCCCTCGAGTCCCCGGCATGAATGCCGGGGCTTGTTCGGGGTTAACCCTGATCCTCGCTTCTTGTCCCCGCCCTGAAAGGCGGGCTTAGCGTCGGCGAACGGGTTAAGGCTCGCCGCTTCTTGAATGGTCGGGTGCCTCGCGTGACGATCGTGCCTGGATCAGGATCTGCATATTGATATTTCCGGCGCCCCAACATACAATGATTCCGGACATGCCCTCCCTGATAAGCCCTCCGAATCCAGTTGATAACAGCGCCCGTGAAAAGGACAAGGTCGTCTGGGCGCTTAAAGAGCGAGTCAAGGAGTTGACCGCGCTCCACGGAGCGGCCCGTGTCCTAGAGCATGCCGGAAAACCGCCGGCCGTGATCCTTGAGGAGATTGTCGCTCTCCTGCCCCCGGCCTGGCAGTATCCGGAAATCACCGCCGCCAAGATCAGCCTCGGCGCCGTCAGTGCGGCGACCCCCAACTTCGCCCGGACCCCCTGGTCGCAGACCGCCGCGTTCTCCGCCGGTAAAGGGATCGAAGGTCTGATCGAGGTCGTTTATCTTGAGGACCGGCCGGTAATATTCGAAGGGCCTTTCCTCAGGGAAGAGCGGGCGCTTATTCAATCGCTGGCTCAGATGCTGGTGTCGTATTTCGAGCGCCAGGCGGCCGAGGAAAAGGCCAGAAACGCTTATAAAAATCTCGAATGCCAGGTTCGGGACCGGACCGCCGACCTCGAGCGGATGAACCAGAACCTTCGGGATGAGATTGCCGAACGTTTGCGGGCGGAGGAAGCGATCAGGCATTCCCAGGCCCAGCTCAGACGCCTGGCGACGGAACTGACCCTGGCAGAAGAGCGGGAGCGCCGGGCCATCGCCTCCAACCTTCATGATCATATCGGCCAGGCGTTGGCCGTCGTCCGGGCCCGGCTCCGGCAGATGCAGAGCAGTGCCATGTTCAGCGGCATGGAAAAGGATATCGAAGATACGCTCGAACTCTTGGACCAAACCATCCAGAGCACGCGGACTCTGACCTTCGAAATCAGCCCGCCCGTGCTCTATGATTTGGGCCTGGAGCCGGCCCTGCAGTGGCTCTGCCGGCAGTTTCAGCAAAAGCACGGGCTCCGGGCGGAGATGACATCCGAGGGATCGGGGCCGCTCGTCCCCGACGATATTCAGATCACCATATTCCGTTCGGTCCAAGAGCTGCTTTTGAACGCCGTCAAGTATGCCAAGGCTTCGTCCGTGAAGGTCCACCTGGCCCGGCGGCCGGCGGCGCTCAGGGTCGAGGTCCGGGACAACGGCGAGGGCTTTGACGTCTCCCGCGAAGCGGCGTCGATGGGCGATCACGGGGGCTTTGGATTATTCAGCATCAGGGAGAGGCTGAGAGTCCTGGGCGGCACCATCGGAATTTCTTCTTCACCGGGCCGCGGGGCCGTATTCACCTTGGACGTGCCGCTTGCCGGAAGCGCCGGGGGCGGAGGGGAAAAATGATCGTTAGGATCCTCATCGCCGACGACCATAAAATCATCGTGGACGGCCTGCGCAGCCTGCTCGAAAAAAGCAACACCTTGAAAGTGATCGGACAGGCCTCCGATGGAATATCTGCGGTCCGCCTGGCCGCGGAACTCTCTCCGGACCTTGTCATCATGGACATCTCCTTACCCGGCCTCAACGGCATCGACGCCACCCGCCGGATTCTGGAGGCGAATCCCAGGGTGAAGGTCATCGCCCTCTCCATGCACAAGGACGGTCGCTACATCGCCGAGGCGCTCAAAAGCGGAGCGATGGGCTACCTATTGAAAGAATCAGCCTTCGATGAGCTCACCGCCGCCATCCGGACCGTGATGAAAGGGCAGGCCTATCTGAGCGCGTCCATTGCCGACCTCGTGATAAAGGACTATATCCGTCATCTGGAGAAGACGGGCTCAGGGGTCTTTTCCGTCCTGGCCCCGCGGGAACGGGAGGTCCTTCAATCCCTCTCGGAAGGCCTTTCCACGAAAGAAATCGCGGCCCGCCTTGGGGTGAGCGTCAAGACCGTAGAAACCTACCGGGTCCAGATCATGGAGAAGCTGGACATCCACAGCGTCGCCGAACTCACCAAGTATGCCATCCGGGAGGGAATCACCTCCCTCTAAGGCTCCCGCCCGGCCGTTATCGTCGGCCCGGAGTTCAGGTTTTTCGAAGCGGCAACCTCCGTTTTCCCCGATTGTCGGTCCGGCCGTCCCTGCCGTACATTTCAAGTGTTTCGCTCGGCGCCTGCGCGAATCTGTCGAGGAGGTGTTTCGGATGTTCGACACGGGCAACACGGGATTCAT
This sequence comes from Candidatus Aminicenantota bacterium, assembly GCA_963727095.1. Taxonomy (GTDB): domain Bacteria; phylum Acidobacteriota; class Aminicenantia; order Aminicenantales; family Saccharicenantaceae; genus CAVSEQ01. The sequence goes on along the minus strand of CAVSEQ010000005.1, from coordinate 857,958 downwards.
GCTTTTGGCGACCAGCCTGGTCATGCTCATGACTCCGGGCCTGGCCTTCTTTTACGGCGGCCTCGTCGGCCGCAAGAACGTGCTGGCGATCATGATCCAGAGTTTTTTGTCGATGGGCTGGACCTCGGTCATCTGGTTCACGGTCGGCTACTCCATGTGTTTTTCCGGCAACGTCGGCGGCATCATCGGGAATCTCAAGATGGCCTTCCTGCACGGCGTAACGCCCGACATGGCCCTCTCCCCCACCAACAACATCCCGCTCATGGTGTTCATCGCGTACCAGATGATGTTCGCCATCATCACCCCGGCCCTGATCACGGGCGCCTTCACCAACAGGGTCCGTTTCGCGGCCTACATGGTGTTCCTGACGGTCTGGCTGCTTTTCGTCTATTTCCCGGCCGTCCATATGATCTGGGGCGGCGGACTTCTTCAGAAGTGGGGCGTCCTCGACTTCGCCGGAGGGATCGTCGTCCACGCGATTGCCGGCATGGCGGCCTTGGCCGCCGTCTTCTTCGTCGGCCGACGCAAGGTCAGCGAAAAAGGCCCTCACAGCATTCCACTGGTTGCGCTCGGCACCGGGCTCCTGTGGTTCGGATGGTACGGATTTAACGCCGGGAGCGAGCTTCGCGTCGACCATATCACGTCGCTGGCGTTCCTCAATACCGATACCGCGGCATCATTCGCCGCCGTCACTTGGCTGCTCATGGCCTGGATATTTGAGAAAAAGCCGAAGTTCCTTGGATTGCTCACGGGTTCCATCGCCGGCCTCGCGACCATCACCCCGGCCGCCGGCTACGTGACCGTCCCCGTTTCGGCCCTGATCGGGATCGTCTCAGGGATGGTCTGCTACGCGGCGATTTCCTGGAAGAACAAAATGGGTTGGGACGATGCCCTGGATGTCTGGGGGGTCCACGGCGTTGGGGGCACCCTCGGAATCCTGCTCCTGGGTGTTTTCGCGACACTCAAGGTCAACCCAGGTGGAGCCAACGGTCTTCTCTTGGGCGGAACATCCTTTTTCTTTAAGCAGGCCGCGGCCGTGTTCGGATTCAGCGCCTACGCGTTCACGTTCACCTATGTCGCTCTATTCCTTATCAACAAGGTCACGAAGGTCAGGATCACGGCCGAAGAGGAGAACATGGGCTTGGATACGGTCCTCCACGGAGAAGAAGCTTATCTGCCCGATTGATCCTTGACCGGAAGTCTTTTAGAGGGGCGGTCATCAAGCAGGATTGCCCTCGCCTGGTCGTTTTATCATTCTTGACTGGGAGGACGGCCGAAGATATTATCATTTTGTGATGGAAGCCATTGGTCTTGAGCCTTAGGATTGCCGATCAAGGTAACACTCATGAAAGTCGTTAAACTCGGAATCGCCCCAGCCATCTGTGCGCTCCTTGCTTTATTGATCAACAGATCACTGTGCGCAGACCAAAATGTACCGGCGGCAACAGCCGACAACAAAAGAACTCAGGAAACAAACCCGCCCCCGCCAACCGCGCCGACGCCGGGACTGTTGATGACGGCTTTGGGCGAGGGGGGATTAGCGAAACCTTTGAATAAGGCCAGGATCAACATCTACGGCTATGCCCAAGGCGGTTTCTTCCATGACTTCTCCGCGCCTGGCGGTCGCGGCCCGACCTACATCGGATATAACAGCTTCAACAACACGGTCATCCTTGACAAGATCAGTTTGAATATCGAGCGCACGGTCGATCCGACCAAGAAGGCGTTTGATGTGGGCTTCCACGCGGAAGGCCTCTATGGTGCGGATGCGGCGCTCATCCACTCGAACGGGATGATGGATACGCAGACGGGACGCAATCAATGGGACCTTCTCCAAGCGTATGTGGACGTAACCGTTCCCGGCTTGCCGGTGCGACTCCGCGTGGGCAAATGGATTGAGCTGGCCGGCTTCGAGCATATCAGTGCTAACATATATGGGGCCTTCGGAGATCCCGCCAGGGCCCCCTATTCTTATAGTTACCAGTTCCTCTACGCCGAGCCAGGCACGCAGACGGGCGCGTTGGCCACTCTCGTGCTCAACCCCCATTGGACGTTTGACGCCGGCTTCACGCGCGGCTGGAATCAGTCGACACGCGACTCCAACGATTCTCTGGACTTCTTGGGCCGCGTGACATTTACGCCGAGCGACACGACGTCCATCATTTTCGTGATGACGGAGGGCCCGGAGTTCCCGCCGGGCGTAGGAAGGAATCTGCCTCCGGGCGATAACCGCGATTGGTGGACCGCCTTGGACTTGGTTGTGACTCACAAGGTCACTGACGCGCTAAGCCTCGGCTTGGGCTGTGACTACGTCGAAACTCCGCACATCCCCGGCTTCGCGGACGGTGCCAAGCAGTGGGGCGGCGTGGCCGGCTACGCCAGCTACGCGATTGATCCGATCTTCACATTGAATACTCGGCTGGAGTGGTATAAAGACGCTGCCAATGGCTTTTCCTCCGGTGCGCCCGTCGGTGCCGACTACGGCGAGGCCACCGTGGGCATGGCCGTCAAGCCGTTCCCAAAAGGCCAGTTCCTTTCGCACTGGCTCTTCCGGCCGGAAGTTCGTTACGACCACTCTGACCGCCCGGTCTTCGACGGCGTCCGTCAAGATCAATGGACATTCAGCGTGGACGTCCTCTTCACCTTTTAGGATCAGCGTGGCGCGTCCCGCCTTGCCGGACTGAGCTTGCGAATAAGCTATGGAGGAGAAAAATACCGGGCGTTCCACGACGGCATGATCAAAGCCGGCTTGACATTTCCCACAGTTCACTTCCCGTTCCAACTCACCGTCATCTTCTTTCCCATCACTTTATTCCTGAAACGGAGGGCCGGCCAGCCGACGGCCATCGTCGCGAAGATCTTCTCCAGTTTCCCGATTCCCAGCCGGCGTCGCAACGCCTTGCTCCTGTTAAGGATCATCTGGTTCCCGACCAGGTTGCGGCAGGCCACGCCCCGCGTCATGGCATAGAGGTTCATGGTGTAGATCGCGTACTGGGCGCTCTCGAGCGACAGCGGCACGTGCTTCTCCCCAATAACAAGGATTATCGCCGGAGGCGCCGATCGATAGGCTCGGCCCAATCTTAGGCTGTGCTCCAGCTTCGGCTTGGCTCTTTCGAATTCCTTTCGTCTGGCCCGTCCGCTGAGGCGCGCCAGTCCTACAAGAACGGGATTTTTGAAAATCCAACGATAAATCCTGCGCGAAAACCGATAAACCGCCGCATCCATCTCGCTGAGGATGACGTCCTCGTCGATGATGATCGTCCTCAGGTTGAAATTATGTGTGGGCGCACGGACCCCGAAGCCTGCGATTTCTTCGAGCAGGGCCCTCTCGGGCTTTTGGTTTTTGAATGTCCGGACCGTCCGCCTCTGGCCGAAGAGCTCCGCCATCTGTTCCGCCGACGGGAGTTTTTCATCTTCGAAGGGCGCCGGCTCTACTCCATCCCACGACAGCGCCCGCGTCGGGCACACGGCGATGCATTGGCTGCACGTGCTGCACACGGCATAATCGATCACCACCGACGCGTCGCCGACCTCCATACAGTGCTCATGGCACACGCGGGAGCAGAGGCCGCACCCGGTGCACCTGTTGTTATCGATGGTCACCATGCCGCGTTTCCTCCGTCGTTCTTATTATCCCTTAACTATGCGGCGTGGGACAAGACAAGGACGGGATCAGGCGGCGGACTCCATGCCTTCGAGAAAACCGCTGACTTGGTCCGCCAGATTTTGCTGGGATCGAATATAGAGCGAGCCGGGGATTCCTGAGCGGGACGCGCCCTCGAGGGCGATTTTGAGAATCCTTTTGGCGAACCCCGGAGTCTCCGGTCGCGCCTGCGCCAGCCGGGAGACGATGCCGTCGAGGAAGGCGCTCCCCGTCTCAATGGACAGCGAGTCTTTGGGATGCAGCCAGCCGGATTTATCAAAAAGCTGGTGGAGGCGGATTGTCGTTTCCTGTTTTAGGCGGGAGATGTTCAGGTCGGCCGGAACAATGAAGGACTGCCCCGATCGAATCTGGTCAAAGAACTCCGCAAACGTCCCGCCCCGGTTGATCGTGAAAGCCCGTCCGATCTCTCCGACGTGGGTATCCGTTGCGGCCACGATGCCCCGCCCCGTCGCCTGGGCCAGCCTGAGAGCCTGTTGATTGATCCGGGCGATCCGTCCCATGTTGTATTCCAGTACGGGAAAGAGGGCCACAATATCGAAGATGGCCTGAAGATTGGGCTTCTCTTCCGGTTCATGCCAGAACGGATGATTGAATATATAGGGGAGATGTTCGTCCTTTAAGTACGAGATGAAGCGCTCAAGGTCCTGGGCAATCTTGGCAATTTTCTGGATTTCGAGAAATTGGCTGCGGTTGAGGGAATAGACATTGATATGGAGTGTATGCCCCACCATTGTGCGATCCAATATTTTTACTTCGACGGCCGGGACAAGGCCTTCGCGGGTCCAGCCGATTTGGTCGTAGGCGTCCATGGAATCGTGGTCGGTAAAGGCGACATAGGTCATGCCGAGCCGCCGCGCCTTTTGGTAGAGCGCCAGGGGATCGACCAGCCGGGTCGGTATCACGTCGTAGGAATGAAGGGTATGGACATGGAGGTCGGCGGCGGCCCAGCCCTCGGCGATAAGCTCTCGCGCTCCTTCGCAGTCGAGGATCCGGGCTGCGGTACGATTCGTTAGGTGGGGAACTTGAGTCTTGTTCACACTTCATCGTATCGCGCCCAAGTTAAAGAATGATGAAGGAATGATGAAAAATAGGTGAAGACACTTTGATTCCCTGAGGGAAGATTCCAAAAAGGGTGAGCAAAAAAGAAAAACGAGAATCAGGGTGAAATCCTGGAGAAAACCGCTATAATACCTATCCAGGAAGGCAATGGCGGGTTTCGAGCAGATCAATCGAAGGCATGAACGACGGCAAAGTCGCCGCGGACTCAGCAGAATGCTCCGCAAAGGTCGCGCCGCGCTGGGAACATGGGCTTTGGTTCTTGTCCTGGTCTCAGCCCAAGGCACGGGTTTTCTTGTTCATGCCCTTCAACTCTCGGCAGTCGACACCGATGGATGTTTGTTGGGTCCCCTCGACGGCGGCGGAAAACCGGGAGACACTCCCGATGGCGCACCGACCGTCCTGCGGAACAGCGCCGCGGCTGACCCAAAGAATCCCCATGACTGTTCAACATGTCTCATTTGCCAGCAGTTTCTGAGATCGCCAAAAATCTGCTGGACTTTTTGTCCCATGGTGCTCACATTCCTGTCGATAGGCCGGGACTATGTAATTCCTTTTTTGGATAGGTATCGTTCGCGAGAGACCGCCCCCTGCAACGTCCGCGCCCCCCCGCTCACTGAGCTCATCTGATACTTCTCGAGGCCATGACCCCGACCGCCGCCGTTGATCTCCCTGCCGGGAGACTCGGCGGACCCGGGTTCTGCCCATCGGTATCCGAAATCATCTCGGGAACTCTCGAGAGGAGGGAACGATGAAACGTATCTGTTGGCCTGTTCTCGCCGTAATCCTGGTGTTGTCACCCAGAATCGTCCACGCCCAGGTCGGCGCTTCTTCTCTTGAAGTGTTAAAGCAACAACTTCAGCAGCTTCAGCAGCAGCTGCAACAGATTCAGCAGCAAATTCAACTCCTGCAGCAGAAAATCGAACAATTGGAGGCGGCCAAGCCTGCCGCGCCGCCCGCGGAGACGGTAACGCAGGAACAGATGAAACAACTCAGTGAAAAAGTCGAGCGGGTGGTAGAAGGGCAGAAAAAGACGCTGCCCGGGGAATTCAATCCGGCGATCGGGCTGGTCGGGGAGACCATCTTCTCCCACCGATCGGGAAGCTCGACCGCAACCGGGAGCGATCGACCCGGCGGATTCGATGTCTTTCAACGTTCAGTGGAAATGGTTTTATCGGCGTCGGTCGATCCCTTTGCAAAGGGCTATGCGGTCATCAACGCCCAGGCCGATCCGGTCACGGGCGAGGCGACCGCATCGATTGAGGAGGCCGCACTGCAGACAACGTCGCTCCCCTGGAATCTGGCGGTGACCGCCGGCCGTTTCTTCGCAGAGTTTGGGCGGCTCTCGTACATTCACGATCATGAACTGCCGTTCGTGAACAGGCCGCTCGCGCTTGATCAATATATCGGCGGCGAATCGAAGACGGACGGCCTGCAGGTCAATTGGCTGGCTCCGATAAGGCACTACGTGAGCCTGACGGTGGGAATGGGCGATCAATTCGGCGACAACCCCAACAACCCGGGCTCGTTCCGCGCTTTTCGAGAGCTGAACTTCTGGGGCCGTTTGTCCACGTACGTCGATCTGACTCCCAATTGGCAGCTTGAAACAGGTGTCTCCGGTCTTCTCAATCCGAAAACAGAAGACCTTGGCGGCGTCCTCGTCCAGCCCAACGGCAGCACGCTCACGGAACGCGAGCGCCGGCTCGGCGGTTTCGATCTGAGGATCACCTACGTTCCGTTGCGGAACAACCAGTTCCGGAGCTTCACTTGGGGAACGGAAGTTTTGTACAGCGACAATCGCTACCTCGTCGATCCGGACGGGAGCCTCAATCCGGCCAATCCCTCACCACGCTTGGACGGCGATGAATTTCTGGGAAACGTCGGTTCGCTCGGCCTGTATTCCTATGTGGTCTACAAGCTGGACAGGCAATGGTCTTTTGGATTTACGTTCGACTGGGTCGAGAATTCGCAGAATGAGCTCGACCGCACTTCGGCCTACTCGCCGTTTTTAACATTGTCGATCAGCCACTGGAACCAACTGCGTTTGGAGTACACCCACACCACGCACAACGCCGTATCCGGCCTGCGCGACGACGACGCGATTTCCCTGCAATGGGCCTGGATCATCGGTTCCCATGCCCACGGCTGGCAGCAGCGCTGACCGAAAAAGGAGCTCACAATCATGAAGACGAGAATATTTCGCCTTTGGTCGCTGGCTCTCATCGCGACATCCGTGTTCGCGGGGCAGCCGGCGCAATCCGCCAAAATCCGCATCGTCACCACGCTCACCGATTTGGCCGATTTCGCCCGGGCTGTCGGCGGCGACCTGGTCGATGTTCATAGTCTGGCCACGGGGGTTGAAGATACCCATGGCGTGCCGATGAAACCAAGCTTCGTTCCGATGATGAATCGGGCAGACTTGCTCATCCTGGTTGGGCTGGAGTGCGAGCACGCCTTCCTGCCCGCCCTGCTCGAGGCCAGCAAGAATCCGCATATCCGGAACGGCTCGCCGGGTTATGTCGACTGCTCGGTAGGCATCTCGCCTCTCGAAGTGCCCCTATCGACGGATCATTCAGAAGGCGATGTCCATCCCTATGGCAACCCGCATTATATGCTCGACCCTGTGCTGGCGAAGATTGCGGTCGAGAACATTTACCGCGCGTTGGCTGCGTTCGCGCCGCAAGATCAGGCTGCGTTTGCCCGCAACCGCGACGCCTATCTCGCCAAGCTCAACGCCAAAATTGCCGAGTGGCAGGAGGAGGCCAAGCCGCTCAGGGGCGTGGGGTTCGTTTCTTATCACCTGCATTGGCCGTATTTCGCGGAACGGTTCGGACTGGTCTACGTCGGCACGATCGAGATCAAACCGGGCATCGATCCCACGCCTCGCCATATTGAGCAATTGATTGCCTCGATGAAGGCCGAACACGTCCCGATCGTCGTCCGCGAGCCGCAGTTCCCGGAAAGAGTGCCGAGCCGCGTCGCCGCCCAGACGGGCGCCAAGTTGATCACGCTGCCAATCATGCCCGGCGGCGTTCCGCAAACGGACACGTATATTGATATGATGGACTATATCATCCGCACGTTGGTCGCGGCAGTATCGAAATGAACAAAAGGGACACGCACCGGCAGGCTCCAGGCACGGGCGCGGCCGCCGGGCCTCCCGTGAGCGAATCCGTCATAACGCTCGATGACCTGAGCATCGGCTACAGCAACGATCCCGTCATCTCCGGCATATCGCTCTCGATCGCTCGTTCGAGCTTTACCGCCATCCTCGGTGTCAACGGGTCAGGCAAAACCACGCTGCTGAAGACGCTGCTCGGCCTTCAGCCCCCTGTCGCCGGGCGCCTCCGGATCGGCGTGCCGGGCGAGGCACCGCTTGTCTTCGGCTATGTGCCCCAGTCCGCCCAACTCGATCCGGTCTATCCCCTGACGGGATTTGACGTTGCTCTGATGGGCACATACGGACGAATCGGCCCCGGCCGCCCGGTACCGCGCGACGAGCGCGCGTTCACTCGGGAGTGTCTGCGCGCCACGGCCGCAGACGCCTTCGCACCCAAACGATTCAACCTTCTATCGGGGGGCCAGAAGCAGCGCGTGCTGATCGCGCGCGCGCTGGCCACGCGGCCCGACATTTTGGTTCTCGATGAACCGACGGCCGACGTCGACGCCGCGGCGACGCACGCGCTGATGGAGTTCATCGCCCAGATCCACCAGAAACGGGGACTGACGGTCCTCCTCGCAACGCACGATCTGGCGCTCGTGCGCAGGCACGCTCAGCAGGTCATCTGGTTGTACAAGGGCCGGTCTCTCCAGGGCCAGGTTGCGGAGCTTCTGACGCCGGAGCGCATGGCGGAGATACTCGAAGTGGGAATCAGCTAACATGGAAGCCTTACATCAGATTCTTTCTCCCGATTTCCTTTTGCGCAATTCGGTTTATATCTCCGTGCTGATCGGTTTTGCCTGCCCGCTTGTCGGCGTATATCTGGTGCTTCGGCGTCTGATGTTCATGGGAGTGGCCCTGCCTCAGATTTCCGCGACGGGTGTAGCCGTTGCGCTCTCACTCCCGCTCTGGTTCGGCTTTCAGATCCGGGCGCATGGCGCGCATAGCGAACACGTGCTGGCGTTTGCCGGATCGACGGTGTTTTCGCTGGCTGCGATCTTAGGGCTGGCGTTCTTGGAGCGGCGGGGACGCGGGCTGCCCGAGGGGCGGCTGGGCACGGCGTATGTCGTCTCCGGGGCGCTGAGCATTCTGCTGCTCGCTAAGAATCCTTACGCAGAGCGCGGCTGGCTCGATTTGCTGAAGGGTGAGGTCATCACTGTCTCAAACTTCGACCTGGCGCTGACGGCGATAGCCCTGGCCGTTGTGCTCGCCGTGCTCGTTCTGTTCAATAAAGAGCTGCTGCTGGTGTCCTTCGACCGGGTGATGGCCGTCACGCTCCGCAAGAACATTGTGTTCTGGGATGCGTTGGTCTATCTGCTGATCGGAATGACGGTCTCGATGGCCGTGCTCAGCGTCGGCCCGTTGATATCGTTTGGATTCCTCTTGATTCCTGCGCTCACGGCCCACCTGTTTGCGCGGAATATGCGCCAGTTCATGATCTCGGCATCGATCATCGGCGGCGTGTCAGGGTTCGTCGGGTTCTGGCTTGCCTATCAATGGGATTGGCCCGTCGGTCCAACGGATGTCGTGCTGCTCGGACTCATCTACGCTGTCGCCTGGGTTGTCCACCGTGGTATCCGGCTCTTCCGAAAGGAGTTGGCATAACGGCCGTGCCTTTGAAAGCTGCGGGGCCCATCAGTGAAAACCAAGGAGGATAACTTCAGAGGTCACGTTTGACCTATCCGGGTGCGGCCTGAAAAAGGAAAATCTGATGCGCAGAGTCGGCGTATGCTGGAAAAGGGGGACGCCGTCCCGGGAGGGCTTCCCGTCCATCTTTGGCATGAAGCTTGCATATAAAATTAGGCAGTTTGACACTTACCAAAAGGAGGTCTCAAGTGAAAAACGTACTCTTGACAGCGTGTCTCATCGCTTTGATGGGTGCGGGATTTGCCTACGGGCAGTCGCAGCCGGCCCAAATCAAGGTGAGCATCGATTTCCCGTTCACAGTCGGGGGCAAGGTGCTTCCTGCCGGGCAGTATGAATTTCTGCGGGACAGCACGGCCGCCACTTTTAGAGTGCAAGGCGAAGGCAAGATGGGCGGTATTGCGCAAATCCTGACTCGAACGGCCGGAGAAATGCACACGACCCCGCAGGATGCTCACTTGGTGTTCGACGTGATCGGGGACGTCACGGCGCTTTCGGAAATCTGGATTCCGGGACAGGACGGCTACATCATACTGATGACGAAGGGCCCCCATACGCATAAAGTCGTAACGGTGAAGTACTAGGCCGACGACTTCAGGGGTCAGTCGACCAAGAGCGGGATCGCGGAAGGCAATATCCCTTCCGATCCCAGTGCGGCAGTGATTCGAGCGAGAGGATGGTCCCTCTCGCTCGATTTTTGTTTGCGGAGACAAAATCCGTAGAAACATACGGTTCAATAAACGCGGCGATCAAATCAATTCGGTGCACTGATGGTTGGAAGACCTGCCGTGCTCAAATTCAGCGCCTTTCCATAATGCGAAATCAATTAAAAAGAAGGTCGGGCGCCTCTCTCGTCACGGCATACTTGCTGTATCGGATCTCGGTTCTGGACCTGAGAAAAGTGTGCCCTGGAATAACATAAGATTCTCGCGCAAGATAACGGGTGGGAAGCCGTATCCCGTTCTTTTCATCGAATAACTCCAGCGTAACCGAAGATAACGGTTCAGCCTCTTCGCCGGCCCGAGTGCTCAGATTCATCCCGCTGTGAACCAAAAATGCTCCGCTCCATTCCATTTTTGCCGGAAGCAATCCTTTCTTCATTGCCCAAATCTTCGCCTGGAAATTTTCCTTTCCATCGGCCGGCTTGGGGACGATTGAGACAACAATGCATTTATCGCCTTGCAGGGATTCTTCGCCGAGAAGCGTATAGGCATAGATCTTCTGCGCTTCGTCGCTTATGAAACGGCTCGGCTCTAATAGGGCATACGTTTCATTGAGGAAATCAGGTTTCACCTGGCTTTTATCAACTTGACGTTTGCCGGATGTCTCGTCAACGACAAATCTTTCAACGTTTACTTGTCCCTCCCGAAGCCGGAGGTGAAACTCGTAGCGATATTTATTGATTACGTTCTTCGGCAGAAGGCTTCTGCCCGAGGAAGGTATAATCCGACCCTCGCCCGGTTGCGACGAGAATGTTTCTTCTTCGACAACCTCTTCACATACTAACCCGATATTTGCCGCAGCCAGTGTATGACAATACTCAGAAAAGGCTTTTAGAATTTCGGGCCGCAGGCTTTCCCTTTGAGAGGGATCGTACGATAAAGAAACGGAAGGTCCGCCGTTAAACAAACCCGCGCTTACCCAAACCACTAAAGCGCAAATCCTGAATTGTTTAAAACGCAGTGCCACGATCCGGCGACGTTTCCTAGTAGCGAATATTGGTCTCGACAGTAAAATACTTATAATTCTCATATGTCACGAGGGTCTCGGACTTATTTATACGCTGCATCCGGGTTTGGTCGATATAGTCCTCTTTGACGAAATACCGGCTGGGAAACCGAATGCCGTTCTTTTCGACGGCATATTCGGAGGAAAAAGCGATTTCAGGGCGCAGGTTTGCTCTCCTTGCAAAGCTCTTAATGGCTTCGATGTTTCCCATGGAGGCCTGGTTCCATTCAATCTTGAGGATCGCCGCGTCGGGAATCCTGAGCCAGAGTTTGCCAAAGAGATGGCCGGTTTCTTTTGTATCTTTGGGAAGAGCTTCGACGACCACGCATCGTTCATTCTTAATGATTTCCTCTTTAACGATCTTATAATCGTGCTTTGTCTGCCATCGCGAGCCGACGAACCCGATCGGCCCGAAGATCACGTAGTGATGTTGGAAAACTTCCGTTTTCAGCGGGGCATCCCGTTCATGCCTTTTTTGCCCGTTTTCCTCGATCAACGTTCTTGTTTCAAAGATCTGTCCTTGCTTCCGTATCAGTTGATAATCATAAACATAGGTATTCTGCGTATAAAAAGTAGAGGGGAAGGCGCCGCCTCCAGGCAGGGCAGAAGCATCCTTTCCCGGTATCCATTCTTTTTCCTTGATCTCTTCCAGGCAGACGTAATTTAGCGACGCCGATTCCAGCCGTTCACAATATCCTGCGGCGCTCTTTAGTGCAGAATCAAGGGACAGTGTCACTCCTCCCGTAAACTTCTGACCCGAGATTGGGCCGGCAAGCACCAAAAGGGCAAAGACGCTGAGGGTCAGAAGGCTGAATTTTGTCCTTCTAGCCATTGGGTTTCCATCCCGAGATAAGCTCTTCTTTGCGCCGCCGGCTGAGGGACTTGACGGCGCACTCCCGCGCCAGGGACTGCGACCGGGTGCCGCACTCTTCCCGGTAGACCAGGACGACCGGACGCCGGGTCCGCGTGTAGTGAGAAGCCGTGCCCTCCTGGTGCTTCCGGAGTCGACGGTCAATATCGTTGGTCACGCCCGTGTAGAAGGACCCGTCGCAGCACTCCAGGATGTAGAGGAACCAAACGGCTCCCGCGGCTGCCGTCGGTGCCGGTTGTTCCTCTTTTGCCTTCATCCTCCTGAGCATACGGCGGTACTGCGGTTTCATCGGATCGGGTTGCTCGACCTATTTGGCATCTTTATAAACACCCTGGATAATGATCTCGTACGGCAAGGGTTTGACGAGGAGGGCAGGGTCTGTCTGCGAGCTCCTTACCCGCCGCGAAACCTCCGCGAAATCCACCCTCGGCAGTCCGTAGACATGCAGGCGGTCCTCTCGTTTGAGGAGTCTTACCTTTTTCTCGGGAGGTGTGCCTTTCGCAAAGACCATGCGAAGCCGTTGCACGATTAAGTTACCCTTCAGGTCCCGCGCCGAGGCGATCACGAACCTGCCCCCGGGCGCCTCGATCTGTCGGCCGTCGGCGATCTCCATGATGAACTCGATATCATTGTAAAGCCCCTTCCGGGTGACCAGAGAAATCGTCTTCGGTGTGACCGTGATCTTGCATGGGACTTTCCCGTAGGCTTCGAGAGTGTCCCGAGCGTCTCCGGGCATGTATCCCTCGACGGGCCGGAAGGTATCGAGAATCTCGATATCGTTGACCCTGGTGACCGGATGAATCTCGAAAATATGGCCGGGGTTGCTGGATGTCGCGGCATCAAGCGGCTTCCCCTGCTCCTCTTTCGCCCTTCCTGCGTGCTCCGGCCAGATCCTCCACACGCCGGAGATTTTCAATGGTTTGCCCGTGCCTTCGGCGCGGTGGACGGGGTCCGACGCCTTCTTCGCGGAAGCGCCATTCGCAATTTCTGCAACGACGGGAAGGGCGATCTCGGGAGCTCGGCCCGCGAGGTGGAAATCACCATCGAATATGCGAGCGACGGGGTTCTGCACTGCCTTGTCCACCGTGAAGGTCGCCGTGATGCTGACCCTGTCACTGTACTTTTCAATGAACGATTTATTGATCTCAATCTGGATTTCCTGGTCGGAAAACTGGGCATCGACCTTCATATAAGCGATGTACCCCTCCCGGGCGAGGTACGCACAGCCGGTAAAAACCCCCGTGAGCAGGAGAGCAGAGCGGCCGCCGGCGCCGCTGGATGCCGTAAGGGCCGTTTCTGCATCATCTCTTCCGTTTGCTGCATCCGGGAAACCAAAAATCTCCTTTGGCAGATGCCCCGTTCCTTACGATGATATCGCCGGTTGCAGGTCGTGGTCAAGGCTCCAAAAGCTTCCCCGAGGTCTTGTTCCGTGGCGGTCCGAAGAGGACGTGCAATGCTCCCGCAATAGCTGTAAAATCGTTTCCAAATGAATATCTATTCTCGTCTTATCTTTTTTGCATCGGCCGTCTGGATCGCCTTCGAAATATCGCTCGTCATCCGGGACCGCCTCCAGGGCAAAGGCGCCACCAGCAAGGATAAGGGCACGCGGTATATCAATTTCATCGCCATTACCGTTGCCATGACCGCATCGGGGTTTCTCAACGGGATTTCAAAGTTCTGGTTCCCCGGCGGCAGGACACTGACGGTTTTCTGGCTTGGTTTTGCTCTCTTGTTGTCCGGCGCATTTCTGCGAGTATGGTCAATCGTCGTCCTGGGCCGCTCGTTCCGCACGACGGTTGAGGTCTCTCATGATCAGCGGGTCGTCGAGCGCGGTCCCTACAAGATCATCCGCCACCCGTCTTACAGTGGTTTGCTGCTCATGTGCTGCGGCTACGGCGTTGCCGACCAGAACTGGCTGTCTTTGGCTATCGCCGTCGGTCTGCCGCTCGCCGCCCTGCTGTATCGCATCCGCGTTGAAGAAGCCGCCCTGGTTTCCGGAATTGGGCGGGAGTATCAAGAGTATCAGCGGCGAACCAAAAGGCTTATCCCCGGCATTTGGTGATAACCGGTTCGGAAGAGAAATTCACGTGCCGCTTGTCTTCGCGGGGACAATCTTGCCCTTTCGCACGACAAAGTCGGCCCCTCCCCAGGTGACGCGCCGATGCCATTGACCGATCAACCACAGGACCGGAAGAATAAAATCTACCAGCAATGCTTCCCACGAATAGGGAGCGATTTGTGGATCCCCTAGGTACTTGCGATGCAGATAAAACGGGGTCCATATGCGAAATACCAGGATCCCCGCGAAAACGGCGATGTGAAAAGGATGGGCCGGCGCCAGCAGCCAGAAGATGAAGCCCAGAAACGCCGTGTTGGTCAACAGGATGAAATTATAGTCAAATGGCGCTGACGCCTTGATCGCCACCAGCCACCTCAGGATCTGCCTGGCCTGATCGAAAAATGACCTCGGCCCCTCGTATACGGCGACCAGATAGGGAATGAGCTCAACTTTGTATCCGTGACGGCTGACCAGTTTTCCCAATTCCTGGTCGTCGGTGAGGCTGTCGGCAATAGGCACGAAGCCGCCGATTTTTTCAAAAACTTCCCTTCGAATGGCCACCGCCGGGCCCGCCGTTATCGGAATAAACTTGCACCACAGAGCATTATAGAGCGTCACCGTGCTGTTATAGGTAACGGCCTTGGCGCGCGACCATAGCCCACGAGCCCCCCGGATCACAGCAATTCCCGAGGCTATTCCCGTGCCTTCGTCCTCCAGAGGCTCAATCAAGCGATGGATGAAATCGGGCGTCGCGCGCGTATCGGAATCACTGAATATTACGATTTCACCTGTTGAAGCCTTTGCGCCGTTATGAAGATTATTGACCTTGGGGTTATATCCTATCGTTGACGGATCGACCACGAGTCGCATGTTGTTCTTGCCGGATTGACTCATAAAATGCCGGACAAGTGGGATGACCGGGTCGTCCGGACTGGCCACGACAAAGACTATTTCATAATTTGGATATTCGATGGAGCAAAACGATTCCAGGTTTTCAATAAGATAGGCCGGGATGCCTTTAAGGGCTTTGACGATGGAAACCGCGGGATACCGTTTGAGTTGCGGCGCCGGACGGTCTTTCCTAAAGAAGAAGCGCAGGTTGACAATCTCAACACTTGTCACGACCACCGAGACGGTGATGAGGAAGATCAGCACAATGTGCGCTATGGCCATCAATCAGCTCCGGTACGCGGTGATAGACTGTATTATGCAACGTTCGTCGGAAATATGCGATAAAAATTGGGCTCAGAGAACGGCCCGGAAGATGTACCGTCCCTATACTTTGGTTTCAATCCCCTGCAGGTCCCGACAAAGGGCGAAGATTGAGAAGCCTTTCCTATGAAACCCGCTGCCCGGACGGGGAGGCGATCATTCGTACTTCAGCGCCTTGATGGGATTCTCCGTCGAGGCCCTCATAGCGCTGGAGCTCACCGACGCCACGGCGATCGACAGGGCGAGGCCTCCGGCGAGGACAAAAATTCCCAAGGTTATGGGGACATGATAGGCAAAGTTCTCCAGCCAGCGATGCATCGCGAACCAGGCCACAGGCCAGGCGAGGAGGTTGGACAGGAGGACGAGCCTGACGAAGTCCTTGATCAACAACCAGACAACTCCTCTCGCCGAACCCCCAAGGACTTTACGGACGCCGATTTCCTTTGTTCGCTGTTCTGTCGCGAACGCCGCCAGTCCGACGAGCCCGATGCAGGCGACTAGGATCGCCAGGCCCGAAAACACCAGAATGACTTTGCCCATCCGCTGTTCGGAAACGTATTGCTTTTCGAGACTCTCGTCGAGGAACGCGTATTCGAACGGCGCCGACGGGGCGAATGATCGCCATTCCGATTCGATGATCTCGAGGCCGCGCTGCCATTCTCCGGGCTTCAGCCGGACGACGACGACGGAGCTCGGGGTCGTGTAAGAGTTCGACGACTTATGAAACAGGGCAAGGGGAGTGATCGGAGAATGCAGGGTCATGAAATTGAAATCCTTCATGACGCCGATGACCGTGTATCGTCCGCGGGCGCCGGTCCCGGCGCCGGGATAATCGATCATCTTGCCGACCGGATCTTTCAGCCCAAAGGACTTCACGGCCGTCTCGTTGAGGACGACGCTCGCCGCGTCCGCATAATTCCTCGAAAAGCCGCGGCCGTTAACCAGCGCGACACCGAGAGTGTCGAGGAAATATTCGTCGGTGAGATACGAATTCAGTTCGTATTGCTTATTTCCCTCCCCTTCAACCCGATAGGAATCCTGAAATCCCTCATCCGGAGGAACACCGGTGGAGACGGAGGCCGCGGCGATTTGACCATAACTTCCCAATTTTTCCCGGAACGCTTCGGCCCGGCTCCCGAGCCGGTTGTTTTCATTGGAAACGACGACGATCCCGTTCTTGGTGAATCCCAGGTCGGCCCGGCGGAGGAAATCTGTCTGCCGGCGCACCAGGAGCGTACACGCGATCAGGGCGATGGTCAGCGTGAACTGAAAGACGACCAACAGGTGCCTCAACCGGCGGCTCTTCCCTCCGGCCTTGAACGTTCCCTTCAGGACCTGCGCTGGAACGAACGACGAAAGATAGAATCCCGGGTAACTCCCGGCGATAAAACCAACGAAGAGCGCCAGCCCGGCCAACGCCGCCGGCAGCCAGGCGGGATCCGTTATGCGGAACTCAATGGCTTTCCCGGAGAAACGATTGAAGGGTCCGAGGAACACCGCAACGAGAAGCAGGGCGACGGGCAGGGCAAGAGTGCTGAAGACCTGGGATTCGATCAAAAACTGCCCGATAAGCCGCTTCCTCGCGGAGCCCATAACTTTTCTCAGGCCGACCTCCTTGGCCCGGACAGCGGAGCGGGCCGTCGCGAGATTCATGAAATTGACGCACGCGATGCCCAGGACGAATGCGGCGATGATGGAAAACAGATAGACGTAGACACGATTTCCTAAGGGCCCGAGGCGGTTTCCGATCGTCACGGATCCGAGATAGACATCCGTCAACGGCTGCAATTTAAAGTCCCAGCGTCCGCCGTTCGCCATCAGCTCGTCATAGGAGAAGCCCACGCGCTTAAAAGCCCCGGCTGCGTAAGTCTTCACCAGGCCCGGGATCTTCGCCTCGACACGGCTTGCGGCGGCGCCGTCCTTGAGCTTTGCGTACGTTACGACCCGCATCCAGACCCAGCTCCAGTCGAATTGCTCGATTTCGGGAAATGAGGAGATAGAGGTCAGCAGGTCGAATTGCATGTGGGAGTTGAGGGGCGGATTTCGAACGATCCCCGTCACGATGAACATATTTTGGTACGTCCGCTTCCAGACATCCTTCTTTTCGCCGATCGCCAAGAGTTTGCCGAGCGCGGGCTCGTCGCCGAAATACTTGCGCGCCGTCCCCTCTGTCAGAACGACGCTGTTCGGTTCCGCCAACGCCGTTCTCGGATCTCCCGACGACATCGGGAACGTGAACAGCTCAAGAAAATTGGGGTCGGCCCCGAATATCCTGCCCTCGCTGAAAATCTTATCCTGATAGCGGACGATCATCCGGGACACAGGATAAACCCGGGTGGCGGTTTCGACCTCCGGGAGGTTTTTCGTCAGGGCCGCAGCCAGCGGCGGGGGTGTTCCGGACCCCGTTCCTTCACTGCCGCGCCAATTGAAATCCCAATTGAGGCGATACAAGGCATGGGCGTTCCTGTGAAAGCGGTCAAAACTTGTCTCGTCGCGCACCCACAGAAAAATGAGGAGGGTGCTGGCGATGCCGACCGCCAGTCCGCCGATGTTGATAATAGAATAGAGCTTATGCTTGAAGAGATTCCGGAGGGCGATCTTGACATAGTTTTTCAGCATGATTCTTCCTCGTTTTGCGGAATCTCGGTATGTCGCGCGATTTCAACGTCCACATGCCGATGATTGCAATAAGCATGCCAGACGGGAATCTCCCGGCGCATCGAAAAAGCGGGCCCCATCATGTCCGGAAACGAGACAAGACCGTCCACGAATGGACAGAAGGGCCGATGCCCTTTTCCAACAGTTTCGTCGCTTCTTGACCGCGGCCCGCAACCGGCGATATCATCATTTCGTGAGGCCCGGTATCTGTTCTGACCCCGATGGCCCGCGTTGGTGCTCGCCGCGATGAGAGAATTTCGTATTTGCTAAAGGAGATTCCCGGTGCCTCGGACCCGGCAAGCGGAGGAGATTATGGAAAGACATTCCTTACGGCATCCATCGGCGCTCGCCGCAGCCGCGCTCGTCCTGCTCGTGGGCGCCCTCAACGGCTGTGCGTACCTCGTGCGGTCGGCGACGACCGTCTACCTCAACGTCAATGGCATGTTCTCTTCCAAGGAAATCGAAATAGAGATCAACAAGTCCTTCATCGAAAAGTATAAAGACAGGGTCGGCATCGATGCGACGTTCACCGTGGACAAGGCGAGGCTGAACCCTATCGCTCGCTTTCTCGATGGTGATTTCCACCTCTCGGGCCGAGCCCCCGAGATCGCCCTTCCCGTCGTTGCCGAGATCGCGAATGGCGCTTCCGCGAAGAAGGCGATTGACCTCGTCCACGGCGCGGAGGGCACGGGCAGACCGTTGAAGATCTCCGGCGTGTGGAGGATTTGGCCGGAGCACGGAGGAGGCGAGAAACAGGAGCAGGGGGAACCGCTCGCTGCCATGGAATCCGACAACCCCAGCCATGTCTTCGAGATTCATCCGGTCACGAAGATCAACAATGTCGAGGTTCTCAATACCTTCACGACCATCGAGGGATTTATGGGCGGGGACGCTCACGCCTGTTTCGGAATCTATGAAAAAGTCGAGTGCACGCTCACGGTCAAACCGAAGTCGGTTTCCATTGTCACCCGGAAGGGGCTCCGCAATGATGTCGAGTTTCTCATGGAGATCGTCGACGGGCGGCAGATGGTGGTGCCCGGGGGCAGGTTCGTGATCGCATCGGCGAGGGACCTGAAGGGTGACTTAATCGTGCCACGGCTTCGCATCGTCTTCGCGACGGGCACTCCTCCCGAGAGAGCGGTTAGACTCCTCAAACGAGGAGATCGCCTGCATGTCTTCGGACTGCCGAGAGTGGATTTCGCGGAGATCTCGAGACGAGTGATAGGCTCCAAGACAAACCCTGCCCTCCTCGTCAAGACCCTGCCGTACGAAATCATTATCCAAGGCGTCTACAAGGATGCCAAATAGGTCGACGAGTCGGGCGCATTGACACCGCCAGGCTTGGTTGTCATACCGGCGATTGTATTGATGCCCGGGCCAGGTCAGATTTCCGGGAGCTCGTCCCAAGCGAGGACGATGCGGAACATCGGCCTCTTGATGAGCTCGGGAATAAAGATTCGGCTCAGGAATCCCGTCGCCCCGCTGACCAGAACGTTTATCGGCTCACGCGGCCCGGCCGCGCCTGTAGTGACGGTAATAGAGGAAAGAGTCGTTGCCTATTCCGACCACGGCATGAATAACGACGGTGTACAAGAACGAGCCCGTGGTGTAGGCGATAAGCCCAAAGATGAGCCCCCCGCCCACGGCGGCCAGAATCTCCGTATCGGGGTGGCCGAAATGGTAAAGCGTGGAGATTATGGTCTCGATGCTCAGGGCAGGGATCAGACCGACCGCCGCAACCAGCGGAAAAAATAGGATCCCGCGGAAGAGGAACTCCCAGGACAGATAGTATAAAAAAAGATAGGATGTTTCGTAGAGAATAAACTTTTTCAGGCCGGCGCAGGCCTCTTTGGAGAAAGGATATTGGCCTATCATGGCCGGGTCTCGGGAACCGAAGGCTGCTGCGAGGAGCGCCACCGGGATGGACGCAGCCGCGATGAGAAGGCCTCTTCCCGCCCGGCCGGCGGTGAATCCCACGGACGCCAGACAAGCCCACGGATCCGGGGCGGCGATGAGGATGATCAGGACAGGGACGGCGAGGAACAGGGCGAAGAAGGCCGTGAAATAGAGGAGGAATGCCCGGTAGTCTCCACGCTTTTTGAGGAGGGCCCGGTGATGAAAGACGGTCATCATCAGGGGGAAGGCGGCCGCGAGGTAAAGGTAAAGAACGTTCCGGACGGCCTCCGTACTACTTAATAAACCCATCCTCTTTTTCCTTCAGGTACCAGGCGACGATCTCGCGGACTTGCAGGTCCGTCCGGTCGTCCGGCCGGTACCCGAGGTCCTCGATTGTTTTCGAGATGTCGTATGTCGTCTCCGAGGTGACGCGCTTGATCCGATAATAGGTGCCCCTGGGCACGAAACTGGGCCGCAGCTTATGGACGCCCTTGAAGATCCCGGCCAGGGCGAAGGCCAGCCAGACGGGGACATACACCCGCTGCTTTCGCCCGACCCCTCTCTGCATGCCCGATAAGAACTCCCGCCACGTCGGGAGCGATGCGTTAGTCACCGTATACGTGCGGCCCTCGATCCCCTCCTTGGTCAGGGCCAGCTCGGCGGCCTGGCAAAGGTTGCCGCTGTAACAGTAGCCGAACCGGTGGCGGCCTTTCCCGACGATCAGGGGGACGCCGCGTTCGCAGGCCTTCAGCAACTCGACGCTCGAAACCCGGTCGTGCGGGCCGAAGACGTCCCCCGGCCGGAGGATGACGACCGGCAGGCCGCGGGTCTTCCACTGGTCAAGGAAAAACTGCTCGGCCTGAAGCTTGTAACGGGTGTAGGCGAAAAAGAGGGCGGGCGTGCCTGGCTTTTCTTCGGAAATGTCCGTGGCATCGAAACCGAGCGTCAGGGCCGTCGAGATGTGGACGAGCCGCCGCAGGGGCCGCGGCATCTCCTCGATCTTTCGGGCCAGGTTGACGGCCAGAAGGGTGATGTTCCGGCGGCACGTCTCGTCGTCGGCCCGGTCGGAGACGATCGAAGCCGAATGGATGATGTTGTCGATGTCGGCCGGGATCCGGAACGTCTCCGGATACTGAAGCTCTCCGAAAATGAGCTTGACGTCAAGGCCCTTCAGGCTGTGGATGTCCGACGTTTTGCGGACCAAGCCGTGCACCTCCCAGCCGCGGGCCAGGAAATGGCGGCAGAGATTCGCACCAATGAACCCATTGGCGCCAGTGATCAGAAGCTTCCTCACGTCTTCCTCCCGCGACACGCGGCAGCATTCCAGGCCCTTGGGACCGCCGGGGCGACGATGATAACAAGAATCGCGGTCAGAATTCCAGCCACGGTGTCCGAGACATAATGGAAGCGGAGGAAGAACGTGGAGACGTAAATGGAGATGACGACCGGTGCCAGGACATAGAAGGCCGTCCGGACATAGCGATGGGCCATGAGCCACATAACTGTCGCGATGGCGCAGTGAGGGCTGGGGAGATTGCTCCCGATCTCGTGGATATGGGTCCGGATGTGTTCGCCCCAGGCTGTGAAGAAGCCGCCTTTGAGGGGGACCGAATAGGCGTTCGCGATATGGTGCATGGGGCCGGCGATGGGGAAGATCATGAACCCGATGAAGCAGGCGAGGTTGGTCAGGGCCAGGGTCAGCCAGTAATCCTCGAGAGCCCGTTCGCCCCGCTTGAAAAAGATCAGGGCGCCGAGAACGGGATAGATGAACGTGTAGAGGACATAGGCGAACATCAGCCATTCGGTGAGGGGTGGCCAAATGAACCTCTGGAGCCAGACCGTGGGCTGGACTCCGAAAATGGCCTTCTCCCAGCCGACAAGGGCTTCGTCCTGCCAGTTATGGACCCATATCAGCTGGAAGCGCTGGCAGATCAGGAAAAGCTCGTAGAGCACGACCTGGACCGCGCCCGCCCGGACGAGGAAGTACAGGATACGGTTCTTCAGCAGGGGAAGAAGATAGATGGAGCCGACGTAGACAACGGCCCAAAGCCCCAGCCGGGCGAGCAGGACCATCGGGTCGGGGATCCGGCCGTGAAAAACGAGGACAAGGATCGCAAACAGGAGGAGGGATCCCAGGAGGACGGCGTCGGTGACCTGGAGACCGGCCTTGAGGAAAGAGATGCGCGTGCCGTAAAGACCGGAGACGCGGAGACTTTTCGCGGTCGATGCCGTCTCCGTCATGTTATTTCCCGCCGTTTGTCTTCAGGCCTTCGCGGCCGGCGGTCACGCTCATCCGGCGGAGCCTGTCATTTCGGTCCTGATCAGCGGCCGATTCAACAAGGCGATGGAAAGCCACGTCTCCTCTTGGAAAAGCGAACGGACCCAAAGGCACCGGTTCGCCATCATGGGAAACCGCACCAGCGCCTTTCCCGACAAGCCCACCGAAAAGCTTGACCAATCGTCCTTTTCTGCAGCCGATGGATAGATGAAGATTTGCCGCGGGTCCACAAGATGGAATCCACATCCCAATGCCTTGACAGACGCTTCCTTGATAGACCAAAGCAGGGCGGCTGCTTTTTTCAAATCTCCGCCGGTCAACCTCAAGGCCTGTTGAAGCTCTTGAGCAAGGAAGGCCCGGTGAAAAGGATACTCTTTTGTGAATTCATTCGTCCCTGCCGCATCGATACCGATATCCGAGGCATCTGCGCAAAGAGCGGCCCATAGTTTTCCGCCGCTCTCGCTAAAAGAAACGGACGGCCCCCCATATTCTCCCAGTCGCAGCTGCGGCCTCCCCAGCGGGTCATGGACCACCTGAATCGGCAAATCCCTTCTACTGGGGTAACGACAGTTTGTCCGGGGATAATCGTCCATCCCCGCAAGATGCTCCCGCAGAATAAATACCAAGTGGACCTTATCCGCCGACCGACCACCTGTGTGACTTACGATACTTTCCGTGTCGGATGGCGAGCACGCGTATAAGACCGTTCCTCTTTGATAAGGGAATCGTACGGCTTTAACGGTTATTCTCCGGCCGTCCCTTATCACAACCGCTCCCATTTCATTCCGAACGACGCATTACTCCGTAACCTTCTGCATGCACAACCCATGAACCTGCATGACCGTGCGGCCTTGATCGTCGATTCCCCTGGCGTCCCAGAGGAAGCCTTTCTCATCCTCCATCCGCATTCGAGCCTCCAGGGTGATCTGTTCTCCCTCTCGGCATTTTCGCAAGAAGCTCATCTCCCCGACTTCTACGGGAATCATGGCCTGTCGCTGCGTTGGGGCCGTTGTCGCTATGGAAAACCCTACCAACTGCATGAGCGCCTCGAAAAGATAAGGTGAGTATTGGTAAGGCGCGTTTTGCAGATGCGCGAAATCACGCCTCTCCCGGTAGGTGGTTTGGCCCCGCACCACCCCCGGACCGGCGCCGTCAAGAGAGTCTATGACACGGTATCTGCCGTCGAATCCGGAGCCGTCTTCGTACCATTGAACAACCTTTTTATGATCCATGGGCTGCGTCTGCAATTCGTCCAGCCGGACCGGGAAATCAGAGAACCCCTCCGCTGATAAATGGCCTTCGCCGCCATCGAGGATGACCTGGCCACAATCGTGCGGTGTAAAGCGGTCCGTCAATCTCCCTGTTGGAGACATCTCCTGTGCTGAAAGAGAAACTTCGCACATGGCCTCTCCGGGCAAAGCATCGGCTTGCCGACAGGAAATCCTGCAAGGCCGCGAAATCCCCGGAGGACAGAGGATCATGTCGATAAATCGCATCCGGCGAACCCCTCGCACGCGCAGATGAGGAACCAGTACCCTTGCGGCTTCCATAAACGTCTCCAGGATCATCGCTGCGGAAACCAGCGGATACTTGACGAACTTGTAAGGCGTGTGGTCCGCTAGCCAAAGGTCCTTCTCCAGGGAAAACGACCTCACTGCCACGAGTTGCCCTAGACGCATATCCAGGCTCGTGATTCCCTCGATCATGGGTAAGTTCTCGCGGCGAAAGGCCACGGTGCCTCCACCCAGTTCCTCATCGGGCAAAGGCCTGATGGTATCATTGATCCGTGCTGTCTTCACGGCCGGCAGACATTTCATAAACATCACCCAATCATCGTCGGCCGACGCCGTAAACAGCTCTCTGCAGAAAAGCCCTGCCAACTCGTTGAGATGGATGTACCCCACACCCTTGCGCTGCAACATTTCGCGGACTTCCGGATCCTCGGCCATGCCGGCCCCCTCAACGGGGGGAAGCATGAGAGCTTTGAACCGCACGGCCCCATTTTTGCGGCCCAAGTATCTGATTAAAGCCGACATCATCCGGTTGGCTGCCGCGTAGTTGGTTTGGCCGGGATTCCCCTGTATTGCGGCCACCGAGGACAGGCCCACAAAAAACCTCAAGCCCGCCTTCTCCGCCGCCGCAAATAAGTTCCAGGCGCCGAGGAACTTGACATCGCCGACCATGGAGAAGTCATCGGGCGTCATCTGGTCAAGAAAACCATCCCTTAAGACCCCGGCGCCGTGAATAATTCCGTCGATCTTACCATAGCGCTTTGCCACCTTGCTCATAACAGCCCTGACCGCCTTGAGGTCGGTGACATCGCAAGGATAGTATGCGGCCTCGATTCCTGATGAGTGCAAATCCGCCAGTGTCCGAGCAATCTCCGATGCTCTGGAGCCGGGAGTGCTCGACTCAGAAGACTGCGGCGGCGCCGTCTTTGCAGAATTGGCCGCCGGACCTGCGGGAGTCCGTCCCAGGAAAACTATGCGCGGCCTAAAAGGCACAAGGCAACGAGCCAAACGGGCGGTGATACCGGATGCCCCCCCGGACATAACCACAACATCGTCGGGATTAAGGCTTAGACTTGAAAGATTGCTGAAGATCGAGGGAGCCACATATCCCTCCGAGGTGAAGACCTTTCCCCTGCAATAGATCATCTCCACCGGGGTGTATCCTCTGTCCAAAGCGCTGCCTAAGGCGGCGCGAAGGTCGTCCGCCCCGTCGATTTCCAGTGTGCGAAACTGAACCGATGAGTATTCCTGCGCTGCGCTCAGGAACATTCCGAGCATTCCCTCTACCGGAAGCCGCCCAAGAGTCTCGGCATCGTCTCGGCAATGAATGAGCACGACGAACTTCTTGGCCGGTGACCGGAGGAATGCTTGCAGCGGCGATAAGAGTTCCCTCAAAAGCCGCGAAACATCCGCCATGCCTTTTATCTTCCCCGACCAGCCTTTAGGCAAGGTGATGACCATCCCGGACAGGGACGCCAGACTTGATATTCTTTGAGATGCTTTAAAGGACCCTTCGTCCGTCAAAATATCATAAGCGTCTTGGCCCGCAACTTTCGCCTGCATCAACAGCATGGGAATCGTATCAACCCCGTAATCCTGCCGGAAGATCTCTCCGGCATTTTTGGCAATCGCGTCATCCCTGTCAGGTGAGAGAAAAAGCACCGACTCGCCTTGGCTCAATTTTATTGGAGCCGAGGCCGATAGCTCCAAGGGAACGCTCTTGAATACGAGCCGCTTCAAAGTCGCCTCATCCTGCAAGGGCATCAGGGTTTCGCCGCGCACGACGCCGGCTTCAGCCGCCTTGGCGGAAGGCCGTACGCTGCTGCCTTCCTTCTTGGCGACGATCTCGGAAATCTTCTGCGCGATGTCCCGAACGGTGCGGACATTAATGAAATCCTCCAGCTCGATCGTGATTCCAAAATGGCGTTCCGCGGCATCCATGATGATCGGGAGACGGCTGGAGCGGATGGAGAGATCCCTTCTGAGATCCATATCGGGCCGAATCTCATCCCTGTTGAATCCTGTCGCGTCCATGATGATCTGAATAAGCGCCTCAATATGGTCCTGTTGCGCCGCCGTCTCGGCGAAGGCAGGGGAGGCCTGTCCGCCCGGGACGGCAGAGCCCAAATTGGCCGCCTTGGCGGCAGGCCGCACGCTGCGTGCCTTCTTTCCTGGCGATGATCTCGGAAATCTTCTGCGCGATGTCCCGAACGGTGCGGACATTGATGAAATCCTCCAGCTCGATCGTGATTCCAAAATGGCGTTCCGCGGCATCCATGATGATCGGGAGACGGCTGGAGCGGATGGAGAGATCCCTT
This sequence comes from Candidatus Aminicenantota bacterium, assembly GCA_963727095.1. Lineage (GTDB taxonomy): Bacteria > Acidobacteriota > Aminicenantia > Aminicenantales > Saccharicenantaceae > CAVSEQ01. The sequence goes on along the minus strand of CAVSEQ010000005.1, from coordinate 831,903 downwards.
CTGAGATCCATATCGGGCCGAATCTCATCCCTGTTGAATCCTGTGGCCTCCATGATGATCTGAATAAGCGCCTCAATGTGGTCCTGATACGCGGCCGTCTCGACGAAGGCAGGAGGGGCCTGTCTGCTCAGGATGCTTCCGCCGGATGCGGGCGCCTTCCTGAATGAAGAGAGGGAAACAACCCTCGGTTCTCTGCGAACCTTCAGGTGCCCTTGAACGAAGAGCTGAGCAAGGGCGGTATTGTACGTGACGCACTCTGCAGGGGGTATGCAGGTCTGGATGCATACGGAGTCAGGGAGAGTGTCCGTGATGAGATTGCTCAATATATCGCCAGGGCCGACCTCCGCGAAGTGCCGGATTCCGCAGTCGTTCCAAAGGGTCCGAACGTTACTCTCCCAATGGACGGTGGACTCCAGGTGGGCCATGAGGATTCGCTTGATCTCACCGGAATCCGAGGGATACGGCGCCATGGTCGTGTTGGAGATGACGGGGATCTTTGGAGAATGAACGGGAATGGAGGCCACGTACGCCTCGAGTTCGTCATGGATGACCCGCATGATAGGAGAGTGGAAGGCCATGCTCACTCGCAAGAGGGTGCATCGGTATCCCATCTCTTTCAGTTTTTTGCCGAGTTTCTTGACGGCCTCGGTGTTGCCGCTCAGGATGACCTGGTTCGGCGAATTGATATTGCCGATGTGGATATTTTCCTGTCCCTGCATCATTTCTTTCAGCATTTCCATAGGGGCATCCACGGCCGCCATGACCCCGGGATCCACATTCATAGCGGCGGCCTTGTCCATGCAGAGGGCTCTCATGTTCACGATCCGGAACCCATCTTCCATGGAAAATACGCCGGCCAGGCACAAAGCTGTCAGTTCGCCCAGACTGTGCCCGGCCATAGCCGCAGGAACAACGCCAAGAGAGAACAAGATATTGAGCCATGGCGTGTTCCAGGGCGAACAGGGCAGGCTGCTGCCAGCGAGTCTTCTGAAGGTTCTCCTCTTGATCATGGAACAACAAGTGCAAGAAGGTCGAAGTCCGCTACCGCCGCCGCCCGATCCATCCACCCTTTGATGACGGGAAAGCACTCGTAGAGAGCCCGCCCCATACCGGCATAGTGTGCCCCCTGTCCGGGAAATACAAAAGCCAGCGGCGGCACCGGCAAATTCTCGGGGCCTATGAAGATTCCCTGCTGCGCCAAAGACCTCAGTGTTTTGGGCGCGGAGATTCCGGTTTCGATAAGAGAGGCCGACCTCTCTAATGGCCGTGATCGCCTCTTCTTCGGATTGTGCCACAACGGCCATCCGGCAGTGACCGCCGTCAACATGAGTGCGGAAGAAAGAGACGCCTTGGAGCTCCGAATGGCCGCTTCCCGTTTGAGCCGCTTTTCCGGGGGAAATCAATGCCTCATCGCTCCCAGTCCCCGGCCTCTTCCAACTGCACAACATAGTTGGATCCTCCAAAGCCGAAGGCATTGACCTGAAACCTTCTCGGCTGGCCGGCCCGGCGCTTCCAATCCAGCGGCTCCGGAGCGACAAAAAGCCCGGACCCTTCCAGACCGATCTGCGGATCCGGATGCGTGTAGTTGAGGGTAGGGGGCAAAATCCCCGCCTTCATGGCCGTGGCTCCTCGAATGAGACTGTTGATGCCCGAGGCGCCCAGGGTATGTCCGATCTGGGATTTATAGGCGGTCAGCACTGTGCGGCCGGAGGGCTTGAAGAACGTCTTCAGGGCCCGCACCTCCTCGATGTCTCCCTGCCGAGTACTTGTGGCATGGCATTCCACCATGTCCACCGCATCGGGTCCGTAGGGCATCCCGCGGAACGAGTTGCCGATGGCAATTTCCTGGGTGATGCTTGATGATTCCACCATGCCGAGATGATTATTGCTCGCTCCCATATTGGTAATAAAGGCGTGGACAGGCACTCCCCTTTTCTGCGCCAGACTTTCCCGCTCGATCACGATCATTCCCCCGCCTTCGCCGAGAACCATTCCATCTCTTTCGGCATCGAAGGGACGCGAGCATTCGTGGGCGGGTCTTTCCCGCCCGGAAAGTCCGTAAAGTGCGCCCAGTGCGGAGAATTCTATAAAATGGATGTGGGTGAGCTTCTCCTCACCCCCTCCGACGACGGCGGCATCGATGATTCCGTTTTGGATCATCTGGATGGCGCTGTGGAGCGCGACGAGGGAGGTCGCGCAAGCCGCGGACACGGAAAAGCTGGGACCCATAAGACCGTACCGGTTACAGATGAAGCCGGCCGCTGCGCAGTTGAGCCTGCCCAGAAGCGAGGTATCGTCCGGGGCCATCGATCTGGACTTTAACTCTTCTTCGATGGCGTGTTCCTGCTCCGGTGTTACAGGAACCGCTTGTCGGATGGCCGCAAGGATATTATGAATATTTTCCCTGATGATCAGAGGCGTCAGAGGTGCCGACGTCTCTCCCGAGTTCTGGGAGATGAGGACTCCAATTCGCTCGCCGGGGATGCCGGACTCCAGGATGCCGGAGGCCCGGATGGCATTTTCGGCCAGCCACATGGTGATCCTCGTGGACTCGGTCATCGTTCGAAAATCATGGGGCGGAATCCCGAGTTCGCTGCGTGAGGCATGGAAATCCATAAAGGCTGCGACATTGCAATAGCTTTTATCCATGATGTGCGGCCGGGGATCGTAAAAACGCTCCTGATCCCACCATGACGTCGGAATACGCGTAATTCCGCTCTTCATGGCCAGACTGGCCGCCCAGGTCTCCTCCGGACTCTTCCCCAGGGCATTGATGATACTCATCCCTGTGATGGCAACCCTTTCATGGTCACCGTTGCGCACATCCGAGCGGCCAATGCCGAAGGATGGAGTTGTTAAAGGAAGCGATACCTTAGGGGTCGTTTCCTCACCGGTCCCCTTAAATGGCTGATGCAGCAAAAGGACCCCTTCGGCTAACTCGCGGTGAAAGGACTCCAGCGTCTGTGCTTGGCTGATAAGTCCGGCACTAGCCCCGCTCATGAATTGCCCGCGTTCCAAAACGGTCCGGTCAGATAAAGGCTTGCCATGCTTATCCATGCCTCGGGCTGCAACGGAGAGGCTCCCCGCCGTCATCTCCTCCATCTTTGTCCGGAAGGAGGTCTCATCCTGGCGACCCGCCGCAAATTTTCTCTCCAGAGACGATACAGCGGCGACTCCTCAGTGTCCTCAATGACCTCACCCTGAGTCCGGTGCTTCGACCTGTAACGACGGTCCCTCCCGGAGACGATTCCAGAACCAGCCGCTGGTAGAGTGCCGTCATAGCGCCCGTTTCCACGATCTCCTGTGTGGCCAGATAGGCGGTGCCCATCTGGATGGCGTCTGCGCCGAGCATGGCGGCCATGAAGGCCGTTTCACGATTGAATATCCCTCCGGCAAGTATGAGGCGGCAATTTTGGAACAGGGTGGGCTTTTGCCGTTTGAGGTCCAACACGATTTGGGCAAGGGTCAGTGTACTGTGTTGTCCCACGTGGCCGCCTGCCTCGTACCCCTCGCAAACCACGTAGCGCACACCGGCTTCGAGAGCAAGCTCCAGCAACGCCTCATCGGCGGCGATATAGACAACCTCTATGCCTGCATTCCCGCAATTCTTTTATGGGAGAGATGTCCCCTCCGGCGATCCAGACAAACCGCGGCATCGTTTTCTTTATCCAGTCCAGCTGGGTTTCCCTGAAGGGATTCTCCGCCAAAGAAATGATATTCACGGCGTAAGACCGCCCCCCCATGACTTCCGGCAGTCGACCCAGCCTCCGGTCAAGCGCCTCCGCATTCATCCGGCCAAGGGCGATCGTCGGCAATCCTCCGGCATCAGCAATTCTCGCGGCAAACTCCGGGATATCGGTGATAGAGGACATGGCGCCTTGGATAAATGGATATTTCGTTCCCATCTCCTTGGCCGAAGGGCTGTCTAAAAAGCAATCCCTTTTCATCTCAGCCGAGCGGCACAGGTTTCGAATCTCTTCGATGAAGGCTTTCACGGCCTTTTCGGTTCCTGCCCCAAAACGTTCAGCAAACGACGCCGCAAAAGCAGCCTCCACGCCCAGAGGGATGACCTCGTCTTTGGTGAAATGGCTTCTTCAGAGGGTGCAGGGACGCGGAATTCACGTGGTCGACGAAGCGCCGGCGGCCTTCCTCCGTGATATCTGTTTTGCACAGCGAGTCCTCGAACGCCTTGATCTCCTTGAACGCCACCGAGTTCCCCTTATTGAAAAGCCGACAGGGAACCTGAATGTCCAAACCGACCAGTGAGGTAGAATCCATGCGGATTTTGGCGAGTTGCCGGCGTTGGAGGTCATCCATGGCCACAAGGTCCGTCAGCCAGTGGACACTCTCGAATACTATCCCGGCTGCTCCTGTGGACAAAAATGCCGCTGCCGCCTCAGGCGTCCAGACGCCGCCCCAGATGAGGATGTCCGGAGACTTCGCGGATTCGTGCAGCATTTCCTTGGCTGCCGAATAAAGAATGCAGGGTTGTTTCACCGCTCACGAATCCAGAGGCCTCGCATCCTTTCAGGACGATATGTCCGATTCCCGAACTATCCTTCAAAATCGTTGTCGAGGATATCCAAGTCTCCAACGATTGGAAAACAACGGGCAGTCTTCCGACAATTCTCTCAATCTCTGGTAGAAAGGCCGGAAGTATCCCCCGAGATAGACTGGGGGTGGCATTCGACCCATATGTTCTGGACTCCGCCTTCCTTCAGCAACCGCCCCAAAGAGGGATCCATCAAGGTGACGGCGGAGATCTTGATATCCCCAACGCTGACAAGCCGGGTCAGCCTCTCGCAAAAAGGAATGCAGGGCTTGCGCTCCATCATTGAAAAATCGAAGATCGCACGGCTTCCCGTTCGATGAGCCATTTGGGTGACCGGGGGAGTGATCTCCTCAGGCCGCCATACGAACGCGATGATGGGACCGCGATCCTCAGCCATCATATCCCGACCTCCGTTTCAACTTCGTCCCTCCATCGGCTGATGCTATAAAGATTTTCTGAAGATGCGATATTTCTTATATGCTTTTGCGCCGGTTTCTCCTATCAAGGAATTGATCGCCTCGTTATCCTCCAGCGTCCAGCCAAGCTCCATGTAACGATATTTCTTTTTCCCCCTCACGACCTCATAGATGTGGTGGAAGGCCAACAGGGGAATTCCCATCTGCCGGTACTTGTCCTTGATCCCGAACATCAGCAACCGCAATCCCTTGATCTCCCGCCGATGCAGGAGCGCGTTGATCAAACCCGCCACGCTGATCCGGCCGTTGAGACGTTTGAGGAAAGGATTCATGTCGGGAAAGATCACACACACCGCGGCGGGTTCGTTCTCATAGTAGATAAAGAAAGCCAAGTCCGGGTCCTCAAATTTCATGACGTTTTTTTGAATGTCCCGCATCTCATTGGCGCTCAACGGGACAAAACCCCAGTTCCCCGACCAGCTGTCATTATAGATCTCCCTGATCAGGTCAAACTCGGCGTCCAGGTCCTTTCGATTGATGCGCCTGACGTGGATGCCCTTTTTCCGAGCGATGCGTCCGGCCAGGCTGTCCATCCACTCGGGAAGATGGTAATCGCCCTCGATCAAAAAGGCCAGCAGATCTTTCTCTTTGGCAAAACCGCATGATTCGATCAGCCTTGAGTAGTACGGCGGTTGGTAAGCCATCTCCACCACAGGCGGATAATCGAATCCTTCAATGAGCAACCCAAGCTCGTAGTTAGTGGACGGGTTGAGCGGTCCCCTTATGAAGGTCATCCCCTTCTGGCGTGTCCACCTCTCCACGGAAGAAAAGAGAGCCGCCGCGGCCTCTTGATCGTCAGCGCATTCGAAAAATCCCCAAATGCCCATCTTTTCATCGTGGAACTGGTTATAACAACGGTCTATGACACCCGCGATCCTTCCCACGGTCTCCGAACCGCGCCGGGCCAGAAAGAGAACGCGCTCGGCAGATTCCCAGAAAGGATGCCTGGCGGGGTCCAGCAACCGGCGAAGGTCCTTTTTAAGGGGAGGAACCCATCTAGGGTATGCAGCATAAATCTTCCAGGGGAAATCGATGAAATCCTTCAAATCCGATTCTCTTTCAACGGTAATAAGATCGATGTCGGCCATGATAGGCATCCCCCGAGAAGTTATCTCCAAAACATTAGCTCATAGGAAATTTTTTTGGCCATCGGTCATCCATACTTCATTTGCCGTTGGCGTGCACGCATTCACACGCACATTGATTATACCGGCAACACTTGAAATTTCAATAATTGTCGGCTTTCCCCATATTAAACGCCTGGTTGCGCAACCAAGCCGCCGGCCAGCCCAAAATCTCCGTCTCACTCTAATACGAATCCTCAATCCCCGCTTGAACCGCAAGGGCCCGGGTTCTAAGCCCAGGGAAATAGGGCCTGTTTCGTCGCTTCTTGACCACAGCCAACTTCATTCTCATCGAGGCGGGGTCGCTCGCGGGGTCTGCAGCCCGCGTCTATCTTATGGCCAGGAGCAAGCGCCGACGCTTTGCGGACTGCGGCTTCACCCGTCGCGGCGCCTTCAGCCGGCTTTTTTGGGAGGGGAGCCTCTGGGGTTTGGCTACGATCGGAACCGTGATGGCCGCGTTTCCCTGGCGTTCATCCCTTCTCGCTTGATTTTGTCGTTGGAAACCGTATCTTTGGAGAAATCAACCCTGTCCGAATTTCGCCGACGTCAAGCACTGTCGGGCACGCCAACAAGTCAACTACTTAGCCGCCAGGGATGTGCGCAGAAAGTCCACGACTCGGATGAGTGAATCATTGGCAGCCTTCGCGTCCCAAGCCTCATAGCCCTTCCACCCTTTGGCAGCGGGGTCATGGTAGCTTATGGCGGGCTCATTTCTATTAAACCCATGATGGGCGCCAACATATTCGACAGTCGTCACCTCAAAGCTGCATTTTTCCAAAAGCAAGCGTTTAAACTCCGGAACGTTCTTGCCGTCGCCGTAGGCGTCTTCAGTCCCGTAAAAAATAATCATCGGAGCTCCGGTCATCGGGCAATCGTCTCGCTTTAAAAAGGTTGAGCACACCGGATAAAATGCCGCATGGGCAGCGAATCCCTTCTCATCGCCCATCCACAATTTGCGGTTTTCTTCAAAAGCCGTCGTCACTGCGAGGTGCCCCCCCATTGAGAATCCCATGATTCCGATTCGGTTGGGATCAATGGCGGGCAATTTGCGTAATTCCTTTAACGCCGCAAAACCCATAGGCACCAAAGCCGCGGACGAAGGTCGAGTCAAAGGACCCTTATAAATACCGGTTTTAAAATCTACCTCGAAAAACGCAATCCCCGCTTTTAAGATCGATTCCCGATAGAACGCACCACGCGAGTCGATTCCCGCGGTCCCGTGTACGACGACAATCGCCGGGCATGGACCTGAACTGTTTTCCGGCAAGTAAAGTGTCCCCGATAGTTTGTGGGGGCGATTCTGATCGAGTGAAGAAAAGTTAATCGTGGTTGCTGGAGAGGAAGCTCCAACAGACGTAGCAAAAATAGTTAGGAAAACCACCGTCAGCAACCCCATGCACCTCAAATACTTCATGACGAGCCCCCTATCATTTCGGATTTTAAGCACTGGCATGCTTTAGACAGAACTATAGGAAGATTAGCCTTATGTGTCAAATGGACTTGAACTGGGGAGCTTCCTCGCAACACAGCCCCCGCCCGTGATATAGTCAACCCCTCGAGTCCCCGGCATGAATGCCGGGGCTTGTTCGGGGTTAACCCTGAGCCTCGCTTCTTGTCCCCGCCCTGAAAGGCGGGGCTTAGCGTCGGCGAACGGGTCAAAATCGAACTGAATCTCGGAGGGGAATCGACATGAACATAACACAGGCGAACAGGCGCGGGGCGTCGCCGCGGATGGCGGCGGGGCTGACGGTCTTCCTGGCCGCGGCAATCGGCGTCTCCGTGCTGGCCGCACGGACGGACAATCTTAAGGGCGCGGGCATCCGCAGCTCGACCTACGGCCGCCCTAACGATCCCGGCCCGGGGTATTGGGCGCGGACCGGGACCGAGATCGCGGCCAAGTTCCCCGGCGCGAAACCGGAAGCCATCTGGATCGTCAGCCGGCTGAAGGGCCGCGGCACCGAGATGTCCTTCCCCGTCCCGCCCGGCGGCGACCCACTCATCACGGGCATGCCCGAAGACATCAGCGAGCCCGTGCTCCAGCTCTTCGACAAGCTCGGCTACCGCGTCTGGCTCCAGACCGAGCCGGGCTGGGCGCCCGTCGATAAGGCTTTCCACATGATGCTCGACCGCTACGGCCACCATAAGTGCGTCATCGGGGTCGGCGTCGACATCGAGTGGCACCGCTCTAATAACCCCGACTTCGGCGACCCGGTGACCGACGAGATGGCCAGGACTTGGCTGGCGGCGGCCCGGTCTCATAACCCCTCCTACCGCATGTTCCTGAAGCACTTCCGCGAGAACGTCATGCCGCCGACCGTCCGCGACGGCATCATGTTCGTCGACGACAGCCAGATCTTTAAGTCCGCGGACGAGATGATCGCCGCGTTCGCCGAGTGGGCCAAGACCTTCGCCCCGGCGCCCGTCGGGTTTCAATACGGCTACCAGACCGACAAACCTTGGTGGGGCAAGATGAAGGATCCCGTCAAGGAGATCGGCGACCGCATTCTGGCCGCGGCGCCGAACACCGAAACGCTGATCTGGGTGGACTTCTCGGTCCGGGACGTCTTCCCGCCCGATCCGTCCAAGGGGGACCGAGTCCCTCCGAAGAAATAGCGGGGATGGACTCGCCTTTCCCGAGCTCACGGCAGGATTCGTCAATCACCCCCGATACACGAAAATCCCTCCTCGATCGTCGATACCAGTGAAGGCCATGAAAATGCATACGGACGCCGCGTCGACGCGGAGCGAGATCGAGCGAACCTATCGCGAACGCAGGGGCGGCTTCCTCGCCTGGGCGCGGGTGCACGCCCCCGACCTCGCGACGGCGGAAGACGTCCTCCAGGACGCCTTCATGAAGGCCCTTGCAAACGCGAGCGCGCTCTCGATCGTCGAGGACCTGGCCGGGTGGATTTTCGCCGCGATGCGGAACAGGCTTGCCGACCTATGGCGGGGAAAGGCCGCGCGTCGACGGGCCGGGGCGACGGAGCTTCCCCAGGAAACTCTCGAGGAGATCGCCGTTGCTGCGGGATTCGATCCCCATGACGAGCTCGTCCGCGGCGAGCTCGCCGGGGCGATCGAGATGGCGATCGGCGCCTTGCCGGCGCCGCAGCGCGAAGTCCTCTTGGCCCAGACCGTCGAGGGGCTGACCTTTCGCGAGCTTGCCGAACGGACGGGCACTTCGATCGATACGCTCATGGCGCGAAAGCGCTACGCAGTCAAGAAACTCGCGGCGGCGCTTATCGAATGGCACGACTTTGAATGATAGGAGATAGATAATGTGGCATTCTGAACGGAACGAGAACTGGCATAAGCGATGGTCCGAACGATCCGTGGGGACGAAGGTCCTCGTGATCGCGGCGGCCGTCGTGTTGGTACCGGGCTTCCTTGCGCTCTTCGGCGCGGTGACGATGTGGCTGTGGAACTGGCTCATGCCGACGATTTTCAAGCTTCCTGAGATCGGGTTCTGGCAGGCGATCGGACTGCTCCTTCTCGCGCAGATCTTCTTCAAGGGCGGGCGCGCCGGCCGCGCGGGCAGGGCCCAATGGCGGAGGGCGAAGCTCAGGGATCGGATGCGCGAGGACGAGCCGGAAGCGAAAACGGCGTAAGGGGCAACGGCGGGGCGACGACCGCCCCGCCGAAGCGAATGGCCGGAAGGGCTATCCGGACGCCGAGTCCATATTCCATCTGCCTGAAGTAGGCGGCACACGGGTCGTCGCGGGCCATCCGGAGTTGAGTCAACCTTTCGTCGGTCCGGAACGTCTGTTCTATTGAAATCCGATGTGGAGGACTGTCCCGATGAGAAAATTCCTTTTCGCCCCGGTCCCGCTTGGCCTGGCGGCACTCCTGGTTCTTGCCGCCGGTTTGTCTGAAAACGCCGTTGCGCAAACCGCTCCGTCGCAACGCCCGGAAATCCTGATCCTCGGCACATATCACATGGCCAATCCGGGTCACGACATCTTCAACATGGCAGCGGATGATGTGCTCTCGCCCAAGAGGCAGGCGGAAATCAGCGAGCTCCTCGAAGTCTTGAAGCGATTCAAGCCGACGAAGATCGCCATCGAGTCCACGGTGTACGAGGACCGCCGCCCGAAGCAATACGCCGATTACCTGGCCGGCAAATACACGCTGACGCAGAACGAGATCGATCAGATCGGGTTCCGGCTGGCGAAGGAGCTCGGGATGAAGGCCATCTACCCGGTGGACTTCGACGGCGATTTCCCCTGGCAGCGGGTGATCAACTACGCCAAGGCCAAAGGGCAGTCGCCGATCATTGACCAAATATCGTCCGAGATCGGCGAGATGGTCAAGCAGTCGGATGCCTACCTCCATTCGCACACCGTGCTCGAAACACTGATTTATATGAACGACGATGAGAACGTGGCGAAGGACGTCGGATTTTACTACCGCGAAGCCCACCTGGGAGAACCGGGCGACTATGCCGGACCGGACCTGCTGACCAGTTGGTATCAGCGGAACATTCGCATTTACAACAATATCCTCAATATCATTAAATCCCAAGATGAACGCGTGCTCGTGATCTATGGGGCCGGCCATCTGGGCTGGCTGCGGCAGTTCGTCGCCAGCGATCCAGGCATAAGACTCCGGAAAATATCGGAATTTGTTAAACCCCATACCAACTGAAGTCTCAGGGCGCGGCTTAAAACTCTGTATGGGGCGCGACTTCCGTGGCGCCCTGCGATCAGAAGGGCCCATGCGCGGAATCCGACTAGCGGCTCTCTGGGGAGATCTTCCCTTGATGCATGAGCGACCGGATGTACACGGATCCCGGTACGAGGGACCCGTAACCCTGGACTGATCGTAGATGCATAGTCCCTCATAGCTTAATTCCAAGTGTCACTAATGTATCTGAACAAGCACCACTGCATCTCGCCCATTTCGCCCTTGGCGACCGTGCCCCTCATCGTGTCGCCGTCCCGGGAAAAGTGTCAATGTTCAACCATAGGACGTATAACGGAATTTCCGCCTCGATGTGAAACAGGGCTTGGCATTGACGAGAAACGCCGGCAATGAATACTATAGTCATAGTCTGCCCCGCCACGACCACACAGGAGGGTGACGATGCCGGTTCTTATCGCCGACCAGGAACAGGTGACCGAGTTGCTGCCGATGAAGGAGTGCATCCCGGCCATGGAGAACGCGCTCAGGATGCTGACCACGGGAGACGCCATCCTGCCGCTGCGCACGCGCATGTCGCTTCCGGACGGCCGGAGCATCATGGGGCTGATGCCGACCTATCTGGGTGGCATCCATTCCGTCGGCGTCAAGGTGATCACCGTGTTCCCTGCCAATCAGGGCACGGAGTACGACTCACACCAGGGCGTTGTGCTGCTCTTCGATGCTGAACGTGGATTGCTCCAGGCGATTGTGGACGGCACCGCCGTTACGGCGATCCGCACCGCGGCGGTCAGCGGGGTGGCGACCCGCACGCTGGCCCGGTCCGATGCCCACGATTTGGCCATCATCGGGGCCGGTACCCAGGGCCGCACGCACCTTGAAGCCATGCTCGCGGTGCGCGACATCCGGCGGGTGCGTCTGTTCAGCCTGCCTCAGGAAGGCGCCAGGCGATTCGCTGAGCGGGAATCGCGACGGCACGGAATTGACGTGGAAGTGAAGGACACGGCTGAAGCGGCAGTGCGGGGCGCGAATATCATCTGTACGGTGACCACGTCCGCGGAACCGGTGGTGCTGGGGCGCTGGGTGGCGGCGGGCGCCCACATCAACGCCGTCGGTGCCTGCGCGCCAGCCAGCCGAGAGCTGGACACCGAGCTCGTGGCCAAGGCCCGCCTCTACGCCGACCAGATTGGGGCCATGATGGCCGAGTCAGGCGATTTTCTAATCCCGCGCGCAGAAGGCGTGATCGGCGACGAACACATTGTGGGCGAACTCGGCGAGGTGTTGGAGGGCAAGGCGCCGGGCCGCACCGCACCGGACCAAATCACGGTATTCAAGTCGCTGGGCATGGCCATCGAGGACTTGGCGGCGGCGCATTTGATCCTGACCAAAGCCCGGCAAAGCGGCCGAGGGAGCTGGATCGAGATGGGGGGAAAGCATTTCGGCAGCATATGAGCAGGTGGTAACCTATCTCCCGCCGATTGGGGATAGGGATTCGATAGCCGAGTTAATGATTGATTTTGAAAAAACTAGCCTGAGTTCGCTCTAAGGCTCCTGATGCATCTTGGCGAGACCATTACTTTTCCGAAACCCTGACTCCCTTGGCCTCATGCAAAATCCGCCATATGCCATCCTTTTCACTCTCCATCCTCACTGAAAAGGACTTCCCATCGGCACTGAAATTCCACGTATTACGCCATCTCAGGACTTCCCCGTCAGGAGAATACGTCGAACCGTTTTCTATACAGGTTTTCTCGCTTATAAATGTCGACGTCGAGACAAGCCAACTTCCATCGTCATTAAAGCCGTGCGTGGCGCATGTCTTCTTGGCGGGGTCGTATCCGGTAACCACCAATCCGTTTTGAATGGTCCCTTGAATTTTCCACATGCTGTGGATTTGCAGGAAGAAGCCTCCCAGTATCCGTTCACCCTTCAGGGTCCAATCGAACTTGTAGCTGGGCGCAGATGGCGTGGCCGTGGTTTCCCCTTGAATGACCCAGTCCCCGGCCCAAGCGTTCAAGACGTCATATTCGGGACCCGGTCGAACGGTGTTGGTTTGAGCTTGGATGGCGGCTCCCGAAACCAACATGACCAGACAAATAGAAGCGGCTGCGCTTTTCATGTCCCCTCCGGTAATGCGGTGGTGAATAAACATCTTATTTGGCGATCATCGGCCTGTCGGCCCTGGCCGCCGCGTGGCGTTCGTGCCGCAATGGATCTCGCCGCCCCAGCGGTGATAGGGGTAAAAGCAGTCGAGAGGGACGACTCGGCAGCCGAGCGGCTCGAGACGGTCTTTCACGGCCTGGAGCAGGACGTCTTTGCCATCGACCAACGGGCCGTGCGGATCGGGGACGATGTAGTCGTTCCCGAGAAGCAGGCCGTTGACCATGTTGGCCGTCTCGGCGAAATAGCGGTCCGGGTACCAGCGGCCATCCGAATTGAACAAAACGGGGATCTCGATGATATCCGCGTCGGCCACTCCGAGTCCGTCCTGGAGCGTCCGACGGACAGCGTCGATCTTTCCCTGGATGCGTTCCTGTGCCGCCATCAAACTTTTGTCCCGTAATGCATCAGCGACGGGCCGTTCGAACTCACCGGGTTTGTCACCCGTGCGCTTTGTACCCCGGTTAAGGATTCCTCGGGGAGCATCCCGCTCAGCTTGCTTTAGGATTTCAACGGCCAGGCGCGGCGACGGGATTATCATACGGAACGGAGTGCCGACCTTGGATGGTACCCAGGAGACGGTCTCATCGACATGCCCGATGACCAGCCAGGACGTGTCGAGCCAGAGCACAGGTCCCTGCACACCCTGGGCTTCAAGGAACGTGATGACTTCGGGATGCATCGCCCGCACGGCCTGGGTTCCCGCGTAGATGCGGCCGTTCCCGAAATCCCGGCCCTTCACCTTTACCGGCGGGCTCACTTCGAGGTTCCCGTACCAATCGATCCACTCGGCCGATTTGCCGCGGAAGCCACCCTTCTTTATAACGCCAAAGTTCCTACCCAGCGCTTTCTTCGCGAAGATGTCGTCGAGCTCTCGGCCGCGGTTGCCGTGAAGGGCGACGTGCATGACGCGGTTTCCGTCTGTCGCGTAGCCGATCTCAACGGCGTCCTGGATCCAGATGTCGTGTTCTGGGATCGAAGCGTCTTCGAGGATCTCGAGTTTGGCTCCCGCCGCCTCGACGAGCGGCTCGAGATCGCGGACGAATTGTTCCGTCGCCTTTGTTTTGACAACTTGGACTTGTTCGGCCGGCTCGAGGCAGGAGGAGAGCAGGAAGGGGGCCACGCTGCACACGATCTTTTCTTCGTGAAGCGGCCGTCCTTCCCGCGTTTCGAACATGACCTTCACTTCGATCGTCGGCGGGCGGTCTGGCGCCGGGAAATCGGCGGCTTCGACGCCGATGACGACTCCTCTCTTCCTGACGTCGGCCACATTCACTTCAACCGGTGGCAGGACAAACCGGGAGCCGACGGGAGAGGCTGTCCGGATAAATGCGCGGGCGAAATGGGTCCATGGCTCGGAAATATCCGCCCGGATCATTGCCCCCTGGGGAAGCTTCACGCCCGGGAAGACTTGGATTTGGAGCACCTCATCATCGGTTCCGGGCGGGAGGGGTGCTGCGTTCGCATCGGGAATACGGTCTCCGTTATCATCGTCGATATTGGGTATAAGAATATTCAGTTGTGGCTGGCGGAGGCCGGCATTCTGCTCCCTCGATAACGGATCGGTACAAGCCGCGACAGCGAGGGTTCCTGCGATGCAGCAGACTACGAGGCCGTTCCGGACGGGAAGGAAATGCGTTTTTCGCAACCGGCACATTCCTCAATCACGCGGTGGAGGACATAGCCACCGTCTAAATATGATGATATGGCCGGTTTCGTGGCGTGGTCAAGAACAATTAAATGCCAAGAGGGGGCTCCCTAATCCCTGCCGACGGACAATGGACTCGTATCGAGCGATTCGAATATAGCGGGGCCCGGCAGGAAGTCCCACTGCCGTCGATCGTCAAGAATCCCGAGCAGCGTCAATGCCGACGCAGGCATGTTCCAATCCTAAAAGTAGGCGGACATTCTGAATCTCACCTACTTCCCAATCAAGGGTGACCCGGATTAAGATCCCATTTCGGGGATCCAGGGAATGGCAGGCCTTTTCCCATTATTTTAGGAACGTTGGCTGGCCGCCGAGTGAGGCGTCACGTCTTTCGATGCTCTTAAGGTGCCGTCCCTCTAGGCCTCAGTGAGCCTAGTATCTGCTCCAATGTTGCGGCGATGCGCCTAAAAGGGAACCCTCTTGGGGAATTGTTCGTACGTTTTTGCATGAGCGAAACCGGGCGACGACTCGGCGGTCCTGAATACCTGATCCTCATTGGCGGAGGTCTCTTCATATTCGTTTTGGGGCTATCGGCGGTATGGGAACCGGACATCCGCTGGCTGCACTTTTTTCAGGCGTGGATGTCCATTGCGGCGATCTGGCTGGGCCTGAAAAGATCCAAGTGGGGATACTTCATAGGGATTTCGGCGGCGGCGACGTGGAACTACAGCAGCGTTTTCGTGAACACGTTTTGACCATACCGCGCTTATTCACAATGACCAAGCCATGCTCGATTTCAAAGTCATAGTTCCGGCCAAAAATCCATACGCCGTCATTCCTGAAACAGAACGTTGTGCAGGGATGGAGGTAAAAAGGCAAAAGAACGATTGTGAATATGGACAAAGTTAAAGCCGTAGAAAACTTACGCATGAGTTATCTCCTTCTCATTATTGAGGACCGGAGTGGCCACTTTAACTCATTTTATTAATGGCACCACATGCGAAGTGAAGTCTTCAAACCCTATGTCTTCTCAGAGTATACCTAGACCGGTTTTCGAGGGGGCCGTCGTCCGAAAAGCAATGAATTCCAGAAGGGAATACGGAAGGCCTGTATTCTTAGAAGCCTCCCCTTCAGACCGCATAGCCCACTCATTCGTCAGTGGTTATCATATATGGCACCGGCTAACCAATCAGGGGAGTTCGAATCCAAAGGTCGGGAGTTCGAATACTATTAGGCCCGCCTTCCACTTCCCCCCTGTTGACCCGAGAAAATTTACGGCTTGTGCTGGGGCCAGGCTCTGGAGTCCTAAAGCGTACATAGGGCCTTCTTAATTTTCATCACTGGGGTTTCGGGGTCGTGCCCGTTGACCTTTTCCTGTTTTCCCGCCGCCGATCGCCATGAGAGCCAATCCTGCTAACCCCACTAGCGCGAGCCATGAGAACAGGTCGCCGACGCGTGAGTAGATCGTTCGTACGCCCCTGGTCGGGACCTCGGCGACGAGCTGGCGTTCGGGCGGGGTCTCGTAATGGTCCATGGAGCCCCGAATGCGCCCCTGGAAGTCGGCGGCCACGGAAAGTCCGCGGCTCACGTGGCGCACCATGTTAAAACCCTGTTCGATGCCTCGGAAAACGGCCATCTGGGTGTGCCAGGGATCGATGGCTCGCCAGTCGTTGGACGGAATCAGGACAAGGTCGGCGCGCCCTCTGCCCGCCTGATGCAGCAATTGTACGGAATCGGCGTCGAAACAGATGACGCCCGAGAGACGGCCGTGCGGAGTATCGACGAACTTGAGCCGACCGTCCGAGGGTCGCGACATGGCCGCCTCTCCCCCCGGCACTGGGTGGGCTTTCTGGAACTTCCAGATCAAGGCGCCCTCCGGATTGAACAGAACGAGGGTGTTTTCCAAGGGCCTTGGCTCGCCATAATGAACAACGACATTGCCCAGACCAAGATAGATCTTCTTCGTGCGCGCCAATTCGGAGGCCTGCGCCATGAGCCAGGACTCATCTTGCGGCAACACATACGAATTGCCTTCGCCCCAGAAAATGATTTTCGCGCCTGCGTCGGCTTCACGTGCCGCTCGGTGCAGCAAGTCACCGTCAATCCGGCGGCTCCATTCGCTAATCTGCTGTATGTCATCGGCCGTCAGGGTGTTTGAATTCGCGCGGTGCGCAGTCTCAGCGTTAGGAAAAGTGGCCATGTCAGGTGCTGTAAGCGATGCCACACGAACCGTCGGACCCGACGGAGCGATCATCAACCGCACACTGCCGAAGGACAGGGCCGCCATGAGCACAGCCGCGTATGCCAACGTCCCGCGCCTGATGTGCACCCAGTTGAATCTGCTCTCCCAAGCCCAGTTCACGACCGAGGCGAACCAGGCGATCAGGAAAGTGATGCCGTAGATTCCGGTCACCGACGCCAATTGCATAAGGGATAAGTTGCCGTACTGCGAATAGGCCGGAGACCCCCAACTCCCGTAGGGAAGCAGCGAAACCAGATAGTCGAACCCCATGGCCGCGCACGGGAAGATCAGTGTTGCGGCGAAGCCTCTTATCCGGCGGGCCAGCAGGCGGTCCGCAAGAAACGGGAGCATTGCGAAAGCGCCATAGCTAAGCCATATGATCGCAAGTATCGGTTGGGGCGCTGGAACCATGCCGCGGAATTGGAACGCCCACGTCGCCGTGACAATGCCATACGCGGCGAGCAGTCGCCATAAGCGCCCGCCTCGGACAAACCGCAAGAGGAAAATCGCCGCAAACCACGCCGCGACCGCCACCGTATTACGCCCGTTCGCGAACAGCAGGAAACAAGCCGATACAAAAAGCATCGCCCCGGCCTGCTTGAGATCTCCACCAACCCCATCAGGGGATAATGGCCGCACCGCTCTGTTCGATGTCGACATCATTCACCTCCCTTTATCTTCGCCAGGAATCCGCGGACCGAATTGCCGATCATTTCCTCGATAAGCGCGCTTCGACGCACCCAAGGGAAGTTTGGGCGAGCGATGAGGAGCGACGTCAGTCCGTGCGCGCCGGCCCACAACACTTGGGCCGCGGTCTCCACGTCAACGTTGCGAAAAAGCCCCGCTTCGACGCACCGTCGCACGCATTCCCGAAGATACTCAAAAGCATCGTGCGTCCGGTATGGGCCGGGTTTCGGCGGCCGCATAAAGGCAAAATGGTAATCATTCAGGTGGCGGAGGCCGAAATGAACATAGGCCTTCAGCCCAAGGTGAAGGGTCTCTAAGGGATCTTCACGGCGTGTCCTCTGCAGGGCGCGCGACAATTTGGCGAAGCTCTCCTCCACAAGCGCATTCAACAGGGCTTCTTTGCTGCGGAAATGCAGGTAAATGGTGCCGGGGGAGTACTCGATTTTCTCAGCCAGTTGGCGCATCGATATTCGATCTTCTCCATCGCGGAGGAATATGTCTCGCGCCGCGGCAAGGATTATGCCTTTCAGTTCCGCCTTTTGTTGTGCGCGTCTATCTTTGGCGTTCATGTTTCCGGCCCTCTCTTGACGATATAGTGAACATCGTTTATTATACTAAACGACGTTCATTATGTCAAGCGGCGATAAAGAGCCTTTTGCTATTCCTCTTCCTGCAAGGAGCAGAGACATGAAGATCATCGCGATCGTGGGCAGCCCCAAGGGGAAGGGTGCGGGCTACAAAATCGTAAAAATGATCGAAGATAGGATGAAAGCGATTGGCGAAATCGAGTTCACGTACCTTTTCCTGAAGGAGGCGAACCTCAAGCCGTGCCTCGGCTGCTATCAATGCATGGCGAAAGGCAAAGAAATATGTCCGCGGAAGGACGACCGCGCCGCGATAGAGCAAGATCTGCTGGCGGCGGACGGCGTCATTCTTTCTTCGCCGCTACATGTCCTCAACGTCAGCTCGCTCATGAGTAACTTCATCGATCGGTTCGCTTATGCGAACCATCGGCCGCGCTTCCACCGTCTAAAAGTGATGACCGTTGTGAACATGGGAGGAGACAGCTCGAAGGCGGCGCTATCGTTCCTTAGAAACTCACTGGGAGGGTCTCGGATCGTTCACGAGGTAGGGGTTGCGACGCCGCCTTGGATGCAGACCGAGCGCGCGGTCGCGAAGAAGGAACGGACGCTCGATGCCGCCGCTGGAAGGTTCTACCGAGCGTGTCTGGATACATCGCTACCATCACCTACGCTGCGCAGCCTTATTCTCTTCCTCGTCAGGCAGAAGATATCTATCGAGTGCCGAAAGACTTTGCCGGCCGACGATGCATACTACCAAGGTAAGGCCTATTATTTTGAGACGAGAGTAAACCCCGTCAAAGCGGCCCTGTCAAAAGCCATAGTGCGAGTCATGATGAAAATAAAGAGAGACATGCGTCCGGGAAACGTAGCTTGGCCGTCGCGAAGGCGGGGGAATAATGCGTAAACACTTAATTCTGACTAAAGGTGCGTAAAGGAAAACAAGACATTTCCCCCTGGAAATAGGGTTTTCCCCATATCGCCAGAAGGGTAGAGTAGGGGACTCCGGATCCAAAGGTCGGGTGTTCGAATCCTCTCAGGCACCCCAGACTCCTCCTTCTCCCCCAGCGATTCAGCAAAACTCCGGGAAACTGAATCCGTTTCCCCTAGTCTATGCGGAGAGGACAAAAATGACATACGAAACCGAACTGATCAATTCGTCGAGCAGGCCGATCACCGTCTGGGACGCGACGGGCCCGCCCCTTTTCGCCATCCTCGCGGGCAACAGAAGGGTCCTGGAGAGCGTCTCGCCCCCATAGGCCTCAGCGAGCCTAGTATCTGCTCCAATGTTGTGGCGATGCGCCTAAAAGGGAACCTTCTTGGGGAATTGATCGTACGTTTTTGTATGAGCGAAACCGGACGACGACTCGGCGGTCCCGAATACCTGATCCTCACTGGCGGAGGTCTCTTCATATTCGTTTTGGGGCTATCGGCGGTATGGGAACCGGACATCCGCTGGCTGCACTTTTTCCAGGCGTGGATGTCCATTGCGGCGATCTGGCTGGGCCTGAAAAGATCCAAGTGGGGATACTTCATTGGGATTTCGGCGGCGGCGACATGGAACTACAGCAGCGTTTTCGTGAACACGTTTCTCGTGAGCGGACTGCATGAACTTGCGAACTGGATTCACACCGGCCACCTCGCAAGGCCTGATCAGTTGATCGCGGTTCCGGCGTGGGGATCGAACCTCGTGTTGTTGATCGGCTGCGCGTGGGCGTATGCGCGATCGAAGGACAGGCGGCCGACCGATCTGCTGATATTCCTGGCCTCGTTTGCTATAACGACAGGTTTCTTCGCCGCCGACATTGCGATCTTCCAGCCGAGGTACTTGCCTCTGTTTCGAGGCATGCTCCATCCCCACTGGCCAAGGTTGTAGCAGACAAAACTCCACGTCCCCCTTCCTTAACACCCTCAAGCTTCCGACAGCCCAGCTCCTTAGGCTATAGGCCCCCGGCCCCGGAGGCATACTTGGCTGGAAAATTCACTCAAGGGCTGGTGCATTGATTTGGGGCGGGTCAAAGGACGTTCGCCGGGACTAAGTCGTTACTCCCATCGGACTGGGGTTCGAATCCGCTACGTTTGACTTTCCGCCCTATCAGAAACCCTCGAAGACGTTTATGCTACGATCGGGCGAGATCGAAACGATCAAGGTTCATGACTTTATTCCATGCCGCGACAAAATCGCGCAGGAACTTCTCCTGGGAGTCCTCGCATGCGTAGACTTCCGACAGGGCACGGAGTTGGGAGTTCGAACCGAAGATAAGGTCGACTCGGGTGGCGGTCCACTTGAGTTCGCCGGTTGCGCGATCACGGCCCTCGAATATGTCATTATCTTCCGAGGTCGCCTTCCACACCGTGCTCATGTCGAGCAGATTCACGAAAAAGTCATTCGTGAGCGCTTCAGGTCGTTTCGTGAAGACGCCATGCTGGGACTTGTTAAAATTAGCATTCAAGACGCGCATGCCGCCAACGAGAACGGTCATCTCGGGCGCGGTCAGCGTCAGCAGTTGAGCCTTGTCAACCAGCATTTCCTCGGCCGATACGGCATAGCGGGCCTTCTGGTAGTTGGGGAAGCCGTCTGCCTTCGGCTCGAGTACAGCGAACGACTGCGCATCGGTTTGCTTCTGTGATGCGTCCATGCGTCCCGGCGTGAAGGGAACCGTCACTTTGTGACCGGCATTTTTCGCAGCTTGCTCGATGCCTGCGCAACCGGCCAAAACGATCAGGTCTGCCAGCGAAACCTTCTTGATGCCGGACTGGGCTCCGTTGAACGATTTCTGGATGCGCTCAAGAGTCTTTAGGACCTTCGCCAGCTGAGCAGGCTGATTGACTTCCCAGTCCTTCTGCGGCGCCAAGCGGATGCGGGCGCCGTTGGCTCCGCCGCGCTTGTCGGAGCCGCGGAAGGTGGATGCTGACGCCCAAGTGGTCGAAACCAGTTCCGAAACAGACAATCCCGAAGCCAGGATCATCCTCTTGAGGGAGGCCATGTCCTGTTTATTAATCAGTTTGTGATTGACGGCAGGGATGGGGTCTTGCCAGATCAGGTCTTCGGCCGGAACCTCCGGGCCCAGATAGCGAGTCTTGGGTCCCATGTCGCGGTGGGTCAGCTTGAACCAGGCGCGGGCAAAGGCCTCGGCCAAAGCCTGCGGGTCCTGCTGGAAGCGGCGCGCGATTGGCTCGTAGATCGGGTCGAAGCGCAGCGACAGGTCAGCCGTGGTCATCGTTGGCGGGTGCTTCTTGGACGGGTCGTGTGCATCGGGGATCATGTTCTCCGGCTTGACGTTCTTTGGCGCCCACTGATAGGCGCCCGCCGGGCTCTTGACCAATTCCCACTCGTGGCCAAAAAGCATATCGAGGTAGCCGCTGTCCCACTTGGTGGGATTGGGCTTCCAGGCGCCTTCGATACCGCTGGATATGGTGTCTACACCCTTGCCGGTGCCGAAGCGGTTCCTCCAGCCCAGGCCTTGCTCCTCGATGGGAGCGCTCTCAGGCTCGGCGCCAACCAGTTTCGGGTCACCCGCGCCGTGGGCCTTGCCAAAGGTGTGGCCGCCAGCGATGAGGGCCACGGTTTCTTCATCGTTCATCGCCATACGCCCGAACGTCTCGCGGACGTCGCGGCCTGAGGTGACAGGGTCCGGCGTGCCGTTCGGTCCCTCGGGGTTCACATAGATCAACCCCATCTGCACGGCAGCGAGCGGATTCTCGAGATCCCGGTCGCCAGAGTAACGATTGTCTCCCAGCCACTTATCTTCTGAGCCCCAGTAAATGTCCTTTTCCGGTTCCCAAATATCCTCGCGCCCGCCGGCGAAGCCGAAGGTTTTGAAGCCCATCGACTCCAGAGCGCAGTTGCCAGCAAGGATCATCAGGTCGGCCCACGAGATTTTCCTGCCGTATTTCTTTTTGATCGGCCAGAGCAGCCGGCGCGCCTTGTCGAGGTTGACGTTGTCGGGCCAACTGTTGAGGGGCGCAAAGCGCTGGCTGCCCTTACCCCCGCCGCCGCGGCCGTCGCCGGTGCGGTAGGTGCCCGCGCTGTGCCACGCCATCCGGATGAAGAGACCACCATAGTGACCCCAATCGGCTGGCCACCAATCCTGCGAGTCCTTCATCAGCATGTAGAGATCCTTCTTCACCGCCGCGAGGTCAAGCTTCTTGAATTCCTTGCGGTAGTTGAAGTCCTCGCCCATTGGATTGGACTTGGAGGAATGCTGGTGCAGAATATCGAGTTTCAACTGGTTTGGCCACCAGTCTAGGTTCGTTGTGCCGCCGCCAACGGTGTGCTTGTGAGCCAAGCCCGTTACAGAGCCCTTGCTCTCTTCATTCATGATGTTCACTCCTTTCTGGGTTTCAAGGCTGATTTGGTTTATCGGCGATTACACAGCCTGTTTACGGCTGGTGCCTTTTGAATGCTCTCCGCGGGTAGTCTGACATTGCGGGCAGACGCCGTATAATTCAAAACGCTGTCCTACGATTTGATAGCCGGTGCTCCTTGCCACTTGGGCACCCACATGACCCAGCGGGCCAACTTCCGGGTCAATGATCCGGCGGCATTTCAAGCAAATAAGGTGAAGATGCGGGTATGGCTTGTTGCCGTCGTAGCGGTTCTCGGCGTTACTAAACTCAAGTTCAAGTACTTCGCCCATTTCTTTGAGGAGCGTCAAAGTCTTGTAAACTGTCCCCAATGTCGTGGTAGGAAAATGACGACGCATCTGCTCGTAGATTTGCGCAGCGCTTGGATGTCCCGTGCTTGCGGCAATGATTTTGAGCAGCGCCACGCGCTGCGGAGTCGCGCGATAGCCGCTCTTCTTGAGTTTCGCCTGCAATTCCCGAAATCGGGTTGGGGATTCCATGTGGCTCTTCTATCGGCGATATTTAATCATTGGAGAATCATTATCCATAAAGAATGTACTTCCAGAATTCGTTTTTGTCAAGTTCGCTGATCTGCCCCCCCTCAATGTACCACCCCTGAAGTGAGATTTTCAAGCAAATACGCCGAGCGCGTCGCCGGGAAGCACCCTGTGACGCTCGACCGCCGCTTCATCCATCCCAGGCCGGAGCAGAAGGAGGACTGAGCCGGACGGGACCGCCTTCAAGAACAACGACCCTCAAGGCCAGGTTTGCCAGAAAACTCACATTATGTCTGGGCCATTTTTCAGAGATGAGGTCCCCTAATTCACGAGATTGCTTCTCATCGAAATTTCCTCCGGCCTGGGGCGCACGCATTTCTCACACACGGCTCCCACATATTCCCCGGCCTCGGAGTAGAAAAGCCCGATCCAGCCGTCGGGCAGGTAGCGGCCTTCAGCGGGCTTGCGTTCCTTTCCGCATCCCGCGCAAGCTCGTGGAGGGATTTGGCGGGGCCGACGAGACTCGAACTCGCGACCTCCGGCGTGACAGGCCGGCGTTCTAACCAACTGAACTACGACCCCGCTAGGGCTCGCTTATTATAGAGAATTGGGCTTGGACTTTCAAGCAGAGTCAGGTCGTCCTGCCCGGCGGGATTTTTCCCTGCCCGAGCCGCCTGGACGGCCCTGCGGAACTCACGGCCCGCCGGCGCCCCTCCCCGATCCCCCCCGTTGTTCTCATTATTCGGTCTGATTGAGGTCCTTCCGCATAGGTTGGCACATTTTTTGGTGGAAATAAGGTCCGGGCGCGATAATATAGGTGTATTGATCGCCCAACGCGGATCAAAGGGAGGCCATGATGGCAAAACTTACGAAGATCGACGAATTCCAGGAGAGGCTCGGGATCCAAATGGATCATGTCAAAGCTAGGCTCTTGGACCTTAAGGCCCAGGGCCGCAAGCTCAAGCTGGAGGCGCGACTGGATTATGACAAGAGCCTCCGCGCCCTCGAAAAGAAGGAGGAGGAGCTCAAGGCCCAGGTCGCGGAGTGGAAGAAAGCCGGCAGCGCGGCCGGCAAGGACCTGAAGAAGGGCATCGACAACACGGCAAAAAGCCTCACTAAGGCCTTGGACGACGCGTTTCGGCGCTTCAAATAACGGGCGGCGGATTGTGCCCGGCCAGAAACTGCGCAGACGCGATGAGTTCATTCCCTCCGGTACGCTTTCCAGCCGCCGTGATTGAGCAGGACTGAGCCATGCCGATTCACAACAACGACGTCGCGGACATCTTCAACGAGGTCGCCGACCTGCTGGAGATCAAGGGCGAAAACGTCTTCCGGGTGCGCGCTTACAGAAACGCCGCCCGCACCGTGGGCGGACTGTCGCGGAACGTCGGCGAACTCGCGGCCGACGAGAAAGGCCTCGAAGGCTTCCCCGGCATCGGCAAGGACCTCGCCGAAAAGATCCGGATGATCGTCAAGACGGGGAAGCTCCCGCTGCTCGAGGACATGAAAAAGGAGCTTCCGGCCGGGCTCAGCACGTTGATGAAGGTCCGGGGCCTGGGTCCGAAGAAGGTCGCGGCGCTCTACAAGGAGCTCAAGGTTGCCACGGTCGAGGGTCTGAAAAAGGCGGCCGAGAAAGGGAAAATCCGCAGCCTGGCCGGATTCAGCGAGAAGACCGAGCATGCCATCCTTGAGGAGCTCGGGCGGACAAACCTGAGCGAGCAGGGACCGGAACGATTCAAGCTGGCCGTGGCCGAGCAGATCGTGACGCCGCTTTTCGAGGATTTGAAGAACGTCAAAGGCGTCGAGGACATCATCATCGCCGGGAGCTTCCGGCGCAGGGCTGAAACGGTCGGAGACGTGGATATCCTGGTCACGGCCGAAAAGAGCTCGGCCGTCATGGACAGGTTCGTGCATTACGATGATGTCGAGAAGGTCCTGGCCGACGGATCAACCAAGTCGGCGGTAGTGCTGAGGGGCGGCCTCCAGGTGGACTTACGGGTCGTGCCCAAAGCTTCGTTCGGGGCGGCACTTCATTATTTCACGGGATCGAAAGCTCATAACATCGCCGTCCGCACGATGGGCGTAAAGAAGAAGCTCAAGATCAACGAATACGGGGTTTTCAGGGGCGAGAAGATGATCGCGGGCCGAACGGAGAAGGACGTTTATGCGCAGGTCGGCCTGCCTTACATCGAGCCGGAACTCCGGGAAGATCGGGGCGA
The DNA here is from genome assembly GCA_963727095.1 of Candidatus Aminicenantota bacterium. Classification (GTDB taxonomy): domain Bacteria; phylum Acidobacteriota; class Aminicenantia; order Aminicenantales; family Saccharicenantaceae; genus CAVSEQ01. The sequence continues at coordinate 806,735 of CAVSEQ010000005.1, read as the reverse complement.
GCTCAAGGCGGCGGCGAAGAACGCGCTTCCGCACCTCGTCACGCTCCAGGACATCAAGGGCGACCTCCACGCGCACACGAAAACGACCGACGGGCGCTACAGCGCTGAGGAGATGGCGGAGGCGGCGAAGAAGCGGGGATACGGCTACCTGGCCATCACCGATCATTCGAAGCACGTCACCGTGGCGCACGGGATGGACGCCAAGCGGCTGGCAAGGGAGATCGCCGAGATCGACGCGCTCAACGGCAAGCTCAAGGGCATCACGCTCCTCAAGTCGATTGAGCTCGATATTCTCGCCGACGGGACGCTTGACCTACCGGATGCGATCCTCAAGGAACTGGACTTGGTCGTGTGCTCGGTGCACTACAATTTCAACCTGCCCAAGGAGAAGCAAACCGAGCGGGTCATTCGCGCCATGGACAATCCCCTGGTCAATATTTTCTGCCATCCGACGGGGAGGCTGATCAACGAGCGGCCCCCGTATGAGATCGACATCGAGAAGGTCATGAAGGCGGCCAAGGAACGCGGCTGCGCCCTCGAGGTCAACGGCCATCCCGACAGGCTTGACCTCTCCGACGTGCATTGCCAGATGGCCAAAGAGATGGGCTTAAAGATTGCGATCTCGACCGACGCGCACAGCATCGACGACCTTGACCTGATGCGCTTCGGGATCGGGCAGGCGCGGCGGGGCTGGATTGAGCCGGACGACGTGATCAACACGCGCAGCCTGCCCCAATTGCGGAAGCTCCTAAAACGAAAGTGAACAAGCGGAAGGCGAAGAAAGGGCCAGGTCTACTTTCTGCTAAAAAGTGGCAAAAAGTAGACCTGGCCCCTTCTTAATTAGCCCCACCTTGTCATTCTTGCCTAGCCTTCAGCGGCGGGGTTTCCTCGCATGAGCCGGTTTCGCAGCCCGGCTCGTCCGCGTACTCGAGCTGGAACGTCGAGTGGACGACCTTGAATCGCGAGGAGATGGCTTCGTGCGCGCGGCGCAAGATGTCCTGAGAATCCCGGCCTTTTCCCACCTTCAGATGGGCGCTCAACGAAACGAACTCCGAGGTGATCGTCCAAACATGGAGGTCATGGACGTCAAGAACGCCGTCGAGTCCTTTCAGCGCCTCCCGCACGGCGTTGATGTCGAGGTGCGGCGGAACGCCCTCCATGAAAATGCGGAAGGAATCCCGGATGAGCCGGCCCGAACTCCAGAGGATCAGCACGCACACGGCCACGCTCACCAGGGGATCCCAGAGAGAGTATCCGGTCAGCTTGATGAGAAGGGCCGCAGCCAGGACGCCGACGCTCCCCAGTGCATCGGCCACGACGTGCAGGAACGCCCCATGGATATTGAGGTTCCGCTCGCGGCTCCGGAAGAGGATGGTCCCGACGGCGATATTGGACGCGAGGCCGAAAGCCGCAACGATCAGCATCAGGCCGCTTTTGACCGGCTGAGGCGATTTGAGCCTCAGAAAGGCCTCGTAGCCGATGAACCCTGAGATCGCCCAGAGCGCTACCCCGTTGATGAATGCGGCGAAGATCTCGAAGCGGCGCCAGCCGAACGTGCGTTCAGACGTGCGCGGCCGCGCCGAAAGCCAAAAGGCGAAGAGGCTCAGGCCGAGCGCCGCGACATCGGTCAGCATGTGGCCCGCGTCGGCGAGGAGGGCAAGGCTGCGGCTCAGGACCCCTCCGACGACCTCGATGATCATCGTCACGGCGGTCGCGGCCAAAGCGACGGTCATGACCCGTTGGTTGTTGGAGAGCGAACCGGCGTGGGGGTGATTGTGACCCGTGTCCGTGACGCGCATCTCCCGTTTCCTACATCTTTTCGAGCGCGGCGATCCGCTCCTCGATGGGCGGATGGGTGCTGAAAAGCCTGTTCACGGCGCCCTTAACGTTTTTGAGCGGGTTGACGATGTAAAGATGCGCGGTGGCCTTGTTGGCCGCTTCGAGCGGTTCGGGGTCGTCGGCGATCTTGCGCAGGGCTGAAGCAAGCCCCGCGGGATAGCGCGTCAGCATGGCCCCGCTGGCGTCGGCCAGAAACTCGCGCTTGCGAGAGATCGCGAGCTGGATGAGCTGGGCAAAAATCGGCGACAGGATGGCCAGGACGAGTCCGACAATGATGAGAATGCCGCCGGCGCCGCCGCCCACGCGTCCTCTGCCGCGCCGCCGCCCACCCCAGAAAAAGCTCCGGAGGATCCAATCGCTTAGAAGCACGACGATGCCGGCCATAACGACGACGAGCGTCTGAAACCGGATGTCATAATTCTGGACATGGGACATCTCGTGGGCGATGACCCCCTCGAGCTCGACGCGGTTCATCTTCTGCAGCAGTCCGGTCGTAACGCAGATGACCGAATGCTGGGGGTCGCGGCCCGTGGCGAACGCATTGGGAGCCGTGTCGTTGATGATGTAGCAGCGGGGCGCCGGGACCCCGGCGGCAATGGCCAACCCTTCGACGACATTATAAAGTTGAGGATATTCGTCCTTCGTCACCGGCCGGGCGCGGCTGATCGTCAGGACGATCTTGTCGCTCGAAAAATAACCGCCCGCGGCCATTGCCATCGAAACAACGAGGGCCAAAATAAGGCCGGCCTTCCCCCATCCGGTTACTTGTTCGAAAGCCCAGGTCAGAAGGAAGATGAAGACCATGAAGAGCACGACGAGCCCGATCGATTTCCACTTGTTCCGGGCGATCTGCTCGTACATTACGTTCCCCTCGATCTCCTCTCGGCCAAAAAAGCGGCCCTCGAGCCGTGTCATCAAGAATGGGCTGAGTCTACACCTTGTATTAAGAGTGTAGCCTCTGCCCCTTCTCGTTCATCTTATCTCCCGCACCGGCGACATGCCCCCCCGGCCTGGGGCCGCAACGAGGCCGGCGCCGGTTAGAAGCTGACTTTCACCGGCCCGCGGGCAGCCTCTTCTTCGTTTTGGAAATAGTCCCGGGGCTTGAATCCGAACATTCCGGCGATGATGTTCGACGGGAAAACCTGCTGCCGCATGTTGAACTTCATGACCGTGTCGTTGTAGAACTGCCGGGAGTAGGCGACTTTGCCTTCGGTCCCGGCCAGTTCCTCCTGAAGCATGAGGAAGTTCTGATTGGCCTTGAGCTCGGGATAGTTCTCGGCGACGGCGAACAACGACTTCAGCGCCCCGGCCAGAACATTCTCGGCCTGTCCCTGCTCCTTGATGCTCTGGGCATTGACGGCCGCGGCCCGGGCTTTGGTCACGTTCTCGAAGACCTCGCGTTCGTGCTTGGCGTAGCCCTTGACCGTTTCGACCAGGTTGGGAATAAGGTCGTAGCGGCGGCGGAGCTGGACGTCCACCTGGGACCAGGCGTTGTCGCAGCGGTTCCGCAGGGTAACCAGGCTGTTGTACATCCCGATGACCAGGATGGCGATGGCCCCGATGATGATGATCAATACGACGATTGCGCCCATTGTTCACTCCTTGACGTTGAGATCTCGTCCGGCCGCCGGCATAAAGCAGCCGGAGGCAGGCCTCCCTTGCATCTTCGTGCTTGACGAATGTCTTCCTTAGAATACGGTCGGGGGAGCGAAAAATCAAGTCGGAGGATGACGATGGTGGACGCGGCTCTGCGGCCGCCCTTGGCTCCGATCCCTGCCCGGAGGGGGTCAAACCTACGGCAGGTCGCGAGTCTAATGAGCGACCGACTGCACCGCATCAAAGCTGCGGTGCGGGGAAATATCTGAGCTAAAGTCCAGAATCGTCCAAGATACTTCCCAAAAGCTCCGCCATGAGTCACTCGGCGTCGCTTTTGTTGGTCGCCCAAGAGGTTTGCTCCCCGCCGTAGGTTTGACCCCTTCTGACCCCTTCTTCACTCACCACTTATCTGTGCGGAACGGTGAGGCCGGCAGCCCCTCTTTGTTCATCAGGTTCGGGGTTGCCAACTGTGACCAGCCGAATCGCACAGCCTTGGGCGCCATCACCCGAGGGCTGCCGACAATCACTGTGTCGCCGGAGAGTTCGGCCGTCGCTTTGTAGAATATATGGTCGTCGCCGGCGACCTCGAACCAGGTCGGCCCTTGCCCGTCGCTTGTCGCCAAGCCTGAACCGATCGAATCAAACGCGATGCGCGCCTTGCCTCCTTCAACGGTCATGGACTTGAAGAGAGGCCCGGAGCAGACGAGGTCCTTTTCACCGTACGTCTTGGCCCGCGCCCACAGCGCCAGCCGGTAGCCGACGTCCTTCTTGTCCCGCGGATGGATGTCGTTGAGGTCCGTGATATCCGTCACGACAGCCATACCCGTATTCGGGAACTTGAGCATGTTTGTCTGGGCCTCCCAGATGAGCGGCAGCCGATAGAAGTCAGGAGTGTCCCCGGCCGGATACTCGCGGTCATAGGGGTAGTTATAGGGCGCCAGCTGCACATAGTAGAACGGAAAATCGCCGAGCTTCCAAACCTGCCGCCAGCCCGCGATCATGGCTTTCATTTTCGTTTCATAGAACAGGCAGTCGTCCCGATTGCTTTCGCCCTGGTACCAAATCGCGCCGCGGATGGCGAACGGCGTCAACGCGTGGAGCATCCCGTTATAGAGGGTCGTCGGCGCCTGCGGATTATCGTAGGGATTGTCGGGAAATCCCGACGCGGGCTGCAGGGGGATCTCGGCCTTGGCCTTGATCGCATTCTGAGTCTCATGGAGCCACGTCTCCCACTCGGGAAGCACCTTTTCCAGAGCTTTCCGATAATCGGCGTACTTGCTCTTCTGCTTATCGAGCAGCGGCTCGATATCGGGCATCGCCGCGAAACCCGCCGGCGGGGTCCAGGGCTCGATCATCGTCCCGCCCCAGGCTGATTCGATCAATCCGACAGGAACGCCCAGCCGTTTTTGCAGTTCCAGTCCGAAGTAATAAGCCACCGCCGAGAAAGGACGAACCGTCTCGGGCGTGCAGGCGGTCCATTTGGCGTTCACGTCGTCCAGCGGCCGGTCGGATGTGCGTCTGGGAACGAGAAAGAGCCGCAGGCTCGGATGGTCGGCCCTGAGGATTTCGGGAAGCGGGCTCGCGAGTCCCTGCACCGTCCATTCCATATTGGACTGGCCGGAGCAAATCCACACCTCGCCGACAAGAATATCGCGGACGATGATGTCTGGTCCCTTTTCACCGACGACGTCGAGCTCGAGGGCGGCGCCGCCGGCCTTGAGGGGAGCGAGGACCGCCTGCCATTTGCCGTCAGCGCCGGCCCGCACCTTCTTCTCCTGCCCGGCGAGCCGGAGAGTGACCTGCTCGCCACGGCCCGCCCAACCCCAAATTGTGACAGGCTTATCCTGTTGGATGACCATGTGGTCGCCGATGACTGCCGGCAGCCGCACGTTCGCGGCCAACGCTATCGGGAGGGCCGCAAGCAGGCCGGCCAAAATAAGAAATCCGGCGAGTCGAGAAGTCTGATGATTCTTGCTGTCCATGGAGTTTCCCGTCCTTTCCTTCCGAGTCATGCCCCCTTTCGGGGGCGCATTGAATTCAATTGATCAAAAACCCAGATAGACGCTGATTCCTCCGGGCCAGACGCCGAAGGCCCAATGCCGGTCCGACGGCGCGCCGGGCGCCGCAGCGTATGTTCCCGGTCTCCCAGAATACTTTGCCTCATAATTTTTCAAATCGCGGATGGCCTGCGTGGGCTGCGTGAAGATGTTCAGAAGCGAGACGGCTTCGCCCACGCCGAACGTGACGAGTCCGTCGGTCCAAGGCCTGTGGAAGGCGGCTGCGGTAACGATTCCGGCCGCCGCGTTGACCCCGAGGTTCAGAAGGTGGGTCATCAGGCCCCGGCCTCTTTTCTCGCGATCGGCACATTCGCGCAGAATCGCTTCGGCCCGCTCAAGCTTTGCCCGGCGCTCCTCCGGCAAGTTCTCGGGCATAGCCTTCAGGCCGTTGGGACGGCATGCCGGGACAAACGGGTCGACGAGCATTCCGACGACTCCCAGCGCCGTCGTGCCGCCGCCGACGAGCATGTCCTGGGCAAAGTCCCGGTCACGGACCGTCACGAGGCCTTCGGTCTTGGTATCGTTCCAGTGCACCGCCGCCAGGGTTCCCTGGGCCACAGTCGCCGCGGAAAAGCCGGCGACCCAGCCGTAGAACCAGGTCTTGGCCCGCGGCTGCGCCTTGAGCAGAGCACCCTGGACGAAGTTCAACCGCTCTTTCACCTGGTCGTCCGGAATCGCCGCGGCCTGGGCGGCGAAGGCGGCACCGAGCGAGAGAAAAGCCATGAAGAACGCAAGGAAAGAAAATCGTTTCATAAGAGCGATCATGGAAGCTCCCTTCGACAAGAGGAATGCCGTGGCTTGGGCCGCACGTAACGCATCTCGACTTATCTTCGCTCAGGCCGAATGTCACGCTAAAAATAGGGCAGTTCGACGGCAAAGTCAAGGCGCACGGCCCTCCGTGCCGCCCGGGTAATCGTCCTTCTATAACCCCCGTTATCAGGGTTTGGGTTACATTTTAGTTGATTCAACAACTTACCTTTCGGCTACATATTAGATGATTCAATGCGGGAGGTTGATGCCCACACCGTTCTTGGCGCATAATACGCGCCTTGCCGGAGACGGCCACCCGAAGACGGGCCGATCGGAAACGAGCGGGCGGCCGATCCGGCACCTCGTCAATCCAGGAGGTCGCTATGTTGCACAAGAAACCGACGATCGGCGCGATCCTCATTGCTCTGACGTTCGCCTCGATTTCCCTCATCGCCCAGTCGAACGTCAATTGGGACATGATGGCCAAGATCCGCGAAGAGGGCTTGCAGCGGTCGCAGGTCATGGACATCACCGGCTACATTGTCGATGTCCTCGGCGCCCGCCTCACGAATTCCGAGCACATGAAGCGGGCCCAGGCTTGGGCCAAAGAAAAAATGGAAAAGCTCGGCCTCGAGAACGTCGTGATCGAGCCGTATATGGATTACGGCGTTTCCTGGGACAACGATTACACGTCGCTCCACATGCTCGAGCCTGACTACCAGCCGATGGTCGGCTTCCCACTGACCCACACGCCGGGAACGAACGGCAAGGTTGCGTGTCCTGTCGTCATCGCCGAGATCCAAACCAAGGCGGATTGCGCCAAGTTCCAGGGCAAGCTTAAAGGCGCGGCCGTCCTAGCCTCGCCGCCCGTCGTCATGGACCAGGCCTCGCTCGCTCAGGGCGTCGCCAGGCTGACCGATGAAGACCTCAAGAAGCTCGAGGAGAGCGTCATCCCGGTGCCTCAGTTTCGCCGGACCCCGCCCGGGCCGCCGAATCCGGACCTCCTCAAGCCGGACGAGAAGATCGCGTTCTACAAGGCCGAGGGAGCCGTCGCTGTTTTTCAGTGCGACAGCAACCGGCCCGGCCTTGTCCGCGGCTACGGCCGCCCCGGGACCCAGGCCGACCGCTGGTCGCGCGAGAAAAGCCTCGAATCGCTCCCGATCGTGGCCGTGACCCCCGAGCACTATAACCGGATGTACCGAATCTTGAAGCGCTCGATCCCGGTCAGGGTCGAAATCGAAATTCGGAACACGCTCGGGGAAAAGGTCGAGAAGGCGGCCAATGTCATCGGCGAGATCCCGGGGACCGATCTCCGGGACGAGATCGTCATCATCGGCGCCCATTTCGACAGCTGGCATGCCAGCCCCAACGCCAGCGACAACGCGTCCGGGTGCGCCGTGGCGCTCGAGGCCGCCCGCATCCTCAAGACGCTCGGAGTCAAGCCGCGCCGGACAATCCGAGTCGCCTTCTGGAGCGGCGAGGAACAGGGCCTCTTCGGTTCGCGCGAATATGTCCTCAAACATTTCGGCAATCCCAAGGACCCGAAGATCGGCGTCAAACCCGACTACGAGAAGTTTTCCGCCTATTTCAACCAGGATTACGGCGCCGGCCAGTTCCGCGGCGTTTATCTCCAGGGCAACGAACACGTCCGACGGACGTTCGAAGCCTGGATCGCGCCGTTCCGCGATTTCGGGCTCACCACGCTCTCGATCCAGAGCGTCGGCAGCACGGACCATGTCTCGTTCGACGAGGCGGGCCTCCCGGGCTTCCAATTCATCCAGGACCGGATCGCCGGGACGGCCGGTCACACGAACCTCGACTTTCTCGACACCCTCTCGGCCGAGGATCTGATGAAGAATGCGGTGGTCATGGCCGCCTTCGCCTACGACGCCGCCATGAGCGACTCGAAGATTCCCCGCAAATCGTTGAAATAAGGCAGGAAGCAGGTTTTTTCCGATTGACACCGCGGCCGGGCCCATGCTACGATAAAGAGCCCTTGCAAGGGCATTTTGAACTTCACATATATCTAAAAGGAGGTTTTTCTTTATGGCAACGTTGAAAGAGAAATTCGCGGCCAAAATGGGCCCTATGAAAGACCGGGTCCAGAAGCTCAACAAGGAGTCCGGCGACATCAAGATCTCGGACTGCACCGTCGCACAGACGATCGGCGGCGCACGGAGTGTCAAATGCATGCTCTGGGATTGCTCGGCCCTGGACCCGATGGAAGGCATCCGGTTCCGCGGCTTCACGATCCCGGAGTTGAGAGAGAAACTCCCGAAGGCGCCCGGCGGCAAGGAACCCCTGCCGGAAGCCATTTTCTATCTCTTGCTTCTCGGCGAAATCCCGACCTACGAGGATTGCAAGGCCATCACGGCCGAGTGGTGGAAGCGGAGCGAACTGCCGCAGTACCTCATCAATACGCTGGAGGCGGTCCCCGCCGATACGCACCCGATGACCCAGTTCTCGCTGGCCATCCTGCAGCTCCAGAAAGACTCCGTTTTTGCCCAGCGCTACCGTGAGGGCATGCCCAAGACGGAGTACTGGGATGCCACCTACGAAGACGTCATGAACATCCTGGCCAAGCTTCCGAACATCGCGGCCTATATCTATCGCCGGGTGTACAAAGGCGGCAAACACATCGCCCCCGACCCGAAGCTCGACTGGGGCGCCAACCTGGCCCACATGCTGGGCATCACCGATGATCAGGCCTTCAAGGAGCTCATGCGGCTCTACCTGGTGATTCACAGCGACCACGAAGGCGGAAACGTGTCGGCGCATACAACGCACCTGGTCGGCTCGGCCTTATCCGACGCCTATTATTCCCTCTCCGCAGGCATGGACGGCCTGGCCGGGCCGCTCCACGGACTGGCCAACCAGGAAGTCCTGCGCTGGATCATGGACCTCGTCAAGGACCTGGGCGGCGTTCCGACCAAAGAGCAGCTGGAGAAGTACATCTGGGACACCCTGAACGCCGGCAAAGTCGTTCCCGGGTACGGCCACGCCGTTCTCCGCAAGACCGACCCCCGTTATACGGCCCAGAGGGAGTTCGCCCTCAAACACCTGCCGGACTATGACCTGTTCAAGGTGGTCAGCCTGGTCTATGAAGTCGCGCCCGACATCCTGACGAAGCACGGCAAGGCCAAGAATCCCTGGCCGAACGTCGACGCTCACTCCGGTGTCCTTCTCAACTACTACGGGATTAAGGAATACGATTTCTACACCGTGTTCTTCGGCGTGTCCCGCGCCCTCGGCGTGCTGGCCCAGCTCATTTGGTCCCGCGCCCTCGGCCTGCCCATCGAGCGGCCGAAGTCCGTCACTACGGAGTGGCTGGAGGACTACGTCAAGAAGAATCCGCCGGCGCCGAAATAAGCGGCATTTCGCAAGCGAACGCAAAGGGCCGTCCTTCCGCAAGGAAGGCGGCCCTTTTTTTATGGGGTTAAGTCACCCGCCGGCTATTCGAAGCGAAGGGCGTCGGCAGGATTGCCGACCGCGGCCTTAACCGCCTGGAAGCTCACCGTCAGGAGCGCAATGAGGAACGCAGCGAGGCCCGCCATAAGAAACAACCCCAAGTCCGGACTGACCCGGTACGCGAATCCCTGCAGCCACCGGCGCATAGCGTAGTAGGAAATCGGCCAGGCGATAACGTTCGCCGCCAGGACCCACTTCGTGAAGTCTTGTGACATCATAAGAGCCAGGCCGGGAACGGTGGCCCCCATGACCTTGCGGATGCCGATCTCTTTGGTCCGTTTCTCGGCGGAAAAGGAAGCCAGTCCGTAAAGGCCGAGACAGGCAACGAAGATCGCGAGGAGAGAGAATCCGCGGAAAATCTTTCCGAGTTTCTGCTCCGACTCGTAGAGTTGGCCGAAGCGCTCGCCCACAAAGAAATATTGGAACGGGTAACCGGGGCGCCACTCCGCGTAGCGCGTTTTGAGATGATCCAGGGTCGCGGGAATAGCACCGGGCCGGATGCGAACCGAGAGAAGGCGATAGCCCCCGGGCATGACGAAAGAATACGAGGGGAGAAATCGGTTGATGGAGGGATTCGAAGTTGAAATCCTTGACGACGCCGACGATCATCCCCTTGCGGTTGTTGAAGCCGTAGGCGAACGGCTTGCCGACCGCCTGCGCCGGAGTCCAGCCAAGCTTGCGCACGGCCGTTTCGTTTAAAATAAAGGCCTCCTTCACGTCGCTCGGGTGTTCGCGGGAGAAATCGCGGCCCGCCGCCATCTCCATCCTGTACGTGTCGATAAAGGCAAAATCCACAGGGACCATGGCGATACGGAAATCAACGGGTCGGCTCGTCGAACCGCTCAGCACCTGGGCATCCGAGGAGTCGAGCAGTCGCCCGGACGGGACTCGCCGCGAGGCCGCCGCGTTAACAATGCCGGGATACGCCAGGAGTTCTTGGCGGATGGCGTCGTAGCGGCTGTTCATAGACTCGTCCATGCTCAGAACCACGATCCTGTCCTTGTCGAATCCAAGGCGCCTATCGCGGGTATAGCGGAGCTGTTTCCCCACGACCCCCACGCAAACGATCAAGCTGATCGAGATGGCGAATTGGAACACGACGAGGACCGTTCGGAAGGCGGCGCCGTGCGAGGAGGCGCCCTTCGAACCCTTGAGAATAGTCGCGGGACGCATGGCCGAAAGCACGACGGCCGGATAGCTGCCGGCAACGAGCCCAACGACAAGGGCGATCCCGCACAGAGCCGCGAGAAGCCACGGGCTGCGCAGGACGTCCAGGCTCAGATTGCGGGCCGTAAACGCACTGAGGGCCGGCCTCGCAAGCAGGGCCAGGCCGACGGCGACGGCCATGGCCAGGAAGGCCAGCAGGATCGACTCCCCCATGAACTGCCGGATGAGCTGGCCGCGGTCGGCGCCGACCACTTTGCGCAGCCCGACTTCCCTGGCCCGGAGTGAGGAACGGGCGGTCGCCAGGTTCATAAAATTGACGCAGGCAATGAGCAGGATAAAGATCCCGATGGCCGTCAGAATATAGATATAAACGATATCCGAATTCGCCTCTATCTCAGAGTCTAAGTGTGAACGGAGGTGGATATCGGTCAGCCGCTGGAGGTGGAGCTTATTTGTTTTATGGGCTTCGGACCCGAGGTGCCGGTCAAGAAAGGCCGGCAATTGGTCGCGGAGCTTCGCGATCGGATAGCGCGGCGGCATGAGGAGATAGGTGGCGTAATTGTTGCTGCCCCAGTTTTCGAACTCTTCGCGTCCGTATATCTCCTTCAGGGTGGCGAGTGAACCGATGAGGTCGAAATGAAAATGGGCATTGACGGGGGATTCGGCCGCGATGCCCGTCACGGTGCAGATCGATCCGCCCGTCGACTTTCAGGGTTTTGCCCATCGGGTCCTCCGACGCCAAAATATTTGCGGGCCGTATTCCCCGTCAGGACGATGGAAGAGGGATTTTTAAGGGCGGTGGCGGGGTTTCCTTTTATGAGCGGGAACGTAAAGACCTTGAACAGGTTATCGTCGGCGAAAATGAGGCGCTCCTCCAGGAAGTGCCGGTCCTCTCGGCTGACCAGGACGGACCCCGCCTCCTCGATCCGCACGGCCTCGAGGATATCAGGAAAGTCATTGGCGAGCAGCGGCGCGATCGGAGGGGCAACGTGGCCGAGATGGAGGTTCGAGACGCCGTCATCGTTAAACCATTCGCGGGTGACGCGCCAGATCCGGTCGGCGTTGGCATTGAACCGGTCGTAGCTGAGTTCGCTGCGGATGAAAAGCAGGATCAGAATGCAGCAGGCCATGCCGATGGCCAAACCGAGCAGGTTGATCAGGGAAAAGGTTTTATGACGCACGAGGTTCCGCAGGGCGACTCTCAGGTAGTTCCTGATCATTCCGGATCTCCTTTCAGAGTGGAGGTGGGCCAAAGTCAGACTCCAGCCTCGCATCTATAAAGACTCATTGGGAGAGAAAAAGGTTTATCCCTCGCCAACGTGGCGGCGCAGTCCGTCCTGGCGATTTAGGCCGCGAGGGAAACCTTCAGGAATATGAGCGATGAGACCATTGACATCAATGGCCGCACTGCTTTGGTCGGACTCTTCGTCCGCGTTTGGCTTTCGGCCCGCACGGTGCGGGTGAACAGGCTTGCCGCCGAGAGGCGCCCTCTTGGACGTAACGATCTCAGAGGCGGACGAGCCGGAAATACTTGATGACGTCCATGAAATCGCTTGACGTGTACGACACGGAGCGCTCGCCCGTCCGCACGATGCCCGGCACCCAGGACGCCCGTTGGGCCAGGTTTTCGTCGGCGAACACGACCTCGAGCTTGTAGGGCGGCGTCGGCTTATAGGGCTTGAAGGCCTGAAGGTTCTTGAGGGCGGACGCGACGCCCTGCTGAATGAGCACCTGCGCCTTAAGAGGGCTGAGCATTTTCGCGGCCTTGCCCATGCCTTCCTTCACGGCCACGGTTTCGACGTTGCCGAGAATCTCCTTGGCCTGCTTTGCGATCGCGGCGTCCCCCGAGACGAAAACGACCGGCACGTCAAAATAGCCGGCGATGGCCGCGTTCCAACCGGCCTCCGGCAAGCGGACGCCGTTGAGGATGACGTCATAGAGTTCGAGGCTCATCGTGTGCTTGAGGACCGCATTCGGCGTCCCGGCCCGCGCGTGGTACCCGATGAACACCACGGCATCGAACGTACGGTCGAGCCCCTCCATCATGCTCAGCGGACCGTTCCATTCGCGGATGAGCTGGGCTTCCGGCCTGAGGAGGTCGGGCAGGATATTGCGGGCGCTGTCGTGAGCGTCCCGGACGACGATGTCCGTCGCTCCCGCGTCGAGCGCGCCGGCGATCGCGGCGTTGGCCTCCTGAGTCATCAACCGGCGGAAGAGTCCGTAATCAGGGCCAGTGATGGTCGTTTCGTCCCAGGCGATAAGGCCGGAAACGCCTTCCATGTCCACCGAGATAAAGACCTTCAACTTTTTTGCCGGCTGTTGGCCGGGCAAAGCGGCCATCACGTTGAGGCTCATGCAAAGAAGAATGATCGCCGCCGCGCTAATCGTGACTTTTCTCATAAGGCCTCCTTGGGGGGAACCGTCCGCGTCGTCAGGGCGGCCATATTTTCTCACCAACCGGGACCAGGGTCAATCCGGGGACGCGAGCTTGCCGAGGCAAGCGGCCGGCGCCCGTCCCGCTATTCTTCGGACATGTGCGGATAGACAAATTCTTTCGGCGGCAGAAAATTCTCCTTGACGGCCTGCGGGCTTATCCAGCGGAGAAGGTTGAAGGAACCTCCGGCTTTATCATTCGTGCCGCTCATCCGGCCGCCGCCGAAAGGCTGCTGGCCGACGACGGCGCCCGTCGGCTTGTCATTGATATAGATGTTCCCGGCGGCATGGAGAAGTTTGTCGAGAGCCGTCCGAATGGATTCCCTGTTCCGCGAAAAGATCGATCCGGTCAAGGCGTAGGGGCTTGTTTCATTGAGGATGCCTAGCGTTTCTTCGAACCGCTCGTCGTCATAGACGTAGACGGTGAGCACGGGACCGAAGATCTCCTCTGTCATGCCCCGAAATTTTGGGTTGACGGTGGTGACGACGGTCGGCCGGATGAAGTAGCCCACGCTGTCGTCGTGCTCGCCACCGATCGCCACCGCCGCCTCCATCGAGCCGCGGGCAAATTCGATGTAGCCGGCGATCCTGTCAAACGCTTTGCGGTCGATGACCGCGCCCATGAACGTGCGAAAATCGGCCACATCGCCCACCCGGACGCCGCGCGCCATGCCGGTCATGCGGCTCCGGACTTCCGGCCAAATCGACTTCGGGATGTAGGCCCGGCTCGCGGCCGAGCACTTCTGGCCTTGGTATTCGAAGGCTCCGCGGAACATGGCGACGGCAAGGGCGTCCACGTCGGCGTCGGGCGCGGCGAGAACGAAGTCTTTGCCGCCCGTTTCACCGACGAGCCGGGGGTAGTTCCGGTAAACGCCTTGCTTGAGATTTTCCGCGACCCGGTGCCAGATGCCGATGAACGTGGCCGTGGAGCCCGTGAAGTGCACGCCGGCGAGGTCACGGTGGTCGATGACCGGCTCAGCGATTTCCGACGGCTTGCCGAGGATCATGTTGATGACGCCGCCCGGCAGGCCCGCTTCGAGGAGGATCTTCATGAAATAATGGGCGCTGAGGACGGCCGTGCTGGCCGGCTTCCAGACAACCGTGTTTCCGAGCATGGCCGGGGCCGTCGGCAGATTGCCGATGATCGACGTAAAGTTGAACGGGGCGACGGCGAAGACGAAGCCGTCGAGCGGCCGATAATCGAGCCTGTTCCAGCTTGGTTCGGGGTTCAGGTGCGGCTGCTCGCTATAGATCTTGCAGGCGTAGGAAACATTGAACCTGAGATAGTCCGTGAGTTCGCAAGCGGCGTCGATCTCCGCCTGGAAGACGGTCTTGCTCTGGCCGAGCATCGTCGCAGCGTTCATGACCTGCCGCCAGGGGCCGGACAGGAGGTCGGCCGCTTTGAGGAAGATCGCGGCCCTGTCCTCCCAGGCCATGCGCTCCCAGGCGGGCTTGGCCGCAAGGGCGGCTTCGACGGCTCGGCGGGCGTCGTCGGCGGTTCCGGCGTGGTACGTGGCGACGAGCTTCTTGTGATCGTGCGGGCAAGTGCGCTCGCACAGGCGGCCTGTCTTCACGTCTTTCCCCCCGATGACCAGCGGGATCTCGATCGGGTTCGCGGTCTGGCGGGCCAGTTCCTGCTTCAGCAGGCGCTTCTCCTCGGAACCCGGCAGGTAATCTTTAACAGGCTCGTTGTGCGGCTTCGGCGTAATGAATCTTCCCGGTGACATTTTCCCCTCCAGCGGCAAGTTTCGCTGCTCAAAATATACGCCACTTCGCCGCATTTTTCCTCTCCCGAGCTCACCCACGAGCTCGACCTTGAAATCGCGGCGGCCTGTGTTATATTCTTAGCGCGAAGAATCAACCGGAGGGAGAGCCATCATGGAATATCGCATCGGATTGATCGGTTGCGGGACCGTCGGGCAGGGATTGCTGGAAATCCTGAACACGAAGAGCGCTTACCTTCACGATGTCTTCGACTTTGAGCCCAAGGTCGTTGCGATCTGCGACAAGCTCAAGGGCTCGCTCATCGT
Source organism: Candidatus Aminicenantota bacterium (assembly GCA_963727095.1). GTDB lineage: Bacteria > Acidobacteriota > Aminicenantia > Aminicenantales > Saccharicenantaceae > CAVSEQ01. The sequence goes on along the minus strand of CAVSEQ010000005.1, from coordinate 791,395 downwards.
CCCCGACGGGATCGGCATTCCGGCCATCCTCGAGCTCCTCGGCCGCGGCGGGAACCTGTCCGGGTATCCCAAAGCGACGCCGGAAGAGATCGAGCCGCTCGACCCGCTGGACATGATCGAAAAAACTGATGCCGACATCATCGCCGAGCTCACCTACACGGATATCAAAACGGCCGAGCCGGCCACGAGCTACATCAAGAAAGCCCTGCGCTTAGGGAAGAACGTCGTGACCTCGAATAAAGGTCCGGCCGCCCTCCACTACCGGGAACTCCGGGACCTCGCCCGCCAGAACGGACTGCAGTTCCGGATCGAAGGCACGGTCATGAGCGGCACGCCGGTCTTCCATCTCATGGAAAGCGGTCTCGCGGGAAACGAGATTCGCGAAATCAAAGGCATCCTCAACGGCACGACCAACTTCATCCTGACCAAGATGGAGACCGAGGGGATGGACTATGCCGACGCCCTCAAGCTGGCCCAGAAACTCGGCTACGCCGAGGCCGACCCCACGGCGGACGTCGAGGGTTTCGACGCTCTGGCCAAGATCGTTATTCTCTCCAATGTGTTGCTCTCCGGGTCGCTCAAGATCTCGGACGTCGCCCGGACCGGTATTTCCGGGATCGGCCTGGCGGACGTCAAAGCCGCCAAAGCGGAGGGCTATCGGTACAAGCTCATCGCCCACGCCAAAAAAGAGGCCGACCGGGTGACGGCCACCGTGTCTCCCCAGAAACTTCCCGTCTCCGACCCGTTGGCCGGGGTCATGGGCGCCCAAAATGCCTTGAGCCTGGACATGGACCTCATGGGCAAGGTCACAATCCAGGGCGCGGGCGCGGGGAAGATCGAAACCGGGTTCTCGATCCTGTCCGACATGCTGGCCATCCATCGGCAGAGAGCGAAGTCTTAGGAGCGACCAACACCAGCGAGGCGGAGTGGCTCGACGCCTCACTGGTGGGAAATATCTTAAATGGGTTTCTGATTTTGCCTGGGAACGGAGCCTTGCTTTTGGGAAATTTCTTATTTGTGGCTTTGCATAAACCTGGCCTCTTCTTATTCCCGGCCTTGACTCGCGGCCCGGTTTCTTTATAAGCTAGTATCTCGCATTAGCGGTGTTATGCGGCTTGCATCAATAATCATTTCGCAGCATTCTTGTCCCGCCGAACGACTGTATCAACGACTGGAGGAATCATGAGCCCAACCCCACCGCTTCGGCCCGGGGTACAGAAACACATCGACGCCTCGCAAAAGCTCGTGGCCGAGCGCGAGGCCGCGCTGGTCAGGATGAAGGCGATGAAGTTCGACACTATCGCCGTCCACGGCCTCTACACGATCGAAGAGGCCCTCGGGAAAAACCAGGGAGCCATCATCGAACCCCTCTACCTCGCCAGCTCCCAGGGTTACGCCGACGCCGACGAGCTCGAAGCAGCCTTAGCCTACCTCATTCCCACCTGGTGCTACACCCGGATCGCCAACCCGACGACCTACTACCTCGAATGGGTCCTGGCCCTGCTCGAAGGCTACCAAACCGGCTATGACACGTCCTGCCTGGTCACGGCTTCGGGCATGTCGGCCATCGCGGCCGCCGTCGACCCCTTTCTCGTCAAGCAGAAGGACGGCCCGGAACGGATGAACCTCGTGACCTCCATCCAGCTTTACGGCGGTACCTATCAGCACTTCTCCATTCGCAAGATGAAAGAGCGCGGCATCGAGGTCCGCTGGGTCCTTCACCCGAACGACATGCAGGAATGGAAAGCAAAGATCGATGAGGACACCCGGCTCGTCTATATGGAGATGCCGTCGAACCCGCAGCAATCCTTCTGCGACCTGAAAGCGCTCGTCGACCTGGCCCATGCCCGCGAGGTCCCGGTGATCGTGGACTCGACCTGCGCGACTCCGGCCCTGATGCGCCCGATCGCTTTCGGCGCCGACGTCGTCGTACACTCGCTGACAAAGTCGATCACGGCCGGCGGCCTGGCCATCGGCGGAGCGCTCATCAGCCGGAAACCCATCGTAACACGGGTCAAGCACAACGATCCCCGTTTTAGGGAAAGCTTCGCCGAGTACGTCAAGTTCTGGCCCTATCGTGACAACGGGCCGGCCGCCTCGCCGGTCAACGCCATGTTCGCCCTCAATGACCTCCGGACGCTCCGGTCGAGGATGGACCTTGTAAGCGAAAACTGCCGGAAGGTGGCCGAGTTCCTGCAGACCCACAAATGCGTCTATCAGGTCGATTTCCTCGGATTGGCGAGCGATCCACTCCATCCCGTGGCCGAGAAATACATGAAGCTCGTGGATTCCGGCAATGGTCCCGGGACCGAGGTGAACCGCTACGGGCACCTGATGAGCTTTCGGGTCGACGGTCCCGCCGAGAACGCGCGCCGGGTCTTCGACAACTTCAGGCTCATCCACCGGGCCACCGACCTTGGCCGGATCAAGAGCGTGGCGACGATCCCCGCAATTTCAACGCACCAGCAGCAGGGTGAGGAGGCGCGGAGGCTGGCCGATATTCCGCCGCAGCTCATCCGGCTCTGCGTCGGCGCGGAGCATCCCGACGACGTCATCGCCGACCTCGACCAGGCTCTGAATTCCATCAAGTAAGCCGCGGGCGCCGGACCGATCTGTTCGCGGACACGCCTCGATGGCCGTCAGGGGGCAGCCTTACGGCTGGAGTTAAAAGCCTGCGGGGCAACCCTTCGTTCGCGTGCGATCACGCCCTGTCATGCGAAAGCACAATCAGCGTGGCCGGTCAAAAACCGACTTCGCGATTCCAAACACCCGGCAGATGTCACGGATCTCTTCGTCGGAAAGGCCCTGGCCGGCTTCGCCATTCGTCAAGTTCAGATATTCATAGCGGGCCGCCGTCTCCGCGTATTCGATCCGGTCCACGGCGCGTTTGACGGATCGGTCCGAGCGGGCCACGACGCCGTGCTTGCTCCAGACCGCGATCCGATGGGAACGGAGCGATCCCGATGTGGCGGCGGCGAGTTCGGCCGATCCGGGAACGAGGAAACGGATGCTGCCGATTCCTTCAGGCAGGTTCACGATTGTCTCCGGCTGCCAACGCAGCAACTGACGGCTCAGATAATCTTCGGATTGATAACGGGGGATGTGGCTCAGATAGGTCAGGAACACCGGCTGGGCATGGACCACAGCGTGGAAGTTGGTTCCGGTCGCGTCGACCTGATCCTGGTGCACGCCAAGGTGGGAATCGAATTCGCTGGTCAGCCGGTCAAACAGTCGCCGCGGTGACGTGTACAGTCGGCCGGTGCGGCCGCCCTCCTCGACGGTGACGAATCCCAGGTTGGCCGCGGGGTCCTGGACAATTTCGCGCAGGCGGCGGCCCGAGCCCGTCACGAGCAGGGAGCCCCGGACGAGAGAGGGCACCGCGACCGGCAATTCGATTGCCTCCGAGATGGGGAAATGACGGCGGGGATCGACCGCCCAGCCGAGGTAGGCCGAGATATTGCCTGCGGCGCCTTCGGAAGCGTCGATTTGGGACAGGCGCTGGCCCGCCTCCCCGATCATGGCGATCATCTCATCCAACTCCGGAAACGGCGCTTCAATAGACATCGGGCTTCTCCTCTTGGACGGGATTATCAACTCCGCCGCCGGCGCGTGTCAACCCCTCGACTCCCCGGCATGAAGGCCGGGGCTTGTCGGGGTCAACCCTGAACCTCGCTTTTCGTCCCCGTTCTAAAAGGCGGGGACTAGCGTCTGCGAACGGGTCAAGAACGCCCCTGCCAATTGGACGTGTTCAACCGAATTCTTCGGGCCGCAGCTGCTTGAGATAGTCGACGAAACGCCGGTTGGCGTGGAGGGAGGCTGTTCTCTTTTTCTGGTAGATCGAGAATTGGTCTTCCTTGACGCTGATGTCGGGGAAAAGATTGACGAGCACCCGGCGGCGGAGCTCCGAGACGATTGAGTACTTGGGGAGCAGGGCGATGCCGATGGCCCCGGCCGCTTGCTTTACGTCAGCGAGTATGAAAATATTGAGGACGCTATCCTGGCCAATAATGATGTGCCTCAGGGGCTGAGTTCGACCATGTTTACCAATAATGTCCGTGAAACCGGGTCTCAGATGATGGCCGAGGTCGGCGGCGGGAAAACCAGGACATCATGATCATCCAGGAAACGCTGCGGCATCTGCGGGACGCCCACGGCGATCTTCTCGTCTCTGAACGCGTCGACAGGCTTGTCGTAGGCGTCCATTTCACGGCTGCGCAGCTTTCCGGGGGGACTTGCGGTATCGCGCGATCCGACCTGTCCGCTGATAAGTGCTGCGCGGCCGCCCGCCCCCGGGACGTCGGGGCGTTCTCGCCGGGCCGGCTGCGGGGACGGCCGGTCCTGGACATCCTGGAACACTCGGATGACCGGCCTCTGTTCAACAGCGTGAAGCTGGCAATTCTCAACGCCCTGTCCGCCCGGGTGATCGCCCGATCCGATTACACCATCGAGGCCGGGCGCGACCCCATCGAATGGATCGATGTCTCCGCCGGGAGGGTGATCACCATCGTCGGCGCGTTCCAGTCCTACATGGACAGGCTCTCGGCGGAGCCCTGCGAGCTCCACGTCCTGGAATTGGACCCCGGGGCTTTTCCGGAGCGACATCGCCGGCTCTACGTGCCGGCGGGGCAGGCAGCCGAGGTCCTGGCCCGTTCGGATGCCGTCATCATAACCGGGTCCACGCTGGTCAATCAAACAATGGATGATCTCCTCGGTTTCATTCGGCCCGGCGCGTTCACGGCGGTCGTCGGACCTTCCTCCGGACTGATCCCCGATGCCTTGTTCCGCAAGGGTGTCAGTCTCATCGGGACCATCCGCATCCTGGATCCCGAAGCCATGTTCACGGTCATCAGCGAAGCGGGCTCCGGCTACCATCTCTTCGGCACGTGCGCGGAAAAGATTTGTCTTCTTCATGGGTGACGGCCGTTCATTGAATTTGCAGGAACCGCCGGACTGTCGCGACAATTTTCCTTTTATTTGACTCCACCGTCCGGCTGGACATATATTGCCGCTAGGGTTAATCTCATTTCCTCAAGGAGTGCGAGTTTTCAATGCTTCGCTCACTGAGAATCGGCTGTATCGTCTTGTTGACGATCGTCGTCTCGATGCCCGCATCCGCCATCCCCAACCCCGAAGGGCTCGTCGTCACCGATGCCCTTGGGCGCAAGGTTTCCTTCGCCCGCGCGCCGCAACGGATCGCCGTCAGCGGGAAAGCGCTGTTCATGGTGGCCGATGCCATCTACCTTTTCCCCGAGGCTTCGACGCGCATTATCGCCATCGGCAAGACTGCCCAGGGCAAGCTCAGCTTCATCAAGTCCATCGACACCCGCTATGGGGACAAGACGATCCTCGAGAGCCAGGCCGGACCCGAGCAGATCGCCGCCGTCCGTCCGGACGCGGTCATCCTCAAGAGCAGCGTCGCCGGAACCCAGGGCAGGTCGATCGAGGCCATGGGTCTTCCGGTCGTATACGTCGATTTCGAGACTCCCGACCAATACGAGCGCGACATCATGACGTTCGGTCAACTCTTTCAGAACGAAGCGCGGGCCTCACAGATCGTGGAGATGTACAAACGCCGCGTCGATCGCCTATCGAAGGCTCTCTCGGGCGTCCGCGAGGATCAAAAGCCCAGGGTCCTCCTCCTTTACTATTCGGAACGGGGAGGGACGGTCTCGTTCAATATTCCGCCCCTCGAGTGGATGCAGACCCGCATGGTCCGAATTGGCGGAGGACGGCCGGCTTGGCAGAACGTCCAGGTCGGCCAGGGTTGGACGAAGGTCACCGTCGAGCAGATCGCCACATGGGACGCCGATCAGATCTATATTGTCACCTACTCGACTCGGGCTTCTGATGCGATCGTCAAATTGAAAACGGACCCTCAATGGTCCCATCTCCGAGCCGTCAAACAAGAACAGCTTTATGGCTTTCCCGGCGATTACTACAGCTGGGACGAACCTGATCCCCGCTGGATACTCGGCCTGACCTGGATCGCCACCAAGATGCAGCCCGCTCTCATGAAGGACATCGATATCCCAAAGGAAATTCGCGCTTTCTACCAGGATTTTTACGGCCTGGATGAGGCCGCATTCAAGAGAATCATCGAGCCCAATCTGACGGGGATCCTGCCCTGATCTCAAGGAGACGAGCGATCTTGACCGAACAGGCGCGTCTCTCCGCAGAACGAGATCCTTCGCCGGCCCCTGTAGGGAGGCCGGCCAAATGGTTCTCGAGAAAGTTGCTCTGGATCGCCCTGGTCTTGGGCTTGGTGTGCGTCCTCTCTCTTTTCCTGGGCCGCTATCCGGCCACGATCCTCATCTCGCCGCATCGCCTCGCCAGCGATGAGATGGCCCAGCTCCTCGTGTGGAACCTGCGGCTCCCGCGTATTCTAACGGCCATGATGCTGGGCATGTCCCTCGCTGCCGCAGGGACCGTCTTCCAGATGCTCTTCGCCAATCCCCTGGTCGAGCCGGGCTTCCTGGGCGTATCCCAGGGTGCCGCCTTCGGGGCCTCGTTGAGCATCGTGTTCCTGGGCAATTCGGCGCTCTTGGTCCAAGGATCGGCGGCCGTCTTTGCCTTCCTCGGACTTGGACTGTCCTATCTCATCGCGCGACGTGTCAGGTATGGCGGATGGATCCTGCGGCTGGTCTTGTCCGGCATCGCCGTTTCCGCCATCTTCGCCGCGGGGACCGGGGTGCTGAAGTACGTCGCCGATCCACTGAGGCAGCTTCCTGAAATCACCTTCTGGCTTCTGGGCGCCCTTTCGAGCGTCACCTGGGTCCAGGCCCGTTCCATCGCTCCCGTCATTCTCATCGCGCTTTTCGTGATGGTTCGGATGCGATGGAGGTTGAACCTCCTTTCGCTGGACGATGTGACCGCGTTTTCCCTGGGCGTTTCGCCGGGACGCGAGCGTGGGCTCTTGTTGACCTTGGCGGTGGCCGCCACGGCCTCGGCGGTCTCCGTCGCGGGGATGGTCGGTTGGATCGGCCTGATCGTTCCACACATCGCGCGGCGCCTATTCGGAGCCGACGCGCGCAGAGCCCTCCCCGCCGCGATCCTCTTGGGCGGGCTCATCACTGTGATCTGTGACGATATCGCCCGGACCGCGCTCGCGGGGGAGATCCCCCTGGGCATCGTGACCTCTTTTATCGGGGCTATTTCCTTCATCGCCCTGATCATGTCACGCAGGATCAAGGCGAAATGATGAGCGAAAACAGTTGCCCGCTTCTCGCGTTCGATCGCGTCAGCTTCGGCTATCGACCGGCGGTGAAGCCGGTCCTCCGGGAACTCTCAGCCGCCATTGAGCCGGGCACGGTCACCGCAGTGCTCGGTCCGAATGGCGCGGGAAAAACGACATTCCTGCATGTGGCCCTGGGATGGCTTGTACCGTGGAGCGGCAGAGTGATCTTTGAAGGCCAACCCCTGGCGAGATACTCGCGGCGCCAGTTGGGCCGATCGATGGCCATCGTCCCGCAGATCGAGCGGATACCTTTCGAATACTCGGTCCTGGAGTATATCGCGCTGGGGCGAGCTCCTTATCTCGCGCCTCTCGACCTGCCCGGGAGGGAGGACATCAGGATATGCCTGGAAGCTTTAGCCGAGGTCGGCATCGAGGCTCTTGCGGGCCGAGGGATTATGACGCTGAGCGCGGGAGAACGCCAAATGGCGACGATCGCGCGCGCCCTCGCCCAGCGTCCCAGGCTCCTCATCCTGGATGAACCGACCTCCCACCTCGATCTGGCCAACAAAGCCCGCACGCTCGGACTGATCAAGGACCTCTCATCGCGGGGAGCGACGATCCTCTTCTCGACGCACGACCCTGAGTCCGCCGAAGCGGTCGCGACTCACCTTATTCTCATGCGGGATGGCCGGATCAAAGAAACCGGGCCTCTCGATAGGGTCCTGAACTCGGAATCGCTGAGCGAGACGTATGGCCTGCCGGTCACAATCATAGACGTCGCGGGAAAACGGATCGCGACGTGGTCCCCCATCCGAGGATCTCAGTCATCCAACGATCGGGGAGGCGCCTGAACGAGCCCAGGCGTTACCAAGCCCTTCGAGACTGTATCAAGCATGACGGCAACGAACACACGCACGGATTTCACAGGTTAATTCAGCGATTAGAATCGGCCACGGTTGCCGCCGCTTGTGCCGGGTAATTATTATGAATACCATTCATAACAATGATTAGAACTATGCGCTATTATATATAAAAGCCCGTGCCACATTCCGTGCCGTCCTAAGACTTCGGCAGATACCAGCAGATAACCTTGGGCTCCGTCATTTCCTGGAGGGAGAACTTGATGCCTTCGCGGCCAAGGCCGGAATTCTTGATGCCGCCGAAGGGCATGGAATCCAGGCGGTAATCCGTGGAGTCGTTGATCATCACTCCGCCGCAGTCCAGGCCGTAGGCCAGCTTGAAGGCCATGTCCACGTCGCGAGTGAACAGGGCCGCGTGAAGGCCGTAATCGACGCTATTGGCCTCGGCCAAGGCCTGGTCCGCGTCCGATACCGGGTAGAGATTGACGGTCGGGCCAAAGACTTCTTCCTGATGAATCTTGGCACTTTTCGGCACATTCTCCAGGACCGTGGGCTCGAGAAGTGCGGCCGTGCGCCGCCCACCCGCAAGAATCTTGGCTCCGGCGTTCTCGGCTTCCCGCACCCAGCCCTCCAGCCTCTTGGCTTCGCCCTCGTTGATCATCGGACCCATGTCCGTTTCTTCCTTAAGTTTGTCCCCGATCTTGTAGTTCTTTGTGATGTCCACGAAGCGCTTCTTGAAAGGCTCGTAAACGTCCTTGTGAATGTAGATACGCTGAACGCCGATGCAGTTTTGGCCCGCGGCCCAGAAGGCACCGGACACGCACGTCTCCGCCGCCCATTCCAGGTCCGCATCCTTCCAGACGATGACGGGCGAGTTGGACCCCAGCTCCATCCCGATCTTCTTAAGGCCGGCGATCTTCGTAATCCGCAGGCCCGCTTCGATACCGCCCGTAAAAGAAATCATGCGCGGCCGGGCGTCGGCAACCATCGTGTCGCCGATCTCGCCTCCGAAGCCGGTGAGGACCTGCATGACGAGCGGCGGAAGGCCGGCCTCCATGAAGGCCTCGACGAGCTTGATCCCCGACAGCGGTGTGACGGTGGCAGGCTTGAGGACAACGGAATTGCCGGCGGCAACGGCCGGGCCCAATTTATGGGCGACCAGGTTCAAGGGGTCATTGAAGGGTGTAATGGCCAAAACCACACCGATAGGCACCCTTTCATAATAGCCGCGACGTTTCTCCCCGCCGGGAAAAGAGCTGAAGGGGATCGTCTCACCCTGGATCCGTTTGGCCTCCTCGCCCGAGATCGTAAGGGTGTTGACGCAGCGCCGCGCTTCCTTGCGCGCCTCACGAATGGTCTTGGAGCCTTCCCTCGCGATGGTCAGGGCGAACTCCTCGAGGCGGCTCTCCACGATTCTGGCCGTCTTGAACAAGACCTGGGCCCGGTCGTAAACCGTCATCTTCCGGGCGACGTCGAAGCCTTTAACCGCGGCGGCCATGGCGGTATCCACATCCTTTCCGGTGCCGCGCGGAACCGTATCGACCAGCGAATTGTCAAAGGGATCCCGGACCTCGATCTTTTTATCGCTATCCACCCACTCGCCGCCCAACAGCATTTTCATGAATGTCTCCTCTCCAAAAATGAAGGCGTCTCGAAAGACCCTTGCCTCGCGAACGCGGCTGATGTGCTCTTGAACCGTCCGGAGGACCGACCCTAAAATTCACGTCATAATATAGCATTCGCTGAGAGTAATTCACAGCCCAATCGGCGGGGCCGCGATATGATATGGGGAACACGCCGAGCTCCACGTCAAGCTGGAAGGCAGAGCTCGGGGTATTCCCTCCGGCAGGGAGCGGATTCTCGGGAGCGACCAACACCAGCGAGGCGGAGTGGCTCGACGCCTCACTGGTGGGAAAAATCTTAGTGGGTCTCGGCTCTCACTCCTTATGACCTCGCTCAGCGGCAGTGAGCCTACCCTTGGCCCCCGCGCTGCCGCTCCCCCGCCTTTACACGCCTTCCTCCGGGAAGCACCCCTGCGCTCTGCCTTCCCATAATGGCGCTGCAACGTTTCGTAGGCCCAAGGGCGAGGGTTGCTACTGAGTCCCATTGAATTCGCGGTCCGGTTCCTTTACAATCGGCACGATGGACAAGATTCGAATCCGCGGCAACCACGGCCCCAAGCTCAACGGAGAAGTGCGCATCAGCGGGGCCAAGAACGCCGTGCTGCCCGCCATCGCCGCCGGGTTGCTGACAAGCGAGGAAATCCGGCTGGAGAATGTTCCCTTGGTGACGGATGTCAAAACGATCCTCACCCTCGTCGGCGAGCTCGGCGCCGAAGGCTCGCTCGAAGGCAATCGCGTCTCCCTGCGGGTCGAACGTTTGCGCTCCGACGAGGCGTCCTATGAGCTCGTCCGGGCCATGCGGGCTTCGATCCTCGTCCTCGGGCCGCTTGTCGCCCGCTTCGGCAAAGCCATCGTCGCCCTGCCGGGCGGCTGCGCCATCGGTTCGCGCCCGATCGACCTTCACATCGCGGGGCTCCAGAAACTCGGGGCCGTGATTTCGCTCGAGCACGGCTACATCAAAGCCGAAGGCGGCCGGCTGCGGGGAGCCATCATCGAATTCGAAAGAAAAACGGTCACGGGGACCGAGAACCTGCTCATGGCCGCTGCCCTGGCCCAGGGCGAGACGATCCTCAAGAACTGCGCCCTCGAGCCGGAGGTCACGGACCTGGTGGCCCTCCTCAACAAGATGGGCGCGAGGATCGAGTGGCTCGACGACGAAACGGTGCGCGTCCACGGCGTCAAGGAACTGCATGGAGCCGAACATGAGATCATCCCCGATCGCATCGAGACCGGGACATTCCTCGTCGCGGGGGCGCTCGCCGGAGGAGATGTCCTGCTCACCCATGTCGAACCGTCGCACGTCCGGACGGTAATCGAAAAGCTCCGTCACTCCGGCACCGTGGTCGAGCAGGAAGGCCCGAACGGCCTGCGGGTCGCCGGCAACCCCGATATCAAGCCGCAGGACATCACGACGTCGCCCTATCCCGGCTTCCCCACCGATATGCAGGCCTTGTTCATGGTTTTGCTGACCCAGGCGGCCGGGACGTCCATCATCACCGAGACGATTTTCGACCGCAGGTTTTCCCATGTCAACGAGCTGCTGCGGCTCGGGGCGAACATCGAAGTGCAGGGGGACAAGGCGATTGTCAAGGGCAGGACGCTTCTGTCCGGAGCCGAGGTGACGGCGACCGATCTCAGGGCCTCGGCCGCCCTGATCCTGGCCGGCCTCGCCGCGGGCGGCGAAACCGTGGTCAGCGAGATCGAACATCTCGAACGCGGATATGAACGGATCGAGGAGAAGCTCCGCGGCCTGGGAGCGTCCATCGAAAGGATCAAAGGATGACGGGAAGTCCTTCGGCCGAGTGTCCGTTTTGCCGGATCGTGCGAAAGGAGACGGCGGCGAAGATTGTTTTCGAGGACGAGCGTGTCCTGGCGTTCGAGGACATCCGGCCTCAGGCGCCGGTTCATATCCTCATCATCCCCAAAGAGCATTTCGATTCGCTGGCCGACGCTCCCGAAGGATCGGAGGGTCTGCTGGGCGAACTGCTCCTCCGGGCCCGCGCAATCGCCGGCAAAAAAGGCATCGCTTCAAAGGGCTACAGGATTGTCCTCAACACGGGCCCTCAATCGGGCCAACAGGTGTTCCACATCCATTTCCATCTTCTGGGCGGCCGGCCAATGTCCTGGCCGCCGGGCTGAGCCCGCGAGGCCCCGCAGCCTGCCGGTGTGCCATGGCGTACCTCATCGACGGCAACAATCTTCTCGGCCGCCTCGCCGCCCACGAACTCAGGGATCGGGCCGGCCGCGACGGCCTCGTTGTCCGGCTGCTCGCCTTCCAGCGCGTGACGCATACGCGCATCCATTTGGTTTTCGACGGCCGCCCTCCCGATGAACAGATCGTGGTCCCCGTCAACGCCAAGTTCACCATCCGCTATCCCCAGGAGGGGCAGAGCGCGGATGACGTTATCACCAACCTCATCGAACGTCAGACGGACAAGCGCCGGTTCTTTGTGGTCAGTTCGGACCGTGAGATTCGCGAGTTTGCCAAAAAGCACGGCGTTCTGACAATCACATCGGACGAATTTGCGAGAGGTCTCAAGTCCGCCCTGAAGGAAAGGAAAAAACAGCGCGAGCTCGAGAAGCGCCCGGAGACTCCGACCCCTCTCGAAATCGACCTCTGGGACGAAGTCTTCAAGGGGGAAAAATGAAGACGTTTTCCGTGATCGGGGCCGGCCGGCTCGGCACGTCGCTCGCCGCGGCGCTCGTGAAAAAGGGCTGGACGCTCAGGGCGCTGGCCGATCGCGATCGGGCCGCCGCGCAGGAAAGCCGGAGAGTCGTCGGCAAGGGCGAGGCGACAACCGACTTGGGCCGGGCCGTCCGCGGAGTCGAGGTCGTATTCTTCTGCGTACCCGACGATGCTGTGGCGTCTTTGTCCGGCAAGCTGGCCCGGCAAGGCTCGGGCTGGCCGGGAAGATATGTCTTCCACACCAGCGGACTTCTCACCGCCGCCGCGCTCGACCCCTTGAAAAAAAGTGGAGCGAAGACCGCATCGCTTCATCCGGTTCAGACGTTTCCTCGCAAGGACGGAGCGGGCCGCGGTTTCCGAGCGATTTATTGGGACATAGAGGGCAGCCGCGAGGCTCTCGAATTCGCGCAGAGGATTGTCCGGACGCTTGGCGGCCACTGTGTGATGATTTCCGCTGAGAACAAGCCTCTCTTCCATGCGGCCTGCAGCCTGGCCTCCAATGCGTTCGTTTCGCTTGAGGCGGCGGCCGCCGGCCTTCTCACCGAGGTTGGACTCGGCCCGGGGGAGGCCGAAGCCATTCTGCTGCCACTCGTGCAAGGAACTTTGCATGGCGTAAAAGAGCTTGGCCTGGCGGGGTCGCTCACGGGACCTGTCTCACGGGGAGATGTCGAGACCGTCCGGAAACACATCGCAGCCCTGACGTCCTATCCCCGGCAGAAAAAAATCTACATAGCGCTCGCGGCGCAAGCGGCGAAATTATTGGCGGGGAAAACGCTCAGCCCGAAAAAGGTCAAAGAATTGAAGCGATTGCTGGGAGGTAAATGACCTCCTCCTCCAGCCGTACGTCGAATTTTTCGTAAACGCGCTCCTTGAGATTCGCGGCCAGCGCCAGGACGTCACGGGCGGTCGCGTTTCCCGTGTTCACGATAAAGTTGCAGTGGCCCTCGTAGACCGCTGCGCCCCCAACCGCCATGCCCCTCGCCCCGGCCTGTTCAAGCAGCATCCCGGCCGCGACCTTTTTTCCGCCGGCGAAGCACGGGTTCTTGAAATAGCTTCCGGCGCAGGCGGTTCCGCGGGGCGGATGCTTCGTCCGCCGCCGCTCCAAGTAATCGTGGATTTTGGTCTCTGAGGCTTTCGAGTCACCCGGGAAAACCGCCAGATCGGCCCCGAGGACGATGGCGTGGTTGTCCCGGAGAGACGACCGTCTGTACTCAAAGTTCAGATCCTCCTTTGATATCTTCCCGACGGCGCCGTCCGGAGAGAGGATGACGGCGGATTCGGCAAAATCGCCGATGCTGCAGCCAAAGGCCCCGGCATTGCCGAACAGGGCCCCGCCGACGGTGCCGGGGATGCCGGCCAGGAACTCCAGGCCGGAGAGCCCGTGGGCCAGACACTCCTGCAGAAGCCGTGAAAGGCCCGTGCCCGAAAGGGCGCTGACTCGGCCCTCGCCGAAGTCGACCCCTTCGGCCTTATTCCTGATGATCAAGCCGCGGTATCCTTCGTCATGGAACAGGAGATTGAAGCCGCCGCCGGTGAGATAATAGGGGACATTCGCCCGGGCGGCCAAAGCCGCCGCCGCGATCAGCTCGTCGCGGCTCAAAGCATCGAAGAGGTAGTCGGCCGGGCCTCCGATCCGGAAGCTCGAAAAGTCGGCAAGGGGCACGTTTTCCGCCGGAGGCCTGCCCAAGGTTTTGGAAAAAGCCTCGCGGAATTCCTGCGCCTTGTCCATCGTGCGTCATTATAAGTCTCCGGCGGGGATTAGTAAAACGGACATCGCATGGATTGTTTTTCGCCGAGACGCCGGTGGATCGGACGCCCGGACGGGCGCCTCAATTCGACGCCGTATCGGCCAGCCGGGAAGGTTTTGGGCATGTTGAACTGTCTGATGTCCCTTTTAGAGGACTAAAAGCGGGGAGGAAGATATGTCATCGCCCGATGAGGGCCTTGACCCTGCCTTTTCGCCCTTGGCATATTTTTTGCTATACTAATGGCAGGCATCCCGCGATATTGACAATGAGATGGATGCGGGCTATCATGCAAAAAAATTCGGGTGAGAGGTAACGAATGAAAAGGACACTCCTGACGGCATTGGCCATGGTTGCTCTCTGTGCCGGCTTTCTGGGCGCCCAGACAGCGGACGAGGCATACTTGAAGGCCATGCAACTTTCCGATAAGTGCGCACAGATCCAGGCCCTTGATGCGTATATCGCGAATTACGCGGGAAAAGGCGGCCAGTATGACAACTTTGCTTATACGTATTACTGCCTGACGCCGTGCGCGACAAAGAACGTTCAAAAGGCCATTGATTACGGTGAAAAGGCGCTGACCATGAGCGGGCTGGGAAACGACATGAAGACGGCCATCCTGGCCACGATCCCGCAGCTCTATGCCGTGCTGGGCCAGATGGACAAAGCCAAGACGGCCGCCCAGCGGCTTATCGATGCCGGAAAGGCCTCCAGCGACAGCGCGACCGGCGCCAAGCTCCAGGCCGCCGGCTATCAGCTGATCGGGGAGTTCGCGGAGAAAACCGGTGACTTCGGCGCGGCCGCGCAGGCGTACATCACGGGCTACAGCATCCTCAAGGACCCCGGCATCGCCAGGCAGCTGGACAAACTGGCCGTGACGCTCTATAACAGCAAGAAGTACGCCGAGGCCGAACAGGTGTTCCGCCAGTTCTACGCCTCGGCGCAGGACGAACGGAGTGCCATGCTGCTCGGCCAGACCCTCGACAAAGAGGGCAAGATCGACGAGGCCCTGGCGATCTATAAGGAAGCCTACGCCCGGAAAAAAAGCCCCCGGCTCGCTTCAATATCGCGATCATCTTGAACGCGAGGCCAAGCCAACCCCGTCCAAGACCAGCGACGCCGTCGACGCCTTGATTGAGGCGTCCCTGCTCAACCAGCCTCCTCATTCCAGGCGATTCAGGCAGCAGGCGCAAAACCTCTTCGTCGGCCAGGACAAGCGACCTCAAGGACAACTTCGCCAAGATCGACGAGCACCACCAAGGCCCTCGAGGAATATACAAAGACCTACAATGAGAAGTTCGGCAATAAGGGCGAGGACGAGCTTTCAGGCACCGAAAAGATCACGATGAAGAAGCTCCAAAACGCTATGGCCGCCGAGCAGCAGGCCATCGACCAGATCAAGGCCTCGCAGAAAGGACGTTCTCGTCGAAATTCGAGCAGCTTGTGTCTCAGGCCAGGGCCAGGCTCGGCAAATAACCGCGCCGCCGGCCAGCGATCCAGGCCGTCAATCGAAGGGCTCGTCTCGAGGCGTTTGATTGACGGCCCCGGCATGAAGGTTGTGGATAAGCCGGGAAAGCCGTGTCGCCTTCCTCATCGCTCTCACGGGCCAGGGCCAGGGCCGAAAAGCTCCGCCGCGAAATCCTCACCCACGAAAAAAAATACTACGTCGATAACGACCCGCAGATCTCAGACGCCGAATTCGACGGGCTCGTGCGCGAGCTCAAGCAGATTGAAGCCGGATTTCCCGTCCTCGTCACGCCCGAATCGCCGACCCAGCGCGTGGGCGGAAAGCCGGCGGAGGGCTTTCCGTCGGTCAGCCACCGGACGCCCATGCTCAGCATCGAGAATGTCTACGACGAGGCGGAATTCCGTGAATTCGATGAGCGAATCCGGAAGCTTCTCCCCGACGAGACAATCGAATACGTCGCCGAACTGAAGATCGACGGCCTCAGCATCTCCGCCCTCTACGGCGACGGCAAGTACCTCCGGGCCGTCACGCGCGGCGACGGCACGACGGGCGACGACGTCACGGCGAATGTCAAAACGCTGCGTTCGCTTCCTTTGGTCATCGACGAACGGCGGGATGTCGAGGTCCGGGGCGAGATCTTCCTGCCCTTCGATTCCTTCCAAGCTATCAACAAAGAGCGCGAGGAAAACGGCGAGGCCCTGTTTGCCAACCCGCGTAACGCGGCCGCCGGCTCACTCCGGCTCCTCGAGCCCAAACTCGTGGCCGAGAGAAACCTGAGCGCGTTTTTCTACTATCTGTTCGTCGACGGCCGGGAGAAAACGGCCCAATGGGAAAACCTCCAGGAGCTCAGGAGACTCGACTTCAGGGTCAACCCGAATTCACGCCTCTGCCATAACCCGGAAGAAGTGCTCGCCCATTACAGGGAGTGGATGGAAAAGCGGGAGTCTCTCCCTTATGATGTGGACGGCATCGTGATCAAAGTCAATTCGACCGCTGAACGCCAGGCGCTCGGCGTGACGGCCAAGTCTCCCCGCTGGGCGATCGCCTTCAAGTTCCCCGCCCGCCAGGCCACGACACGGATTGACGACATCATCATCCAGGTCGGCCGCACCGGCGCCTTGACTCCCGTCGCGATTCTCGAGCCCGTCAAGCTCTCCGGCACAACGATCAGCCGTTCGACCCTGCATAACGAGGACGAGCTGCGGCGCAAGGACGTCAGGGTCGGCGACGTCGTTCTCGTCGAGCGGAGCGGAGACGTCATCCCGAGCGTGGTCTCGGTCATGACGGAACGGCGGACCGGGCGTGAGCGGCCTTTCGTCTGGCCGGCCAAGTGCCCGGCCTGCGGCTCGGCGATCACCAAGCCGGAAGGCGAGGCGATCTGGCGGTGCGTCAACCCGTCGTGCCCGGCGCGCATCAGGGAGTCCATTCTTCATTTCGCCGGACGGCGGGCCATGAACATCGACGGCCTCGGCGAGGCGCTCGTGGACCAGCTCCTGGGGGCGGGCCTGGTCCGCTCCATTCCCGACCTTTACGCCCTCAAGCGCGAAGACCTTATCACGCTCGAGCGGCTGGGTCCCAAGAGTTCCCGTAACCTTCTCGATCAGATCGAACGGTCCAAGACCCGCGACCTCGCCAGGCTCGTTTTTGCGCTCGGGATCCGTCACGTCGGAGAACGGCTCGCCCAGACCCTGGCCGCCCGATTCCGGAGCCTCAATGCCATCGCGGCGGCGTCGGAGAAGGAATTGACGGCCGTCGAAGACGTCGGTCCGACCGTGGCCGAGAGCGTCCGCTTTTTTTTCGATCAGCCCGAGAATCGTGAGTTCGTGCGCAAGCTCGAGGAAGCGGGCGTCGCGCCGGCTGAGCGCCAGGAGTCCGGTGGACCTGGGCCGCTCGCGGGCCAGACGTTCGTGCTGACCGGGACTCTTTCGGCCTGCACACGCGAGGAAGCCCAGGAACTCCTGGAGAGCCTCGGCGCTCAGGTTGGGTCTTCGGTGACCCGGAAAACCACCGGTCTCATCGTCGGCGACTCGCCCGGCTCGAAGCTCGATAAGGCCAGAGATCTCGGGGTCAAGATCATCGGGGAACGGGAGTTTCTGGAGCTTATCGGCCGGAAGGCTTAGCGGCTTTTTTTTTCTTCTTCTTGGAACCGAAGAGGTCCTTCGATAGGAAGCCTTTGAGCCCGGTCGCCTTTTCGCCCTCCGTCATCTCCTCAAGTTCTGTGCGAGCCGTAGGGTGGTCGGGATCGGCCTCGAGGGCTTTTTCGAATTGCCTGGCGGCCTTCGTCTGCAGCCCTTCCTTTTTATAAAGGCAGCCGAGCCCGACATAGGCCTCGGGGTTCCAGGGTTCCATCGCGATCGCCTTCTGGAAGTCCTCTTCGGCCTTGTGGAGATACGCGGGCACCTTGGACTCAGCCATGGCCAGGAGAAGGAAGAAATCGGCCTTGTCCCGCCTCATGCGGACCGCCTCTTCGAGCAGCGAGATGGCGTCGTCAAAGCGTTCCTGGCCGTAAAGGGTTTTCCCCTGGCGGAATTTGACATCGGCGATGCGGAGGACATCCTGGAGATCCTCATGGGCCTCCATCCCCGTGCCGGAATCATAGGCCCTGCGTTTCTCCTTGTTGATCAGAATCCGGTAGGCGTTGGTGATCGTGTTAAAGACTTCATCGATCACGCTTTTATTATCGTTGACGACGGTGCGGTCGAATCGGTCGGGGTGGAAGCGGCGGGCCATCTGGAAATAGGCCTTCTTGATTTCTTCCTCTGTCGCCGTTTTGGGAATGTCCAGGACTTGATAAAACGTCTTGGAGGAGAGGGTTTCTTTGAGAGCGAGGACGTCGGAAATGTCCGGCGGCTTCTCCGCGCTTTCCGCCGCGCCCGAAGCACGAGAGCCGGCGCCGGCTTTGCGGGACGGGGCCTTCGTCGTTTTCGTCTCCTCCTCGGGCCGGAAATCGACGAGGTCCAGGCAATAGAAGAGGAAGAGACTCTTCCAGAAAAAATCGGCCGGGACAGTCAGCGACCTCACGATCGCCTCGGCCGGTTCGGTTCCCGAAATCCTGTCCAGGATGTCCTTCTCGTCGGGCGTCAAAAGGTAGGCGAAAGACTTCCGTTTGAGAAAGGGCACCCTCTTTTCCATGAAAGACTTCAGCGCTGCGTCGAACTGCATCCTGCGGATTCCGTATTCGATGAGAAACGGAATGCTGATCTTGGACTCTTCAACCCGGCCGAAGGATTCCTCCTTGTCCTGGAACGAGATCTCGGCGTCAAAGTACGGGAATGTGTTGAGGGCCGTCTCCCTCATCTGATAGGCCAGGGCGTCCGTCAGGTCCTGCTCGGAAACGATGCCTTGGTTTTTGAGGACTTCGCCGATATTTTTGTTCGGCTCGATGAAATTGTCCATTCGGGCGTGGTCTTCCTTGGAGATGCGCTCGAGCCTGAACAATACCTCCCCCAGGCGTTCCTCGGGCTGGTTGGTCTTGATTTGGATGAGATTTCCCTTCTGGAAGAAGAAGTACTTGAGGACGGGACCCCGCTTGAAAATCAAACTGCCAGTCTTCTTGTTGAAGAAGACATCACGAAGGCTCAGGGCGAGGTGGTTGATTTGCATGGAAAGTCACCAAAACATCAAAAAGACTATAATCAAACTCTCCGGATTTTTCAACCCCGCCGCACAAGAAGGGGCCAGGTCTACTTTTTATCAGTTTTTAGCAGAAAGTAGACCTGGCCCCTTCTTATATCTGCCCGCGTGTTTGAAGTAGCCGGGTATTTATGGTAGGTTTTGAACATGAACATCGCTCTGGCCCAAATCGCGCCGCACCTCGGCGATATCGGGAAAAACTTGGAACTCCATCTCGAAATCCTGGACAAAGCGCGCCGGGAGAAAGCCGACCTGGTTGTCTTTCCCGAGCTCAGCCTGACCGGATACACCCTGAAGGACTTGGTGGCCGACGTGGCCCTGGACCCCAAGGCGGATCGCCGTATGAAGAAGATCAAAGCCGCGAGCCGGGGAATGTCCGTCGTCCTGGGTTTCATCGAGGAGAGCCCGGCCGAACAAGGCATTTTTTACAACTCGGCCGCCTTCATCGAGGGCAGCGAAATCCGGCACATCCATCGCAAAGTCTATCTCCCGACCAACGGCTTGTTCGAAGAAGGGAAGTTTTGGGCGGCGGGCCGGAGCTTCAAGGTTTTCGAGGCGCCCTTCGGCAAAGCCGGCCTGATGGTCTGCCGGGACTTCCTCCACTACGGCGCCGGCTACGTTCTCTATGCCGGAGGGGCCGATATGATCATCGTCATCTCCGCGGCGCCGGGCCGCGGCGTTTCGGGCCAAGAGGCCTTCGAGACGAGTCACATGTGGGAGCTCATGGGCGAGGCCTTGTCCTATTTCTCGACGGCCTTCGTCGTTTACGTGAACCGCGTCGGGTTCGAGGACGGCATTTCGTTTGCCGGAGGCTCGTTCATCTACGGCCCCGGCGGCCGCCTGCTGGCGCAAGCCATGTACCTGGACCCGCAGCTTCTCCTCCAGCATGTCGACATGACGGCGGTTCGGGAGGCCCGGACGCACTGGCTCTTCAAGCGTGACGAAAGGCCTGAGGTCATTTTCAGGTCCCTGGAGAGGATCGTCCGTGTCCCTGAAGATTAACGCCCCGTTCGTGGAGGGCATCCTCGTCCGTTTCATCCGGGACGAGATGGCCAAGTTCGGCTACACCAAGGCAATTTTGGGCCTCTCGGGCGGGCTGGACTCCGCCGTCTGCGCCTGCCTGGCGGCAAAAGCCCTGGGCCCCCGCAGAGTCTTAGCCATGATCATGCCGCACGGCGCGGCTTTTCCCGCCGAAGTCCGGGACGCCCAAAGCGTCGTCCGGCTCCTCAAAATCAGGTCGCAGGTCATCGACATCTCCCCGCAAATCGACGCCTACTTCAAGGCCCATCCGACGAAAAGCCGGATCCTGCGCGGTAACAAAATGGCCCGGGAACGAATGGCCGTTCTCTACGATTACTCGGCCCGTGAAAAGGCGTTGATCCTCGGCACGAGCAACAAAAGCGAGCTTCTTATCGGCTACGGGACCATCCACGGCGATATGGCCAGCGCGATCAACCCGCTCGGGGACCTCTATAAAACCCAGATTCGTCAGCTTGCTGAGCATTTAGGTGTGCCGTCGGCGATCATGACGAAGGCGCCCACGGCCGGACTATGGGACGGCCAGACGGATGAACAGGAAATCGGCCTCCCTTATCGCGTCGTCGACGCCATTCTCGAGAAACTGGTGGACGGAAGAAAATCCTTGGTGGAGATCGCTGCGGCCGGGTTCAAGCCCGCCGCCGTCAAGAAAGTCGCGGCCCTGATAAAGAATTCAGAGTTCAAGCGCAAACTCCCTCCGATCGTCAAGCTTTCCCACCGCACCGTGGGCCACGATTTCCTCTATCCCTACGATTGGGGAAAGTAGGCGTGGCCGGCGGCGCAACGGAGGCGGGCCGGCCGGGGCGGCTCTATGTCGTCGCGACTCCGATCGGAAACCTGGAAGACATCACGCTCCGCGCCCTGCGCATCCTCGGAGAAGTGGAAGCCATCGCCTGCGAGGATACCCGCCAAACCCTCAAGCTTATGAACAAGTACGGCCTGAAAAAAAGACTCATCAGCTATTTCCATCCCCGGGAGGGCCGACGGATTCCGGAAATCGTCGGGATTCTCGAAGCGGGAAAGGACGTCGCCCTTGTGTCGGATGCGGGGACGCCAGGCATTTCAGACCCGGGCTTCCCGCTCATCCGGGAAGCCCTCGCCCAGGGTATTCCGGTCGTGCCCATCCCGGGACCATGCGCGATCCCGGCGGCGCTTTCGGCCTCGGGGTCACCCACGCATCGCTTTCTCTTCGCGGGCTTCCCTCCGCCAAAAAGGGCCGGCCTGAATAAACTTCTTGCATCTCTCCGGCAAGAAGAAGCGACGCTCGTTTTCTACGTGCCGACGCGGAGGATTATTGACTTCCTGGAGGCGGTCCTCGCGGTCATGGGGGACAGACGGGTCGTCATAGCCCGTGAATTGACAAAAATCCATGAGGAATTCCTCAGGGGAAACGCCGGGGCCCTGAGAGACAGCCTGGCCGGAAAGATCCTAAAAGGCGAAGCGACCGTTCTGGTCAATGGCCTGAGATAATTTGCATTTTTCCCCAGC
The DNA here is from genome assembly GCA_963727095.1 of Candidatus Aminicenantota bacterium. Taxonomy (GTDB): domain Bacteria; phylum Acidobacteriota; class Aminicenantia; order Aminicenantales; family Saccharicenantaceae; genus CAVSEQ01. The sequence continues at coordinate 769,681 of CAVSEQ010000005.1, read as the reverse complement.
AAAATGGAATTTTCTGCAATATACTTGACAATGATGCGCTTAGATATTATATTATCATCTCGCTAAGATATCACAGGAGGCTTAAATGGCGATAATCAGGTGGGATCCGTACAGGGATCTCTTGACTCTCAGGGAAAGGATGAACAGACTCTTTGAAGATATGGTCACAAACCGGGGCGAAGAAAGGGACCTTGTCGCAAGCTCCTGGGCGCCCTCGGTGGATATCTTCGAAACCGAAAACGAGGTCGTCTTGACGGCCGAGGTCCCCGGCATCGACGAGAAAGACATCGAGATCAAAGTCGAAGACAACTCTCTGACCATCAGGGGGGAGAGGAAATTCGAGAAGGAGACGAAAGAAGAGAACTACCACCGCATCGAGCGCTCGTACGGATCTTTCTTCCGGTCCTTCACCCTGCCGAGCACCGTGGATCAGGACAAGGTCGAGGCCCAGTACGAAAACGGCGTTCTCAAGATCCAAATGCCCAAGAAGGCCGAAGTCAAACCCCGGAAAGTCCGTATTCTGAAGCCTCAGGCCGCTGAGAAGCCCAAGAAGTAAACGGATACCCCAAGAAAAGGCGGCATCCCTCAGAACGCCGCCTTTTTTTTGCCGGATTCTTAGGCCTGGGCCAGAGTGAGGGCCCTTACGTCCCGGGCTCCCGCCTCCTTGAGGACCCTGGAGCACTCGCGAAGAGTCGAGCCGGTGGTGAAGACGTCATCCACCAGGAGAACGACTTTGCCCCTCACTTTCGTGCTCCCTCTCACCGCATAGGCTCCGCGCACGTTGGTTTCGCGCGCCGCCCCGGCCAACGTCGTCTGGGGAGGAACCGTCTTGGTTTTAACCAGGCACCTCTTTAAAACTTTTAGGCCCCTAGTCCGCGCCAGTTCGCGGGCCAGCCGTTGTGATTGGTTGAAGCCGCGCTCCCTTTTCCTTCTCCGGTCGAGCGGCACAGGCACAAGAAAGTCGACATCCTGCCAGAGCATCCCATCGCCCGAGAGGCACGCATCGGCGTAGCCCGCCAGGGCACGGCTGAGGACCGCCATCCGCCGGTACTTGTAAAGAAGGATAAGGTCCTTGAGAACACCGCCGTAACTCCCGCACGATCGATGGACCGAAAAAGCGGGAGGATGCTCCAGGCATCGCTCGCAGAAATGGGGTTCGGCGACCCCGTCGAAGAACCGGCCGCAACACAGGCACGCGGCTCCCTCGCGGGGACGCAACTGCGCCAGACACTCCCGACAAACGACACGCTCGCCGCGTTCCTCGAGAGTCGTATGGCAGAGGACGCAAAAGGACGGAAAGACCAGGAGCTCGACGAGTTTGCCCAGGCCGCCCGCCCGGGCCCGGAAGTGGGGGGCCACTACGCGCCCGACTCGGCCTCGTTCTTCTCTTGGCAGTTGATGCAGAACGGCGTCCAGGGGACGGCCTCAAGCCGCTTGCGGCCGATCTCCTGGTGGCAGAGTTGGCAGATGCCGAATTCGTCCCGCTGCAGCCTTTTAAGGGCTTCGTCGATGAGAAAGAGCTGTTCACGCTCACCGTCGGACAGGCTGAGAAGGAATTCTTTGGTGTAGGATGTTTCGGCCTTATCGACCACGTCCTGGGCGACATTGCTTTCCATTTCCTTGCTCTCGGTGGTCAGCTCACTGAGTTTGCGGACGATCCGTTCCTTTTTCTCAAGAAGCATATGCCGAAATTCCTCTTTCTCTTTCTTGCCCATTTTCTTGTTCACTCTGGTACTCCCTCACTTAGCGTAGTGCCGGCCCCGATGGATCGTCAGGGCCCGATAGACCTGCTCCAACAGGATGACTCGGCTCAACTCGTGGGAAAACGTCATCCTGGACAGCGCAAGCCGCAGGTCGGCCCGGGCGATGATGCTCTCCGCGAGCCCGAGAAAACCGCCCACGACGAAAGCCAAGGGCTTGCCCGATTCCCGTTCCGCGCCGCCAAAAAAACGCGCGAATTCTTGAGACGTCATTTCTTTTCCCTGATCCAAGAGGCAGATAATATACGCGTCCTCCAAGTGTTTTTCAAGGCCGGCCGCCTCCACATTCTTGATCTTGCCGGCGTCTCTTTCCTGGAGCCCGCGGGCTTCCCGCGTTTCGATGATCTCCGCGTCCGCGAGAGGCCGGATGCGCTCGGCATAGAAGGCCTGCAGGGCTCTGAGCTCGGGATTCCTGGTCTTGCCGGGCCATACAAATCTTAATCGCATAGCCAAAAATGCCTTCAAACAATAATGATTCGCCGGCGGCTTGTCAACTCCATTTTGCGACATCCCCTGAAGGGACGCCCCTGTCGCCAAGATGAGGCGGTCGACGAGCGGCCGTGCCCCTTTCGGGCGGCTGCCTTAATAACTAAGGCGCGGCGCGTCCCCCCATAACTTTTCGAGGGAGTAGTGATCCCTCGCCTTTGTGGAGAACACGTGGACGACGAAGGACCCGTAATCCATCAGGACCCATTCCCCCGTCTGCCGCCCCTCGACGCTCAGAGGCCTCGTCCCCGCTTTCTTCAGCTCGTCTTCGACGCCTTCCGAGACGGCCGCGTTCTGGCGCGAGGACGTGCCGCTCATGATGAGGAAGAAATCTGTAAACGACGAGAGTTCCCCAAGGGCCAGGACACAGACGTCCTGAGCCTTCTTCGCCAGGGCGGCCTTGACGGCCAGCTTGACTGTCGATGGCAGGTTCCGCTTCGTGAAGGTTCTTTTTTTCTCTTCCGTCATGATTCCTATCGGTCCATATAAAGGTGATGGCTCCTGATATACTCCGCAACCGGTTCCGGCACAAGTCCCTCGGCACTTCCGCCGTGCCGCAATCTGTCCCGGATGTCCGTCGACGAAATATCCAAGGCCTTGATCGGCAACAAAAATATGCTGAACCGGGAGAAGAGCGTTTCTTCGATATCCTCCCCTCCCTGGACGGAGTGAATCCTTTCGGCCAGCCGGCCGCCCAACACGCCTGGCGCGGCCTCAAGGTCGAAACCGGGCCGCCCCGTCACGATGAACAGACTTCGCTCGAGCACTCGATCGACCTCGTGCCACGTCCCGATTTCGAGGAAGGCGTCGACGCCGACGATGAAAAAGACGCGGCGCTTTGGGATAGATGGCTCGGATTTTGTCCAGGGTCAGGATCGAATACGATTTCTCCCTGGCTTCCACCTCGATCGGGGAGGCTTCAAACCCGTCGTGCCCCAGGCAGGCGAGCTCCACCATGCGAAAGCGGTCGGCGGCGGCTGCAACGTCCCGCGTATCCTTGTGAGGAGGGATGTAAGAGGGGACGAAAAGGATTGTGTCCAGACGGAAGGCCGCCCGGACTTGGCCGGCGGCATGCAGGTGGCCGAGATGGATGGGATTGAACGTCCCGCCGAAAATCCCGATTCCCCCGGTCATGCCTCCTCGCCTTCTTTCCCGACGGCAGCCAAGGTCTTGGCCATGGCTTCGACCAGCGGCTTGAGCCCTTCAGCCTTAAGGGCCGAGATCACGAAAAACGGAATCTTCTTGCGAGCCGCCATCCTCTTGAGCGGCATCAGCCTGGCCTTGCCCCCGCCGAGAAGATCGGCTCTTATTGGCGGCCAGGATCTGGGGTCGCCCGGCCAGTCCATGGCCGAAGGCCTTAAGCTCCTTCATGACGGCATCGAAGTCATGGACGGGGTCGCGTTCCGTATAGGGCGATACATCCACGACATGGACGAGAACTTTGGTCCGCTCGATGTGGCGGAGGAACCGGATGCCCAAGCCCAGGCCGCGGTGGGCCCCCTCGATGAGCCCGGGAATGTCGGCGACAACGAAGCTCTCCTCCTTGCCGGCGTCAACGACGCCCAGATTGGGCGTCAGGGTCGTAAACGGATAGTCGGCGATCAGAGGTTTGGCGGCCGAGATTTTCGAAATCAAGGTGGATTTGCCGGAATTGGGGAAGCCGATGAGCCCGACGTCGGCGATCAGCTTGAGTTCGAGGACCAGCTCCTTTTCCTCGCCGGGCCGTCCCGGCTCCCACTCCCGCGGCGTTTGATGTGTTGCGGTGGCGTAGGAAGCGTTCCCGCGGCCTCCCTTGCCGCCGTTGGCCGCCACGAACAGTTCTCCGGGTCGGACGAAATCGAACAGCGTTTTATCGGTTTCCTTGTCCTTGACCACCGTACCGACCGGGACGGAGAGCTTAAGGTCCAAGCCGCGCGCGCCGGTGCGGTTGTTTCCCTCGCCGGGAACGCCGTTCTTGGCCCGCAGAAGGGGACGGAACCGGAAAAAAGACAACGATTTCACGCTCGGATCGGCGACGAAAATGACGCTTCCCCCGTGTCCGCCGTGGCCGCCGTCGGGGCCGCCCTTGGGAACACGGTACTCACGCCGGAAGCTCACGCATCCGTCCCCGCCCTTGCCGGCCTTCAGGCTGACTTCGACTTGGTCAACGAACAAAGCAGTCTGCAACTCCCGCGGAATGGATGGTTACGCCGGTTGTTCCGGAAAGCGTTCCGAGCGGCGCTTTGATGTGGCCCTCAAACGGGCAGGACGGATACGACCCTGCCCCCTCTCCCTTTGTCACAGAACTTGACGATGCCGGAGATTTCGGCGAAGAGGGTGTCATCCTTGCCCTTCCCCACGTTCAACCCGGGCTTGATCGGTGTTCCCCTTTGCCGGACGAGGATCGAACCCGCATTGACCTTCTGGCCCCCGAAGCGTTTTACTCCGAGCCTCTTCCCCGCACTGTCTCTGCCGTTGCGTGCGGCGCCGCCTGCTTTTTTATGGGCCATGACTTACTCCTTGGTCGCTTTCTTCGTTTTCGGAGCCGCCGGCTTTCGGGGCGCCGCTTTGGTTTTGGCCTCTTTGGCCGGGGCCGCCTTTTTTATCGCCTTGGGTTTTTCTGTCGTCTTCTTGGCTTGCGCCTCCGCCTTTTCAGCAACCTTGGGCTTGGCTTCGGCCGCTGCAGTCTTGACTTCGACGGGGAGAGGCGCCGCCTCACGGAGTTCTTCGGCCGGGACGACCGTTTTGTCCGTGAAGATTCGGTCGATCCGGAGGCGGGTCAACTGCTGCCGGTGACCGCGCGTCCTCCGGAACTGTTTCCTCCTCTTTTTCTTAAAGACCAGGACTTTCTCGTCCTTGAACGTCTCCAAAACATCGGCCCTGACGAGGGCGTTTTCGATGATGGGCGTCCCCACAAGAATGGTATCGCCGTCCTCGACAAGGAGGACTTGATCGATGAGGACCTTGCGGCCCTGCGGGATGTCCAGCTTCTCGACGGCCAGGACGTCGCCTTCCTTGACGCGATACTGCTTTCCGCCGGTCAGGATCACTGCGTGCATTGGCTCTACCCTTTTTAGATACAATTTGACGGTCAAATGTAACATAGGACAAGCTTTATGTCAAATTCCGCCCCCTGTTGGATCTCGGGGGAGGGCGATGGAACGGATTTCGTTTCTCATGATGCTGAACTTGTGTGAGTTGCAGGTTCCCCCTCCAAGTCCCGCGCCGGCCGTTTCCGGAAACGCCGCCATAGGAGCCTTTGGCCGTCGAGTTCACAACCTTGACACCAAACAGCCTTTTCTCTACGCTTAAGGCGCGGTTCTTGCGGGCCGCGGCCGGGCGGTTAGCTCAGTGGCAGAGTATCGGTCTTACAAACCGGGGGTCGCAGGTTCGAACCCTGCACCGCCCACCATCCCCTCAAAACAGCATCCGACAATCAGCTTGATTTACGCCTTTGGCGCAAGCCATCTATGCTGACCGGCTTTAGGCACTTCTGCGCCCGCATTGACGCTGCCGGGATCGGCAGAAGAAACCGGTGGTTGCGCCTATAAGGAGCTTCCACGTCAGAGGCGTTCATGGTAAAGTAGGGGTTCAATGTGCCATGAACGAAACTGATAAAAATCTCGGTCCTGAGGTCGGTCCGCCGCCCGCCGCACCGGAAGAAGTGCCGCCTCAGCGAAAAAGAAACCCCGTTTTCCTGGCTCTGGCCGCTGTCCTTTCGCTCGGCGGGGTCGGCGGGTTCCTCTATCTTTTCATCCGCGATTTCAACGTTTACTGGCTGATCCTGTCGCCCATCATTCTTGCCCTCTATCAGATCCCGGCTGTGTTCGTCTACTGGCTCTACAAAAGAGGACGCACGGTTCGATGATTTTTGGTGGGCGGCGCTGCGGGGAACGGCTCCATTAATCTTCATAAGCCTTTCCCGCCGGCGAGGGAAAAGCGCCCCCGACGGGATTCGAACCCGTGTTGCTGCCTTGAAAGGGCGGTGTCCTGGGCCTCTAGACGACAGGGGCAAGAAAATGAGCCGTGCTGGACTCGAACCAGCGACACCCGGCTTAAAAGGCCGGTGCTCTCCCTCTGAGCTAACGGCCCGGAAAAAGCTTATTTATTATATAGAAGGAGAGGATGGAGTCAATATCTCCCCGGAAAAGGCCCTCCTCCTCAGCTCATCGGTTCGAAATGGATGATGATCCAGCGGCTGTTGTACCGAGTGCCTGAACCCGGATCCGATACCTGGTACATGCGCATGGGCAGCTTGTACTCCTTGGTCTGCCCCCCCTTGGTCGTGATGCTGACGACGACGTCTTTGGAATGCACGTTCCCGACCATATCGCGGATCGTAGCCGCCTCGCCGCGGATCCCCAAGGAGAACTTCGTGATCTCCTCTTCTTTCGCCGAGGCCGACTTGGCGTCGCCGTAGGCCTTCTGCAGGTCCTTATGGTGATTGTACGCTTCGTCGTACTTGGCCTTCAAGTCATCGACTTCTTTCTTGCCAGCCGCCCTAGCCCCGCCCGTCCTGGACATGTCCATCCTTTCTTGGGCCGCATCGAGGGCTTCCTTGGCATCGACCACTTTCGGCCCGCTCGCCTCGAGGGCTTTCTTGGCTTCAGCTTCCTTCTTGTTGAGATCCGGGAGGATGGTCGGATCGATCTTCTCGGCCCCGACGCTGACGACCTTCCAGGATGCGATATCCAACTGCATCGGTTCGAGAGCCATGCTGGACATCGTGTCGTTGTCGTTCAGGCTGACCGCGTTGAAGTACCGCTGGAGAAGTCCTTTTTCAGGGCTCGAAGAGCAGCTCTGCAACGCGACAAAAGCGAGCGCGAGACCTATAACGATCAGTGCCTTGCTTTTCATGATTCCTCCTTCTGAGAGTTCACTCAGGATGTCGTCCACAATTTTAACGGTTTCCGGGGAGAAAAAGCAAGCTCTATTCTTGAGGGAATTTCCCCCGGGCGGGCCCCCAGCGGACGGCCTTTTTGATTTTCCTCAGACCGGGGATTATGCTAGACTATGAGGCCGAGTAAGATATGGGGTCGCACGATGAAATACTCTAAGACCGTTATTCTCAAACACCCGAAGGATCCGTCGGGACTCCTGGACATCATCAGGGACGTCCAGTCCGCCGCCGGTTTCGTCCCCGAGGAGGCCGTCGCCGAGATCGCCAGGCATCTCAACCTGTCCGAGGCTGATGTTCGAGGCGTCGTGACGTTCTACCACTTCTTCTCCGCCGCCCCCCAAGGGGAGACGCCGATATTCCTGAACGACTCGATCACCTCCCGCATGTGCGGCCGGGCCGCCGTGGCCAAAGCCTTTGAGAAGGAGGCGGGCTGCCGGTTCGGCGAAGTTTCTCCGGACGGCAAAATCGGACTGTTCGCCACATCATGCATCGGCATGAACGACCAGGAGCCGGCGGCGATCATCGCCGGCGTCATCTTCACCAGCCTGACCGAGAGCAAGGCCGAAGCCATCGTCCGCGGGCTCCGCGCCGGAAAATCGGCACACGACCTGATCGAATCTTATGGGGACGGCGCCAATCAGTCCGACCTCGTCCGGGCCATGGTCTCTAACAACATCCGGAAGCGCGGCCCGGTTCTGTTCGGAACGTTCGAATCCGGCTCGGCGGTCAAGAAAATCGCCGCCATGACCCCCGAGAACGTCATCGCCGAGATTAAGAAGGCGAACCTCCTCGGCCGGGGGGGCGCGGGGTTTCCGACGGGGCTCAAGTGGGAATTCTGCCGGAAAGAAGCGACCGCCGACCGGTATGTCGTGTGCAACGCCGACGAAGGGGAACCCGGAACGTTCAAGGACCGCGTGATCCTGACGGAATTGCCGCGGCTCCTGTTCGAAGGCATGGCCGTGGCCGGCTATGCGATCGGGGCCAAGCTCGGGGTCCTCTATCTCAGGGGGGAATACGCCTATCTCAAGCCTTATCTCGAATCGGTCCTCGCGGAGCTGCGGGGGCAGGCGGTTCTGGGCAAGGCCATCGCCGGCAAACAAGGCTTTGAATTCGACATCGAGGTCAAACTCGGCGCCGGCGCCTATATCTGCGGCGAGGAATCGGCACTGCTCGAGTCCGCCGAGGGCAAGCGCGGCGAGCCCAGGGACAGGCCTCCCTTCCCCGTCCAGCTCGGCTATCTCAACCAGCCCACGGCCGTCAATAATGTGGAGACGCTGGCCACCGCGGCTCAGATCATCGTCAACGGCTCGGGTTGGTTCTCCACTCTGGGGGCGCTGAAATCGCCAGGGACCAAGCTCCTCAGCGTTTCCGGCGACTGCGCCAGGCCCGGCATCTACGAAGTCGAGTTCGGCCTCTCCGTCCAGGATCTCCTGGACATGGTGGGAGCGCAAGGAGCCATGGCCGTCCAGGTCGGCGGGCCTTCAGGCACTTGCCTCTCGCCGGCCGGATTCCAGCGAAAGATCAGTTTCGGCGACCTCGCCACAGGAGGGTCGATCATCGTCTTCGGACCCGGCCGCGATATTTTCGAAGTTGTCGAGAGTTTCATGGAGTTCTTTGTCGACGAATCATGCGGCTGGTGCACGCCTTGCCGCGCCGGCAACGTCCTCCTGAAGAAGAAATTCGAAAAGGTGGCCCGGGGGCGGGGCACGGCGCAGGACCTCGCCGACCTCGAGACTTGGGGCAAGCTCATCAAGGCGACGAGCCGCTGCGGCCTGGGGCAAACGTCGCCGAATCCCATCCTGACGACCCTCCAGAATTTTCCGGAGCTTTATGGGGCGAAGATCCGCAAGGGGGAGGACTTCGTCGCCGACTTCGATCTGGACGCGGCCATCCAGGATGGGTGCACCGCCGCCGGCCGGCAGCCTGAGTGCAAGGAGTCCCTCCATGACTGAGATCTGTTTCTCCATCGACGGCAAATCGTGCACGGCCAAGCCGGGCCAGACGATTATCGACGCCGCCAAGGCGAACGGCGTCTATATCCCGGGACTTTGCCAATACGAGGGTCTGAAGCCCGTAGGGAGCTGCCGGATTTGCACCGTCAGGGCCAACGGCCGGTTCGTGGCCGCCTGCACCCAGCCCGTGACTGAGGGGATGGCCATCGAGAATACGGCCGCGGACCTCGAGGACATGCGCAAGGCCCTCATCGAAATGCTTTTCGTCGAGGGCAACCACCTGTGCCCGACGTGTGAGAAGAGCGGCAACTGCGAGCTCCAGGGCCTGGCCTACCGCTATCAGATCATGGCGCCTCGCTTCCCCTACCTCTGGCCGGTCAGGGACGTCGATGCCGCGAGCCCGAAGCTCATGCTCGACCGCAATCGCTGCATCCAGTGTCTGCGCTGCGTCCGCGCCATCCGCGACAAAGCCGGCCGCAAGGTTTTCGCGTCCAGGGACCGTTCCCGCCGCGTGGCGATCAACGTCGACGCCAAGCTGGCCCACGGCCTGAGCGACGAAGAGGCCAAGAAGGCCATGGACATCTGCCCGGTCGGTGCAATCCTGAAAAAAGAAGTCGGCTTCGCCGTGCCCATCGGCCGGCGCAAGTTCGACCGCAAACCCATCGGCAGTGATGTCGAGGAAGGACCCGCGAGGTAATGCCATGAGCAAACCCGTCATCGCCACGGCGTCGCTGGCCGGCTGTTTCGGCTGCCACATGTCCCTGCTCGACATCGACGACAGAATCCTCGCGCTCATCGATCTCGTGGAATTCAACAAGTCCCCGATCGACGATATCAAGAGATTCACGAAGCCCGTCGATCTCGCCCTGATCGAAGGCGGCTGCTGCAACAGCGAGAACGTCGCGGTCCTCCGCTCCTTCCGCAAGAATGCGCGGATCCTTGTCTCCGTCGGCGAGTGCGCCACGATGGGAGGGCTGCCGGCCTTGAGGAACAGCATCCCGCTTAAGGATTGCCTCGACGAGGCCTATCTGAACAGTCCGTCGGTCGATCCGGCCGACAGTCTCATCCCGAACGACGAGGAGCTGCCCATCATCCTTGACAAGGTTTATCCTTGCCACGATATCGTGAAAATCGACTATTTTCTGCCGGGGTGCCCCCCGTCAGGCGATGCCATATGGGAGGCCGTGACGGCCCTTGTCGAAGGCAGGCCGATCCGCCTGCCCTACAACCTGGTCAAATATGATTGAAGGCTGAACGCGTATGCCACGAAAGATCACCATCGAACCCGTGACCCGGGTGGAAGGCCACGGCAAGGTCACCATCCACCTGGACGATCAAGGCAACGTCACCCAGTCCCGGTTTCATATCGTCGAATTCCGCGGCTTCGAGCGCTTCGTCCAGGGCCGGCCGTATTGGGAAATGCCCGTCCTCGTCGAGAGGCTGTGCGGGATTTGCCCCGTGAGCCACCATCTCGCCGCGGCCAAGGCGGCCGACGTCATCGTCGGCACGGGCCCGGGCAAGCTGACGCCGACGGCCGAGAAGATGCGGCGGCTCATGCATTACGGCCAGATCCTGCAGTCCCACGCGCTCCACTTTTTCCATCTCGCGTCGCCGGATTTCCTGCTCGGCATGGACGCGGATCCGGCCGTCCGGAACGTCATCGGCGTTGCCGCCCTCAACAGGGACCTCGCCGTCCGGGCCGTGCTTCTCCGCAAGTTCGGCCAGGAGATTATCCTGGCCACGGCGGGCAAAAAGATTCACGGCACGGGGGCGATCCCCGGCGGCATCAACAAGAACCTGAGCCCGGAGGAGCGGGACCGATTCCTCAACGGTCCGCCGCCGCTCACCGCCGACCAGATGATCGCCTGGGCCGGGGAGGCCATCGCCCTTTTCAAGGATCTCCATGCGAAGAACAAGGCCCTCATCGACGGGTTCGCGGCATTTCCTTCGAACCACCTCAGCCTGGTCCGCAAGGACGGCGCCCTCGATCTCTATCACGGTGTCCTCAGAGCCGTGGACGCCGACGGTCACAAAATCCTCAACGATGTGGACTACAAGGATTATCTCGATTACATCGGCGAGGAAGTCCGGTCTTGGAGCTACATGAAGTTCCCTTTCCTCAAGTCGCTCGGCAAGGCCGCCGGATGGTACCGGGTCGGGCCGCTGGCCCGCCTCAATACGTGCGACTATATTCCTTCGCCCCTGGCCCAGAATGAATTCGAGATCTATAAGGCCTATACCGACGGCAAGCCGAACAACATGTCGCTGCACACGCACTGGGCGCGGCTCATCGAGCTCCTGCATGCGGCCGAAGTCATCAAGGAGCTCTTGCTCGACAAAGACCTGCAGGGCACGAAGCTGGTCAAGCGGGGCAAGAAGAGGCACGAGGGCGTCGGACTCATCGAGGCGCCCCGTGGGACGCTCTTCCACCACTATCGGATCAATGACAGCGACCAGGTCACCATGGTCAACCTGATCGTCTCCACGACCAACAACAACGAACCGATGAACCGCGCCGTGCAATGGGTGGCGGAGAACACTCTGGCCCGGCAGCCGGAGATCACGGAGGGGATGCTGAACCGCGTGGAGGTGGCGATCCGCGCTTACGATCCGTGCCTAAGCTGCGCCACACACGCGATCGGCCGAATGCCGCTTGAGGTCACGCTATGCGACGCGCACGGGACAGTTCTGGGCAGGAAGGTTCGATAATCTCCGGCCAGCCGACTGAGACGCCGCCCCGGATTCTCGTTTTCGGCGTCGGCAATCCGGGCCGTCGAGACGACGGACTCGGCGCCCAAGCCGTTGAACGTCTGGCCGGCGCAGGCCTCCCCGGCGTCACGTGCGACGCCAACTACCAACTCAATGTCGAGGATGCCCTGGCCTGCTCCCGAAACGATATCGTGATTTTCATCGACGCCGCCCGCGGTCTGCGCAGGCCGTTCGCGCTGAGAAGGATCGCGGGCGACGGCAGGGCGCCGGCGATGACGCACACTCTGGGACCCCAAGCCGTGCTGGCCATATGCGCCGAACTTTACGGCCGGGCGCCGGACTCTTACGTCCTGGCCATTCGCGGCCGCGAGTGGGGCCTCGGCGAAGGCCTGTCGGCCGAGGCCGCGAAGAACCTTGCGGCGGCCGTCGAGTTTCTCAAGGAATTCCTGGCGAAAAAAAAGCCTGCGGGAAAGCGGGTCCGATGACAAGAAAGAATCTGTTCGTCCTGGAGGACCTGCTCGGCACGAACAAAGAGATCGCCGCCGGAATCAGGAAGGAGCTTGCCTCGCGCGGCATCCTCAGCACGAACCTCCTGAGTTCTCCGGGATCCGGCAAGACCGCGCTGCTGGAACGGTTGGCCGAGCGGCTCGCGGCCCGCTACAAGATGGCTGTCATCGAAGGCGACATCGAAACGGAACGCGATGCCGAGCGCATTCGCGCCAAAGGCGTTCCAGCCTGGCAGATAACGACCGGCGGCGCGTGCCATCTCGAAGCCAAGATGATCGGTAAAGTCCTCGCCGATGTGCCCGCCGCCCTCGATTTTCTGTTCATCGAAAACGTGGGCAACCTCGTTTGCCCGGCCGGTTATGACCTCGGGGAAAACGTGCGATGCGTCCTTCTCTCATCTCCGGAGGGCGACGACAAGCCGAAAAAGTATCCGCGGGCGTTCCTGACCGCGGACTGCCTGATCCTGACCAAGGCAGACCTCATTCCCCACGTGCCCTTCGACCCGGACAAGGCCGCGAAGGAAGCCCTGGGGATTAACCCCCGACTCAAGGTCTTCACGATTTCGGCGCTCAAAGACCAGGGTGTAGAAGCCGTCGCGGACTATTTCATCGATGCCCTAAACAAGGTGAGGACGGGCCGTGCATGAGCTCTCGCTCGCCGCAAACCTCCTGGACATCCTCGAAGGAAAGACCCGCGAATACGCCCCCTGCAGGATAACGGCCGTGACGGTCAAGCTCGGACGCCTCTCCGGTGTCGTCCCGGACCTCCTGGAGTCGGCGTTTGAGAGCGTCAAAAAAGGCACCGTCGCTGCGGACGCCGTGCTCGTGATCGAGGTCGTCCCGTTCCGGTTCCGTTGCCGGGCCTGCGGCGGCGAATCGTTCCCCGACGAGCCGCCCTACGTCTGCAGGGGGTGCGGCGCCGCCGACATCGAGCTTCTGGGGGGCATGGACCTCGTCCTCGAGCGGCTCGAAATCGAGACCGAATGACCCTGATTTATCGGATCGCCTGATGTCGATCCCTTCTCCCTTTGACACCCCCGCCGAATCGACTATAATGGCGCATGTCTCTATCTCGGGTGGGGTCGAATCGACCGAAGAAGAAACGGAGAAGAAATGCCGGAACCTGCTTTTCAGAGCGTGAAAGACATTCTAACCTTCGCCATCAGGAGGGAGGTCGAGGCGGCCCAGGGCTATGGCGAAATGGCCGCCCGGGCGTCGACGCCGGGGCTTCGCGAACTCCTTCTCGAGCTTAAAGGCGAGGAGGAAAACCACCGCCGTCTTTTGATGAAAGTGGCGTCCGGGGGAATCTCGGAGGCCGCTGCCCCTCTCCCACCGGACATGGGGCTCATCGATGCGTTGGAGGACATTCCCCTCGCGCCCGACATGACGTTTCAGGAACTCCTCATATTCGCGGCCCGGAAAGAGAAGAAAGCCGAGGAGCTCTACACGTCACTGGCCCTCAGACCGGAACTCGCCGCCCATCGGAAGGTCTTCGAGTTCCTCACCTCGCAGGAGAGGTCCCACAAGCTCAAGCTCGAAGCCGCCTATGAGGAGCGCGTCCTGACTGAGGACTGAACTCAGAGGCGCGTGGGAAAGAGCGCGCGAATGCCGGCCTCCGGCCTTGCCTTCAATGCCAAACAGACGCTTGCCTCAACGACCCCGCCCTCCTTCGCATGATGCCGTGACCTGTTTTTTTGTCTCCGACCTGCACGGGAGGAGTGATCGTTATGAAAAGCTTTTTCAGGCCATCACGGCGGAGAAGCCTCAAGCGGTGTTTCTCGGAGGAGACCTGTTCGCGCATTACTGGCTTTCGTTGTCATCGGCCGGAAGCGCTTCTGCGGAGTTCACGAATGAGCTCTTGGCGCTGAGATTTGCCGCATTGAAGAAGACACTCCAACAAGCTTATCCCAGGGTTTTTCTCATTCTGGGGAACGATGACCTCCGATCCGAAGAACCGGCGATTCTGGCTGGAAGCGAATCGGGCCTTTGGCAGTACGTCCATAACCGAAGGGCCATGCTGTCGAAATTTCCGGTTTTCGGTTACGCGTATGTCCCTCCCACGCCGTTCAGGCTGAAGGATTGGGAACGCTACGATGTTTCCCGCTATGTAGACCCAGGTTGTCTCAGCCCTGAGGAGGGAATCCACTCATTCCCAATTCCGGAGTCCGATCTGAGAAACGGGACCATCAAGGTTGATCTTGAAAACCTCGTCGGAAAGGACGATCTCTCGAACGCGATCTTCCTTTTTCATAGCCCCCCGTATCGGACCAATCTCGACAGGGCCGCTCTGGACGGCAAGAGCGTCGATTACGCTCCGCTTGACCTGAACGTCGGAAGCATTGCCGTCCGGCGATTCATCGAACGCTACCAGCCCCTCTTGACGCTCCATGGGCATGTCCACGAATCCGCACGAATCACCGGACATTGGAAGGACAGAATCGGCCGGACGTATGTCTATTCGGCTGCCCACGATGGGCCCGAACTCGCCCTGGTCCGCTTCAGGCTGGACGATCTTGACGCATCAACGAGGCAGCTCCTGTGATCCGCAGCCGGCTATTTCTTCACGTCCCCGCCCATCCTCAGCATTCTGGGCGGATCGGTGATGGCGCCGATCTTTGTCGCGAAGCTGGTCCCTTTCTTGATGTCCTCATCCGTCACAAAATGAACATCGAGTAACCCGTCGGTCCGGAATCCGGTCCGCAGGAAGTTGGCCTCGCTGAGAGACAGACTCCATCCCTCAAGCCAGCTTATCAAGTCCTTCCGCTGCCCCTCCGTCCCGTTGAAATGGATCAGAATGTCGATGTCGCTCTTGGGACCGGCCATCGCGTTTTTCGTGCTCCCGAAGACGTAGAACGCCTTCACGCCGAACCGTTGAGCGTCCATCCGGGCCGCGATTCGTTCCACACGGCTCAGCCGCCACCTCCAGTGAGCGTCGTCCTTCTTCTCGCGTGGTTCGTCTTCGTGTCGTCTTTCATCGGCCGGCGTGACCTCAGTCGAGGCCTTTTCCAAGACAGCGACCGCTTCATTCTTTTCTCCGTTCATAAGAACCTGGAGGACCGGGCCGTCCGCGGAGTCCCCCAACTCGATGACCCGAACCGTGTCGGAGAGAAAAGCATATTCGGGGAGAATGTCGGGGAGAATATTTTTCGAATTCGCAAAAAAATCATTATTGAACACGACTCCACTGTCATCCGGGTAAAGCGGGAGGTAACGGATGGAGGCCTCGACCAAATCCTGAAAGAAATGTGTGCCGAAGGAGAGTTCCGGCACATAATCCTTCTGTTTCCGGGCGATTTCGATGACCATCGCGGTGTTATTGATGTCCGAGTAGGAAACGTTCACGCCGAGTTTGATGTCCCCCCGGCTGCCCCAGCGGCCGGGCCCCATGAGGATGAACTGACGCTTGGGCAGGATCTGATTCAATTTACTCACAGCCCGGCCCACGGCCAAGAAGTCGTTTCGGCTCTGGAGTTCTCCGTACTTTTGAGGATCGACGTAAACGATGTGCCGGATCCCCGAAACGGTCCCGTTCGTGATAAACCGGTTCGCCGTGAAAAGAACCTTGTCCCGGGGGATATCTCTGGGAATGGCAGGGGGCTGGGAGGCTCGCGAATAACTTTGGGGCCGGCACTGCAAGAGATACAGATGTGTTCCGTCGTGCGCGAACTCGATATCCACGGGCGTGGCCAGCTCGTTCTCGAGAACCCTGAGGATCGAGCGGATCTGCTCCATGAACGGGGTATTGCTGATGAGCCCCTCGAATGTTAAAACGATGGATTCCTTCTCAAAGTCGGTCCCCAACCGCCCCAGCGGCTCAAGCCGTTCATCCCGGCAGACCGAACCGATCTGGTCGATCATCGGGTAGTCGTCTCCATACGCCTTGAGAAGCTGCCTGATCTCGATCGTCTCGAACGAGTTGGTTTTCAAGTTGATGACGTCGATCTTCTTCGGCGAGTAGTACGTTTTTTCGACAGGGGTGATGTTCACTCTTAAATGGGGCGCTCCGGGGGCCGCCAGAATCGGATAATCGTCGCTCACTCGATCGACGGCGCGGGTTCCCAATCCCGGCACCATTCGCACTAACCCGTCTTCCCGTCGAATGCGCGGCGACCAGCGGAATTCATTGCGAGAAAAGGCGACTCCGGCGAAGGCCGGCAGGAAATAGTGGCCGATTCTCTTGCCGACGACCTGTTGGATGAGGATGCCCATCTCCTCGTTGAAATCGATCATGCCATGTTCAATCCTGTACTCGATGGGATCGGGGCCAAAAATCGACGCATAAACCTCCATAATGGCATCCATGAGAGCGCGTAATCTCTCCTGTTTCGTCCCTTGGTTCGCGATGAACAGGCTTTTATACTTGCCCGCAAAGGAGGTCCCGAGCCGGTCCTCCAGGAGGCTGGAACTCCTCACGATGAGAGGGTCTTCGCCGAGATCGTCCAGCGCGACGGACAGGGCATTGACGATTTCGGACGGCAACGAGGAATTCTTGAAGAGATGGACGATGTCCGGATACTCCAGTCGGATGCGCGCGATATCTTCGTACCTCTGCTCCATGATTTCTTCGAGATCATTATGATTGATGAAATTCATCAAGCCATCCGAGGTGATGTACCATGTCTTGGGCGTCTGGATCTCCTGGAGGAGCGTATTGTCCGTTGAAGACTTCTTGAGGATCTTGGAGGCCAGGAGAAGTCCTGAGCCCTTGCCGCCGAGTTTTCCCTGGCTGCCGGCTGGGAAGATGATATGGCGCAACAGGTCATGAAAATCACTCACGTCCAAGTATTTCTTGGCGATATTGATGAAGCGCAAATCGTCGTTGAGAAGCTTCCGAATGAGCGATACGCGGAATCCCTTTTCTCGGGGCGTCGGGAGACTCGCTCCGTGCGGGGTCAGATGATGGAATCGTTCGATCGCATTCGCGATCTGGGCAAGGGTGGACGCGGGGTCTTCGAGAACTTTGATCAAAAAGCTCGAGCGGTCGTCAACGATCCATCTCTGGATCATGTCCAGGACGTCCTTCTCCCCCAAAGAACTTGTGGCTATCCGAAAGACCTCGTCGGAAACGCCCGTGAGGTCAGGGGACCCCTCTGACGGGGCCGGCCGGTTCATTCCCTGGAGGACGTCATCAGGAACAGCCGCCGAGGTTGGACTCATTTTCTCCAACAGCGTGTTGGCTTCGGGGATTCCGGACCATGACAGATAGTTGATCATTTTTCTGGTCAGGTGCTTCAAGAGTTTGAGGTCCGTCCTTTTCAACAGATCGAGGACGACCCAACAATTGCCGCGCCGGTCCTCGCCGACCGTTTGGTGTTCAAAAACGACTTTCAGCCTCTCCATGAAGACCCGCCGTTGGATGCGGTCGGCAATGATATTGATCAGCCTGCGTTCTTCCTTCAGGAAGGGGCCTTCGTCGGCGGCCGGCCTTTCTTCGGTGTAAGAGACGCTGATTGTTCCGACGATCTCGTCCTGGAGAGTGATATGGGCGCTTTGGACCCACGGGGTCTCCTTGAAGTTTGGAGTCTGAAACAACTGCTCGCTATAGGTGATCCGGGCTTGGCACACGTCCGGATACTGCCATCCTGCGGGGATGGCGTGGACGATTCCCTCCAAAATAGCCGCTAGAGACGTATCGGGCTTGTTGAACAGCCCTTCCACTTCGTAGAGACAGTTCAGCTCTTTAGCCCGCTCTTTGAGGGCATAGATGACGCTCTCGATAGGATTTTCCATGGTCTCTTTCCTTAGAGGGCTCGGGGGATGCCGATGACGCCCCGGCCGTGCCTTCCGTCGACTTTGATCACAAGAGGACTCGGCGACACGACATGGCGGACAAATGGAGTCTCTCGTTCGCTTTTCTGCCGGTCCAGCCATTCCCAATTGATCACATATTCACTGGAATACGGAACAGAGAAATAACAAACTTCGAAACTGCTGAGATTGTGGAAAAAATGAGAGCCTTGGCTCAGCTCGACATTCATTTCCGGCCCCATCGCTTCCACGATCACCTTCGCGCCGCAGACCTGTCCCCATTCGACCGGTATCCCCAGCCAGGGGTCAGAGCTTCCCCAGCGGCCAAATCCGATGAGGACGTAAGGCCGTCCTTGATCAAGAAGTTCTCTGTTCACCTTATCGAGTTCCAAGGAGATGCGCGGAGTGTGCTTGGCCTCAAACGCGTGCGGCTTCACATAGACGATGTCCCGAATATTCTCGATTATTCCGTTCCCCAAGACATGCTCGGAAGCCAATAAGACCCCTGGCCCTTTCATATCCTCTTCGGAAATATCCACTTGACCGCTGGGGACGACCATCGGCCTGATCTGCAAAAAACCGAACCGCCCCGGATCGAGCGTCGCCGCGAATTCAATCTCCACAGCCGCCCCGAGCACCTCTGCGGAGATACTCAACAGAGAACGGATGACGTCATTGAAGGGGAGTTCTTTCAGGACGAGCAAGCCGGCGAAGTTGAGCACCCGCGGTCCTTTGCGGGCCAGTCCGATCGAAATCCGGTCCTCCTGGGCCTCATAAACGGACGCAATGCTTCCGAGCGTCCCGTCGGCCTCTGCCTCGGAGATGCTCAGCTGTCGGAGGTACTCGGTTTCTTTGATGGGATCATAGGCGGGAGGTTTTCCCACGTTGACGGCCCAGAATTCGGTTTGTGTTTGTTGCGCAAGCTCGCCCCCGGAGCCGACAGGCGCACCGATGGCGGGATACTCGGGGGAATAGGTCCAGCACGTTCCGCCGTCAACGATCGTTTTCCCTAAACCCAGCGCCAGGCTGGCCATGCCATCTTCGGGTTTTGACCGGCCCACGGGATAGAAATTGTAGGATTTGGCGATGCCCGACACCGTCGGATAAAAACGCTCCCCGTGACGTGAACCGACGACTTCCTGGATGATGACAGCCATCTTCTCGTCGTCCGGTGAACGTCCGATCGCTTTGATGTAGCTCTTGGCCGATCTTGAAAATGTGGAGGCATAGACGAGTTTCATCGCTTCCATCAATTTCTGAAAGCGGACCTCGGGACTGGGCTGATTATTGGGGATCATTTTCGTGACGTACACGCCGGCGAAGGGATGGTTGAGGGCATCTTCCAACATGCTGGACGAACGGATGGCGAGCGGCGTGTGGACTTTTTCAATCAGCCGATGCAAGTCGCCGAGGATTTCCGTGGGCAGCGCGGCCTTTTGGAAAGCTTGGGCGATGACGTCACTAGGGGATTCCGAATAAGCGAGATTTCTCAGGGCGTTGCGCTCCAGGAACGCATCGAAGACGTCCGTGCGGACGACCGTCATCGAGGGGATGCTCACGTCGAATGGTTCGAAAACCTCGGACCTAAGTTTTGACCTCAGAAACCCATCGATGAAAGCCAATCCGCCGGCTTTGGCCCCAATGGAGCCGGACCCGATTGCGGTCAAGCGTCGGTCGGGGTGAAAGAACTCCCCTCGGAACTCCTCGATCTCGGGTCCGTGCGATGGCGGGTTAATGGGCGTGCTCATGTCTCTTGACCGCCTTTCTGATTTCTTCCGCGCAAAGAAACGCGAAACGCGGGCCGCAGGGATCGGCTAGATCCAGCCACGGTCCCGACAGGCTTGGACGACTCGATTGACGGCAATGACATAGCCGGCATCTCTCATAGGAAGGTGTCTCTTCCTGGAAAGTTCCCGGACCTCGATATAGGCCGATGTCATCTTGGCATCGAGTCTGGCCAGCACCTCGTCTTTTTCCCAGTAAAAATTCATGTTGCTCTGGACTTGTTCGAAGTAGCTGGATAGTACACCCCCCACGCTCGCCAAGCTGTCCGGGATGATGAAAACACCCCGTCCGTTGAGTACGGCCTCCGCCTCGGGCGTGGTCGGGCCGCTGGCTCCTTCGGCGATAATCCTCACGCGCTGGCCGATTTTGCCGACATTTTCGCTGGTAATCTGATTCTCGATGGCGGCCGGGATAAGAATGTCGACATTCTGCTCAAGCCAGCCTTCGCCCGGCAGAATTTCGTAGCCGAGATCCCTGGCCTTAGTCTTGTCGATGCCGCCGAAGGGGTCTGTAATCGTCACCAGCTCGTCGAGACGGATGCCTTGTTTTTTGAGATAGCTATAGGCTCGTTGATCGCCTTGATCCCAACACGAAACGCAGGTGACGGTCCCACCGATCTGCTGGTACAATTCGATCGCATGCTGCGCCACATTGCCAAATCCTTGTACGCTGGCCTGCGTATTTTCCACCTTCAGGTTGAGGTCCCTGAGCGCTTCCCGGAGGGTGACAACCACCCCGTAGCCGGGGGCTTCTTTCCTTCCTTGTGACCCTCCGAGGCTGACGGGCTTGCCGGTGATAAACCCGGGGTACCGCCCCCCGTGGATGGTTTCATACTCATCGAGCATCCACAGCATGATCTGAGGATTCGTCATCACATCGGGGGCCGGAACATCCAAATTCGGGCCAATGTTCCTGGCGGTCTGGCGCACCCATCCTCGGCAGAGCTGTTCGTGCTCTCGTGCGCTCAAGTTGTGCGGGTCACACACGACGCCGCCGTTGCTTCCGCCCGCCGGGATATCCATCACCGCGCATTCCCATGTCATCCACATCGCAAGGGCGCGGACGGTCAGGATATTCTCCAACGGATGGAACCGGATCCCTCCCTTTCCTGGACCGCGAGCATCGTTGTGCTGAACTCGGAACGCCCTGAAAACCTTGACTTTGCCGTCGTCCATACGGACGGGGATGCTGAATTGGTATTCCCTCATGGGATATCGGAGCAGCTCCCGGCTCGCCTCATCTAAATGAAGAAGGTCGGCAACCTTGTCAAATTGAGCCTGGGCAATTTCGAACGGATTATAAGACCTGCCTGTCATGATGTCCTCCTCCCGGCTCGCCGGGGATTCTTCTTTCGCGCATAGCCATTATTATAAGATTCCCAGAGGGTTTTTGGAAGTATCAACGCAACGTGAAAATGTCCTGTTCTTAGGCACATCGCCCGTCTCCAGGGGCTCCTTCATGAAGCGCCGGCCGTCTCCCTCCAAGAGATCAAGCAGACGTTAGAAATATCTAACGTACTGAAAGAGACCTATTGAGCAAAGACGTTGCCGGCCTGCACTGGATTACCCTCCAAAATTAGGAGAACGGCGCCCACGGATCACGGGACATCTCCATCGAGAGATCGAGGCCTAAGTCCCCGACCCAAGAACGGTCTTGGGGCTTCACCAATTCCCGTCTTTCAGGTACTCGTCAATCGCTTTTGCGGCCCTTTTCCCGGCCCCCATCGCCAGGATGACGGTCGCGGCGCCGGTGACGATGTCGCCTCCCGCGAAAACGCCCTGCTTCGAGGTCTTGCAGGTCTGCTCATCGGCAACGATATTCCCGTATTTCGTCAGCGCCAGATCGGGCGTCGCCCGGATGAGGAGGGGATTGGGCCCCTGGCCGATGGCGACGATGATCATATCGACCGTGATCCGGTGCTCGGAGCCCGGGACCGGAACTGGACGCCTTCTCCCCGACGCGTCCGGCTCGCCCAGCTCCATCCGGATGCACTCGATTTCCTTGACCCAGCCCTTCTCGTTTCCCAGGATGCGGACGGGGTGCGTCAGCAGCCGCGGCTGAACGCCTTCCTCGAAGGCGTTTTCGATCTCCTCCGCACGGGCGGGCATCTCCTCACGCGAGCGGCGATAGATCAGATAGACGTTTTCCGCGCCCAGCCGGAGGGATGTCCGCGCGGAATCCATGGCGACGTTCCCGCCGCCCACCACGGCGATGTTGCGACCGTAGTGAATCGGCGTGTTGTATTCGGGAAACAGATACGCCTTCATCAGGTTCACGCGGGTGAGGAATTCGTTGGCCGAGTACACACCGTTCAAGTTCTCGCCCGGGATCTTCATGAAGGTTGGCAGGCCCGCGCCGGTGCCGATGAAGACGGCGTCATAGTCGTTCTGGAGGAGGCCGTCGATTGTGACGGCCTTCCCCACGATCTGGCTCACCGCGATCTCGACCCCCAGCTTGGCGACGTACTCGCTCTCGCGCTGGACGATCCACTTGGGAAGGCGGAACTCGGGAATGCCGTAAACCAGGACGCCTCCCGGCTTGTGCAGGGCCTCGAAAAGCGTGACCTTATGCCCCATCTTGGCCAGGTCGCCGGCCGCCGCCAGGCCGGCGGGGCCGGCCCCGATGACGGCGACCTTCTTCCCCGTCGGCTGCCGGCTCGGCGGGACGCGGACGTCCCCCTGCTGGAATTCGTAATCGGCCACAAAGCGTTCCAGCCGGCCGATGGCGATGGGCTGCCCCTTCTTCGAAAGAACGCAGACGGCCTCGCACTGCTCTTCCTGGGGGCAAACCCGGCCGCAGATCGCGGGCAGGCAGTTTTTCTCCTTGATTTTGTGGATGGCCCCGATGAAATCGCCGTGACGGATAAGGCCGATGAAGGCCGGAATATCAATATCGACGGGGCACCCCGCAATGCAGGGCGGCTTCTTGCAGCCAAGACAGCGGGCAGCCTCGCGCACTGCGGCCTCTTTGCCGTAGCCAAGAGCCACCTCGTCGAAGTTCTGGACGCGGAGCTTGGGGTCCTGCTTGGGCATCGGTTCGCGGCGGTTGGACCTCTTGAGCTTCTTCTCGGCTTCAAGGAGCCGGCACTCGTGGTCCCACATCGCCCGGTGCTCCTCCCGAGCATACATGCCGGCCCTTGTGAGGAGCTCGGAAAAATCGACTTGATGACCGTCGAACTCCGGGCCGTCGACACAGACGAACTTCGTCTCGTCGCCGACTCGGATGCGACAGCCGCCGCACATGCCGGTGCCGTCGACCATGAGCGAGTTTAGGCTGACCACGGTCGGGATGCCCGCCTTTTTCGTCACATCGCAGACGGATTTCATCATGATGGCGGGTCCGATACCGACGACAAGGTCGACCTTGACCTTCTCGTCGACGAGCCTCCGGAGCTCGTCCGTCACGAAGCCATGCCGGCCGGCGGTTCCGTCGTCCGTCGTGATGAAGAGCTCGTCGCTAACGGCCCGCATCTCCTTCTCCAGGATCAACATGTCCTTGTTCTTGGCTCCGAGGATGGAAACGACGCGGTTCCCGGCTAGTTTGAAGGCCTTTGTGATCGGGTACACCGGGGCGATCCCGACGCCCCCCCCAATACAGAGGACCGTCCCCACTTTATGGATCTCGGTCGGGCGCCCCAGGGGACCGACGACGTCCAGAAAGGCGTCTCCGACGCACAGCTTGTCCATCTTCCGCGTGGAGACCCCGACGATCTGCACGATGAGGGTGACGGATCCCCGGTTGGGATCGCTGTCGGCGACGGTCAGGGGGATCCTCTCGGCGTAATCGTCCGCCCGGACAACCACGAACTGCCCGGGCCTCACGCTCCGGGCGATCAGAGGCGCGTAGACTTCAAAACGGGTGATGGCCGGGGCGAGGGATTCCTTCTTCAGGATCTCGTTCGGCCGATGTTCGGTATTTAGTTTCATGCCTGTGCTTTCACTCCCTCAGCTTTCTGCTTCACGTACGGAAGATATACGGAAAAGGTGCTTCCCTGCTGCGGCTGGCTCGCGACCTCGATGTGCCCGAAATGGGAGTCAACGATCTTCTTGGCGATCGTCAGCCCCAGCCCCGTCCCGCTGATCCGGCTCGTGGCCTTGCTCTCTACGCGGAAGAAGTCGTCGAAAATCCGGGGGAGATCCACCGCGGCGATCCCGATGCCTGTATCCCGGATGTGGATCCCGACATAGTTTTCGTCGACGGTGCCCCCGACTGTGACGGACCCGTTGTCTATGTTGTACTTGACGGCGTTGCTGATCAGATTCGTGAAGAGCTTTTCCATGTCCTGCCGGTCGGCCGGGACGGCCGGCAGGTCCTCGGGGAGGTCGACCGTGACCAAGATTTTCCTCCGGTCCGCTTCCGGCCTGAGAAAATCGACGATCTTGCCGACGACCTGGGCCAGGCCGACCGGCTCCATTTTCTGGGCGACCTTGCCGGCCTCGATCTTGTTGATTTCCAGAAGGTCGCCGACCATCGCCAGGAGGGAGGCGGATCGCTCCTTGGCTCGCTGGAGCCACCGGCGCTCGAGCGCCTTATCCTCGTGAGCCTCTCCCGAGATCACGACATCGAGCCAGCCTTCGATGGCCGCCAGAGGGGCCCGCAGCTCGTGGGCTACCATCGACACGAACTGGGACTTGATCTTTTCGATCTCCTTGAGCTTCGTAATGTCCCGAAGGACGGCGACTGCGCCCAGCAGGTCTCCGTATTCGTCGCGGACGGGGGCCAGGGAAGCCATCAGCACGGATTTCGGGTCTTCGATCTCGAGCTCCCGGCCGATCATCGACACGGTCCCCTCCTTGGACGCCAGGATATTATCCACGGATTCGATCAAGGAGGCGTTCTTGACGTAGCGATCCAGGGGACCGCCGGACTCTTCGGTCCCGGCGAGCTTCAGCATCTTCACCGCGGAGGCGTTCCACAGGACCAGCCGGCGCTCAAGGTTAATCACCAAGACGCCGTCGGCCATGCAGCCGATGATCGTCCGGATTCGGCTCTTCTCGCCGGCGAGCTCGAGAAGTCTTTGCTCGCGCTCGTGGTGGAGCCTCTGGGCCTCGAAGCGGAGCTCCCGCTTTTCCAGCCCCCTCTTGACGAGGGCGGCCAGAGCCTCCGGGGCGAACGGTTTCGGCAGGTAGTCGTAGGCCCCCCGCTTGGTGGCCTCGACGGCCGTTTCAATCGTCGCGTATCCCGTGATGACCACGATGATGATTTCGGGGTCGATCTCGTTGGTTTTCCTGATCAGATCCAGGCCGCCGATGCCGGGCATCATGAGGTCCATCAGGATGAGGTCGTAGGATTTTTCCCTGATCTTCTGCAATCCCAGGTTCCCATCTTCGGCCGCGTCGACGGCGTATCCCTCGGCGGCCAGCGCGCGCTTGCAGGCTTCGCGGATCCCCATCTCGTCGTCAATGACCAGGATGTTCGCCGGGTTCTGCAATGTCAGCCCCTGTACTCCGCCAAGAGTTTCTCGACCCGCCCGACCAGGACCTCAGGCATGACCGGCTTGTCCAGAAAGTCATCGGTTTTCATCCAGTACCCGTCTTCCTGCAGGGAAAAACGGTAGCCCGTCGCTTCGGCCACCGACGTCACCATCAGGATGGGGATGCCCTTGAACAGCGGGTCCGTTTTGATCTGCTTGATGAACGAGAACCCCGCGTCATGTTTTTCCATCATCAGGTCCAGGATGATCAGGTCGGGCATCTCCGCCCGGACGCGCTCCAGGCCCTCCCGGCCGTTCGAGGCCGTTATGACGTCATAGCCGTGGTTCTTCAGCACGGCCTTGTGCATCTCAAGGAAATCCGGGTCATCGTCAACCAATAAGATTTTTGCCTTCAGCTCCATCGCCTTTTCCTTCCGGGCCGTGCTTCGCATCCGCGGCCGAGTTCTCGGACTTGAACCATTCATCCTGGCCGAGCACAGGGAGAACGATGATGAACGTCGCCCCCTCTCCGACCCGGCTTTCGGCGCGAATGATTCCTTTATGCTTGGACACGATGCTGTAGGCCAGGGACAGCCCAAGGCCGGTGCCTTTCTCTTTGGTAGTGAAGAACGGCTCGAAGAGCCGGGGCATATTCTCTTCGGGAATCCCTTTGCCCGTGTCCTGGATCCTGATCTCGATGCCTTGGCCCCCGTCGAGATTGATCGTCTGGGTGGTCAGCGTCCCCTTCCCGTTCATGGCCTGAGCCGCATTGAGGATGATGTTCAAGACCACTTGCTTGAGGAGGTCCGCGTCGGCGAACGTCGTCGGGAGTGAGGCGTCGAGTTCTCGTCGGACCTGGATATTGTGAAAGAGGGACTGCTTGACCAACAGAGATAGGGCCTCTTCGAGGACGCTGTTGATATTGACCAGGCCCGGCTTGATCTTGGTTTCTCGCGAGAAGCTCAGGAGGTCTTTGACGATTTTGGCCGCCCGGTCGGCTTCCTGGATGATGAGGGTGAGATCCTTCTGCCACTGTTCGTTGGGGGTCAGCTCCTTCTGGATGATTCGGCTGAACATCATGATCGTCCCGAGGGGGTTGTTCAACTCGTGCGCGACGCCCGCGGCCAGCTGGCCGAGGGAGGCCATCTTTTCGGTCTGGATCAGCTGCCGCTGGGCGCTCTCCAGCTGCTCGTGGGAGATCTTCAGCTCATGATGAGATTTCTCCAATCGCGAAAAAAGGCCCTGGAGTCGGTCCAAGAGGTAATGGTGGCACATCTCCATTTCGGCCAGACCCTGGACGACGGCCCTGGCCTTCTCCCAGCACGTATTGTAGCCGCAGGCGCCGCAGTCCAAGTTCCCGTCGGGATAGGTCTTCCCAAGCTGGGCCAGGACCGCCTCGATATCTTCGACCTTAGGTTCCGGCAGACCGACGGGCGCGGCGGCAAAGGCCCGTTTCAGGTCCGCCCTCGAAACGCTCCCCCCGCCGTTGGCCGCTGTCTTCGGCTCCCGTTCCTCCTCGGACCTGATATAATCCACGATGATCTGCCGCCGGCTGGGGCCGGAGATCTTCTTATCGACGATCGGGCCGCTGATGCACCCCTTGCAGAACAACAAGTCCAGGAACGTCGAGCGGATGATCCCCGCCTGGTACTGCCTGATGGCCCGCATGGCCTCTTCCGCGCCGGCCTCGACGATATAATCCAGGTTGAGCAGGTCCTGATCGAAACCAATGCACTTGCTCATGCTTCCGGCGATACCCAGGATCCGCCCGGGGCCGCCCGCCGGCCCGTCGAAGTCCGAAGGGGCCTGCTTTTCCCGGTCGATGCCCCTCTGCTTGAACAGATCGCGGAGGTCGTAGTAGTGCAGGACGCCGTCGACATAGGGCCGGACGGCGGGGTCCATGCGCTCCAGGATCCGGGAGATGCACGACCCGACGAACACGACCCGGGTTTCAGGGCCCCACAGCCGCTTGACGGCCATGCCGCACGCGACCATGGGAGAGACGATCGGGACGAGCTGCTCGGTCAGCCGCGGGGCGAACTTTTCGATATAGCTAACCAGGGACGGGCAGAACGATGAGATCCAGGCCGTCTGCGTGTTCTCGCGCAGCCAGAGATTGGTGGCCTGCGTGACCATCTCCCCGCCCGCGGCCGATTCCCAAACCTCGCAGAACCCCGCCTTCTTCAGGGCCGTTACCAACTGATGCGGTGTCCCCTTATCCAGAACCGCGGGGAAGGTCGGGTCGAGACAGACGACGATCTTTTCCCCGGAATCGAGGAACTCCAAAACGCGCTCGAGATCGGTATGGACAATGACCGCTTCGTGCGGGCAATTCTTGTAGCATAGGCCGCAGTAGATGCAGCGGCTGGGGATGCGTTTGACCTTGCCCTGATCGATCTTCAGTGCGTTCGTCGGGCATTCCCGGAAGCAACGGTAGCACCGGCGGCATTTCGAGTCCGAGATGCTCAGACGATCCATGGACGTCGGAAAGCCCTCAGCGGCTCTTCTTCGAGCCCGCCTGTCTTTCGATCTCCTCGATGAAGACCTTCGGATTCACCGGCTTGTCGAGCAGAGCGTCGGCGCGGGTCTCCTTCAGAATATCGTCGTTGGACGAGAACTCGAAGCCGGTCTGGTTCCCGATCGATGTGAGCAGGATGACCCGAATGTCGGGGTACGCCTCTTTGATCTTCCGGCAGGCGCCGAAGCCGGAATCGAACTGTTCCATCATAACGTCCAGGACGACGACGTCCGGGCGGACGGCATCCACTTTTTCCAAGCCCTCTTTAGAGCTCCGGGCCGTGGCCACCTGATATCCGCGGTTATCCAGGACGGCCGAATGCATCTCCAGGAAATCGACATCGTCGTCGATCAGGAGGATCTTTTTTTTCGAGCTGTCTTTCTTGCCCGACGCCTTCGCCGCCAGGGCCAGAATACGGCGGAGGCTCTCCTGATCTTCGACCGATTCCAGCACCTTCTCGACGAGCCGGCCGCCATCGTAATATTGATATTGGACCTTGCAATCGCACTGGACATGGCAACGGAAGATCTGCTTAAGCGCGTCCTCGGTATTGGACATGTCTAGTTCTTGACCTCGGAAGTAGGGGCAGTCCGTCCATTCCCCGGGAACGATCATCGCCTGAAGCTCGGGACAATAGACCCGGATAAAAAACGTCCTCTTTTCGGCCATGATTCACGACTCCGTTGCCGTTTTAACCTGGAGACGGCCGCCCATCCGGCGAACAGTCCGCACCTCGCGTTGCGACGAATCGCGTCTCGAAGCGAAAGGGTTTTTCAAAAATCATCCACGATAAGAAATCAGTATACCCCAGGAGTCGGAACGGGTCAACTTTTCAATGAGCCTTGACTGAGGGTTTTAGAACAACTCTCGCCAGTTCCGGAGGAAAGCCCAACGATTGTCTCCGCCCTGTTGGAAGGAACCAGATCCTCAGATATCACTTTTTGGAGCCGGACCCCAGGGAAAGCGCCGAAGTCCAAAAGAGCCGGCCGGCTTCTGCGCCGCGACGTTCGAGAGAGCCACTAATGGCAGAGAAACTCGTGGATATGGGCCGCTGCGGTGCGGGCATCGCCCATAGCCAGGATGACCGTCGCTCCGCCCCGGACGATGTCCCCGCCGGCAAAAACGCCGGGGAGGTTTGTGGCCATGGTCGCCCAGTCTACCTCGATATTGCCCCACTTGCCGACCCGCAGGCCGGGGGTGGTCTGCGGGATGATCGGGTTCGGGCTCTGGCCGATGGCGCAAACGGCAAGGTCAACGTCCATGCGATATTCTGAGCCCTCGATCGGAACGGGACGGCGTCGGCCCGACGCATCGGGCTCGCCGAGCCCCATTTTTTGGCATTCCATGGCCACGAGGTGACCATGGGCGTCGCCGAAATAGCGGACGGGTGTCGTGAGGAACTGGAACTCGATGCCCTCCTCCTCGGCGTGATGGATCTCCTCGGCCCGGGCCGGCATCTCAGCCCTCGACCGACGGTAGACGATGACGGCGCGTTCAGCCCCCAGCCGTTTGGCCGTCCGTACGGAGTCCATGGCCACGTTGCCGCCGCCAATGACCGCCGCCGTTCTGCCCTTGAAGACAGGCGTAGTGTAGGCCGGGAAGTTCCAGGCCCGCATGAGGTTGACGCGGGTCAGGTATTCGTTGGCCGAATAGACGCCGACGAGGTTCTCGCCGGGGATTTTCATGAAGTTCGGCAGGCCGGCGCCGGAACCGACGAAGAACGCCTGGTAACCCTCGGCCTTCAGGTCATCGATGGTCGCCGTCAACCCTACGACGAAGCTCGTCCGGACTTCAACGCCGAGCCGGCGCAGGTAGTCCACCTCGGACTTGAGGATGGCTTTGGGCAGCCGGAATTCCGGGATGCCGTAGATGAGGACGCCCCCGGCCTCGTGGAGGGCCTCGAAAATGGTGACCATGTGGCCGAGCTTGGCCAGGTCGCCGGCCACGGTCAGGCCGGCTGGGCCGGCGCCGATAACCGCCACTTTCTTCCCCGTCGGCGGCGGCAGGTGCGGGATATTGACCGAGCCGCTCAGTCGTTCAAAGTCGGCGGCGAAGCGCTCGAGGTTGCCGATCGCCACCGGAGCTCCGCCGGCTTTTTTCATGGTGCAGACTTCCTCGCACTGCGCTTCTTGGGGGCAGACGCGGCCGCAGATGGCCGGGAGAGAATTCGTTTCCTTCAGCTTCCAGGCCGCCTCCAGGAACTTGCCATTCTCGATGAGCTTGACGAAGCTCGGGATGTCGATCCCGACGGGGCAGCCCGTGACGCATTGAGGATTCGCGCAATCAAGGCAACGGCCGGCCTCGGCCTGGGCCATCTCGAGAGTGAGGCCGATGTTGACCTCTTTGAAGTCCGTGTTGCGTTCATCTGAAGGGCGCTCCGGCATCTTCTCTCGGCCGCGCTTCATCCGCTCCTTGACCGGGACGGACTTGCGCAACTCCTTCCGCCACTCTCGGTCGAATTCGGCCTTGAGGCGGGCCTTGTCGGCGGCGGCGAGCTCTTTCCTTTCCTCGGTCATCGCTTCTCGTCCCCCCTCTCGGGGAGTTCTGCCTCTTCCCAGTGGCAGATCGAACGGATTTCGTCCTCAAAATACGACTTCCGCCGCATGAATAGTTCGTCCCAGTCCACTTCGTGCCCGTCGAAGTCCGGACCGTCCACGCAGGCGAACTTGGTCCGGCCGGCGGCGGTGCAGCGGCAGGCGCCGCACATGCCTGTTCCGTCGACCATGATCGGGTTCAAGCTGACCATGGTCTTGATCCGCAGAGGCTTGGTGGCCTGGGCGCTGGCGTACATGAGATAGGTGCAGCCGACGGCAATCACACGGTCCACCGGCGCCTCGGCCTTGAGGACATCTTCGAGAGCGTGGTTGATAAACTCCTTGGAGGCGTGGGCGTAGTCCCGGGATGAGATGACGACCTTATCGCAGGCCGATCGGTAACGCTCCTTCCAATAGAGGAGGTAATCGGCTTTGGCGTCGAGCAGGGCGATGACCCGGTTGCCGGCAGCCTTCAGGGCTCGGGCCACCGGCCATAGGGCACCGATGCCGAAGCATCCGGCCGCCAGAACGACCGTGCCAAACGCGCCGATCTCGGAAGGCCGGCCCAGAGGCCCAACGAAAACCGGTACCTCGTCGCCCGCCTTGAGTGCAGCGAGCCTGCGCGTTGTCGTGCCCACGGCCAGAACGATCGATGTGATCGAACCACGCCCGGCGTCCCAATCAGCGATAGACACCGGAATGCGCTCGCCCTGCTCGTCCACCATGATAATGACGAATTGGCCGGGCTGGCATTTGCGGGCCACCTCAGGGGCGTGGACCTCGAGCAAATGGATATTGGGCACCAGGCGCTCGCACTTGAGGATCTTGGGCATCATCGTCCTCTGACGAGCCTCAGGCTCTTGCTCTCTCTGACCAGGGCCAGGCCTCGATAATCGTCCGGGTCCTGACACGGGCCCGGAGGGGAGAGGGCCGGGGCCCCAGTGATGAACTTTGCTTTGCCGGACGCCGGCTCTTCCAGGAAGGCTTCGCCTGCCGGGGTGGGCGGGACGCCGAGGGCCCGGAAGGCGGGCACAGTCGATGAGAGGGCCCGGCGGACTTCGTCGACAGAAGCAAAAGCCGGCGTTTCGTGCGACATTCGCGCCGCAAGTTCGCCCACAATGCTCCAGCCGGGCTTGGCTTCGCCGATCGGCTCGACGGCACGCGTCGTGAGTTGGATGCGGCCTTCGATGTTGACGAACGCCCCTTCCGTCTCGAAGGACGTCGCCTCGGGCAGAACGACGTCAGCGAACTCCGACCAGGCGTTGAGGTACGGGCCCTGGACGACCAGGAAGTCCTTCTTCACCGGCGCGGGTTCAGGAAAATATCCACCCAGATAGAGGGCACGGGCGTCCTCTAAGGGTGACCGTCCTGAGCCTGCCCCGGCCCGCATGCCGAACGTCGCGGCCAGGCCGAGAGCGCCACGCAGGTTGGCCTCATCGTCGAGCGCGATGAGCCGGGCGCCCGTGAGTACGGCCAGGTTCCACAGCGCGGCCAGGACCGTCCCGCTCCCCGCCCTCTCGAGGAGGGCCGGGCCGAAGAGTATGAAGACCGGCTTCCGGGTCGCAATGAGCCGGCTGATCTCTGCCAGCCTTTCCTGGGAGATGCGCAACGAGCGGGCGACCCGGGCGGCGTCGTGCGCCTTGAGTCCGCGGGCGAAATCCCCGAAGCCGAAAGCTCCGGTGGCCCCCATATCGGTGTTCCGAAGGATGAGTGCCGACAGCATCTGGAGGAAGATTTCCTCCCGGCCGGCGGCAAGTCCGAGCTTTACGGTCGACCTGCGGTCAGGCGCGTCTTTAACGCCCGCAACCCTGATAAGGGCGGCGCCATTCCTGACGCCCCGGAAAGCAGCGAGACCAAGGATGGGCTGGGTCGCGGGGAGGTCCTCGTTGAGCTGGAGGATCGCGCCGGCGCGCTCAAGGTCCTTGAAACGAAAATTCAGGCTGACGCCCGTCCCGGCGGACATCATCAGCCCGGTCAAGGCCGCGGCCGCGGACACCGTCCACGAACCGAGGACGCCGGGCGTCTTCAAGACTTCGCTGGCGAAACGATGAAGAGCGAACAGGTCTTCGCACGAGCTTTGGGCCGAACCGGTGACGGCCACCTCTCCGGGCCCGAACCGGGACAGCCCTTCGGCCGCTGCCCTCAGCGCATCATCCCACGAGCATGCCCGCAGGCGGCCGTCCCGACGGACCATCGGCTTCTGCGCGCGGCTCGCATGGTGGACCACGGTCTTGACGAGAAAACGGCCCTTGATGCATGCCTGTCCCCTGTTTGCCGGTCCATCGGGGTCGGGGAGGGCCCCGGCAACGGCCCCAGCCCGAACCCCGACACGAAGGCGGCAGCCCTGTGCGCAGAGGGGGCAGACAGACGGTCGCTCGTCATCCGGCAATGGCTGGTACCGAAGGCCGCGGTCAGAAAGGGCGCCCGTCGGGCACACGTCGACGCAAGCACCGCAGAAGCGGCAGCCCGAATCGATAAGACGCCGGTCGAGGGCCGTGCCGATGAAGGTCCCGGAGCCGCGGTCCACAAAGGTCAGGACCGTCGCCCCGCGCACCTCGTGGCAGACCCGGACGCACCGGCCGCAGAGGATGCAGAGGCTGTTGTCCCGGTCGATGAAGGGGTCGTCGCGCCGGACCTCCCCTGCCCGCCGGACGGCCGGGAGATGGACTTGCTCCAGGCCGACGGCCTCAGCCACGCGCTGCAACTCGCAGCGGCCGTTGGCTGGGCACAGGACGCAGCCCGTGACCTCGCCCGTCTTGCGGATTGTCGACTTGAGATCGTCGCAGTAGCTTTTCTCGGCACAGATGAGGCAGGCATGAGGGTGCTCGACCAGGATGAGCTCGAGGATGCCGCGCCGCAGAGCCGCGATCTCCGGCGTAGCCGTCCTGACCTCCAGACCGTCCTCGGCGATCGTGTGGCAGGCCGGGACGTAGCCCCTCCGGCCTTTGACCTCGACCAGACACAGCCGGCAGGCGGCGTACGGTTCGAGCACCGTATGATCGCAGAGGGAGGGGATGAAAACCCCGTTGGCCTTGGCGACCTCGAGGAGCGTGTGCTTTCCCTCGAAGGCGATGGTCCGGCCGTCGATGGTCAGGGTCATGACTGGCCGGCCCCTTCCGTCCGGGCCTCCGCCGGGCCGGGCTTCTTTCCCGTCGATTTCGACACGGCCCGGACCTTCTTTGGGCAGACCTCGAGGCAGACGCCGCACTTAATGCACCGGGCCTGGTCGATGACATGAACCTTGCGAAGCTCGCCCGAGATGGCGCCGGTCGGGCAGCTTTTGAGGCAGAGGAGGCAGCCGACGCACTTCTCGGGGTCGATGTCGTAGGTGATGAGCGGCTTGCAGACGAGGGCTGGACAGCGCCTCTCCCGGATATGGGCCAGGTATTCGTCCCGGAAATAGCGCAGCGTTGAGAGGATCGGGTTGGGGGCCGTCTGGCCTAGGCCGCAGAGCGAGCCCGCCTTGACCGTCCCGGCCAGCTCCTCGAGCTTCCGGAGGTCGTCCTCCGTCCCTTCGCCGCCGGCGATCCGGGCCAGGATCCCGGCCATCTCCCGGGTCCCGATCCGGCAGGGGGAGCACTTGCCGCACGACTCCTCCTGGGTGAACCGGAGGAAGTAGAGGGCAAGGTCCACCATGCAGGTGTCCTCGTCCATGACGATCATGCCGCCCGAGCCCATCATCGCCCCTGCCCGGGCCAGGCTTTCGTAATCCACCGGAACGTCGAGGAGTTCCTTGGGAATGCAACCGCCCGAGGGGCCGCCGATCTGGATGGCTTTGAACTCCCGCCCGCCCGGAATCCCGCCGCCGATACCAAAAATGATGTCGCGCAAGCTGGTCCCCATCGGGACCTCGACCAATCCGGTGTTGTTGATCTTGCCGACGAGCGAGAAGATCTTGGTGCCCTTGCTCGTCTCGGTCCCCAGGCTAGAAAACCAGGCGGCGCCGCGGCGGATGATGGAAGGCACGTTGGCCCAGGTCTCGACGTTGTTGATGACCGTCGGCTGGCCCCACAGCCCGTGTTGGGCTGGATACGGGGGCCTCTGGCGGGGATAGGCCCGCTTTCCCTCGATCGAACCGATGAGGGCGGTCTCCTCGCCCGAGACGAAGGCCCCGGCGCCGCGGATGATCTCCAGGTCGAACGTGATGCCCGTGCCGAAGATGTCCGGGCCGAGCAACCCGAGCTCGCGAGCCCGCCCGATGGCGATCCCCATGCGCTTCACGGCCAGAGGGTACTCGTCGCGGATATAGACAAAACCCTTGGCAGCCCCGATGGCCTTGGCCCCGATGACCATCCCCTCGATCACGGCGTGAGGGTCGGCCTCGAGGACGGACCTGTCCATGAACGCCCCGGGGTCTCCCTCGTCACCGTTGCAGATGAGGTACTTGGGGGACGACGCCTCCCTTCGGCACAGGTCCCATTTTCGCCCGGTTGGGAAGCCCGCCCCGCCCCGTCCTCGAAGCCCCGAGGCGGAGATCTCGGCGATGATAGCCTCCGGCGACATCTCCGCTAAAGCCTTGGCCATGGCTTCGTAGCCGTCATAGGCGATGTATTCCTCAACCTTCTCCGGGTCGATCCGGCCCCGGTTGCGGAGGACGATGAGCCGCTGGTGGCGGAAGAATTCGATGTCGGCCATCTTGGGGATGGGCCTCTGTTCGGCCGGCGAGGCGTACATGAGCTGCTGCACGGGTCGGCCCTTAATGAGGTGCTCCTCGACCAGGAGCGGGATGTCGGCCGGCTTGAGCTGTTGGTAGAGGATTCCCTCGGGATGGACCATCAGGATGGGACCCCGCTCGCAGAAGCCGTTGCAGCCGGTGGCCACGACCAGGATCTCGTCCTGGAGGCCGCGCCGGACGATCTCCTTCTCCAGGGCTTCCTTGACGGAGAACGCCCCGGCGGACACACAGCCCGTCCCGGCGCAGACGAGCAGGTGGGCGCGGTACGGCTTCACCGGCTTCCCTTGGCCTTTCCGGGTTTGACCGTCTCCAGGACCTCGTTGGCCTTGGACTCGGTCATCTGGCCATAATAACGCCCGTCAACGACAACGAGGGGCGCCAGCGCGCACGCTCCCAGGCAGTTGACCCGCTCCAACGTATACTCGTGGTCGGCCGAGGTCTGGCCGGCCTCCAGGCCGAGCTTTCTCTCGAAGTGCTCGAGCACCATCGCTCCGCCCCGGACATGGCAAGCCGTCCCCATGCAGACGGTGCAGATGTGGCGTCCGCGCGGTTGCAGGCTGAAGGATTTGTAGAAAGTGGCGACGCTATAGACATGAGCGGGGGGGAGATCGAGACGCAAGGCCACTCCGCCCAAGATCTCGGGCGATAGCCAACCCCGGCGTTCTTGGAGGTCCTGAAGGATCGGGATCAGGGCCCGCTTCTCGCCGGCATGTGAGGCGATGACCGATGCGATATCTCGAGCGACCGGGCCTGCCGCTTTCTTCTTCGCTGTCATGTGATATACCATGATACTGAAGCAGTGTCCAGTCTGTCAATTCCCTTCCATGGTTTTGCGAGTCAAAGTCCATTCACCCAGCCGCCGGAATCATCCGCCAGCCGGCCAACCCGTCAGATCTCCAAACGGAATGAAAATTCGAGCGCCGCAAAGGCCAGGCATTCGCCGCTCAATATTCTTCTTCACTTGACGATTATGGTACATTAACCGTGAGAAGAGACGCGCAAGGGTTCCGACATCTGGAATTGGGCATCGATGCGCTCGACCTGGAATAAAGGTCGAAAAGGAAGGGAGCCGATGGCTGAGAGGAAAAAACTCCGCATTCAGGACCTGGCGAAGATCCGCGAGAAGACGAAGGCCCTGACGACCATCCGCGGGAGCGAGGGCCGGGCCAAGGTCACGATCCACATGGGGACCTGCGGCATCGCCGCGGGGGCCCGCGAGATCATGGACGCTCTGCTCGACGAGATACGGAAGAGCAAGGTCAAGGACGTCATCGTCTCCACCTCAGGTTGCGCCGGACTGTGCAATCGGGAGCCGATGGCGACCGTCGAGTTCAAGGGCCAGCCGCCCGTCAGGTACATCGACCTCACGCCCGCCAAAATGCGGAGGATCTTCGCCGAACACGTCCTCTGGGGCCGTCTGGTCGCGGAATACGCCCTGGCCGTCGGAAGCGAAACCATGTACTGAGCTCGTCCAGAAGAACTGCCTGGCCCCGCTCACTTGACAGGCCTAGAAGAGTGTGTTAAATTCACGCACCTTGTGAAATTCACCACAAGAAAAAGTAAATTTTAAGAGGAGGATTGAGTGTCAAATTACGCGGCCGATCTTATCGCAGAAGTCAAAGCTAAGAACCCTGCCCAGCCGGAGTTCATCCAGGCCGTCACGGAAGTCGTCGATTCGCTCACCGTGGTTATGGACCGATACCCCGTCTACCGGAAGATGAAGATTCTGGAACGCATCATCGAGCCGGAGCGGGTCATCCTGTTCCGTGTGCCGTGGGTGGACGACAAGGGCGAGGTCCAGGTCAACCGAGGGTTCCGCATCCAGATGAACAGCGCCATCGGCCCCTATAAGGGCGGCTTGCGGTTCCATCCGTCCGTGAACCTCGGCATCCTGAAGTTCCTGGCCTTCGAGCAAGTGTTCAAGAACTCCCTGACCACGCTTCCCATGGGGGGCGGGAAGGGCGGTTCCGATTTCGACCCGAAGGGCAAGAGCGATAACGAAGTGATGCACTTCTGCCAGGCCTTCATGAGTGAGTTGTTCCGGCACGTCGGGCCGGACACGGACGTGCCCGCCGGCGACATCGGCGTGGGCGGCCGGGAGATCGGGTTTATGTTCGGGCAGTACAGAAAGCTGCGGAACGAATTCACAGGCACGCTGACCGGCAAGGGTCTGAAATGGGGCGGCTCCCTCATTCGGCCCGAGGCCACGGGCTACGGCGCAACCTATTTCGCAGCCGAGATGCTGACAACCCGCAAGCAGACGATGGAAGGAAAGCTCTGCCTCGTTTCCGGCAGCGGCAATGTGTCCCAGTACACGGTCGAGAAGATCAATCAGCTCGGCGGGAAGCCCATCACCCTCTCCGATTCCAGCGGCTACATCCTTGACGAAGCCGGCATCACCGCCGAGAAGCTGGCCTTCGTCATGGACCTCAAGAACAACCGCCGCGGCCGCATCAAGGAATATGCCGACAAGTACAAGGGCGTGCAGTATTTCCCCATGGACCCCAAGCTCGACTACAATCCGCTGTGGAACCACAAGGCCCAATGCGCCTTCCCCTCGGCCACACAGAACGAGATCAACGGCAAGGATGCCCAGAACCTGATAAAGAACGGCGTCTATGTCGTTTCGGAAGGCGCCAACATGCCGTCGACACCGGAGGCGATCGAGCTCTTCGTCAAGGGGAAGATCCTTTACGGGCCGGGAAAGGCCGCCAACGCGGGGGGCGTCGCCACCTCAGGTCTCGAGATGTCCCAAAACAGCCAGCGCCTGTCGTGGACGCGCGAGGAAGTGGATCAGAAGCTTCATGGAATCATGAAGGCCATCCACACGACCTGCGTGGAGACGGCGGCTCAGTTCGGGACCCCCGGCAACTACGTCAACGGCGCCAACATCGGCGGCTTCCTCAAAGTGGCCGACGCGATGTTGGACCAGGGTGTCGTTTAAACGCTTTTTTGCTGAGCATTGCTTCTTGTGGGGGGAGGTGACTCCCCCCTTTTTTTAGCGCTCCGGCGTCCGCCCCGGATTGCCGCGGTCCATCCGACTTGCTATAATGGGGGCGTCCGACACATCCTCGAAGCCCCCGATCCGCCGCCAGAGCGGGCCCCTGCCCGTCCGGATGAGCGACAGGAAGGCGTATCCGGCAGGCGCCAGCCGAAGGAGCCCGACATGAAAACCCTCAAGCAAATCGCCGCCGAATCGGTCTTGACCGAGAACCAGTTGAAGACGATCGAGGCCCTTATCCTTGAGGACAATTTCTACCCCGAGTCCTGTGTCCGGGAAGAGCTCGACCTCTTTCTCACGGGGCTCGGTCTCAGCCCTTCTTACTTCATGGGGACGTCGATCGAAACAATCGCCCGTCACATCGAGGCCCTGCGTGCGGCCGAGATCATGGCCATTCTCCGCGGCGAGAAGGTCCTCCGGATCGACTTCATGACCGAGCACGCGGATGAGGCCCTCTACCTCGTTGAGGAGTCGCACTACAGAGCCATCGAAGTCGAGGACCGGATCGAGGACAAATACCCCCATCACCGTCTTCAGTCCTACCGGACCCTGCGCAAGGCCCGAGGCCTCGAGCACCTCCGGATGTACATCGTGGATAAGCCGGAATTTCCCGATGATATGGTCCCCCAGAACGAGACGGATCTCCGAAAGATCGCTGATAAGACCTTTCTGGCGGCGATCTCCAAGGAGGGCTTTAAGCGGACCCAGGAGCTCCTCGAGAGGGCCCGGGGCTGGGAGAGCCCGCTGATCGACCTCGCCGTCGTCCCGAAGGACAAGGAAGTCCGCATTTCTGTTGTGACCAATACGGACGGAAGCCCGCGTTTCTTCACCAACGTCTCCGACGTTTTCAACTCCCACGGCCTCCATAGCAAGCGGAAATACATCGAGCATTTCGCGAACGGCAAGACCATCTACACTCACTACTTGGACGAGGGCCCCGCCAAAGGCCAGCTCCAGGATCTCATCGAGGACATCAGCAACATTTACGTCATCTCGACGAGTCCCCTGTCGTCCCTATTCCGCGAAGGGAAGCTCTCGGCCCAGGAAATGGTCTTCGGCACGGCCCTCTGGAGCTTCGCCCACCAGTTCCTGAGCGGCTACAACGAGGAGTACCTGAAGCTCGCCGATGCCCTCAAGGACTCCCCCGAGCTCCAGGGCATCCTCCGCGAAATGAGGACGCGCCTGGCCAAAGAGACCTACACGGAGCCCCGGGTCTGGGACGCCCTCATCGACAATCATGAGTGGATCAAATCGCTCTTCCGGCTCTTCGACCGGAAGTTCAACCCGGCCGAGAAGAACCACGACATCGCCGCCGGCCTCGCCGCCTTCCGCAAGGATGCCGCCCGGAAGATCGTCGTCGAGGCCGACCGCAACATCTTCCTGGCTGGGGCGATGTTCGTCGAGACCATCCTCAAGACGAACTTCTATATCAAGGAGAAAACCAGTATCACCTTCATGTACAAACCGGACTTCCTCAACCGCGTCGATTACCCGCTCGAACCATTTGGCCTGTTTCACATCATCGGCCGCGAGTTCCGCGGCTTTCATATCCGCTTCCGAGACATCGCCCGGGGCGGCATCCGCATCGTCCGCTCCTCGCACTACCAGAACTACCTCAACAACTCCGACTTCATCTTCGACGAGAACTACGGCCTGGCCTCGACCCAACAGCGCAAAAACAAGGATCTCCCCGACGGCGGGTCGAAGGGCACGATCCTCCTGAGCTGGGGCTTTCAGGACCAGCCCGTGGCCGCATTCAAAAAGTATGTCGACGGCCTCCTCGACCTGATGCTGCCGAACCCGGCCGTCCTCGACGGCTACGGCAAGGAGATCATCCTCTTCCTCGGCCCCGATGAGGGCACGGCCGAGCTCATGGAATGGGCTGCCCTGCGGGCCCGGGCGCGCGGCTACAAGTTCTGGAGAGCCTTCACTACGGGCAAGCCGGAGACGATGGGGGGAATTCCCCACGACCTCTACGGTATGACGACGCGGTCCGTCCATGAGTACGTCATCGGCACGCTCGGCAAGCTCGGCCTGAAAGAGGAGAAGATCACCAAGGTCATGACGGGCGGCCCCGACGGCGACCTGGGCTCCAACGAGATCCTTCTTTCGAAGGATAAGATCCTGGCCATCGTCGATGGCTCGGGCGTCCTCTACGATCCCCACGTCCTCAACCGCAAGGAGCTCGCCAGACTGGCCAAGAGACGCCAGACAGTCGAGCACTTCGACGGCAAGCTCCTCTCCAAGGAGGGCTTTTTCGTTTCCGTCAAGGACACGGACGTCACCCTCCTCGACGGCGAGCGCGTTGAGAACGGCCTCGAGTTCCGCAATACCTTCCACCTCCACCCGAGGTTCCGGGCCGATATCTTCGTTCCCTGCGGGGGCCGACCGTCGTCGATCAATATCAACAACTGGACGGAGTGGATCGACGAGCTGGGACAGCCCCGCTTCAAGGTCATTGTCGAGGGCGCCAACCTTTTTATCACGCAACAGGCGCGCCTCCGTCTCGAGGAGAAGGGCGTCATCCTCTATAAGGACGCTTCGGCCAACAAGGGCGGTGTCACCTCGTCGTCGCTCGAGGTCCTCTCAGCTCTGGCCATGACCGACAAGGAGTTTGAGGAACTCATGGTCGTGCGAAACGGCAGGATCTCCGGCTTCCGGGCGACCTACATCGAGGATATCATCAACGACATCTCGGACAACGCCCGCCGTGAGTTCGAGGTCATCTGGCGCGAGAACGCGCGGACGGGAATCCCGCGCAGCATCCTCAGCGACCGCGTCAGCGAGAAGATCAACGCCATCAAGGACAGCATCAGGGCCTCGAGCCTGTTCGAGGACAAGGCCCTCGTACGGAAGGTCGTCGAGGTCGGCTGCCCGCCCGTGCTGTGCAAGCTGCTGGGCATCGGCCGCATCCTGCAGCGCGTGCCCGAGGGCTATCTCCGGGCGCTCTTTGCCTCGCGCCTGGCCGCGCGCTACGTCTATGATCACGGCCTCGAGGCCAACGAGATCGACTTCTTCGACTTTCTGCAACAGTTCATGACCTGCACGGCGCTGCGGTAAGGCGAAGGGCGCGAGGGGCGGCTCAGCTGATCTCGCCAGTCATGTCGCCTTCGTCCATGGCTCCTTCGGATTAACAAACACCTGTGCCGCCGGGCCAAACTATCGGCCGGCCTGTGAAGGAGGGGACGTGATCCCCGCCATGGGACAGAGTCCCTTCCGGGAAGACTCGGGAGCGCCGGAAAGACCCTTTCATGAGGCAGGATTCCTTGAGCCTCTGGCCAAAACCGACGGCCGGGACGTGGCATATTTCTTGCTCGTTAAAGAGGTGATTTCACGAAAGGAGGGGATAATGGCTACATTTCACCTGGAGAGCCCTCATACCGACGCCGAATGCCTGCGCGCCCTGGATGAGATCTTGGCCGGGGCCCGGGGCCCCGAGCTCTTGAAGAAGATGTATTTCGGCTGCATGTCCGGCGTCCATACGGGCTGGGCCGTGGTGGACGCGGATAACGAAGCCGCAGCGCTGGCTTTGCTCCCGGCGTTCCTGCGTAGCAAGGCCAAGGCGGTCAAGGTAGGGCTGTTCACCCCGGAACAGATCAAAGGTTTTCACAAGAAGTAGCCGCCGTAAACCTGGGGCGTATCGAATTTCGCCGAACAGCAGGGGGTTCGCTATTTGGGATGGCCCCATTTTCCATTTCTGCCGCAAAAAATCGCGTTTAAGGCCAAATCAGGCCTCAGTTTTGTCTCAACTTGTGATTTATGAATAACATGCGTCAGCTTGGGTGCTAGCTGATATCGCTAACTGATTTCGCCGGTCAAGTACGCTTTAGTCCGCGGGTCCTTGGGGTTGGCGAAGATCTCGACGGCAGGGCCGGCTTCGACGAGCTCGCCCAAATAAAGGAATGCAAGATAATCGGCAATCCGGCGCGCTTGCCGCAGGATGTGGGTTACGACGACGACCGTATAGTCTTTTTTAAGCTCGATCAAGCGGCGCTCGACGTTCTGGCTGGACTGCGGGTCGAGAGCCGAGGTCGGCTCGTCGCCGAGTATGATCTCCGGTCCCACGGCCAGCCCGCGCGCCAGGCACAACCGCTGTTGCTGGCCGACCGAGAGTTCCGAGGCCGGCTGGTGGAGCCTATGCTCGACCTCGTCCCAAAGGCCGCCGACCCGGAGGTAATGCTCGACAAGCCGGTCGAGCTCCCGCTTCGACCGGAGGCCGTGAATCCTCGGCCCGTAAGCAACGTTGTCATAAATCGACATCGGCAGAACCTGCGGTTTTTGGGACAGAAGCCCCATCTTCTTCCTGATCCGCGTCACTTCGGCCCGCGGTCCGTAGATGTCCTCGCCGTCCACAAGAATTTCCCCTTCGACCCGGACGCCGTCCACAGTGTCCAGGAGACGGTTCAGGGATTTGAGAAGCGTGGATTTTCCGCAGCCCGAAGGACCTATGACGACCGTGATCTTCTTCGCGGGGATGTCCAGGTCCACATGTCTGAGAGCCTGGTGGCGGCCGTAAAAGACGTCCAGCTTCCGGATGCTGATCGGAGTACCGTTGCTCATGGCAGATTCATTCCTCTACTTGACGACATGTTTCCGCACATTCCTGGTGAAAAGCCGGGCGCCCAGGCTGGTCAGGAGGATGATCAGGGTCAGGACGGCGGCCGATGCGTAGGCGCGCTGCTGAACCTCGGGGTATGGCGTCCCGAGTTGGAAGAAAATGGCCAAAGGCAGCGTCGCCGCGGGGTCGAGGAGGGACGTCGGGACCCGGTCCGTAAAGCCGGCCGTGAACAGGACCGAGGCCGCGTCGCCGATGCCGCGCCCGAAGGCCATGAGGACGGCCGTGAGGATGCCCGGCGTGCATTGCCTGACGACGACCTTGACCGCCGTTTCAAACTTTGTCGCGCCGAGCGAATCCGACGCTTCCCGGAGTTCCTGTGGAACAAGCCTGACGACTTCGTCGATGGCCCGGCTCATGATGGGGAACTCAAGGAGCGCGACGGTCATGATCCCGGCCAGGAGCGAGACCCGAAGCCCCACGGCCATCATAACCAGGAATCCGAACGCACCGTAGACGATCGACGGAACGCCCCACAGCACGTCGAGAAAGAACCGCGTCCAAGCCGCGCTTCTCGAACCGCTTTTCTTATAGAGGTTGATATAGAGGGCGAGCGGCAGGCTCAGGAAGAAGGCGACCGCCGTCGCGCCCAGCCCGAGGTACAGCGACCCGACGATGGCGTTCAGAATGCCGCCCTCCTTTCCCAGATAATAACCTCCCTTGGGCGTCTGAGTGATCATCGACAGACGCAACGCCGGCATGCTCTTCCAGATGATCGTCCCGATGATGAGGAGAAGGCTGGTGATGACCACGGCCGCGGAACCGATCATCAAGATCTTGAAAAAGACCTCCCGGCGTTTTCTCGCCCGCAGGTTTCCGTCGGGACCATTGCCCCGGACGGCGGGCGGTCCGCTCGCGGGTCCGGCGGCGGCCCCGCCTGCCTGCCCGGCTGCCGGCGCGGGCGTCGTCATCTCGCCCTCCGTTCGACCCGGACCAGGATTCGATGGGCCGCGACGTTGAAGATCAAAACGACCGCGAGAAGCACGAGGGCGGCCATCATCAGGGCCGAGTCGTAGCGGGGCACGGACATCATCTCGCCGTAATTGTTGGCGATGAGCGCGGGCAGCGGATAGCCCGGATCGAACGGCGACTTCGGAACGGCGGCCACGTTTCCGGCGACCATGAGCACGGCCATCGTCTCTCCGAAGGCCCGCGAAAATCCGAGGACGCTGGCCGCGATGATGCCCGGCGTCCCCTTTCTCAAGACGACGTGCCGGGCCGTCTCCCACCGGGTCGCGCCGAGCGAAAGGGACGCTTCGCGGAGGGCGAGCGGAATGGACGCGAAGACTTCGAGCGAGACATGGATGATGGTCGGGAATATCATGATGGCCAGGACGATCCCGCCCGCGAGGACGCTGTAGCCGCTCGAATAGACGCCGAAAACGGAAGCCAACCTGCCGACGGCGGGAACGATCAGAAGGACGCCCCAGACGCCGAAAACGACCGACGGCAGCCCCGCCAGGAGGTCGATGACGGGCCTGGCCGACTCCCGAACGAAACGCGGCGCGAATTCGGAGAGGTAGATGGCCGTCAGGATCGAAACCGGCACGGCCAGCAGAAGGGCTGTTACGGTGACCCATATCGTGCCCATGATAAATGGGAAAAGCTCAAACTGGCCTTTGAGCGGATGCCAGGACGAACCGAAGAGCAAACGGGAGAGCGGCTGGACGCCCAGGATGCCCTTGGATTTGAGAAATAGCCCGAGGACGATGAGGAGGACGAGCAGGCCCGGCAGGAGTGCAACGAGCGACATCGCCCGGCGGGCCAGGGCGTCCTTGAACAGCCTCATTTCTTTTCTGCCCCCTCGGCGCCGACGGCTTTCAGTCCCTCGGCGAGCCTGTCAGGGCCGAGCGGCAGATAGCCGGACTCAGCGACGTAGGCTTGCC
This sequence comes from Candidatus Aminicenantota bacterium, assembly GCA_963727095.1. Classification (GTDB taxonomy): domain Bacteria; phylum Acidobacteriota; class Aminicenantia; order Aminicenantales; family Saccharicenantaceae; genus CAVSEQ01. The sequence goes on along the minus strand of CAVSEQ010000005.1, from coordinate 725,214 downwards.
CGCCGCTGAGGACCCAGCGCATGAATTCGGCCAGGAGCGCGGTCCGGGGTTTCCCCTTTAGCACGAGATAGAGCTCGCGGGCGGGCGGTGATGGATAGAGATTCCGGGCGATGGCCTTGAGCAGGTCATCGCGGGTGGCGTAAAACTTTTCCTCCGGATCAAGAATCCCGTTGCCGTTGAGGTCGACGGGGCAGACGGTGATCCCTGCGACCGGCCGCTTCGTCTTCGGGTCATAGGCGAAATTGACGTTGTTGTAACCGATGGCCAGGGGATCGCGCCTCACGGCTTCGGCGACCCCGGGGTCGCCGTAAACGCCGACTCCGGTCAGGTCCTCCTGGCGCTTGCCGAGGAAAGCGGCCCACGTCTCCGCGGCGCCGCAAGCGTCGGATCGCGTGAAAACGTGGATAGGCGCTTTGGTCTTCGAACCGAGAAGCGTGTCCCAGGACTGGATCGATCGGCTGATCCAGATCGCGGCGAACTCTTCCCTCTTGAGACCCCGTTTCTCGATTTCGGAAAGAAAAGGGTTGCCGCCGTTCACGGTCGGGACAACGGCGTCTTTGCAGACGGCGACGGCCAGCGCGCCTTTCCCGACTTCGGCCGGATTGATCTCGCGTGAAACCATTCCCGCATCAACGGCCCCGGCCAGAGCGTCCGCAATCCCTTTGCCTGCGCCCCCGGCTTGAACATCGATGGTGACGCCGGGATGGATCTTCCTGAATTCTTCGGCCCACTTGAGGACCATGGGGTAAAGGGCCCAAGCGCCGGATATGGAGAGGCTGCCCCGCAAATCATCCGGGGCGGCCTGTTCGGTCGCCGCGGAGCGGGCGGGAACCATCGGGTGGCTCATTGTCGGGCGCACCGTCGCCAGGCCTGCGGCCAGAAGAACAATCGCTGCGATAATGAGTTTCCTTTTCATGCCGCACCTCATCGGATGTCCATCAGAAAGCCGCCTGGAGCTGGGCCAGGAGGCCCGATTTCTCCGAACCTCCCGACTGGAGGCGATGAGTTTCATAGTTCACTTGGAGCTTCGTCTTCCCAAAAATGAACCAGTTGAAGCCGGCGGCGATCGTCCGCTTGCCGTCTCCGGGAACAGACCTGTCCATGTCGAGCGAATCGTAACGGATGAGGACCTGCAGTTTCTTCGGCAACGCGAAATATCCGGCCTGGGCATACCAGCCGGCCCGGGAAAGGACGTCATCCGTGGCATGGATATACTCGCTTTTGACCGAAAAGCCGGAAAAGAGAATGGCGGCCTCAAGGCCTGTTTTGTTGCGGCGAATGAGCGCTCCGGGTTCGGCCGGATTCTGTTTCCCCAGATAGACCGAGCCTCCGACGGCCAGGAATCCGAAAGGCCTCAGGACAACCCGGCCGGCGAAGTCCTTATGGTTATTGGTGTCGGCTTTGTTGATGCCGGAACCGTTGAGAAGGCCGACCGTGTACTCGATGATCGAAAAGCGGCCGAAAGCCGCCGCTCCGATATCTCTCCCGGAGGCGCCGTTATCGCGGCCCGGAACCAACGCCTCCACAGTCGGGGCGCGATTGACCATGTCGAGGTCGGGCGTCGGCGTCGTGCTTTCGAGACTGAACGGGACGAGGAATTGTCCGGTCCTCAGGCCGGCATACGCAACCGGTTGGTACTCGACGAACCCATCGAGAAGCGCCGGGGACTTCGCCGCGTCCACCTGGATTTTGAACCGCAGGTTTTTGAGGATCTCGCCGGTCAGTGTGAACCGGGCTCTCCGCACGGTGAAGCTGTCGACGTCCTTGTCCCAGACGGCGCCCAGCACCTGGGCATAACCGGAGAGCCGCAGCGACTGGAGAGCCGTCAGGACCGGCTCGCCCTTGGTGTCGTCGGCCGAGGCGTTGGCCACGCCTGCGGCGACAATCGCCATGACAAGCGCCGCAACCCGTGTTTTCGTTTTCGTCATGTCCATGATCAGCCTCTTATCTGTTCCACTGTTTCGCTTCTCGCCATCCCGAGCCTCCGACGTCAGCCGCGGCCCGTTTCGCAGGACCCGCGGGTCGATGTTTCCGGACGAGGTCGGCGAATGTGTTTTTTTCAAGAATCCCGGCCACCGAATCCCGGACTTCCTTCCACAACCATCGCAGCCCGCACACATTCTCCATGGGACACGTTTCGTGAGCCATGACACTCACGCAGTCGATCGGCGCCAGGGGACCATCCATGACCCGGATGACCTCGGCGACGGTAATGTCCGATGGCGGTTTGGCCAGGATGTAGCCGCCGTGCTGGCCTTTCCGGCTTCGCAAATATCCCGCGCGCTTGAGCAGAAGCAGGATCTGTTCAAGGAAGCGCTGCGGGATACTCTGCGCCCGGGAGATCTCACGAATGTGGAGCGGCCCCTGCCCATAATGGAGCGAAAGCTCGAGCATGGCCCGGCTGGCATATTCGCCCTTGGTTGAAAGTCTCATCGGTTTGCCTCTATTAGTCGACTATATCAATAGACTAAGTCATTTAGCATGGAACAAAGCCGCGTGTCAAGTATTTTTTTGTTTCTCGCGATGTCCGTTCTGACGCCTCCGGGGGATCGGACTTCCGTCCGCCGAGTGATGCCGGACGGCCCGAGGCCGATGAACAGCGGCTCGGATGGTCAGGGAACGGCTTTGAGCAACAAAAGGGTGAGCATAATCGCCGGAGGGACGAAAAAGGAAAAGAATTTGCAGGAGTTATCAGCTTACCGGGAAGCGGGTAAAGTGAACTCCATCAGTGCCTGAGTCGAGTCTTTTGCCGAGGATTCCGCGTTTTCCGTCAGGGGCTCGAAGCGTGGGCGATGGAATCCCTCGCGCCGTGGGCGCTGACCAACCTAACGCACGAAAGCTTTTCGTCCGGCATAGACCGCGTTCGAGCCCAACTCCTCTTCGATGCGCATCAGCTGGTTGTACTTCTCGACCCTTTCCCCGCGGCAGGGCGCACCGGTCTTGAGGTGCCCGGTCCCCATGGCTACGGTCAGGTCCGCGATGAAGCTGTCGACGGTCTCGCCGCTCCGGTGGGAAATCATGGCTCCCCATCCGGCCTTGCGCGCCATCTCGATCGCGGCGACGGTTTCCGTCAGAGTCCCGATCTGATTCAGCTTGATCAGCACGGCGTTCGCGGCATTCTCCTCAATCCCTCGGGCAATGCGCTTAACGTTGGTGACGAAGAGGTCGTCGCCGACGAGCTCGATTTTGCCGCCGAGCTCTTTATTCAGAAGCTTCCAGCCGTCCCAATCGTCCTCGGCCAGCCCGTCTTCCAGAACCAGGATCGGGTATTTCCGGATCCACTCCTCGTACATCTTGACCATTCCGTCGGCCTTGACCTTCCGGTTTTCCGTCCTCAGGTTGTAGGTGCCGTCTTCATAGATGCTGCTCGTCGCCCCGTCAACCGCCAGGACGATGTGCTCGCCGGGTTTATAGCCGGCCTTTTCGATGGCCTTGAGGATGTACTCCACGGCATCGGAGTTCTTCTTGAACGCGGGCGCAAATCCCCCTTCGTCGCCGACACCCGTTGAGAAGCCGGCACTCTTAAGAACGCTCTTCAGGGCCTGGTAAGTCTCGGCCCCATAGCGCAGCGCCTCGCGGAAGTTCGGGGCCCCGACGGGCGCGATCATGAACTCCTGCAGGTCCGTGCTCTGCCAATTGGCGTGGATCCCGCCGTTGAGGATATTGAACATGGGGACCGGAAGGATATTGGCGGCGACCCCGCCAAGATAGCGGTAGAGCGGCAAACGGACGGAATTGGCCGCGGCCCGGGCCACAGCCAGGCTCACACCGAGGATGGCGTTGGCGCCGAGCTTGCTTTTGTTTTCCGTCCCGTCCACCGTCAGCATAGCTTTGTCCACGTCCGCCTGGTCGAGGGCATCGAGGTCGCAGACGACTTCGGCAAGATCGATGTTGACGTGTTCAACGGCGTGCAGAACGCCTTTCCCAAGATAGCGACCTTTATCGCCGTCACGGAGTTCCAGCGCTTCATAGATGCCGGTGGACGCGCCCGAAGGAACGGCCGCACGCCCCCAGGACCCGTCGTCGAGAACGATTTCGACTTCGACCGTCGGATTGCCGCGCGAATCGAGAATTTCCCGGGCGTGGACTTTTTTGATGAATGTGGACATCGTTATTTCTCCTTCTCCCTTCGGGCCCCGCCCTTGTTGAGCGTATCGGAACGGAGCGACGGCCGGCCGTCCGTCCGGAAAATTCTATCATTTTTGCGGGCAATTCTCCAGCCAGAACGCCCGCCTCGCCCCTCGGTAATTGACAACGGACAGCCGGGGTGCTAAAAGAGTGGAGCGGGAATGGAGAATGCCGTTCGCAACCTGGAACTTGCCTAAGGGGATCCCATGGAAACCATCGAAGTCGTCCTTAAACTCATCCTGGCCATCGCCCTAGGCGGCATCATCGGCCTCGAACGGGAAGCCAGCCAAAAACCTGCAGGCTTCAGGACGAACATCCTCGTCTGCGTCGGTTCGACAATGATGATGACGTTGGCGGTCATGCTCATTCAGGCCAAGGGCGGGACGAGCGATAGTCTGGTCCGGATGGCTGCTGGCGTCATCACGGGAATCGGCTTCCTCGGCGCCGGAACCATCCTGCACGCCCGAGGCACCATCGCCGGACTGACAACCGCCACCACTCTGTGGGTCGTGGCAGGGCTGGGCCTCGTCATCGGCGCCGGCTATTATGTCCCCGCTCTCCTCTACACGGGTTTGACGATCGCCACGTTGATCCTTTTCCGCAGGATCGAGGAGTCCTACCTCCGAAAGGCCCAATTCCAGTATCATGTCAAATTCAAAGAGCGCCCTTACATCCTATCGAGCCTGCGCAAGCTGGCCATGCATCATGGCCTCCGGCTGGAGAAGATCGCTCTGAAGAACGAAAACTCGTCTCTTGTCGTAACCTTCTTCGTGTCGGCGTCCGACGAGAAGGAACAGGAGTTCAATCAGGGCCTGTTCGAGCTGGCCGATATCGAAGAGCTGAAGATTGACTGAGCTCCCCTTGCTCCTGGCCACGACCAATCGCGGCAAAGTCCGGGAGATCCGCAAGGCGCTGGAGGGGTTGCCGTTCAAGGTCTTCGACTTGCGCGATGCGCTGCCCGGCCTCTCTTTCCCGGAACGAGGCCGCACTTTTCTTGAGAACGCGCGCGGCAAAAGCCTCTATTACAGCCGGGCCTGGAAAGGCCTGACTCTTGCCGAAGATTCAGGCTTGGAAATCGGGGTGCTGGGCGGCGCCCCGGGCGTCCGGTCGGCGCGTTTCTCCAGGCCTAATCCCACCGACGAAAAAAACATCGCCAAAGTCCTGCGGCTGCTCCGATGCGTCCCGTGGCGTGACCGGAAGGCCCGTTTTATCTGCGCCATGGCCCTCGCCAATGACGGAAAACTCGTCAAGGATTTCCGCGGTGAGGTCAGGGGATGGATCGGCCTCGAACCGCGCGGCACCAACGGCTTCGGCTATGATCCAATCTTCTATTATTCTCCTCTGCGAAAAGCGTTCGCCGAGCTCGACGCGGCGGCCAAAAACAGCGTCAGCCACAGGGGCCGCGCCCTCCGCAAGATGATGCGCTATCTCGCGACACAGGCAGCTCCTTCCTCTTCTCATGCCCGCCCCCGGCCAGGCACCGGTCATGCGCCGTGCGGACGGCATTGAGGGCCGCCGAAAAGTTATTCGCCGCCCCGGGCTGCGCCGGCATAAGCCTTACCAGAAGCAAGAGAATCGAAAAGTCCCGCCGTTCTCTCTCCTCCCCGACCGGGCTCGGCCGGGAAGGAGGGGGAAATCCCCTCCTTCCATTCATTTGGCCTGGCCTTCCGTCCCCACTGTGATCAGGTCCTTGAGCTGCTGGAAGATCTTCTCGCCGATCCCTTTGACCTTCATGATGTCTTCGACCTTCTTGAAGTTGCCGTTCTGCGCCCTGTAGTCGATGATCCGCTGGGCGACCTTCGGCCCGATCCTCGGCAGACCTTCGAGCTCGGCCTGGCCGGCCGTGTTGATGTTGACCTTGGCCTTCGGCACGTTGGTCTGGGCCGTGGCCCAGGACACCAGCACGAAAATGAGCGCCAAGGCCAACCCCAAAGCCAGTCCCCTGTGTGTTTTTGAAATCATGAACGAAACCTCCTTTCGCGGTCCATAAATGCAAGCCCGGTGCCAAGCGCCCACGACCCCTATCCTATTGTTAAATAGATAATTACATTTTTGCCGGGCGCCCGGGACGTCAAAGGGAGTCGACAATGACGGCTTTGCGTGCAAACGGAAGTTGTCGAATGAGGCCAATCGGGGGAAATTTAGGCGAAGGCCGCGCGGTCTCTCTCTGGACCGTGCCGTGACCCGAGCCGCTACGAACGGGGATGGCTTTTTTTATAGACCGTCAGGAGTTGTTTGAGATCGACGTGCGTGTATTTTTGAGTCGTGGCGAGGCTCGCGTGACCGAGGAGTTCCTGGATGACGCGCAGGTCCGCCCCGCGGCCCAAAAGATGTGTGGCGAAAGAATGGCGGAGGGAATGCGGACTGATCTTGCGGCTGACGGCCGTCCTCCGGATGTATTTCCGGACCATCCGCTGGACCGACCGGGTGGTCAGCCGGCCGCCGCGATAGTTGACGAAGACGGCCTGCTCTCCCGGCACCCCTTCAAGCAGGCGCGGCCGAGCGCGCAGGTAAGCCTCGACGGCCCCAACCGCTTTCCGGCCGAAGGGCACCAGCCTCTCTTTTTTGCCCTTGCCGCGGACCCGGACCAGCCTCTCGTCGAGATGCAGGTCGGCAAGGTCGATTCCGACAAGCTCGCTTACCCGGATCCCCGTTGCATAAAGGAACTCGAGGATGGCCTTGTCCCGGAGCCCGACGGGCTTGTCGCCCGTGGGAAGCTCGAGCAGTCCGGCCGCCTCATCCTCCGAGAGAAACGACGGGACGTTCTTATCCTGCTTGGGCGTCGATAGGATCTTGGCGGGGTTCTCACCGATCCACTTTTTCCTCATGCCGAATTCGTAGAATGACCGGATAGCCGCCAGCTTGCGGCCGATGGTCGATTTTTTCCGCTTTTTCTCGTAGAGGGTGGCCAGAAAACCCCTCAAAACGACGTTCCCGGCCTTGTTCCAGTGGATGCCCGCCTCATGGAGATAGGCCGCGAGCTGCTCGAGGTCGCGCTGGTAGCCGGAAATGGTGTGCGGAGAGGCATTCCTCTCGTGCTTGAGGTAGGCCAGAAACTCAGAGATCTCCTTGTCCATCGGGCCCCGGACCGCCGGCCTCGTCTTTTGCCTTCTCCCATATCTTCTCGGCCGGGACGGTTTCCTTGAAGGCGCACTTCTCATTCCAGCAGTGGAGATAAGGGTCGCCCCGCATCACATGTTTCTTGAGCAGGAATTTCTGGCCGCAGAGCGGACAGGCTTTGTTCACCGGTTCTTCCCAGGTGGCAAACATGCATTTGGGATAGTTGGCGCAGCCGTAGAACAACTTTCCCCGGCGCGTCTTCCGGCGGACGATCATGCCGCCGCAGCCGAGGGGGCAGGCGATGCCGGTCTCGGCGTTCTCTTTTTTGATATATTTGCACTTCGGGTAGTCCGAGCAGGCGACAAAGGCGCCGTATTTCCCGAACTTCTGGACAAGTCCGGAGCCGCACTTGGGGCATTTCTCGTCGAGGGGCAGCGATTCCTTCTTTACCAGGCTTTCCCGGAAAGTGCACTGGGGATAGGCGGAGCAGGATTTGAAACGGCCGAACCGGCCGTCCTTGATGACCAGCGGCTGGCCGCACTTGGGGCATTTCTCGTCAATCGGAATCCCCGTCCTTTTGACGCCCTCGGTCTCCTGGCCTTTTTTCAGGTACTTCTGGAGGAGGTCATAATATTCCTGCAGGCTGTCCCCCCATTTCTGTCCGCCCTCGCCGATCTCGTCGAGCTCCTCTTCCATATGAGCGGTGAACTTGTATTCCAGGAGCTCCGCGAAGTACTTGACCAGAAAATCCGTCACGAACATGCCGAGGTCGGTCGGGATGAACTTGCCCTTATCCTTGACGACGTATGTCCGGTTCTGGAGTGTGCTGATGATCGGGGCATAGGTGCTCGGCCGGCCGATGCCGCGCGACTCGAGCTCCTTGACGAGCGTCCCTTCCGTGTAGCGCGGAGGCGGCAGCGTGAAATTCTGCTTGGATTCGAGCGCGAGGAGCTTGAGCGTCTCGCCCTCCCTGGCTTTGGGCAGGACATCCTTCTCGTCGTTGCCGTTGGGGAAAACGGCCAGGAAACCGTTGAATTTCATGACCTCTCCCTTGGCCTTGAAGCCGTATTCCACGGTCCTGGAGAGGATCGTGACGGCCGGCTGCGCAGGCGCGTCGGGATTCTCCGCCGCAGGGCTCGTATCCGGGGACCCCTCCGTCTCCACGGCCGGAGCGGGAGCGGCTTCCTCCGTGCCCTTGACTCGGATGTCAAATTCCGTTTCCTCGACCACGGCGGGGGCCATCTGCGAGGCCAGGAATTTGTTCCAGATCAAACGGTAGAGGTCATATTCCTCTTTCTTCAGGAAGGGCTTGACCTTCTCCGGCGGCAGGTCGAAATGGGCCGGCCGGATCGCCTCGTGGGCGTCCTGAGCTTTTTTCTTGTTTTGAAAAACGTTCGGCTTGGCCGGGACGTGAGCGGCGGAATACACCTCTTCGATGTATTTCCGGGCCGCCTCGCGCGCCTGGTCCGAGATGCGGACCGAATCCGTGCGCATGTAGGTGATCAAACCCGTCTGGCCCAGCTCACCGACTGTCAGGCCTTCATAGAGCTTCTGGGCCACGTACATGGTTTTCTTAACGGGAAAGCGAAGGACGCGGAATCCGTCCTGCTGAAGCGTGCTCGTGATATACGGCGGCCCCGGCGTCCTTTTCTTCTCCTGGACCCTGATTTTCTCCAGAACAAAGGGCGCCTTTTCGCAGGCGGCCTTAATCTGGCCGGCCCGGGCACCGTCCGTGACCTTGGCCTTCTTTCCGTCGATCTTGGCCAGCGCGGCCTTGAAGGCCGGGGGTTCCGAGGCCTCGAGCTGGGCCGTGAGCGTCCAGTACTCTTCCGATGTGAAGGCCTTGATCTCTTTTTCGCGGTCGCAGATGAGCCGCAGCGCCACGGATTGGACCCGGCCGGCGCTCAATCCCTTGCCGATCTTCTTCCAGAGAAGAGGGCTGATCAAATAGCCCACCAGCCGGTCGAGGATGCGCCGCGTTTGCTGGGCCTCGATCTTGCTCTGGTCGAGCTCGCCCAGGTGCTTGAATGCTTCCTGGACGCCCTCCTGGGTGATTTCGTGGAAAGCGGCCCGGGAGATGTTCGGGTTGTCCTCCTGGATGAGCTGGCTCAGGTGCCAGGAGATCGCTTCGCCTTCGCGGTCAGGGTCGGCCGCGAGAATCACCCTGTCGGCCTTGCGCGCGGCTTTCTTGAGCTCGGCGACGAGCTTCTTTTTGTCGGGGATGATCTGGTAGGTCGGCCTGAAGCCCGCCTCGACGTCCACACCGAGCTTTTTCTTGGGCAGGTCGCAGACGTGCCCCATGGAGGCCATGACGATGTAATCTTTGCCGAGATAGTGGTTGACGGTCTTGGCCTTGGCCGGCGATTCCACGATGACTAACGACTTGCCCACTTACATTCTCCTCTGAAAACACTTGCCCGGATGCTGCACGATCAGGCCGCGGAGTTCGAGCCCGAGAAGGAGCGCCAGGAGTTCGGCAACGGAAAAATCCGTCGCTTCGGCGAGCTCGTCGATGTGGACCGCCGCGTCCACGGGCAGCTCCTTCATCAACCGGCTCTCGTCCTTGCTCAGAGAAACTCGCCTATTGTCCTCTTTCTCATTTCTTTGCGCAAGGAGTTCGTCCCGCCACGGCCACGGCATCGCTTCGGCCGCGTCCTCCCAACTCTCGATGAGCTTGGCCCCCTCTTTGATCAGTCCGTTCGTGCCGCGGCTGAGCTCCGACGTGGCATTGCCGGGAACAGCCATGACCTCGCGGTCCTGGGCCAGGGCCAGATGGGCCGAAATGAGCGAGCCGCTGCGTTCCGCCGCCTCGACGACGATCGTCGCGAGGGCCAGCCCGCTGATGATCCGGTTGCGGACCGGAAAATGCTCCTTGAGCGGCGCCGTCCCCAGCGGAAATTCCGTGAGGATCGCGCCCCGTTCAACGATCTTGGCCGCGAGGCCGCGGTTGTCCCTCGGATATATGACGTCGATTCCTGATCCAAGCACGGCGATTGTCCTTCCCTCTCGAAGAGCCCCCCAATGCGCGCAGGTATCGATCCCGAGCGCCATCCCGCTGACGATGACGCAGCCGCGGGCGGCCAGGTCGGCGGCCAAACGCTCGGCCATGGCCCGGCCGTACGGGGTGGGCCGTCTCGATCCCACGACAGCCACCGCGGGATCTTCCAGAACCTCTGTCCGCCCGGCGCAATAGAGCACGAACGGCGGGTCGAATATTTCCTTCAGATACCTCGGGTACCCGGGGTCTTCGAAAGTTAACAGAGTATACGCCATTCGCCCGATTTTTTCCAGTTCTCGCTCGGCCTGGCGCAGGGCTCGGCCGCTGGCGATGGCCTCCAAGGCGTCGTCCTCGATCCGGAGACCCTGGAACTCCCGGGGCTGGACTTTGAAGACGTCGGCAACCGATGGGAACCTGCCGAGAACGCGCCGGGCCGAGGCCGTTCGATAGAAGAAAAGGAGATGGAAGGCCAGCCAGTGAAGCGTCCGCTCGTCGGCCGTGATTCCCACGCAAGGAAGGACGCCCGGAGCGGCGAATTCGTCCCAAGAACCGGACTAGCGGCGCGCGCGGGGGGCCGCGTCCTCGACTTCCAAGAGCTTCGTCGAGGACGTTTCGCCCCGGGCGATTCTCAGGCGCGAGGGAGGCAGACCCAAATCGGCGGCCAGCCGGGCGATAACTTCCTTGTTGGCCCGGCCTTTCTCGGGCGCCGCCGTCACCCGGACTCTAAACTCCGACTCATTGAGCTTTTCGACGCCCGGGTTTTTCGAACGGGTCTGGACTTTGACCTTGATGAATTGTGCCATCGCCGCCGGAGGAGTTGCCGCACGCCGCCGATCTACTTCCGTTCGTTCAGGACCGTGCGGTATTTTTCGAAGAGGTCCTTGAGATCTTTTTTTGTCAGGACGTATCGGCTGACATACACGGACAGGGTGGAACGCACCGGATCGTTGGACCGGATGAGGACATAGTCCCTGAAAACGCCGGGCCTCATTTGCGCCGGCAGCCGGAATTCGATCTCGGCCGACTTGCCGACGGGAATGAGGAGCGGGAGGGCCAGAGGCTTTCCCCCGGAAAGGAACGTGATGTCCTGTTTTTCGATCTCCACCCGGAGCTCCCGTTCGCCGACGTTCTTGACCACGACCTTGGCCGCCGGCGACTCGCCCTCGAGGCTCACGCCCAGGTCCATATTGTACTTGTCGAGCTCGATCTTGGGCTGGGGCTGCGCCTCGATTTCGGCCGTGATACGCAGCTCCCGGCGTTTGGTCTCCGAATCGTTCGAAATAAAATAGATCAACTTCGTCACGGGGCCGGTATAGCTGTGGCTGTCGAAGGTGGCTTTGATCTTGCCCGCCGCGCCGGGCGGGATTTTATCGGCCGAAACGAGGGCCGCCGTGCAGCCGCAGGATGTTTCGACCCTCTCCACAAGCAGGTCCGCGTTGCCCGTGTTCTTGAAGGCAAACTCATAGGTCAGGACATCTCCCTGCTTGACCTTCCCGAAGTTGTGGACCGTTTCACCGAAAACGGCGCGGGCATTTTTTGCGGCCGCGAGACTGCCCGCCCCGGCCAGAAGGCCTGCGGCGCCGATGACGGCGACAACATATTGTAATGAGGAACGGACGCTCATTGACACCTCCGATTGCCCGAATCTTCCCTTAATTTATACCCTTTCGGCCGTCCCGGCGCAAGACAGCACCCGGCCGCCGAGACAGTTACTCGACAGTGACGCTCTTGGCCAGGTTCCGGGGCTGATCGACATCGAGGCCCTTGGCGGCGGCGCTGTAATAGGCAAAGAGCTGCAGGGGCAGAACGGTGAGGAAGGGGGTCAGGAGCTGGTGGACCTCGGGAATCGGTAACACCTCGTCCACGACCGGACGGATATCCGGGTCGTTCTTGAAGGCGACGGCCAGGGTGCGCCCGCCGCGCGCCCGGACCTCGGCGATGTTGCCGAGCATTCTTTCGTGGACCCGGTCGCGGGGGACGATCGCGAGCGTTGTCATCCCTTCGTCGATGAGGGCGATCGGGCCGTGTTTCATCTCGCCTCCGGCATAGCCCTCGGCGTGGGTATAGGAAATCTCCTTGAGTTTGAGGGCCCCTTCCAGGGCGACCGGAAAATTGACCCACCGGCCGAGATACAGGTAATCCTTACAGGAAAGGCTGCGCCGGGCCAGCTCCTCAACGGCGTTGGCTTCGCCGAGCACCTCCTCCATGCGATGGGGGATGCGTTGGAGCTCCCGGATCAGAACGAGGTCTTCGTCCCGGCCGGAGCCGTTTTTGATTTGGCGCATGGCCAAGGCGAAAAGCATCAGCCCGGCCATCTGGGCAACGAATGTCTTGGTCGCGGCGACACCGATCTCCGGCCCGGCGTGCGTGTCGAAAACCCCGTCGGCCTCCCGCGCCATGGTGGAGTTGATGTTGTTCGTCATGACGAGGAGAGCCCGGCTCTTTTGCCTGGCCGCCCGGACGGCCGCAAGGGTGTCCGCCGTCTCGCCGGACTGGGATATCCCGAGGACAAGCGTACCGTCGTCGAAAACGAAATCCCGCGCCCTGAGCTCCGAGGCGTACTCGACCTCGACGGGAAGCCGGGCCAGGGATTCCAGAAAGTATTTTCCGACGAGACCCGCATGATAGGAGGTCCCGCAGGCGACGATGACCACCCTTGAAATGTCTCTCAGGACGTCTTCCGGCAAGCCCATTGTTTCGAGAAGAACTTGGTTCGAGGCAAGCGCAATCCGGCCGTCCAGGGTATCCCGGATAACCTCAGGCTGTTCGAAGATTTCCTTGGCCATGAAATGGGGGAAGCCCCTCTTTTCGATCATCGCGGGCGTCCAGGCCAGGACTTCCACTTTTTTTTCGAGGGGCTTTCCGGAAAAGTCCTGGTAGCGTACCCCGGCCGGACCGATGACAGCGATTTCCCTGTCCGCCAAAAAGGTGACGGACCGGGTGTGGTCAAGAAGAGGATTGATGTCCGAGGACAAGAAGTACTCGCCGGCGCCGATGCCGATGACGGCCGGCGGCCCGTTTTTGGCGATAACGATCTTGTCCGGGTCGCGGGCGGAGATGCAGGCAACGGCGAAAGACCCCTCGAGCTCCGCGACGGCCATCCGGACGGCCGCTTCAAGCGGTCCCTGCAGGTATTTTTCGACGAGATGGACGATCACCTCGGTGTCTGTTTCCGTCCGGAAAACATGACCTTCCCGGGTCAGCCGCTCCTTGAGAGGCGCGTAGTTTTCGATGATTCCGTTGTGAACGATGGCCAGCGTCCCCGAGCAATCGACGTGGGGATGGGCATTTTCCTCGCTCGGCCGGCCGTGCGTTGCCCAACGGGTATGGCCGAGTCCGTAGGTTCCGCCGAGCGGGCTGCGCTGAAGATGGTCTTCAAGATCGCGGATCTTTCCCTTGACCCTCCTCAAGGCGAGCCGGTTTCCGTCGAGGACGACGATTCCCGCCGAATCATAGCCCCGGTACTCGAGCCTCTTGAGCCCCTCGAGAAGCACCTTGACCGTATCGTTTTTTCCCAGATAGCCGAAAATTCCGCACATTGCCTTTCCCCTTTGGCCATTTTTGTGCCGTCTCGAAGCCCTCCGCAAACGCCATCCGAGACCGGGGGCGTTCAGCCCTGGCAGGCAGGAAACGACAATAATCCACCCTGCCCAGTTTGTTTAGTCGCGCGGCAGCGCCAAATGACGGGATTTTAGCCTTTACGGTGCGGCCGGGTGGACGACCGGGCGCGGAGTCCGTGGTTCGCTCCTGCGGCGTTGACTTGCGCCTCCGGCCGGTCCTATAATCCGTCCCGGGATCCTGAACGTCCGCCGCAATTTGTCAAGAACCGGACGATCGCAAGGAGGCATCATGAAGAAAACCGTTCTTTTCCTGGCCGGGCTTTTGGTCGTGTTCAGTATGGCGACCGCTCTGACGCCGAAGGAGATCGACAATTTTCTCCGCAACCATACCGAGCAAGGCTACCGGTTCATCCGATCGTCCGGCGACAACCTCTGGTACGTGGCGTTCCGGCTTCCGGACTGGAAAAGCGAGTGGTCCGTAGTGGTCGCCTTCACCAAGGACAATCAAGGCGCCGAAATTTTGGATATCGGAACGACCGTCGCCCGGTCTGCTTCCCTGCCGTCCGCGAGCCTCCTGAAATACCTGCTCGAAAAGAACAACGACGACTTGAACCTCGGGTCATTCTCGCTCTTCTATGAAAAAGAATACGCCATCCAGTACTTCGCCAGGGTCCCGAACAAGTTCCTGACGGCCGACGAGCTCCTCTACTACGTCGGCTTCGTCACCGCCTACTGCAATAAGATGGAACCGGAAGTCGCCAAGTTTCTGAACTGACCGTCGGCGGATGATGGGGCCGGCGTCGGTTGAATCATCCGTCGGCGATTGAGCCGGCGCCGCCGTTGTGCTATACTGCCCGAAAATGAAACGGAGAGAGCGCTCATTCGGAAAGCCATTCTGGCCCTTGCGGACGGCACTGTCCACGAGGGCATAGGTTTCGGCGCCTGCGCCAAAATCGGGGGGGAAGTCGTTTTTAATACCGGGATCGTCGGCTACCCGGAGTCCATCACCGACCCCTCCTACCACGGCCAGATCCTCTGCCAGACCTACCCTCTCATCGGCAATTACGGGGTGAACCCGGCGAGCTTCGAGTCGGAAAAGCCGCGTATCTCCGGATACGTCGTTTCCGAGGTCTGCGATAAGCCCTCCCACGCCACCTCGAGAAAGAGCCTCCATGAGTGGCTCCGGGAAAACGGCATTCCGGGAATCGCCGGCGTCGACACCAGGGCGCTCACCAAGAAGCTCCGCGTTCACGGCGTCATGCCGGGGATCCTGGCGGTCAGCGACGAAGGCCTTAACGCCAAGAAACTCAGGGCCGAAGCGCTTACCCAGACGGACCCCAACGCCAGGGACCTCGTCGCTGAAGTCACCACTCCCGAGATCCGGATCTATAATCCTCGAGCCAAGAAGACCATCGTCCTCATCGATTGTGGCGCCAAGCAGGGAATCATTCGCTCGCTTGTCCGGCGCGGCGTTTGCTTGGTGCGTGTTCCCGCCGACACGGACGTCGAGAGGATTCTCGGCTTCTCTCCACGGGGGATTGTCATCTCCAATGGGCCGGGCGACCCGAAAACCTGCACGGCGGCCATCGCCGCCGTCCGCCGGCTGATGAGAGAAAACACGCCCATTTTCGGAATATGTCTGGGCAATCAGATTCTCGCGCTGGCCGCTGGGGCCGACACCTACAAGCTCAAGTTCGGGCACAGGAGCCAGAACCAGCCCTGCCTTGAGGAAGGCACGAAGCGCTGCTACATCACGAGCCAAAACCACGGCTACGCGGTCGATGCGGCGACGCTCCCGGCCGGCTGGGCGCCCTGGTTCACCAACGCCAACGACGGCACAAACGAGGGCATCCGGCATCGCCGCCGCCCCTTCTCGAGCGTCCAGTTCCATCCCGAAGCCTGTCCCGGGCCGACGGACACGGAGTTTCTTTTTGACCGTTTCCTCGAGGCGGCGAAGTGAAGAAACCCGGCCGGATTCTCATCCTGGGAAGCGGCGCCCTGAAGATCGGAGAGGCCGGCGAATTCGACTACTCCGGCAGCCAGGCCATCAAGGCCGTCAAGGAAGAAGGTGTCGAGGTCGTCCTCATCAACCCCAACATCGCCACGATCCAGACGTCCGAGTTCCTGGCGGACCGCATCTATTTCCTTCCGGTGACTCCCGATTTCGCCGAGAAAATCATCGCCCGGGAAAAGCCGGACGGCATCCTTCTCTCGTTCGGCGGCCAGACGGCGCTCAACTGCGGAGTCGCTCTGTGGAAAAGCGGCAGCCTGGACCGGCACGGCGTCCGAGTCCTCGGCTCGCCGATGGAGGCCATCGAGAAAACCGAGGACCGCGAGCTGTTCAACCGAGCTCTGGCCGAGATCAACCTGAAAACACCTCGGGGCATCGCGGCCAGGACCGTCGAGGAGGGGCTGCGGGCGGCCGAGACCGTCGGCTATCCGGTCATGGCCCGGGTCGCTTATGCGCTCGGCGGCAAGGGCAGCGGCATGTCCTCGACGCCGCGGGAGCTGCGCGAAGCGCTGCGCAAAGCCTTCACGGCCGCGCCGCAGGTCCTCATCGAGGAGTATCTTGAGGGCTGGAAGGAAATCGAATACGAAGTCGTCCGGGACCAGGCGGACAACTGCATCACCGTCTGCAACATGGAGAATTTCGACCCGATGGGGATCCATACGGGCGAGAGCATCGTCATCGCCCCCTCACAGACTCTCACGAACGAGGAATATCACCGCCTGCGCGAGATCGCGATCCGCGCCGTCCGCCATCTCGGCATCGTCGGCGAATGCAATATCCAATATGCGCTCAACCCCCGGAACGGCGACTATCGAATCATCGAGGTCAACGCCCGCCTGTCGCGAAGCTCGGCCTTGGCCAGTAAGGCCACAGGCTATCCGCTGGCCTTTATCGCGGCCAAGCTGGCGCTCGGACGCCTGCTGCCCGAGCTGCCGAACTCGATCACCAAAGTCACTTCGGCCTGTTTCGAGCCCGCCCTGGACTATCTCGTCGTCAAGATCCCCCGCTGGGACCTCAAAAAATTCGGCCGTGTCTCGAAGAAGATCGGCTCGGAGATGAAATCGGTCGGCGAGGTCATGGCCGTCGGCCGCAACTTCGAGGAGGCCATCCAGAAAGCCGCCAGGATGCTCCAGATCGGCATGTACGGCCTCGTGGCCAATGAGAACTATTCGTTCGAGAACCTGGAAACCGAACTCCGGCATCCGACCGACGAGCGGCTCTTCGGCATCGCCGAGGCTCTAAAGAAGGGGTTCTCCGTCCAAAGGATCCACGAGCTCACGAAGATCGACGCCTGGTTTCTCGAAAAGATCAGAAATGTCGTCGACGAGGAGGCCAAGCTCCGGGGCCGCAAGCTCGGCGGGGTCACGCCGGACCTCCTGCTCGAGGCCAAGCGAAAGGGGTTTTCCGACAAGCAGATCGCCCTGATCACGGGCTCGACAGAGATGCGGGTCCGGAGGAAGCGGAAGCAGGCCGGGATCGCACCGGCCGTCAAACAGATCGATACGCTCGCCGCCGAATACCCGGCCAAGACCAACTATCTCTACGCGACCTACAACGGCCGGGAGGACGACGTCTCCTTCCGCAACGGCCGCGGCGGGTCGAAGAAGGTCATCGTCCTCGGCTCGGGGTCCTACAGTATCGGCTCCTCCGTGGAGTTCGACTGGTGTTGCGTCAACGCCGCCCTGGCCCTCAAAAAGATGGGCTATATGACCCTCATGATCAACTACAACCCGGAGACCGTGTCCACGGACTACGACATCTGCGACCGGCTCTATTTCGACGAACTGAGCTTCGAGCGTGTCCTCGATATTTACGAGAAGGAGAAGCCGCTCGGCGTCCTCCTCTCCATGGGCGGCCAGATCCCGAACAACATCGCCCTCAAATGCCACCGGGCCGGAATGCGGGTTCTCGGGACGCCGCCGGCAAGCATCGACCGGGCCGAGAACCGCTATAAGTTTTCGAAGCTTCTGGACGAACTGGGCGTCGACCAGCCCGAATGGAAGGAGCTCAGGAGCGACCGGGAGGCTAAGACGTTTTCCCGGACGATCGGCTACCCCGTCCTCATCCGTCCGTCCTATGTCCTGAGCGGGGCGGCCATGAGCATCGTCTTCAACGAGCGTTTTCTCGACCGTTATCTCCAGAAGGCGTCCCGCGTGACCCCGGAATATCCGGTCGTGATCTCCAAGTTCATCATGAACGCCAAGGAGATCGAGCTCGACGCGGTGGCCGACCGCGGCGACGTCATCGCCTCGGCGATCATCGAACATGTCGAGAACGCCGGCGTCCATTCCGGCGATGCGACCATGGTCCTGCCGCCCCAGAAACTTTACATCGAGACCATCCGCCGCATCCGGGAGATCGGCCGGGAGATCGCCCGGGCCCTGGAGATAACGGGCCCGTTCAACATCCAGTTCATTGCCAAGGACAACGAGATCAAAGTTATCGAGTGCAACCTTCGGGCCTCGCGCTCCTTCCCTTTCGTGTCCAAGGTGGCCCGGACGAACTTCGTCGAACTGGCCGTCGCCGCCATCATGGGCCGGCCGGTAAGGAACCGAAAGACGACCCTCGACCTGAACTACGTCGGGGTCAAGGCCCCCCAGTTCTCGTTCTCCCGGCTCAAGGGCGCCGACCCGATCCTCGGCGTCGAGATGGCGTCGACCGGAGAAGTGGCCTGCCTCGGCGACGACATCCACGAGGCATTCCTCAAAGCCCTCCTGTCCGCGGGCTTCACTCTGCCCAAAAAGAACGTGCTTCTGACGATCGGCGGCGAGACCTCGAAACACCGCTTCCTCGAGCCGGCCCGGAAGCTTCACGCCCTGGGTCTTCGCCTCTACGCAACGGAGCATACATCGAATTTCCTGCGCGAGAACGGGATCCCGAACACCCGGCTCTTCAAAGTCCACGAGAAGCGGGAGCCGAACATCCGCGGCTTCATCGCCGAGCGCAAGATCGATTTCGTCATCTCCATCCCCAACCCGGGGAAGCGGGTCGAGTTCGATTCGGATTACCGTCTGCGGCGCATGGCCGTCGATTTTTCCATTCCGATCCTGACCAACCTCCAGGTCGCGGATCTTTTCGTCCACGCCCTCGCCGAACACCCCCTCGACAGCCTCGCGGCCAAGCATTGGGCCGAGTACGAGTAGCGAATCATCATTCTCTGAAAAATCAGGAAACACCTCCCTTCGAGCGGCGCTTGTGACATCGCCATCATCTCGACTATAATGCCGTCAGTGTGAGATGAGAATGAGCGCCAAGAGAATTTCCGTCCTTCTGACCGCGATTCTAATCTTCAGCGGATTGTCGGCTGTTCTTTCGGCCCAGGAAACGACCGTTAAGATGTTCAAGGTCAAGGTGGCCGCAGAGCAGGCCAACCTGCGGGAGAGGCCCGATATCAGCAGCGCCGTCGTCCAGCAGATCCCCGAGGGCACGATCCTCGATGCCGAAAAAAAGGAAGGCGAGTGGTATCTCGTCCGTTACACGCTTGAGGACGGAGGGGTGATCGCGGGCTACATCCATGAGAGCCTCGTCACCGTCATCGAACCGGGCAAAGTTCCCGAGACGCAGGAGGTTCCAAAGCAGGAGCCGGAACGCAAACCGCAGCGGGAACGCCGCGAATCCCCCGCTGAAGAACGCCGGCAGCCCGGTTCGGGTGGAAGCGCTGCCGGATTCATCCATGATCTGTCCTTTTCCGTCGGCGGCGCCTCCATCGACCCTCAGGACCTGAACCTCGCCGCCCAAGGGCTCGCGGGCTATAACGGCGCCTTTCTCGGCATCGCGCCTTCGGGGCCGGTCGAGACGCTCCGGTTGATGTACAGTCTCACCGCCGAAGCCTCATTCCGCGTCACCCCATGGCTTGCCCTCGGCCTGGCCGTGGATTACATCAGGGGGTCGAACGCGAGCTTCGTCAGCTACGTGGGCGCCACGTCCACCGATACCTTCCAGGCAAGGCCGTCCGCCCGCATCACGCCGGTCAGGGCGATCGTGCGCTTCTATCCCGGCAGCGGCATCTATTTCCGGGGCAGCCTCGGCTATTACACCGCCAAGGCCGGGTACTTTTATCGCTTCAACCAGGCTGACTCCTGGCAGCAATGGAGCGGGTCCGCGACAGGCCATTGCTTCGGGGCGGAGGTCGGCGCCGGCGGCGACTGGCCCATCAGCCATGGCATGGCCCTTTTCGCCGAAGCCGGATTCCGGATGGCCCGGGTCGGCGGACTCACCGGAAGCGACCTCCTGACCGATTCGACCGGGCAGTCCATCGCGACCTCAGGCCCGCTGTGGTATTTTACAAAGCAGGGGGCCGATTCCCGGGACTATGCCATGCTTTTCATCCGCTCCAGCAAGCCCGCGGAGGCCGGCGTTGTCGACGCCCGGCGGGCCGATCTCAACCTGAGTGGGACGATGTTCAAGGCCGGAATCCGTTTCAAATTCTGACGCGCGTACCTGAACGCTTGTACGGACGCTCCAACCGAAGGCCTTGACGCGGGTCCGGCGGCCGGATATCCTGGTCATGGGAGTCAACGATGTCCATAGATGCGAAATTGCTGAGCATTCTGGCCTGCCCCCTGTGCAAGGCTGAAGTCAAGCTTACGACCGACGAGAAAGGGTTGAAGTGCGTCAGCTGCCATCGTGTCTATCCCATCAGGGACGATATCCCCATCATGCTCATCGATGAAGCCACCATCGAACCCGGCCGTCCGACGCTCGTCTGAAAATCCTCCAAATCGAGCTCCGGATATTCCCTAAGTCAGGTCGCGGGATTTCTACGACGAGTTGCTCTGCGGCGGGCAAGCTGGATTCAGGGCTAGGCATCGCCGCCGGTCTGATATGCACTCGCGCCCAGAAGGGGGGCCAGGAATCGTTTCAGATACCTCTTCCAAGCTGCTGCGGCCTATAAGGAAGCAGTCGCCTTCATCGCCGCTTTGATTTGAGTCGCGGATGCCTTATAATGAAAGTTCCATGTGCGGCATCATCGGGATTTGGAGCAACGGCGACGCGATTCGCGACCTCTACCAGGGGCTCCTCGCTCTTCAGCACCGGGGCCAGGACGCCTCCGGGGTGATCACGTTCGACGGCAAGTTCCATACGAAGAAGGGCAACGGGCTGGTGCGGGACATCTTCACCCACGAAGAGATCCAGCACCTGCGGGGTTCGATCGGCATCGGGCACACGCGTTACCCGACGATCGGGGGCGGCGGCAGCGAAGACGCTCAGCCGTTCCAGCTCAACTCCCCGTTCGGCATCATCATGGCCCACAACGGCAACGTGGCCAACTACCGCGAGCTCAAGGAAG
Organism: Candidatus Aminicenantota bacterium; assembly: GCA_963727095.1. Lineage (GTDB taxonomy): Bacteria > Acidobacteriota > Aminicenantia > Aminicenantales > Saccharicenantaceae > CAVSEQ01. Next base: position 704,167 of record CAVSEQ010000005.1, on the reverse strand, counting down.
AGCTCTTTGAGAACTACCACCGGCTTCTGAACTCGGATTGCGACGTCGAGATCATCCTCAATATCTTCGCCGAGTCTCTGGCCCACGAGAAGGCCAAGGTGCTCGAGCCGGAGCACATCTACCGGGCCGTCCAGAGCGTCTACGAGAAGGCGAAGGGGAGCTACTCGGTGGTCGCCTACATCGCCGGGCAGGGCCTCGTGGCGTTCCGGGACCCTTACGGCATCAAGCCGCTCGTTTACGGCGTCCGCAAAGACGGGCTGTTTCCGTCCTACGCCGTGGCCTCGGAGACCGTGAGCCTCAACATCATGAATTTCAGCGAAATCCACGACGTCGAGGCGGGCCAGGCCATCTTCCTCGACAAGCATCGCCGCCTCCACAAGCGCACGCTGGCGCATTGCCCCCATTCTCCATGTCTGTTTGAATGGGTTTATTTCGCCCGGCCCGATTCGTTCATCGACAAAGTGAATGTCTACAAGTGCCGCGTCAACCTCGGCCGCTCGCTGGCCGAAGTGATCCGCCGGCGGAAACTGGCCCCCGACGTCGTTGTCCCCGTGCCCGACTCGGCCCGGGACGCCGCGATCGAGATCGCCCGCCGGCTCAACTTGAAGTACAGCGAAGCCCTGGTCAAAAACCGCTACATCGGGCGGACGTTCATCATGCCCGCCGACGACAAGCGCAAGGATTCGGTGCGCCAGAAGCTCAACCCGATAGCCTCCGAGGTCCGGGGCAAGAAGGTCCTGCTCGTCGACGACAGCATCGTCCGAGGCAACACGTCCCGGGCGATCGTCCAGATGCTCCGGGAATGCGGGGCGAAAAAGGTCTTCTTCGCATCCTACTCGCCGCCCCTCCGCCATCCCTGCGTTTACGGGATCGATATGCAGACCAAGACGGAGTTCGTCGCCCAAGACGCCGACGAAAAGATGGTGGCCAAAAAGATCGGCGCCGATCAGGTGATCTACCAAAGCCTCGCCGACCTGAAAAAGGCGGTCCAGACCGAGAACCCCAAGATCAAGAGTTTCTGCGCGGCCTGTTTCGACGGAATCTACCCGACCGGCGGCATCACTCCCGAGCTGCTGAATGAGATCGAGCAGGACCGCAAGCAGATCCAGGACCACCAGCTCGAGTTGAACATCTAAGGGCCCGGGCCGCACGCGCTCGGGAATTCGCCGTCCTTCCGGCTAAAATCCTATCCCGCCCAGGAAATCCATAGTTCTCCCGATGTTGCCGACTCCCATGGAAAACCGGATCTGCACGTCAGGGACCTGAAGGAGATAGGAGACTCTGGCTTCCAAAAGGAAATCCAGGCACTGGAAATGGTAGATCGCCTGGCCCGCCGTATAGAGGAGTTTACGGTCCTGGATGTTGTAGTCCACCTCTCCCTGAAGGTCCAGGCCGAGGCCCGGAAGCCGCCAGCCCGAGTACACATTGATTTGGTCCCGGTTGTAGAGGCCGGCCAATTGAGGATCGACGCCGACCAGCCAGGCGTTGGTGCTCTTGAACAGGCTCAATGAAACAAACCGATTGTCGGCTCTCGACCCTGCCGTCGCCGTGACCCTTAGGTCGGCGACGTTTCGATAGTACGGGTTGTACCCGACGGAGGCGTCAAGGCTGTAATTTGCGAGCGGATAGAGCCGCAGCGTCGCCGTGGCCTCGGAAAATCGGGGCGGCTTGCCGTAGACGAGATATTGGGACAGCGGACCGTCGCCTGGCGAGAAATAGTAAGTCTGGCCGAGGCTGAACGACGCGACTTCGACGGGCCGCTCCGACTGCCTGAACAGGAACCGGCTCGTCAAGCCGTAGGCCATCTGGTGGAAGCGGAAGAACCCGTAGGACGTCACGATCCGGCTGGCCTGGCTGATGGGACTTTCGTACGTGTAATTGACGTAAGGCTCGATGACATTCTTCAGCCGGGGTTCCCGGGTTCGGCCGTAAAAGATCCGGTAAAACACAGGCCCGGTGACCTGGACGTTGACGGCGAGATTGCGGGTAAAGAGCGGGTCGTTGACGATCCCACCGGTATCGGGGTCGAAACTCTGCCCGTAGTAAGAAAAGTTGCCCGAGACCGACGTATTGGCCGCGAGCCACGGGATGGACGTTAAGGGCAAGCTCAGCGTTGGCTGGACAGTGAGAGTCGTCGATTTGCGTTCGGTCCCGGCGCGATACTCGGACCGCCAGCCGTACTGCCAGCTGTTGAATGTCGCGTTCATCGAGAAGTAGAGCGGAGAAAAGAGCCTGAACTTGAACATGTTGAAATTGATGAGCGGCAGCGAGACGCTCCGTATCCCGTCGTTGAGCTCGGAAAAAAAGGTGTCGAAAAGCGAAGCCCTGGCGCTCACGTTGAACTGCCCCCAGGAGCGGGTCAGGTAGACTTCCGAGCTTCTGTTGGAGACCGAAGCTTCGCGGAAACTGTTATCGAATTCCCTCAGGAAATCGTAGGACGATTGGTAATCGACGTTGGCGGTCAGGTTGAAGCCCAGGGGAAGCGCCTGATTGTGGCTGATTTTGGCGGAATACGCGTCGTCCGGTTTCGTTCCGTCGGCGGCGCGCTTAAAGGAAAAGGCGTAGAGCTTGAGCTCGCCTCCCGTGCCGCTCTGGAAAAGATACCGGTAATCGAGTCCCGCGCCGAGGCCGCGTTTGAGATAATCATCGACCCCGACGGTCACGTCCATGTTCCGGGCCAGGACCCAATAGAAGCTCTGAGAATACATCAGGCCCTTGGCGCCCGAGGCGCCGACCTTGGGCATCAAAAATCCCGTCGAGCGCTCCATCTCGAGAGGATAGCGGAGGTACGGGACATAGAAGACGGGAACGCCTTTGACCTTGAGAACCGCGTTCCACATCTCTACATAGTCCCCCGTGAGCAGGTTGGCCCGGGAAAAGGAAAATCCCCAGCGGGGCACGGGCTGGGCGCACGAGGTGATTTGGGCCCGGCGCAGGCTGTAGCGCTCCGCCGACTCCCGGTCGATCGTGTCAGCCCGGTAGATAAGAGAGGGCTGGATCATGCCCGAGGCTTTTTCGATCCGGGCCCTGCCCGTATCCAAATTGAAAAAGACCCGTTCGGCCCGGGTGACCTCGTCGGGCATTTGGATCACGACGTTGCCTTCGGCCAGGACATCCTTTGTCTCCAGGTTGACCTCGACGCTTTCGGCGAAGAGCTTGACATCCTTGTAGCGGATCTCTACGGCGCCGGAAGCGTACATCCGGTCGTCCCTGAGGTCCTTCCTTCGGGCGACGATCGTGATTTCGGACTTGGCGGATGCCGAAGCCGGCGGCCCGCTTTCCTGGCAGATTCCGGACCACGACCCGCTGACGAGAACCAGGGCGAGGAACGTGGCGGCGGAGGGGCGGAGGGTGCTCCGGAAAGATAGGGACCTCATCGCCCGGAATTTAGCACATCAAAGGAGGGGAATCAAACCTGGCCCAGGGATCCTGCCGCCACAGGCCTGTTCAAGCGTCCGGGTGGTCCTCGTCCTGGAATTTCTTAAGTCCGCGGAAAAGGCTTAGGAACCCTGATGCGACACCAAGCAGGAGGAAAATGATGAGACCCCAAGGGGCGGTGCCGAGCCATTTGTCGAGGAGGTAGCCGAAAAAGAGGCCGACGGCGATCGATGACGGCAGGAGGAGCACGACCGAGCTCAGCTCGGCGATCCTGCGAAACTCCAGGCGCGGGGGCTTCTCGGGCGGCATGGCTCGCCTACTCGGCCGGCGGCTCCGCAAGAGTGCCGGAAACAATGAACAGGAAGGCCGTTGACATGTGATTGTCCCCTCCCAAGGAGATGGCGGCGGGATCCCTGGACTATTCTCGGAAATCGCCCGGGGGATTGTCAAGCGGCAAAGCGAAAATGCTATACTATCGTCATGTCGACGGCAAGAGATCCGGGCGCGGGTTCGCCGGCGGGCGCGTCCGACCCGCTCGAGGAAAAGATCCTGCGGCGCGTGCCGCTCGAAATCCTGATCCTGGCCGCTTTGCTCGCCCCGGCCGTGGGGTTGCTGTTCGACCTCCACGCCGCGCTCGTCTTTTTCGCGGGCGGCGCGCTGGCGGCCGTCGGCTTTCTCTGGCTCAAGCATGCCCTGAACCGGGTCCTTGCCCGGGACAAAACAGTCGCCCTCAGGTCCGGCATCCTCCTCTACGCGCTTCGGCTCGTGTTGATTTGCGGGGCCTTTTTCATTATAATCCTCCTCTTTCCGAAGAAGATTCTCGCCTTCGGCGCCGGTTTTTCCTTGGTCGTTCCCGTGTTCCTAGCGGAAGGCGTCAGGGCGCTTCGTTACACAAAGACATGGAAGGCTTAGAACACCCTCTTTTCGTTGTCGAACTCTTCAACCGGGTGATCGGCCGGCCGCTGGCCGCGCTCCTCGGGCTGCTGGGAGTCAAGGTCCACGACCCCCTGCATTTCATTCCCGATTATGTGGTCATGGTCATCCTCGTCACCATTCTGCTCATGCTGATCCTGGGGCTGGCCTCCCGGAAGCTCAGCCTCATCCCGTCCAAGCGCCAGAGCATCCTCGAAATGGTTTACAGCCTCTTCGAGGGTCTGATCACGGATACGATCGGACCGGAGGGGAGGCGTTATCTGCCCGTCATCGGGACGGTCGGGCTGTTCATTTTCAGCTGCAATTTCATCGGCCTCTTCCCGGGCTTCATGTCGCCCACAAGCAAGCTCAACGTCACGGTCGGCTGCGCCCTCGTCGTTTTCGTCTACTATCACGCCCAGGGGATCAAGGCCCAGGGACTGAAGTACTTCAAGCATTTCGTAGGGCCGATACCCGTACTGGCGCCCCTGATGATCCCGATCGAGATCATCAGCCACTTTTCTCGGCCGGTTTCGCTGTCCATGCGACTCTTCGGCAACATTTTCGCCGAGGAGCTGCTGATCATCATCATGGCCTCGATCATCCCCTTTCTCCTGCCCCTCCCGTTCATGGCCGTGGCCATTTTTACATCGGTTATCCAGGCGTTCGTCTTCGTCCTCCTGTCCTGTATCTATATCGCCGGGGCGATCGCCCATGAAGAAGAACATTAAATGAAAAGGAGTTCCGCCATGTCTAAAACACTCAAAGCCTTGAGCATGCTCGCCTTCGTCGCCGCCGCCATGAGCGCGCCCCTGCTCGCCCAGGACGCCGGGGCGGCCGCTCAGGCCAAGGCCCCGCTCTTTAAGATAGCCCTCATCGTCGGAGGAGCGATCATCACGCTTTCGGTGGCGGCCGGCGCGTTCTGCCAGGCCAAGGCCATCAGCAGCGCCTGCGACGGCATCTCCAGGAATCCGAACGGCGCGCCGCACATCCGCTTCCTGCTGATCTTCGGACTGGTTCTGATTGAAACGCTGGTCATCTACGCCCTCCTGATCACGATCATCATCCTCATGGTCCAGTGGGGCAAGTACGTCTAAGCCGCATGGCCGCGGACACCGGCCGATCGGCCGCCGGCCGTCCTCCTTCTGCGTGGAGCCGGCGGCGCATGTCGGCCGCTGAGCCGCGGGGCGTCGGGACGCATGGCGTTTTCGCTTTTTAATATCCTGGCCGCGTCGTTCAAGCGGTTCAATGCGGACAAGTGTTGGACGTCGGCCATCGTCATCTCCTATTTTGCGCTCCTCTGTTCGGTCCCGATCGTCGCCCTCTTTTTCTTTGCCTCGACGAAGCTTCTGGGCAACACGGAGATCGCCCTTCGGAGCCTGAATATTTTTACTGATGCTTTTTTCGCCCGCATGGAGCCGGGGTTTTTCATGCGGCTGCAGGGGCTTTCCGGACACGTCACGAATCTGGGGATCTTCGGCCTTCTGGGGTCTCTCGTCGCGGGGAGCTTCCTGTTCTCGAGCCTCATCTCGACCCTCAACACGATCTTCAGGACCCGCTACCACAGGTCCTTCTTTTACAACCGCATCATCGAGTATGTCGTGATGTTCATCATCGGCACGGTCATGCTCTTCTCGCTGACCATCACCGCGCTGTGGACGGCGCTGGGACGGTCCCTTCAGGAAAACGACCTTGTCCTCTCTTATGTCAATCCCGAGGCGATCCGGCTCGTCAACAACTTCTTTATTCAGTACTTGATCCCCTACGCCTTAACGGCCCTGGTGTTCTTCATCCTCTACAAGTTCATTCCGGAAGGCGGCGTCCATACCCGGGCGGCGGCCGTTCCGGCGGCCGTCAGCGCCTTATTGTATGAGGTCTTCAAGCGGCTCTTCGCCTTTTATGTCGTCCATTTTTCGGCGATCGGCATCGTCCTCAACAAGCTCCTTCAGGGGACTCTGACGTCGATCATCTTCTTCCTTCTCTGGATATCCTTCTCCTTGGTCATCATGCTGTGGGGGGCGGAGCTGGCGGCGGTCCTCAACGAACGCCTGCCGCCCATAACTCCCCGGACCGCCCATAAATAATAGGGGAAAGCGGCCAGGGCAGCCGTTAGTCAACCCCTCGAGTCCCCGGCATGAATGCCGGGGCTTGTTCGGGGTTAACTAACGACGGGAAAGATATTCTTCGACCGAGAGGGCGGCGTGGACGCCTGTCCCGACGGCCGTCGCGATTTGCCGCGGGCAGGCATCACAAACATCTCCTGCGGCGAAGAGACCCGGCACGGACGTTTCCATATGGGCGCCGACTTTGATTTGACCCCGTTCGTTGAGCTCGAGGATTCCGCCGGCGAAGCCCGCGCAGGGTTCCGTGCCGATAGAGATGAAGAGCCCGCTCGCCGGTATGACGCTCGCCTGGCCTGTCTTGAGATCCCGGAGCTTCACACTTTCGAGTTTGTCCTTGCCGTCCACGGAGTCGACGACCGTGTCCCAGAGCATGCGGATCTTGTCGTTGGCGAGCACGCGTTCCTGGTAAATTTTTTCACCCCGCAAAACGTGCCGGCGGTGAACGACGGTCACAGTCCGGCAGTACTTCGTCAAGAAGAGGGCTTCCTTCAGTGCGTTATCGCCGCCCCCGACCACGACGACGTCCCGGCCTACATGGAACGCGCCGTCGCATGTCGCGCAATAGGATACGCCGTGGCCGGCCAGGCGGCCCTCGTCGGGGACGCCCAACTTTCGGTAAACCGACCCGGAGGCCACGATGATGGCCCGCGCTCCGTAGCCCTTTTTCGCCGTCACCAGCCGCAGGGACCCTTCTGCGCCTTCGATCGCCGTGACTTCGGCCGTCTCGATCCTGGCCCCGAAGTTCTCGGCGTGCCTCTGCAGCCGCTGCATCAGCTCGACGGGTGTGACACCGTCAGGAAACCCGGGATAGTTCTCGACCCAGTCCGTAGCGAGGATCTGGCCTCCCGTAAGACCTTTTTCCAGGATAAGCGTTGCGCGGCAGGCGCGGCCGGTATAGATCGCGGCGGCCAGCCCGGCCGGGCCGGCCCCGATGATGACGACATCGGAGCGATCGTCCATTGTCTCAGATGTATTTGGCAACGAGGTCGGCGAGCTTGTTCTTGGGAACGACGCCGACGGACTTTTCCTTGAGTTGGCCCGCCTTGAACAGAATCAGAGTCGGGATGGCCATTACGCCGTAGGTAACGGGGGTTTTCGGATTCTCGTCCACGTTGATCTTGACCACTTTGAGCTTTCCCGTCTGGGCCAGGGCGATTTCGTCCAGCACGGGCGCCATCATCAGGCAGGGCCCGCACCAGGGCGCCCAGAAATCCACCAGAACCGGGATATCGGACTTCAGGACTTCGGCATCGAAGCTCGCGTCCGAACCTTGGATGATGTTGTCTGACATCGCTTCCTCCTCACCGGGACACCACCTTCGTCTCAGGAGGCTCCAGGATAGCGGCCGGACCCCTAAAAGTCAAACGCTCGGCCGAGGGGTCTCGCTCTGCATCGGTGAGCCCGTCCTCTGAGCCCTCCTATTCGGCCCAGGAAAGCTTTTCCTTGACGAGGTCGAAATAGTTGCGGCGCGGCGAGGTCACGAGGAGCAGCTCCTTCGGCGCCCGACGGATCTCTATCAGATCGTTCGGGAGAAGGGTTTCGCCGCGCTGCCCGTCGAGCGTCAGGTACACCTCCTCGCCCCCGGCCACGAGCTTCACCCCGATGACCGAGGCCGAGGACACGATGAGGGGCCTGAACGTCAGCGTGTGAGGACAGATCGGCGTAACCAGCATGGCCGGCGTTTGGGGATGGATGATCGGCCCGCCCGCGGAAAGCGAGTAGGCCGTCGAGCCCGTAGGCGTGGACAAAATCAGCCCGTCCGCCTTCAGGTCTGCGACGTCCTTGCCGTCGATCCGGATGGTATATTCGATCATCCGAGCCAGCGTGCCCTTGGTGATGACCGCGTCATTCAGGCAGTGTGAGATGCTCCTCTCTGTTTTCGCCTCGAGAAGAAACCGCGAGCTGATGATATCGCTGTCGCCGCCCAAAAATGAATCGAGCGTCACGAGCATCTCGACCTCAGGGATCTCGGTAAGGAAGCCGAGGCGGCCGAGGTTGACACCCATGACCGGGACGCCGGCCAGGGCGGCGTGATGGGCCACGCTGAGAAGGGTGCCGTCGCCGCCGAGGACGACGACGAGATCCGAAGCGCCGGGGACAGCCGCCCGATCCAAGCCGCCGGCGAGGCCGAGCTTCCGGGCCGCGGCGTTTTCGAGGACACACTCGATGCCATGCCCCTTGAAGTAGCCGACGACCTCTTTCAGGACGGCATCCACGGACGGGGCATGGGGCTTGACCACGATTCCCGCTTTCTTAACGTGTCTCATGCCGGACCGCCTCCTTGATCAAAGCTTGGACCGCCTCCGCATCGTGCCCCGGACCGTCTCGTGTCCAGAGGGCCAGGAATTCGACGTTTCCTTTCTGGCCGTGTGTCGAGCACGGGATGAGATCCCGGAGGCGAAATCCCATAGCCTGGGCTTCGCCGACGATGTGGATCAAAACCGATTCGTGAACGACCGGATCGCGCACGATTCCCTTTTCCCCGACCTCGCCTCGGACCGCCTCGAACTGGGGCTTGACGAGCGTCATGAGCTCCCAGGCGCCGGGCAGTCGTTTCACGGCCGGGAGGATTTTGAGCAGTGAGATGAAGGAAACGTCCAAGACAACGAAGTCGACGGGCTCGCCCAGATCCTCAGGGCTGAGGTACCGGGCGTTCTTCTCGATCATCGTGACGCGGGAGTCGCGGCGCAACCCCCAATCGAGCTGTCTTGTATCGACGTCCACGGCAAACACCTTCCGGGCGCCGCGCTGCAGGAGGCAGTCGGTGAAGCCGCCGGTCGAGGAGCCGATGTCGACCGCGACTTTCCCGGAGACATCGACCCCAAACTTGTCCATGGCCTCCGCGAGTTTCAGGCCGCCTCGGCTGACAAACGGGAGCGGACTCTTGACCAGGACCTCGGCTTCCTCGTCGAGGCGCTCGCCCGGCTTCATGACCGCCCGGCCGGCGGATGAAATCCGCCCGGCCATGATCAGGGCTTGAGCCTTCTCCGGGGTGGGCGCCAGCCCGCGCTTAACCAGAAGCCTGTCGACACGTTCCTTCATGAACCTGGGGCAAAAAAGGCCTTGATCTGGGCGACGAGACCGGGCGCATCGAGCCCGAACCGGCGCCTGAGCTCATCGGCCTTGCCGACCGGATAGATTTCCAAGGGGATGCCGATCGTCTTGAAGCGGATGGCGAAACGCTTCTCCCGGTCGAGAAGCTCACGCACGCCGCTGCCGAGCCCGCCGGCGACGACCCCCTCTTCGACTGTGACCACGGTCCGGCCCGGCTGGGCGAAACGAAGGATCATCTCTTCGTCCAAAGGCTTGGCGAATCGGGCATTGACGACGGCCAGCGACAGGCCGTCCTTTTCCAGCTCGCAGGCCGCCTCGAGCGCGGGAGCGACCGTCGTCCCGAACGCCAGAAGCAGGTCGCGGCCTTCTTTGAGCAGCTCGCTCCGGCCGAGCGGCAGGAGCTTGAAGCCTTCAGCCCGCGCGACACCCAAGCCGTGGGCTTTCGGGAAACGAACCGACGCCGGGTGCCGGTACGAAAGGGCCGACCACAGCATGTGCTGAAGCTCGTCTTCGTCCTTGGGCGCCATGACGACCATGTTGGGCATGTGCCTCAGGAACGCGATGTCATTGACGCCTTGGTGAGTCGGCCCGTCGTCGGGCACGATGCCGGACCTGTCAAGGGCGAAGACGACCGGCAGGTCCATCAGGCAGACGTCATGGTAGATCTGGTCATAGGCCCGTTGAAGGAACGTCGAATAAATGGCCACGACAGGTTTGAATCCCGAAATGGCCAGCCCCGCGGCGAAATTCACGGCGTGCTGTTCGGCGATTCCGACGTCGAAGAAACGGTCCGGGTATTTCTCCGCGAACCTGGCCAGACCCGTCCCTTCGCCCATAGCGGCCGTGATCGCCAAAACCTTGTGGTCCTTCTTGGCGATCTTGAGCATGGTCTCCCCGAAGACGGACGAGAACGAGACGCCGGAGTTGTTGTTGAGCGGCTCGCCCGTGGCGATTTCGAAGGGGCCCGCGCCGTGGAATTTCTCGGGGCTCGTCCTGGCGGGTGCGTAGCCCCTGCCCTTTTGGGTGACGCAGTGGATCAGAATCGGTCCGTCATAGGTTTTGGCCAGCTCGAAGGCTTCGATGAGCGAGCGCAAGCTGTGACCCTGCACCGGGCCGATGTAGCGGATTCCGAGTTCCTCAAAAACAAGTCCCGGAAAAATGGTTTTCTTGATGAGCTCTTCCATGGCCCGGGCCGCCTTGATCAAAGGCCAGCCGATCTTCGGCAGGACCCTGAGGAAGGACTTGGCCTGATCCTTGAGCCGGATATAATGCTGTCCCGAAACGAGATAGGACAAATACTTGGACCAGGCTCCGACGTTCGGGGAGATCGACATCTCGTTATAGTTGAGGACGATGATCAACCGCTCCCGCAGATGGCCGATCTGATTCAAGGCCTCCAGGGCGACGCCGCCGGTCAGGCTGCCGTCGCCGACCACGGCGACGACGTCAAAGGCGCCGTTCATCTTGTCCCGGGCGACGGCCAGGCCGAGCGCGGCGGACAGGGCGGTCGAGGCGTGGCCTGTGTTGTATACGTCGTGTTCACTTTCCTCCAGGCACGGGAAGCCGATAATGCCGCCGCTTTGCCGCAGACCGGAAAACCGGCCTTTGCGCCCGGTAACAATCTTGTGCGTATAACACTGATGCCCGACATCCCAGATGATCTTGTCCCGGGGCGAATCGAAAACGAAATGGAGGGCCAGCGTGAGCTCGACAACTCCCAAGTTCGAGCCCAGGTGTCCGCCGTTCCGCGACACGGTCTCGATGATCAGGGCGCGGATTTCGCTCGCGAGCGCGGTCAGCTGCTCGATCGAAAGCTTCTTGAGGTCGGCGGGGTGGCTTATTGAATCGAGGACTTTGCTCATGATCGAGGTCCGCTTTCAAGACGAAGGGTGCCGGCCAGGTATCGGAGCTCATCGGAGTCGATCGGCAAGGCGTCGAGGGCGCGGAGGGCGGCGTCCAGGCTGGAGTCAAGACGGGCCCGCGCGCCGCCGCTGCCGAAGACGGCCACGGCGTTGAGCTCGGGAGCCGGCGGAGAGGGTTTGGCGTCGAGGATATCGTCGCGGATTTGAAAGGCCAGGCCGACCGCGGCCCCATATTCCGCCACGGCCTGGAGGGCCGCCGCCGGCGCGCCGGCCAGGATCGCCCCCGCCACGACGGACGCTCGAATCAGAGCGCCCGTTTTCCTTCCGACGAGGTCCAGAAAAACGGCCTCGTCCGCGTTGCCGGCGGCGAGGTCGATGTCCAGCCATTGGCCCTTGATCATGCCCTCGACTCCAGCGGCCGCCGCGATTTCCCGGAGCGCCCCTTCTTTGCGGTCGCAATGCCCCGGATCATAGGGCGCCCGGCTGAGGACTTCGAAAGCGAGAGACAGGAGCCCGTCCCCCGCGAGGAGAGCCCGCCCTTCGCCGAAGGCTTTGTGACAAGACGGCCTGCCGCGCCGGAAATCGTCGTTGTCCATCGCGGGCAGATCGTCATGGACTAGGGAATAGCTGTGGATGAGTTCGACGGCGCAGGCATAGGGAAGGGCGAGGCTGCGCTGCGCTCCGAGTGTCTCACCCGCAGCCAGCAAAAGAAGCGGCCGAAAACGCTTGCCGCCGAGCACGGCATAGCGCATGACCTCGTACAATCGCTCAGGCTGACCGGTCAACAACGGGTCGAGGGCCGCGTCCACGGCGGCTCTTTTTTCGTTGAGTCTATCACGCACGTCCATGCTGTCAGTCCTCATGCCTTGAGCGCCGGCTCTCCATTAGTGATTCCGGCGCCACGCTCTGCTCCGTCAAAACGGCGTATCGTCGTCGTCCTCCGCGGCGCCGCCCGAGGATCCGCCCTTCTTTCCTGTCTCGTCCCCGGCGTCCCGATCGACGTCGAAGTCACCCGTCTTCATGCCTCCCTTCTCGTCTTTGAGAAGGATTTCGACCTTGCGCTCAGCCTTGTCCAGCTCGCCGCGGAGGAACCGGGCCAGTTTGACGCCTTTCTCGAAGAGGGCCAGAGACTCGTTCAGCGAAATCCCGCCTTTCTCGAGCTTGCCGACGATCTGCTCGAGCTCGGCCAGAGCTTTTTCAAAAGTCACGGTCGTCATGGATTCTCCTTCAGAAAACGGGATTCGAGGAGTCTTTTCGTATCCACGCGCCGGACGAGAGCCTCGAACTCTCCCTTATAGAATGAAATGATCACGGCGTCGTCGGTCTCAATTTCATCAATCTTGCGGACGAGACTCAAACCGCCGTCCTTCCAGCACAGGGTATAGCCTTTCTTCAGGACGTTCAGGGGGCTCAGGGCGTGGAGCGCCGCCGAAAGCCTGTCCCAGGCGCTTTGCTGATCGCGGAGCGCCCGGCCGATGAGGTTGGCCAGCTTTTCGGCGTACAGGGTCGCGGCGCCTCGCGCTTCGGAAAGGGCCTGCCGTTCTGCCCGGAGCACGTTCCGCGCCCTCATATCGAGATCGTCCACCCGCTGAATGAGTTCCTTGAGGGCGATCCGGAAATTCTCGAACGTCCGGCGCTGGGCGAGATCGGCGACATCGGCTTTTCTCTCCTGAAGGGCGTATTTCATGAGCTCGCCGATCCTCTGGGTCATGGTCCCGATGCGTTCCTCGAAAGCCTCCTCCGTCTCGATGACCATCTCCGCGGCGGCCGTCGGCGTCGAGGCGCGGACATCGGCCACGAAATCGGCGATCGTGAAGTCGATCTCGTGACCGACCGCAGAGATGACCGGCTTGGGCGAACGGAAGATGGCCCTGGCCACGGCCTCCTCGTTGAAGGCCCAGAGGTCTTCGAGGGACCCGCCGCCTCGGCCGGCGATGATGACGTCAATCCCCGGAACCGTCCCCAGGAAATCGATTCCCGAGGCGATCTCCTGGGCCGCCCCTTCCCCCTGGACCTTGGCCGGGTAGATAAGGATGTGGAGCTTGGCGCGGCGGCGTTCGAGCGTGCGAAGGATGTCCCGGATGGCCGCCCCTGTCGGCGACGTCACGATTCCGATCATCTGCGGGCGCAGCGGAAGCTTCTTTTTGCGCTCGAGGTCGAAGAGTCCCTCCGCCTTGAGCTTCTCCTTGAGCTGCTCAAAGGCCAACTGGAGAGCGCCTTTTCCCTTGGGCTCAACGAGGTCCACCTGAAGCTGATAATCTCCTCTGGCCGCATAGACCGTGATCCTGCCTTTGCAGACAACCTTAAGGCCGGGCTTCATTTCGAAGAGGATCTTGGCGGCTTCGCTCCGCCAGAGGACGGCCTTGAGAACGCTTTTCTCGTCCTTCAAGGAAAAATAAACGTGCCCGGAGGCGGCTTTCGTGTATCCGGAGATTTCGCCCTCGACCCAGAGCATGGGGAAGGCGACCTCGAGAGCGGCGGTTACGAGCTCGGTGACCTGCGAAACCGTATAAACGATGTCGCGCTTGACCAAGCCTTCATTCATCACCGCCGTCCTCCGCGAAAACCTCTCTTTTGATCGAGAGGGCGCGCCCCGTTTTCGGGTCCACCTCGAAGAAAACGGACGAGAGGAAGAGGCCGTCCTTGGAAGGCTCGAATCGCTGCGGCCGCGATGTCAGAAACCTCTGTATGGCCTGGCTTCGGGAGATGCCGATCACGGCGTTTCGGCCTCCGGCCATACCGGCGTCCGTGATGTACGCCGTTCCCTTGGGCAGGATCCGTTCGTCCGCCGTCGGAACGTGAGTATGGGTGCCGATGACGGCCGACACGCGGCCGTCGAGGTACCAGCCGAGGGCTTGCTTTTCGGACGTGGCTTCGCCATGGATATCGATGACGATGATGGGTGTGATAGCGGCCAGCACGGCCACTTCTTCGTCGGCACGCCGGAAAGGACAGTCCAGAGGCTCCATGAACACCCGGCCCTGAAGGTTCAAGACGGCGGCTTTGATTCCGTCATGCTCGAAAACGTAGGAGGAGTGCCCGGGACTCCCGGCGGGGTAGTTGGCCGGGCGCAGCAAACGGGCCTCACGCTCGAGATAGGGCAGCGCCTCCTTCTTGTCCCAGATGTGGTTGCCGGAAGTCAGGACATCCACCTGAAGGAACAGCTCGTTGCCGATCTCCTCGGTGATCCCGCTGCCCCCGGCGGCATTCTCGCCGTTCCCGACGATGAGCGACGGCTTGTATTTTTTTACGAGACCGGGCAGGAACTTGTCCATGGCCCGCCTCCCCGGCCGGCCGATGATGTCGCCGAGAAACAATATTCCGAACTTATCTGGCATATTCCACGGCCCTCATTTCCCGGATGACGGTGACCTTGATCTGGCCGGGATAGTCGAGTTCGTTCTTGATGCGTGCCGCGATCTCCTTGGCGATCAGGGCCGCCCTGTCGTCGGAGATCTTCTGACTCTCGACGATGATCCGGATCTCGCGGCCGGCCTGCAGGGCGTACGCCTTGGAGACGCCTTCGAAAGACACGGCGATCTCTTCAAGCTTTTCGAGCCGTTGGATGTACGTCTCCAGGAGCTCCCGGCGGGCGCCCGGCCTGGCGGCCGACAGTGTGTCCGCGGACTGAACGAGGACGGCCTCGATGGACGGGAAATCCACATCGCGATGATGGGAGGCGATGGCCTGGACCACCTTTTCCGTTTCGCCGTATTTTTTCGTCAGCTCGACGCTGAGCTGCGTATGCGTCCCCTCGACATCCTTGTCGACCGCCTTGCCGATGTCATGGAGGAGGCCCGCGCGGAGGGCCACGTTGGTGTCGAGGCCGATCTCACGGGCCATCATGGCCGCCAGCATGGCGACTTCCTTCGAATGCTGGAGCACGTTCTGCCCGTAGCTCGTCCGGTACTTGAGCTTGCCCAGGAGCTTGATCAACTCGGGATGGATGTCGCGGACCTTGAGCTCGAGGACCGCCGACTCGCCTTCCTGCTTGATCTTCTGCTCGAGGTCGTTCTTTACGGATTCGACGATGTCCTCGATCCGGGCCGGGTGAATCCGTCCGTCCGTCACCAGCTTCTGGATGGAGAGGCGAGCGAGTTCGCGGCGGATCGGATCAAAGCTCGACAGGATCACGGCCTCAGGAGTGTCGTCGACGATGATGTCCACTCCCGTCGCCATTTCCAGAGCCCGAATGTTCCGGCCCTCGCGGCCGATAATCCGGCCTTTCATGTCTTCCGAGGGAAGGTCCACGACCGAGACGGTGGTTTCGACGACGTGCTCGGCGGCCGAGCGCTGGATGGCATTGGAAATGATCTCACGGGCCAGGGTGTTGGCCTTCTCCTTCGTCTCCTCTTCGACCTTCCGCACGGTATGGATGGCCTCAAGCTTGGCTTCATCTTCGATCCTCTTGACGAGGATCGCCTTGGCCTCTTCCTGGGTCATGCCGGAGACCCTCTCGAGCTCTTCCCCTACCTTTTTCAGGGTCTCGGCGACCTTCGCTTCTTCCGCCTCGATGTCCTTCTCCTTTTGGGAGAGAAGGCGTTCCTTCTGCGAGGAGTCGCGCTCCTTGCGCTCCATTGACTGGAACCGGCGCTCCAGATTCTCTTCCTTGTTGAGGAGCCGGCGCTCGGTTTCGTTGATTTTCCTCTGCTTTTCGCGGTTGCGGGCATCGAATTCCGCTTGACGGCTCAGGTCTTTTTCCCGGGCTTCAATAGCGGCTTCCCGCCTGACTTTTTCAATGTCTTCGTTCGCCTTGGCCAGGATACTCTGGGCTTCCTGCTGAGCATTGAAAATCTGGCGGGCGCCTTTTTGCCTTCTGACGAGAAAAACGATAACGACCGCCAGAAGAATGGCAATAACGGCAAGGCCTGCGATCATAATCGGGTTACCCATGACACACCTCCTCTTAAAATCCGTGAGGAGACGAGGTCAAAGAACGGAGGTCGTTAGAGATTGCCGCGGCGGGAGTTGCCCCACAGCGAGGGGGACAAGGCCGCGCCCGTTGCGGGGGATGGCGCCAGCCGGACTGTTTCCCCTTCCCCGTCCCGCGCCGGATCCGGGCGGAGGGCCCTCCTCACGCGTCGAATATCCGGTTCAAGAGGGGATCTTGTCCGCGGTTTTGTATGTATTGTCATCTTCGAAAAGATGAACCTCCACACTGTCGATCTCGGTCTCCATATGGCCAAGGACTTCGTTCAGTTGATCCAGCTTCTTCTGACTCAAGAACAGCTCGTCCGCGATGTTCAAGGCCGCCAGTACGGCGATCTTGGTCGTTTCCGCGGACTTGGATTTCACGGCGACTTCGTGCATTTTTTGATCAACATAAGAAGTCAAGTGGCCGATGTATTTTTCATCCTCTTCTCCTTTGACGCGGATCTTGTAGCGTTGTCCGAAGATTTCGATCTCGAGAATTTTGTCGATCATAACCCAAGTTGATCGATCTGGCCGATGATGGCCTCGATCTTCGTCTTGACGGCGTCCCGTTCGCCTTCGTACTTCTTCACGTCTTCGTCCAGCCTAGCGATCTTGCGGGCCTGTTCCTCGAATTCCTTCTTGTCGGTCCGGAGCTCTTTGATCTGCTGCTTCAGCTTCTCGTTCTCGCTCAAGAGCTTGTGAATATAATCAACGACCTGCGTAATCTTGCCCTCAAGTATTTTAATTCGCTCCAGTTCAGTTGTCAATTTTCCCCTCCCTCAGTTGAATTCCCAGCACGGATTTCAGATGAAGCAGGATCTCCTGCTCGACATGGTCCACGTCCTCGGCCAGCAGCGTCCGTTTGGGGTGACGGTAACGGAACCGGACGGACAGGCTCGCCTTGCCGGAGGCGATCGACGGCCCGCTGAACCGGTCCGTCAGATCAAAGCTCTCAAGCAGGGGAGGCGCCAGCTTGGCCAGCGCCTTCTTCACGTCCTGGTAGGTGACGGACGCGTCGACAAGGAATGAGAGATCCCGGCTGACGGCCGGAAACCTCGGAACGGGCACATACTGGAAGGCCTTGGGCTGTTTCGCGAAGAGTTGGCCCAGGTCCACCTCCGCGGCAAAGACGTCCTGGTCGAAACCGAACTCGGCCGCCAGAGCCTTCCTGAGCAGTCCGAAACGGCCGACCGGCTGCTCGCGGCAGAGAAGAGTGAGCGCCTGGCCTTCCTCAAAATACGGATGATTCAGATCTTCAAACGTGACCGGCTCGTACCGGAGGCTCCCCATGGCCGCCTCCAAGGCGCCTTTGAGGAGGAAGAAATCCGTCAAGGCCGGTTTCTCCTGCCAGCCGGCAGCCGGCACCAGGCCGGTCGAGAGAAGGCCGAGCGTGAGCCGCTCCTCGGGCCTTTCATTCTCGAACCAGTAGACGTTCCCGACTTCAAAGATATGGACGCCCTCGGCCCCGCGGTTTTTGTTCCAGGCGGCGCTCTCGAGCATCCCCGCAAGGAGATTGGTTCGCAGGACGGCGGCCTTGATCGATATCGGGTTCTTGAGCGCGATCGGGTCCCGGCCGCTGGCAACGGCATTTTCCCTTTCCGGATCGGCGAAACTCCAGTTGATCACTTCGTCGAAGCCCTGGTGGAGGAGCGCTTGCCGCAATCGAAAGATCCTTTCCCGTTTCCGGTTCCCTCCCGCCTCGAACGACCTGGCCGGGGTGACCAGAGAGGGGATCTTGTCGAACCCGTAAAAACGTCCGACTTCTTCAATGAGGTCCGCTTCCCGGTCGACGTCCACACGGAAGCTGGGAACCCCGACCCGCCAGCCGCCTTTGGGCAGCTTTTCCACGCTGAACTCGAGGCGCTGGAGCACGGTCTCGACAAACGCCTCGGGCACTTCGACCCCGAGCAGGCCGCCGATCCTCTGGTGCCTGAGCAAGACGAACTTGGGCTTGCGAGGCTTGGGATAGACGTCCAGGATTCCCTGGGCGGCCCGCCCGCCCATCTGGGTCAGAAGCGATGCCGCCATGCGCGCGGCTATCGGCGGGAAGGCGATATCGGTCCCTCGCTCGAACCGGTAGGACGCATCCGTCGAAAGGCCGAGCTTCTTCGCGGTGAGCCGGACCGAGACCGGGTCGAAGTGGGCGCTCTCGATGAAGACATCCCGGGTCGATTCGGTCACGGCGGATTCCTGGCCGCCGATAACGCCGGCCAGGGCGACGGGCTTGGCCTCGTCCGCGATGACCAGCATGTCGGGTTGAAGTTCGAGCCTCCGGCCCTCGAGATCCTGCAGCACCTCGCCGCGGATGGCCCGACGGACGATGATTTTCGATCCGCCGAGCTTGCCGAAATCGAAGGCGTGGATCGGCTGCCCCGTGGCGAAGAGGACGAAGTTCGACACGTCGACCACGTTGTTGATCGGTCGCAAGCCCATGGCCTGGATCCGCCGCCGGAGCCATTCGGGCGACGGCCCGACCGTGATCCCCTTCACGAGCATGCCGCAGTAACGCGGGCAAAGAGTATCGTCGTTGACCTGAACGTCCGTGAGATCGGAGACCCTTTGCGGCAGCTCGGTCAAGGTCCAGGTCTTTTCTTCGAGCGGCAGGTCGAGCATGGCCGCGATCTCGCGGGCCACGCCCAAATGTCCGAGGGTGTCGGGCCGATTGGCGTAGGTTTCGAGATTCATGACGACGTCCCCGTCCACCGCCTCCACCGATTCCGCGACGAGCCCGATCATCGTCAGCCTGTCGAGCAGCTCCTGCAGAGGAAGCCCCGGCTTCACGTAGTCATGGATCCATTCCAAACTGATCTTCATTTGAGTTGGAACTGCCTTAGGAATCTCAGGTCGTTCTCATAAAAAAAGCGCATCTCGGAGATCCCGAAGGCGAACATCGCCGTCCGGTCGATCCCCAGGCCGAAGGCCCAGCCGGAGTATTTCTCCGGGTCGATGTTGACATTCTTAAAAACCTGCGGGTCCACCATGCCCGAGCCCAGGATCTCTTTCCAGCCCGTACCGCCGCAGACCCGGCAGGACTTGTCCTGTCCTTCGCAGACGATGCACTCGATGTCCATTTCGGCCGAAGGTTCGGTGAAGGGAAAAAAACTCGGCCGGAAGCGGACCTTGAGCTTATCGCCGAACAGGGTTCGGACGAAATATTCCAACGTGCCCTTCAGGTGGGCCAAGGTGATCCCTTCGTCGACGACCAGCCCCTCGACCTGGTAGAACATCGGCAGGTGCGTCGGGTCCGGCGTCTCCCGGCGGTAGACGCGGCCGGGGATGATGATGCGGATGGGCGGCTTCTTCTTCTCCATGACGCGGATCTGCATCGGCGACGTGTGGGTCCGGAGCATCAGGTCTTCCCGGCCCTGGATGTAGAGCGTATCCCAGACGTCGCGGGCCGGGTGGTGGGGCGGGAAATTGAGGGCCTCGAAATTGTAGTAGTCCGTCTCGATCTCCGGACCTTCCTCGACGGTGAAACCCATGCCCTGGAAGATCGTTTCAATTTCCTGCAGGAACAGGAGGAGGGGGTGCGGCGCGCCGATATACTTCTTGCGGCCGGGAAGCGTCAGGTCCGTCCGCCGGGACTTCCGCTCGACGGTTTTGAACCGGCCCTCGAGGGCCAGGAGGCTGTCCTGGACGTGGATCTTGAACGCGTTCACCAGCTTGCCGGCGTCCCGCTTTTCCTCCGCCGGAACGCCCTTGAGCTCTTCAAACAGGGCGGTGACGTGTCCCTTTTTTCGGCTCAGGAAGAGATTACGGAGGTCCTCCAGCGACTTTTCGTCATTGACGCGCGAGGCCGCCGCGTCGAAAACCTGCCCCAGGCCTTCGACCCTGTCCTTAAGAGCGGTCATGTCCGGCCTAGGCCGCGGCTTCTTTAGCTTTTTGGGCCAGATAGGCGAAGGTCTGCGGGGCGCTTACCGCCAGGTCGGCCAGAATTTTTCTGTCCAGGCCGATATTAAGTTTCTTCAGACCTTGGATGAGGCGGCTGTACGAAATCCCGTTGGCCACGGCGGCCGCCTTGATCCGGACGATCCACAGGCTGCGGAAGGTCCTTTTTTTGGCGCGGCGGTCGCGGTAGGCATAGAGCAGCGATTTTTCGACGGCCTCCTTGGCGGTCCGGTAATTCCGGCTCTTGGCCCCCCAGTATCCTTTGGCGAGCTTGAGGGTTTTGGCCCGCCGGTCTCTTCTCTTGGTGCTTCGTTTCACGCGTGGCATAACTGTCTCCTTGTGCGAATGGGAACGCTCCTACATATCGTAGGGGAGCATCGTCTTGATGGCCTTCCTGTCCGCCGCGCTGGTAACGGCCTTCTGGCCGAGGTGCCTCTTGCGCTTCGAGGTTTTCTTCGTCAGGATATGGCTCTTATTGGCCTTGCTGTGCAGGAGCTTTTTCTTGGCTGTGACCTTGAACCTCTTTTGGGCTCCCTTGTGGGTTCTTAACTTTGGCATCCTTCCCTCCTATTTTAGTGGGGACCAAGAGGGCGGAAACGGCCCAATCCTGTTTCCTCGCTTCACCATCCTGAGCCGCCAAGTCCGTCACGTCGACAAGGATTCTGTCGAGCACGTGCTGCCCGAGCTCGGGCTTCTGCTTCTCGCGGCCCCGGAGCATGACCGTGACCTTGACCTTGTTGCCTTCTTCGATGAACCGTCGGATGTGCTTCAGCTTGAAATCGTAGTCATGGCCGCTGATCTTCGGCCGGAACTTGACTTCCTTGATCTGGATCTGCTTCTGGTGCTTCTTGGCTTCGTGCTCTCTCTTGTGCTCTTCGTACAAGAACTTGCCGTAGTCCATGATCCGGCAGACCGGAGGCTGGGCCGTGGGAGCGATCTCGACGAGGTCGAGGCCGCGCTCTCTGGCCAAGGCTAGGGCCTGCGCCGTGGGCAAAACGCCCAGCTGCTTTTTTTCATCATCGATGACTCGAATCTCGCGTGCCTGGATCATTTCATTGACTCGGTGGGCCTTGGCTTTGTTGACGACAGGATAGTAAGAGTGCCTCTTGAAAATGTGTGTCCTCCTCTAAAAGTTCACGGTTAGAGTCTTATTTTTATCGAAATCCTTCACTTTTGCAAGGAAGGCGTCGAACGAAATCTCCCCCTTGTCCCCCTGGCCGTGGACGCGGAGCGAGGCGGTGCCGCGCTCGACTTCCTTGTCTCCGACGATGAGGAGCAGAGGGACCTTTTGAACCTCGGCCTCCCGGATCTTTTTGCCGATCTTCTCCCGGGTGGCGTCGACGGCCGGCCTCAGGCCCTCCGCGGCGAGTTTTGCGCCGAGGGCCTGGGCATAGGGTTCGTGGCGGTCGGCGATCGGCAGGATGGCCACCTGGACAGGAGCCAGCCAGACGGGAAAGCTCGCCTTGTAGTGCTCGATGAGAATTCCAAAAAAACGCTCGAGCGATCCGAGCAGGGCCCGATGGACCATGTACGGGCGGTGGGCCTGGCCGTCCTCTCCGATATAGGTCATCTCGAAACGCTCGGACATATTGAAGTCGAATTGGATCGTAGTGCATTGCCAGAAACGGCCGAGGGCATCCTTGATCTTGATGTCGATCTTGGGGCCGTAGAAAACCGCTTCGCCCTCGATGCGTTGGTACGGCAGGCGCCGGGCCTGGAGGGCCTTGACAAGGGAGGCTTCGGCCTGCTGCCACATGGCCTCGCTCCCCGCGTACTTGGCGAGGTTCTTCGGATCGCGGACGGAAAGCTCAATCTTGTTGTCCGTGAAGCCGAAATCCGCCAGAATGCTCAGCGAAAAATCAAGAACTCTCAGGATCTCGCCTTCGATCTGTTCAGGCGTGCAGAAGATATGGGCGTCGTCTTGAGTAAAGCCGCGGACCCGCAGAAGGCCGTGCAGGACTCCGCTTCGTTCGTAGCGGTACACCGTACCGAGCTCGGCCCAGCGGAGCGGCAAGTCTCGGTAGGAACGCGGCCGGGATTTATAGACGATGATATGAAACGGACAGTTCATCGGCTTGAGGTAATAGTTCTGATCGTCGATGACCATCGGCGAATACATGCTGTCTTTATAGAACCCGAGATGGCCCGATGTCTGCCACAGCGTTTCGCGGCCGATGTGGGGCGTGTAGAGGATATCGTAGCCGCCGGCCCAGTGCCGTTCGCGCCAATGCTGCTCGATGACGGACCGGACGCGGGCCCCCTTGGGATGCCACAGAGTCAGTCCGCCGCCGAGTTCCTCGGAGAAGCTGAAGAGGTCGAGTTCCGAACCGAGTTTCCGGTGATCGCGCTTTTTGGCTTCTTCGAGAAGGGCCAGGTAGTCGTCCAGGTCCTTCTTCGTCGCAAAGACCGTCCCGTATATCCGCTGGAGCTGGAGGCCTTTCTCGTCCCCTTTCCAATAGGCGCCCGACACGGAAAGGAGCTTGACGTTGGCAAGGACGCCCGTCGAGGCCACATGGGGGCCGAGACAGAAATCGACAAAGTGTCCCTGTCTGTAGACGGTGACTTCAGCGTCGCCCTTCTCCCGGATGAGCTGGACCTTGAGCGGCTGATCCAGATCTTCGAAGGTTTTGATCGCTTCCTCTTTTTTTAGCACAAGCCGCTCAACGACGATGTCCGCTCGGGCGATCTCCTTCATGCGGCGCTCGATGGCCTCGAGATCCTCGGGGGTAAAGGGCGTTTCGCGGAGAAAGTCGTAGTAGAAGCCGTTCTCGACGGCCGGGCCGATCCCCGTTTTGGTCCCCGGATACAGCTCAAGCACCGCCTGCGCCAGGAGATGAGAGGCGCTGTGCCGTAGGACGTCGATTTCAATACTGATTTTCTCGCTCATTTTCGACAACCGCTTGGGTTCACAAGGGCAGGCGCTTCAAATACGCCCCGCGTTCGAGGCCTCTTGAGTACTGACCGCGTGAATCAACTGGTAGGCGCGGAGGGGATTGAACCCACGGCCTCTTCCGTGTCAGGGAAGCGCTCTCCCACTGAGCTACGCGCCTAACGCCGCTTTTTAAGCCCCTCTATCTTAAGGAATTCCCCCCCGACTGTCAATATGCGGCAGGCGGCCGTGAGGTCGGGCCGGAAAATCGGCTATAATGGCTTTGAAGGAGATATTTATGGTCGGGATCATGTCCGATTCGCATGACAATGTGGTCAAAATCCGCCGGGCCGTCGGCTTGTTCCGGAACGCGGGGTGCGACCTCGTCATTCATGCGGGCGATATCGGCGCTCCTTTCGCCCTGCGCGAACTGCAGGCCGCCAGCGTCCCTGTAAAGGCGGTCTTCGGCAACTGCGACGGGGAAAGGCTGGGCCTGGAGCGGGCCATCCAAGGCTGGGGCGAGGTCCGGGAGGCGCCGCTCATTTTTCCGCACGCAGGACTCCGGTTCGTGCTGACGCACCTGGATGGGTCCGTGGAAGGCCTCTTGGCCTCAACACCTTGCGACGTCCTTATCTTTGGCCACACTCACAGGTCATTGATTCAAAATAAAATGGGGGTTATTCTCATCAACCCCGGCGAGACAGGAGGCTGGTTGTACGGAAAGAGCACGGCGGCGCTGTTCGACCCCGAGAAATTGACCGCGGATATCGTTCCCCTGGACTAGAAGGTTTCGCATGCCTCATCCGGTCAACCGCCGCCAGATGCCGGGTTGGAAGCAGATTCGGCGGCCGGTTCCTCCGACCGGAAAGCCTGGGACTCGTCCCAAGAGCACCCCTGGCGGCACCCAGAAATACGGCCCTTCACCCAAAGGAAAATAGGCTTTTCCCAAGGACCCGCGCTCAGGATCGCCTATAGTTGCATTAACACCTTTATTGTAATATACTTAATCCCTCTTTCTTGACAATTGAAGGCAGAAAAAATCAGGAAGGAGAAGTTTTTATTTTTTATGAAAGGAGCTTTCGGCATGAAAAAAGTTATTATCATGGGAGCCGCCGGCCGCGACTTCCACAACTTCAACACCTATTTCCGAAACAACCCCGACTACAAGGTCGTCGCCTTCACGGCGACTCAGATTCCCGACATCGCCGGGCGCAAATACCCGGCCGAGCTGGCCGGCAAGCTCTATCCCAAGGGCATTCCCATACTTCCCGAGGAGGAGCTCGACAGTCTTATCGCCGAGTTCAAGGTCGACGACGTCCACCTCGCCTACAGCGACCTCCCTCACGAGTATGTCATGCACAAGGCCTCCCAAGTCCAGGCCGCTGGGGCAAATTTCGTCCTCCTCGGTCCCTGCGACACGATGATCAAGAGCAAGCGCCCCGTCGTCTCCGTCTGCGCCGTCCGCACCGGCTCAGGCAAGAGCCAGACCAGCCGAAAGGTCGCGACGATCCTGAAGGAAAAAGGCCGCCGCGTGGCCGCCATCCGGCACCCCATGCCCTACGGCGACCTCGCCAAGCAGAAGGTTCAGCGCTTCGCGACCTACGCGGATCTCGACAAGCACGAGTGCACGATCGAGGAGCGCGAGGAGTACGAGCCCCACATCGACCGGGGTATCATCGTCTACGCCGGCGTCGACTACGGCGCCATCCTCCGCCAAGCCGAAAAGGAAGCCGACGTCATCCTCTGGGACGGCGGCAACAACGACTTTCCTTTCTACAAGTCCGATCTCGAGATCGTCGTCGCCGACCCGCACCGGGCCGGTCACGAGCTCTCCTATTACCCCGGCGAGACCAACTTCCGCCGGGCCGATGTTATCGTCATCAACAAAATGGATACCGCCAAGCCCGAGGGCATCGACCTCGTTCTGGCCAACGCCAAGAAAGTGAACCCCAAGGCGACGATCATCAGGGCCAACTCCCCGACCATCGTCAAAGACGGCGGGCGGATCACCGGCAAGCGCGTCCTCGTTATCGAGGACGGCCCGACCTTGACCCACGGCGGCATGCGCTACGGCGCCGGCATCGTGGCGGCCCAGAAGTACGGCGCGGCCGAGATCATCGACCCGAGGCCTTTCGCTGTCGGCAGCATCAAGAAGACGTTCGAGAAGTACAACCACCTCGACCGCGTCCTGCCGGCCATGGGGTACGGAGACAAGCAGACGCGCGAACTGGCCCAGACGATCGAGGCGATCGACTGCGACCTCGTCGTCAGCGCCACGCCGATCGACATCACACGCGTCATCACGGTGAGCAAGCCGATTCTGCGGGTCGGCTACGAGATTGAGGAAATCGGGCACCCGAATCTCAAGGACGTTCTCAAGAAGTTCTAGGAGCGGAATGAAACCGAAGATCGCCCTCATCGCCTTCGGCGGCAACGCCCTGCTTCCTGAGAGCCAACGCGGCCTGCAGGACGAGCAGATGCGGAACGCCCAAAAGGCGGCCGAGCTCATGGTCCACATCGTGCGCAAAGGCTATGAGCTCATCATCGTCCACGGCAACGGGCCCCAGGTCGGCAACCTCCTCATCCAGATGGAGGAGGCCGTGACAAAAATTCCGCCCCACAGCCTCGACGTGTGCGATGCGATGACCGAAGGGAGCATGGGATTCATGCTCGAAAAGGCGATCACAAACGAACTCCGCCGGAAGTCCCTTGACAAGGAGGTCGCCTCGCTCGTCACCCAAGTTGTCGTGGACAAGGACGACCCCGCTTTCCAAAACCCGACAAAGCCCGTCGGGCCGTTTTACTCGAAGTACCGGGCCCACATGCTGGCCCGCGAAAAGAAGTGGACCGTCGTCGAGGACGCCGGCCGCGGCTACCGCAAGGTCGTCCCCTCGCCCAAGCCCATCGATGTCGTTCCCAAGTGGGTCATCCGCGACCTCGTCTACGCCGGCCGCATCGTCATCGCCGCGGGCGGCGGCGGCATCCCGGTCATCATCAACACCCGGGGCCTCTATGAGGGCGTGGAGGCGGTCATCGACAAGGACTACGCGGCGAGCCTGCTCGCCCGGGAGGTCGGGGTCGACCTCTTCGTCATCCTGACCGCGATCGAGCGCGTTTCCATCAATTACGGCAAACCCGACCAGAGGGAGGTCCCGGTGATGACCGTGGACGAGGCCCGCCGGCACCTCGCCGACGGCCAGTTCCCGCCGGGGTCGATGGGGCCCAAGATCCGGGCCGCCGTCGAGTATATCGAGGCCGGAGGCCGCGAGGTCCTCATCACCAAAGACAGCCACCTCAAGGCTGCCCTGCTCGGCCGTTCGGGCACGCGGATTGTCGCTTCGTCATAGGAGAATTCGCCATGCAGAAAGATTTTCTCTCCATCCATGACCTGAGCCTCTACGAATTCAGCCAGCTCCTGGATCAGGCGTCGGCGGTGAAGAGCAATCCCCATAAGTACCGCAAAACGCTCGAAGGAAAAATCCTGGCCATGATCTTCCAGAAGCCGTCGCTGCGGACACGGGTGACGTTCGAGGCGGGCATGCTCCAGCTCGGCGGCGAAGCGATCTACCTCGCCCCTTCGGACATCCAGATGGGGAGCCGGGAGGGAGCCGCCGATATCGGCAAGAACCTCGAGCGCTGGGTGGACGGCATCATGATCCGCACCTTCGCCCATCAGACCGCCGTGGACCTGGCCGCCAGCACGCGGATCCCGGTCATCAACGCGCTGACGGACCTGTCGCATCCCTGCCAGGGCATGGCCGACGTCTTCACCTTGCGTGAACACAAAGGGACCTTGGCCGGTCTCAAACTGACCTATGTCGGCGACGGCAACAACGTTTGCCACAGCCTGATGCTGGCGGCGGCCCGGGCCGGCATGACGATGGCCGTGGCCACGCCTCCGGGCTACGAACCGAAGCGGGAGATGGCGGCTCTCGCCCGAGAGGACGGCAAGACCACGGGTTTTGAGCTCATCCTCGCTCACAGCCCTGAGGAAGCCGTAACCGGGGCGGATGCCGTTTATACCGACGTTTGGGCCTCGATGGGGCAGGAGGCCGAGAAAGAAAAGCGCGCGGCGATCTTCGCACCGTACCAGGTCAACGCGCGCCTGATGTCCCACGCCAAGAAGGACGCCGTCTTCATGCACTGCCTGCCCGCCCATCGCGGCGACGAAGTCACCGATGACGTCATCGATGCCCCGTACTCGATCGTATACGACCAGGCCGAAAACAGACTCCATGTCCAGAAAGTTATCCTCACGCTCCTTCTGGGGAAGAAAAGATAAGCCATGAGCACCGATACGAACAATATCACAATGGTCACTCCGGACGACGTCGCCTTTGTCGAACGGGAATTGG
Source organism: Candidatus Aminicenantota bacterium (assembly GCA_963727095.1). GTDB lineage: Bacteria > Acidobacteriota > Aminicenantia > Aminicenantales > Saccharicenantaceae > CAVSEQ01. Next base: position 676,812 of record CAVSEQ010000005.1, on the reverse strand, counting down.
GCGCGACGGCGCACCCCTCTTCCCTCAAAGAACTGACTCAAAAGCTGGCGTTCGCCAAGACGGCCGGACAGAGAGTCCAGCCCGTTAAGAAGTACGATGCGGCCTGCCGTTATGAGGTTGGGGATTTCGTCTACAGAGAGTACGACGAGCCCTTGACGGTCGGCAGCAAGGCCGTCGAACATTTCCAAGGGCCCGTGATCCTCCAGGTCGTCAAGAAGACCTACCTCAAGCATTTCGACAGCGAGATGCTCGAAGTTGATTATCCGGGCGGCGGCGTTTTCCGCAAGTACGTCGACTACATGAAGAAGACCCACACCCAGGTCATGCTGCCGTCCAACGTCGGCGGCCAGAACAAGACGTGCGAAATAATGAACCAGAGCGACGACCCGCGCCTGACCGAACTGCCCATGACCGAGCGGGACCTCCGGACTCTGGAGAAGCACCTCCACGCCGCACTCGCCAAGGATCCGAACCTCTTCAGCTGGGAGGACCGTTGGCAACTCGCCTCGAAGCGCATCGAGATCCCGGACGAGCGGGTCAAGGTGATCGAAAACGAGTTCGTCGAGACGCGTCAGTCCGCTTCGACGGAAGTGCTGGTCAAGAAGTATTTCGGCCTGGAAGAGTCCAACGAACTGTTCGACCTGACCTGCCTGAGTCTCGACGGGCTGCTCGACAAAAAATACAAAAAGGACTTCATTCTCCTGTCGACGGCCGGCTGGGGGAAGTGGCACCTCAAGCGGATTCTGAACGCGCTGCCCGATAAGCTGCCCATCTCGGCGGCCATGGCCAAGCTGCCGGAGCTCGAGGAGATCGAGAAGCCTGAAATGAGCATCGTCCAGGCCTTTCCGATCAAGGTCTATCTGACCTGGCGTGAGATCCTTTCCGGCGGCCTCAAGGTACCGCGCAGCCTCAGCCGGGAGCTCTCGCACGCCCGCGAATATGCCTTCACGGATTCCGAGGACGGCAAATCCTACACGGTCTACTACTTCCCGACCGCCAATTATTTCCTGGGCCTCGCCGACTTCTACGCCCACGCCAATATTCCCCAGGGTGCGAGTCTGACCTTGGAGAAGAGCGGGCCGAACGCCTTCAATTTCTGGGTTAAGAGATCCAAGAAAAAAATCTCCGTCGCCCGTCTGGGGTACGACGCGGACAAGGATGAGTTCAAGGAAACGGGAGAAGACGTCTTCTCGTTTGCCGAGCCGAACAAGATCATCTACATCGACCGCGACACCATGGGCCGCCTGATGCCGCTCTACGAACTGCGTGCCGACCTCGACCTCAAAGATCTGCTGGTCCTTGTCTTTAAGAACACCGCGCTCGCCGGAACGTCGCATTCGCTCCATTTTCTGAGGGCCTACCACCTCGTGGACATCATCCGGCAGACGACCCAGGAAGACGTGGAGTTCACGCTGCTCAACTCGGCGGAGTTTTCGAAGTCCGACAAGAAAAAGGGCATCTTCTACTGGGAAGAGCCGTACGTGCCGAAGGCGGAGGCCGCACCGTTCGAGGCGTTCCCCGAGAGGATGCCGGCCGAACCTCAGCCCGAGGACCTCATGGCCGAGGGCGAGTTTTCCGAGTTGCCGGGTTTCGGCCCGGAGACCGAGGAGGAAGGCGAAGCCGCTCCGCAGGCCGTCATTCTCCCGCCGTCGCTTCAGGAAAAGCCCAAGGCGCCTCCCGCGGCGCCCGCCAAAAAAGAAAAGCCCATCAAGAAGAAACCCAAGGCCGAGGGCGAGAAAGCCATGCGGCCCAAGAAGAGCGAACGGCGGGTCATCGAGGAAAAGATCGCGGAGGAAGAGTCCGTCGCGGCGGCCCTTTCCGCCATCAAGGAAAAAGAGGAAGAGAGCGAGGAGACGCGGGCCCGGGAAAAGAAGGACGAGTTCAAGCCGGCCCCCAAAGAGCAGCCGAAATTCGGGATCTTCGGCGATCTTCTCAAAACCGCGCTCAAGAAGAAGGATGACAAGAAGCCCGAGCCCCAGCCTGAGCCGGAGCCCGAGCCGGAGGCCGAAAAGAAATAGAAGCGTTCCCCGCTACAGAATGTCGCGGACGGCGCCCTTGCGCCGGGTGACCCCCATCTCGTCGAGGAGCTCGAGAAGCGGGATCGCGTATTTCCGGGTCAACCCGGTGATCGCCTTGAAATCGGCGACCGTCAGCTCCTTCTTTCCTGATTCCCGGATTTTTTTCACAATCTCTTCGATCCAGCGGGAATGGAGGATAAATCCGTCCCGGCCCTCGACAATCTTTTTGCGCTCGGTCAGGACGGTCAGGAGCGTCTGAAGCTTGCCTGGATTCAGATGGAACGTTTCCTTGATGTCGTCGATCGAGACCTTGCCCCATTCCCCCTTGAGGAGCATGTCTTCAAGCTTGGCCAGGACCTCCTCGTCGTCCGCGGAAAGTGGAATCTGGAAATCGGCCAGCCAAACGGTATCCTTCTCCATGGCGACCCCGCCCGTTTTGACGAGAGAGCGGACGGCAAGGAGGACGACCGTCCGGGGCGCATTGAAACGGTTTTCGATCCTGTCGATCGGCGCGCCGCGCTGACCGGGGTGTTTTTTATGGTAGCGGGCCAGGTAAGAAGCGATCCGGGGCCGGAGGAAGTCCAGGCTCTTCTGGGAAACAAGGAAGAGCGGCGAAAAGGACAGGATGCGGACCCCGCCCTGCTCTTCGAGCTCACGAGCCAGAGTCTCGAGCCGGCTCCGGTCGAGGCGGCAGAACGCCTCGATGTCTTCGGCCCGCAGCCCTTGCAGGCCTTTTTCATCGGCAAGCGCCAGCAGCATGTCGCGCTCGCCGAGCGACAGACGCTCGAGCAGCGTTTTTTTCCGGGAGATCTTGACCCCGGCCGGCTCGGGGGCGCCGGGATAGAGAACGATACCTTGCCCGAGCGGCCGGCCGTCCGCTTCGCGCACTTCAAAGGGATCCTTCCACCTGACATCCAGGGCGCGTTCCGGACGGATGCTGACGAACGCGGAGCCGGTCCGGCCGAGGATGGCGTAAGCCGAAACCGACGCCGGGATCTCGCGCTCGTCGAACACGACGGACAGCCGCTCCTTCCCCTCTATTTCTTCCGAACGGACGTCGAGGACGGCGTCAAAGATGGCCGGGCTGCTCATCTATTCACTTCCACTGCCGCGCCCGGCGCAGGGACAAAGCTCATCCGCTGCAGGACCGGATCGCAGGATACAAGCATGACGCGAACCCGGTCGCCCAAGTCAAACCTCTTCCCGCGCTTCCGGCCGCGCAGCCTCCGCCCGCTCGTCCTCTGATCATAATCCCCGCCCAGGGCCGCGAAAGGCAGGAGCCCTTCGACGAAGAAGTCGTCGAGTTCGATGAGGAGGCCGGCCCTTGTAATATCGACGACAATCCCGCCGAATTCGTCGCCCAGCCGCTCATGAAGAAGCCGGAAGATCCGCCACTTCAGGAGCGATTGCTCAGCTTCGTCCGCGTTTCTCTCGCGCTCGCTCGAATGGCGGGCCACGGATTCGAGCGGGAGCCGTCCCGCCGCCTGTTTCTCGAGCGCAGCTTTCAATATGCGGTGAACGGCGAGGTCGGGATACCGACGGATGGGAGAGGTAAAGTGCGTGTAGTTCGTCTTGGCCAGCCCATAGTGTCCGACATTCTCGGTCGAATAAGTGGCAATCCGCATGGCCCTCAGGATCTGGATAGCGATGAACTTCTCTTCGGGCCGGCCTTTGGCTTTTTCGATCAGGCGGGCCAAGTCTTTCGGCCCGATCTTCCCGGCGGGGGGAAGAGCAAAACCAAAATGCGTCAGGATCTCGTGGAGCTTCTCCAGGTCCTCGACGGCCGGAACCGGATGGACGCGGTAAATCGCCGGAATCTCCCGCTCCGCAAGATAGGACGCGACGGCCACGTTGGCCGCAACCATAAACTCTTCGATGAGGCGGTGGGCGTCGTTGCGCTCCACGGCGGCGACGGCCATGAGCTTCCCCTCCTCGTAGATGAGTTCGGGCTCGACTAAATCGAAATCGAGACTGCCCTCCTCCAGCCGGCGGGCGCGGAGGAGGCCGGCCACGTCGTTCATCAAGAAGAAGCTCGGGACGAGGCGATGATAGCGGCGTTGCTCGCCCCGGTCGCCTTTGAGGATCTTTGAAACCGCCGTGTACGTCATCCGTTCAACCGTCTGGATGACCGAGGGCGTGAAAAAGGCGCCGACGACGCGCCCTTTGGGATCGATCTCCATGATCGCCGACATCGTCAGGCGCGGCACGGCATGGCGGAGGCTGCACAGGTCATTCGAAAGCCTTTCGGGAATCATGGGCAGCGTCAGGTCGGGGAAATAAACGCTTGTCGCCCGCTCCAAGGCCTCGCCGTCCAGAGCGCTGCCGGGCTTGACATAGTGGGAGACGTCGGCGATGTGGACGCCGAGGAGGAAGCCGCCGTCGTCTACCCGCTTGATGGACACGGCGTCATCGAAGTCCTGGGCTTTTTCGCCGTCGATGGTGACCGTTTCCCAGTCCCGAAAGTCACGGCGGCCCTCGATGTCCTTCGGCGAGAGAGCGGCCGCGATCCCCTCCGTTTCACGGAGCACTTCGTCCGAAAAAGCGGCGGCAAGCCCGTATCTCCGGATGACGACGGCCGTGTCGACTCCCGGGTCTTCCGGCCGTCCGTGGACCTTGCAGACGGCCAAGGATTTCCGGTCGGCCTCGATGATCATCCCGGGCCGAGCCCCGAGACCGCCGGAAGAGCGCAGCGGCAGTTCCTCCGGCGAGGGAGATTCCAGGGCCTGGATGAAAGGCGCCCCGCCCCGCTCGCGGTAGACTCCCAGAATGGACGCTTGCGCTTTTTTGAGGATGCGAACGACCTTTCCTTCGGTTTTGCCGAACCGGCCTTCCTTGACGAGGACTTCCACCTCATCGCCCCGGAGAACGCCCGCGGCGAAGCGGGCCGGGACAAAGACATCCTCTCCACCGTCGGCGCGCGAGACAAAGCCGAAGCCCGGCCGGGTCGTGACGAAGCGGCCCCGGACGAGCCCCGCCGAGGGCGCCATCATAAACCGGCTCTTGGCGAAGCGGACAGCGCCGGCCGCCTCGAGCTCCCTCAGCCGGGCGAGAAGCTTGGCCCGGTCCTTCCGCTCGATGCCGAGTTCCTGCTGGATCTTGGCGAAGCTCAGTCCGTTACGATGCTTCTTGAGCAGCGACACAATTTTAGCGGACACCATCACAGCTTACCTCTTAATAATAGAAGAGAGAAACATAGGGGATTCGAAAGTTGTCCCGAGCGGCTTTGACGAGGCGGGTCCGGACGGCAGCATCGATTTCGTCAGGTGAACGTCCCGGAAAATCGCGAAGCGCCTGGCGCCGGGCTCGGTCCCTTTCTTCCTGAGGAGTCCCGCCGAGCAGGATCGCATCCACGTCATCGTCAATGCGCTCGAGGGCCCCTTCGTCGAGAGCCGGCACGGAGAGGACTCGCATGGCCTCGGCCAAGAGGGCTGCCGGGGCCTCCGACTCCCCTCGGACGCGTCCGAGATACTTTTCGATCTCATGCCGCACGCCGGCCCTTTTGTCCGGCTGCGGCGGGGCGGATCGCCTGCCGCCGGCCTTCCGATCCCGGTACTGGGCGAAGGCTCGGTCGACCTGAACCTCACAAAAGCCCAACCCCAGGCCTTTTGTGCCGCGGGTTTTGCGCCTCCTGTCATCGAAGGCCCGCCCGATTCCTTCGAGGATCACATCGAGAGGAACTTTTTTTTTCTCCCACACCGCGATCAAAGCCAGGTCGCGAGGCGACAGGAAGAACGGCGCTCCGCGGCGCCGCAGAAATTCCTTGGCGACGGCCTGGTAGTATTCGCTCTGCGCTTCACCGCTCATGCGTCCGGGGATCCTTGTTCCTCTCGAAGACAATCCTCAGCCCTTCGAGGACGAGATCGGAGTCATAGGCTTCGATGGCCGGCACTTCCGGCGCCATCTGGCCGCCGAAACCTCCCGTGGCAACAACCCTGGTCTTCTCGCCAAGCTCCTTGCGGATCTCGGCGATCGTATGGGTGACGAGACCGACGTAGCCGAAGTAGAGCCCCGACTGCATGCTGGCCACGGTCGTGCGGCCGATGGCTTTCTTGGGCTTCCGGATCTCGATCCGCGGCAGCCGGGCCGTCTTGAGATAGAGCGCCTCGGCCGAGATCTGAATGCCGGGGGCGATCGCCCCGCCGAGGTATTCGCCTTTTTCCGAGACGGCGTCAAACGTTGTCGCCGTTCCAAAATCCACGACGATGCAGGGGCCGCCGTATTTTTCGAACGCGGCGACCGCCGCGGCGATCCGGTCGGCGCCGACCTCAAGCGGGTTTTCGTAGAGGATGGGCATGCCCGTCCTGAGGCCCGGACCGACGACCAGGGCCTCGACATTGAAGAGGTGGCGGCAAAGATCCTGGACGACGGGTGTCAGCGGCGGGACGACACTCGAGATGATCGCGGCATCGACCCGCTTGGGATCCAAGCCGGCCATCTGAAAGAGATTGACGAGCATGGCCTCATACTCGTCGGCGGTCTTGTCGCGATCGGTTTTGACTTTCCAGCCTCTGACGAGGGTCGCGCTTCGGAAGAGCCCTATGGCCACGGTGGTGTTTCCGACGTCGAATGCCAGCAGCATGCGGTCCCTCCTTATCACTCCCAATCCAGGCCGCGGACGTCTTCAAAAGCCACGGAGAGGGCCCGGCCGGCCGCCTCCAGGCGAAGACGGCCTTCCGACTCAAGTCCGAGATAGATCGCGCGGATTTCCGAATCGGGAGTCATAACGCGAACGTGGTCGCCCGGAGAGAAGGCCATCCGGTCTTCACAAGCCCTGATAACCTCCTCCCTCGCACCTCGGATGAGCGCATTATACCAGGACTCCAGGATGAGGCAAAGGTCCGCGAGAAGCGCCTCTCTGTCGACCGGGCGGCCGACGACGAGCCGCAGAGACGTCGCCTGCCCCCGGATTTCGGCCGGGAAATCCGTCGCGGCGTGGTTGACGTTGACGCCGATTCCGACAACGGCAAAACTCGGAGCCTCGCCTTGGAACACGGCCTCGACGAGGATGCCGCCGAGCTTCCTCCTCCCTGAGACAAGGTCATTGGGCCATTTGAATTGAACGGCAATTCCCACGGCGGCCTGGATCGCATCCGCAACGGCCAGCCCGGCCGCCAAAGGGAGAAGATGGAGCGAGCGACGCTCGTTCGTGGAATCGCCGGGCCGCAGGATGAACGACGCGTAAAGGCCCAGCCCCGCCGGGGAATGCCAGGTGCGCCCCTTGGTGCCCCGGCCGCGGGTCTGCTCGTCGGCGACGACGAGCGTTCCATGGGCCGAGCCGCGGCGGGCGAAATCGCGCGCGGTGTCGTTTGTGGACGGAACGCTCCCGAATCTATGGATGACTGCGCCCAAGGTCATGGTCAGCTCAATCGAAGGCCGTCCGGGCAGGGCGCGATCAGCGGCCCGACCCGGCCAAATTGGCCCGGATCTTTTCCCGTCGCTCCTTAAAGCCCTGCAGCCGGGTCCGGTTTTCCTCGACGATCGGCCGCGGCGCCTTGGCCAAGAAGTCGTCGTTCGCGAGCTTGCTCTCGAGCTTGGCGACATCCGCCTCGATTTTCGTCAGCTCCCTTTCGAGCCTCTCCCTCTCCTGGGCCATATCCACGGCCGCAACCGGCGGAATGGCCAGATCGAACGGCCCGGCCACCCCTTTGAGGATCTTCTCCCCGGCCGGAAACTCGGCCATGAACGAAACCTTGGAGACACCGGCCAGGGCCTGGACGCTCTTGGCCTGTCCGGCCAGAACTTCCGCGGCTGCGCCGTCATGGGACTTGACCCAGAGTTCCACCTTCTCCTTGGGCGGGATCTTGTTCTCGGTCCGGATCGTCCGGGCCTCGGTGATCGCCTGCTGAAGGAGGGCCATCTCCTTTTCCGCCGGACCGTCCTTCCAATCCTCGCGGACCTCCGGGAACGGGGCGACGCAGATCGACGGGCCGGCGCCGGGCAGGTGCTGCCAGATCTCCTCGGTGATGAAAGGCATGAGCGGGTGGAGGAGCTTCAGGATCCGGTCCAGCCCGTCCGCCAGCACGGCCGCCGTCGTCGTGTTCCCTTCGCGCAGCCCGACTTTGGCGAACTCGATATACCAATCACAGAACTCGTGCCAGATGAAGTGGTAGATGATGTCGGCGGCCTCGTAAAATTTGTACTCTTCGAGGCTCTGCGCAAAACGGGCCGTCACATCGGCCAGCCGGCTCCGGATCCACCGGTCGGCGAGCGTCATCTCGCTGTCCCGGACCTCGAGCGGCCCTTCACCGAGATTCATCAAAACGAAACGGGAAGCGTTCCAGATCTTGTTCGCGAAGGCCTGATAGCCGGCCATCCGTTCCTCGGAGAGGGCCAGATCCATCCCGGGGACGGCCAGCGCGGCCAGCGTAAAACGCAGCGCATCGGTCCCGTATTTGTCGATCATCTCCTGCGGGTCGATGATGTTGCCCTCGGACTTGCTCATCTTTCGGCGCTTGAGGTCGCGGACAAGGCCGTTGATGAAGACATGCCGGAACGGAATCCGGCCCATGAATTTGAGGCCCATCATGATCATCCGGGCCACCCAGAAGAAAATAATATCAAAACCCGTGGACATGAGGTCCGTCGGATAAAACGCCTCGAGGTCTTCGGTCTTGTCGGGCCAGCCGAGAGTGCCGAAAGGCCAGAGGGCCGAGCTGAACCACGTATCGAGGACATCCTCGTCCTGGACGACCGGCCCGCCGCACTTTTCGCACGATACAGGCGCATCCTTGGCGACCATCACGTGCCGGCAGTCCCGGCAGTACCAGGCGGGAATGCGGTGGCCCCACCAAAGCTGGCGGGAGATGCACCAGTCGTGGATGTTGTACATCCATTCAAAATAGGTCTTGGCCCAGTTGCCCGGGATGAACTGAACGGTCCCGTTCTCGACGACCCGGATGGCTTCCTCGGCCAGCGGCTTGATGCGGACAAACCACTGCCAGGAAAGATGCGGCTCGATGATCGTCTTGCAACGGTAGCAGTGGCCGACGGAGAGTTCGTGATCCTCGATTGTGACGAGGAGCCCGGCGTCGCGCAGTTTTTCCACCACCCGGGACCGGCAGGCAAAGCGGTCGAGGCCCTTGAAATCGGGGCCGGCGGCTTCGGTCATCTTGCCCGAGCCGTCGATGACGATGACCTGTTCCAGGCCGTGGAGCTTGCCGAGCTCGAAGTCCACGGGATCATGGGCCGGCGTCACTTTGACGGCGCCCGTCCCGAACTCCCGCTCGACGCGCTCATCCGTGATGACGGGAATCCATCGGTTCTGGAGGGGCAGAAGAACGCGCTTGCCGTGAAGGTGCGTGTAGCGCTCGTCGTCCGGGTGAACGGCCACCGCCGTGTCGCCCAGCATGGTCTCCGGCCGAGTCGTGGCCACGACGAGTGTCTCGGCCGAGCCCTCGAGAGGGTACTTGATATACCAGAGCTTGCCGAGAAGATCCTTATGCTCGATCTCGATGTCGGACAAAACGGTCCGGCAGCGCGGGCAGCGGTTGACCAAATAATAGTCCCGGTAGATCAGGCCTTCCTTGTAGAGCGAGACGAAAACCTCTTTGACGGCCCGGCTGAATCCCGGGTCCATCGTAAAGCGCTCGCGGGACCAGTCGAGCGAGCAGCCGAGTTTCTTGAGCTGACTGGTGATCACCCCGCCGTACTTTTCCTTCCAATCCCATGCGATGCGAAGGAATTCGTCGCGGCCGACTTTTTCCCTGGTCAAGCCGCGTTCCGCCAGGCTCTGTTCGATTACATTGTGGACCGCAATCGAGGCGTGGTCCGTGCCGGGGAGCCAGAGGCAGTTGTGGCCCTGCATCCTTTTCCAGCGGGTGATGATGTCGGGCAGGGTGAAGCACAACGCATGGCCCATGTGCAGGATGCCGGTGACGTTCGGCGGCGGGAGCACCATGGAAAACTTGGGCTTGGCCGATTTGGCGTCGGCGGCGAAGATGCCGTTCTTAAGCCAATAGTCCGACCACTTCGCCTCGACCGGCTTGGGGTCGTACGCTTTGTCCAACTGTCGTTTGTCGTTCATGGGATCACCACGCAAGAGTGAGTTTGGTCGACGGGTCTCAGGATGTGCCCTTTGAGCCCTTGGACTCGGCGGCCACCCATTCCTTGAGATCCGCCATGACCCGGGCCCGGACACGTTTTTCGATCTCCCGCTCCGCTCCGACGATCTCTTTCTTGACCCATTCACGAAGTCCCGACGGTCCCGGCCCGGACAGGCCGGCCGACAGGGAAGCCGGGTCTTCCGGCACGATCGCCGGAGACCCGGGAGACGCCTCGGGAGCGGGACCGTCGATGGGTCTCGTGGCCCGCGCCAGCTCGGGATCTTCGGGAAAGGTCGAGGGGCAGGTCTTTTTTTCGATAAGCTCCCGCACGGCGGCCGCCAGCCGCTCGGAATCGAAAGGCTTTTGGACAATTTCGTCGTAGTCCGAAGCGGCGACTCGTCCGATGTCGAGCGATTCGAAGGTCCCTTTAAGGAGGATGACCGGCACACGCACGAACTCCTCCCTCAGCCGCAGGAGGCGGCCGACATCACCGCCGTCGCGGCCGGAAAGGTAGGGGCTCAGGAGGACGGCGTCCGGCCTGATTTCGGCGATGGCATTGAGAAGCTCTTGACCGTCCTCAAAGGGATAGAGGCGGAACTCGGGTTCAGCCAAGGCCATCTGGACGGCCTTCTGGACCGAAGGGCTCGGGTCCGCCACGATGATCTTGTAGGCCACGTCATCCTCGAAAGATGGTGAAAATATTCACTTTAATCTACCCTTTTCGGTTTCGGGTGTCAATCGGGCGGGCTCGCCGAGGCAAGATATTGAGCGCTGTATGTCTATGATAAGAGACAAGCGAGGGACAAGGATGTCGCCACGTCAGTACTCGATCGACACTGAATCCTCGCCGAGCAGCTCCTCGATTCGCTTGATCAGGTCCTCCGACGGCGTCACCTGCTGGACCTCGGCGCTCTGAGCGGTCAGCTTGAAGGAGTGCGGTGACTCCAGTTCAAAGAAGACAGGGCACTTCCCTTCATGATTGTCGAGGATCGTCTTGAGCTCGGCGAGGGTCGCTTCCTCGAGCCCCGGGAGGAATATCCGCACAATAACCCGTTTGGCCTGTTTTTCGAATGCTTCGGCCAGCGGCATGGCCTGGCTGAGGCTGATCCGGCGGTTCTCGCCCTCGCCGAGGTATTTGCCTTTAATCCAGACGAGCTGGCCTTCGCGAAGATAGGCGCCCGACTTGCCGAAGGCATCGGGGAAAGCGACCACTTCGATCTTGTCGGTCATGTCTTCGAGCACGAACGTGGCCATGCGTTCGTCCTTCCTCGTCCGGAGCTGCTTGAGGGTGGAGACGACGCCGGCGGCCCGGATCTCCTTGTCGAAGTCCCGCTCATCGTCGAGCTCGCTCAGGCTGCGCGGTACAAGCCTCGACAGCCTGCCCTTGTACTGGCCGAGCGGATGTCCCGTCACGTAGAGCCCGAGCGCGTCCATCTCGTAGGACAGCACGTGGGATTCGTCCCACTCCCGCATCTCGCGCACCTCGTCCGGGATTTCCGGCTCGGGCGCGGGCCCGTCGCTGAAAAGGGAATTTTGCTCCGTCGCCTTCGCCCGCTGGATCTCGTGGCCGAACTCGATCATCCTGTCGAGCATATGGTAACACTGGGAACGCTTCCAGCCGAGCGAATCGAAGGCCCCGGCTTTGATCAGACTTTCCACGGCCTTGCGGTTAAGGATTTTGGCGTCGTGATCCCGGAAAAGGTCGAACGGCGATTTAAAGGGCCCGTTCTTCCGTCGAATCGCCAGGAGCTCTTCGACGGCGCCTTGCCCGACGTTCTTGACCGCCGCCAGTCCGAACCGGATGTTCCCGTCCTCGACCGTGAACCGGAAGTCGCTCTTGTTGATGTCGGGCGGCAGGATCTCGAGGCCCATGTCGTGGCTCTCGCCGATGTACTTGACAACCTGGGCCGTTCCTCCGCGCTCCGCTTCGGATGTCAGAAGCGCCGCCAAAAAATGGGCCGGATAGTGCGCCTTGAGGTAGGCCGTCTGGTAGGCGAGCAGGGCGTAGACGGCGGCGTGGGATTTGTTAAAGCCGTACTCGGCGAATTCCTTGATCTGCTCGAAGATCTTGTCGGCCTTGGAGGCGGCGATACCCTTCTTCTTGGCTCCCTGCAGGAACTTCTGCTTCTGGGCCGTCATCGTCTCCTTGTCCTTCTTGCCCATGGCCTTGCGCAGCAGGTCGGCCCCGCCCAGCGTGAATCCGGCCAGGTCGGTCGCGATCCGCATGACCTGTTCCTGGTAGACGATGATGCCGCGCGTCTCTTTGAGAATCGGGTCGAGCTGGGGCAGCTCGTAGGCGATCCGCTCGGGGTGGTTGCGGCGGTGGATAAATTCGTCTGTCATTCCGCTCTTGAGCGGGCCGGGCCGGTAGAGGGCGTTCAAAGCGATCAGGTCGCGGAATTGCTCCGGCTTGAAGTTCCGGAGGAGGTCCTTCATGCCCTGGCTTTCGAACTGGAAAACGCCGTCCGTGTTCCCGGCCTTGAAGACCTCGAACGTCGCCGGGTCGTCGAGCGGAAGCGCGTTGATGTCGATCTCGACGCCCGTGCCCTGGCGGACGAGCTTCAGCGTGTCGTCGATGACGGTCAAGTTGCGCAGGCCCAGCAGATCCATCTTGAGCAGGCCGAGGGCCTCGACGTCCCCCATCTCGAACTGGGTCGTCACCTCTCCCTTGACCGACTGGTAGAGCGGCAGGAACTCGACAAGGGGCTTGGGCGTAATGACGATGCCGGCGGCGTGGATCGACGGGTGGCGGACCTGGCCCTCGATCCGCTGGGCGATGGCCAAAAGCTGGGCGATCTTCGAGTTCTTGTCCCGCAGCTGCCGAAGCTCGGGGACGTTCTTGATGGCCTCGGCGATCGTCGAGTCCGGACCGAACGGGATCATCTTCGAGATGCGGTCCACCTCGGGCAGCGGCACCTCGAGGACGCGGCCCACGTCGCGGATGGCGCCGCGGGCGGCCATGGTCCCGAAGGTGATGATCTGGCAGACGTTCTCCTGGCCGTACTTGTTGGTCACATACTCGATCATCTCGCCCCGGCGGCGGCCGCAGAAGTCCATGTCGATGTCGGGAAGGCTGATGCGTTCAGGGTTGAGGAACCGCTCGAAGAGGAGGTCGTACTCAAGAGGGTCGATCTCAGTGATCTGGAGGGCGTAGGCCAGGAGGCTGCCCGCCGCCGATCCGCGGCCGGGCCCGACCGGGATGCCTTTGAGCCTGGCGGCCTTGAGCAGGTCCCAGACGATCAAGAAGTAGCCTTCGAACTTCATCTGCTTGATGAGCTTGATCTCCCGCTCCATCCGGCTTTCGTATTCTTTCAAGGTATGGGTGCTCTCGCCGTTGAGGACCTTGTCCGCCCGCTTTTCGACGCGGGCCCGGAAACCGTCCCAAGCCACCTCCTCAAAGTATTCGCTGAGGGTCTTGCCGGCGGGCGGCGTGAAATTCGGGAGGAAGTAATTCTTGGTGGGAAAGTCGAACTCGCAGCGGGCGGCGATCCGGCCTGTGTTTTGAATGGCGTCCGGCGTCTCCCGGAAGAGCTCCTTCATCTCGGCCGCGGACTTGAAGTAGAACTGGTCGCTGCTGAACTTGAGGCGGTCGGGGTCGGAAACTTTTCTGTTCGTCTGAATGCAGACAAGAACGTCCTGACTTTCGGCGTCCTCGCGGCGGGCGAAATGGATGTCGTTCGTGGCCACGAGCGGAAGGTCGAGCCGGCGGGCGATTTCGATGAGCTTGGGGTTGACGGCTTTCTGTTCGGGCAGGCCGTGGTCCTGGATCTCGATGAAAAAGTCGCCCGGGGCGAAGATTCCGGCGTACGTCCGGGCGGCTTCTTCGGCCTTGTCGACGAACCCGCGGCTGAGCCATGCCGTCACTTCCCCTTTGAGACAGCTCGAGAGTCCGACGAGGCCTTCCGCGTGCGCGGCCAGGAGTTCCTTGTCGATCCGAGGCCGGTAATAGAATCCCTCGAGGTAGCTTTTGGTGACAAGGGCGCAGAGGTTCTTGTACCCTTTGTCGTTCTTGACCAGGAGGATCAGATGGAAATGATGGATGTCGTTGCCGTTTCCCGGCCGTTTGTCAAACCGGCTCTGAGGGGCGACATAAACCTCGCAGCCGAGAATCGGCTTGACGCCTTTGCTCTTGGCCTCCCTGAAGAACTGGACGGCCCCGAAGATATTCCCGTGGTCGGTGACGGCGACGGCCGCCATGTCGTTCTTGACGGCCGCATCGACGAGGTCCTTGATCTTCAGGCAGCCGTCGAGGATGCTGTACTCGGAATGGTTGTGAAGATGAACGAATGTCGGTTCCATGGCGAAAAGAAAATGCCCCTATCGGAAAATGCGCGTTATTCCCACTCGATTGTCCCCGGCGGCTTGGTCGTGATGTCGTACACGACGCGGTTGACTCCGGCGACTTCGTTGACGATGCGGGTGGAGATCCTCGACAGCAGCTTGGCCGGCGCGGGGTACCAGTTGGCCGTCATGCCGTCGGTGCTTTGGACGAGCCTGACGGCCACGACCTGCTGGTATGTCCTCTGGTCGCCCATCACACCCACCGAGCGGATGGGGAGAAGGACCCCAAACGCCTGCCATAATCTATTGTAGATTCCGGCCCGCCGGACTTCGTCAAGGACGACGTCGTCGGCCGCGCGGAGGATGTCCAGCCGCTCCCTCGTCACCTCTCCGATGACCCGCACGGCGAGCCCGGGGCCGGGGAACGGGTGCTGGTGAATGAACTCGGCGTCCACGCCGAGTTCAAGCGCCAAAGCACGGACCTCATCTTTGAAGAGTTCGCGGAGGGGTTCGATGAGCTTGAAGCGCATCCCTTTGGGCAACCCGCCCACGTTGTGATGAGACTTGATCATCGAGGACGGTCCCTTGACAGGGTTCGACTCGATGACGTCCGGATAAATTGTACCCTGGGCCAGGAAGGCGGCGCCGCCGAGCCGTGTGGCCTCCCGGTCGAAGAGGTGGATGAAAAGTTCGCCAATCGTTTTGCGCTTCCTCTCCGGGGATGTCACGCCGCGCAGTTTCTCCAGGAACATATCGGCCGCGTCGATGCCGATGACCTTGAGCCGGAATTTTTGACGGAAGGCCTCCATGAGCGCTTCGTACTGGCCTTTCCGCAGCAGCCCGTTGTCGATGAAGATACAGGTCAGGGTGCTGCCGATGGCTTTATGGATGATGAGCGACGTCACCAGGGAATCGACCCCGCCGCTCAGGCCGCAGATGACCTTCTCCGTCCCGACGGTTTCCCGGATCTCCCGGACCTTGCCTGCGACGAAAGACGATATGTTCCAGTCCGGCTTGAGGCCGGCCAGGCGGAACAGGAAGTTTCCGAGGATCTTCTGCCCTTCTTCTGTATGGATGACCTCGGGGTGGAACTGGACGCCGTAGAATTTTCTCTGGTGATTTTCGATCGCCGCCGCCACGGTGTTCGCGGTGCTGCCCGTGATGGCGAAGCCGGGCGGAACTTTTCCGAGCCGGTCGCCGTGGCTCATCCACACCTGGCCTTTGTCCTTGACGCCCGACAGGAGTCCGGAGCGGTCCGTCGCCCGGAGCGCGGCAACGCCGTATTCACGCTTTGTTGATGGCGTGACCTCGCCGCCGAGGCATTGGGCCATGAGCTGCAGGCCGTAGCAGATCCCGAGAACCGGAACCCCCAGTTCGAAGATCCCCGGCTCCGGGTGCGGCGCACCCTTCTCGTACACGCTCTGCGGACCCCCGGAAAGAACGAGAGCCGAGGGCCGCTCCCGGCGGAGCTTGGCCACCGGCGTGGTGAAGGGCAGGATCTCGGAGTAAACGCCGAGCTCGCGAATTTTGCGGGCGATGAGCTGGGTGTACTGCGACCCGAAATCGAGGATAAGGACCTTATTCATGGACAGATTCTAGCAGAGCGGCAGAGCAGGGTCAAACGATCCTCGCCGCGCGCCCGGGCCCGTCCGGAGCGTCCAGTTTACGCGGGCCTCGTCCTCTGATAAACTGGTAAAAAACTCCGAGGAGATGCGTGCCATGGAATGGGAAGATCTCGCCAAAGAACTCAGCCAACAGACCGATTCGAAAATCGTCCTGCTCGTCATGGACGGCGTCGGCGGCCTGCCCGTCGGCGGCCGCACGGAGCTCGAGACGGCCCGGACGCCCAACCTTGACGAACTGGCCAAGCGCGGTGTCTGTGGAGTCACGGACCCGGTGTTCATGGGCATCACCCCCGGCAGCGGGCCCGCCCACCTGGCCATCTTCGGTTACGATCCGCTCCAGTACCGGATCGGGCGCGGGATCCTCGAAGCCTTGGGCTCCGGGGTCGAGGTCAGCCGCAATGACCTCGTTGCCAGGGGCAACTTCGCCACCTTGAAGGGCGGGTTGATTGTGGACCGCCGGGCCGGCCGGATACCGACCGAGGAGAACGCCCGAATCTGCGGCCTCATCAACGCGCGCCTCCCGGAGCGGGAGGGGATCGAGGTCAGAGTCTTTCCTGGAAAGGAGCACCGGTTCGTAGCC
Organism: Candidatus Aminicenantota bacterium; assembly: GCA_963727095.1. Classification (GTDB taxonomy): domain Bacteria; phylum Acidobacteriota; class Aminicenantia; order Aminicenantales; family Saccharicenantaceae; genus CAVSEQ01. The sequence goes on along the minus strand of CAVSEQ010000005.1, from coordinate 660,266 downwards.
CGCTTCACAGCCGAAGGCCTGTCGGACGCGCTGACCGACGCCGACCCGCAGAAGGAGGGCAAGGCGCCCATCCCCCCGGAACCCGTCGGACCGGAGGCGGCCAAGGCCGCGGCCGTCGTCAGTCGCTTCGTCGCAGACCTCGGCGAGATCCTCAAGGATGAGCCCAGGGCCAATACAGCCCTGCTCCGCGGCTTCTCCAAGTTTCCGCACATCCCCTCGATGAAAGAGCTCTTCCGTCTCCGGCCGGCGGCCATTGCAAATTACCCGATGTACAAGGGGCTGGCCCGCCTGATCGGCATGGACGTCATGGAGGTCGGGAGTCAACCGGCCGACCTCTTCGATGCCCTCGAGAAGAACTTCGGGAATCACGATTTCTTCTATGTTCATTTCAAAAAGACAGACTCGCGGGGCGAGGACGGAGATTTCGCGGCCAAGGTTGCTGCGATCGAGGAGCTCGATGCGTACATCCCACGGCTGGTTGCACTCAATCCCGATGTGCTCGTCGTCACGTCGGACCATTCAACGCCCGCACTTCTCAAGGCCCACTCGTGGCATCCGAACCCGTTCATGCTCGTCTCGCGGACGGCGCGGACCGACGACGTGGTGACATTCTCGGAGAGAGCCTGCGGCAAAGGCCTGCTCGGGCGCTTCCGGTCGATCTACGCCATGCCGCTGATGCTGGCGCACGCCCTCAAGCTCGAAAAGTTCGGCGCGTAAAGCTCGTACGGTTACCGCCCCCCATCCAGTCGGAGCGTCTCGGGGTGCTCCCTGCCGCTCGGCCTACACACGCCTTCCTCCGGGAAACACCCCTCGCGCTCCACCTCTTGGGCGTTGCCTGTATCCTCAGCGGCGAATCGAGCTTTCTTTTCCGTCCAAGTGGACAATTCGGGGCCGGTCCGCTAAAATTGAGAGAAGTTGGACCGCGCGCATTTTTTCCGTTTCGCCCAGATTTTCCTGTTGGCTGCGTTTTCGTTCGGCCGACCGTCGCAGGCCGACAAGAGGGCGGAAATCGTCAACCTCCGCTATTACACGCATGCCAATTTTACCCGCATCGTCCTTGATGTCGGCACGCTCCGTGAGTACACTTTCAGCGAGGTCAAACAGCCGGGGCGGATCTACGTCGATGTGCTCCAGGCCAAGCTCAACCCTATCCTTCAAGGCAACTCCTACCCCATTAAAACGGCTTACCTGAGCCAAATCCTCGTCTCGCAGAAAACGATATCGACGGTCCGAGTCACGGCCGAAGTCGACTTTACCAAAATCGTGTCCTACCGGGTGTATCACCTCTTCGACCCGTACCGCGTCGTCATCGACATCTATCCGGCTCTTGCCCCCGGGCCCCAGCAGGGGCAGGTTCTGCCGGCCCAGACGCAGGGCATGAAGCGGTCCGTTACACCTCCGGCCAAACCGGCTGAGCCGCTGCCGTCGGGGTGGTCCATGGCCCGCCAGCTCGGCCTGGGGGTCAAAACCATCGTCCTCGACCCGGGCCACGGCGGCAGCGATCCGGGCTGCATCGGCCAGACCGGCCTCGAGGAGAAGACCATCACCCTTGATGTCTGCCTGGCGCTGAAGAAAATGCTGGTCGAGAAGCTCGGCCTGAACGTCATCCTCATCCGCGAGTCCGACATCAACGTTCCGCTCGAGGACCGCACGGTCATCGCCAACCAGAAGCAGGCCGACCTGTTCGTCTCGGTCCACGTCAACGCGTTCCGCAACCGGAGGCGCGAGGGGGTCGAGACGTTTTACCTGAATTTCAGCCCGGACCCGACCGTCAACGAGACGGCCGCCCGAGAAAATGCCACGTCCACCAAAAACATCGGCCAGATGAAGGACATCATCCAGAAGATCGTCAAGAACAGCAAGGTCATGGAATCGCGGGACCTGGCTGAACGAATGCAGAGGAATCTGGTACAATCGTTATCCCTGGACCGTCCCACGATTAAGAGCCTGGGCGTCAAGGGCGGGCCCTTTTGGGTGCTCATCGGAAGCGACATGCCGTCCGTGCTCGTCGAGATCTCGCACCTCAGCAACCCGAACGAAGAGGCCAAGCTCAAGACGGCGCGATACAGGGAGCTGGCGGTTCAGGGCATCTATAACGGAATCGTGGAGTACATCCGTTCGCTCGGAAAAGGATGACCATGGACAGACGTGATTTTCTGAAGGACCTGGCCGTCGGCGGCGCCGTGCTGCGTTTCGGACCGGCGATTTTCGCCGGACCGGTCCCGGCCGCTCCCGTCCCCGTGCTCGCCGCGGTCGAAGGCGAATCGCCTTACCTCATCACAAAAGAAGCCGTGGCCGCGCTGGGGGGCATGAAGCGATTCGTCGGGCGGGGCGACAAAGTCGTCATCAAACCCAACATCGGATGGGACCGGACCCCCGAAATGGCCGCCTGCACCAATCCCGATGTGGTCAAGGCGCTGGTCGAACTCGTCCACGACGCGGGGGCCAAAAGCGTCACGGTCATCGACAACACGACCAACCAGGCCAAGCGCTGTTACGTGCGCTCGGGCATCCTCGATGCGGCCCGGGCCGCCGGCGCGGCGATGCCCTATGTCGATGAAGACCGGGTCAAAAAGGTGGCGCTCAAGGGGGAGTGGCTCAAGGAATGGGACATCGTCCTCGACGTCCTCGAAGCCGACAAGATCATCAATGTGCCCATCGCCAAGCACCATTCCCTCTGCCGGCTCACCATCGGAATGAAGAACTGGCTGGGCGCGCTCGGCGGCGCCAGGAACCAGCTCCATCAGAAGCTCGATCAGGCCATAGTGGACCTGGCCGCGTTTTTCAAACCGACTCTCACCGTCCTCGACGCCTACAGGATTCTCGTTCGGAACGGCCCCCAGGGCGGGCGGGTGAGCGATACCAAGCTGACCAAAACGGTCGTCGCAGGGACGGACCCCGTAGCGGTGGATGCCATGGCCGCCACGTTCTTCGACATCAAGCCTGAGGAACTCCTTTACCTGCGGCTGGCGCAGGAGCGCCGCCTCGGGACATTTGACCTGGAGAAGGTCCGGATTGAAAAGAGAAAAATCTAGAAAGTACCGCGTCCTCCAGCTCCTTCGGGCTGCCAGCCAGACGGCGTTCTTCGGATTATTCCTTTATCTTTTCGTCGGCGCCCATTACACGGGCCGGGATTATATCGGCTCCACGGTCCAGCGTTTCTTTCATTTCGACCCGCTCTTGGCTCTTGTCACCACCATCTCGGCGCGCTTGGTCTTTGCCTCGTTCGTTTTCGCCCTCATCACGACCGCGGCCACGATCGTCCTGGGGCGCGTATTCTGCGGCTGGGTCTGCCCGCTTGGCGCGGTCCACCAGTTCGCCTCGTTCGCGTTCAAGCGAACAAAATTCCTCAAGCCGCCCCGTGAGGAGAAGGCGAGCCTGGCCTGGAAGTACTATATCCTTATTATAGTGTTGGTGGGCACGCTTCTCGGACTCGATCTGGCCGGCATCCTCGACCCCTTGTCCTTCCTGACACGGTCGTTCGCCGTTTCGATCTTTCCGGGCCTGGCGTACGCCCTGTCCGGCCTTAAGGGACTTTTGTACGGGGTCGGCCTCACCTCGGCCGGACGCTCCATCTCGCAGCTTCTGGAAAACTGGACCCTCCACGAGACCTTCCGCCAGGGTTTTGCGGTCGGTTTGTTCTTCCTCGGCGCGGTGGCCCTTAATGCCTGGAAGGAGCGATTCTGGTGCCGGTACCTCTGCCCGACAGGCGCGCTCCTGGGGCTTCTCGCGCGATGGAACATCTTCAAGCTCAAGGTCGACGATGTGAAATGCATCAAGTGCGGCCTCTGCACACAGCACTGCGAGACCCAGGCCAATCCCTACCCCAAGGAGAAGTGGAAAAGCGCCGAATGTATTTACTGCCAGACGTGCGCGGCCATCTGCCCGACCGCGGCCATAGGATTTCCCGTCAGCGCGGCGCCTGAAAAGCTGACGAACGTTTCGAACGTCAACCTTTCGCGGAGGAAGCTGCTTCTGACGACCTTTCTCGGATTGGCCGTGGTGCCGTTTTTCCGGCTGACCCCTGCGCACAAGCGGGCCTCTCTCAAGCTCATCCGGCCGCCGGGAGCGCTGCCCGAGCCGAAGTTCCTGGCCAAGTGTGTCAAGTGCGGCCAGTGCATGCGGGCCTGCCCGACCAACGGGCTCCAGCCCGTACTCACGGAGGCCGGGCCCGAAGGGATCTGGACGCCGATGCTCGTCCCGAGGATCGGCTACTGCGAGTACTATTGTTCCCTCTGCACGCAGGTCTGCCCGACCGGGGCCATCCAGAAGCAGACGATCGAGTCGAAGAACAAGCTCAAGATCGGCTCGGCGTGGGTCAACAAGAACCGCTGTATCCCCTATACGGTGGGCAAGCCGTGTATCGTCTGCGAGGAGCACTGCCCCGTCTCGCCGAAGGCCATCAAGCTCGTCATGGTCGAGACGAAGCTCCCCGACGGGACCGTCGCCACGCAGAAGGCGCCGGTCATCGACCTCGATCTCTGCACGGGGTGCGGCATCTGCGAAAACAAGTGTCCTGTCGTCGACGATCCGGCCGTCTACGTCACAAGCGTCGGCGAGACGCGCTCAGAGAAAAACCGGCTCCTGCTCCAGGTCATCGGCGAAGCCGGCCAGCCCGAAATCAAATAAGAACCCACTCATTAAAGCGGTCGCAGGGGCGGAGGCGGCGAGTAAGCTCCCTGCCGAGGGATCACTCCGACCTCGATTATAAAATGAGAGCGCAGGGTCGATGCCCGGAGGAGGCGTTGGAGGGCGGAGCGGCAGGGAGCGGATTCGAAGAAGCGACCAGCACTAGCGCAGCTTTGCTGCAGTGGTGGCACGGCTGCTCATCAAGGCGGCGGTGAGGCCTACCCGTAAGCCCCCGTAGCGGAGGGGGACGGGGGAACCGACGGAACTGGTTCCCGGGGGAGCGGCAGCGCGGGGTCCAAGGGTAGGCTCACTGCCGCTGAGCGAGGTCGGAACTCGAGCGAGTTTGACTCGCCGGGACGGGCCGCGACCGACGGAGGGCGCGCCCCGAGCTCTACCATAAAATGAGGGGGTGGGGGCCGAGGGCGGTATCGCCTCCGCCAAAAGCAGACAATACGCCTGGTACTTATTCCGCCGCGAGCTTTTTCAGTTCTTCTTTGATGTGAGGGATGACTTCGAAGAGGTCCCCGACGACGCCGTAATCCGCCACTTTGAAGATGGGAGCCTCGGGATCCTTGTTGACCGCGACGATACACTTGGACGAGGACATCCCGGCCAGATGCTGGATCGCGCCCGAGATGCCCAGGGCGATGTAGAGATTGGGCGAGACGGTCTTCCCTGTCTGGCCGACCTGATGCTGATGGCCGATCCAGCCGGAATCGACAGCCGACCGCGACGCCCCCACCGCCGAGCGCGGAATCAAGGCCGCGAGCTCGCGCAGAAGGGTGAAGTTTTCGGCGCCTTTGATGCCGCGGCCGCCGGAGATGACGACGTCGGCTTCGGTGACGTCGAGTTCGGCGGTCTGCTCCTTGACGATCTCGACGACGCGTCCCTTGATCAGGCCTTCGGGGATTGCCGCTTCTTTACGGATGACTTCCCCGGCACGTTCGCCGGGCGCCGCGAGGGGAAATACGTTCGGCCGCAAGGTCGCGATCGCAGGCGAGCTGGTGAGCCTCAACGATAGGAAGGCTTTCCCCGCAAAGACAGGCCTGGTGAATTCGAGCCGGCCGTCCTTGACCGCGATCTTGGTGCAGTCCGACACCATTCCGGCACCCAGGCCGGCGGCGACTCGAGGCGCGAGGTCCCTGCCCATGGCCGTCGCGGCAAAGAAAAGGGCCGAAGGATGAATTTCGTTGACAAAATCGCAGAGGGCCCGGGAATAACCCTGCGAAGAATAGTCGGCAAGCGCCGGGCTTTCGAGCGCGTAGGTCTTGGCGGCCCCGAAGCGGCCCGTCTCTCCCGTCTGCCCTTCGACCCCGTGCCCGGCCAGAACCGCCACGGCCTCCGTTCCTAGTTCAGCCGCCCTTCGCCCGGCCTCGGAGAGTGCCTCGAAAGAGCTCTTCTTGATTTTCCCGTCCCGGATTTCCATGAATACGGCGATCATTGTCAGCCTCCCTCACAGCACCTTGGCTTGGTTATGGAGCAGGGCCACGAGCTCGCGGGCCGTTTCAGCGGGGTCTCCCTTGATGATCCGTCCCGCCTGCCGGGGGGCCGGGACATCCAGGCCCGTAATCATCACGGCGGGTGCGAGGTCCGCATCCGACAGCCCGAGTTCCTGCAGAGTGACGACGGGGATCTCTTTCTTCTTGGCGGCCATGATGCCCTTGAGCGTTTCGTAGCGCGGCTCGTTCAGGCCTTTCTGGGCGCTGACGACCGCGGGCAGCGAGAACGCGACCCGCTCCAGGCCGCCCTCGATTTCGCGAAGCGCCGTGCCCGCCGTCCCGTCGATCTCGAGTTTTGTCACGACATTGACCTGAGGCAGACCGAGAAGCCCGGCCACCATGGACGGGACCTGGCCGTTGTCGGCGCCCACAGACTGTTTCCCGAAGAGCAGCAGGTCGGCGCCTGCAAACTTCCGCTCCGCGGCCCGGGCAATGATCCGCGCGATCCGCAGCCCGTCGTATGTCTCGGCGGCATCATCCTTGACGAGGGCCGCTTCATCGGCGCCCATCGCCAGGCACTTTCGCAGGACCGCGATCACGTCCTCCCGGCCGACCGTCACAACCTTGACGGTCCCACCCTTCGCTTCCCGCAGACGCAGCGCTTCTTCGAGGGCATATTCGTCGTAGGGGCTGATGACGAAATTCAATCCCTCCTCAGCGATCGAGCCCGCTTCGTGACGTATCCTGATCTTGGATTCCGTGTCGGGAACTCTTTTGACGAAAACGAGAATGTTCATGCCTGTCTCCTTGTTGGTGTCTCCGGAAGCCGGCGTGCGGCGCCCTCAAGCGGATTCAAATTTCTTGAACAGGAGCGCGCCGTTGGTGCCGCCGAAGCCGAATGAATTGCTGAGCGCATAGACGATCTCCGCCGGCCTGGCCTTGTTCGGGACGTAGTCGAGGTCGCAGTCCGGGTCGGGGAATTCGTAATTGATCGTCGGCGTCATGATCTGATGGGCAATGCAGAGCGCCGTGATCCCCGCTTCAATTCCCCCGGCCGCGCCCAGCAGGTGCCCGGTCATCGACTTCGTCGAGCTGACCCCGACCTTGGCGGCATGCGCCCCAAAAAGCGACTTCACGGCCAGGGTTTCCGTTTTGTCGTTGAACGGCGTCGAGGTGCCGTGGGCGTTGATGAACTGGACGTCCTCGGGCCGGACGCCCGCGTCCTCGATGGCCAGCCGCATGACGCGAATGGCGCCGTCACCGTCCTGGCAAGGCGCCGTGACATGAAAAGCATCGGCCGTCATGCCGTAGCCCACGACCTCGGCATAAATCCGGGCGTTCCTCCTCAGAGCATGCCCCAGTTCTTCGAGGATGACGACCCCGGCGCCTTCGCCCATGACGAACCCGTCGCGTTGGGCGTCGAAGGGGCGCGAAGCCTTGGCCGGCTCATCGTTACGCTCGGACAGGGCCTTCATATTTCCGAATCCGGCCAGGCTCAGGGGCGTGATGGGGGCCTCGGCGCCGCCTGTGATCATGACGTCCGCGTCTCCCCGGGCGATGAGGCGGAAGGAATCGCCGATGGCATGCGTTCCGGTGCTGCACGCGGTGGCCGTTGCCGAGTTGGGACCCTTGGCTCGGTAGCGGATGGAGATTTGCCCCGAGGCTTCGTTGACGACGACCTGGATGATGAAAAACGGCGAGACCCGCTCCGGGCCTTTTTCCATCAGAACGCGGTGGGTTTCTTCGATCGTGCCGATGCCGCCGATCCCGGAGCCGACGTACGTTCCCGTCCTCTCTCCCTCGAGTTCGGCCAGGGACATGCCCGAGTCCTCCACCGCCAGTTGGGCCGCGGCCACGGCGAACTGGATGAAGAGATCCATCTTCCGGACTTCTTTGCGTTCGATGAAGCGGAACGGGTCGAAGTCCTTGACTTCCCCGGCGATCCGCGTCGAGTGCCGCGAAGTGTCAAAGTGGGTGATCGAACGGATGCCGCTTTCCCCGCGGAGAAGGGCCTGCCAGTTTATTTCCGTGCCCACTCCGAGGGGAGAAACCAGGCCGATGCCTGTGACGACGGCCCGCCGTCCGGGAGGCGATACCCTGTTCATTGAGCAGATGACAGATTCAAAGAGGAGGATGTCCTATTTCGCGTGGCCCGAGATATAATCGATGGCCTTGCCGACGGTCGTCAGCTTTTCCGCCTCGTCATCCGGGATGTCCAGCCCGAACTCGTCTTCCAGAGCCATGACCAGCTCCACCGTGTCGAGGGAGTCCGCACCGAGGTCATCGATGAAGGATGCGTCTTCCGTGACCTGCTCCTCGCTGATGCTCAGTTTGTCCGAAACGATCGCCCTGACTTTCTTGAGCAGTTCGTCTCTGTCCATGATGTCCTCCTCTTTAATACAGGATTCCGGCTTTATCGGCCGACCGCTCACATATACATTCCGCCGTTGACGTTGATCACGTGGCCCGTGATGTATGAGGCCTCATCGGAAAGAAGGAATTTTACCGCAGACGCCACGTCGCTGGGAAGTCCAAATTTTTTCATGGGGATGATCTCCATGAACGCCTTCTTGACGTCCTCCGGGAGGTTGTCGGTCATGGCCGTGGCAATGTAGCCGGGAGCGACACAATTGACTGTGATGCCCCGCGAGGCCACTTCCCGCGCCAGGGACCGGGCGAAGGCGATGGCCCCGGCCTTGGAAGCCGCGTAGTTGGCCTGCCCGGCGTTCCCCATGAGCCCCACGACCGAGGCGATATTGACGATCCGGCCGTACTTGGCCCCGATCATCGTCCGGATGACGGCCTTGGAGAAATTAAAAACGCCCTTCAGATTGACCCGGAGGACGGCGTCCCAGTCCTCTTCGCGCATGCGCATGAGGAGACCGTCGCGCGTGATGCCGGCGTTGTTGACGAGATGGTCGAGCCGCCCGTGGGCTGCGACGACGGCGTCGACGACCTTCTGGACGGCGGCGGTATCGGCGACGTCCGCTTGATAGACATCGGCGCGGCCGCCGGCTTCGACGATGCCGCGCGCGACGGCGTCCAGCTTGTCCTTTTGGACGTCGACGAGCACGGCCGTAGCGCCTTCGACGGCAAGGTCACGGGCGATCATTTCGCCGATCCCCTGCGAAGCGCCGGTCACGATCGAAACGCGCCCCTCAAACCGCTTCATGGATTCACTCCCCGGAGAGCCTGTTCGTAGCGCAGGATTTCCGTTTGGATCCGCTCCTGGACGTGATTGAGGACGAATTCCCGGGCCCGGCCGATGGCGCTGCGCACGGCCACGGGATTCGACCGCCCGTGCCCGATCACACAGACTCCGTCGACGCCGAGAAGCTGGGCGCCCCCGTATTCCGAATAATCGACCTTTTTGTAGATCTTCTTGAGGTGCCGCTTCATAAGGACATAGCCGAGCTTGGCGAAGATGTTCTTGGTGATTTCGTGCCGGGCCATCGACAGCACGGTCTCAACCAGTCCTTCGGACACCTTGAGCGCGACATTGCCGGTGAAGCCGTCGCTAACGATGACGTCGGCGATCCCGGAATACAGGTCCTTGCCCTCAACGTTGCCGATAAAGTTGAGCGGCGAGGCCTGGAGCCGGTCGAATGTCTCCCGGACGAGATCGTTGCCCTTGCTTTTTTCCTCGCCGATGCTCATCAGGCCGATGCGAGGATTGGCTTGGCCGACGATCGTTTCCATGAAGATCTTGCCCATGATCGCGAACTGGACGAGATTATGCGGCTGGCAATTGGCATTGGCTCCCACGTCGATGAGCAGGGTCATGCCTGTGAGGCTCGGGACGAGGATGGCGAGGGCCGGTCTATCAACGCCCCGCAGCGAGCCCAGAACGTCCCGTGCGATGTACACGACCGCCCCCGTGTTCCCCATGGACACGAACGCTTCGGCCAGGCCGTCTTTGACGAGCTGGACGCCGACGCGGATGGACGAGGCTTTCTTTTTCCGGAATGAGAGGAGGCCTTCCCCCATGCCGATCGCCTCGGGAGCGTCGATGATCTCAACGCGGCCCTTGCCCGCAGGCAGACGTTCACACTCTTTGCGGATCAAGTGTTCGACGCCGACGAGGGAAATCTCGACGCCAAAATCCTGCGCCGCCCGGAAAGCGCCCTCGACCGTGATTTTTGGGCCAAAATCTCCCCCCATCGCGTCGACGGCGATCTTCATTGGGTCCCCCGTCTAGTCTTTGGTCCCTTCTATGACCTGCCGTCCCTTATAGTACCCGCACTCGGGGCAGGCACGGTGCGGCAGCTTGGGGTTGCCGCAATTGGGGCAAAGAGAGAAGGCAGGGAGGGTAAGCCCGTCGTGGGCCCTGCGTTTTCCTTTTCTCGCCGGAGAGTGTCTTCTCTTTGGATTTGGCATTTACGTCTTATCTCTCAGGAAAAATTTGAGCGAATTCCAGCCGCTGTTCGTTTCTTGTACGAGGCAGCAACACTTCCCGTCCCGGATGACTTCACCACAGACCGCGCAGATGCCTTCGCATGTCTCCGAACAGAGCGGCTTGGCCGGAAACGTCAGGTTGAGCTGCTCGAGGATGACGGCCCACAGGTCGATCTGGCGATCGCGGTAGTACATCTTATCGAGCGCTTCCTCATTGAGTTCCTCGGCGAGCTCGTCGAGTTCCTCGGGCAGATAGACGAGGTCAAAACGGCTGGCCACGGGGAACTCGAAGGGCGTCAGGCAGCGGCTGCAGACAAAACTCAGCTTGGCCGTGATCTCACCCTGGACGAAAACTTCATCTCCGATGAGCCGCACGGTCACATCGGCGTGAGCCGGTTCAAGAAAAACGGCGCTTTCCTCGACCAGGTCCACACCGGGAAAGTCAAAATTCTTGGACACCTGGAGCCCCTCTTTCGGAAGGCGGTCGAGATCGATCAGCATTGTTGTGTCCACAATTCTATCCTCAAAATACGTTAGTTTATTATACCAGCTTGGACCTTCGTGTCAAATAACTCTAGGCCCGGGATGAATTTCCGCGGGAAGGGCTCAGGCCTCATCCCCCGAGGCCGACGGTCCGCAACTTCAGGCCTTTGCCTGCGGCTTTTTTCCGCTTGCACCGGCCGGGCTATGAAGTATAATGAGGGCAGGTTTTCCGGGAATGAACGGATTCAACACACGAGTGGAATATCGGGGAGCGGTGTACATCGTCCAAACCCAAGACAAGGGCCCGGCCTCTCCGTACATCGAGTCTCTCATCTACAAGTCCGGCAGGCTCATGACCTCCAAAAGGAAGTCCTATGTGTCCTCGCTCGACAGCCCCGGCGTCACGTCCGTTGTGGGGCAGATGATGGAGGAGCAGCACAAGCGGATTCTGGAGGAGATCGTCGAAGGCAAATTCGACTGAGATCGCCCGGAGGGCGGCCGAAAGAGCCATGGCGGACAAGCGACTCTTCCTCATCGACGGATACTCCCTCCTTTACAGGTCCTACTACGCCATCCAGCGACTCTCCGCCCCGGACGGGTTTCCTACGAATGCCATCTATGGCTTCATCAACACGTTACGAAAGATCATAGCGCAGGAGAAGCCCGATTACCTGGGCGTTGTTTTCGACGTCAAAGGCCCGACCGTCCGCCACGATGCCTTCAAGGACTACAAGGCCCACCGCAAGCCGATGCCCGAGGACCTCGAAGTCCAGGTGCCTGTGCTCAAAGAGGTCTTGAAGGCCTTGCGCATCCCGACGGCCGAATACGAAAGATACGAGGCCGACGACGTCCTGGCCACGCTGGCCTCCCGGGGGGCCTCAAAAAATGTCCACACCGTTGTGGTCACGACCGACAAGGACCTGCTCCAGATCATCGACAAGCACACCGCCGTCTATAACCCGGCCAAGGAGCTCATGATCGAGGAAGAGAACGTCAAAGATTACTTCGGGGCCGAGGCGGGCCAGATCGTGGACGTCCTCTCCCTCTGGGGCGATCCCACCGACAATGTGCCCGGCGTTCCGGGGATCGGTGAGAAAACGGCCAAGGCGCTGATCCAGGAGTTCGGCTCGCTCGACAATCTTCTGGCGCGGCTTGACCGGGTCAAGAACCCGCGTGTCCGCCAGAGCCTCGAGCAGAGCCGCGACCTCATCGCTGTCAGCCGCGGGTTGGTCACGGTCAGCCGGGACCTGGATATGAGCCTGGACCTCGATCTCTATGCTCGCCCGGAGCCGGACAGCCGGGAAGCCGTCCGGATTTTCCAGCGCTTGGGGTTCACAGGCCTTGCCGGCGATTTTTTAAAGACGGAGGCGGCTGGGAAAAAAAACTACGTCACGATCTTCGAAACGGAGCAACTTGAGGCTCTCGCTGTGCGGGCCGCCCGGGCGGGAGCCGTAGCCCTGGATACCGAAACAGACAGCGCCTGCCCCACGCAGGCCCATCTCGTCGGTGTGTCACTTGCCGTGACTCCGGGCGAAGCGTTCTATCTACCCCTGGGCCACACGTACCTGGGGGCCCCCGCACAGATCCCGGTTGCGGACGCGATACCCATCCTGCGCAAGATCCTCGAAGATCCGGACCTAAAAAAAACCGGCCAGAACATCAAGTACGACATGATCGTCCTCAAGCGGGCCGGGATCAGCCTCCAAGGGGTCGAGCGGGACACCATGGTTCTTTCCTATCTGCTCGAGCCGAACTGGGGCAAGCACAACTTGGAGAGGTTAGCGCTCGCTTACCTCCAGACTGCCAAGGCCTCTTTCGAGTCCGTGGCGGGAAAAGGCAAGTCGCAGCTCACGATGGACAAAGTCGACATCGACCGAGTGACGCCGTACGCCTGCCAGGACGTGGACCTGGCCCTCCAACTGGGCGCACGGCTTTGGGAAAAAGTGAGCGAACGGAAGCTCGGCGGGCTCTACAACGACATCGAGCAGCCGCTCATCGGGCTCCTGGCTCAGATGGAGATGTGGGGCGTCCGGGTCGACCCCGAGGTTCTCCGGGCCATGTCCCGGGAGCTCGAAGGCGATATCAAAGGCCTCGAGAAGAAAATCTACGAGCTGGCCGGCGGACCTTTCAACATCAACTCCCCGCAGCAGCTTTCGTCGATTCTCTTCCATAAACTCGGGCTCCCGCCGTCTAAAAAGACGAAAGTCACACGCGGCTACTCGACGTCGATCGATATTCTCGAAGAGCTGGCGCTGCTCCATCCCCTGGCTCGATTCGTCCTGGACTACAGACAGCTGACCAAGCTCAAGTCCACTTACGCCGACGCCCTCCCCCTGCTCATCAACCCGGAAACCGGCCGCATTCATACCTCGTACAATCAGACCGTAGCCTCCACGGGACGTCTGTCGTCGAGCGAACCCAACCTGCAGAACATTCCGGCCCGGGGAGAATGGGGAACGCGGTTCAGGCGGGCCTTCATCCCCGACGAGGGCCACGGACTCCTGGCCGCCGACTATTCGCAGATCGAGCTCCGAATCCTGGCGCATCTCTCAAAAGACCCCGTTCTCGTCGAGACCTTCCTCAAGGACAGGGATGTCCATGAGGAAACGGCGGTCTCGGTTTTCGGCGGCCAGGGCGCTCTGACCAGGGAAGAGATGCGGCGCCGGGCGAAGGTCATCAATTTCAGCATCATCTACGGCACATCCGCTTTCTCATTGGCCAAGGAACTCGGGACGTCCACGGGCGAGGCCCAGCGATTCATCGACCTCTACTTCGAGCAGCGGCCCCGCGTCCGGGAATACCTCGACCGCATCGTCGATGAGGCCCGGGACCGGGGCTATGCTGAGACGATTTTCGGACGGCAGCGGCAGGTACCTGAACTCCGCCAGGCCGACAAAATGACCCAGCAGGCGGGCCGCCGCATGGCCCTCAACATGCCCATCCAGGGGTCGGCGGCGGACCTGATCAAGGTCGCCATGCTGAGGATCTGGGATGACCTCAGGGCCCGGAGGCTCCGGACGCGGATGATTCTCCAAGTCCACGACGAGCTCGTCTTTGAGGTTCCTTGCGAGGAAAAGGCTGAAGTCGAGGGCCTCGTCCGGGATCGCATGGAGAAGGCGTGCCCGCTCGAGGTCCCGCTCAAGGTCCACCTGGGCTGGGGCGCGAACTGGGCCGACGCGAAGTAGGGGGAGCGAGGGTAAAGCCGCTCCTCTCTTCGGCGCTCAAGACCGGGGCCCCGGGGTTGCCTACGTTCGCTGCGGTAACGCTCCGCGCGCTTGATTTCCCAAGAGCCGCGTTACCGCTTTATGCTCCCTCCGGCAAGCCCCGGCTGCCCCGGTCCGGCAGCGCGCGCATTGCAGTGAGCGGCCAGCGCAAGTGAGGCGGCGGAGCGCTCTCCGACGGCCGCAAGCTACCTCCAAAACTCAATTCGGATATTTCCCTGCAGTGCAACTTTGCTGCGGCGATGATGGTCCCTCCGAAAACTCAGCTCTCTGCCGGAGCAGCTCGGGGGATTCCCTCCGTCAGGTCGCGGTTTTGCCCCTGCGAGTCAAACCCGCTCGAGGAAAGGCCTCGCTCAGCGGCAGTGAGCCTACCCTTGGCCCCCGCGCTGCTGCTCCCCCGGGAACCAGTCCCGTCGGTTCCCCCGTCCCGTTCCGTGCTGGAACGGGACGAGTCCCCCTCCGCTACGGGGGCTTACGGGTAGGCCTCACCGCCGCTTTGATTAGCAGCCGTGCCACCACTGCAGCAAAGCTGCGGTAGTGCTGGTCGCTTTTTAGAATCCGCTCCCTGCCGCTCGGCCTTCCCACGCCTTCCTCCGGGAACACCCCCTGCGCGCTTCGGCTCAAAGGACGGGGATGGGCCGGGACGGGGCCAATCCGACCCCTTTGCTGCCGACGAAACTTTACAGCGCCTTCTGATAGACGCGGAACTTCTTGTAGATCACGCCGCCCAGCCGCTCCATCTCGGCCCGGACCTTGACGTTGGCCTCCATCTCGTGGTGCGTGTCCATCATCTCGAACCCCGCCTCCTGGGCTGACTGAATCATCTTGACGCCCATCATCACGTCCAGTCCCATGCCCCGGTACGGGCCTTTGACCGCCCCGAGAAGGAGGTCGAGCTGCTTGGCCGTCTTGGCGGCGCGGAGGATCTTCAGGAAGCCGAAGGGGAAGAGGCGCCCGTGCGCCTTCTGGATGCCGGCTCCCATGTCGGGCATGGCGATGACAAAGGCGACCGCCTCGCCGTCCTTGGTGACGGCCTTGACAAAATGGGGGTTCAGGACGGGAAGGTAACGCTTGGCCAGGTCGTCCATCTCCTTTTCGTCGAGGGGCGCATAGCCGTAGATGTTGTTCTGCATGTAGGTCTCATTCATGAGACTGAGAATGGGGTGGATCCACGGCTTGATCTGTTTCTTGTTCTCGAACTCGAGGAGCGTGAAATTGCCTTTTTTCTCCGCCCTTTCATAGATCCTCTTGTAGAACTCGGGCATCTCTTTGGGGATGTCGATCTTATAGACGAAATAATCGATATCCTTGGCGTAGCCTTCGTTTTCCACAAGCTTGGGCATCCACTCGAAATTATAATACGTGGCGATCGTCGCCCGGTGGTTGAACCCTTCGATGAGGAATCCTTCCGGATCCTGGTCGGAGAATCCGTACGGTCCGACGACCCGGGTCATGCCCATGCCTTTCGCCCAGTCCTCGACCTTGGCGAGCAGGGCGTGAACGACCTTCTGGTCTTCGTAGGTTTCCAGGTAGCCGAAGCGGGCCGTCTTCTCGTTTCTGTGTTCGTTATAGCGGCGGTTAATGATTCCCATGACCCGGCCGACGCACCGGCCGTCCGTGACGGCAAGGAGCATGACGACATCGCAATAGGCAAACGTTTTGTTTTTGTTCCGGTCGAAGTATTTCCACTCGTCCAGATAGATCGGCGGAACCCAGTTCATGTGTCCGGCGTGGATCTTTTCGGGAAGGTTGATGAAGGTTTTCAGATCCTTCTTGGTTCGGACCTCTTTGATCTCGACACCCATCGTTTTTCCTTTTCCACAATTTCGCTTCATTTATCCTATATTTCCAGGGAAAAAGCAACTTTTTTTTCTTCTGGAAATCTCTGTGCAAAACGTGAGAACGCCGTGTGCAAAGCTGTTGACAATTTGAAACCGCCTCGCTATACTTGGCCTTCAATTTAAGGATCAAATCGCCACCATGAACGTCGAAACCATCGCCCTCCTAACGATTCTTGTCCCCATCGTCGGCTCCTTCACGATCCCCCTGGCGACATTGTTCTCCAGGTCGTTCCGGTCGGTCTGGGCCATCCTGGTCGGCGCCGCGACGGCGGCTCTGCCGCTCGCCCTCATCCCGTTCGCATTGCGAGGAGGCGAGCTCATCGTCCGCAAGCCTCTCGTCTTCGGCCTCGACTTCGTTCTCGTCGTCGATCCGCTGTCGATCTTCATGGCCTGCGTCTCGTCGTTCGTCGGGGCGCTGATCGTCGTCTACTCCATCGGCTACATGCACCACGACGAGAATCAGAACGAATACTACCTGATGGTGCTGCTGTTCATCGGCGCGATGATGGGCCTGGTCTTTTCGGGCAACCTCATTTTCCTTTACCTGTTCTGGGAAATCATCGCCATCAGCTGCTGGCGGCTCATCGGTTTTTATCGCCAGCCGCAGTTCGTCGCCAAGGCCGACAAGGCCTTTCTGGTGACGTTTTTCGGCGCCGTCGTCATGCTCCTGGGCTTCATCCAAATCTACAGCGTCACGAATACCTTCGACATCACGGCCATGCGGGGAACGCTCATTCCCGGCAGTGCGGTCCTGCTGATCCTTTTCGGCATGTTCTCGAAATCCGCCACGGTTCCTCTCCACACATGGCTGCCGGATGCCGGCGTCGCGCCGACGACGGTCACCGCGCTCCTCCATGCCGCGGTCTTGGTCAAAATCGGCGTCTATGCCTACGCCCGGCTCTTCGTCTATGGATTTCGCATCCCTGCCGAGTGGCAGCAGATCATCCCCATCGTGGTCGTCGTCTCCAGCCTCGTCGCGGCCGGAGCGGCCGCCGTGGAGAACGACTTCAAGCGGATCCTGGCCTACTCGACCGTAAGCCAGATCGGCTACATCTTCCTGGGATTCAGCATGGCCAACGCCGCCGGGATCTCCGGCTCGCTTCTCTTCATCCTCATGCACGGGCTGGCCAAGGCGGGCCTGTTCCTCTGCGCCGGGATCGTGATCCACGCCACGCACGCCCGGGACATCCGGGAGATGGGCGGGCTCATCAAAACCATGCCGGTGACGGCGGTCGCTTTCCTCCTTTGCTCATTCTCCGTCATCGGTATCCCGCCGTTCGGCGGCTTTTTCTCTAAATTTCTGGTGATCGTGGGCACGCTTCAGGCGGGCGACATCTGGCTCGCCGGAACCGCTTTGTTCACGGCCGTCCTGACGATGTTCTACCTGCTGAAAGTCTTCAGCATGGTTTTTCTGGGTGACGTGAAACATCCGGCGCCCGAGAGGTCAAAATCCATGGTCTATGTCGTCGCCGCCCTGGCCGTCCTCAGCCTGGCCGCCGGCGTGTTCGTGGCCTACCCCATGAAACTCGTCAACATCGCGACGGCACAGATGAGTTGGTGGCTCCGATGACGCCCAAAATGCTGCTCCTCCCGGTTCTTCTGCCGGCCGCGCTGGCCGTGGTGCTGCTTCTCGTCCCTAAGGGGATCAAGCTCCTGCGGGAGATCCTGGCCGTGGCCGGGGCATCGGTCCTTCTCTATTTCGGTTTCGTGTTCTTCTTCCTGAAAAATCTCGAACTGCGTGTGCCGTGGCTCGGCATGGGTATCGACTTCGACCTGCGCCTCTACCATTTCTCGAGCTTTATCCTCCTCGCCCTCTCGGGATTCCTTTTCCTCATCGTCCTCTATTCGACGGCCAAGATGAAGGACTCCCCCCGGGCGCGTGAGTTTTTCGTTTATGTCTTTCTGACCGCGGCCTTCGCCAACGGCGCCGTCCTGGCCAATAATTTCGTGCCGCTGCTCTTTTTCTGGGAAGGCCTTCTTGTCACGCTCTACGGACTCATCACCATCGGCGCCAAGCCGACGTCCAACCGGACCGCGGTCAAGGCACTCCTGATCAGCGCCTTCTGCGACTTCTCGATGATCATGGGCATCGGCATCCTCTGGGCCGTCACGGGCACGCTGACGATGTCCGAGATCTCCGTGGAGCCGACGGGCCTGGCCGCCGCCGCTTTCGTCCTAATGATGGTCGGCGCCATCGGCAAGGCGGGCGCCATGCCGTTCCACACGTGGATCCCCGACGCCGCGCTCGACGCGCCGGTGACGTTCATGGCCTTCCTGCCGGCCGCGTTTGAAAAACTCCTGGGGATCTATCTGCTGGCCAGAATCTCCCTGGACTTCTTCAAAATCAGGCCGCACTCGGGTCTGTCGATCCTCATGATGACTATCGGCGCCGCAACCATCGTCCTGGCGGTTTTGATGGCCTTGATCCAGAAGGACTTCAAGAAGCTCCTGTCGTTCCACGCCATCAGCCAGGTCGGGTACATGGTGCTCGGCGTCGGGACGGCTGTGCCCATCGGCATCGCCGGCGGCCTCTTTCATATGATCAACCACGCCATGTATAAATGCGGGCTCTTTTTGAGTGCGGGCTCGGTCGAGCACCGGACCGGCACGACCGAACTCAGCAAGCTCGGAGGCCTCCGCAAGGAAATGCCGCTGACCGCCATCGGGTTTACGGTCTGCGCGCTCTCGATTTCGGGCGTCTGGCCCCTCAATGGATTCGTCTCCAAAGAAATGGTCTTCCACGGGGCGGTCGAAACAGGCTACCTCGTTTTCGCGATCGCGGCCTGGGTCGGGGCGATCTTCACGTTCGCCTCCTTCCTTAAGGCCGGCCATTCCGTCTTCTTCGGAAAACGGACGACCGAGGTCGGCCCCGTCAAGGAAAGCCCGGCGCCGATCTTTATCCCGATCCTCATCCTGGCCCTCCTCTGCATTACGTTCGGGGTTTTTAACAAACTGCCTCTGACCAATTTCATCCAGCCGGTCCTTCAGGGCCACGTTGAGGCCGGGGCGTCCGTGGATTTCACAGCTCACGCCTTGTCTCTGGGCAGCACCATCGCCATGATCTCCATGGGCTGCCTTGTTCTGGCGTTTTTGCTCCATGCCTACGGCTTCAGGAAGTCGGGCAAGCCCTACCTCGCCTCGGAGCCTGTGCACAGGCTCCCCATCCTGCATACACTCTACGACATGTCCGAGGCCCGCGTGTTCGACCTTTACGAACAAGGCATCAAGTTCCTCAAGGGCCTGTCCACATTCCTTTATAGGGCCGTCGACCGGCCGATCGATTTCGTATTCGAAAAAGTCGTCACGTTCACCGGCGCAAGGTTCACGGGCATCCTGAAAAAGGCGCACACCGGCTACTACGCGAACTACCTGGCCTGGTGCCTGGCCGGCCTCATCCTCGTCGCGGGCGCCATCACTCTGCTGCTGAAATAAGGAATAGATTCGGAGATGCGGAATTTGCCGATAAATTATCGCCGAGAGTTTGTCGAGATCGAGGAGGAGCGTTGATCATTCTCTTCGTTGCGCTGCCGCTTATAGTGGCGGGGGTCCTGCCCCTTGTCGGCAGGGTCTCCCGGAGGGTTCTGCCTGACGTGCTGGCCAACGCGGCCCTTCTCTTCCTGCTCGTCTTCGCCGTGGCGGCCGCCCGGCCGCTCATCGCGAACGGGCCCGTCGTCCAGCAACTGACCTGGCTCGGCGAGGCCGTGAACATCCACCTGGCCCTGGACGGATTGAGCCTCCTCATGCTCCTGGCGATTTCCCTCGTCAGCCTCGCCGTGGGCCTGTTCTCGGTAGACTACATGGAGCATTACGGCGCAAAGGCGAATTACTATGCCTTGCTGCTGGTGATGGTCGCCGGGATGAACGGCCTCGTCCTCTCGACAGACCTGTTCAACATTTATGTCTTCCTCGAGGTGGCGGCGGTCGCCTCCTACTCTCTCGTAGCGTACGGGCTCGAGCACGACGAACTCGAAGCGGCCTTCAAGTACCTCATGCTCTCGGTCGTCGGCTCCGCCTTCATTCTCATCAGCATCGCCGTCCTCTTCGGCATGACGGGAAGCCTGAGCCTGCCGGACCTGGCCCGGGGCCTGCAGGACCTCCAGGCCGGGCCGGTCGTGGGGATCGCGGCGGCCCTGTTCATCATGGGTTTCGGCCTGAAGGCCGCGCTCGTCCCCTTCCACGCCTGGCTTCCGGACGCCCATCCGTCCGCGCCGGCGCCCATCTCGGCCATCCTGTCGGGCCTCCTCATCAAGGTCTCCGGCGTCTATGCCATGACGCGCGTCTTTCTCAACGTCTTCGGCCTGAGCCCGGCCCTTTCGACGGTTCTGATGTACCTGGGCATTCTCTCGGCGGTCGTCGCCGCCTTCCTGGCGCTGGGCCAGAAAGACATCAAGCGGATGCTGGCCTATTCCTCGATCAGCCAGGTCGGCTACATCGTCCTCGGCATTGGCCTCGGCACGCCGCTTGGCATCGCCGGCGGGCTCTTCCATCTCTTCAACCACGCCCTGGCCAAAGGGCTCCTCTTTTTGACGTCGGGCTCGATCCAGCAGGCCACCGGGACGCGGAACCTCGACGAGATGGGCGGACTGGCCAGGCGCATGCCGTTCACCGCCGCAACGAACCTGGTCGGCTCCCTGTCGATCGCCGGCGTGCCGCCGCTCAACGGGTTCTGGTCGAAGCTGCTGATCATCATGGCCCTCTTCCAGGCCGGCCATCCCGTGTTCGCTTTAGTCGCCGTGCTGACCTCCGTCCTGACCCTCTGGTACTACCTCTTGATCCAGCGCAAAGCCTTCTTTGGAACGCTCAACGAGAAGTGGGCTGCGGTCAAGGAGGCGCCGTTTTGGATGACCGCTTCGACCGTCCTCCTGGCGCTCCTCTGCATCGCGATCGGCGTCTTCTTCTCGGTCACTATAAAATCCTGGATTCAGCCCGCCGCCGACGTCCTCGCGGACGGGGTTCAGACCGTGATCCGGTCTTGGGGATTGTAGACCATGATCGTGCAGACAGCGCTTCTTGTCGGCTTGGTTCTCTTCTCGGCATTGGCGATTCTCCTCCGGGACGTCCTGCGCTCGGCGATTTCGCTGGCCGTGGCCAGCCTCCTCCTGGGGATCATCTTTTTCCGGATGAGCGCCCCTTACGCAGGTGTCTTCGAGATCTCGGTGGTCGCCGGACTGATCACGGTCCTGTTCATCCTGACGATCGCCCTGACCAACGCGGGCGAAGAGGTCAAGGAGTCCAAGGCCGTGAATATCGTCTTCCCGCTCTTCTTCATCCTGTTCATCGTCATCGATGCCCTGGTCATGAAGAGCCTTCTTCAGAAGGTCCCGGCCCTCGCCTCCATCTCCGAATCGGCCAGCTTCCGGGATGTGCTCTGGAAGGGGCGGACGATGGACCTTGTCGGCCAGATCGCCGTGATCCTGGCCGGCGTTTTTTCGGTCCTGGCCCTGTTCCGGAAGAGAGACAAACATGAGTAATACCTGGTATCTCTACTTGTTTTTCTCGGCCGGCCTGGTCGGCCTGGGCCTTTTCGCCCTCCTGACCAAGCGCAATCTGATCAAGCTTTTCATCGCCATCGAAGTCATCAGCAAGGGCGTGAGCCTCATTCTCCTGGCGTCGGGATTCGCGAGGAATAATGTGCTCGTCGCCCAGGCCCTGGTCGTCACGTTTATCGTCATCGAGGTCAGCCTTGTTGCGACGGCCCTGGCCCTGATCATCAATGTCTACCGGCATACAAAGAGCCTCGACGTGCGCAAGCTGGCCAAGCTGAAAGGGTAAGCCATGAAGGGATTTTCTTTTCTTCTCTCTCCGCCGGTGGCCTTCTTCGTGTTCCTGGGCGCCGCCTTTCTCCTCTATGGACTAGGCGCCCGGATGGCCCCCAAGCTGACCAAGGCCGGCGGCAAGCTGGCAACATACGCCTGCGGCGAGAACCTGCCGGGCGTCAAAATCCAGTTCGGCTACCGCCTGTTCTTTTTTATCGCCCTGTTCTTCACGATGATGCACGTCGCCGCCCTGGTCATCGCCACCGCGCCCTCGGGCAAAATCATCTTCTTCGCCATCTTCTACCTGATCATGATCTTCCTGTCCATCATGGCCCTGGTCACAAGGAGTTAACATGCTGAAGAAGTTGACCCGATGGTCGCGGATCAAATCGCCCTGGATCCTGCACCTCAACTCGGGCGCGTGCAACGCCTGCGACATCGAGGTCCTGGCGGCCCTGACGCCGCGTTTCGACGTCGAGCGCTTCGGCGTGCTCCTCAAGGCGACGCCGCGCCACGCCGACGTCCTCGTCGCCACCGGGCCCGTGACGCGCCAGATCAAGGACAGGATCATCCGGATCTACGACCAGGTCCCCGACCCCAAATTCGTCATCGCGGTGGGGGCCTGTGCCATGTCGGGATGCGTTTACCGCGGGGCGTATAATGTCCTTGGAGGGATCGACCAGGTGATCCCGGTTGACGTCTATGTGCCGGGCTGCCCGGCTCGGCCCGACGCCATCCTGGACGCCGTCGTGAAACTCCTGGGAAAACTCTAGGCACCGAGGATCCGCAATGACTGACGCCGAATTCATCGAAGCCCTTCAACGGGACCTGGGCGGCAAAATCCTGGAAGCCGCCAACCCCGACCGCCGCCGTGTTTTCGTGAGAGTGACTCCCGCGGACTTGGCGGCGGTCGTGACGCTGCTCCGGGACACCTATCATTTCACTTATCTGGCAACGATCAGCGGGGTGGACAAGGGGGAAATGTTCGAGATCGTTTATCATTTCGCGACGACCGAAAGGAATCTCAACATCCGGACGGAAATCCCCAAGGCCTCTCCCCGCATCGAAAGTGTGACGCCGATCATTCCGGGCGCCGTCCTCTACGAGCGCGAGCTCCAAGACATGTTCGGCGTTATCGTCGACCATCTCCCCGACCCGCGGCCTCTCGTTTTGCCGGACGACTGGCCCGCCGGAGAGCATCCGCTGCGCAAGGACTGGAAGTTCGAGCGGCCGCAGGAGATCATCCCCGGAGGCAAATCATGAGGTTCCAAGTCCCCATCGGGCCACAGCACCCGGCACTCAAGGAGCCGATCAGCCTGCGGATGACCGTCGAGGGAGAGGTCATCGTCGACGCCGATATCCGGCTCGGCTACAACCATCGCGGCTTGGAGAAGCTGGCCGAGGAAAAGTCCTGGATCCAGAACCTCTACGTGACCGAACGCATCTGCGGCATCTGTTCCCATTCGCACACATCCTGCTACGCGCAGGGCGTCGAGAAGCTGATGGAACTCGTGCCGCCCCGGCGCGGGATGTTCATCCGCTACCTCGTGGCCGAGCTCGAGCGCGTTCACAGCCATCTCCTCTGGCTCGGCGTGGCCGGACATGAAGCCGGCTTCGATTCGTTCTTTATGTACACATGGCGGGATCGCGAAATCGTCATGGACCTGCTCGAACTCATATCCGGCAATCGCGTCCATTATTCGATTAACACCATCGGCGGCGTGCGCCGCGACATCGACGACGGGCAAAAGGCCAAGATCCTTGCGGGCATCGCCACGCTCAGGTCACGCAGCGAATACTACTTCCGCATCGGCGCGAACGAGCCGAGCTTCGTCGGCCGCTTGGCCGGGGTCGGCCGCTTGAGCACGGAGCAAGCGATCGCCCTCTGCGCCGTCGGCCCGACGGCCCGGGCCTCGG
The DNA here is from genome assembly GCA_963727095.1 of Candidatus Aminicenantota bacterium. Lineage (GTDB taxonomy): Bacteria > Acidobacteriota > Aminicenantia > Aminicenantales > Saccharicenantaceae > CAVSEQ01. The sequence continues at coordinate 636,585 of CAVSEQ010000005.1, read as the reverse complement.
CCGTGGCCAGAGACGTCCGGAAAGAGGACCCGTACGCCGTGTACGATGAGCTCGACTTTAACCTGGCGACCGCCGACACGTGCGACGTTCTCGGACGCGTCGTCGTCCGTGTCAAAGAGCTCATGGAATCCTATACGATGATCGAGCAGATGCTCCAGAAGCTCCCGGCCGGACCGATCGTCGTCAAGGCCCCGCGCAAGGCCAAGCCGAACGAGGCGGTCAGCCGCTATGAAGCCCCCCGCGGCGAAAATATTCACTACATCAAGTCGAATGGGTCCGAAAAACCGGAGCGGCTCAAGGTCCGCGCCCCCACCCTGGCCAACTACCCGGCCACGGTCGAGATGCTCAAGAACGGATTTATCGCGGACATCCCGCTCATCTTCGCCGCGATCGACCCCTGCATCTGCTGCGCGGAACGAACCGTGTCGCTCGTCAGTGCCCGGAGCGGCGAAGAGACCATCGTCCGCCTGAGCGATCTGCGCCGCCGGGCGCAAGCCCGCGATCCCCAAGCCCGCTCGAAAAGGAATGCGGTATGGCCGTTTTGAGAACACTGCTTTATCTGGTCGTTTACCCGGGTCTGCTGTTCCTCTTCCTCTATTCCACGTTCTGCGAGTGGTTCGACCGCAAGGTCTATGCCCGGCTGCAGAACAGGATGGGTCCGACCCACACGGGCCGGTCCGGCCTTCTCCAGCCGATCGCGGATTTCGTCAAGCTCATGAGCAAGGAAGACGTCGTGCCCGACGCCGCCGACAGGCCGCTCTTCACGCTCCTGCCCATCATCGGGCTGGCCATCGTCGCCACGGCGGGGCTGCTGCTCCCCGTCTGGAACTTCAGCCTGGCAGCATCCGGAGCAACGTCCTTCGCCGGCGACATCATCGTCCTCCTCTACCTCCTCAGCTTGCCGACGCTCATTTTCTTCCTGGCGGGATGGTCGTCGACCAACCTCTTCTCCACGATCGGCGGCGCCCGGGTTCTGACGATGCTCTTCGGTTATGAGGTCCCGCTGTTCCTGTCGGTTCTGAGCCCGGCCATCCTGGCTAATTCCTGGCGGCTGGCGGAGATCGCCGCGTTCTATCAGAAGCGGCCTCTGCTGATCCTGCCGAATCTCCTCGGTTTCGTCATCGCCATCATCGCCGTCCAGGCCAAACTGGAACGGACGCCCTTCGACATCCCGCATGCGGAAACGGAGATCGTGGGCGGGACCTTCACCGAGTACTCCGGAAAGAAGCTGGCCTTTTTCCGGCTCATGACGGACATCGAGCTCGTCGTCTCGGCCGGGCTTCTGGCGGCCGTGTTCCTGGGCGGTTTTCCCGGCGGCGCCGTGATCGGGTTCGTGAATTTCATAATCAAGACGCTCTTTATTATCTTCCTGCTGGCGTGCCTGCGGGCCATGACGTCAAGGATCCGGATCGACCAAGTCATTTCGCTGGCGTGGAAATACCTCGCTCCGCTGGCGGTGCTGCAGCTTCTCATCGTCATTCTTTTGAAGGGACTTCTCTCATGAAAATCGCGGTTTTCCTGCCGGAACTCCTCCGCCATCTCTTTAAGAAGCCCGCAACCGTCGATTACCCGTTCAAGAAGCTCGAAGTCCCGAAGGATTTCCGCGGCACGCCGTTCCTCCATCCCGAGCTGTGCATCGTCTGCAAGGCCTGCGAGCGCGACTGTCCGGCCGAGGCCATTGAGATCACGGCGGTCAACGAGGCCGAAAAACGCTTCCGGATGGTTGTCCACAACGACCGGTGCGTCCACTGCGCCCAGTGCGTCGAGTCCTGCCCGACGGCGCCCAAGGCCATGGACATCGACAGCCTGTTCGAGCTCGCGGGGTTTGACCGCCACGATCTCAAAAAGGACTGGGTCTATGTGCGCGCGGTCATGAAACCCAAAGCCGCGGACGCGAAACCGGCCGCGCCCAAGCCGCAGACCGAACCCGAACCCGCCAAGAGCTGATTTCCATCCTCTGCCGGGGTTGCCTGAATCATTAGCCTAAGGTCGAGCTCGGGGTGCTCCCTTCGTCGGGTCGCCGATTTGCCCCGGCGAGTCAAACCCGCTCGAGTTCCGGTCTCGCTCAGCGGCAGTGAGCCTACCCTTGGCCCCCGCGCTGCCGCTCCCCCGGGGACCAGTCCCGTCGGTTCCCCCGTCCCGTTCCGTGCTGGAACGGGACGAGTCCCCCTCCGCTACGGGGGCTTACGGGTAGGCCTCACCGCCGCCTTGATGAGCAGCCGTGCCACCACTGCAGCAAAGCTGCGCTAGTGCTGGTCGCTCCTAATAACCCGCTCCCCGCCGCTCGGCCTTCACACGCCCTCCTTCGGCAGGGAGCGGACTCTGGGGAGCGACCAACACCAGTGAGGCGGAGTGGCTCGACGCCTCACTGGTGGGAAACATCTGAATTGATTCTTGGAGCTTGCGCCTCTTTTTTAGTTGTGGCTCGGAGCCGGCTCGCAAACGGATCCCTCTCGAGAGGACATCATTACGGCCCAAAGCCTGAGGTCACCCCGAGCCTTCTTTCAAGAGTATAATAGCGCGCAGGAGAGGATAGCCGTGACGTGGAAGAAACATCTGGCCGACGCGCTGGCCGACGTAGAAAGGCTTGTCGTCCTGGGGGTGGGGAACACGGATCGGGCGGATGATGCCGCCGGCGTCCATGCCGCGGAGGTTTTGGCGAAGCGCGTCGGCGACGGCCTGCCGAACCTGAGTGTTTTACTGGGCCACGGCGTCCCGGAAAACTTTACCGGCAAAATCCGCGAATTTCGCCCGAGCCATGTCTTGATCATCGATGCCGCGGCCGGCGGGTTCCGGCCGGGGACCCGGCATATCGTCGATCCGCATCAGATCGCCCAGGACGACGTGTCCACCCACCGCACCCCGCTTTCAACGCTCGCGGAGTTCTTAGAAAGAACGATCGGCTGCCGTGTTGTTATTCTGGGAATCGAGCCGGAGCGCCTGACCCCCGGAGATGCTTTGACGCCTCGCGTGAAGACGGCTGCCGCGCGCGCCGCCGATCACCTGGCAGGATTTTGCCTTCGCCGGTTCAGATCTTCATCGGCATCAAGACGTAAATATTCTTGATGTCTTCTTCGGTCCCCGGCTTGAGCAAGACGGCGCTGTTTTCGTCCTTGATTTCAAAATCGACGCGCTCCGCCGCGATCGCCGTCAGGAAGTCCAGCAGATACTGCGCGTTGAAGCCGATTTCGAGATTCTGTCCTTTGTACTCGACATCCAGCCTGTCCCTTGCTTCGCCGATCTCCGGATTGGAGGAGAAAAGCCGCATCTTGTTCTTCTCAAGATAGAACTTAATGCCCTTGGATCTCTCGGAGGACAGAAGGGAGACCCGCCGGATGGCGTTCGCCAGTTCCTCGCGGCCGATGGACAGGAGGTGCGGGTTATCTTTGGGGATCACGGCTTGATAATTCGGGAACTTGCTTTCGATGATCCGGGAAATGAGCGTTCGCCGGCCGACATTGAAAAAGAGGTTGTTGTCGTCGAGGTCGAAGGCAACGGATTCTTCGTCGAACTTCCTGATCTCGTTCAGGGTTTTCTTGGCGACGATGACGCTGATATCCTTCTCCACCTTGATGGCGTCATCGCTCCTCGACGTAAAAGACAGCCGATGGCCGTCCGTGCTCACGAGCTCCATCTGCTTGTCCTTGACCGAGAGAAGCGCCCCGTTCAGGTAGTATCGCTGTTCCTGGGTGATCGCGTAGTAAACCCTGTCGATCATCTCCTTCAGGTCCTTTAGCGGCAAAAGGATCTTTTTTTCGAACTGCGGCTCGGGGACCTGTGGATAGTCTTCCTTCGGCAGGCAGAGAACTTTAAACTCGCTGTCGCCCGCCGTGATCTCCACGAGCTCGTCTTTCTGTTCGACGGTGACGACCTGCCCCTCCGGAAGAGATTTGACGATCTCGAAGATCTTTTTCCCGTTGATGGTGATCGCCCCCGGCTTTTCGATCGTCGCCTCGAAGTGCGTCCGCAGTCCGACTTCCAGGTCTGTCCCTGTCAGTTCGATCTGCGATTCAGAAACATTCATGAGGATGTTGGCCAGGATGGGCATCGTGTTGCGTTTTTCGACGATCCCCTGCAGGAGCTGCAGTTCATCCAGCAACGTTTCCTTGGCTAGCGAGAATTTCATGGCGACACCTTTCCCTCTGCGTTCAGAGAATTACTGAGGAATTAATAATACTTATTCTTTTCATAAAAGAAAATAGCAATAACAAGAGAAATAATAATAACCGGTGGAAATGTGACAAACCCGCCTATCGTCGTGATTCTTCTCATTGGATGAAGGCCATGAGGCTGTTGATTTCTTTGTTGAATTCAGGATCGTCGGCGCGCAGCTTTTCGATTTTTCGGATTGAATGGATGACGGTTGTATGGTGTTTTCCACCGAATTTCTTGCCGATTTCGGGCAGGGACGACTTGGTCAACTCCTTGGCCAAGTACATGGCGATCTGGCGGGGGAAGGCAATTTTGGGGGAATTGTTCTTGGACTTCAACTGCGAGGGCTTGATTTTAAATTTGTGGCAGACGAGTTTTTGAATTTTTTCCACAGTGACGATGAGCGTCGACGAGTCGAGGAGACCCTTGAGAGCCTCTTTTGTCAAATCAAGATCGATCTTCTCACCCTTTAACGAGGCAAACGCGATGACGCGCCGCAGGTAGCCCTCGAGTTCGCGGATGTTCGATTGGACCTTGTCCGCGATGTAGAGGGCCACGCTTTCAGGCAGGATGACGGCCTCGGCATCCGCTTTCTTTTTCACGATGGCCATGCGTGTTTCAATGTCGGGCGGCTTGAGGTCGGCGATCAAGCCCCACTCGAATCGGGACCTAAAACGCTCTTCAAGGTGCGGGATTTCCTTCGGGGGACAGTCGCTGGAGATCACGATCTGTTTCTGGCTGTCATAAAGGTGGTTGAAGGTGTGGAAAAATTCTTCCTTGGTTCGCTCCCGGCCGGACAGATAATGGACGTCATCCATGAGCAGGACATCCACGGTGCGGTATTTTTGCCGGAACTCGAGGACTTTCCCGTATTGCAGATGATTCACGAGGTCGTTCATGAACTTCTCGGTGGTCACATAGAGGATCTTGGCGTGCTGGTTGTACTGGAGAACGTGATGGCCGATGGCGTTCATGAGGTGGGTCTTGCCGAGGCCGGCGCCGCCGTAGATGTAGAGCGGGTTGTACGATTTGGCGGGGTTCTTGGCCACGGCGATGGCCGCGGCGTGGGCAAACTGGTTGCAGCTGCCGACGACGAAGTTATCAAATGTGTAATTGGGGTTGAGGTTCGGGTTGAGTGCCAGGCCCTGCTTGGTCTTGCGTTCTTCGGGCGACCGACGCATGAAGGCCGTCGGCGTGTCGTCATAGATGTAACGAATGTCGAATGTTCTATGGAAAAGCTCGGTCGAACACTCGCTGATCAAATTCGAATAGTGGAAAGAAAGCCAGTCGCGGAAATAGGAATTGGGAACCTTGATGTAGAGACTGTCCTGTTCCTGGCCGATAAACGTCGTGGGCTCGAACCAGGTTTCGAAGCTGTGAGGGTCGACCTTGGTTTCCACGGCCCGAATGATTTGAATCCAAGGGTTTTGTTTTTCTTCAGGTTCCATAGGTGCTTCTAATTTTTCCACAGAATTTTCCACATCTGTGGAAAAGCCTCCCTCGGGGTGGGGGGGCCGGGAAAAAGCTTGGTCATAATAGCATTTCGGTGCCTCTATATCAAGTCTTTTTTTAGCCGCGCGGCGGAGACCGTCAGCGGCTGAGGAGATACCGCCATTGGAGCCTTTCCGTCCCCAGCAGGCTCCGGAAAATGCGCGGCATAATGCCGTCGAAAAGGTCGGCGAAGGCGATTTCGGCGGAGTGGCCGGCGACGTCGTAGGAACGGATCTCCTCGTAGGTTTCACGGTAGGCGATGCCGCCGCGCGCCGCAGGAATCAGGACGCATTCCACGATGGCCTTGAAACGCGAACGTTCCGCCAGTCCGCGGTCGGTCAGCTTGAAAGGGCTGTCTTTTGGGATGCTCTCGCGCCGCAGGGCCTTCTCCGTTTGCCCGGTCAATCGGACGGTTCCGGTTAAAAAAACGGCGTCTTCATGGCCCGCCCCGGCCGACCGCCAGAAGTCCGGATCATCGAGCCGGGCCGTTTGTCCCCAGGCCACCTTTTGGCGCAGGACCGACCCCTTGAAAATCCTTCCAAGCGCAGTCGCCAGTGAATCAACGAGCCAGTTGTCGAGCTCAAAATCGGCCGGCGGCATGTCCTGCCGGAAGTTGGTCACGATAATCTCCCGATAGGGGCTGAGGTCCACGGCGGCCGTATTCGTGGCCTTGAACGAAACGCGGCTCACGCGGCTCGGCAATTTTTCATCTTCGGCCGCCGTCACGGCCTCGGCCGCCGGCGGGACCAGGTCCGCCGCCCTTTCGAACCGCCCGAAATTGGTGTTGATGTAGCTGTCCGATGTGTCGATTTTCCGCGCGGCCTCGTATTCCGACGCGGCTTCCTGGCGCATGCCTTTTCGTTCGTACGCGACGGCCAGGTTGTTGTGCGCGGCGGCGGACCCGGGATCTTCCGCCACGGCTTTTGTCCACCGCGCGACAGCCTCCTCCCATTGGCCGTCCACCGAGGCGCGGATGCCTGAAGGCAGGGCGTCTGAGACGGGCGGCTTGCGGCAGCCGCCCACCAACGCCGAGGCAACCGCGGCGAGAATTGCGGCCAAAACGAAGGTTCGTGACATCCTGGGTTCCCGGACTACGTTACGTCTCTCAGCGACGGCCGTCAAGCCCGGCGTCCGCGCCGAAGAGCGGGTCCCGCTCCCAATGCGGCCGGAAGCCGCGGCGACACAAGAGCCGGCCGGACCACGCGCGGGGTCCCGCGGGCCGGACAGTTGCCGAAGGCCTTTTTTTATGGTATATTTCGAGGCTCAAACCGGAACAAGAGAGAAACAGCCATGCCGAAAGTTTGTGAGATATGCCAAAAAGGCCCGGTTTTCGGGCATAACGTCAGCCATTCCCACAAGTCTTCGCCGAAGAAGTGGAAACCGAACCTCCAGCATGTCAAGGCTCAAACCCCGCACGGCGTCCGCCAGATATGGGTATGCACGCGGTGCCTCAGGTCGGGCAAAGTGGCCAAGGCCGCCTGATCCGTTTCCTAACCTCTTTCCGCTGAATCGACTTCCTTGAGAGCCGCGATGCGGCCTGCAATCGCGTCGAGATGGGCGATATCCCGGATTCTGACTTCCAAGTTGATGCGGGCTTTGCCGTCCGCGAACGTCGCGACTTCCGCCTTCGAGATGTTTCCCTCCAGGTCGGCGATGGCAGCGGTTACTTTGGCCAGGACGCCCGGAGAGTCTTTGGCCTTGACAAGAAGCTTGGCCTTGAACATCCCGGGCAGGCCGGGGTCCCAAGCGACCTCGACCAGCCGCTGTCCGTCCAGGATTTCCTTGGCCACGAGCGGGCAGCGCAGAGAATGGATCGTAACTCCCTTTCCGGCCGTAATGTAGCCGACGACCGCTTCCCCTTTGATGGGCGCACAACACTTGGCCAGTCTGATCAGCGGATCCCCGAGATCCTTAATCCGCACGGCTTCCCCGGGTTTTCGGAAGGGCGCCAGTGCCACTTTTTCCAAGAGGCCGGGGCGGCGGGGCACCATCGCCTCGGCCGGGAAAACGGCCAGCAGAAGCTTCTTGTCGATGACGATTTTGCCCAACCCGGCCCTGCGGAAGAAATCATCCATGGACGGCAGCCTGAGTCCAAGGGCCTTGGCCAGCCTGCCGCGCAGCGCGTCCTCGTTCTTGAGTTCCGCCGGGATCGCGTATTTCCGGATTTCCTTGTCCCATAGCTTTCTGCCGAGGATGGCGCTCGTCGTCCGGCTTTTGATGCTGAGCCAATGTTTGATCTGCTGCCGGGCGCCGGACGTCGACGCCGCGGAAAGAGAGGCGCGCGTGATCGTCCTTTTATCCGCGGTCGCGATCTCCACGATATCCCCGGTCTTCAGGACGGTCCTCAGCGCGGCCGGCGCTCCGTTGATCTTCGCACCGGCGGCATGGAAGCCGATTTCCGAATGGATCTTGAAGGCGAAATCGAGGGCCGTCGCGCGGTGCGGCAGCGAAATGACCTTGCCCTTCGGGGTGAAGACGTAGACCTCTTCCGGGACGAGGTTGGCTTTGAGGCTCCGCAGGAAGGCGCGGGGATTCTTCTGTTCGCTGTAGAGCGTGACCATTTCCCTCAGCCAGTGCACCCGGCGGTCCTCTTTCATCGCGTCCTGAGGGGCGTCGTCCTTGTACCGCCAATGCGCGGCGATTCCGTTTTCGGCGATGTCGTGCATCTCCTGCGTCCGGACCTGGATTTCGAAAGTTTTTTGATCTTCGGTGATGATCGTCGAATGAAGCGCCTGGTAAAGATTCGGCTTGGGCATGGCGATGAAATCACGGAACCGCTGCGGCAGGTGGGGCCAGCGCTGGTGGATGATCCCCAAGGCCGCATAGCAGTTCCGGACCGTGTCGGTGATCAGCCGGAGGGCCAGGAAATCATAGACCTGGTCGAAACCGGCCTCGCGGCGCTTCATCTTGGCCCAGACGCTGTAGGGACGCTTGATCCGGTAATGCACCTCGGCCGGAATGCCGTTCGTTTTCATCAATTGTTCCAGCGTCTTCTTCATGGCCCGGAGATCTTTTTCCGCGCTTTTCTTTTGGTGCGACACGAGGGCGTCAACCTTGGCGTATTCGTTGGGCGCGACGAAACGGAACGACAGGTCTTCGAGTTCGGCGCGGATGCGGCCCATGCCCAGCCGGTTGGCGATCGGGGCATAGATATCGAGCGTTTCCTGCGCCACCCTCTTCCGTTTTTCCTCGTCCAGGTACTCGAGCGTTTTGAGATTGTGAATCCTGTCGGCCAGCTTGATGAAAATGATGCGGATATCGTCGGTCATGGCCAGGATGATTTTGCGGATGGTCTCGGCCCGGCGGGCCTCGGGCGACACGTCCTGGACGCGGCTGATCTTGGTGACGCCCTCGACGAGATCGGCCGCTTCCTTGCCGAAGGTTTCTCTGATCTCGGCGGCCGTGACGTCCGTGTCCTCAAGAACGTCATGGAGGAGTGCGGCCACAAGCGTTGTCTTGTCCAAGTGCATGTCGGCGAGATAACTCGCGACTTCCAGCGGATGGCTGAGGTAAGGCTCCCCCGAACGGCGGACTTGGCCCTTATGGGCCCGCGCGGCGAATACATAGGCCTTCTGGAGGACCAGGACATCCTTTTCGCTGATGTAGGGCGAAACTTTTTCGAGGATGTCGTCAAACCGGATCATGGCCGGCTCATCCCTTCCGTTGATGGACGGCCCGCCGTTCCCGTTCGAGAATCCAATCCACCGCCTCAAGGACGGTTTCGGCCGCGTAGGCCGGCGGCAGGCCGCGTACGGCGAGCTCACGGGAGGCTGCCGGACCGTATCCCGTCAGGACGAGAACCGGCACGGCGCCGATCCTCCGTCCGAAGTCGATATCGTCGGCTTTGTCGCCGATCATGTAGGATCGTTTGAGATCCAGGCCGAGCTCGGCGGCGGCTTTGAAAGCTAATCCCGGCCCGGGCTTCGCGCAGTCGCAGCCGGGCGCTGAAGCGGAAGACGGCAAAGGCGTAAAATGCGGACAATAGTAGATGGCGTCGAGACCGGCGCCGGCGCTGCCGAAAATCGCGGTATAGGCGCCGTGAAGCGCCGCCACCGCAGCCTCGGTGAAAAATCCCCGGCCGACTCCGGATTGGCTCGAGATGACGACGGTCGCGAATCCCGCGCTTCGAGCCTTGCGGACGGCTTCGAACGCGCAGGGGTAGATATGGACCTGGCTGATGTGGGCCGGGTAGCCGGTGTCCTCATTGAGCGTACCGTCCCTATCGAAGAAGACGGCGGGTTGTGTTTTCATAGAAACCGGCGCCCCGCCTCGTAAACATCGGCGGGCTCGACGGCCGTCATGCAGCGGTGGTCGTAGGGGCACTCCATGTATTGGCATGGCCAGCAGGGCGGCTTTTTCATGACGATCGTCGCGGGCTGGCGCGCCGGCCCCGTAACGGCCGGGTCGCTCGGGCCGAAGGCGGCGACGAGCGGTGTGCCCATGGCGTTGGCCAATTGAAGCGGCCCCGAGTCGTTGGCCACGACAAGAGAAGCCAGGCTCAGCACCGCCGCAAGCTCGCGCAGGTCCGTCCTCCCCGTCAGGTCGATCGGCTTTCGGCCGAGACCCGATGAGATTTCTTCCGCAAGCCCGGCCTCCGCCGCCGTGCCGACGATCACGATGTCGGCCCCGTTATGCGTTTGGAAGAGGGCCCCGACAGCCGCAAACCTGCCGGCCGGCCAGCGCCTGGCGAGTCCAGAAGAATTCCCGGGCGCGAGAATGACGAGGGGCGAAGCCGGGTCGCGTCCGGCCGCGGCCAGCAGGGTGCGCGCGGCACGCACGCCCGTCTCCGGAACGGCCAGCCGCGGCTCGTGGTCCCCGGGGGTGCAACCGAGCGCCTCGACCAAGTCCGCATAATACGACGAGCGGTGCCGGGCGGGACGGAGAAGCCCGTCGCCGGGCACGGCCCGTGTCAACAGCACGCTGCGCCCGTCGTGGGCATAGCCCCAACGTTCCGGAATCCCGGCCAGGTAGAACGCCAGGGCGGAGCCGAAAGTCGGGGCCAGCAAGAGCCCCGCGTCGAAAGCGGCCTCCTTAATCAGGCGGCTGGACTGCCAGATATCCTTGACGTTTCCCTCGTCGGGAAGGGGGATGGCGCCGGAGATTTCGCAGCTCAGACTGAGCAGACCCTCTGCCCAAGCCCGGCCGGCGACCCAGAGTTCGGCATCCCGGTATTTCCGGCGCAAGGCGAGGACGGCCGGGATCGCCATAACCGCTTCGCTGATCCGGTCAGGCGTCCGGATCACGATCTTCATGGCGTCATTTTATCCTTTCGGGATTCGTCATGTCAAAGCCGGGAGGCCGTGCCCCCTAGTCCGAAGAGGACGGCGGCTTGGCGGGTTCTTTGGTGCCGGCCGGCTCCGTTTTTGCGGCGGGCTTGGCTTCCTGAGAAGGCGTATTCTTCTTGGCGTAGTCGGTGATGTACCAGCCGTTGCCTTTGAACTGTATCGCCGGGGAGGAGATGCGTTTTTCGATCGGGCCGCCGCCGCATTTCGGGCATTTTTGGGGCGGCTTGTCCTTGGCGCGCTGAAGCACCTCGAACGTCGTATGACATTGGGTGCATCGATATTCGTATAGAGGCATGGCGGGTTCTCTTTCTCCGTTGCAGAATATCTATTATATCAGAAACCCGTCGGGGAACTTCATGGAAATCCCGGCCCGCGCGAGGGGCGGGATTATTCGTGGAAGACGATGGCCTCGAAAACAGAGATGCGGGCGCCGGCCTTCCAGGCGTCGGGAGGCAGGCCGGCTTTGACGCAGACCTCGGCGAGAAACGTTTCCCTGTCCCAGCCGTTCTCCACGGCGACCTGAGGCAGGAGCAACCCCGTGCGTCCCCCGCGTTCGATGTACAGCCCGTGCCGGCCGACGTCGATCGTGCGCACGGCGGTGATTTCCTTAAGAGGGGTCAGCACCGAGACCTCGTACGCGAGGTCCTTGAGTTCGTCTTGTCCCACGCGCGGGAACCGCGGGTCCTGCGTCGCGGCGTAAATGGCCGTCTCGACGACGGCCTGCGCAAGAGGAGCGACGGCCTGGATGTACCCGATGCAGCCCCGCAGTTCGCCCTTTTTCTTGATCGTCACAAAAACGCCCCTTGGCAGAAGGAACTTGGGATTCCCGGCGTCTGCCGCGACAACGGCGCCGCGGCTGACGAATTCGACGACGGCCGAGCGGGCCAGCCGGAGAAGAACGGCCTTCTCCTCGAATGTCAGCGCAAATGTTTCGCCGACCTTCTCTTCGTTCAGCACGACGGCCGCAGCCATGTAGCCGACGGTCCTGTCCGGAGGCGTGCCGGATTCGGCGGAATTCGAGTGTTTCAGGAGCTGGAGCCGGACCGGACCGCATCTTTGGGCATAAAGCATGGCCGCGGCGACGGGTCCGCCTCCGCACAGGATGTTCTCGCCGGCTTCGACCTTGCGGATCAGTGTCTCCGGCTTGAATGACTCGAGCAGCGCCACGGTCTCCGCATCGACCTTATCGGCCTTGGCCTCGGAAAGATAGTGGGACATGTCGGTCGATGCGACGACGAGGACGCTCTTGCCCGCGCAGGCCTTGATCAAGCCGTTGGCCAAAGCTTGGATCGTTGGCTTTGTCTGCAGCCCCATGACAATAGGGACGATGCGCGCTTCAGGCAGGACCTTCTGGACAAAGGGAATTTCGACTTCGACCGAGTGTTCTTCGGCGAACGCACCGGGAAAAAACCCGAAGCCCGAGGCGCGGCCGATCGCCCGGGCCATGGCTTCGTCGACTTTGACGACGCCCAGAGGCGTCTCGAAGCCGCCTCGCGGCCAGATCGAACAGCCGTCGAAACCGATGCGGTGGGAAGGGCCTATGATGACAACCGTTTCGTAGGCCTTGCCCCGCACGGCGGCATAGGCGTAGGCGGCGGTTTGCGCCGAAAATTCGTAGCCCGCGTGCGGCGCGATCAAGGCCAATATCTTTCCAGACGTCGGAGCCTCCGGCTTGACCCCGGCCAGCCAATGGTCGAGCTCCGAGCCAAGCAGGGAGGGATCCTTTTCATAGAATTGCCCGGCAAAAGCGGCGGGCTTGATCTCGTTTGCCTGGGCCAGAAGAAACGCGGCCAAGGCGGCGACGAGCGCCGGACCCAACACTCTTTTCATGGCACCCTCACTCATCTCGCAGGCTCAAGTTCACTATATCGGCGGGATTGCGAAAAAGCAAATTGACATTTGCATCATTTTGGATAAAATGAGTGCGGAAGGTTGAGATGAAAGGCTTTTTCAAATTTTTGCTTACACTCCTGACGCTTGGTTCGGTCTTCTTCTTGGGGTTCCATCTCGGAAGGGAAAAGGAACAAGCCAAAATCCCGAAGTTCCAGGACGAGCCTGAAAGCACCCCTTGAGTCTTCGGCGACGGCGCCTGTATAAACCGTGACCCGTCAGGGACGGACCCGCGGACTCTTCCCTGGGCAAATCTCCGCCCGCCCAATCTCATAACTATCGAGTAATCAACGTCTTCCCGTGATTTTAGGGAACCCGGCCGTCCAAAGGCTCCGGGCTCGCGTTGACGCACCCGAGGCGCACGGGCTATAATGACGAGGCAAGCTTTTTTGCCGCATCCAGCGGCCATGAGAGGACATCAAACATGAGTTGGGGAGCCTATGCGATCCTCGTCATTTTCGGGATTTTCATCGTCCTGCTCATCATCAACCCGAACATGTCGTGTTTCGGAAAACGGGTCAAATCGCCGTTCTATCCGTTGACGCGAAAGCGCCGAATCCACAAGAAGATGACGGACTATCATTTCGATATTACCGAACCAGGCGGCAAAAAGTCGGCGCATCCGGACGGGAGCGAACGTAGAAAGGGAACCGCAAAGGACAAGGATAAGGACAAGAAGACGGACGACTACGGATTCCATTTGAATTGAACCCGCTCACCCAGAATCCCCGCGAGGCTCAGCCGTTGAGGACGGCCGAAAAAAAAGCCCCCGTCTTCGCCTGTCGCGCCGGGGCGGCGTTCTTGCTTGTCGCCATGGCGGCATCCTGCGTCCAGCCTTCCCCCGTCCTTTCGCCTCCCCCGGCCGGTGTCGACGCCGTGGAAGGCTACGGCACGGCGGCCGTCAGCGGCGGAGCGGCGGTCAAAGGCAAGTTCTCCTTTCTTTTCCGTCAGCCCGGTCTCGGCCGGGTCGAGGCGCTTGACCCCTTCGGCCGTTCTCTCTACACAATGCTGTTCCTCGGCGACAAGGCCTATCTTGTTCTCGCCTCAAAAAAAGCCTACGCCGAGGACCGGCCGGAGGCCGTGATGGACCGCTTTCTCGGGTTTTCCCTGACGCCGGACGACATCGTCCGTCTTCTCTGCGGGCAGTGGCCGCCGGCGGCTTCGGAGCCGGCGGAGCCCGGGAATGGCTGGATCCTCGAAAGGGACTCCGGCGGCCGTGTTGTTCGAGGCGAACGGAACCGCTTGTCCTTCACGGTGACAGAGTTTTTCCGCCCGGCCGGCGTGCCGCGGACAGTCCTTTTTGCGCGGGATGATACCACGGGACGCATGAAGATTCTCTCTCTCCGGTTCAACCCGGCCGCGCGGCCGGATACGTTTGACGCGTCCTTTCTCCGCGGTTTCGCGCGAAAATCCTGGGAAGAGATCGAGGAGATCATGCGCCATGAGGATTAAATCCTTCGCCAAGATCAACCTCGGCCTCGAGGTCGTGCGGCGGCGGCCGGACGGTTACCACGACATCAGGACCCTCTTCCAGTCGATCGACCTGGCGGACGAAATCATATTCGAGCCTGCGCCGGATGGCGTGCTCAGCCTGGAAGGCAACGATCCCGCCGTGCCCTGGGACGCGACGAACCTGGTCGCCAAGGCGGCCCGGCTGCTCCAGGCCCGGACGGGAACCGCGCGCGGCGCCGCCATCCGCGTGATCAAGAATATTCCGCCGGGCAAGGGCCTCGGCGGGGGGAGCTCCAATGCCGCCGTCGCCCTCTGTGCCTTGAACACGCTCTGGGACCTCCGGCTCGGCCCGGACGATTTGGCCGAGATGGCGCTTCAAGCCGGGTCCGATGTCCCGTACTTTTTGCATGGCGGCCTGTGCCTCGGCGAGGGCCGGGGCGAAGCCCTGACCAGGCTGCCCGATATTGCCCCGCTCCCCTGCCTGGTGGTTCTCCCGCCGTACCCCATTTCCACGGCCGAGATTTACGCCGGGTTCGGACCGTTCTTGACTTCAGAGGCTAAAGCCAGTAAAATTATGCACTTTCTGAAGACCGGGGAATTCGGTCTTCTGGAGAACGACCTGGAGCAGGTCATTTTTCGGACGCATCCCGAGCTTGATGGATTCAAACGGTTTTTCCGGGATCACGGTGCGGTGCTCACGCAGGTGAGCGGCTCGGGCTCGGCCGTTTACGGGCTTTTCCCGGACGGGGATTCGGCCCGCGCGGCGCACGAGCGGCTACGTGCCACGGCGGCGGCCGTCATGACGGAGACCCTGCCGAGGGATGGCTATTGGGCGCACGTCGGTGCTGGGGCGTAGCCAAGCGGTAAGGCAACGGACTTTGGCTCCGTCATCCGGAGGTTCGAATCCTCCCGCCCCAGTTTTCGTGATATAGGACAAGGACAATAAGATGAAAGTATTTGCCGGATCCTCGAACCAGGTCTTGGCCGGGGAGATTGCCAAATTCCTGCAGATCGACCTCGGCCGTTCGGTCCTCGAGCGTTTCAGCGACGGGGAGATCCACTTCTACATCGACGAAAACGTCCGCGGGGAAGACATCTTTGTCGTCCAGTCCGGCTGCCCCAACGCCAATTTCCATCTCATGGAACTCTTCCTGATGATCGATGCGTTCAAGCGGGCCTCGGCCGGCCGGATCACCGCCGTCATCCCGTACTTCGCCTACGCCCGCCAGGACTGGAAGGACAGGCCCCGGGTGCCGATCTCGGCCCGCCTCGTGTCGGACCTGATCGAGAAGGCCGGCGCCAACCGCGTTCTGACGATGGACCTCCATTCGCCCCAGATCCAGGGCTTTTTCTCCGTTCCTGTGGATAACCTGATGGCGGCCCCCGTGCTGGTGAATCACATCCGTTTGATGCAGCTCGAGAACCTGACCATCGTCTCCCCCGATGCCGGCGGCGTGGGCCGGGCCCGGTATTTTGCCAAGAGGCTGGCCGCCAAACTGGCCATCATCGATAAGCGGCGGCCCGCTCCGAACGTGGCTCAGGTCCTGCATGTCATCGGCGATGTCGAGGACCAGAACGTCGTGATCTATGACGACATGATCGACACAGCCGGCACGATCACGCTCAGCGTGGAGGCGTTGATCAAGTCCGGAGCGAAGAGGATTTTCGCCGCCTGCACGCATCCCGTGCTCTCCGGGCCCGCCGTGGAAAAGATCGAACAATCGAGTCTCGAAGGCATCTTCGTGACCAATACGATTCCGCTTCAGGGGCGGGCCAAGACTTCCG
The DNA here is from genome assembly GCA_963727095.1 of Candidatus Aminicenantota bacterium. Lineage (GTDB taxonomy): Bacteria > Acidobacteriota > Aminicenantia > Aminicenantales > Saccharicenantaceae > CAVSEQ01. The sequence goes on along the minus strand of CAVSEQ010000005.1, from coordinate 620,530 downwards.
GCCGGTTCTCCGTCCTATCCGTCGCCGAGCTGTTTGGAGAAGCGATTCGACGCATCAATGAGGGGAGTTCGGTGAGCTCCCTGTTTGCCTGAGGAGGGCGTTATGAGCATTGTTGTTAAAAGCGAAAAACGCGAGGGTCTCGGCAAGAACGCCTCGCGCCGGCTGAGGAAACAGGGCTTTGTTCCGGCCATCCTCTACGGCGAAGGTTCGGAGAGCATTCCCCTCGTTTTGAACAAAAAGGACGTCGTCCAGATCCTGAAGCAGGAGACGGGCGAGAACACGATCTTCAAAGTGGCCTACGATACGGAGGAGTTCGACGCGATGATCAAGGAGCTCCAGGTCGACCCGACCACCGACGAACTGCTCCACGCCGACCTCATCCGGATCTCCATGGACAAGCCGGTCCGGGTCACCGTCCCGATCATCCACTACGGCGAGCCGGCGGGTGTCAAAACCGAGGGCGGGTTTATCGATTTCATCACGCGCGAGGTCGACGTCGAGTGCCTCCCGAAAGCCATCCCCGACAACATCACCGTCGATATTTCGGACCTCCATATCCATCAGTCCCTCAAGGTGGAAAACATCGCGCCTCCGGCCGGCGTCAAGATCATCACCGATCCGGGCACCGTGTTGCTCATGATTTCACTGCCCCACAAGGAAGAGGAGTTCCCGGGCGAAAAGCCCGAGGAGGCCGTGGCCGAAGAAGGCAAGGAGCCCGAGGTTATCAAGAAGGAACGGGCGGAGAAGGAAGAAGAGCCGGAAGGCGGAGAGAAGAAGAAGGAGAAATAGCGTTTGTGGCTCGTGGTGGGGCTCGGGAATCCCGGTGACGACTACGCGGCCACGCGCCACAATTGCGGCTTCATGCTTGTCCGGCGGCTGAGCCGGGCCTGGGGCGTGACGCTCAGAGGCCGGGCGTTCAAGTCCAAGTCCGCTTCCGTTTCGCACGGGGGGGACATGGTGCTCCTGGCCCTTCCGCAGACGTTCATGAACAGGAGCGGAGTTGCGGTCCGGGAGATCATGGCCGGGCGTGACATCCTTCGCGACAAGCTCATCGTCATCTACGACGACCTCGACATCCCCTTGGGCGAAATCAGAATCCGGGCCAAAGGGAGCCCCGGAACGCACAAAGGAATGTGCTCCATCGCGGCCGAGATCCGGACGCGCGAGTTTGTCCGCATCCGGATCGGCATCGGGCCGCTTCCCGCGGGTTGCGATGCCGCGGAATATGTCCTCGCTCCTTTCGGCCGCGATGAACGGCCTCTCGTCGAAAAGAGCCTCGCCGAAGCGGAGGAGGCCGTGGAGCTCGTGCTGGCCGGTCACATCGATGAGGCCATGACCCGCTTCAACCGCAGGGCGAACACCCCCGCCAGGCGGGAGGCCGTCGAGCTTTAGATCGCTATTTTGATATACTCCACCATCGTGGAAGGCTCGGCGATGTCGGCGCCCTCCTTTTTTAAACCCTCGAGGTGAATTTTAATCGCGCTTTTCATCCGGGAGAGAGCTTGCCTAGCGCTCGCTCCCGTGGCGATGCAGCCGGGGAGGTCCGGGCTGTAGGCGCTATAGTTTTTTCTGGCCTTTTCGATAACGATCGGATACCTGAGCACTTTTTTCACTCCCATATTTTAATCCAGATTGTTTAGGATGCTATTGAGCGTTCCCTTGTCAATCTCATCGTTCAGGTTGCCGGCAATCGTAACAAGACCCCTTCTATCGGTGTGCTTATATTGCCTGTGGCTTCCCTTTTTTCTTACCATGAACCAGCCCTCTGCCACAATCATCTTTATGGCCTCTTTGATCTTCATCGCTTTAAGACGCCCGACAATCTAGGAGACGGCAAAAACGGAAACGAGTCTCAGTTTGGCGAGTGTCCCGGAGAACGTCGGACCTCTTAGGCTTTGCCCAGACAGAGAAAGCCTCGCGGCCCCGCCCTTGCCTCCATCGGCAGCTTGTGGAGCGGCCCGTTTTCGAGAGCGGCTTGTCTCAGGTCTTCGACGAATTGCCCCCGCAAGAGGAATGCCGGGGCTTTTTCCGGCCACGGGCGGCTTTGGAGGGGAGCTTATCCATGTTCTCGAACATCATCCGAACGCCGACCATTCCCTTAAACGCGCCCTCGAGCCCGGTGAGGATGGGGATCGCGTTGTGCGGGACGCGGCGCATAGGCTCCGCCTTGAGCAGGCGATTCGCCTGGGCTTCGGATATCATGATCACGGCCTCGCCTCGCCGCCTCTCGGGCTTCCGTTCCTTCGGAACTTTATCCCGGTCTCCGAAAAGAATTTTGCAGTACTGTCCCCCCATCCGCCACCCGCTTTTGTAAAGTTCGTAGGCTTTGGGTCCGATGAAATAGCCAGGCTTTTCGTTTGTGCTCTTCCGGAAGGTCTTCTGGATATGGCGGCGATAGACGGAGTAAAGTTCGCCGAGCCTGTCGCTTTTCCGAGCGAACTCGTGGTTCTTTAGGTAGATCATATCGATAAAGAATCGTCCTGGGAAGAGCTGTTTGGTCTTGACATCCACTCCTCCTGAATCGAATTCGATGACCTCCTCATGGCCGTCGATATGCCCGGTTCGCTTGTTGATGTTGGGCCGTTTGAGGCCATTGCTCCATATGTAGGCTTGGAACCCGAAATGACGACTTCGGAAAGCGGCCTTCAGATTCGCGTCCAAAGCCGTGATCGGCCGAGCGGTTTTCGAAATGAGATGGTCGCCGTGTTTCCGAATGAAAGAGAGGAGACCTTCGATGTCCTCCAAGGCCAGGTAAAATCCAATTTGACGACCCATGGCGACCACCTTTACTGTTATTATTGACGATGATTGTACAACCCCCGGAAAAATGCAATAGGACTTCGATCGCGCCATCGCTCGCTTAGGGAGACCCTTGAGTACGGGCACGGGGGTCAACGGACGGCCCTAAGAGCCGCCTCGCGGCTGTCGGTGAGGCCGTTCTCCGAGCCAGCTTTGACATTTCGACGGAATTGAATAGAATAGACGCTGACTCCTTGTTCCTTCCTCAAAGAGAAGGAGCTCTGAATCCAAAAGGAGGTCTCGATGAGACAGTATGAAACGGGGTTCGTTCTCTCCCCCGTGCTGAGCGAAGAAGAGACAACCGAGTTCATCCGGAAGATGGCGGACGTCGTGGCCCAGAAAAAGGGCCGCATGATCAAGCAGGACGTCTGGGGGAAGCGGAGACTGGCCTACACCATCAAAAAATTCAACGAAGGGGTCTACATCTTTTTCGTGTATGAAGGCCCGGGCGACATCTCCACCGAGCTCGAACGCCGGTTTAAGCAGACCGACACCGTGATCCGGTTTCTGACCGTCAAGAAGGATCAGCGCGATCAGTTCGGCCGGAGGAAGAAGAAAACCGCCGAAGAAGCCGCCAGGCCCGCCGAGCCCGCCGCCGAAGAGCGCGCCGCTGCGCCCGCCGAATCGGCTCCCCCCGGCGTGACCGAGGAGAAGTAACATGTCGAGAGAAGACAGGCCCGAAAGAAGCGAACGAGGCGGCTACCGGAAATATTTTGCACCCAAGAAGAAATTCTGCCGTTTCTGCCAGAGGAATGTCCGGGGCATCGATTACAAATCTGTGGAAATCCTGAAGAAGTACATTCCCGATCGCGGGAAGATTTCGCCCCGCCGCATCACCGGCACGTGCGCGTTCCACCAGCGGAAGTTGTCCCTGGCCGTCAAGAGGGCGCGGCTCATGTCGCTCCTGCCCTACGTCGAGGATTGACGGGCGACGGAGAGGGAGGCAACATGAAGGTGATTCTGAAAGATAACGTGGAAAAGCTGGGACGCAAAGGCGACATCGTCACCGTTGCCGCCGGCTTCGGCAGGAACTTCCTCATCCCGAGGAAACTGGCCCTCGAAGTGACGCCGACGAATGTCAAGATGATCGAAATCGAGCGGCAGGCCCTGAAGAAGAAACTGGAGCAGGAGCGGCAGACCTTCCAAGGGACCATTCAGAAGCTGAACCAGGTGACGCTCTCTTTTGCCCGGCGCGCCGGGGACAAGGACGTCATTTTCGGATCGGTTTCCGCCGGAGACATCAAGGAAGCCCTGGACAAGCTGGGCTTCGAGGTCGACAAAAAACGGATCCTCTTGGACGAGCCGATCAAGAGGCTCGGCAACTTCACGATTCCCGTCAAGGTCTATCACGAAGACAAGGCCGAGGTGAAGATCGTCGTGGTCAAGGAGGCGGTGGAAGGCGGAGAGGCGGAGGCAGCCGGCCAAAAGGCCGAAAAAGAGCCGGCCGGCGAGGACTGAGGCTGCGGCGATTGCGCCCGGCCTGATCGAGGTGGCAGTGGAACTCGATTTGATGTTCCTGAAGAAGACGCCGCCGCACAGCCTGGAGGCCGAGCGGACCGTTCTGGGCGGCATTCTCGTCCACAACGAGCACCTCAACGTTGTCCTTTCCATCATCTCGCCCGACGATTTTTATAAGGATTCGCACCGGAACATCCTGAGTCTCATCATCGCCATGGTGGACAAGGGGCTCCCCGTGGACCTGCTGTCCTTGACGGAAGAGGTGCAGAAGGCCGGCATCCTCGAAGACGTCGGAGGCGTCACGTATCTCGCCGCGCTTCTCGACGGCGTCCCCAGGAGCGTGAACATCGAATACTACGCTCAGATCATCAAAGAGAAGGCCCTGCTCAGGCGCCTGATCCTCTCGTCGGCCAAGATCATCTCCGACAGTTATGACCAGAAGGAAGACGCCGACGAGCTGCTCAATGCCGCCCAGGCCGCCATCATCGAGGTCGCCGAACAACGCATCAAGCCCGGCTTCCAGTCGATGGGCGCCTTGATGCCGCCGACCCTGAGCATGATCAAGAAGCTCCAGGATCGCAAGGAGGCGGTCACAGGCGTCCCGACGGGGTTCAAGTATCTCGACGGCCTGACCTCCGGCTTTCACCCGGCCGAGCTCGTCATCCTGGCCGCCCGCCCCTCGATGGGCAAGACGGCCATGGCCCTGAACATCAGCCACCACGTCGGCCTCAAGACGAATTACGCGGTCGGGTTCTTTTCGATGGAGATGGCCAAAGAACAGATCGTCGTCCGGCTCCTCTGCGCCGAGGCACAACTCGATATCAAGAGGGTCCGCACGGGGTTCATCAGTGACAGGGAATTCGAGAAGCTGAAGCTTGCCGGCGAAGCCTTGTCCCGGGCCCGGATTTTTATCGACGAATCCCCGGCCCTGACGGTCATGGAGATGAAGGCGAAGTGCCGCCGCCTCCGGATGGAACAGCGCCTCGACATCGTTTTCATCGACTATATCCAGCTCATGCGGACCGGCGGCCGGTTTGAAAACCGCAACCAGGAGATGTCCTTCATCACGCGGTCCCTGAAGGAGCTGGCCAAGGAGATTCAGATTCCGGTCGTCGGCATCTCGCAGCTCAGCCGCGCGCCCGAGAAGGGCCGGCGCGAGCCCAAGCCGCAGCTCTCCGACCTCCGTGAATCGGGCGCCATCGAACAGGACGCGGACGTCGTGATTTTCATCTACCGGCCGGAGTTCTATCACCCCGATGACGACAGCCTGAAAGGTGTCGCCGACGTCAGCATCGCCAAGCAGAGGAACGGCCCGATCGGCAGCCTGCAATTGGCCTTCATCCGGGAATATGCGCGGTTCGCGGACATGGAGATGTACGCGCCGGAGTACTAGTCCTTGAGAAAAAAGTCCCGCGTTCCGATCCTCTTCCCGTTCCTGCAGCAGATGGGCGAGGTCGGCATCCAGATCGCCCGGACGTTCCGCAACATCTTCCGGCGGCCGTTCGAAATGCGGATCTTTCTCCAGCAGCTCGAGAGCGTCGGCGTGAATTCGCTCTCCGTCGTGTCCCTGACGGCGGCGTTCGGGGGCCTGGTCTTCGGGCTGCAGACCTACACCGGCTTCCACAAGTATGTCGGCCCGGGGACGGAGGTCTACAGCGGCCCCATCATCTCGGTGGGCTTGTGCAAGGAGCTCATCCCGCTCCTGGTCGCTCTGATGGTCGCCGGCCGCGTGGGCTCGTCCATGGCGGCGGAAATCGGGACGATGAAGATCACCGAACAAATCGACGCGCTCTACAGCCTGGGGGCAAACCCGAACCGCTACCTCGTCGTGCCGCGGACGCTGGCGGCCCTGATCATGGTCCCGGTGCTGACCCTTTACGGAGATATGATCGGCATCTTCTGCGGCTTTTTCTACAATATTGTCGGCATGGGCGTCAACCGGATTGTCTACATTCGCAACGCCCTGCTCTATTTCAATTTCTGGGACGTCTCCGTCGGGCTCATCAAGGCCCTTGCGTTCGGTTTCGTCATCTCCACCGTCGGCTGCTGGCAGGGCCTGCGGACCGAGGGCGGCGCCGAAGGCGTCGGCCGGGCCACGACGCGCAGCGTCGTCATCGCCAGCATCTGCGTCCTGATGCTCAACTTTTTTCTCAGCAAGGCGCTGCCGAAGTGACGGGATCATGATCAGGGTCGTCGACCTTCACAAATCATTCGGGACGACGCACGTCCTGCGCGGTGTCAACCTCGAGATCGAGCGGGGCGAGACCATGGTCGTCATCGGCCAGAGCGGCTCCGGCAAGAGCGTCCTTCTCAAGCACATGATCGGCATGATGAAGCCGGACAAAGGCCATATCTACCTCGAGGATGTGGATATCACCGCGCTCAAGGAGGACGCTCTCCAGAAAGTCCTCAGGAAGTTCGGGATGCTTTTTCAAGGCGCGGCCCTCTTCGATTCGCTGACGGTCGCGGAGAACGTCGCCTTCGGTGTGCGCCGATACACGCGGCTTCCCCGAAAAGAGGTCAGGCAAATCGTCGCCGAGAGCCTGCAAAAAGTCGGGCTCACCGGCATCGAAAACCTCATGCCGCACGAGCTTTCGGGCGGGATGAAGAAGCGCGTCGGCCTGGCCAGGGCCATTGCCTACAAGCCGGAGATTATCCTTTACGACGAACCGTCCACGGGGATCGACCCCATCCGGGCGGATTCGATCAACGACCTAATCATCCGGATGCGGGAAGAGATGCACGTCACCTCCGTCGTCATCACACACGATATGGTCAGCAGCTACAAGGTGGCCGACCGGATTGCCATGCTGTACGATGGCGTGATCATCGCCGTCGGGACGCCGGCGGAGATCCAGGCGTCCGCCAACCCGGTCGTCCAACAGTTCATCCACGGCGATGCCAGGGGGCCGATCACCGACTGGTAGAAACGAGGTTCACAATGAAAAGAGAGATGAGAGTCGGCATTTTCCTGACCGGGGCGTTGGTCATCCTGGCCATCTTCATCTTTGTCGTCGGCAACCTGTCGAACCTTTTCCGCCGTCCCGGCTATCCGATCATCGTCCGCTTTGATACGTCTCTCGGCCTGGATAAGACGGCCGCGGTGAAAATGGCCGGCATCAAGATCGGCTACGTGAAGGACATCGAACTCGAGAATACGCGGTCCCGGGTTACGCTGAGCATCAACCACAAATACAAGATCCCCGTCGGCTCCAAGGCGGCCCAGGCCGTACAGGGACTGCTCGGGGAAAAGTATGTGGAAGTCCAGCCCACGCCTTCGGCGGAGTTTATCAAGCCCGGCGGCGAGCTCGAGCCGGGTCCCTCATCGGGGCTGGATCAGCTGACGCCCATGCTGACGTCTCTCGGCAGCGATTTTCAGCAGGTGGCCAAGTCTCTCCAGAGCATGATGAACGAACAGAACCGCGAAAACTTCTCCGAAGCGATGAAGAATATCGCCTCGTTGAGCAGCGAGCTCCGCAACGTCATCGCCGAGAACCGGGGCAAAATCAGCCGGACGGTGGACGCCGCTTCCAACACGGCCCAGGACATCGATACGCAGTTCCGCACGCTCGCCAAGAGTCTCGACGAAACGCTCGCGGAGCTCCGGCGGGCGGTCGAGGAGAACAGGCCCGATTTCCGGGATGATGTTTCCCGGCTCAAAGAGGTGCTCGGCAAGATTGAGGAGTCGGTCGGGCTCCTCAATAAGACGCTGGAAAAAATCGACAAGGGCGAAGGAACGGTCGGCAAGCTCGTCAACGACGAGGGCCTTTACAACCAGGCCCAGAATGCCGTCCGCGACGTCCGGCGCATTTCCGATACGGTGGCCGGCCTGACGCTGCACGGGGACGTGCGCGGCGAGTATCTTTCGGAGAGCGAGTTTCTCAAGATGGCCCTGACCCTGTCGCTCTGGAACAAGCAGAAGACCTTTGTCTTGGCCCAGGTCGTCCATCAGCCCGACCCCAGCCGGCCCGACGGAAGCCGCTTCACCGTCTCGGCGCAGGGAGGCATCCGCTGGGCGAACCTCGCGCCCCGTGCCGGTATCATCGAATCGGAGTTCGGGGCCGGGCTCGATTACTACGCTCTCAGCGACAAGCTCGTCCTGAGCGTCGAAGGACTGAACTTCAACCGGGCGGTGAGCCCGCTTTTCCGGACGTTTGCGAGACTTTATCCCCAGCGCAACGTCTATCTTATTCTCGGCCTCGAGGATTTCACCCTGGCGGTCAACCGGCAGGTCTTTTTCGGCCTCGGGCTCGGTTTTTAATGAAAGACAAAACCGTTTTCGTCTGCCAGAGCTGCGGCTTTCACGCGCCGAAATGGATGGGCCGCTGCCAAAGTTGCGGGGAGTGGAACACCATGGTCGAGGAAGTCGAAGACGACTCGCCCGTCGACATCTCCTATCCCCCCTCCGAACCCATCCTCTATAAAGACATCGTCGAGTTCGCCCGGCCCAGGATTCAGATCGAGATCGACGATTTCAACAAGGTTCTCGGCGGAGGGCTCGTCCTCGGCTCGCTCGTCCTGATCGGCGGCGAGCCCGGCATCGGCAAGTCCACGCTGCTCCTCCAAGTTTCGCGGGACATGGCCAGCTTGGGAGATTCGGTCCTCTACGTCTCCGGAGAGGAATCCTTGGAGCAGATCAAGCTCCGCGGCGACCGTCTCGGCGTCCGCAGCGGCGATCTCTACCTTCTCTCGGAAATCAACTTGGAGCGGATCATCGCCCAGGCCGACCGCCTGCGGCCCAAGGCCCTGGTCATCGATTCGATCCAGACCATTTTCTCATCCAAGATCACGTCGAGTCCCGGCACCATCAGCCAGGTGCGCGAAGTCGCCAACCAGATCTTCCGGTTCGCCAAAAAAAACCAGATCCCCGCGTTCCTTATCGGGCACATCACCAAGGACGGTTCGCTGGCCGGGCCGAAATCGCTCGAACACATGGTCGATGTCGTCCTGCTCTTCGAAGGGGAGAAGGAACACAGCCACCGCGTCCTTCGAGCCCTGAAGAACAGGTTCGGGCCCGTCTCGGAGCTGGCGGTTTTCGAGATGACGGCGGCCGGTCTTCAGCCCATTCTCAATCCCTCGGCCTTCTTTCTCCGCGAAAGACCCAAAGGCGAAGCGGGGAGCGCCGTGGTGTGCACGATCAAAGGCTCACGGCCGCTGCTGGCCGAGATCCAGGCGCTCGTGTCATCCACTCTATTCACCGGCAATCCCCGGCGGATGACGGTCGGCCTCGACCATTTCCGGACGGCCATGCTTCTGGCCCTGGTCGAGAAAAAACTCGGCTATGGATTCGCGGGCGAGGATATCTACCTCAACGTCGCGGGCGGCATGTCCATCGACGAGCCGGCGGCGGATCTGGGAGTGATCATGGCCGTCGTTTCGTCCCTGAAGAACGTGGCCCTCCCCAAGGAGATGGCCTTTTTCGGCGAAGTCGGCCTGAGCGGCGAAATCCGTTCCGTCAGCCAGCCCCTGTCGAGAATCAAGGAGGCCCAGTCGCTGGGGTTCGGGACGATCATCCTGCCCGCCGGCAGCCTCGACGCGCTGGACAAGGCGGAACTTCCGGCCATTCAGTGCCTCGGCGCGAAGAATGTCAAGCAAGCGCTTGATTACGTTTTTTAATATAATAGGCGTGGATTCATCGAGGCTTATTATAAAGGAAACGCAGATGGGAATTCTGGTTTTCCGGCTTTTCATCATCGGGTTCATAACGATCGCGGGCTACTTTTATCCGCCCTTCAGGCTGGCGCGGGGACTCGGAGCGGCGACGGCCTTCGCCCTGGGCGCCCTCATCATGGCCCTCGAGACACGGATTCGAAAGACTCCGTTCAAGGTCATCTGGAGCGCCGGGATCGGGCTCATCGCCGGCATCTTTCTCGGCTGGATGGTCGGCTCGATCTACCAGTCTGTCGTCCACACTCCGGACATGGCCGCGTTCATCCGCATTTTCTTTTTGATCATCCTGCCCTACATCGGCGTCCTCATCGGCACGCGCAAGCCCGAATGGTTCGACCCGGCGAATTTGGCCCGCACCTTCAGAGAGAAAGACACCGGCCGCAGTTACAAACTCCTGGACACGAGCGTCATCATCGACGGCCGCATCGCCGACGTCGGTGACACGGCCTTTATCGACGGCGAACTCATCATTCCCCAGTTCGTGCTCAAAGAGCTGCAACTCGTCGCCGATTCTCCGGACGCGCTCAAACGCCAGCGCGGCCGCCGGGGCCTCGACGTCCTCAACCACCTCCAGAAATCCTCCCAAGTTTCGGTCTCCATCTCCGACCTGGATTTTCCCGACATCCACGACGTGGACTCCAAACTGATCGAATGCGCCAAGAGTCTGAACGCGAAAATCGTCACCAATGATTTCAACCTGAACAAAGTGGCCCGCATCCACGGCATCCAGGTCCTCAACATCAATGAGCTGGCCAACGCGCTGCGGCCCGTCGTTCTGCCCGGAGAATCGATGAAGGTGTTCATCCTGAAAGAGGGCAAGGAGAAGGACCAGGGTGTCGCCTACCTGGACGACGGGACGATGGTGGTCGCGGACAACGCCCGGCGGATGATCGGCCAGACCATTTCCGTTACGGTCACCTCCGTGCTCCAGACGACGGTCGGGAAGATGATCTTCGGCCGCTACAACGGAGAGTCACGGTGAGCCGGGTCTCGGCTATTATCTGCGCCGCCGGTTCTGGAAAACGCTTCGGACAGAAGAAGCAGTTCGTCTATCTCCGGGGCAAGCCCGTCCTCGAATGGACGCTCGAACGATTTCAGTCGCACCCGGAGGTCGGCCCGATCGTCCTCGTGCTGCCGGACGAACAAGACCGGAAGCACTATCAGATGCGGTACCCCAAGATTCTCGACGTCGTGCGGGGCGGCGAGCAAAGGCAGGATTCGGTCTGGCAAGGCTTCAGGCTTATCGAGAAGGACCAGGCCGACCTCGTCCTGGTCCATGACGGCGCCCGGCCCCTGGTAGGCGCGGACCTGATCAGCCGCGTTATCGCCGAAGCCCGTTCAAGCGGAGCCGCCATTCCCATCATTCCTCTGATGGACACGATGAAGGAAGTGCAGGACGGGCAGGTCATCCGGACCGTGGACCGCTCGCGGATCTTCCGTGTCCAGACGCCGCAGGGGTTTCTGTATTCCACGCTGAAGACGGCCATGGACGCCGCGCGGCGCGACCGGTTTTACGGAACCGACGAAGCCATGCTCGTGGAACGGGCGGGGATGGCGGTCCGCGCCGTCGAGGGCGACCCCCGGAACATCAAGATCACGACGCCGCTCGACCTCAGAGTCGCGGAGGCGCTGCTCGATGAATAGAGTCGGCTTCGGCTACGATATCCATCCGCTTGTCCCCGGACGGAAGCTCGTCCTCGGCGGCCTCGATATCCCTCATCCCACGGGCCTGGCCGGACATTCGGACGGCGATGCTCTCATCCATGCCATCGTCGACGCCCTGCTCGGGGCCGCGGGCGAGGGCGATATCGGGCAGCTCTTTCCCATGGACCCGAAAACGGAAGGCGCCGACAGCCTGGGCATGCTCAAAGAAGTCGTTGGGCGCCTCAGGGACAAGGGCTGGGCCATCGTCAACGTGGATACCGTCGTCGTGACGGAAGCCCCGAAGATCGCGCCTTACGTCGATCGGATAAAGGCCGTGCTTTGCCCCGTGCTGGCGGTAGAGGAAGCGGGCCTGGGCATCAAGGCCAAGACCAACGAAGGGTTCGGGCCCATCGGAGAAGGCCGGGCCCTTGCCTGCTGGGCCGTCGCCCTGATCCAGAAAGCCCCTCGAGATTAGCCTCGGCCGTGTTTACCTCAGGCTCGGGGTGTTTCGTGGGTTTGATGGGGAAGAGATTGTGGCGCGGTCTCTGCATCGAGCAGGGCGGCCATCCTCATCGATTCATTTCTTAGGACGGCCATCCCCGCTGATGGCTTCTGTCAGGGTTAGCTGGCGGAATGCACGACCGGCTCTGCGCCGGGGCTCAGGCTCGCCGTGACCGTCACATTGTAGTGATAGACTGGCGCTCCCGCCGGCTTGATCAACTCCAGCGCGGCCGGCGACACCATCATGTTGAAGCCGACAAACGCTATGAGGACAGCCGCCAGGAAGATGGCGATCTTAGCTTTTGTATTCATCGTTAGCCTCCGTATTGAATTCGTTCTCACGTCTTATTAGACGTACCATCGTCCCAAAAGGTTCCCTTTCCGGCATCCGAACCCTTTTTTAAGCCGGCCGCTCCGCTCCTGTTTTTGGGCTGATCTCTCGGGGGGATGGCCCTGGCCGGCCGCTCCGCCGAGCCTCCGGGCGGAAACCCCGCGCCGCGCTTCTCCTTGGATGTCCACGCCCCCTGCCGCCGCTGTTTGACTTGATGCGGCTAATGTGATTATGCTCACGCCCTGACTGTGTTACGAGGAGGTCGGATGAACAACCGTCTGAAGCGGACGATCGTGGCGGGGTGTCTTGCGGCGTGCTGGATTGTTGCGCATGGGCAAGACGCCAAGTCTCCCAAGATCTACACAGTGGGCGGCCAGAGGCACGGCGTGAGTTTTTTCCCGCGCGTCGATTATGAAGCCACCCGTCCCAAGGTCAAAGGCGAGATGGATTTCGCTCACTATCACACTTACGGGGAGGTGGCCCAGTTCCTGCAAAAGTGGGAGAAAGATTATCCGAACCTCGTCGCGCTTTATTCGGCGGGGAAAAGTTTCGAAGGCCGGGATATCTGGCAGATCACGATCACCAATAAGTCCACGGGGCCGGACACCGAGAAACCCGCCATGTACATCGAAGGGAACCGGCATTCCGGCGAAGTCACCGCGGCGGAATCGGCCCTTTATCTTGCCTGGTACGTCTTGACGAACTACGGCCGGGAACCCGGCATTACCCAGCTCGTGGACACCAAGGCCCTCTATGTCAGGGTCAAAAACAACCCCGACGGCTCGGAACTCTATCTGAACACCGCCCAAAGCAACCGCAGCACGGTCAAGCCCCACGATGACGACGGCGACGGCCTGCTCGACGAAGATCCGCCGGAGGATTTGGACGGCGACGGGCTGATCCTGCAGATGAGAAAAAAAGTTGAAGACGGCAAGGGCGACTGGACGCTCGACCCCGAGGACCCGTCCGGCCGGCTCATGAAACGTGTCGGCCGGGGCAAGGGCAACTACATGATCTATAGTGAAGGCATCGATAACGACGGCGACGGCCGTTTCAACGAGGACGGGATCGGCGGCATTGACCTTCATCGCAACTACCCTGAAAACTGGCGCCCGGAGCCCGGCCTCGACACGACCGGGCGGGGCTGGACGCAGGGCGGGGCCGGGGAGTATCCCCTCTCGGAGCCCGAGACTCGCGCCGTCGTGCTTTTCCTGCTCGAGCACGCCAACGTGTCCGTCGTCCAGACCATGGACACCTCGGTCCCCATGCACCTCCGCCCGCCGTCCACATCGCGGAGCGAAGAATCCATGATTCCCGAAGACCTGAAGCTCTACCGGCATTTCGACCAGGAGGGAAAGAAGATCACCGGCTATCCCAACGCGGGCGATGTTTATTGGGATTACGCCAACATCGGCCGGGATGACCCTGAGATGAGAACCCGGGCCGCGGAGTTCGGCTTCGACCTTCCGAGGGAGCCGCGGGGCGTTCCGCTCTTCGGCCACTCTCCCGACTTCGGATACTTCCAGTACGGGAGCATCTGGTACGGCGATGAGCTTTGGAACGGCGGACGCATGAAGGACTACAACGGAGACGGCAGGATCACGGAATTGGAAAACCTGCGGTGGCTCGACGAAAACTTCCCGGGGAAGTATTTCAAGCCGTGGACGAAATTCAGCCACCCGCAGCTCGGCGAGGTCGAAATCGGCGGCTTCAACCCGAAATTTTTCCGGCAGAATCCGCCGCCCGAAATCCTTGAAGAATGGGCGGCCAAGGAAGCGAGGTTCAATTTGCTTCTGGCCGAGTCGCTTCCCCAGGTCCGGATCGTTTCGCTTGAGGCGCGTCCGATCAAGAAGGAGCCCGGTTTCTTCGAAGTCGTCGGCGTCTTCACCAACGAGGGATTCCTGCCGACGGCCCTGGAAATGGCCAAGCGGGTTAAGATCGTCCGGCCCGACGCGGCCGAGATCCGGCTCCAGGGCAAGGGAGGCGAACTGGCCCCGGGGACGAGAGCCCGCCAGGAAATCGATTCCTTGAAATCAGGCGAGCGGAAACAGGTCCGATGGAAGGTGAAGGCGGCGGGAACGGGAACCGAAGGGCTTGAAGCCGAGGTCACCCTATCCTCGACGAGGGGCGGGGTGGCGCGCAAGTCCGTCAAGATCTCCTGATCGGGCGTCTCCGCCCGCAGAATTCATTTTTGCTTGGGGAAGGCCTATAATGGATGGCGGGCGCGGAAGAAAATCCGGCCCAATGAGTCTAATAGAAAGAAAAGGAGATCTATTTCTATGAAAAAATCAATGTTGTTGGTTCTGGGGCTCGTGCTCCTCGTCGGCGCCGGGCTTCTGCTGGCGGCCGCGAACGTCACGGGCGACTGGGAGATGACCTCGAAGGGCCGCAACGGCCAGGAGAGAAAGTCGACCATTACGTTCACCCAGGACGGCGAGAAGCTGACGGTTAAGATGCCGGGCATGGGCGGCAATGAGATGACCGGCACCGGCACGGTCAAGGAAAACGACCTCGAATGGACGGTCACGGTCAACGGCCAGAACGGCCCAATGACGATGACCTTCAAGGCCAAGGTCGACGGCGACAAGATGTCCGGGACACGCCAGGCGGGCGATCGCCCGGCGTCGGATTGGACAGCCGTACGGAAACCTAAGTAACGGAACTTCGAACCTTCCAGCCCCGTCGCCGCGACGGGGCTGGAAGGGCTCTTTCCCTGACTTAAGCAGGCCTCGGCCCGCCAGCAGGGCCGAAACAGCAAAAGGACGGAAGCGCCGGCGTCCTCTTTCCCCCGCCGGCAAAATCCCCTATAATAGATAGTTACCGGTGCGAGGGTTCTGGGGTAAACGGCATCCCTTATGACCCCGCCAAGTCGGATACGCTCACCGGATCTCCCGATGCAACCGGTTGTTCGGTGTGGGCGTTTTCTCTCTGGAATCCGCAACTTGGAAGATTTTTCCGTGTCCCCCGTCTAAACAAGCGGAGGACAAGTGAGCAGAAAAGGATGGACGAAAAAGAGCTGGTCAGGCTGGCCCAGGAGGGCAGCGACTCGGCTTTTGAAGCGCTGGTCACGAAGTACCAGCCCAAGGTGTTCAGTATGGCCATGAGCTTTATCAGAAACCGTGAGGCGGCCGATGATGCGGCCCAGGATGTGTTCCTCAAGGCCTATCTGGCGCTTCCGAAGTTCCATCTGAAATCGGAATTCGGGACTTGGCTCTACCGGATCGCCGTCAATCATATTAAGGACGTTCTCCGGAAGAGGGGCCGGGCTCGGGAAATCCCCTTGGATGACGTCAAGGAGCTTTCCTTCGCCGAAGAGAATCCCTTGGAGAAGGCGGAGACGGAGAAGGAGGATGCGGTCCGCCGCGGCCTCGTTCACGAATCCGTCGCGAGCCTGCCGGAAAAGTACCGCATCATCCTCACACTCCGGGATATCCAGGGCATGCCTTACGACGATATCGCGGGGGTCCTGCATCTCTCGCAGGGGACGGTGGACTCGAGACTCCACCGGGCCCGGAAAATGCTTCGGACGAAGCTGGCTCCCTATCTGAGCCAATAAGGAGGGTCCGATGAAATGTAAAACGGTCGAAACATGGATCCTGCGGTCCCTGGACGGGCGCTTGGATGAGCGCTCGCAGGGTCTTCTCGCGGAGCACGTGAAAGACTGCCCCTCCTGCCGCAAGCTCGACGCGGACTACCGGTCCATGATGGGGCTCCTGCGCGAAGGGAAAGAGACGGCACCTCTTCCCGGCTTTTGGGCCAGGCTTGAGCCCAGGCTGAGAGAGGAGCGCAAGGCCGTGCCGCTCATTCTCTGGGAGAGGTGGTGCCTGCGCGCCATCCCCGTCTTCCTCATCCTCGCTGTTCTTACGGCAACCCTGTTGGTGGTCACGCCGCAAGCCAAGGAGATGAGCCAGTCGGAGGCCCTTCTCCTCGAGAATGCGAATCCGATCTCGGAGACCCGGGCGCTGTTCGAAGAGCAGCGGCCGGAGGCCAGGAACATGATGCTCATCTTTGCCTCCCTGGACGCCAAGCCCGCGGTCAGGAGATAGATTTTATGCTCAAAAGATACAAGCTCTGGATAGTTCTTTCGCTTGTCGTCGTGTTCGGCCTCGGCATCGCCGCAGGCGTCTTCGGCGAGCGGTACCTGGTGCACAGAAGCCCCAGACGGGAGGCCCAGCAGCGGACGCCGTTCCCTTTGCTCGAGCCCGTGGCCAAGGCCCTCCAACTGACGGCCGCGCAGCAGGATAAGATCCGGGACATCTTCAAGATGAACGATGATCGGATGAAGGTCTTCCAGTCCGAGGTGCATGCCCGGCTGAACGATGTCCGCGCCCTCCTCAAGGGCCAGGTCAACAGCGTCCTCAGCCCGGAGCAACAGCAGAAACTCGAGGCCATGATTCAGAAGCATATCGAAGAATCCCGCAGCCGGTCCGACCGCAATGAGCGGAACGAGCGGAACGAACGAAACCCGCAAGGAAACGAACAACCCCGTCCCCAAGGGACGAAATAAAGGAGATCCGTGATGAAGAAGAAAATCATCGTCAGCATTGTCGTACTGGTCGTTGTCGTCGGCGCCGTGCTCGGTTTTACCGCGCTCAAGAACGGCAAGGGCGGCAATGTCAAGTATAGAAAAGAGGCGATCGGGCGCGGCGACATCGATGCGCTCGTCGTGACGTCGGGAACACTGAACCCGATCGATCTGGTTTTGGTCGGCAGCCAGGTTTCCGGCAAGATCACGAAGCTTTATGCCGATTTCAATTCCCAGGTCAAGAAGGGGCAAATCGTGGCCGAGCTCGACCTCGACCCGTTGCAGATGCAGGTCGATCAACAGCAGGCCAACTACATGAGCCGTGCGGCGGCCCTCGAGCGGGCCAAGGTGACCGCGGACAGCCTGAAGAACATGTATGACCGGGCCCAGAACTTGTTCAACAAGAACCTCCTGTCCTATCAGGATCGAGAGACCGCCGAGGTCAATTACCGTACGGCCAAGGCCGACGTCACAACCGCCGACGCCTCATTGGCGCAGGCCAAAACCCAGCTCGACCTGAGCAAAGTGAACTTGAGCTACGCGATCGTCAAGTCGCCGGTCGACGGCACCGTCATCAAGAGGGACGTCAGTGTCGGCCAGACCGTTCAGGCCAGTTATCAGGCCCCCGAGCTCTTCCAGGTCGCCACTGATCTGACCAAGATGCATGTCGAATGCGACGTGGATGAGGCCGACATCGGCCGCGTCAAGGAAGGCCAGCGCGCCCGGTTCACGGTCGAGGCATTCCCAAACGAAAACTTCGCCGGCACCGTGCTGCAGGTGCGCTACGCGTCCCAGACCGTGTCGAACGTCGTGACCTATACCGTGGTTATCAACGTCGAGAATCCGGAGAAAAAACTCCGGCCCGGCATGACGGCTACGGTTTCGATTGTCGCGGGCGAGGCCAAGAACGTCCTCAGGGTGCCGAATTCAGCCCTGCGGTTCACGCCGGAGCTGCCCCAGGCAGAGCTGGATAAAATCCAACGCGAGGCAATGGACCGGATGCGCGCTCAGTTCCAGCAGCAGGGCGGCCAGACTGCCGGCGGCCCGAACGCGGGGGGCCAGCAGCCGACGGGCGTGGCGGGCGGTCAGGCGCAGCCGGGCGGCCAGGGCGGTCAGGGCGGCCAGATGGGCGCGGGCAACCGGCCGGCGGGCCAGGGCGGCCAGCGGCGTCAGCCGAGCCGGGTCTGGCTTCAGGATAAAAATGGGAAGTTGAGCGTTCTGTACATTCGGGCCGGGATCACGGACAACACGTATACGGAGATCCTGCGCAGCGATCTCAAGGAAGGCGATGAAGTTCTCATCGGCAAGGCCGTGGCCGGTACGGCGGCGACGACGTCGAACCAGCCGGGCCGCCCGGGCGGGAACATGATGTTTATCGGCCGGTAACGGCGCCGCCGTTAAGGAGTGGATTATGGGACACAAGATTATCGAACTCAAGGATTTGGTCAAAACTTATAAAGTGGGCGAGACGGAGGTCAACGCCTTGCGCGGCGTTTCGTACAGCATCGATGACGGGGAGTTCCTGGCCATTATGGGACCGTCGGGGTCGGGGAAATCGACCCTGATGAACATCCTGGGGTGCCTGGACAAGCCGTCCTCCGGGGAATATATCCTGGACGGTGCGGCCGTTTCGACGCTCAACAAGAACGAATTGGCCCGCATACGGAACGAGAAGATCGGCTTCGTCTTCCAGAGTTTCAACCTCCTCTCGAGGACGACCGCCCTGGAGAACACCGAACTGCCTCTCCTCTATTCGCATACCAACGGCCGGGATATGACGCAGAAGGCCCTGGATTCGCTGGCCGCGGTCGGACTCCGCGACAGGGCTCATCACAAGACAAACCAGCTCTCGGGCGGCGAGCAGCAACGGGTGGCCATTGCCCGGGCCCTCCTGAACAACCCGGCTATGATCCTGGCCGACGAGCCGACGGGCAACCTCGACAGCAAGACGAGTTATGAGATCATGAGCATCTTCAAGCGGCTCAACGAAGAAAAGAAGATGAGTATGATCATGGTAACCCACGAACCCGACATCGCCGCATGGGCAAGACGGCGGATCTACCTCAAAGACGGTGTCATCGTTCGCGAAGAGGTGTCCTGACCGGCGGGCGGGGGACCATGAAAGTGAGAGTGCGATTATGAAAAGCGCTGTATTGCGTTTTCGGCAAACGCTCCGGGTGTCCCTGAGGGCCCTGGGGCGGAATAAGATGCGGACGTTTCTAACGGCCCTGGGCATCATCATCGGCGTCGGCGCCGTGATCGCCATGGTCAGCATCGGCGAAGGGGCCAAGCGCGGCATCCAGGACCGTTTCAATTCCATGGGGACGAACCTGCTCTTTGTGTACCCGGGGAACCAGAACGTCAGAGGCGTCTTCAGCCAAGCCGGGAGCCGGACGAGCCTCAAGGAAGACGACGCCCTGGCCATCGGTCGGTACTGTGACGCGGTGGAGTTCATTTCGCCGTCGGTCAGCACCCGGGCCCAGGTTGTCTATAACAATAAGAACTGGAACACGTCGGTCCAGGGCACGGGCGCCATGTATCCGGATGTCCGCAGCTGGCCGGTCGAGTTCGGAACGTACTTTGACGACAATATGGTCAAGGCCGCGGCCAAGGTCTGCGTCCTGGGGAGCGAGGTCAACAAGAACCTCTTCGAAGGCGAGGATCCCGTCGGAAAAGTCATTCGCGTCAAAAAGATCCCCTTTAAGGTCCTGGGCGTTCTCAAGTCCAAGGGCGAATCCGGCGGCTTTTTCAACCGCGATGACATGGTCTGCGTGCCTTATACGACCGCTATGCGGCGGCTGGCGGGCATCGACTATATCAATTCATGCGATGTGTCCGCCGTCTCCTCTGATATGATGGCGGAAGCCCAGCACCAGATCGAAGCGCTGCTTCGCGACCGGCACAAGATTTTCCCCGGCTCCTACGATGATTTCACGATCCGGAATATGTCCGACATCGCCCAGAGCGCGGCGGAATCCACACAGATCATGACCATCCTGCTTGGCAGCGTCGCGTCGATCTCGCTACTCGTCGGCGGTATTGGGATCATGAATATCATGCTGGTCTCCGTCACGGAAAGAATCCGGGAGATCGGTATTCGCATGGCCGTCGGGGCCCGCGGGCGCGATATCCTGCTCCAGTTCCTGACGGAGGCCGTCGTCCTCAGCCTGCTCGGTGGAATCATCGGCATTGGTTTCGGATACGGGGCGTCGAAGCTCCTGCATAATATCCAGATCTTTGCGTCGATCAATACGGTCGTCTCTCCGGGCTCGGTGCTGCTCGCGTTCCTTTTCTCCGCCTCGGTGGGGGTTTTCTTCGGGTTCTACCCGGCTCAGAAAGCCTCGAAGCTCGACCCCATCGACGCCCTGAGATATGAATAGGACCGGACGCATTCCCGCCGGCATCCTAAGACATAAAGAACTGATCAAGAGGAGATCGATTATGAAGAAACATCCGCGCTGGCTCCTGGGATTTCTCACCATCGTCCTGGCCGTATCGGCCAGGCCCCAGGAGACCGCACCGGCAGCCTCTCTGTCCCTCCAGGATTGTATTGCCCAAACGCTCAAGAATAACATCGGGGTGGCCATCCAGATCCTGAACCCCGAGCTGGCCAACGCGGGGGTCGCCTTGGCCAAGGAAAAATGGCTGCCGACGTTCACCCTGAACGCCAACAGGCAGAGCTCAACCTCCGTTTCGTATTCTTTCATCGACGCCTCGGGCAGCATCGTCAACAAAACGAACAACTACTCGTTCAGCGCCACGCAAAGTGTCCCCTTCGGAGGAACGTTCACCCTTTCGGCTACGGGTTACGAAACGAACTCGAACCAAAACTACCAGACGATCAACCCGCGGTTCAGCGCGAACATAAGGTTCAGCTTTACCCAGCCGCTCCTCCGCAACTTCGGCTACAACATCAGCCAATATTCGATTCTTGTCGCCCGCGATAATTTCTCCGTCTCCGAGACGCAGCTCAAGCAGTCTCTCATGGATACGGTTTATCAGGTCGAGACCTCGTACCTAACTCTTATTTACAGCATCGAGAACCTCAAAGTCGGCGAGCAAGCGTTGAGTCTCGCCAAGGACCTTCTCGAGATGAATAAGAGGATGATCGAAGTCGGCACCTTGGCCCCGACGGAGCAGCTGACCGCCCAGGCCGAGGTCGCAACGCGCGAGGCCGACCTCATCCAGTTCAAAGCCCAGGTCGAGAGCGCTTCGGACCAGCTCAAGGTCCTCATCAATATGCCCGAACAGGAACAGAGAGCCGTCGGAACGATCGTCCCCAAAGATAGCCTCTCGTACGAAGAACGCACGGTACCCCTGGATGAAGCGCTGGCTTCCGCCCTCGAATACAGACCCGACCTCGCATCCGACAAGCTCAATATTCACCTCCAGCAGCTCAACATGAGCTACACCAAGAATCAGCTCCTGCCGGAGCTGGACCTGTCGGCGTACTATTCGGGATCCGGCGTCTCGGGAACGCAAATTCTCTACGACGGGAACCCGCTCCTGGGCGCGCCGATCATCGGCACGATACCCGGCAATTTCAGCGGCGCCATCAGAGACACATTGAAGTTCACCTATCCCGGCTGGTCCCTCGGCTTGAGCCTGAGCATTCCACTCAGCAATTTCGTTTCGCGAGCTCTTTATACAGAAGCTAAACTCACCCTCCAGCAGGCGGTCCTCACCCTCCAAAACCAGCAGGCGCAGGTTTTCCTTGAAATCAAGAATGCCGTCCGCAACGTCGAAGCCAACTTCAAGCGGATCCTCGCCTATAAAGTGGCCCGCGAGCTCGCCGAGCAAAAGGTCGCGACCGAGCAGGAAAAATTCCGGGTCGGACAAAGCACGAACTACACGGTTCTCTCCTACCAGCGCGACCTTTCCGCCGCCCGGATCTCCGAGCTCAACGCGATCGTCGCCTACAACGCTTCGCTGGCGGGTCTTGACCGGTCTATGGGCATCAGCCTTAAGAACAAAAACATTACGTTCTCCGACTACGTGAAGAAGTGAACGGCGGGCGCCGTTCCTGTGATCGATCACGGCCGGTTGTCCCCCGCCCTGTGTGGCGCGTAACAACTTGCATATCAAGGAGTTCCGTGGCGGTTTCAAGATTGCGGCCGGTCCGAACGGCCTTGCAATCCTGCGGGATTCGTGCTAGGATAAACAACAAAGGCAGCAGCTCCTACCCATCCTTAACGTTGGAGAGGACCCTATGAACAGGAAACTCATCCGGCCTGATCTTTCCGAGATCAAAGAGAGAATGAGCCTGGACAAAGAAAGGGAAAAGGAAGCGGCGCACCGGAAGATGCACCCGCCCACGGACACGTTCGCCGAAAACTACTACTACCTCAAGCAGATGAATAAGAAGACCCCCATGGGCGTCGTTTTCATCGACGGCGAAGTGGCCGAAGGGTACATCGAGTGGTACGACAGGAATTGCATCAAGCTGAATCGCGACAACGCCCCCAACCTGCTCATCTATAAGAGCAATATCCGGTACCTCTACAAAGTGAATGAAGTCCCGGAGCCGGCGGGGGACGACGAAACCAAAAAGAAAAAATGACGCCGCCCAGGATCGGTGTGACGCTCGGCGATCCGGGCGGAATCGGGCCGGAGATTGTCCTGAAATCGGTCGCCCGCAATCCGGCCGGCGGGTCCGCGGAGTACGTCCTCTTCGGCGACGCCCGCGTTATCGCGAACGAAGCGGCCGCACTCGGAATGGCGTGGGACTCCGAGCCGTGGCTCCCCGACGTTCCGGCCCGTCCCGGCCTTTTCCTCCATGACATCCCCATTCCCGGAGCCGGCGCCGTTCGCGGCCGGCCCACCCCCGAAAACGGCCGGGCCTCTTTCCGATTCTTCGAAGAGGCCGTCGCCTCGGCACGGAACGGTCGTCTCGACGCCGTGGTCACGGCCCCGATTTCCAAAGCCGGCTGGAACATGGCCGGGGTCCCGTGGCGTGGGCACACGGAATTCCTGGAGCAATTCTATCCCGCCGCAATCATGTCCTTTTGGTCGCGGGCGCTCAAGGTCGCCCTTCTCAGCCATCATGTGCCCCTGAAGGAGGCGCTGGCCAGGATCACGAGGGACGTCCTCGTCGCATACTTCCGCAATCTCGACGCCTGCCTCAAGAAACTCGAAGGCGGTCCGGTCGAACTGCTTGTCGCCGGGTTGAACCCTCACGCGGGCGAGGCGGGGCTGCTCGGCGCCGAGGACGAAAATGACATACGGCCCGCGGTGGAGGCGGCACGGAGTCTGGGCGTCCGAGTCAGCGGGCCTTATCCACCGGACACCGTATTTCTCAAGGCCCTCGGCCGCGAAGACACGTTGGTCATTGCTCTCTATCACGACCAGGGACTGATTCCGTTTAAGCTCGAAGCCTTCGCTTCGGGCGTCAATGTGACCCTCGGGCTTCCGTTCGTCCGGAGCTCACCCGATCACGGTACGGCTTTCGACATCGCGGGCAAAGGCCTGGCCGATCCCCGAAGCATGACGGAGGCCATGGCTCTGGCTCTTCGGTTTGTTTCCGGCAAGGCCTGAGGCCGTCCCAACCTCGGGTTCACTCAGCGCAGACGCTTCTTGATTTCGGACCGGATTTCGCGATCCGTATCCCGCTTTTTGATGGCTTCCCGTTTCTCGTATTCGCGTTTTCCGCGAACGAGAGCCATCTCCACCTTGATCCTGCCTTTGTCGTTGATCAGGACCTTTGTCGGGACGAGAGTCAGGCCTCTCTCCTGGATCTTGCCCGTCAATCGCCTGATCTCCCGGCGATGCAGCAGCAGCTTCCTGTCGCGCAGAGGCTCATGGTTGAAAATATTGGCTGCTTCATACGGGCTGATATGGCACTTGACGAGAAAAACCTCGCCTTTCTTGATTTCCGCGTAGCTTTCTTTGAGGCTGACCCGGCCTTCCCGGATGGCCTTGACCTCGCTGCCCTGCAGCGCGAGCCCGGCCTCGAACGTTTCGAGGATCTGGTAATCGTGTGAGACATGTTTGTTAAGGGCGACGGTTTTCATGGGACGGCAGGTCCTTTCCCTCCGGTCCGATCGATGCGGAGCAGACTGATATGGCGCTTGTTCATCCGGACGACGGTCAGGCGGTGTCCCGTGAATTCCAGGGAATCATGTTCGCGGGGGATCCGGCCGAACTCGGAGAGGAAAAAGCCGGCCATCGTCGTGTACTCGCCCTTTTCCGGGATGCCCAGAGGCAGCCGGACATTGACCTCCTTGACCGGCGCCGCCCCTTTGATGAGGTAGGAGGCGTCGTCGAGGTGAATAACGATGTCCTCGGCTTTGCCCTCGCGCTCATCCTGGATTTCGCCGACGATCTCCTCGATGATGTCCTCCAGCGTGACGATGCCCTCCATGTTGCCGAATTCATCGACGATGAAGGCCATGTGGACCGCCTTCTCCTGCATTTGGAGGAGGACGTTTTCGAGCGAGGCCAGCTCGGGCACGAAGAGGGCCGGGCGGAGAACGGACTTGATGTTAAACTCTTTGTTATCAATTATATAAGAGATTATGTCTTTCGTCCTGACGAGGCCCTCGATATTGTCGAGCCGCCCCCTGAAAACCGGATAACGCGAGAAACCTGCCGATCCGATCACTCGGACGATGGACTCCAGGGACGCCTCGATCTCGATCGCCTTCACCATGGGCCTTGGCACCATGACCTCCTTCACGGGGCGGGCGCTGATATCCAGCGCACCCGAGATCATCTTTCGGCGCAGGGCCGACAGGCCGCGGCTTCCGGACAGGATGGCGAGCCGAATTTCCTCTTCGTTCGGATGGCGGGCCGGGCCCGTCGATCTCGGGCGGGAGGACGGCATGAGGAGGCCGGTGATAAGAGAAAAGATCTTGATGACGGGGAAGAGGACGATCATAAGGGCTTTGATCGGGTAGCTTACGAAGAGCGCCGTCCGCACGGGGTTGTGGGCTGCGAACGTCTTGGGGTTGATCTCGCCGAAGATGAGAATAAAGGTGGTCGCGGTCAGAGTGGCCAGCAGGACGGCTTTGTTCTTGTCGGGAACGAGCGTCACGAAAACGGAGGTGGCGATGGAGGCGGCCGCAGCGTTGACCAAAGTGTTGCCGACGAGGATCGTTACCAGGAATTCATTGACCCGGGCGAGGATGCCGCGGACGAGGCCGGCCCGCCTCGATCCCTTCTTCTCGTAATACTCGAGAGAAATGGGGTTCGCCCCGATGAACGCCGTTTCCGATGCAGCGAAAAAGGCCCCTAGAAGAAGGCACAGCAGGAATGTGATTACGGCGGGCAGCAACATCCTGAAGTCCGTTTCAGGCGGCGACCCGCGGCTTGGCGTCCCTGAAGCAGCGGGACAGGCTGTCGAAAAGCTTGTGCTCGACGGTCGAGACTTTGAGGTCCGACGATTCCGAGATTTCGGAAACGATGAGCTCTTTGGCTTTCTCCATCATCTTCTTTTCCCGGAAGGAAAGAGGTTTGATCAGGCTGAGGTAGAACAAGCTCTTGAGGACCATGGCCATGTCCATGAGCGTGCCCGACTTCATCAGGTTGACGTGTTCTTTGTACCTGCCTTTCCAGTCCATCGTGACATCGACGGGGCCGTTCCTCATGAACCAAAAGATCTTCTTGATAGCGCCTTCGTCAATCGGCCTTCGGATCCCGATCTCGCTGGCCGTGGCCCTCGAAACCTGGACCAGAGTATTGTTCGCGATGATCCTCAGGTGCAGGACTTTGAAGTGCTCTCCGTTGTAGGAATCTTCGCGGATGGCTTCGATGACGCCGAGCCCCTGGTTGGGATAGATGATCTTATCGCCGATTTTCAGGGAGTCCATTGGCTCCCATTATAACGGAATTCCCCAGAGGAGTCAACGCCTAAATTATGGCTAAAGCCTTGGAGTTTATAAAGTTGGACCGTTTTCGGGAATCCCCCAAGCGGTGCTCGTTCCGGCGTCCGGAAAACGAGGAGTCCTCCTCCCCCGGTTGTGTGCCGCGGGGGAGAGCCGCCGGGGGGTGCCCAGGATAGAGGCCTCCCCAATCAAGGCTTGACAGGCCTGGATTCTTCGGATAAGATACTGACTTTAAAGGCGGTTTAGGGTCATGAAGAGAACGTTTCAGCCGAACAACAGAAGAAGAAAGAAAACGCACGGGTTCCGTGTTCGCATGAAAACCAAGGGCGGCCAGGAAGTCCTTAAAAGCAGACGGCGCAAAGGCAGAAAACGCGTTTCTGTCGGATGAATGAACGTCTGACGCGTCGCGAGCGGATCCGCAGCGCCAAGGATTTTACAAGCCTTTATAAAAACGGCGGCCGTTTTCGTGGCCGATATTTCACTTTGGTGTACCGTACCAATGAGTTGGGCTTCTCCAGGCTGGCCGTCGTGGTCAGTCGTAAGGTCGGCCCCGCGGTCGTGCGCAACATGGTCAAAAGGCGGATGAGGGAGATTTTTCGACGGAACAAAACGGCCATCGCCCGTCCCACCGATCTGATCGTCATCGCCCGCCAGGAGATCGTGGCGCTCTGCCCGGCCGATCTCGAAGCCGGTTACGCGGAGGCGCTGCGGACGATCGCCCGGGAACGCACGGTATCATGAAAACTGCAGTGCTTTTCTTGATCAGAGGTTACCAAGCGCTCCTGTCTCCGCTTTTGGGCACGCACTGCCGCTTCTATCCGAGTTGCTCCGAGTACGCCTATCAGGCCATC
Organism: Candidatus Aminicenantota bacterium; assembly: GCA_963727095.1. Taxonomy (GTDB): domain Bacteria; phylum Acidobacteriota; class Aminicenantia; order Aminicenantales; family Saccharicenantaceae; genus CAVSEQ01. The sequence goes on along the minus strand of CAVSEQ010000005.1, from coordinate 593,929 downwards.
GCCAAGCACGGCTTTTTCAGGGGAACGGCCATGGGCATGCGCCGTCTATTGCGATGCCATCCCTTTCACGAAGGCGGAATCGACCCAGTCCCTTAAGAGGTAGTTTATATGGAAAAACGACTGATTGCCGCGATTGTTCTGTCCTTCCTGGTCCTCGTGGGGTATCAGCTTCTTTTTGTCAAATCGAAGCCCCAGCCCGAGTCGCAGCCCGCGACCTCCCCGCAGACGGCCCCGCAGACAATCCTGCCGCCCGCGACTCAGCCTCCGGCGCAGCAGCAGCCTGAGACGAAAGCCGCCGCGACTCCGGCCGGCCCCGGCGAGGCGGGAAAACCCACGGCCGCTCAGGCTGATGAGAAGATTGAAGTCGACACTCCCCTCTACCACGCCGTTTGGAGCAACAAGGGCGCCGCACTCAAAAGCTGGAAGCTCAAGAAATACCAGAACGACAAGAATGAGGGATATGAACTTGTCTCCGCCGAATCGGCGCAGGTCAACCGATACCCCTTCATGGTGAAGACGGATGACCCGGCCGTCGCCACAGCCTTAAACGACGCTTTTTTCGAGGCGTCGCCGAAGGATCTGACGCTCGCGAACGGAAAGGACGGCACGATCCGATTCACGTATTCCGACGGCAAGTCCATCCGCGCCGAAAAGACGTTCCGGTTCGACGCCCGCACGTACCAGATGGAAATCGACATCCGGATTGCCAAGAACGGCCAGGACATCGTTCCCTCCGTGATTTGGGGACCCGGCATCGGCAACCCCTCTCCCGCCGAGATGAAACAGCGGTTTACCGCGAGCACCGGCGCCGCCGTCTATTCTGGGGGCAAGGTCTTCCGGATGGACGAGCGAAAATTCAAACTCGAGACGAGCGCCTTCAATTTCGTGGACTGGGCGGCCTATGAAGAAAACTACTTTGCCGCAATTTTCGTCCCCGAGGCCCAGAAAGGCCAGGCCGTTTTCCTCCAGGAAATGGCCGGACCGAAGGCGGTCTATTTTCTGGCCGTCAGCCTCCCCCGGCAGGCCTTTATCGGACCCAAAGCCAGCGACAACCTCCGGGCTTTCGGGCATGAGACGCGGAGGATCATCAACTTCGGGATTTTCGGCAGCATCGCCGAAATCCTCCTGGTTGTCGTAAGATATTTTTATAAGCTCGTCCCGAATTGGGGCGTCGCCATCATCCTTCTGACGATCGCGATCAAAATCATATTCTTCCCTCTGACCTGGAGCTCGACGAAGTCGATGGCCAAGATGGCCGAGCTCCAACCCAAGGTCAAAGCGCTGCGGGCAAAGTACAAGAAAGCCAAAACCGACATCGCCCAGCGCCGGGCGATGAACGAAGAGATGATGAAGCTCTACAAGGAGCACGGCGTCAATCCGGCCGGGGGTTGTCTGCCGCTCCTTATTCAGCTCCCCGTATTTTGGGGTGTTTTCCGAATGCTGGTGGCTTCGGTCGAGTTCCGGCATGCCCCGTTCGTCCTGTGGATCGCGGACCTGTCCATGAAGGATCCAATCTACGTGACTCCGATCCTGATGGGAGTCACGCAGTTCATCACCCAAAAGATGACACCGACATCCGCCGACCCGTCCCAGGCGCGGATGATGCTGATCATGCCCTTCGTTATGACGATATTTTTCATGAATTTCCAGAGCGGCTTGGTCCTCTACTGGCTGACGACGAACGTCCTCCAGATCGGCCAGCAGGCACTCATGAACCGATGGATGGCCAAGCAAAAGCGAGAGTCTGATGGAAAACGGAGATAAGACGCCTATCGCGACTCCGGTCGAGGAAAAGCCGGAATACAAAGGTCGGAACCTTGAGGAGGCCATCAGCCTGGCCGAACACCGGCTCAAGCTTCCCCGGGAAAATTTCAACTACGAGATTGTCACTGAGAAGACCAAGCTCTTCGGCATCAAAGGCAAGGAAATCGTCATCCGGGCCTGGCCAAAGAAGGAAGACGAGGAGTACGCCGTCGAGAATTTCCTTGCCAAGCTTATGCCGGTTTTTCCCCTGGAACTGACCTATCACATCAAGAAGCGGCCCGACATCATCTTACTCGTCTTCGACGGCCCCGACAAGAATCTCCTCCTCCGCAATGACGGCACGCTGCTCCTGGCCCTCCAGCACGTTTTGAACAAAGTCTCGACAGTGAAAGTCCAAGTCGACTGCGAATTCTACCGCCGGAGGAAAGAAAAAAAGCTCAAGGATTATGCCCTGCAGGTCGCCGAACAGGTCGCCGATTCGGGTCGGGAAGAAATCCTCGACCTTTTGAATCCCTATGAACGGCGGATTATCCATATTGCCGTCAACCAGGTTCCCGGAATCACGACCGAGAGCCTCGGCGACGGATTCCTGAAGAAGGTCAAGGTTTTTCGCGTTCCCAAGTAAAAGGCCTTGAGGTCGAGATCGGGGTATTTCCCTACATCAGGTCGCGGGTTTGCCCCGGCGAGTCAAACCCGCTCGAGTTCCGGCCTCGCTCAGCGGCAGTGAGCCTACCCTTGGCCCCCGCGCTGCCGCTCCCCCGGGAACCAGTCCCGTCGGTTCCCCCGTCCCGTTCCGTGCTGGAACGGGACGAGTCCCCCTCCGCTACGGGGGCTCACGGGCAGGCATCATCGCCGCTCTGCTCAGCACCCGCACCCGCTTGGCTTTCCAACGGCAGAGAGCGGAATCTTCGAAGCGACCAGCAGAATTCAGGCGGAGTGACTCTGAGCCGCAATTCTGGTAAATGTCCGAATAAAGCCTTCGAACTTGCTCCTGAGTCGATTCCCCATTCCTGTTGATTATCCGGATTGAGTCTTTGGGGAAATGGGCGCTTCTCGCCGCAACCCGAACAGCAACCTTGATTTTAGATCTGCGGCTCAACGGACGCTTATTGGCTTCCTGCTCGATTGGATCGCCGCCGCTTCTATTTACTAATGCGGCGGGGTCTTCTACAATGGTGAGGCTGGAAAGGCATACTGATGCTCGAGGACACGATAATCGCGGTTTCGACCCCTCCGGGGACCGGCGGCCTGGGGATTGTCCGCCTGAGCGGCGGTGACGCGCTGCGCGTGGCCCGGGGGCTGTTTCGAGCGAAAACCGGGAGACGACGCGGGCTTCCCGCGAGACGCCTGGTCCTCGGAAGCATTGTCGATGCCCGGAGCGGCGGCGTCATCGATGAGTGTTTTCTTACATACTTCAAGGCGCCGCACTCCTATACGCGGGAGGACGTGGTCGAGTTGAGCTGTCACGGCAGCCCGGTCGTCTTGGATGAAATCGTTCGGCTGGGTGTCCAAGCCGGCGCGCGGATGGCCCATCCGGGGGAGTTTACTCTTAGAGCGTTCGCCAACGGCCGGCTCGATATTATGCAAGCCGAGGCCGTCAACGATCTCATCCGCGCCGTGACGTTGACTCAAGCCCACGTTTCTTTGCGCCAACTCTCGGGGAGCCTCTCGCGCAGGATTGCCCGGCTCCGGAAAAGCCTCATTCACCTTGCCGGCCAGGTCGAGGCCGGAATCGAGTTCCCCGAAGAACGGCTCCGGCCTACTGCCGCCAGGCACGCGCGGGCCTTGGCGGCGGCCGCTTCCGATGTTGAAAGTCTTGTTGCCACATATGGAACCGGCCGGGCCATGAAGGAGGGAGTTTTGCTGGCCATCGTGGGCAGGACCAATGTCGGGAAATCGACCCTCTTCAACGCGCTTCTTGAGGAGGACAGAGCCATTGTGACTCCCTATCCTGGGACGACGAGGGATTATTTGCGAGAAGAGATCATCATCCGGGATTTCGTCTTTCACATCGTCGATATGGCGGGACTCGGCAGGCCCAGCCACCCGGTCGAAAGAGAAGGAATTGCCAAGGGCGGCCGAATCGCACGAGGAGCCGACGGGTTGCTCATCGTCCTTGACGGGTCGCGCCGGGCGAGCCCCGAAGATTTGCGGCTTCTCAAGCGCTTTACAGGCAAGAAAGCCATCGTTGTCGTCAATAAATCCGATCTTCCTCTGAAAATGGACCTCCACGGGCTAAAAACGCCCGCCTCAGAAACTTCCGCGATTCAGGTGTCGGCGCTAAAGGGGACAAACGTGACCCGGCTGAGAGAGGAGATTTATCGCGCCTTTGTCCCGGCGGGATCTTTCCAGGAGGACGTCATCCTTCATGCCCGCCAGAGGGATCTCCTCATTGGGATCCTGACCTCCCTTAGTGAGGCCAAGAAGTTTCTCGACGCCGGGCACAGCGAGGAGCTTTGTGCCGAGGAGCTTCGCAGGGCCTTGCTACTCGTCGGCCGCCTGACGGGGGAAATCAAGGCCGAAGATATCATGACCGACATTTTCAGCCGTTTCTGCGTCGGCAAGTAGTCAAATTCGATGAAAGCCGACTTGAGGTTTGACGTCATCGTGGTCGGGGCCGGACACGCCGGCTGCGAGGCTGCGGCGGCTGCGTGCGCCATGGGGCTTAGGACCTGCCTGGCTACGATTCACCTGGAAACAATCGCTCAAATGTCCTGCAACCCGGCCATCGGCGGACTGGCCAAAGGCCATCTGGTTCGGGAGATCGACGCCCTCGGCGGCTTGATGGGGGTTTTGGCCGACGAAACGGGCATCCAATTCCGGCTTCTCAACCGAAGCCGGGGCGGTGCGGTTCAAGCCCCGAGGGCCCAGTGCGACAAGGCGCTTTACCGATTGGCCATGAAGCACCGTCTCGAGCGAATACCCAACCTGACCCTCTTCCAGGGCATCGTTTCGGAGATCGTCGTCGAGGATGGGCGGGCCTCCGGCATCCGGACTCTTGAGGGAACCAGCCTGGCGGCCCGAGCCGTAATTGTGACGCCCGGGACATTCCTCAACGGGCTCATTCATATCGGCCTCAGGAGCTATCCGGCCGGCCGGGCCAACGAACCGCCCTCCCTGGACTTGGCCGAAAACTTGAAAAGCCTCGGGTTCAAAACGCTCCGCCTGAAAACGGGGACCCCGATGCGTCTGGACGGCAGGAGCATCGATTGGAGCCGCTTCACCCCTCAGCCGGGTGACGAGTCGCCCGTACCATTTTCTTTCCGAACAAAAAGACCTCTTACGAACAAGGTCGTCTGCTATGTCGGATACACGAACAGCGCCACCCATGCCGTCATAAGGGAGAACCTTGACCAATCGCCGCTTTATACCGGAAAGATCGTCGGGGTAGGCCCGAGGTACTGTCCATCCATCGAGGATAAGGTTGTCAAGTTCCCCCAGCACGCGCGGCACCAATTTTTTTTGGAACCGGAAGGGATCGAAACGGCTGAGGTTTACGTCAACGGCCTGTCCTCGAGCCTGCCATTCAGGGTTCAGGAGGAGATTCTCGGCACAATACCGGGATTGGACGAGGCGAAAGTCCTCCGGCCGGCCTACGGAATCGAATATGACGCAATCGCCCCGACGGAACTCCTCCATACCCTGGAAACAAAGGGCATTAAGGCTTTGTATCTGGCCGGACAAATCAACGGAACTTCAGGCTACGAAGAAGCGGCCGCTCAGGGCTTGATGGCGGGAATTAACGCCGCGTTAAAAATCATGGGGAAGGATCCCTTTGTCCTGCGAAGGGACGAGGCCTATATCGGGGTTCTTATCGATGACCTTGTCACCAAAGGAACCGACGAACCCTATAGGCTTTTCACTTCCATGGCTGAGCACAGGCTAATGCTGAGGATCGACAATGCGGACCAGAGGCTTATGGAGCACGGCTACGATCTGGGCCTGATTTCGGAAGACCTCTGGGTTGCCTTTCTCGAGAAGCGCGCGAAGCTCTCCCAGGTAATCGATTTCCTCAAGAAGAAAAGAACAAAAACAAAGTCCGGAGACGTCCTCACCTTGTTCAACTTTCTAAAAATGCCTGAAAACAGCCTTAACTCTGTGCTAGAATATGAAAAACTCCGTGAGCACTTGGATGACGAAGAGATGAGATGTATTGAATCCGAAGTGAAATACGAGGGTTATATCAAGAAACAGGAAAAGGAAATAGCCAAGGCAATAAAGTCCGATTCCATGCAAATCCCGCCTGAGCTCGACCTCGGGCACGTCCCGGGGCTGACACGTGAAGCTGTAGAAAAGTTGGCAAAGCGCAAGCCAGCGACCATTCGTGAAGCCAGGCTAATCCCAGGAATAACCCCCGCGGCGGTCTCGAATCTCAGTCTATATCTGGAGATCGCCCGGAAAAGAGGTGCACATAGTAAGACCGTTTCACGTGAAACGCCGATAAAAGATGAATAAAGTAATCGCGGTTGCCAATCAGAAAGGCGGGGTCGGAAAAACCACCACAGCCATCAACCTTTCCGCCTGCCTTGCCCTTAAGAATAGACGGACTCTGCTCATCGATTTCGATCCCCAGGGAATGTCCACTCTTGGCCTAGGCAAGCCAAAAGAGCCCGGTAAGGGCATCTATCAGGCCCTGATGAACGGCAAGGACCTGATGGACTGCGTCCAGGGGACCGAACTCGAAAACTTCTATCTCTGCCCCTGCTCGCCCGAAATGGCCGGAGCGGAGGCCGAACTCTATGCGGCCGAGCACAGAGAAAAAAAGCTGCTAGAGGCCCTGGAAAAACAGCGCCGGTATTTCAATTTTATGATCATAGACTGTCCGCCGTCGCTCGGATTCCTGACCATCAACGCCTTGTCCGCGGCCGATTCTTTGATTATCCCGGTTCAGACGGAGTTCTTTTGTATGGAAGGCATTCCCGATCTCTTTCAGACCCTGGAGACCGTCCGAACCTACTTCAATCCAAAGCTCGCCATCGAGGGCATCGTGCTGACGATGTATGACGAGAGGACGAATTTATCGAAACAAGTTGCCGAAGAGATACGCAAATCCCTGAAGAGCATTCTCTTCGAGTCCATCGTCCCCAGGAGTGTTCGGCTGGCCGAAGCGCCGAGTTTTGGAAAACCCATAGTCCTTTATGATATAAAATCTAAAGGGGCAGAGGCATACCTAAATCTGGCAGAGGAGATTCTGCAGAGATGAACAAGAAAGCTTTGGGAAAGGGGTTGGGCGCATTCATCCCCGACGAATTCGGCATTTTTAAGGAAGAACGTTTTGCCGAAGTGGAAATCGACGAGGTCCGGCCGAATCCATTCCAGCCACGGATGAGATTCGACGACCAAACCATTGAAGAACTGGCGTTGTCGATCAAGGAGTCGGGCGTCGTGCAGCCTGTTATCGTTGTCCCGGAAGAGGATCATTACAAAATCATTGTCGGGGAGAGGCGGTGGCGGGCCGCCCAGAAAGCCGGGCTGAGAAAGTTGCCCGTCCTTATCCGCAACATCCCGAAGGAGAAGCAGCTCGAGGTCTCTTTGATCGAAAACCTGCACAGGGAAGAGCTAAATCCCTTGGAAATCGCGTTCGCCTACCAAAGGCTCATCGACGAGCAACATTATACCCAACAGGATGTGGCGGAAAAGGTCGGCAAGGACAGGACCTCCGTAACGAACTATCTTCGTTTGCTCAAGCTTCCGGCAGAGATCCAGGACCATGTCAACAACGGAGCGCTCTCGATGGGGCATGCCAGGGCACTGCTTGCCCTCGAAGACGTGGCCGCCCAGCTCTACGCCTGCCGGCAGATCATAGATAAAAGCCTTTCCGTGCGGAATACGGAAAACCTGGTCAATAGGATGAAGGAAAGGCCTCCTCGCAGCCAGAGGCGTCTCGAGGACCCCGACCTCCACGCACTTCAGGAAGAGATGCTGAAAATCCTCGGCACCAAAGTCCTTATCTCCGGCAGCCGGAGCAAAGGAGTTTTAAAGATCTATTACTTTTCCCTCGATGACCTCAACCGAATTTATGATAGAGTCAAAGGAGCCGCTCTATGAAAGACAAGCCGAGAGAAATGGACGAAGCCAAGCTGGCCGGCCTCATCGACATGGAGTCTGAGTTCAACGGCGACCTCACCTTTAAAGGGTCCTTCCGGATCGAAGGAAGTTTTAAGGGGACTATTACTTCCGAATCTCTGCTCGTTATCGGAGAAAGGGGCAGAGTCGAGGCGGACGTCAAGGTCGGGCAATTGGTGATCAATGGAGAGATCAAAGGAACGCTCCAGGCAACCGACCGGATTGAAATCCACAACAAAGGCCGCGTCTCTGGGACCATTCTCACTCCGAGGCTGATTGTAGAAGAAGGCGCCTTCTTGGACGCCAGTTGCCGGACTCAGCCCGTGCCCGCCCCGAACGCCCGAACCGAGGAACCTGCCGTCGGATGAATCCACGATGACCGTAAGGGGACGGCTCAAGGGTGGGATTGGAGGGAGCCAAATTCCCAGTTGCAGCCGCCTGGTCCCGGCTATTACCTACAATTCCTATAAGATAACTAGTATTTACGCGCGGGCCGCCGATTCAGTGCACTTGAGCGGATGCGCGGCAAAGCATATAATCCTGGTTGGAAATCGATGGGAAGAAACACTCCATGACTAAGTACATCTTCGTAACAGGCGGAGTTATTTCGGGCCTGGGGAAGGGAATCGCCGCAGCGTCGATCGGCATGCTTCTCGAGAGTCACGGCTTCAAGATCACGATCCAGAAGTTCGACCCTTATCTCAACGTGGATCCGGGCACGATGAGCCCCTTCCAGCATGGCGAAGTCTACGTGACGGACGACGGCGCCGAGACGGACCTCGACCTCGGCCATTACGAACGATTTACTTCGACCCGCACGACGCGGGCGCACAACTGGACGGCGGGAAAGATTTACGAGTCCCTGATTAAGAAAGAGCGCAAGGGCGACTATCTCGGGAAGACGGTTCAGGTCATTCCGCACGTGACGGACGAAATCAAGCGGGCCTTTCATGCTGTGGCCGCAGGCAACGACGTGGTCATCTGCGAGATCGGGGGGACCGTCGGCGACATCGAGAGCCTGCCGTTTCTCGAAGCCACACGTCAGATGCGGTTGGCCTTGGGCGCCGACAATACGCTTTTCGTTCACCTCACGCTCATCCCGTCCGTAGGCACTCCCGGCGAGCTCAAGACCAAACCAACACAACACAGCGTGAAAGAGCTTCGGGCCATCGGGATTCAGCCGGACATCCTGCTGTGCCGCACGGGCCGCCCGCTCTCGCACGACGTCAAGTCCAAAATCGCCTTGTTCACCAACGTGCCCCTCGCTGCCGTCATCACGGCTCGGGACGTGCAGAATATCTACGAGATTCCGCTCAACTTCGCGGCCGAAGGCCTGGACGCCATCATCATCAGGATGCTGCGGCTGCCGCGACGGAAGAAGGACATATCCCTTTGGGAGGCGCTTGTAGAGCGGGTCAGAAACCGCAAGGACGAGGTGGACATCGCCCTCGTCGGCAAGTACGCGGGCCTGCACGACGCCTACATGAGCCTCAACCAAGCCCTCATCCACGGCGGGATCGCCAACAGCCTCAAAGTCAACATCGACTGGATCGAGGCCGAAGACATTGAGACGTGTGACCCCGCCGCGATTCTCGGGGAAAAAGACGGCATCCTCGTTCCCGGGGGCTTCGGGACGAGGGGCATCGAGGGCAAAATCCGGGCGGCCGGATATGCCCGCGAAAACAAGGTCCCTTACTTGGGGATTTGCCTGGGGATGCAAGTCGCCGTCATTGAATTCGCGCGCTCCGTGGCGGGACTGAGCAATGCCAACAGCACCGAATTCGACCCTGAGACTCCCCATAAAATCGTCGTCCGCTGGCGCGAGCTCGGCAAGGAATTCGATATGGGTGGGACCATGCGCCTCGGCCAATACGCCTGCGTCTTGAAGAAGGGCTCGCTCGCCTTCAAGGCCTATGGCAAGACCAGGATTTCCGAGCGCCATCGGCATCGCTATGAGTTCAACCCGCAGTACGAGAAGGAACTTTCCGATGCGGGACTGATCTTCTCCGGCAAGAATCCGGACTACGGACTCGTGGAGATCACCGAGGCGCCGGGACATCCCTGGTTCCTCGGCTGCCAGTTTCATCCGGAGTTCAAGTCGAAGCCGCTTGCACCTCATCCCCTTTTCCGCGCCTTCATCGCGGCGACCTATGCCCGCCGGCGCCTGAGAAAGGGCGGCACATGCCCGGCTTGACGCCATGCGAGGCGGGATCACCCCCGTCCGCCTCCCAGGAGCGATGACTCTCCCCAAAGGAGCCACCATGGAGATCAATCCGAAGATCTTTCGAGAATATGACATCCGCGGGATCGTCGGCGAAGATCTCGACGAGGCCGTTGTCGAGCTCCTGGGCAAAGCGTTCGGCACGTATTTCCGCGAACGCGGCCGGACAACCGTCGCCCTCGGGCGCGACTGCCGCCTCAGCTCACCGGCCTTCCACGAGGCTCTGCTGAAAGGACTTGTCGCCACAGGCTGTGAAGTGACCGACATCGGCGTCGTCCCAACGCCGCTCCTTTATTTCACCGTCTATACGCAGAAAAAGGACGCCGGGGTGATGATCACCGGGTCCCACAATCCCCCGGAACACAACGGGTTCAAAGCGATGGCGGGCGAGGAAACACTGTACGGCCGCGAAATCCAGATGATCTACGAGATCATCAAGAAAGGGCGCTTTGCCGAAGGCCGGGGAACTGTCCGGCTGTTCGATATCCGGACCTCGTATCTGAACGACGTTATGGAGCGCGTCTCGATCGGTCGAAAGCTCCGGGTCGTTGTGGACGCCGGCAACGGCACGGGCGGCGCTGTGGCCGTTCCGCTCTTCGAGAGGATGGGGCTCGAGGTCGAGCCGCTCTATTGCGAAATGGACGGACGATTCCCTCACCACCACCCGGATCCGACCCTGCCGGAAGCCATGGGCGACCTCGTCCGAAAGGTCCGTGAGATCAAGGCCGATGCCGGGATCGCTTACGACGGCGACGCCGACCGTCTCGGCGTCGTGGACGATGAAGGCCATATCCTCTGGGGCGATCAGCTCATGATCATCTTCGCCCGGGACATCCTGCCGTCGCATCCCGGGGCCGCCGTCATTTCCGAGGTCAAAGCCTCAAAGGTTCTTTACGACGAGATCGCGAGACTCGGCGGCCGGCCGATCATGTGGAAAACCGGCCATTCCCTGATCAAAAAGAAAATTAAGGAGGAGAAGGCGCTCCTGGCCGGTGAGATGAGCGGCCACATCTTCTTTGCGGACCGCTGGTTCGGGTTTGACGATGCCGTCTACTCTTCGGCCCGGCTCCTCGAGATCATGTCCCGCTCGGAAAAGAAGCTTTCCCGCATGCTGGACGACGTCCCCCGGACTTATACCACCCCCGAAATCCGCATCTACGCCTCCGACGAGGTGAAATTCAGGATCGTGGACGAAGTGCGGCGTGTCCTTGCTGCCGACCACGACATCATCGACATCGACGGCGTGCGAGCGAAATTCCCAGCCGGCTGGGGACTGGTCCGGGCCTCCAATACACAGGCCGTCATCGTCCTCCGTTTCGAGGCCGACACGGAAAAGGACCTGACCGATATCCAAAGGAAAGTCAGGGACGTGCTCGGCAACGCCATCCGGAGGCTCGGCAACGCATGAACGAACGAGCCAAGAATAAGAAATCGCCTCAGGGCCGGCCCGACGTCAGGGCCGTCATCCTGGCCGGAGGCAGGGGAACGCGGTTTTGGCCGCTCGGGCGGGCCGCCAGGCCGAAACAGTTCCTGCCGATCATCAGCCGCCTTTCGATGATCGAAGAAACGGTGCGCCGCCTCCGGCCCCTGATCCGGACGGACCGCGTGTGGACCGTGGCCGACGCCGGCCAAACCCGGTCGCTCCGGAAGATTTTCACACAGATTCCCCGGGCCAACTTCGTGGTCGAGCCGCTGGCCAAAAACACGGCGCCCTCGCTCATGCTGGCGACGGCCAAAATCTTCCTCGACAACCCGGAAGCCGCGGTCGGCATCTTTCCCGCGGACCATGTTATCCGCGAGCCAAAGAAGTTCCTGCACAAGCTGGCCGCGGCCGTGGAGGTCGCGATTGAGAAACGGTGCATCGTAACGTTCGGCATCACGCCGACGTTTCCTGCCACCGGCTATGGCTACATCCGCTGCGCGAAGGACAAGCCCTTCAAGCGCGGCCGTGATGTCTTTTATCCCGTGCGGGCGTTCAAGGAAAAACCGCCGCTCGCCCTGGCTGAGAAATACCTGGCCGCCGGTGATTCGTCGTGGAACTCGGGCATGTTCATCTGGCGGGCGGACGTGTTCGCCGAAAATCTCAAGGCCTACGCCCCGGTCCTCTACGGATTCTGGACTAGGACCCTCGAGGCGTTGACGTCCCGCGACCGGTCCGCCCTGCGCCGCATCTTTGAGGACATTCCCTCCGTCTCGATCGATTACGCCCTGATGGAAAAGGCCCAGGGTGTCATGGTCTGCGAGGGCGATTTCGGCTGGTCCGATGTCGGGGCGTGGTCTGCCTTGTACGACATCTGGAAACGGGACGAGGCGGGCAATGTCGTCCGGGGCAAGGGGCTGGCCCTCGACGCCACAGGCTGCTTGGTTTACAATCCCGACCGGCTGACGGCCCTGGTCGGCGTCAAAGATCTCATCGTCGTTCAAACCGATGACGCCCTGCTGGTCTGCTCGGCGCGTGAAGACCAACGCGTTAAAGAGATTGTAGAGACACTCAAAAAGACGGGCGGGAAAAAGTATCTATGACGGCCCAGGAAGTTTCTTTCTCCAGGCGCGTCTAAAACAATTGAGGAGGTTTATGCAAAAATGAAGCGTATCGTTCGAGCTCTCATGGCTCTGGTGTTTCTCGCTGCTTTTGCCGTCGCGGGCGAGATCACTCTGGACGTGAAGGAGCACGTCCTTCCGAACGGCATGAGGATCCTCATGATCCCCAAGCCGGGAGTGCCCCGCGTCGTGTGCCACATCTATTTCAAGGTCGGCTCCATCAACGAGCGGCCCGGCATCACCGGGATCGCCCACGTCCATGAACACATGATGTTCAAAGGAACGCATGTCATGGGCGTCACCGACTTCGAGAAGGATGCGGCGATCGACCGCCAGATCGACGAACTCATGATCCAAATCTACCGCGAAAAGTACTGGAAGGCCGACGGCGGCGACAAAGCCAAGATCGATGCCCTCCAGAAGCAGGCCGACACGGAGATCGCCGCGGAAAAGCCGTTCGTCATCAAGGACGAAGCCTGGAACCTCTATATGAAGAACGGCGGCACAGCGCTCAACGCCTCGACCAGCCAGGAGACGACGGGCTATTATGTCACGCTGCCCTCCAACAAAGTCGAACTCCAGATGCTGCTCGAGTCGGACCGGTTGCTGAACGCCTACTTCCGCGAATTCTATTCCGAAAAAGATGTCATCATGGAGGAGCGGAGGCTGAGCGAAAACCAGCCCGGCTTCTTTTTCTCCGAGCAGGCCAACGCCGCGTTTTATGCCGCTTCGCCGTATCATTGGGAAGTCGTCGGCTGGATGGATGACATCCGGAAGATGACGAAGCAGGATCTCATCGATTTCCACAACCGCTACTATGTTCCCAATAACTGCGTCGCGATCTACGTCGGGGACTTTGACCCGGCCGCGGTCATCGCCATGGCCGAGAAATACTTCGGGCGGATCCCCAAGGGTCCCGACCTCGAGCCCATCCGCGACGGCGAACCGCCCCAATACAGCGAAAAAAGGATGTACGGAGAAGGCCCGGGGCCGACCAGCCTGCAGATGATGTTCCATACCCCGCAGGAAGGTCAGGCCGACGCGGCGCCCCTCTCCATCCTGGCCGATATCCTCGGCTCGGGCGGGGGCGGCATGCGCTTTGGCGGCGGCGGAGGCGGCACCGGCCGGCTGTACAAGCTCCTCGTCCGGGATAAAGAAATGGCCGTCAACGCATCGGCCTCGAGCCGCCCGCAGTGGTATGTCGGCGCATTCCAGTTCAGCGCTACGCCGCGGTTCGACAAAGGAGTCAAGCCGGAAGATCTCGAGAAGGAGATCTGGGCCGAAGTCGAAAAAATCAAGGCCGAAGGTGTGACCTCCGACGAGCTCCAAAAGGCCAAAAACCGCTCCGAAGCCAATTTCATCCGCAGCCTCGGGAGCACGATGGGCCTGGCCGGCCGCGTGGGCCGGGCCGAGCTCAGCCGCGGCTGGCGCTCGATCCTCACGGACCTTGAAAGCCTCAAGAAAGTTACGAACGACGACATCAAGCGGGTCGCGGCCAAGTATCTCGTGAAGGACAACAGTCTCACGGCCATCTACCGGCGGAAGATGGGGCGGTAAGGAGCACGACCATGAAAAGAACACTGATAACTATTCTCGCGATTTCGCTTCTCTGCGCGTCCCTGGGGCTGGCCCAGGCCACCCGGCCGTCCGAGCTCAAGTACCCCGCCCTCAACTACCAGCCGCCGGACCCCAAGGCTTTCCGGACCGAATATGTCGGAGGGCTGCGGGCGTACGTGCAGGAAGACCACAGCCTGCCTCTCATCAGCGTCATGGCCCTTATCAACTTCGGCGCTCTTGACATCGCCAAAGACAAGACCGGCCTTTCGAATCTCATGGGGGGAACCCTCATCAAGGGCGGGACCAAGACCAAGGACGGGTCGACCATCGAGGACCGGATCGATTTCCTCGGCGGAACCCTGAATTTCATGGTCGGCGAGCGGACCTCTCAGCTTTCGCTCTCGGTCCTGTCCAAGGATCTCGACGAGGGGCTGGCGACGTTCTTCGACGTCCTTATGAATCCCGAATTCCGGGAAGACGCGGTCAAGCTGGCCAAGGCCCGGCTTATCGACCAGCTCCGCCAGGCCAACGACCAGCCGAGTGCGGTTCTCAACCGTGAATATGAGCGGCTCCTCTACGGAGACCAGCCGCTGACCTGGGAACCGACCAAGGCCACGTATGATGGGATCACCATGGCCGACCTGAAGGCGGCGCACAGCGCGTACTTTGTTCCCAAGAACATTATCCTGGCCGTCTCGGGAGACTTCAACAAGGCCGACCTCAAGGCCAAGATCAATAAGCTCGCGGCCGGCTGGAAGAACCATGCCGTTCAATTTCCGCCGCTCGTCAGGACCTTCCCCAAAGTGGAGCCGGGCGTCTATTTCATCCAGAAAGCCACCAACCAGGGCTACATCAGCCTCGGGCACCTCGGGCTCGAAGACTCCAATCCCGACTATTACGCCGTGCAGGTCATGAATTTCATCTTGGGCGGAGGGAGCTTCTCTTCGCGGATCACGACCAAGGTCCGCTCGAACGAGGGTCTGTCCTATAATCAAGGCAGCCGATTCTCTTACCGCTGGGGTTTCCCCGGCACCTTCTCCGGCTACGTGCAGACGAAGTCGGCCACGGTCGGCTATGCGATCTCGCTCATCCTCATCGAGCTGGATCGCATCCGCAAAGAGCCGGTCAGCGACGGGGAAATGGAGACGGCCGTCAACTTTTACCTCGAGAGCTTCGCCGATTCCTTCCAAACGGCCCAGGCCACGATGTCGAGCTTCGCCAATCTCGAAATGACGGGCAAGCCGATGGATTATTACAAAACCTACCGCGACAGGATCAAGGCCGTGACGATGGCCAAGGTCCAGGAGGCCGCGCGGAAGTACATTCACCCCGAGAGCATTGCGATCATGATCGTCGGCGACTGGGATCCCTGCAACAAAGGCAGCGATAAGTGGCCCGGCCCGCTCGACAAATTCGGCAAGGTCCACAGAATTGCACTGAAGGACCCGATGACCGGCGCGGAGGCCAAGTAGCGCGAATCCTCCGTTTTCGGCTATGATAGGTGGTTCTGGGGGGCGGACGATTCCGCCCCCCGATTCGTGATATGGAGGTCGCACCATGAATCTGCGGATGTGCGTCTGCGCCGCCGTCATTTTTAGTCTGTTTCTTACGCTGACGATACCTGCACTGGCCCAGCAGTCGCAGACCGCAGGGCGGCCGCCTGAGGTCGCGGAGATCCAGAAGGCGCTGCGGATCCAGGACCCGGCTGCCAGGCTGAAAGAACTGGAGAGGATCAAGGCCGCGTACCCGACGAGCCAATACCTTGGCAGGCTCAACAGCGCCATTCAATTCGTGAAGATCGAAATGGCCGTGTCTGCGGACGAGGTCGTCAAGCTCCAGGAGCCGGTCCTCAACTCCGTGCAAGGGTTCGATCGCATTTCGCTGCTTTATTCGTTCAGCTGGCAGCTCCTCAAACATCCCAACGCTGCCCGATTCGACAAGGGCAAGCTTCTCCAAGCCGTGCTTGATTACTGCGAGCAGGGGATCAAAACGGCGCGCGATCCGGAGTTCCAGAAGTCCTTGGCCGCGGAACAGCTTCCGGTGCTGAACAGAAACTGGCCGAACTTTTACCTTGTGGAAGCGATCGCTTATCTCGGCAACGCGGATGCGGCCAAAGCGGCGCCGGCCCTGGCCGACTATTTGAAGAACGGCGGCGCCAAGAGCGGCGACTATGCCTATACACAGGCCGAACTGGATGCCGCTCTCGGGCGTCAGAAGGAAGCCCTCGCAGGATATTTGGTAGCCGTGGGGGCAAATTATGGGGATTCGCTGGACAAAGCCAAAGCCCTTTATCAGAAGATGTACGGAAACCTCAATGGATTCGATGCTAAAGTCGAAGCCCAACAACGTGAGCTGCCGTTCAAGGCGGCGAAGGTCCTTCCCCCCGCCAAGTGGGCTGGAAAAGCCGTCCTGGCGGAGCTCTTCACAGGGTCGGAATGTCCGCCCTGCCTTGGCGTCGACCTGGCCTTCGATGGACTGCTCGAGGCCTATGATCCTAGGGTCCTTGTCATCCTTGAGTATCATCTTCCCATTCCCAATCCCGACCCCATGATGTGTCCCAGCACGCGAAAGAGGCGCGCCGATTACGGCGTGTCCGCGACGCCGACGCCGTACTTCGACGGAACGAAAAACGAAAGCGGCGGCGGCAACCGGGCCATGGCCGAAGAGAAATTTAAGGAGTTCAGCGCCGCCGTTGCCGCCCATGTCGCTGATGTCCCCCAAGTCAAACTCACCGTCCGGGCCTCTCTTCAAGGCGACCTCGTGAACGTCCAGTTCACTTCAGACAAGTCCGTGACAGGTGCGGACTTCAACTTGGTCCTCGTTCAGAAGGAGGTGAAGTACCGCGGTTCGAACGGCATCTTATTCCATAAGATGGTCGTCCGGGACTTCGCCACCCTGACCGAAGAGGCCCTCAAGGCCGGAAAATTCGCGATGAGCGTTCCGGCCGTCGAGGCCGCGACGGCCCAATTCCTGACGGACTTTGAGAAGCAGAATTCCTTTACGTTCCCTGTCAAGATGTACGCTATCGATAAAACGAAGCTCGCCGTCGCGTTCTTCGTTCAAGACCGGACATCGAAGGCGGTGCTCAATGCCGCTGTTGCGGACGTCAAATGATTATCGGGCAGGGATGACGTTTCCGAGCGGAGGCCGGCGGCGGCCTCTCCGGCAGAACTTTCATGCCAAAGATGCATCAGATCGAAACTCTCCGCGCTCTCGAAAAGGTCTTCGCCGATCAGGAGATCCAAAAGCCGATCCATGCCACCCGGTATGAGCCTGGAACGATCCTGGAATACGACCTTCGAAGCGTCCTCCCCGACGGGCTGGCGCGCGGCCGTTTCGAGATCGAGTCGTACGCCGGGGGCGGATACGCCGGCCAGGTTTACCGGGTCCGACTTTTGGCCATCGAAAACCTTGCCGGGCGGGTTTCCGGACTTGAGCCGGATCGCGTCTATGCCCTTAAAATTCTCGTGCCCGTTTCAGGGTTCGCCCGGCGCGTCCGCAACCTGTTTTACGGCGTCGCTTTTCAGGCCCCTTTCTCCCTCCAGAGTCTTGCCTCTGCCGGGCGCTCACAGGCGATTTGGCAGAAGTTCATCCGCCGGGCGGCGCTGGCCGAGTTCGGCAGCGACGACGCCATCGCCGACATTCACGCAACGTTGATCGATCGCCGGCTCGGCAGTTACGGTGAAATCAGCGAGTGGATTCCAGGCCGGATGTGGCGCCTCGAGGTGGATGACGACCTCGACGCCCGCCGCCGATGGCGCCCCGGCATGAGCGAGGCCGGCGCCGGATCGCCGGAATACAGGACAAAGCACGCCTTCATGGTGCGCATGGTCCGGTTGATGCGTGAGATCGGCGCCGAGGAGCTGGCCCGTCAATACGAATGGTGGTCGCTCAAAAGCCAGCCCAATTCCATGAAGCGCACGGCGAGCGACCCCGACCCGCGGCGAGGACTCGTCGCCGTAGACTTCAGGGCCGGCATGGCCCTGATGCCCTTCCTGCCGCAGTGTCCGGCGGACTTCAAGCTCATCTTCCGCGGCATCGGCCGGGGCCGGCTGGTCCAGTTCGACAAGGGAGATACCGGCCGGCTCGAAGATTACGCGAAGATTCATCCGGCAGAGTTCGCGACCATGACGGGCGGCCTGGAAGAGCTTAAACGTGAGGACAAGTCCTACCGGGATTCGCTCGTCGATATCACGTATCATCACGTGCGGCTGTTCGGCGCCAAACTTCGCCGGGCCGTCATGTCCGGGTTTCGCGAAAGCTGGCGCGTCCGCAACATGACGGACGACACAGCGTCGGCCCGGCTCGATCGGAGCGGGCTCCTTTCGCTTCTCTTCCTCCTCCTGGCGTTCGTTCCGCTGGCGACACCCGCTCTGTTCATATTCGCTTGGCCCGGGCGGACGTGGTGGCTCTATCCCGTGTGGGCGCTGCCGCTCCTCACGCCATTCCTCAGGCGCCTTTTGGGCCGCGCAGACCTGAGGCGGCACTACGGCCGGATGCGCACGAGCCCGCGCTATTTTCTGCGGGCGGTCCGGGCCCGCATCGCCGAGACCCTCATACGCTGGGTGCGGTCCGGCCGTGTTTCCGACCAGCGCGCCCTGCGTATCGCCCAGAAGCCATGGCGGTACTTTCTTCACCTGCCGCTTTCGGTCCTCCCCGCCGGGCTCCACCGGTTTCTTACGGACAAAACCTACTTTAAGGCCCGTTTATCGTTTGTTTTCGTCAGGCCCTTCCGACTATACTTCGACCCGGCCGCCCGAGAGAAATGGCTGCGCGATATGGTGGCTGCGGGCGAACGAAACGGCATGCTGACGCCCGAGGAGGCGGCCCATATTACGGGCCAGCTCAAAGAGCCGTTCATCCAGAAATATCTGAAGAGCCTGGCCATCCATCTCCTGCTCATGCCGACGACGCACGTCGTCGCGCTCATCGTCGCCTTTATTTATGTTCGCTTGCATCCGGAACTGACCTGGCAGCAGGCGACCCTGACGACGGGGGTCATCTTCGGCATTTTCCAAATCATCCCCATCTCGCCCGGCTCGCTGGCGCGCGGAATCTACACGACGTCGCTCATCCTCCGGGAACGGAATTTCAAGGATTACAGCATCGCTTTCGGGTTGAGCTTCTTCAAGTATATCGGCTACCTGGCGTTCCCGATTCAGATGGCCTACCGGTATCCGGACCTGGCCCGGTTCATGGCCGCCCACTGGGCGACGAGCGCGGTCCATATCGTCCCGATCTTCGGCGAAAAAGGCGCCTGGCTCGAGCATTTCGTGTTCGACACCTTTTATAACTTCCCTCTGACGATCAGGCGCCGCATCCGGCTGCGGGCGGAGGCGCGAAAGGACCTGAGCCCGCGTTACGCGCATGCTCCGGCCTGGGCTCTGGCCGGGGCGGCATTGCTGGCCGGTTTGGACTACGGCTGGTTCAAGACGGCCGGGACGGTGCCGGCCCTCAAACACATCTGGTGGATCGCGCTTTGGGTGCCGGTTTTTGTGGCTGCCTTCGTTGCCATCGGCGCGGGTGGAGCGAGCCTTGGCCGCCGGATCGCGTTGGGAACGGCGAGCGGCGCTCTGACGGGACTCCTGTGCGCGCTCGGCAACACATTCTTGCCCGAGCTCTACGGCGCCGCGCAAGCCGCCGGGACGCTGGTGGCGAAGTCCTTGTGGTACGTTTTTCTCTTCAGCGTGCTGGCCGCGATCGGGGCGGTCATCGCCGAAACCCGGCGGTACAGGGAGCGTTCGGCCTGACGCGTTCGGCGCGGCCTCTCGGGCAGGGTTCGGACGTCTCCGGCGCTATGCCGCAAATCTCTTTCGCAAAGGGAGTGGGATTTTATCTGAAAACTGTTCGGCCGAAAACGAATAGGGCCAGAACGACGGCCAACACCAGAGCCAATGCGACGAGAGCCCGTTTCCGCCGCCGGACGACAAATTCCCTCGCGGCAGACAGGTCGATGTAATAGGCGCCGCCGCCCACGGCGACAAACACCCGCCTCTCCACCATCCGCCGGAAAAGGCGCGTCTCGCGGAAGCCGAGGTCGGCCGTCGGCCGAGCATGACCGGGGTCCGTCGCTCCCGCCTTCTTGAACAGCCGCATGTATTGATTCTGCTTGATGATGATGTATCCGCTGGCCATCGGCGCAATCCTCACTTTTCGCCGCTCGGCATCTGTTATGATTTTGGTTTTAGGCCCAGCTCGTCGAGCTGGCGTTCGGACACTTCGGACGGCGAACCGGTCATGAGATCATAGGCGCTGGTCGTCTTAGGAAAGGCGATGACTTCCCGCAGCGATTCTTCACCCGCCAAAAGCATGACGAGGCGGTCGAATCCCAAAGCGACGCCGCCATGCGGAGGAGCTCCGTAACGCAGGGCTTCGAGAAAGAATCCGAACCTGTCCTCGGCCTCTTTCTCGGTCATTCCGAGGGCGGCGAAAACCCGTTTCTGGACGTCGATGTCGTGAATCCTGATGGACCCGCCGCCGAGCTCGTAACCGTTGAGGACAACATCATAGGCCCTGGCCCGGACCTTACCCGGCTCGGTCTCGAGAAGCGGCAGATCTTCCAAGTGAGGAGACGTAAACGGATGGTGCATGGCCACCAGCCGGCCCTCTTCCTCGCTCCAGTCGAAAAGCGGAAAGTCGGTGATCCAGACGAAACGGAAGAGCTTTTTCCCTTCGACCGCTTCAGGGATCAACCCTTTGCGGATCTCGCCGAGGACCTTGAGGCTCATCTCCCTTTTTCCTGCGGCGAGGAGCACGAGGTCGGATTCTCCTGCCCCCATGGCATCCCAGATGAGGGCCAGTCCTGACTCGGCGACTTTGAGGGAGGACTTCCAGCCTCCGGCCCTTTTCGCCCAAAAGATTCCCTGGGCCCCGAGATTCTTGGCTTTGTCGTTGAGCTTGTCGAACTGAGACCTCGACCAGCCGCCGGCGCCTTTGACGGCCAGACCCTTCAAGACCCCGCCGGCATCCAGGGCTTTTTGTATGATCTCGGAGCCGAGCCCCGGCGCTAGAGCCGCCAGGTCGCGGATCTCCATGCCGGCGCGCAGATCCGGTTTGTCGGAGCCGTATTTATCCTGGCTCTCTTGGTAAGACAGCCGCGGGAAAGGGGTCTCGATTTTTTCGCCGATCAACTCAAATACCGAAACCATGAGTCCTTCGATAAGGCTGAAGATGCTCTCCGGCTCGGCGAAACTCATCTCGATGTCGACCTGCGTGAACTCCGGCTGTCGGTCGGCCCGCAGGTCCTCGTCACGGAAACAACGGGCGATCTGGAAGTACCGGTCGAAGCCCGAGATCATGAGCAGTTGCTTGAAAAGCTGCGGAGACTGCGGCAGGGCATAGAACCGCCCTTTGTAGATCCGGCTCGGCACGAGGTAATCGCGGGCGCCTTCGGGCGTGGACTTGCCGAGGAAAGGCGTCTCGATTTCGAGAAAGCCCTGGGCATCCATATAGTTCCTGACGGCCAGGGCGGCCCGATGGCGCAGGAGGAAGTTGCTCTGCATGGAGGCGCGGCGCAGGTCGAGATAGCGATACTTGAACCTCAGCTCGTCGGAGGCCTGGGCCGGGTCGGCGACGACGAACGGTGGGACCTTGGCCGCGGCTATGACCTTCAGGGCTGATGCGGCGACTTCGATTTCGCCCGTCGCCATGTGGGTGTTCCTGGACTTCGCATCGCGCTTCCTGACGATGCCCTTCACGGCGACGACATATTCGGGACGCAGTTTTTTTGCCGCTTCGAGCAGGTCGGGCCTGTCGGTTGAAACGACCGCCTGGACGATGCCCTCCCGGTCACGGAGGTCGACGAAAACAAGGTTGCCGATGTCGCGGACGCGCTGGACCCATCCGGCGAGGACGACGTCACGGCCTTCATCGGCGGCCCTGAGCGCGCCGCAGTAGACCGTACGCTTCAGATTGGCAGGAACAGGATCGTGCTGGTTCATGGCATTCCCCAACGGCTATCGGCCTCGGAGCACGGCCAGGAGCTCATCCCGGTTGCCTTCGACCTGCCGGCCCGTGGCCATCTCCTTGAGCCCATAGCGCGCCTTCCGGAGCTCGTCCTCGCCGACCGCAAGGACCCAGGCGGCCTCGAGCTTGTTGGCCCTGCCGAAGTGGGCCTTCATGCCGCGGTCCTTGAATTCGATAAGGCATTCGACGCCGTTTCGCCTGAAAAAGCGGGCCAGTTCGAGGCCGGCCCTCTTTGCTTCTTCGCCAAGATAGGCGAGGTAGAGGAAATTCCTTTTTTCGGGAGCGATGTCGGCCACGGACAAAAGCCTTTCCATACCCATGGCGAAACCGATGCCGCAGATGTCGGGGCCGCCGAAATCCTTCATCATGTCGTCGTACCGCCCCCCGCCGAGGAGAGCGTTTTGGGCGCCGAGGCTGCCCGAGACGATCTCAAAAGTCGTTTTCGTATAGTAATCGAGGCCTCTGACCAGGCGCGGCTCCACCCGGTAGGGGACTTGAAGGAGGTCGAGGTAGCCGAGAAGCTTCTTGAAATGATCGCGGCATTCGTCGCAGAGAAAGTCGAGAATGATCGGAAAGGACCGCGCCACTTCCTGGCAGGCCTCGAGCTTACAGTCGAAGATTCGCAACGGGTTGGTCTCCGCCTTCCTCCGGCAGTCCTCGCAAAGGTCAGGCAGCCGGCGTCGTGCCGCCTCGCGAAGGGCCTGGCCATAGGCCGGCCGGCAGGTCCGATCCCCGACGGAATTGACAAACGTTTCCGCGCCCGGGACATGAAGTTCGCCGAGAAGCGTGTGGGCCATATCGATGATTTCGGCGTCGATCGCCGGGTCCTTCTCGCCGAAAACCTCGATATCGATCTGATGGAACTGCCGGAAGCGGCCTTTTTGGGGTTTGTCATAGCGGAACATAGGACCCACGTAGTAATAACGCATGGGTTCCGGCTGCAGGTCGAGGCGGTGCTCGATGATGGCCCGGACGACGGACGGCGTATACTCGGGGCGCAGCGTGATCGACCTTCCCCCCTTATCGGTGAACGTGTACATTTCTTTCATAACGATGTCCGATGTCTGGCCGGTGCCCTTCTCGAAAAGCTCCGTGGCTTCAAACATAGGGGCCCGGAGTTCGCGGTAGCCGTAACGTTCGAAGATGGACCGTGCGGCGGACTCCGCCGCCCGCCAGCACTCGACTTCCTTGGGGAGGATATCGCGCGTGCCCTTGATGGCGCCGAGCTCTTTTTTGGGGGAGGGGTCCTCGGTCACCGTTCGACGTAGACCCCCACTTTGCGGATTTTCCGGTACCGCTCGTCGAGAAGCTCGTCGATCGGTTTTGATTCGAACTTTTTCAGGGCCTGGTAGAGATACTTATCGACATTCTTGTAGGTCAGCTCGGGGTCGATGTGGGCCCCGCCGGGAGGCTCCGGGATGATCTTGTCGATGATGCCGAGCTCGAGAAGCGTCGTGGCCCGGATCCCGAGATTTTCCGCGGCCTGGTCGACGGCTTCCTGGTCCTTCCAGAGGATGGCGGCGCAGCCCTCCGGCGAAATAACGGAATAGAAGGAATATTCGAGCATCATGAGCTGATCCCCGAACCCGATGCCGAGACCCCCGCCGCTCCCGCCTTCCCCGATGACGACGCACAGGAACGGAGTTTTCAGCCTGGCGATCGTTTTCAAGTTGAAGGCGATGGCCTCGGCCTGGCCCCGCTCTTCCGCGCCGATCCCGGGATAGGCGCCCTGCGTGTCGATGAACGTAATGACCGGAAATCCATACCGTTCGGCCATCTGCATCACGCGCAGGGCCTTCCGGTAGCCTTCCGGGTTGGCCTGGCCGAAGTTCCGCTCGATGCGGGCGCGGGTCGTCCGGCCCTTCTGGTGCCCGATGACAGCGACCGTCCGGCCCTTATAAAAGGCCAGGCCGGCCACGATGGCCGGGTCGTCAGCGAAGCGCCGGTCGCCGTGCATCTCGATGAAATCCTGGAAGAGAGCCTGGATGTAATCCAACGTATAAGGGCGTTTCAAGTGGCGGGCTATTTGGACGATGTGTGTCGTCGTCAGCTGGGGCACGATCGCCGCCCACTCGACCTCGATCGCTTTCCTGAGATCCGCAATCCTGTCTTTCTTGCCCAAATCGTCGGTGTCGGCCAAAGCGTCGATCTGGTCCTTGAGGGCGACGATGCCCCTTTCCAGAGCATAAAACTCAGGCGCTTTTTCCATGCTCAACTCTTTCAACGGGTTACATTTCCTTGCTTATTCTAGGGGCGAGGCCAAACCATGTCAAGCCGCGCCTCAACGCCTTCCCCCGGGAATCGACCCGCGGGCTTATCGTAGGTTCGAGCTCGGGGCATTCTCTCCGTCAGGTCGCGGGTTTGCCCCGGCGAGTCAAACCCGCTCGGGGAAAGGCCTCGGTCCCCCGCCGCTAGGGCGGGGTCCGTGCCCCCTCGGCCTTTCCACGCCTTCCTCCGAGAACGCCCCTGCGCCATCTTTTCTGCCCCAGTCTGGCTTGGTCATGCCGCTCACCCCGGCTGCAGGCGCCGCTGGCGGACGACCTCGAAAAGGAAAACGGAGGCGGCCGACGCGACATTCAGCGAGTTGATTTTGCCGGCCAACGGTATGGCCAGCAGAATGTCGCAGGCCTTGCTGACGACAGGCCGCAGGCCACGCCCCTCCGACCCCAGGACAATGGCAACAGGCTGGGTGTAGTCGAAGGCGTACCAGGGCTCGCGGGCGGTCCCTTCAGCCCCGACCACCCAAACTCCCCGTCGCTTGAGTTCGTCGATGGCGCGGGCGAGGTTCGTAACGCGGGCGACCTTCAGATGCTCCAGGGCGCCGGCGGAAACGGTGGCCACGGTCTCGGTCAATCCGGCCGATCGCCTTTCCGGCAGCACGATGCCGTCGACGGCGGCCCCTTCGGCGCTTCGGATGACGGCGCCGAGGTTCTGAGGGTCCTCGACCTCGTCGAGAAGGACGAGAAAGGGCTTCTCTGAAGCGGCCAGGATGTCCTCGAGCGAGGAAAAGGCCTTGGGCGCGATCTCGGCCAGCACGCCCTGGTGATGCGGTGCGATCTCATCGAGCTTCTGCCTGGGGACGAAGACAAAAGGGATGGATTTGGCGCGCGCCAGACGGATGACCTCGCCGATCCGGTTCGGTCCCCGTTCCTTCTGGACGAAGATCTTGTTGATCCTGTCGGGCGATGACTTGAGGACCTCGAGGAGTGGGTTCAATCGGTCGATCTTGTCCATATCCGATCGGCCCGCGCTCGAGCGGGATACGGTCCGGCTATCTTTTCTGCAAATCCTGCATCGAAAGCGTGTCGGTTTTCTGGAAACCGGCCGGGACGGCGTAGACGCCTGCTGGCGGGGTCTTCTTGGCGATCTCCGCGACCTGCGTTGTCGTGTGGATCGTGCTGCCCATCGCTTGCATGGTCATTTCTGATGCGACAACGAAGCCTTCGACCTTCGCGTATTCCTTGACGGCGGTCTCATCGAACATCTGGGTCTTGAGCAGAGTGCCGTAGGCCTTTTCCATGTAAACCTTGGGGTCAAAGGGCACGTCCGTGGTGGCCCAGAGGATTTGCTTGCCCGTCATCATCATCATGGAAATTGCCGCGTCGTATCCCTTGCACTTCCATTGTCCGATCTGTTTTGTCTGGCCGTTGGGCGTAATCGTTACCGAGCTTTTCATAGACGACATCATCTGGGCGACCTGGGGCGGCAAGAGTTTGCTGAAGTCCAGCGGCAGCGCCGTTTCGACATAAGTTTTGGAGGCCGGCATGATCATATCCATTTTGTTGTTCTTGAAGTCGAGGAGGACGATCGATGCCGACGTGATCGTGGCGATCATGTCCTTCCCCATCCATACTTCCTGGACATTATCGCGGGCGGGCTGATTCTGGCCCATCATCGACATGGGGTCCGTGTGGACATTGGACTTGATGTAGATGTCGGCACGGAGAACGGCGCCGAACGCCAGGAAAATAGCGAGAACGGCGAACAATCTTTTCATGAAAACCTCCTTATTAGGGCCGGACAACCGCCGGCTCAGGGTATTATATGTTAAAGCGCCGGAAAGAATCCACCTTGGATCGAAGTTTCGCGGATTTCGGGGGCCGGGGCATTGTCCCCGCTGGGCCGCCTGTAATACAATGGGCGCACACGATATCCCAGGAGGAAGGCCATGCCCGAAAACGTCAAGACCGCCCGGACCTGCCTGATCGTCGCCGGCTGCTTAAAGCTGGCCACGGCCGGTGTGCTTCTCTTCATCCTGATCATCGGGTCCTCGTTTGTGGGCTTAAGCGGCGAGCGATACGGCCTTCTGGGGAGCGCGCTTCTCGGAACATTGGGGTTCGTGTTGTTTGGGCTGGCGGCCGCCGTCGGCATCGTCGAGCTTATCACCGCGGCCGGAGTGGCCAAAGGGAGGCCCTGGGGCCGGGTGCTGGGAATCCTGCTCGGCGTCCTTATGCTTCCCCTTTTCCCCGTCGGCACGGTCCTCGGGATATTCATCCTTCTCGGGCTCCTGGGCCGCGGAGCGCAAGAGTGGTTCGGAGCCGGGAAATCCCACGAAAGGATGCGGCTGGCCTCATCCGGGCCTCCCCGGGGGCCCGCGGGAGTCTAGAATTTTCGGGCGAGATTTGTTAATATAACCCGTTCACGAGCGGTTCGCGCCGCGGCAGAGCGCTGACCCCGCCTCGTTCCTGCCCCCGGCCTGCTCATGACGGAACACGGCTAAGGAGACCGGCCATGACGAAGGTCCGTGACGTCCTGCTTACCTTGACGGGAGCGCTTTTATTTTTCCTCCCTGTTTCGGCCGGCGCGCAGCAGCCGGATGCGTCCGCCGAGCGCCTCAAGCAGCAGGCGCCCAAAGTGTTTCTCGACTGTCACCAATGCGACATGGATTATATCCGCCGGGAAATCACCTTCGTGAATTTCGTCAGGGACCGCAAGACTGCCGACGTCCATATCCTGGTGACGATTGACGCGACGGGGGGCGGAGGCCGCGAGTACACCCTGAATTTCATGGGTCAGAACGTCTACTACGATATCCGGAACATCCTCAAATACGTCTCCAACCAGACCGATTCGGACGACGAGCAACGCCGGGGGCTGGTTCGCGTCTTGAAGATGGGCCTCGTCCCTTATGCCGCCAAGACGGCCGTCGGAGATTTTCTCAACATCAATTTCGACAGGAAAGTGCAACCGGAGGTGGCGGAAGATTCCTGGAACTCGTGGGTGTTCAGCCTCGGCGCCTCCGGCAGCCTGAGCGGTGAACAGTCCAAGGATTTCGCCTCTCTCAGCGGCTGGTTCTCCGCAAACAGGGTGACGCCCAAGCAGAAACTCCGGATGGGCCTGTCGGGAAACGTCAATACCAGCAAGTTCGTCCTGGATGAAGGGACGATCTTTTCGTCGGCCGACAGCGAGAGCTTCGGGGCCTTATATGTCGTCAGCCTGACCGATCACTGGTCCGTGGGGGGATGGCTTTCGGTTTATTCCACGACCTACAGCAACATCTCCTTGGCCATCAATCCAGCGCCGGCTGTCGAGTACAATCTCTTCCCGTACGCCGAATCCACCCGCCACCAGCTGCGGTTCCTGTACCGCGTCGGCTACAGCTTCAACAAGTATTATGAAGAGACGATTTATTTCAAGACCAAAGAAAGTGTGCTCGGGCAGACCTTGTCCGTATCGCTGGACATCAAGGAGCCCTGGGGAAATATCAGCTCTTCGCTCTCGGGGTCGAACGAGCTGACCGATTTCAGCAAGAACCGGCTGGAATTCTGGGGAGGCGTCTCCCTCCAGCTCTTCCGTGGTCTGGCCATCAACTTCAGCGGCCGCTATTCAAACATCCATGATCAGATCTCCCTGCCGCGGGCCGCAGCGACGCTCGATGAGATCCTGCTGCAGCGCAAGATGCTGGCGACAAACTACAGCTACGGCCTGGCCGTCGGCATCAGTTACACCTTCGGCTCGATCTATACCAATGTCGTGAACCCCCGATTCGGGCAGTAGTCGGTCACGAGTGGCCAAAGGACTGCCCAAAATGCGGGCTTATAGATGCATGGGCTCGGAGAGAAGTGCCCCGACGAAACACAGGAGAGGTGAGATGGCCAAGCGAAAAATTATTTCGATCGACCGGTCGCTTTGCAACGGTTGCAGCCTGTGCACGACGGCCTGTGCCGAAGGCGCCCTCGAACTGGACGCCGAGGGAAAGGCCGTGCTCGTGCGCGAGATCTTCTGCGACGGCCTCGGCGCCTGTCTCGACGTCTGCCCCAGCGGCGCCCTCACCATCGAGGAGCGCGAAAGTACCGCTTATGATGCCAAAAGAGCCTACGGTCATGTCCTGAAATCCAGGGGCCGGGAGGCCGCCTCGCGGGTTCATGGCGCCGAGGGCGGCTCCCCTCATCCCGCGACGGGTTGCCCGGGCAGCCAGGCCCGCGAAATCGCCGTGCCGGACGCGTCTGAAGCCCCAGCCGGCGCCGAGCCGTCCCAGCTCAGCCAGTGGCCCATCCAGCTCCACCTGGTTTCGCCCCTCGCCCCCTATTTTGAAGGGAGCGACCTCCTCGTCGCTGCCGACTGCACGGCATTTGCGCTGGGCGGCTTCCACAACAGTCTGCTCAGGGGCAAAAAACTGATCATCGCCTGCCCCAAACTGGATGACGTCAGCGGCTATGTCGAGAAGCTTGCCGAAATCATCCGGCGGAGCCGCCTGCGGTCCCTCACGGTCGCGATCATGACAGTGCCCTGCTGCTCGGGACTACTCCGCCTCGTTCAGCAGGCGGTCGAGGCCGCGGGCGAGCCGCTGGCGGTCAAGACGGTCGTCGTCGGCATCGACGGCAAGGCCATCCGCGAATCCTGACGAGCTTCCGAGTTCCGAAAACGGGACTTCGTGCGGGACGACGACAGCGGAGCGGAAATTAATGGCCTCATGAAGGCCTTGCTCCAGGGATCTCAGACGGAGAGAGCGATGAGGAGCTGCGCCGGAAAGTATGTCCCGAGAATGATGAATTGCGCCGCGCTGAAGGGTCTGACGAAACGGTTGTAGGCGAGGACGCTGTCGGAGACGAGGAACAGGGTGGCTCCGGCAAACGCGAACAGGGTCCGGCTCCCGCCGAGATCGACGAACCGCGCCGCCGCCAGGCAGGCCATGGCGGTGATGGCGGCAACGTAAATAAGGACCGGAAACTTCATCCGGCCGAGAACCGGAGCCAGGGTTCTGAATACAAGAAGGCCAAGAATAATGAAGGGGAGCAGGAGAACGGGCGTGACGCGATGCCCCGGCGACGGGCGGAAGGCCAGGATATAGAAGCCATGAGCCACGAGGAAGCAGGCCAATCCCGCGGCGAAGGGTCTTTTGGGCAGCATCAGCAGGATGTCCCCGGCGAGCGAGGCGGCCAGCCCGGCCAGGATAAATGTTCTGTACGCCGCCGATCCAGGCTCAGCCGACACGACGCCCACGAGCATGATCAGGACGATGGTCAGCGGCTTGAAGACATAGACAAGGAGACGCCGGTCCTTGTGATCGAAAACGATGGCTAACGCCGCACTGACGATCGCCGCTGCGGAGAGGACAACGGGCATGGCTGCTCGCCCGCCTATTTCCCCTCCGCCTTTTCCAAGCGGAGCCGGCTCCTGGCTTCCTCGAACATGGGTTCGGCGTAGGCGCTCGGCCAAGTCCTCTCCTCGAAGGATCTCTTTTCGACCATCTTCAGGAACCCCTCGAATTCGCCGAAGTAGGATCCGTAGATGTGAAAGCTGTCCACGAGGTCGGTATAGCGGCCGATGCGCACGGGGCGCCGGATTTTTTCGCTGATCCGTCCCGCGATCGCTCTTTGGAGGTCGGTCAAGGCGAAGACGTTCATATAGGCCGCTTTGTAAGCGTCGCGGGACCGCCAATGACAGTTCATGTTGAGGACGGGAACCCCCGTGTCGTCCTCGAGCATCCGGCACCAGACCCTCTGGAGGCAGGGCGGGTCATAGGTCGGCGGGTCCAGTTTCGGGTTCCAAGTGATGGCTTGGGCGCGCCTTGAATGCCCAGCCTGGCCGAGCTTCTCAACTAGGTAATTGATCTGGTCAATCGTCTCGCCCTCGATGTCGTAGGCGAAGAGACGCTTGTGGTAGGTATAAGTCCATTTGCCCTCTTCGGGGCAGATCCAATGATCGTGGACGCCCTCCACGACCTCCTGCCGGTAGACCTCCAGGTCCTCCAGCCCTCCGGGGAAGGCCCTGTGGATGCGCGGTTCCGCAAAGGGGTCCTCGACCGTCCACATCATGGTGCAGTCCTTGCTCGGCGGGTCTCCGGGTTTGTCGTATTCGGTCCGGATGGCGGTTCCGTTCTGCCAGCAGGCCAGGACGGCCTTCTCCCAGGCTTCGGGCAGGTTTTTCCCGGACACGAACAGGGCCGGAATGTTTCCGCTCATGGCACCTCTCTTTTCTCTTCTGCTTTTACCATAGGCCATACAGGCCGTCAATCGAACGGCTCGTCTCGAGGCTTCCCCTGCGTCCCTGTGGCCGGGCAAGATCAGCGCCGCTCGGCGGCTTCCCCCCCGGCGGTTGAAAACAGAGCCCGTTTGTATTATCGTGGGCCGGGCGTTCTTCGACCGGACGCAGGACGGTGCGACATGTTTGAAATCCATACCGGGTGGTACAATTCCCCGATCGGCTGGGTCAAAACCGTTGCGGACGGCCGAGGCATCACTGCCCTCGAATTCGTCGAGCGGATTCATGCGCGAAGAGGCATCACAGCCGTCGCATTCGACGACTGGACGCAGGCACGGGGAGGTGGCGCGGCTGTCGAATTCGAAGACAGGCTCAAGCATGGGAGGCGTCGCTGCCGTCGAAATCGACGACTGGACGCAATCACGGAAAGGCGTCACTGCCGGGAAGCCGGAATTGCCCCGCCACCTGCAAGAATGCTTGAAGCAGCTCGACGAGTACTTCCAAGGCAAGCGGACCGTCTTTGACGTGCCTCTCAGCCTGGTGGGCACGACGTTTCAGAAGCGGGTTTGGGAAGCCCTTCTCGCCATCCCTTACGGTAAGACCGCGACGTACAAGGAAATCGCCGCCTCCGTCGGTAACATCCGTTCGACGAGGGCCGTCGGCGGCGCCAACCACAGAAACCCTGTCAGCATCATCGTGCCCTGCCACCGCGTGATCGGCGCCTCGGGCGGGCTCACCGGCTACGGCGGAGGCCTGTCGCGCAAGGCCTGGCTCCTCGATCATGAAAAGAAGCACGTTGGAGGTTGATAGACCGCCCGTAACCACGGTGGGGATAAAGGAAGACCGATAGCCAGAGAGGAGGTCGCCATGGTTGAGACCCTGTCCCAGCTTTTCCTCAACACGTGCCGCACCTATGTCAAGGGCGACCTGTTGATGGGCAAAAAGGACGGCCGATACGTTCCGCTCTCGACCGCGGAAGTTGAAGAGCGCGTCCGCCGGCTTTCCCTGGGATTGCGGGAGATCGGGCTCCAGCCGGGCGACAAGGTGGTCATCTTTTCCGAGAACCGTCCGGAATGGATCATGGCCGATTTCGCCGTCCTCTGCGCCGGCGGAATTTCGGTCCCGATCTACACGTCGCTCACGCCCGAGCAGGTCAAATACATCATCAACGACTCCGACGCGACGATCGTGATCTGCTCGAAGCGGGACCTCTGGCTCAAAGTGGATGCGGTGCGCCGCGCCCTGCCGAAGGTGCGGAGCTTCGTGATGATCGAGGATGAGGCGCCGGCGGGGGTGCTGACTCTAGGCGAACTCATGGGCCGCGGCAAGGCGCGTGCCGAAGCCGATCCAGGCGCTTTCGACTCCCTGGCCATGAGCATTAAGCCGAGCGACCTGGCTTCGATCATCTACACCTCCGGCACGACCGGAATTCCCAAAGGGGTCATGTTGAGCCACGGCAACTTCGTCAGCAACAGCAAAGCCCTCGACGCGGTTACGGACTTCGTCCATACGGACACGATCCTCTCGTTCCTGCCGCTCACGCATGTGCTCGAACGCATGACGACGTTCTCCTTCCTCTACAAGGGAGCGTCCATCGCCTACGCTGAAAGCGTCGACACCGTCGCTGAGAACCTGATCGAGGTCCGTCCGACGATCATGATCAGCGTGCCCCGGCTCTTTGATAAGATCTACGCCAAGGTCATGGACAACGTCCTCGCCCAGTCGCCCTTGAAGCGGCGCATTTTTTTCTGGGCGCTGCGGACCGGGAAAAGATACGGGGCCAGGAAAATTCGGAAAGAGCCGATCTCCCGCGGACTGGCCGTCCGGCGGAACCTGGCCCACAAACTGGTGTTCAGCAAAATCCTTGAGAAGACCGGGGGCCGCGTCAAGTTCTTTGTGTCGGGCGGCGCTCCCCTCTCGAAGGACGTGGCCGAGTTCTTCTACGCCATAGGGATCACCATTCTCGAAGGCTACGGCCTGACGGAAACATCGCCTGTCCTGACCTGCAACACGTTCGACCGCCTCAGGTTCGGAACGGTGGGCGCGCCCGTCCCGGGCGTCGAGATCAAGATCGCCGCGGACAACGAGATCCTGGCCCGGGGCCCGAACATCATGCAGGGATACTACAAGAACGAGGCGGAAACGCGGGAGGTTCTGGAGGGCGGCTGGTTTCGTACCGGAGATGTCGGGTACCTGGACCCCGACGGGTTCCTGGTGATCACGGACCGCAAGAAGGACCTCATCGTTACGGCCGGCGGCAAGAATGTCGCGCCCCAGCCCATCGAGAACCTTTTAAAGACGAACCCGTACATCCAGAACGCGGTCGTCGTCGGCGGGAGCCGCAAGTTCATTTCCGCCCTCATCGTTCCGGACTTCGACAAACTCGAGAGCCTCGCCAGGGCAAAGGGGATCGCGTTCAAGGATCGGTCCGATCTCTGCAGGCTCGAGGCGGTCCGCGACCTCATGCTGGCCGAGGTCAACCGCACGACGCCCGACCTCGCGTCCTACGAGCGTATCAAGCGCATCGCCCTGCTCGACAGGGATTTCGACATCGACGCCGGCGAGGTCACGCCCACGCTCAAGGTGAAACGGACGTTCATCGAAAAGAAGTTCAAGGCCGTGATCGACTCGCTTTATAAGGAATGAGGGTTCGACCGATGGCCCTGTCTCGTGTCCGAGTTCGCCGGTGGTCCGGACCCGGGATCCCGGACTGCGGCAGCCGGGCGGCGCGAAGCAAATCCGAAGATAGGCGATGACGCGAACATGACGGACGCCGTTTCGACACTCAGCCGGCTCTTCCTGAACACCTGCCGGCTCTACGCCAGGCCGGACCTGCTCATGGCTAAGCGAGAGGGCCGCTATGTTCCCCTGTCCACAAGAGATGTCGAGACACGCGTCCGTGATCTTTCCCTGGGCCTATGCGAACTCGGGCTGAGGCCCGGCGACAAGGTCGTCATCCTTTCGGAAAACCGTCCGGAGTGGATCATCACCGACTTCGCCATCCTCTGCGCGGGCGGCGTGACGGTGCCGATCTACACCTCGCTCTTGCCGGAGCACATCCGATACATCATCGATGATTCGGACGCCTCGATCGTCGTTTGCTCCAACCGTGAGCTTTGGCTCAAAGTGCAGGCCGTGCAAAACCAGCTGGGCCGGGTCCGCCATTTTATCATGATCGACGAGGAAGAGCCCGCCGGGATGATGACTCTGGGCGAGGTCATGGGCAAAGGGAGACGGGCCGCCGATGCCGACCCCGGACTGTTCGAGCGCAACGCTCTGGCCGTCCTGCCCTCCGATACGGCCTCGATTATTTACACCTCAGGGACGACGGGGATGCCCAAGGGCGTCATGCTCAGCCATCATAACTTCGTCAGCAATTTCTGTTCCCTGGAGCCCATGATCCCTTGGGGTACGGCCGATACAATTCTCTCCTTCCTGCCGCTGTCGCATGTGCTGGAGCGGACGGCGACCTTCGGTTTCCTCTACAAAGGCGCCGCCATCGCCTACGCCGAAAGCATCGAGTCCGTGAGCGAGAACCTCCTCGAGGTGCGGCCGACGATCATGGTCGGCGTGCCGCGGCTATTTGAAAAAATGTACGCCCGAGTCATGGACATGGTTCTGGCCCAGCCCTCTTTGAAAAAGGCGATATTTTTCTGGGCCCTGGCCGTAGGGAAGAGAGCCCTCGCGAAAAAGATCCGTAACGAGGCCCTCCCGAGAGCCCTGACGCTCAAGCTTTCCCTCGCCCGGCGTCTGGTTTTCGAAAAGATCCTTGAGAAGACCGGGGGCCGCGTGAAATATTTCGCCTGCGGCGGGGCTCCGCTGGCCGCCGATATCACGGAATTCTTCTGCGCGATGGGCCTGGTCATCCTGCCCGGCTACGGCCTGAC
This sequence comes from Candidatus Aminicenantota bacterium, assembly GCA_963727095.1. Lineage (GTDB taxonomy): Bacteria > Acidobacteriota > Aminicenantia > Aminicenantales > Saccharicenantaceae > CAVSEQ01. The sequence goes on along the minus strand of CAVSEQ010000005.1, from coordinate 559,504 downwards.
AGAAACCTCTCCCTTTCTAACTGCCAACTCGCTCGAGGCTATGCGATTTGGGAGCGCGGGCAAGACCATCCCCGGTGTCGAGATAAAGATCGCGGCGGACGGCGAGATCCTGGCCCGCGGACCCAACATCATGGTCGGCTACCATAAGCGGGAAGCGGAAACGCTCGAGATCATGGAAGGCGGCTGGCTCCATACCGGGGACGTCGGCCATTTCGACGCCGACGGATTTCTCTTCATCACCGACCGGAAGAAGGACCTCATCGTCACGGCCGGGGGCAAGAATGTCGCCCCCCAGCCGATCGAGAGCATGCTGGTTCTCAACCCTTACATCGCGAGCGCCGTCGTCGTCGGAGAGCGGAAGCGTTTTATCTCGGCCCTTATCGTTCCCGATTTCGTCAGACTCGAGGAGTATGCCAGGTCGAACGATATCCCGTTCAAAGACAGGTCCGAACTCTGCCGGCGCGAGGATGTTCGAGATTTCATCCTGGCCGAGGTCAACCGTTCGACGCCGGAGCTGGCCTCCTACGAAAGGATCAAGAAGATCGCCTTGCTCGAGCGGGATTTCGATATCGCCTCTGGCGAGATGACCCCTACGCTTAAAGTTCGGCGGGCGCTCGTCGAAGAAAAGTACCAGGGCCTCATCGATTCTCTTTACGAAGAATAGTTGCCTCGGGGAATCCTCTCTGTTCGATGCGTTGATTCTCCACGCCGTCCCGCTCCGGAGCCGATGGGGCGTCTCCGGCAGGGAGCGGATTCTAAGAAGCGACCAGCAGAAGAACGGCTGAGCTGCTCGAAGCCGGACTTTTGAGAAATATCCTAAACGATATTGGCTTACCGCTCTATGCTCGCTCCGAGGACACCCCTCGGCCAGCCGGGAGCGGAGTCTGGGGAGCGACCAACGGGAGCGCGCTGGAGCGGCAAGGAGCCGTGCTTCCGGGAAATATCCGGAACAAGTCTGTGATTTCCGTTTTCGCGCCCGCCGCAGGGGTGTTTCCCGGAGGAAGGCGTGGAAAGGCCGAGCGGCAGGGAGCGGATTCTAAGAAGCGACCAGCACTACCGCAGCTTTGCTGCAGTGGTGGCACGGTGGGGAAAACCCAACGGGGTCAAACCTACACTTTTCACTTTTTAAGTAAACCGCCGCACGACTACGATCCCGGCAAAAAGTGAAAGGTGTAGGTTTGACCCCAGAAGTTGCCTTTTCCCAGAGCGAGGCCTTTCCCCGAGCGGGTTTGACTCGCCGGGGCAAACCCGCGACCTGACGGAGGGAGCACCCCGAGAGCGGGCGCGAAGAGCGGCGCGGGGCCAAGGGCAAACTCACCGCCGCAGAGCGAGGCCCGGCCGGTCGATTTAACGGTCCCTTTGGGAAAAACCGGCCTCGCAGACGTCTCTTCAAAGGATGGAGACGGACCCGGTGCCGGTTGAGCCCCAGGCTCTTGGACCGGACAGCTCCGGCCACCGGGAGAGGTTGCGGGAAAAATTCCTGAGGAGCGGCCTCAGCGGGTTCCTGGATTACGAGATCATCGAGCTTCTGCTCACCGTCGGAACGCCGCGCCGGGATTGCAAGGCCGCGGCCAAGGAGGCCTTGAGAGAGTTCAAGACTTTCCAGGGCGTCCTGGAGGCGCCGGCCCAAGAACTTCAAAAGCTCAGCGGTATCGGACCCCGAAACGTGTTCGGACTCAAACTGATCCACGAGGTGGCGCGGCGTTATCTCAAGGACAGAATGATGAGTCGGCCGGTCTGTCACTCCTCCAAGGAGGTCTTCGATTACCTCTATCACGCGCTGCGGGACATGAGGCGCGAGCTGTTCAAAGTTATTTTCCTCGATACGAAGAACCAAGTCGTCGAGGAGAAAACGCTGTTCGAAGGAACCGTCGATTCGAGCGCGGTGTATCCGCGCGAAGTGATCAAGGACGCGCTCCATTACGAGGCCTCGGCCTTGATCTTCGTCCATAACCACCCTTCCGGCGACCCGGAACCCTCCCTCTGCGATAAGGAGATCACGCGCGACCTCGTTTTCGCCGCCCGAGTCATCCAGATCAAGGTTCTGGACCACATCATCATCGGCAACAACCGCTATTTCAGCTTCGCCGACGAGGGGCTGATCGAGGATTATGATATGCTCTTCCATCGCCTCCAACGGTGACAGGAGAAGAACCGCATGCTCTGAAGAAAAGGATTGAAAAACGCCCGCCGATAAGGGTAAACTCGATGCGGCAGGGCGGCGGGTCATGATCACGATGGGGAGAGAGAGGAGTCACAACCTATGGTTAAAAAGAATCCGTCCGACCAAGGAGGCGTTATGAAAGACGACGACACGGAACAAAAGCTGGCGTCCAGGAACAAAGCCATCGAGGCCGCCCTGTCCCAGATAGAGAAACAGTTCGGGAAGGGCAGCGTCATGAAGCTCGGCCAGAAAGGCGCCGCCGTTCCGGTCGCGGCCATCCCGACCGGGTCCATCTCGTTCGACCTGGCTCTGGGGATCGGCGGCTTTCCCCGGGGGCGCGTCGTCGAGATTTACGGCCCCGAGGCAACGGGGAAAACAACCTTGGCCCTCCACGTCATCGCCGAAGCCCAGAAGCGGGGCGGACAGGCTGCCTTCATCGACGCCGAGCACGCCCTCGACGCCAAGTACGCCGCCAGCATCGGGATCGACATCGACAATTTGCTGATCTCGCAGCCCGACTACGGCGAGCAGGCGCTCGAGATCGCCGAGGTTCTCGTCCGGAGCGGCGCCGTGGACGTGGTTGTCGTGGATTCGGTCGCCGCCCTTGTGCCCAAGGCCGAGCTCGAAGGGGAGATGGGCGACGCGCACATGGGGCTCCAGGCGCGGCTCATGTCGCAGGCTCTGCGCAAGCTGACAGCCATCGTCGCCCGGTCGAAGACCTGTTTCATTTTCATCAACCAGATCCGGGAGAAGATCGGCATGTTCATCGGCAACCCGGAGACGACGACGGGCGGTCGGGCCCTGAAGTTCTACGCGTCGATGCGCATCGACGTCCGGAAGCTTTCCGTCCTCAAGGAGGGCGATTGCGTCGTCGGCAGCCGGGCCAAGGTCAAGATCGTCAAGAACAAAATGGCGCCGCCGTTCCGGGAGGCGCAATTCGACATTATTTTCGGCGAGGGAATTTCGAGGGAAGGAGACCTCGTCGACCTCGGTTTTGAAACGGGAATCCTGGACAAATCCGGAACATGGTACTCCTACAAAGGCGAACGCCTCGGCCAGGGCCGGGACAACGTCAAGAGGCTCCTCAAGGATAACAAGGACATGGCGGCCCAGCTCGAGATGGAAATCCGGAAGAAAGTCGGCCTCGAGAAGGAAACCGAAGCCGAGGTAGAGCCGGCCGCGAAATAGAAGCGCGTCGGCGGCCGGAAGAAAACCGGCCCCGGGCCCCGAGCGCGAACTCGCGGGAGGGGCTGATCAGCCGGTCCTATTTTCCCCCGGCCTTTTGGACGTAGCGGGCGATGTCCTCGTGGGTGGCGAACCAGACATCGCCGCGGGAGAGAATGTGCTGGATGAGCTTCTCCAGCATGACCGTCCGGCTTCGGTGACCGACGTACTTGGGATGCATCGTTAGAATCAGAACCGTCCCCTCTTTATAAGCCGCATCGAACTCGGCGGTCCAAATCGAGAGAACATCGTCCGGAGTGCCTTGCGGCCGGATGCTCGTGAAACGGTCGAAGCCGAAGTAGGGGTAATCGTCGAGGATCCATTCAACCGGAAGCTCGACGATGCCGGTCGGCTTGCCGTCCTCAATAAGCTCGTAGGGGCGATCGTCCGCCATCAGACTGCTGTCATAGAGGAGTCCGAGCTCGCGGATCAACTTCAGGGTCGAGGGGCTGAAGTCCCACGAGGGCGTGCGGATGCCGACCGGGGCGCGCCCCGCAGCCTGCTTCAAGACGTCGAAAGACTTCTTCATGAGGTCCCGCTCGTCGGACTCGGAAAGCTGGGAATTCCTCTCGTGGATCCAGCCGTGGAGGGCGATCTCGTGGCGTTTTTTGGCCAGGATCATCTTGATCTCGGCTGGATGGAGCTCGGCCGTAACCGCGGGCACGAAAAATGTGGCCGGGATCGAAAATTTGTCGAGCAGGGCCAGAATCCTGGGAACTCCGGTCCGGGCCCCATATTCTCCCTGCGATAGAGCCCCCGGCGAAAGGTTGGCATCGCGGAGGGCGCTCGTCTCGGCGTCGAAATCAAAGGACAGGCCGACGGCCGCTTTGGCGCCGTTGGGCCAAGTGTCCGGAGTCAGGTTCCGTCCGGCGCGGACTTTGGCGATGGCCGTCTTGACCTTCTCCAGGCTCCACTGCCAGGGTTGCTCCTCCTGTTTCTTTTCTTGAGCCGCCAAGATGCCGGACATCACAGCTATGGCAAGAAAGGCACGGGCGATAATCCTGGTCATGGTCCACTCTCCTTGATGCGCGGCAATCATAGTCCGTAGCAAAACCGGGTGTCAAGACGGAGTGGGACGGCCGGAAAGACGAGGAGGCCGGAGCGGGGAGGGAGGCCGCCCCGGCTAGTCTGTGATGGAATATTTGCGGAGCTTATGATAGAGGCTCGAGCGGGAGATGGAGAGAATCCGGGCGACCTCCGTCATGTTTCTCGATGTCGCATCGAGCAGGAACCGGATGTAGTCTTTTTCAAGCGTCCTGAGGCTGGGCAGTCCGGCGGGCTGACGGTACTCCCGCTGTTCGTCGAGTCCCAGATAACGTTGGAGATAGATATTCACGGAGGGGGTCCTTAGCGAAGCCGCGCCTGCTGGATGTGACTGAGGTTGTTGGCTACGACGACCGAAAGCAGGGCATTGGAGGCCGTGGTCATGATCCAGGCCAGGGTCCTGTTGTGCTTGAAGAGCGCCTTGAAGCTCCAGTAGGTCAGGGCCGTGGTTCCGATCTTCACGGCGGCGAAGGCGGCGGGGCTCTTAACAAAGGGTTTCATAAGAGGGTTGGTTTCTTGGAGCCCGGGGTACTTGAGGGCCTGTCTGGTCGAAAGATAATCGGCGATATTGAGGCCGACCATGGCGATGAGGTTGGCTTCAAAAAAGCCCTTGCCGAAACTGATGGAAGGCCGGAAGGCCGGGACAATGCCTTGGATGGCGAGACTGGGACCGGCGAGATTGGGGGCACTCACAGGAATTGGCGTGTCCATGACCAAGTATGCAGGGACAGGGCTTTCAGCGAGCCGAATCGCAATGGACGGCCCGATTGGGGTAGTGACCAGGATTTCGCTCGAGCTATCGGCAGCGCGAACTATGCCGCAGAACGCGGCGGTCAGCATGAGAAAGGCACAAATATTTTTTGTCATTGTCCATGGCTCCTTCCTTAGCCTTGCGCCGTTTTAAAAGGCAAGAAAGGTGCCACGGGCCAGAAACTAATATAAGATGTTTATTATGATTATGTTACGAATAATATAATATAATAGCACAATTTACAAATATGCATCATAAATGAACACTACTATGATATAACATGCGACTAAATGATTTAAATATAAGTAATTAGATATTAATTAAATAATGTGTACTATAAGAGAACACTTTATCCGTCTGAATACGGTCTGAGAACTTCCTCAAGCTGGGGGTTTTGAGGAGTCGCCCAGGGGATTCAGCTTCCGTTAATGACCTGAGCAGTTGTCCGTAGGCGACGGGCGGAGAGACGCCGATATTCCGCAGTGACGAGTCGGGTGGAGACCCGGTTCACCTTGGGGATCCTTGTTTAGCCGGGCGGTCCTATTCCGCGTCGGATGAGATCGGTCGTGGCTTCTTCAAAGCAGCCTTCAGAAACTGCGCCGTAATCGACGCCCGTACCGACGAAACGTGCTCCGGCGTGCCGCGGGCTACCAGATTCCCGCCCGCCTCTCCGCCTTCCGGGCCGAGGTCGAGGACGTAATCGGCGTTCTTAATGACGTCCAGGTTGTGCTCGATGACGACGACGGTGTGCCCTTCGTTGACAAGCTTCTGGAAGCATCGGAGCAGGACGGCCACGTCATTGGCATGAAGGCCGATCGTCGGTTCGTCGAAGAGATAGAGAATCTTCTTGCCCTTCTCGTGGACCAGGTGATAGGCGAGTTTGATCCGTTGCAGCTCGCCCCCCGAGAGCGTCGTTGTGGGCTGGCCGAGCTTGAGGTAGCCGAGTCCGACCTCGACCAGTGGATAGAGCTTTTTGGTTATCTCAGGCCGGTCGGCGAAGAACAGGCAAGCCTCCGTGACGCTCATGGCCAGGACCTCGTCGATATTCTTGCCGCCGTAACGGACATCCAGGATTTCGCTTTTAAACCGCTTGCCCTTGCAGGCGTCGCATGTCAGGCTCACGTCGGACAGAAACTGCATCTCGACGACCTGGAATCCGGCGCCTTTGCAGTCTTCGCAGCGTCCGCCGGCCGTGTTGAACGAGAAGTACCCGGGCCGGAAGCCCATGAGGCGGGCCTCGCGCGTCTGGCTGAAGAGGTCCCTGATGCCGTCCATGGCCTTGGTGTAAGTTGCCGGGATAGAACGGGGCGAAGCGCTGAGAGGCGACTGGTCGACCATGATGATCTTGCTGACCTTATCCTTGCCCTTGATCTCCCGGAAGCCGTTTTCGCTGAGACCCTCGAACCCCTGATAGAGGACATCGTAAATGAGCGTGCTCTTGCCGGAGCCCGAGACGCCCGTGACACACGTGAATGCGTCGAGCGGGATGCGTACGTCGATGTGCTTGAGGTTGTGTTTGTGCGCGTCTTTGATCTCGATGAAGGACCTGGCCGGCCGCCGTGACGCCGGGACGGGAACCTGCCTCTCGCCGCGCATATACTTCGATGTCAGTGACTTACGGCTCTTGAGAAAGCTTGCCCAGGGGCCGTCGAACATGACTTCGCCGCCGGCCTCACCGGCGCGCGGGCCCATGTCGATGACATAGTCGGCGGCCTTAATGATCTCGGGGTCATGCTCGACGACGACGACGGTGTTTCCGATCTCTCTGAGTGAGCGGAGGATGCGGATGAGACGGTGATTGTCGCGGGGATGAAGGCCGACGGACGGCTCGTCGAGGACGAACAGCGTGCCGACAAGCGAAGCGCTCAGGGCCGCCGCCAGGTTGATCCGCTGGGCCTCGCCGCCGCTCAAGGTGAACGTCATGCGGTCCAGAGTGATGTAGTCCAGCCCGACCTCGAGCAGGAACTTGAGACGGTTCTGGATTTCGAGGATGAGTTTGTCCGCGACCTGCCGCTCGAAAGGCGCCAACTCGACGGACTTGAAGAACTCGAACGCCTCGCCGACGGTCATCCGCACGCACTCGCCGATGGTGATGCCCTTGATCCGGACGCTCAGGGCCTGCCGATTGAGACGCGTCTTGCCGCAGGCCGCGCAGGGCACGTACTTCCGATACCGGCTGAGGAGAACCCGCACCTGGACCTTGTATTTTTTGGACTGGAGCCAGTCAAAGAATCCTTTGACGCCGTGATAGCCGTCCCCGCCTTCGAAAACCCAGCGCTGGTGTTCCTTCTTGAGGTCTTTGAAGGGAACATTCGTCGGGATGCGGCGCCGTCTGGCTTCGGTCAGAAGTTCGCGCTGCATGCCGCGGGACAGGGGTTTTGTCCAGGGCTCGACCGCACCCTGCTCCAGGGTCTTCATCTTGTCCGGCACGATCTTGTCCTCGTCGATGACGGCGAGATCTCCGAAACCGTGGCATTCGGGGCAGGCGCCCTGAGGGCTGTTGAACGAAAAAAGGTTGGGGAACGGTTCGTCGTACGTGACGGCACACGCCTTACATTCGAGCTTGTCCGAGAACGCGAGTTCTCCCGCGTTCTCGAGCCGAACTCTGGCCCGGCCGCCTCCCTTTTTCATGGCCAGTTCGAGCGAATCCACGAGACGTTCCCGCTCATCGACGCCGATAGTCACACGGTCGGCGAGAACCTCGAGCGGTGTCTTACCTCGGGCCTCGGGACTGTCGCCGAGCTCGACGACTTTGCCGGCGACGATCGTCCGCGCGAAGCCGTCCTTTTTGAGCAAGGAGGTCGCTTTATCAGCCGGCCAGGCGAAGGTGATCAGGGCTTTGGTTCCTTTTTCCAGGCGGCCGAGGTCGTCGATGATGCTGTCGATCGTGTCTCTTTTGACCGGCTTGCCGCACGAGAGGCAATGGACCGTGCCGATCCGGGCGTAGAGGACCCTCAGAAAATCATAAATTTCAGTCACCGTGGCCACGGTCGAGCGGGGGTTCTTGGTCGCCGCTTTCTGTTGGATGGCGATAGCCGGCGGGATGCCTTCGATGAGCTCGGCGTCAGGCTTGTCCATACGCTCCAGGAACTGGCGGGCGTACGACGACAAGGACTCGATGTAGCGGCGCTGGCCCTCGGCGTAAAGCGTATCGAAAGCTAGCGAGGATTTCCCCGAACCGCTGACTCCTGTGATCACGATCAGGTTATCGAGCGGGACGTCGAGGTCCAGGTTCTTGAGGTTGTGGACCTTGACACCGCGGAGAATGATTTTCTCTGTGCTCGACATGCCTTTAGCCTAATTAGTTATTATAGCACGGCCGGCCTGCGCCTACTTCGCGATAGGGGGAGAGCTCGGGGTATTCCCTCCGGCAGGTCGCGGGTTTGCCCCGGCGAGTCAAACCCGCACGGGGACAGTCCTCGCTCAGCGGCAGTGAGCCTACCCTTGGCCCCCGCGCTACCGCTCCCCCGGGAACCAGTCCCGTCGGTTCCCCCGTCGCCAGGCGCCGGGACCCCCTCCGCTACGGGGGCTTACGGGTAGGCCTCACCGCCGCTTTGATGAGCAGCCGTGCCACCACTGCAGCAAAGCTGCGGTGGTGCTGGTCGCTCCTAAGAGTCCGCTCCCTGCCGCTCGGCCTTCCCACGCCTTCCTCCGGCAGGGAGCGGACTCTTGGAAACGACCATCAGAATTGCGGCGAAGTGACTCGGAGCCGCAATTCTGGGAAACATCTGAAAAAAGTACTAAATCGGGCCGCTCTTATGTTCCAATGCGGACAAGCTCGACGCCTCGCTGGTGGGAAATATCTGAGGCGATTCTTGGATTTTGTTCTTTCGGCGAAGTGACTCGAAGCGGAATTCCTGCAAAGTATCTGGATCGATTTTCAGCGCTTGCTCCTGAGCGGATTCCTTTTGCCTGCCGTGGGGCTCTGGTATAATGGGCGCCCGACGGCACATAACATGAGTTTCATTCTCGTCATGGGAATCGCCGTAGCGCTGGCGATGGACTGCTTCGCCGTGTCCATGGGCCTGGCCTGCGGGCCCAAAGGTCTGACGAATCGGCAGACCTTCCGGATGGCCTTCTTCTTCGGCCTCTTCCAGTTCGGGATGCCGCTTGCCGGCTGGCTGGCCGGGGACGAGTTGCTGGGGTTTTTCCGGGGCATCGACCACTGGGTGGCCTTCATCCTGCTGGGCTTTATCGGCGGCCGGATGATCTATGAATCATTCCATCAGAGCGACGAAGAGAGGGCCTGCCGGCCGGACCGGACAAAGGGCATAGGGCTGCTGCTTCTGGCGACGGCGACGAGCATTGATGCCCTGGCGGTCGGGTTAAGCCTGGGCGTCCTTAAAGCGCAGATTCTCCTGCCGGCCTTCGTTATCGGCGGCGTCTGTTTCATCATCACGATTATCGGCTCAAAGCTCGGTCCGGCCCTCGGCCGTGCGGCCGGGAAGCGGGCGGAACTTTTGGGCGGCGTGCTCCTGATTGCAATCGGAATCAAGACCCTTGTCGAGCACCTTTGGAAATAGGGCGGCTCACCAACTTTTCATGATTTCGGCGAAGCACAAAAGGCCGCTCGGGATGCAGGCGCCGTATCCGCCCCCTGGGAAAGTCCAGGCGCCGGCGAGATAGAGATTCTTGACGGGCGTCCGCTGGGGGAATCGCGACGGACCCGAGTCGTCGAGCGTTTGGTCCCAGCCATAAATGGCCCCCCGCGTGTTTGCGGTGTAGCGGAGGTTGGTCAGAGGGGTCGCCGCGTCCCGGACCTCGATGGCCTTGCGAAGCCCGGGCAACAAGACCTTCTCGGCCTGGTCGATCAGGATGTCGGCCATCCGCTGCTTCTCGACATTGTAGGCGTCCTTTTTCCCGGCAAGATAGTCGTCCGTGTACTTTTCCCAGTGTTCGAAGCCCTGAAGGGTCATGATGGACAGCGTGTTCTTCCCGTCGGGGGAGTAGCCCTTGTACAAGTTGTCGTAGAGGGTCGCGCCGAAGCCCGGGTTCGTGAAATCCCCACGGACCATCGCCTTGTAATCCTCCTCGACGTCGTAGCCGGTGTTATAGAAGATCTCGCTGTCCTTGATGCCGAGCTCCCGGAGGAGATCTTTCTTCAAGCCGAGGAAGACCTGGAATGAAGACAGACTGATGCTGAGCTTCTCCATCCTGGCCAGGGTCGCCTTGACGAGGTCCGGCTCGTCGAGCATTTTCTTGAACGTGTCGGGTGCGTTGGCGTTTGAAACGACGGCCTTTCCCGTGAACTCCCGGCCATCGGTCGTCCTGACGCCGACGGCGGCGCCGTTTTTCACGATGATCTTGTCGACTCGTGACCTCAACATGACTTTGCCGCCGTGGTCCTCGATAAATTTCGTGAAAGCATCGGAGATCTTCTGGGATTTGCCGACCGGATAAAACCCGCCGTTCTCGAGATAAGCGATCGTGGGCAGGGCGAAATAGTATGGAGAAAGCTTCGACGGCGGCAGTCCGAAATAGCCACACTGTGCGGAGACGATGGCCTTGAGCTTGGGGTTCTTGAGGCGGGCGTCCACCATGGCCCCCCAGGCCTTGCCCATGGTCTTGGCGAGATAAGGATAGTCCTGGACGAAGTGGGTCATGTTAGGGCGGTCCCCGGCGGCGGCAAGCTTGCTGATGTCGGCCGAGAGCCCCTTCATATCGTCGAACAATCCTTCGATCCCGGCCTTCTCATCGGGGAACTTGCCGACCAGATCGGCGACGTAGGCGGGGAGATTCCGTTCCGGGACGCGGATGTCGTAGTCAGGATAGATCGCCCGGTAGAGGGTGTGGTGAGGCACGAACTCGATGCCCTGGATTTCGGGGAAACCGGGAATGAGGTCGAAGACGCCGTTTCGGGCCGAGACGGTCGTGGAATGCAGCGAGGCATCGAACACAAAACCCCCGGGACGATGAAAGGTCGTGGCATAGCCGCCCGGCTTGATGTGCTTTTCCAGGACGAGCGGCCGGAAGCCCTGGCGCGCGAAGGCCGCGGCACAACTCAGGCCGCCCAGGCCGGCGCCGATGATGACGGCGTCATAGTCGTTCCCGCCCTGTTTCCGGTCGGCCGCGCTTTGCGGGCCCCGCGGAAAGCTCGCCCAATCGAGCGATACGAGCGGAAGCCCGGCCAGCATCGATCCCAGGAAATCCCGCCGCCGAATGGATTTTGTTGTCATTTCCCCCTCCTTCTATCGAATCGCGACGCCCGCCCAGCGCAAATAGACATAGCTCGCCACGCCGAGAAGCGCCCAGCCGATGCCGCTGAACGTCGAGGCCCATGAGGTCCGGATGAGGACCGGCAGGAAGAAAAGAACGGCCATCGCCGCGGCGATAATGGCCTTCCCCCTCGTCTCGGCATGAGCAAACGCCCAAATGCCGAGGATGAGCCCGAGCCCGATCCCGATCGCTCTGTACGGTATCTGCGGAACCACGTTAGGTCTCGAGCAAAGTATAAACCCGGCGGAGGGCCGAAGCAACCGGGTCGCAAGCCCGATCGGTCCGGCCCCGGACATCATGTTTTGTTTGCCCTTTCGAAAGGTGCGGCGGCCGCCAATGCCGGGTTGCGGCTTTACAACCGTGCTTGCGATTCGATATCCTTGGGCCATGAGTGAAGTTAGGGTTATATCGGCTGATGTTCGACGCCATCGTGGAGGCTCAGTTCAGTTAGATCCGATCATCTGAAACACAAGGAGAGCGAACATGTATTCCATGAAAGATAAAGTCGTTTTCGTCAGCGGCGCGAGCTGCTGGAATTGGACAGTCCTGTGCACGGGCATTTGCCGCTCAAGGCGTCGAGGATCCTAATGTGCGCGCGGCGCGCCGACCGCCTTAGAAACTGGTCCGGCGAACTCCGGAAGGAATTCGGCGTTCCTGTCCATCACTTCGCGCTCGACGTCCGCAGCCAGCCGGCCGTCGACAAGGCGGTCGCATCGCTGCCCGAGGAATGGCGGGCGATCGAGGTCCTGGTCAACAATGCCGGCCTCAGCCGCGGGCTCGATAAACTGCACCAGGGTCTTGTGAGCGACTGGGAAGAGATGATCGACACGAACATCAAAGGCCTGCTCTACGTCAGCCGGGCGGTTATCCCGGGCATGGTTGCGCGCGGGGCCGGCCACGTCATCAACATCGGCTCCATCGCCGGCTACGAGGTCTATCCGAACGGCAACGTCTACTGTGCGACGAAATTCGCGGTGCGGGCCCTGACGCGCGGGCTGAGGCTCGACCTCAACGGAACCCCCATCCGCGTGAGCGAAGTCGCCCCGGGCATGGTCGAGACGGAATTCAGTCTTGTCCGGTTCCACGGCGACGGGGAGCGTGCCGGCAAGGTTTATCAGGGGCTGACGCCGCTCTCGCCTGACGACATCGCCGATGCCGTGGTTTGGTGCGCGACACGTCCGCCCCACGTCAACGTCAGCGAGATGATCGTTATGCCGACGGCCCAAGCTTCGGTGACGCTGGTCCACCGGAAATAGCGTCGAGATCCGGCGAAATCCTGCGGGAAATTCGGAATTCAGTACCTGCTTCCGGAATTGCTCCTCGATATCTGTTATGGGCAGACAAAATAGGGAATGGATATTGTGTCCCCGGATTATCGGCGGCCGGAGGCCATTTTCGCGGACGCCGGCAGGCGTCGCAGCCTCAGCATGGCCCAGATCCCGACAACGGGCCCGATGGCAAGGAAGGCGAAGGCCCAACGCCAGGTCACAAGACGCGCAATGGCAGGCACCAGGCGAATCGTCACCAGTGTAAGCAGAAATCCCAGGCTCGTCTGGAGCGTCAGGGCCGTTCCCGTCCGTTCGGCCGGGCAAAGCTCGCTGATGCCGGCCGAAAACTGCGCTGAATCCGCCACAACCGCAAAACCCCAGATGAGGCAGACGGCAGTTGGAAGCCAGGGACCGTGGGCGTACGCGAAGCCTACGACCAGGCAGCACGCGGCGCTCGCGGCCATGGCGGCCGATGTCACGATCGTTCTCCCCAGCCGGTCGGCCAATTTCCCCGCAACGACGCTCCCGGCCCCGCCGGCGGCGATCATGGCAAAGGAGGCAAGGGCGGCCCAGCGGTCATTTGTTCCGGACACACTGAAGCTCGCCCCGAGGAAAACCGGCGCCCAGGTCCACATCGCGTAGAGCTCCCACATGTGGCCGAAGTAGCCGAGGTTGGCCAGCCCGACTCCCTTGTCTTTCCAAATTTGCCCGATGTATTTCCAGTTAAACGGGGGCGACAGTGTCCGGTATGGACCCTCTCTGATGAACAGGGCGGCCGCGAGGCCCCCAGTGGCAGCCAGCGCGCCGCTCCAATAGAGCACGGGCCGCCAATCCGCAAAGCCGCCCATGGCTTTGATGAGGTGCGGCGCCGCCGAACCGAGAGTCAGCGCTCCGACGAGGAGGCCGATCCCCCACCCTCGATCTTCCCGCGTCCACGTCGCCATGATCTTCATGCCGACCGGATAGACGCCGGCCAGGAAAAGCCCGGTCGCGATTCTGAGAAGGAGGACGGCCGTGAAGTGCCCGCCGGCCGCCGGGATCGACGCCGTCGCTCCGCCCGCCAGGAGGGCCGAAACGCAGAACAAAATCCTCGAGGGGATGCGGTCGGCGAGATTCAGGAGAGCCGACCCGAATGCGCCGACGACGAAACCGAGTTGCACGGACATGGTCAGCCAGGCCTGTCCCGACGGACCGAGCTTCCAGGTTGCCGCCAGCGCCGGCACGACGGCCGACGCCGAAAACCAGACCGACATGCCGAGAAACTCAGCCAGGGCAAGGAGCGAGAGGGCACGGCTCTTGGGCGTCACGACGATTGATTTCCCTTTCTAAAATGGCGCCGGCGCCAAGCCGGATCGCCTGTCCGATTATAGCGGTCACGTGCCAGCCAGGCAAAAGAAATTTCGGGGAGGGCCTAAGGAGCACCTCCGCGCTTGCTCCCTCCTCTAGCAGCCACGGGTGACCTGGGTTAAAATGGCGGCGAGGGTGTCCGTGTCCGGGTCCCGAAAGGTGCTGAAAATGACGGAGAAGACAGAGATTATCACGGTTGACCGCTCGAATGTCGAGGAGACGGGCTTCTTCTGTTACATGAGCAAGCGGAAGTCTGAGGGCTTTCTCAGCAAGGTCGCCTGGGCAAGGGAGCGGTTCGATGAGGGGATGCGGATCAAAATGCTCAAGCTGCCGGAGCGCGGCTTTATCGAGTATATCCCCGGCGAATTCGCTTGGCGGGCCGTGAATGCCGCGGGCTATATGGTCATTCATTGCCTCTGGGTCATAGGGAAGAGCAAAGGAAAGGGTTTCGGGGCCGCGCTCCTCGATGAATGTGTCAAAGACGCCAGGAAAGCCGGGATGCTTGGAGTGGCCATGGTGACGAGCGAGGGAAATTGGCTGGCCGGGAAAAAACTTCTCGAAGGCCACGGCTTCAAAGCCATCGACTCCGCGCCGCCTTCCTTCACTCTGATGGTCAAGAAGCTCAAGCAGGGTCCAAAACCTTCTTTTCCTCATGATTGGGCCGCGCGCGCCGAGCGGTTCGGCAATGGATTGACGATTCTCAGCTCGGGCCAATGCCCCTATCATCCGGACGCGTGTCAGATTCTTTTGGATGCGGCGTCGAGGAAAAAGATAAAGGCCCGCGTTGTCAGATTCCGGACGGCCGCTGATGTCCAAGCCCGATCCCCCTCACCGTACGGAGTCTTCAATATCGTTTTTAATGGACGTCTAGTAGGCTATCATTACCTTGGGGAAGAGGACGCCCTCGGGCTCCTAGGCCGAAAGCCCTGACGGCGCTGAGGCGCCCTTGCTTTTCCCGGAGTTGCCCCTATAATGGCCCCGTTCATTGGCCGAATGCTTATAAGGGGAGGTCCTTGAGATGAGTTACTACATCAGTAAACTGATCGACGGACCGTTCGACGCGGCCGTCGACAAGGTGAAGGCGGAGCTCAAGAAAGAAGGATTCGGCGTCCTGACTGAGATCGACGTCAGGAAAACACTTAAAGAGAAAATGAATGCCGATTTCCGGAATTACCGAATCCTTGGTGCCTGCAACCCGCCGTTCGCGTACAAGGCGCTCCTGGCCGAGGACAAGATCGGTTTGATGCTGCCGTGCAATGTCATTGTCCAGGAAGCGGCGGACGGCCGGATCGAGGTCGCGGCCATCGATCCTGTGGCCTCCATGCAGGCCGTCGGGAACCCGGCTCTCGAGCCCTTGGGGCAGGAAGTCCGGGCCAAACTCAACAAAGTCATCGACAGCCTGTAAGGTTGATAAGCGGTCAATGAAGAAGAGGCCAGGCCTACTTTTCATTACTTTTTAGCAGAAAGTAGACCTGGCCTCTTCTTGGAGGGGCGCCGCCCGGCTTTGACATTTGGCGCGCGTTATCTATAATAATGTTCCGTTTTCCCTTGGCCAGGAAGACACCACCGGGCTGTCCGGGACGGCACCGTCCCGGGCACGCGGCATTCGAAAACGAAAGGCGCTGACGCGGTTGATTTTCGGAGTCGGGACCGACATTATCGAGGTCGAGCGGATCGAGGACAAGCTCTCCCGGACGGGCGGGCTCAAGCAAAAGCTCTTCACCGCGCGGGAGATCGCATACTGCGAGTCCAAGCACCGCCCGGCCATGCACTTCGCGGCCCGTTTCGCGGCCAAGGAGTCGTTCCTCAAGGCGATGGGGACCGGCTGGACAGGCGGGCATCGATTCGATGAGATTGAGATCGTCAACAACGCCCTGGGCAAGCCGGAACTCTTTGTCCACGGCAAGGTCCGTGAATTTTGCGATGCGCACGGCATAACCGGAATGGAAGCTTCGTTGTCCCATATCAAGGACCTGGCCAAGGCCGTCGTGGTCCTTGAAAAAGCGGCGCCATAACACGGAGGAGAGAGGCATTCATGTCAAACATCGGCTCATACGACGATCGGGTTAAAAACTTCTCGTGGGCCATCGCGGAGAAGGAGCTCGGCTATAAGCCCGGCGACACTATCAACATCGGCTGGTACTGCACGGACCGGATCTGCCAGCTTGGCAAGGGCGCCAAAACCGCGCTCTACTGGGAAGGCTTTACCGGCGTGGAAAAAACCTACACCTATAACGACATCCGGCTGGCGACGAATACCATTGGCGCCTTCCTGCGCGGGCTGGGCATTCAGCCGGGCGAGCGGGTCTGCCTGTTCCTGGACCGGATTCCGGAGCTTTACCTCGGTTTCCTGGGAATTCTCAAGACCGGCGCCATCGCCCAGCCGCTGTTTTCGGCCTTCGGCGACGAATCGCTGTTCGTCCGGCTTTCGAACGCGGAGACAACCGCCGTGATAACGCAAAAGAAGCACGCCCCCAAGGTCCGCAAGATCCTGGACAAGCTGCCCCATCTCAAGCACATCATCATCGTCGATCACGACGGTGTCACGCCGCTTAAGAACCGGGAGGTCCCGTTCTCACTTGAGAAGGCCGCGCCCGTCGAACATTTCGATATCTATCCGGCCAAGGCGGAA
Source organism: Candidatus Aminicenantota bacterium (assembly GCA_963727095.1). GTDB lineage: Bacteria > Acidobacteriota > Aminicenantia > Aminicenantales > Saccharicenantaceae > CAVSEQ01. The sequence continues at coordinate 542,858 of CAVSEQ010000005.1, read as the reverse complement.
ACGCCGTCGGTCCTGCACTATACGTCGGGGACGACCGGGATGCCGAAAGGCGTTCAGCATGTGCATTATTCACTCATTTCGCAGTACCTTACGGCGAGGTGGGTGCTTGATCTCAGGGACGATGATATCTATTGGTGCACGGCCGACCCGGGCTGGGTCACGGGCACATCGTACGGGATCATCGCCCCGTTCGCGCTGGGCGTAACGCAGTGCGTCCTCGACGCGGGCTTTTCCGCCGAATCCTGGTACAAGTTCATCGAGAAACGGCGCGTCTCGATGTGGTACTCGGCGCCGACGGCCATCCGCTCGCTGATGAAGGCCGGCGACGAGATCGTCAAAAAGTCCGACCTCTCCTCGCTCCGCCACCTGGCCAGCGTCGGCGAACCACTGAACTCCGAAGCCGTCGTCTGGTCCCAGAAAGTCTTCGGCAAGCCCTTCTACGACACTTACTGGCAAACCGAGACCGGCTGCATCGTCATCAGCAATTATCCAGGCATGGAGGTCCGGCCGGGCTCCATGGGCAAGCCGTTCCCCGGCATTACGGGCACCATCCTCGACCCGGTCAAAAACGAGCCCTATGCGACGTACGGCAAGATCGGTCTTGTGGCCCTCCAGTTCAACTGGCCTTCGAGGATGAGGACGTACTGGAACAACCAGGAAGCCTTCCAGAAAAAGTTCCGGAACGGTTGGTACATCACGGGGGACCGGTCCCGGCTCGACAAGGACGGCTACTATTGGTTCGCCGGCCGCGACGACGATATCATCAACACGGCCGGCCACCTCGTCAGCCCGTTCGAGGTCGAATCGGCTCTGCTCGAGCATCCGGCCGTGGCCGAATCGGCCGTCGTCAGCAAGCCGGACCCGATCAACCTCGAAGTCGTCAAGGCGTTCGTGGCCTTGAAGCCGGGATTTACGGCCAGCCAGGACCTCGACCTCGAGATCATGAACTTCATCCGCAAGAAACTCTCACCGCTGGCCATGCCGCAGGAGATCGAATTCGTGCCGTCGCTCCCGAAGACTCGGAGCGGCAAGATCATGCGGCGGATTCTCCACGCCAAGGAGTGGGGTGAGGAGATCGGCGACACATCGACCCTCGAAAATGATTAGATCGACGGGGACATGTACCAGCGGTACGTGTTCCCTCTGAAATATCGATAAGGAGACGCGATCATGGCGGAAAACCTGAAGGACATCGTTCTCACCTACGTCACCAAGGAATATCTCGAAGATGACAGCGAGCCGCTCACCTACGATACCCCTCTCATATCGGGCGGCATCGTGGACTCGTTCTCGATGGTCTCGTTGAAAAGATTCCTCGAGAACAAGTATCAGATCCAGATCCCCGACGACAAGGCGACGCCCGAGGCTTTCGACTCGGTCAACAAGATCGTCAAGCTCGTCGAAGAGTTCGTCGCGAAAAAGGGCTAGGGAAAAAGGGACGCGGAAGGAACAATGGGGACATGTCCCCCCGGGTCCGCGTCCCGCTTGACATAAGGAGTCGACATCATGGGTTACAGCAACAAGGTTCGTGAAACGTATCAGGGCCAGCTTAAGGCCATCCAGGACGCCGGGCTGTTCAAGCAGGAGCGGTTCATCCACTCGCCCCAGGCGGCCGACATCGAAGTCGAATTTCCCACCGGTGCTCCGCTTAAAAAAGTCATCAACATGTGCGCCAACAACTATCTGGGGCTTTCGAGCCACCCCGACGTCATCAAGGCGGCCCACGAAGGGCTGGACACCCGCGGCTACGGCATGTCGTCGGTCCGCTTCATCTGCGGCACTCAGGACATCCACCGCGAGCTCGAGCACCGGCTGACGGCATTCCTGGGAACCGAGGACACGCTCCTGTTCCCTTCCTGCATGGACGCCAATGCCGGCGTTTTCGAGGCCGTCCTGACCAAGGACGACGTCATCATCTCCGACCGTCTGGTCCATGCCTCGCTCGTGGACGGCATCCGTCTTTGCAGCGCCATGCATGATACGATCAAGCATTCCGACATGGGGCATCTCGAGGAGAAACTGCAGCTCCATTCGGACAAACGGCTCAAGATGGTCGTCACGGACGGCGTTTTCTCCATGGACGGGGACACGGCCAAGCTCGACGAGATGGCCGCCATTTGTGAAAAGTACGACGCCATGATCCTCGTCGATGATTCGCACTCCAGCGGATTCATCGGGAAAACCGGCCGCGGCACGCACGAGAAATGCGGCGTCGTGGGCAAAATGGACGTCATCACGACGACGTTCGGCAAGGCCCTCGGGGGCGCGTCGGGCGGCTGCGTCTCCGGCCGCCGCGAGATCGTCGAGTTGTGCCGGCAGCGGGCCAGGCCGTATCTTTTCTCAAACACGATCGCGCCGGTCGTCGTCGCCGGGGTCCTCAAGGTCATGGAAATCCTCTCCAAGTCCACGGAACGGCGCGACAAGCTCGAGCGGAACGCCGCCTACTGGCGCAAGGGCCTGACGGAAGCCGGCTTCGTCCTCAAGGAAGGCGACACGCCGATCGTGCCCGTCATGTTCTTCAACGCCAAACTGGCCCAGGATTTTTCGCTGGCGCTTTACAACGAAGGCATCTACGCCATCGGCTTCTTCTTCCCTGTCGTCGCGCAGGGGCAAGCCAGGATCCGGACGCAGATCTCGGCCGGGCACGAAATCCATCATCTCGACAAAGCCCTGGCCGCCTTTATCAAGGTCGGCAAGAAGTTCGACATCCTGGGCAAGACGAAGCAGGAGATTATCGCCAAGTACGGCATGTAAAGGCCTCGGGGTCGTCTCCGCCTCCCGTCTCTGCGGCGGAATTCGGGTATAATAGAGCCGCGGAGGGGAACATGAAAATCGGTATCGGCTGTGATCACGGCGGATTCGAGCTGAAACAAAAGATCGTTGAGCTCCTGAGGGCGGACGGGCACGATATCAGGGACTTCGGCGCGACACAATGGCAGGCGGGGGACGACTATCCTGATTATATCGTCCCGCTGGCTCGCGCCGTAGCAGCGGGGGAGGTCGAGCGCGGCCTTGCCGTTTGCGGAAGCGGCGTCGGCGCGTCCATCGCCGCGAATAAAGTCGCGGGCGCCCGCGCGGCGCTCATCCACGATGGGTTCTCCGCCCATCAAGGAGTTGAGGACGACGACATGAATATCATGTGCCTCGGCGGCCGTGTCGTCGGCCATGCTCTGGCGTGGGACCTGATTCAAACTTTCCTGAAGGCACGATACAGCGGAGAGGAGCGGTTCGCGCGTCGGCTGGCCAAGATCAGCCTGCTCGAAGTCTGCCCACCCTGCGACGAGTAACCCGGGGCGCCTGTGTGCGCCATCGGGTTGATTTTCGCGCTTGCGTATTTATGGCGACGGGGCCTGACGGCCGTGAATAGCATGCACTTTTTTTCAGGATTCTAGAGGCCTTATTTTCTCGCGGTGTCTCAAAACCGGCTAAGAAGGTCTGCGTTTATCTCGAAGGATCAAGCCGGCGGGGGTCTGGAAATTCGCGCGGATTCTGCTATATTGGAAATGCGCTGGGCGGCAGAACCCGGCAACAGGAGGGGTGATATGAAGTATCGCAGTATTCTTTTTTTCGCGGTGGTTTTCGTGGCGACGGTCGTCTTTTTGACGCCCACGTCGCGCGACAAGTCGGCGGTCCCCGCGGGAGGCACGAGCCTCGCTCAGATGAGCGGCCAGGCCGCCGGCGAGTACAAGCAGGATAAGCCGTACACGAAGGACTTTTTCGGACCCTGGAACGCCCAGGTCGCGCAGACGCATGTCCCCCAGGTCAATTACGAGATGGCGGGCATGGGCATGAAGGTTACGGTCAAGGTCGACAATCATCCGATGGATCCCAAGAAGCCGCACTGGATCATGTGGATCAGGCTCGAGGACGGGATGGGCAACAAGCTCGGCGAGAAAACCTTCAAGGCGACGGACCCCGCGCCGGTTGCTACCTTCGACCTGAAGTCGATGCCGGACGTTTTGAAAGCCACTGAGCGGTGCAACATCCACGGCATCTGGCTGAATGAGGTCAAAGTCGAAATGAAGTGACGGTCTCGGTCCGATTTCCGCGCGGCGTGACCCGGGCTGGGCGGAGTGGACTGGCCGGAGCGCGGCGCAGCGTCCGGAAGACGGTAAGGCTAAGTGTAAAAGGGAGGCGGCACGGGCTCTCAGGCCGGGGAACTTCGGGGGTGGGCCATGAATGAAAAAACGAAACAGCTTCTGGGCTCCGAGGCGGACAATTTACTTGGCCACGATGTGCAAAACCGTCGACAAGAGCTTCCTCCACCTGCCTGGGCCGGATTTCGTGGACAGGGTCCTCGCGAAAACGGACAGGCCCCCGGCCGTTCTGAGAAATCTGCAGACAATTTACAACACCGGCCGCCTGGCCGGGACCGGATATTTATCTATCCTGCCCGTGGACCAAGGCATCGAACATTCGGCCGGTTCGGCTTTTGCGGCCAATCCCATCTATTTCGACCCTGAGAATATCGTCAAGCTGGCCGTCGAAGGCGGCTGCAACGCCGTTGCCTCGACATTGGGAGTTCTCGGATCGGTCGCCCGCAAGTACGCCCATAAGATACCGTTCATCCTGAAAATCAACCATAACGAGCTCCTGACCTACCCCAATAAGTACGACCAGATCCAATTCGCGTCAGTCGACCAGGCCTTCGACATGGGCGGCGTGGCCGTGGGCGCCACCGTGTATTTCGGCTCGGCCGAGAGCGACCGGCAGATCAGCGAGGTCAGCGAAGCGTTCAGCCATGCCCACAGCCTGGGCCTGGTGACCGTTCTCTGGGCGTACCTTCGCAACGCGGCATTTAAGAAGGACAAGGATTATCACTTGGCCGCCGACCTGACGGGCCAGGCCAACCATCTGGCGGCGACGATCCAGGCCGACATCGTCAAGCAAAAGCAGCCGGAAACAAACGGCGGGTTCAAAGCCCTCGGCTTCGGCAAGACGGACGATCGCGTCTATACCCAATTGACGACGGACCATCCGATCGATTTGACGCGCTACCAGGTCATCAACTGCTATATGGGCCGGGCGGGCCTCATCAATTCGGGAGGCGAGTCCGGCAAGAACGATCTGGCCCAGGCCGTCCGCACGGCGGTCATCAACAAGCGCGCCGGCGGCATGGGGTTGATCACGGGACGAAAATCGTTCCAAAAAGCCATGAAGGACGGCATCGAGCTCCTCAACGCCGTCCAGGACGTCTATTCGGACAAGGACGTCACAATCGCCTAAATAAAAAAGGGCCAGGTCTACTTTCTGCCAAAAAGTAGCAAAAAATAGACCTGGCCCCTTCTTTTGTTGACAATTCGGACTGTCCGGACATACTATACGGCTCCGACTCCTATCCCACTCGTAAGGAACATCGCTATGGACAACAATACGCTTGCCAATCCCGCCCCGCTCGGACTGATGGGATTTGGCATGACAACCGTCCTTCTCAACATTCATAACGCGGGTTTCTTCCCCGTGAGCAGTGTGATTCTCGCCATGGGGATTTTTTACGGAGGGATCGCCCAGATCATCGCCGGCATCATGGAATACAAGAAAGGGAACACCTTCGGGACGACGGCATTCACGTCGTACGGACTGTTCTGGCTGACGATCGTCGCGATTTGGGTCATTCCAGGCTTGAACGCTCCCAGCGGTGCGGCCACCCCCGCTCCGTTCATGGGCTGCTACTTATTCCTTTGGGGACTCTTCACGTTCTTCATGTGGCTGGGGACATTCGGCAAGAACCGCGTCGTCCAGTTCGTTTTCTTGAGCCTGACCGTGCTCTTTTGGCTGCTTGCGGCCAGGGATTGGACCGGCTCAGCGGTTGTCGGGAAGATCGCCGGCTTCGAAGGCATCGCATGCGGATTGTCCGCCATCTATCTGGCCATGGCCGAAGTCCTGAACGAGGTCAGGGGCCGGACGGTCCTTCTGATCGGGGAGGTCGCGAAGGACTGACCGCCGCGTTTCCGACCGGGCCGGTTCGGCTATGAGAAGAATCAAAGAGTCGTGCAAGATATTTCCCATCAGTGAGGCGTTGAGAAAGCCCCAGAACCCATTTCAGATACATCCCAAAAGCGTGGCTCCGTGCCGCTCCGCCACGCTTTTGTTGGTCGCTCCCGAGAATCCGCTCCCTGCCGCTCCGTGCCGAAGAAAGATCAGAAACGCGTTTCAAGATCTTTCCCACCAGTGAGGCCAAGAGGTAAGACCTGTTCTAAGATGTTTCTTAAAAGTGCGGCTTCGAGTCGCTCAGCCGCACTTTTAATGGTCGCTCCGAAAACCTCGCTCCCTGCCGCTCCCTGCCGGCCCGCCTGTTGACATGCCCCGGTGCTAGGTATATATCCTAAAATTCATATTTTTCGCCCGGGCGTGCGTGGGTACGCAGCCGCGCCCAAACGAGGAGGTCGTTATGTCGAAAAGGCCGCTGGGGCTTGTTTGTCTTGCTGTCGTCCTGTTATCCGTGCCGATGTTCGCCCAGTACACGCCCTGGCTCTATTGGACGTTCCTGCCCAAGAGCCAGATGGACGAGATCGTCGGAGAAAGTTCGGGGGAAACGGCCTGGAACACCATCGCGGAGATCAACGCCTTCAACCGCGAGCGCACCGACGATGAATATACGGGGCGATTTTTTGAGACCCGAGTCGTCGTCAACAAGCTGAAACAGTACGGCCTCGCCGGGGTCGACGTTGCCGCCTATCCGGGCGGCCAAGCCTGGCGGGCCATCAAGGGCGAGCTTTGGGAGGTCAAGCCGGGCCGCGCGAAGCTGGCGTCCATCCGCGACATCCTCCCGTCGCTGGCCGCGGGAAGCGGCAGCGCCGACGTCACCGCGGACCTCGTCTGGGTCGGCCGCGGCGTCGCGAAAGACATCGTCGACGCCAAGGTCGAGGGCAAGATCGTCGTCACCGAGGGAAGCCTGATGATGGCCTACGGAACCGCCGTGCAGCAAGGCGCCCTGGGGGTTGTCGCGATCGCCATGTCACGCCCTTATTTCGACCCGCTGCAGATGCCGTGGAGCGGCATCTCCATGCGCGGCATGGGCTTTGAACCGCCGGCGGGCCAGCCCGGCCAACCCGCGGCCAAGCCGCAGCCCCCGAAGTTCGGCTTCCAGCTTTCGGCCCGAGAGGGCGATCTCCTCAAGCGCCGCCTCCTCGCGGGCGAAAAGATCACGGTCCACGCCCAAGTCGAATCCAAATACGAGACGGCCGACCTCGAGAACGTCGTCTGCAGCATTCCCGGCACCGATCCCGATGCCGAGGGGGTTATCCTTTCGGCCCATCTCTTCGAAGGTTTCAACAAGCAGGGCGCCAACGACAACATCTCGGGCAGCGCCACGATTCTCGAAGTGGCCCGCATCCTCAACACCCTCATCGCCGATGGCCGTCTGCCGAAGCCGAAGCGGACGATCCGTTTCATCTGGGGACCCGAGTTCTCGGGGATCGGCAAATGGGTCCAGGCCAACCAGAAGATCATGGAAAAGACCCTCTGCAACATCAATATGGACATGGTCGGCGAGTGGCTTTCGAAAAACCAGTCCTTCTTTTGCCTGATGCGGACGACCTACGGCAATCCGCACTTTATCAACGATGTTATGGAAAATTACTACCGGTTTGTCGGGGAAGCCAACCGTGAGAGGCTGCAGAACCGGAGCACGCCGGGCCGGGTCGTTCCGGTCCGCATCGTGGCGCCCTACGGCGCCGATGAGCCGTTCCCCTATTCGATCGAAACCCACTATGGCGCCTCCGACCACGAGGTGTTCAACGACTGGGGCGTCGGTGTTCCGGGGATCATGATGATCGCCTGGCCCGATAAGTGGTATCACACGTCGGGCGATGTCGTCGACAAAGCCGACCCGACCCAGCTCAAGCGGGCCGCCATCATCGGCGCCGCCGGCGCCTATACGGTCGCCAGCGCCGATGCGGACATGGCCATCCGGATCGCCGGAGAAACGGCCAGCAACGCGACGAGACGCTTGGGGCACCAGCTTGTCGCGGCCATGGAAACATTGAACAACGCCAAAGTCGAGTCTCTCGCCGATGATTTCAAAACGGCCCGCTGGACGATCGAGGCCGCGGTCATGGACGAGAAGGAAACGCTGGACACGGCGACCGAGCTTGCTCCGAAGCAGGCCGAGCTCGCGACCTACGTCGCGTCGATGAAGAAATCGGTGGACGCGGTCGGGGCGGCGGAACTGGCCGCTCTGGACGCTCATATGATGACGGTGGCCCGAAAGCTCGGCGTGAAGCCGGTCCAGATCGTCCTCACGGATGCAGAAAAAAAGGCCGCGAAGCTCGTTCCGAGGTCGACGGCCAAGGTCCGCGAGAACGGCTATGGCGAATACCGCAAGCTTATCGATAAGATCCCGGCCGCGGAGAAGGCGAAATATCCAACCCAAGGCAAAGACCTCATGCTGGCCAATGCGAGTGAGCTCCAGCTTCTGGTGAACGGGAAGCATACCGTCCTCGACATCAAGAAAATGCTCGATGCTCAGAACGAACGGAAGTCAACACTGCCGGCCATCCTCAATCACCTCCAGATTCTGAAGCTGGCCGGGCTTGTCGAGTGGTAACGGGGCGGACGGGCACAGTCGGAAAGGCTGATTGGACGGCAGGCCCGATCTGAATCGGGCAACCGGCGGGTGCCCTGCGGGATTCCTCAAAGAAAGGCTCTGTGATTTATGAAGCGAAGACTTGACCGGGCCCGGTCGATGGGAACATATCCGCTCGACGGCCGTCGGTCGAGCGTCAGCGGTATTCCGGGGATGGGATCGCGGATCGCGCTATTTGCGTTGGCGGTATGCCTGCTCGCAGGCCTTGGACATCAGGCTTGCGGCAAGGCCCCCTCGTTCAAGAACGTCATCGTGTTCATCGGCGACGGCATGTCGGTCGCGTCCGAAACAGCTGCCAGCCGCTATCTCTACGGCAAAGACGCCGGCTTGGCCTGGCACTCCCTGGCCGGACGGACCTACGTCGCGACTTGGGACGTGACCGCCTATAATCATAATGCCAGGCGGGCCGGACAGCCTCCCTATGACCGGGCCGCTTTTGCGCCCAGGCTGGGGTACGATGTTCTTACCGAGGGGAGGGTCCCCCCGCCGTGTGATGATTTCGGCGCAGCAAGACCTGCCGGGGTGAGGCGTCCAGCGACGGATTCAGCCTCCGCTGCTACGGCGCTGGCCACCGGGTTCAAGACCGAAAGCGGACGGATCGCCTGGCTTGCCGGCGGCGCGCCGGACGGGCGGCTGACGACGATTGCCGAAGAGTGCCGGACACAGAAAGGGATGGCGATCGGCGTCGTGACGACCGTGCCTTTCGATCATGCGACGCCGGCCGCGTTCGTCAGCCACAATCTCAGCCGGAACAATTACTATACGGGTTACAAGGGGTACCGGGGCGTCGGCATCGGCGACGAGATCATCCTGGAGGTCAAGCCCGACGTCGTTATCGGAGCTGGACACCCCCTTCTCGATAACCCGAAATTCGACAACCGCGACGGATATATCTCCGAGAGTCTGCTGGGCGTCCTGCGTTCATCGCCGGAGTACGTGCTGGCTGAACGGCAGGCGGGGGTTGATGGCGGCCGCAGCCTGGCCGCCGCCGCCGAGCGGGCCGCCGCCGGAGGCAAAAAGCTCTTCGGTCTTTTCGGCGGAAGCGGAGGAAACTTCGAGCCGCGAGTTCCCGATAACCGCCCGGGTTCCCCCGGTTTCGTCCGGGCGAGCGCCGAAGATCCGACCCTCAAGCAGGCGACGCTCGCGGCCCTTCGCGTCCTCAGCCAAAACCCGCACGGGTTTTTTTTGATGGTGGAGCAGGGCGATATCGACTGGGCCAATCATGATAATGACTTCCGCGGCATGATCGGATGCGTGGACGACTTGGAAGAGGCGGTCCAGGCGGCCCGGGCTTTCGTCGACCGCCCCGGGGATGCCATCGATTGGACGAATACGGTGCTCGTCGTGACGGCCGACCACGCCACGGGCGGGTTGTGCCTCAATCCCGCCCGGCCGCTCCGCGCCGGGAGCCTGCCGCGCCAGATCGTGCGGAGTGATGAGTCAGGCCCAGTGTCCGGCGGTCACGTCAACGGCTCCTCGAAAAGCAAGCCGTCAGCCCAGGCGCCGATTCCCAATTCGCCCTATATCTATCCCGACGGTGAGGTCAGCTACAATACGCTCGGCCACAGCAACGAACTGGTGTCCCTCCGGGTGAACGGTTCCGCGGCGAGCTATTTTCTGAAATATAAAGGCTCGTGGTATCCCGGTCCGATCATCGACAACACGCAAGTCAACGCCGCGCTCCGCGACGCGCTCGGGCTGCCCGCCCTGACTTGGAATGGTCGCAGGCCTGCACCGAAACCAAGAGAGGCGGGTGCTGCGGCGGACGTCCGAGACTGAGGCCAGCGAATTATCGTCATCGCGTCGGCGCTGAGGCAGCACTCAATCTACGTTTTCATCCTGGGATCGAGCTCGGGGTGTTCCCTCCGGCAGGGAGCGGAGTCTTCGGAGCGACCATCAAAAGTGTGGCGGAGCGGCACGGAGTCACACTTTTGGGAAGTATCTGAAATGGGTTCCGGGGCTCGCTCGAAGCCTCACTGGCGGGAAATATCCTAATAGGTCTTCCGCCTAATTCCGTGAGCTTGAGCGCCCTGACGTTCCGCAGCCTCTTGGAGGACTCAAAGTCGAATGCGCTCTATTTAATTTCTCTGATCCGGATGTTGCGGAACTCGACGATCGAGCCGTGGCCGAGGAAGCCAATATGGCCGGTCTGCCGCTTGAGTCCCGGATGGTCGCGGCCGTCGATCGTCCCGCCCGCGCTCGCTTTGTCGATGTCGGCGTCGACGATCGTCGTCCCATTGACTCTGACCGTAATGCGCCGGCCCGCGGCCGTGATCTCTTCTGTGTTCCATTCGCCGATCGGCCGCAGAATGCCGCGCCGCGCCGGCACGACTCCGTAGATCGAACCGTGGTACTGGTAGGGGTGAAGATTCCAGTAAACGGGTGAGCCGTCCTCGAGGATCTGGATTTCCATGCCCACGTAAGCGGCGTCTCCCTCGAGCGGCGCGCGGATGCCAATGCCGTTGTTCGCCGCCGGGGTGAGCTTGAACTCGAAGCGCAGGACAAAGTCGGCGTATTCCTTTTCGGTATAGAGGTTGCCGCTGCCGCGCTCGGGGTCGATGACGATCTTGCCGTTTTCGGCGGCATACCCCTTCGTGTCACCGGTCCAGCCGGAGAGATCCGCGCCGTTGAAGAGCGGCACGAAGCCGTCCTCTTTCTCCGAGTCGGAAACGGCATAGGCGCTGGTGGCTGACGGAACGGCATCACGCGGGATCTCCCGGATGTAAATGTTCTTGAAATAGAGCACGTTCCCGTGGGCCTGGAGCTCGATCTGCCCGGCCGGATAGATCGGTTTGTCGCGTTCCCAGTAATTTTCGAGGACCGTGTTATCGACGACCATGCGGTCGTTGAGGTAGACGGTGACGCGGTCGCCGATCATGATAATCCGGAACGTATTCCATTCGCCGATGGGCCGGTCGGCCACCTCGAGCGGGTCGTGCGGGCCCTTCTGGTTATTATAAAGGCCGCCGGACCCAACCGGGTTGGCCGTGGCATCCCAGATCTGGACCTGAGGCGAGCCGCGCAGGTAGATGCCGCTGTCGCCGCCCTTTTCGATCTTCCAGTCCACCAGCATTTCGAAGTCGGTGTAGTCCTTGCCGGTGCAAAGGCTGTCGCCTTTCCCGTCGAAAATAAGCGTGCCGTTTTCAACGCGCCAGTGGGAGCGCATGGCCTCATCCGCACCGGCCTGCGCCTTGGCCAGTTCGGCCGGCGTCATCTTGGCCCGCTTCGGCGGGTCGGCGACGAGGCCCTTCCAGCCGTCGAGGTCGCGGCCGTTGAAGAGCGGGACAAAACCTCCCTGCTTCAGACGTTCGGCGATGAGCCTGCCGAGCCTCTCCTTTTCCGATGGGTCCTGCGCCAGCGTCTCGGCCCGTCTGAGAATGGAGATCGCCTCGTGTCCCGAGAGCCAGCGCTCATCCGGGCCTTGCTCGGAAGCCATGTCCTCTAAGGACTGAATGACCGTCGGCGTCAGGACCGGGCGGGTTAGATAATCGCCCAAAATCCTGAATGAATCCGGCGCCCTAAGCTCGGCGAGACCGAGAAGGACGAGCTTCTTGTCCGCATCGTCCTTTGGCTGCCCGAGGACGTTTATCAAGAGTTCGATCTTCTTCCACCTCGGAAAATCCGCCGACTTGACGAGCCTGACATAGGCTTCAAGAGCCAGCAGAAGCTGCTTTCTGTCCGCGGGCGCTGCGATGATCTTGTGGAGCTCGGGGGCGGCGTCGAAATCGGGCCACTGAGAAAGGGCGTACATGGCCGCCATCCGGACCTGCGGATCTTTGCCTCGAATTTCGCTGACGACGGCTTCCAGGGCCTTGTCGCCGCCGATCCCCGGCAGCACCCGGAGAAGGATGCCTCTTCTCGCCCCTGGGGTTTTGGCCATAATCGCCAGTACGGAATCGGCCCGCTCCCCGAGGATCGGATTCCGGCCGGCAGCGGCGGCGATGGCGTTCTGCAGGTTGACGATATCGTCGGCATCCGTCGCGGCCAAGAGCAGCTCCGCCAACCGCGGAATATCCGCTTCCGACGAAAGCCTGGCCAGGCCGCGGATGGCCGAGGCCCGAACCGGAGCATCCTGGCTTAGGGCTTGGCTGAAGACAAGGTCGACGCGGTCCGTTGCGCCCTTCTCCGCCAGGACATCGATCAGCGCGGCGCGGCCGGGCACGGAGCAATCGTTCATATGGCGCACGGACTCGGTCACCACCGTCTCCCTGCCGTAGCCGAGCAGAACCGTTTTGGCCGCCGTGATTTCATCCTGGTCCATGGACGCGAAGAACCTATATAGATCGGGCAGCGCCGCCGCGCCTCCGATCTTTGAGGCGCTGATCGCCGCCAGCCGTACGGACCTGTCCTCGCTGCGCAATGCCTCACGGATGGCCGGGAAGGCCGAGGGGTCCTTGCGGCGCCCGAGCATGGCGATGATATCGGCACGAGTCTCGGCGGACGCGATTGCCGCCTTTTCTGCCCAGCGCGCGGTTACGTCGGTCCCGGGCATCGATTGCGCGAGTTCCAGGGCGGCCGCCCTGAACGCGGAATCTTTCGAGTCCGCGGCGGCCAGCAGATCAGGCAGGGCCTTTTCCTGGAGGAGCGCGACAATCAGACTGAGTGCGCTCGAGGCGATATGGCTTTCGCCCGGCGATGAATAATCCCGCAGAATTTCGCGGGCGATCCTCAGCGCCTCGCTTGTCCCGCCTGCCTCAGCCCGCCGGCGGGCGTAGAGAAGGTAGAGAGTGGGAGCTTTCGCTCTTTCGATGGCCGATGCGGCGACCCGGACCCTCGACAGGACCGGCCCGGCCGAAGCGTCGCCGATGTTGGCCAAAGCCGCAAGCGCCGCCTGGCGGAGTTTCTGGTCCGGACTCTCGGCAAACGGGAGGATCCTCCGGGCGGCCTCGCGGCTGCGGGCTTCGCCGAGCGCCTGGACGATCGTCACGCGGGCCTCGGCCGAGGCCGAATTCAGAGACTTGAGAAAGATACCCGCCGTCCTGGCCTTGTCGATGGCCAGCAAAGCGCGGGCGGCCGGGTCGGCCAGCCGCCCGTCGGTAAGGTACTTGGCCAAAGTGCTGACGGATTCCCTGCCCCCGGCCAATTGAAGCTGGGAGATAAGAAACGCCTTGACCTCTTTTTCCGGAATGCGTTCGAGCGATTTCGCAAGCGCCCTCGCGTAAAGATCACGCTCTTTTTCAGCCCCGGTTCGCTTGACATAGACAGCCAAGCCGTTCAGGGCGAAACGGGCCGCCGTGTCATCGCCGCCCCCGGGCGCCCGCAGGCGTCCGCAGATGTCGGCGATCGCGCCCGGGCCGAGTCTGATCAAATCTCCGCACGCGGAGTCTCTCTCCGGCCCGTTCGCGGCCGGAAAGCGGAGGAGAAATCCCGTCACCTTGGACGCCAGAACAGCCGGACTGTCGATCGCGCCGAGGATGAGCGCCGGAACGAGGATCGCGAGGACTGCCGGAATCACGAATCGCCCTTTATTCATAGGTTGAGTCTTTCGCATGAGTTTCGCTTACAGATGCCAAGGGGCGCGCATGGGCTGGTCGGCCAGGCGGTTGGCCTCGTCATCCCCGACGAACACCTGCCTGGCCGGATCGAAGCGAAGAGGACGGCCGAGTTGAACCGCGATCTTGCCGAGATTGACGAGGGTGCACGAACGGTGCGCGTTTCTTTCGTTGAGGGCGAACCGCCGCCTCGTCCGGACCGCGTCGGCGAAATCGATGACCTGGGGCTCCGGATCGGGCAGGCCGCCGACGATGTCCTTGAGGTTGGCGATGTCGGACTCGAAGCCGCGGTAGAGCTTTCCTTTCGGACCGGCCACGAAGGGCGCATTCTTGTCCTTGTTTTCGCCGTCGAGGACGATGGTGCAGCCGTCGGCGTACTTCATCTCGATGCGCCGCCAGGAGCCGCACGCATCGGGGTGTTGCTGGGGGCAGTCGGCCCAGATTTCGACGGGGCTCGTTTCGTCCTTGTCCAGGATGTACTGCACGGGGTCGAGGTAGTGCATGCCCATGTCGCCCAAACCCCCGCCGTCGTAATCCCAGTAGCCGCGGAAGGTGCCGTGGACGCGGTGCGGGTGGTAAGGCTTCCAGGGGGCCGGGCCGAGCCAGAAGTCGTAATCGAGCTCGGGCGGCACAGGTTCGGGCTTCAGATTGGTCCGGCCGCTCCAATAGAATTTCCAATCGAAGCCGGTTTCCGCGCCGACCGTCACTCTCAGCGGCCAGCCGAGAAGGCCGCTCTGGACGACCTTCTTGACGGGCCGCACGTCGGTCCCGAAGCCGTAGAATTGATCCTCGAACCGGAACCAGGTGTTGACGCGAAAAATCCTGCCGTTCCGTTCAACCGCGTTGATGACCTCCCGGCCCTCGGCGATTGTCCGCGTCATGGGTTTCTCGCACCAGACATCTTTGCCCGCCTCGGCGGCCGCGATGGAAATCAGGGCATGCCAATGGGGCGGCGTGGCGATATGAATGATGTCGATATCGGCCCTTTCCAGGACTTCGCGGAAATCCTTATAGCCTTGGACCCCGGGGCCGGCGAGCTCGAGCGCCGTCTTTAGATGCTTTTCGTCCACGTCGCAGACGGCCCTGAGGACGGAGCCGGGATAACTGAGATGGGCCTGTCCCATGCCGCCCACGCCGACGACGGCTTTGGTCAATGTGTCGCTCGGAGCGATATATCCGGACCCGCCGAGGACGCGGCGCGGGACGATGGTGAAGGCTGCCGCGGCCGTGACGGAGCGCCGGATGAATTGCCTGCGAGTTAAAGAGACCTTGCTGGACATGGCGTTTTCCTTCCCGGCCGCACCTCATGTTGGCGTTCGGCGCCACCGCGAGCCGGGCGTTCATTATAGCGCATTTGCATCTCAATAAGGATGAATTTGCGCTCCAATGAGGTTCGAGCTCGGGGTGTTCCCTTCGTCAGGTCGCGGGTTTGCCCCGGCGAGTCAAACCCGCTCGAGGAAAGGCCTCGCTCAGCGGCAGTGAGCCTACCCTTGGCCCCCGCGCTGCCCTCCCCCGGGAACCAGTCCCGTCGGTTCCCCCGTCGCCAGGTCCCCCTCCGCTACGGGGGCTTACGGGTAGGCCTCACCGCCGCCTTGATTAGCAGCCGTGCCACCACTGCAGCAAAGCTGCGGTGGTGCTGGTAGCTCCTAAGAACCCGCTCCCTGCCGCTCAGCCTTCCCACGCCTTCCTCCGGGAAGCACCCCTCCGCTCTTTTTCTTTATTTTGAATCGAGCTCGGGGTGTTCCTTTACCCGGGTCGCGGCCTTAGAACAGGCCGACGACTTTGCCCGTCTCGAGGTCGAGGTCTACATCGTAGAATGCGGGGCGCGTGGGCAGGCCGGGCATGGTTCGCATGTCGCCGCAGAGGGGAACCAGGAAGCCTGCGCCGACACTGGCCCGCATATCGCGGACCGGCATACGGTAGTCCTTCGGAACGCCCTTCCAGGCCGGGTTGTGGCTCAGGCTGAGATGCGTCTTGGCCATGCAAATGGGAAGCTTGTCAAAGCCGAGCCGCGTGTAGAGTCCGATTTTCGCCTCGGCCGCGGGCTCATAATCAACGCCGGCGGCTCCGTAGATCTGGACGGCGATCGTCTCGATCTTTTTCTTGATGTCCCATTCGAGGGGGTAAAGGAATTTGAAATTTGAAGGCTTTTCACACGCTGCGATGACGGCCTTGGCCAGAGCGCCGGCGCCGGCACCGCCTTCCTCCCAGTGATTGGCCATGACGGCATCCTCAGCGCCCGCCGCGAGCGCCCCGCGGCGCACAATCTCGATCTCCGCTTGGGTGTCGGCCGCGAAGCGGTTGATGGCGACGACGACAGGCACGCCGAAGCGGAGGGCGTTTGTGATGTGGGCCGCCATGTTCGCCAATCCTTTGGCCAGAAGGTCGAGGTTCTCGTCCGTATATTCGACCGGCAGAGGTCTTCCGGCCACGACCTTGGGGCCGCCGCCGTGCATCTTGAGCGCACGGACCGTGGCGACGATGACGACGCAGTTCGGAACCAGCCCGCTCACCCGGCATTTTATATCCATGAACTTCTCCATTCCGCAGTCGGCGCCGAATCCGGATTCCGTGACGACGTATCCGTCCTCCCCGACAAGGCGCAGGGCGATCTGGTCGGCGATAACCGAAGAGTTGCCGTGAGCGATGTTGGCGAAAGGACCGGCGTGGACGATGGCCGGCGTGCCCTCGAGCGTCTGCATAAGGTTGGGCATGATGGCGTCCTTCATGAGGACGGTCAGAGCCCCGGCGGCGCCCAGATCTTCGGCCGTCACGGGCTCCCCGGCGCAGCTGGTCCCAATGACCATGCGGCCGAGGCGCTCCCGCATGTCGGCGATGCTCGTCGTCAGGGCCAGGATCGCCATGATCTCGGACGCCACGGAAATATCGTAACCTGTTTCCCGTCCCAGGCCGAGCTCCTCCGGGCCGAGCCCGATCCGGATGCGGCGCAGAAAGCGGTCGTTGACATCGATGACCCGGTTCCATGTAATGCTCTGCGGATCGATGTCGAGGCGAAACATGCGGCGCTTCTCTTCCGGAGTGAGGTCGGCGGGTTCGGCCTTGTCGATTCCCAGCTTTTTGAGCCGGCGGAGCATCGTGGCCGAGAACCGCCTCCGGCCGTGCTTGTCGGGAGGGCAAAAAGCGGTGAACAGTTTTTCGTCTTCCTGATAATACTCATGGAGAATCCGGGCGTCGATGGCCGCGGCTAGCAGATCGTGGGAGACGGTTACCGCATGAATGTCCCCCGTCAGATGGAGGTTGAAATCCTCCATGGGCACGATCTGCGAATATCCGCCGCCGGCGGCGCCGCCTTTGACCCCGAAGGTCGGGCCCATACTCGGCTGGCGCACCACTGTGATGACCCGCTTGCCCAGATGGGCGCCGAGCGCCTGGCTGAGGCCGATGGTTGTGGTGGTCTTGCCCTCACCGAGCGGCGTCGGTGTGATCGCCGTCACGTCCACATAGCGGCCGAGAGGCTTGTCTTTGATGCGTTCGAGGACCGCGAGGTGGATCTTGGCCTTATGTTTGCCGTAGAGATCGAGGTCGTCCTCGCTGAGTCCGAGCTTGCCGGCGATGTCCACGATGGGCAGGAGGTCAGCGGACTGAGCGATGGTGATATCGTTCGGGACAGGTTTGGCGATTTTGATGGACATGGTTCATCCCCTGAAATATCTTAGCGGCGTGCGGTCCCGAAAACAAGTTCGGCGAGCCGTCCGCCCGGCTTAAAAGAAATAGTAGGCAGCAAAAAGGAGGCGGACGTTCGTGACGAACGTCGCTCCGTTCACTTTGTCGAAAACGTTCGGAGTGCCGTAGGCCGCGCCCGTCACTTCGACCTCGCCGGCGAACCGCAACTTCCCGACGTTGTAAAGGAGCCGCGGCGATACCCGGTAGAGCTCGGCGATGTTGAAACCCCTGTCGAAATCCAACCCGACGAGGGCGTGCCGGACGCCCAGATTCCTGGACCAGCCCGCGAAAACGCCCGTCTGCCACGGCGCTCCATTGGTCTGGACTTCGGCCCAAACGGAGACGACGTCGATCGGCGTGTAATCCCAGTATTGCCGCTCCGGGTCGGTCATTCCGTCGACCGCGTAGCCGCCGAGCATGGTCAGGTGGTAGAGGTCCCGGCCGTACACACCTTCGGCCTTAACCGTCAGCTTCGGCCAGCGCTGTTTGACGTAGGCCATGGCCGCGAATCCGCCGACTTTCTCGTCGGTCGTGTAGCCCGTCGCCGTAGCCAGGCGCGGGGCGAGCCTCAGGTAATCAATCCCGGCTCCGGCCAAACTCTCGGTGCCCGCCGTCTCGTTTTTCACGTCGACCTGCGCCTTCAGATTCAATTCCGGCAGAACGCCGTTCCGGAGGTAAGAGGAGCTCGGGCCGTCGGGGCCGGGCGACACGAAATCGCGTTGGGCGACGACGGTTCCGGTCAAACTGAACGCGCCGAAGTCATGCCGATAGCGGATCTGGGGGCTCCTGTTGAAGGGCTGGAAAGGGGCGCCCGTGTTGAACGAGACGACATCGGGATAGCTTTCCGTGATGAACATGGGGTGCCAGAACTGGCCGATCAGGAGTTCGGAAGTCGGCCAGTTGAGCTTGAGATAGGCGTGTCGCAGGCGGAACCCGTTGATATCCGCATCCGACGTGCCGAAGAACTCACCCTCGATGGTCGCCGATGTCTTCGCGCCCAGGGCGTCCGGCCCCGTTATCTTGACGGCGAGCCGGGTCTGGATCGAAAGGATATTGAAGCCGGCCCGGCGGCTGATATCATTCCCGTCCGGGTCCGCGAGCGGGCCCTTAGGGTAGAGGAGGAAGTGGCCTTCCCTGATGTTCACGGTCTGACGGGTGTCGAAGAAAACGTCTGTTTTGACATAACCGGATAATGCGATGCCGAATGCGGAGGACGTTTTTTCGGCCTGGCCGCGCGCAAGGGGTGCGGCGAGTCCGACGATTACAATAAGAATGAGCGTCTTTTTCATGCGGATAGTTATAGCAGACTTGCCCCGAAAAAACACGGCCTGGAGAAGCCGTCCGGTTCAGCGGATCCCGAGCAAGAGGGGAGTGATAAACGTCTCGACGAGGGCCGCCGCCAAAAGGAGCGGCAGCACGATGGTGGCCCAGGACCGCAAGGCGTGGACGATGAGCCGCGGAAACGACGGCGATTCGCCGGGAGACGGCACCAGGATCTTGCGGATGATCTCGAGGGTCAGGCTCAGGCCGAGTCCCGTCGCATAGAGGACGGCGGCGAGCTCAATAATCCCGTGCGGAGCGATCCCCACCAAAAAGAACCGGACCAGGGGCATCCCCGCTTGTTTGGAAACCGCCGCCAGAAGGCCGATCACCCCGCCGTTCAGGACCGGGTTGGCAAGGGGCAGAAAGAGGAACGGCACGATCCCGATCAAAACGGTTATCAAGGTCGAGACGGCATTGTTCAAAAAAATGCCCGCGAAAAGGCGCCAGCCCTTTTCTCCGAGGATATGCTTGTTGCCGAGGAGCTTGACCAGTTCGCTGACAATCTTTTGCGCGGCGGCCGGGCGGCTCGTGTAATAAACGTAGGCGGCCGCCCCCGCGAGGACAAGCACCATGGCCGCGACGAGGGCCATAGCCAGAGCCCTGTGCCTGAACCGCGATGACGCTTCCGACGGCGTGGTGTTCATAGCTTCCATGAATCCTCAGTACAGACAATTGACAAGAGTTTTGCCGGTAACCTTCCCCAGGTCCACAATATCCCCGTTGACTTTTATCCATGGTTTGCCGTTGACGAGGACGGATTTGGGCGCGCCGAACTTTGAAGGAGGACGGACATGCAATAGGATGCGGGCGGCCCTCCGCGTAGGCGGGTCGATGGAGATGATGATCGAGTTCGAGGATAGGCGGGACTCCGCGCGGAGGCTCACATCGCCGAATGTCGTGGGGGCCGTGCGAACCTGGATGACCTTTCCGTCCTCGAGCCAGGATCGCGGGGTTCCGGCCAGGAGATGAAGCGTCTCGCCGTCCTCGACAAGCAGGGCGATCCGCAGCATGGCCAGCACGCGGCTGTTCGAATGCATGTGCGGCATCCGCAGGGAATTCCATGAGTCTCCGGACGATCCGCTGACGAGGTCGTTGCCTTCGATCGTGGCGTACGTCGTCCGCGATTGGCCGTAGGCGAAGAGACTGTAGAACGTCCAGAGAAACTTCTCCGTCTCGCCCCTCAGAAGCTGGGCGAGGGCCTGGTTATAGACATAGTGCGGGTCGATATAGCCGGGTGTCAGGGTCGGCAGGCCGGTGGTCATGACGTATTTTTCGATAGTCTGATCGATCCAGGACGCTTTCGGGTCGTCGGGCGCAAGGAGGCCCATCTCGACCATATAAATAGGGCTGCAGATGCTGTACCAGGTCTCCCCCAGGCGCTCGGCGGTCGGCGGCACGTTCATCAAAGGTCCCTGGGGGACGAACGGGGGGTCGGTCGTTCTGACGACGGACCGTTCGACGGAATCCCGGATACAGGCGCGGTAATCGTCCGCCTCGGCGCTCAGGCGTTGTGCTTCCTTGGCGAGCCCGGCATCGGACAGGACATCAGCGGCTCCGCGGAGGCCCGCATAGGAGTAGGTGTCGGTCCAATAGAAGTAATTGAGTTCCGGGTTGTCGGAAGCCCGGCCTTTGGGCAAAAGACCATAGAACCGGGGACGCTCCCCGGCCGCCGGCGTCATGGTCTTATGCCTCTCTCGGATGATCCAGTCCGCCGAGGCGATCATCTGGTGCGCGGCGTGCTTCAGCCACTCTTTGTCCCCGGTCAATTTGTAATGCTCGGCCAGGGCCCAGAGAATGAAACCGTTGTCTCCCATCCAGGCCAGGCCGGGCACGTCCCCCGAAAAGAAGCCCGCCGCCGAGGACACATCGCCCTCCGGCTTGCGGGCGCCTTGGGTGGCCAGGAAACCGGCAAGGTAACCGGCCGCCTCGGCATGGTAGCCCAGCCGGTCCGTTGCGTGGATGATGCAGCCGCTGTCTCCGGCCCAAACATACTCGTAGCCCGTGGCATCGGGGTGGGGCCTGAGGAGGCCCTGTTCGTCGAGATCGACGAGAATGAAGTTGTACGCAAGGCAGGCCCGGTAAGAATCGCGAAGGCGTTTCTCGGGCACGATAAAGGCCGCTGTTCGATTGAGTTCGTGTTCCCAGTAATCTTTAAAGAGGTCGAGCTGAGGCTCGACGGCCATCCGTTCGAGGTCTCCCTCCTTCTCGATGTTCGCCGGGAAGTAAGGGATGAAAACATCGATCTTCTTTTCCTGGCCGGGATTAAGCTTCAAGTCCACGGCCAGTTCGTTCGCGCGTCCACCATCGCCCGTCGCCGCATTGAAGCTGATCGTGCCGCCGAGGGCGGCCACCTTCAGCATGATCTTTCCGTCCGCCCGCCGCAGGAACGGGGGTTTGAAAGAGAGCGTGGCGGGAAACGACGGCGGCGTTTTGAACAGGCTCAGGCCGGACACAGCTTCGCCGATTTTGAAAACGAGCCTGACCGCCTCTTCCCGGCCGGATTCGTTCTTAACCGTCCATCGGGCGATAGCCACGAGCGTTTCCTTGCCCGTGCGGACCTTGAGGCCTTCGAGCAGCGTGGCGAAGGCGATCTGACTGATCTTGAGCGGCTTCATGGACCAGACGCTCTTGACGCCCGGCTTGTAGCCATCAACGAGTTCCTGCGCGACGGCGTCCGGGTCGAGAAGCTTGCCGGGTCCCGCGGTCCCCGCTTGGACGAGCGGCAGGATGTAGATGCCTCCGGGTTTTCCCTTCCAGGGGAAAACGAGGGCGCCGTTCGGAGCGACGTGAATCTCTTCCGGATGATGCTTCCAGCCGAGGATAGGCACGGGGTACTTGACCGGAGGAAACGGCTGGCTCGAGACGACGGTTTCAAAGGTGAGGTCCGGACTGATTTTATCCGGGTAGGCTTTAAGAACGGCCGACCGGTCATCGGACCGCAGCGTCGGAACTGCGAAAACAATGACGGCCAAGGCGATCCCGATCGTCCTGATGGCCCTTGGAAGTCTGCTCTGGGACTTGTTCATCGCGGAAAGATTACATCGCCCAATAGGCAAAGTCAAAAAGTGTGATAGAATTTGCGCGGCCTAACCAGTCCGAGCGACGGAGAAGGCGATGATTTCTAGGAAGAGCCGGTTAGCGGCCGTTGTCTTTTTGAGTTTCTGTGCCGCCCTCATGGGAAAGACCCAGACCTTCAAGTTCGCGGGCGGCGGATTCCTCCTTGACGGCAAGCCGTTCCAAATCATGGCCGGCGAGATCCATTTCCAGCGCATCCCCCGGGAGTACTGGGCGGACCGGCTCATCAAGCTCCGGGCGGCCGGGTTGAACACCGTCTGCACATACGTATTTTGGAACGCGCTCGAGCCGGAGCAGGGACGATGGGACCTGTCGGGCAACAATGACCTGGCCGCCTTCGTGCGCACCGCCCAGAGGGCAGGCCTCTGGGTCATTGTGCGGCCCGGTCCGTACGCCTGCGCCGAGTGGGACTTCGGAGGGCTCCCCGCCTGGCTTCTGCGCACCCCCGACATAAAGGTCAGGTGTGCCGATTCGCGATATATGGCCGCCTGCGAAACCTACATCCAGAAAATCGCCGGTGAAATTCGCGACCTCCAGATCGGGCACGGCGGTCCCATCCTGATGCTCCAGATCGAGAACGAGTACGGCAGCTACGGGAATGATCGGAGCTATACCGCCTCACTCCGGGACATGTGGCAGAAGGCGGGGATGGACGTTCCGTTTTACACGGCGGACGGTGCATCGACGGCCATGCTGGAGGCCGGTACGGTGCCCGAGGCGGCCATCGGCCTGGACCCGGGAACAAGCGACAAAGACTACGCCGTGGCGGAGAAACTGGGCCTCGACGTCCCCATTTTCTGCAGCGAATTTTATCCGGGCTGGCTGACCCACTGGGGCGAAAAGTGGGCGCACGTCAAAACCGAGGACGTTGTGACCGAGCTGCGATGGCTTCTTGACAACGGGAAATCGTTCAATTTGTACATGTTCCACGGCGGGACGAACTTCGGATTCTGGGCTGGGGCGAATTTCGCCGACGTCTATCAGCCGGACGTCACGAGTTACGACTACGACGCCCCTCTCGACGAGATGGGCCGCCCCACGCCGAAGTATGACGCGATCCGCGGTCTGCTCAAGCGCTACCAGCCGAAGGGAACGATCCTGCCGGACATGCCCCCGCCGATCGTCACGGTCGAGATCCCCGGGATCTCCCTTCGCGCGGCCGCGTCCCTCTTCGAGAACCTGCCCGAGCCCGTGCATGCCCCACAGCCGGGCCCGATGGAAGCGTTCGGTCAAGCCCATGGCTTTATCCTCTACCGCACGAATTTCATCGGCCGCCGAAGCGGCAAGCTGGTCATTACCGACCTTCACGATTATGCGAACATCTACGTCGATGGAAAATGTCTCGGTACGTTGAGCCGGACGAAATCGGAAAATACCATAGAGATTCCGAAGTCGGACATGCCTCGCCAGACTCTCGAGATCCTGGTTGAAGGCATGGGCCGCATCAACTATGGTCCGCTCCTCATTGACCGGAAGGGGATCACCGAACGCGTCACGCTCGACGGCATCACGCTCATGAATTGGGATGTGTTTCCGCTGCCCATGGACGAAGAGGCCCTGACCGGGCTCACATTCTCGGAAAAGGCGGACGACCGGCCGGCCAAGTTCTTCAAGGGGACATTCGAACTCCAGGAGCCCGGCGATACGTATCTGGACATGACGGGCTGGAAAAAAGGGGTCGTCTGGGTCAACGGCCACAACCTCGGCCGTTATTGGGACATCGGCCCGCAGAGGCGGCTCTATTGTCCGGCGCCCTACCTCAAGCAGGGGACGAACGAGATCATCGTCTTCGACCTGCACCTCGTTCGTCCCGCCACGGTGCGCGGCGTCCGTTCCCTCGAGTAGTTGCGGTCGGATGGGGCCTGTCGCGGCGAGTTCTTGATTATCGCGCAAAACGGAAACCGACATTGACGCAGAAGCCCAGGGTGCCGTATCCCCAGACCGTTTCATAGCGGGCGTTCGTTATGTTGTCGAGCCTGAGGAAAAGATCGAGTGACGAAGTCACAGGCGTTGAAATGACGGCGTTGAGGAGCGCATAGGTATGCAGAATGACATCCTGAGTGGGAGTGGTGCTGAAGTCGCGGTCGGTTCGTCTCCCCACGACGAGCACGGAGACGAGGGCGTCGAATCTCCTGAGGAGGCGGGCCTGAACATCCGCCGAAAACTTATCGCGGGGCCTGCGGAGAAGCGCCGCGCCGGTCGCTTGATCGACGGCGCTCAGCCGAGTGTAGCTCGTCCTGACCGACAGATCTTGCCGGGGCCGCCATTCCGCGAACGCTTCGATGCCGCGAGTCCTGGCCCGGCCGACATTGATGTAACCGGCCGCGAAATCAAAGTCGATAAGGTTGCGGAAGAGAGTTTCGAAATAGGTCAGGCCGGCCCGCAATCGGCTGCCCAGGATATCCTGCTCGACCCCGGCGTCCCATCCGGTCGCCCGCTCGGGCCTGAGGCTGAGGTTGCCGATGGGTCCCCAGGCCGTGGCGGGAGCGAACAGCTGATAGAGCGAGGGAGACTTGAAGCCCGTGCCGAGCGTCGCCTTGAGCTTCGTACCTGTCGTTCCGATGATGTAGGCGGGGGCGATTCTGTACGTCGCGGCGGTTCCCGTGCGGGTGTGACGATCGAGCCGGGCTCCTGCGGCGAGGAAGAAGTGCCCGCCGACTTTCACCTGATCCTGAAGGTAAAGGCCCGCTTCTCCGGCCGTTTCTTTAGGAAAGGCGCTTTCGTATGGGCCGTATTGGCTTTGCGAGAAATAATCGGAGTGCCCCTCTTCCCGGGCGAGTTCGAGGCCGGCCGTCAGTGTGTTCGACGGATTCAGAAAGATGTTGTTCTGCCAGTCGAGCTTGACCAATCCGCTGCCGTAGGTGCTCCAATCGCTGTCGAACGGATGGCTTGCGTCCACCGGATTGACGGTATCGCGGCTGGATCGGATCCATGATACAGAGAGTTTCTGCTCCCAACGGTTGTTGAAGAACAGGCTTCTAGCCTGTATCCGCGCCAACGTGGAGGCGTAATATTGGACGTTGTTCGGGTCGTCTCCATAAGGGCCGCCGGAATCGTCGATCGCCGTCTTGGCGCTGATTGTTCGGACCGTGAAATCGACCCCGGCGTTTTTCCCGATGGCGTAGCCGAATTTTCCCGAAGCCGTCAAGTTCCGATAGCCGTCGGCCTCCGTGTTCCCCGGGTACATGGTCGAGGCGGCGGAGACGCCGGCGGTCCGGGAATACGACAGGCCCAGGGCATAATCAGCGGGACCGGCTGAGCCCGAGAGCCCGATGTCTCCATTCCAAGAACGGTAGGTGCCGGTCGAGCCTGCCAGCGTCAGCTGCGGCCGGCCGCGGCCGGTCCGGGTGATGATGTTGATAACCCCGCCCAAGGCGTCGGAACCGTACAACGGGCTCTGGGGACCGCGCAGGATTTCCACCCGATCGACCTGGCTGAGGGAAAGATGGGCCAGGTCATAAGAGCGCGACGGATTGATCGGGTCGTTGAGCTCCAGCCCGTCGAGCAGGACGAGGGTGTGCTCGGAGTTGGCGCCTCGGATGGACACCGACGCGGCGGCCCCGGGTCCGCCGTTCTGCACGGTTGAAAGCCCGACGATCGCCTGCAGGGCTTCAAAGACTGTCGTTTTCCGCGTTCGGACGAGTTCTTGGGCGGTAATGACCGTCACGGAACTCGCGACTTCCTTAGCCGGAGTCTCGACGCGTGTGGCCGAGACGACGATGTTGTATTGGATGGGCTGGGGCGGCTTGTCTTGCTTTTCGTCGGCGGCCGCGAGAAAGCCGCAGGCGGCAAGAAGAAGGACGGCGGCGGGCGTTTGTCTTTTCATGGACAATCTCCAAATCCGCCCCCGCCGTGCTCGTTTCGGTGGATTGGGGTAAAAAAAACAGCCCCCGTCTTCCACCCGAAGACCGGTCGACTGAGCTCAACGAAGGTTTCCTGACTCCCGGATCTCCCTCATCCCAGGCCTTCCGGCCGCACGGCCGTGGCACCGTCTGGGAATCGTCCCCGGTTACAGTAGCGGGGGCTGTGTCCGCGTCTCACGGACTTCCCTTCGATTAAGCCCTAGACGTATTGTATCCTTTTTTGTTGGCCGATCAACAAAAAGATGAGAGGGCTGAAATTGTCGCTGCTTCGTCGCCGTTTGGGTCCGACGGCTGGCGGTCGAGGCATGAGGGGGAGACCGCTCTGATCCGTGCTTCAGATCAGAGCGGCCTCTCCATGGGAATGGATTGAGGGATAAGCGGAATGTATGGAGAAACTCCCGCTAAAAGGAGGTCTTAAAAGGAGGCTCGTTTCTTGCCCTTTCCGTTCTCTTAGCGGCTTCATCTTTGCTCTCCAATGATGTATACGACGGGTAGCCGCAGACTGTTGCATTTGGGCCGTTTCAAAAAAAATTATTTGCGGCAGCGACGGCTCGGGAAATAGTTCATACAAGCAAAGCAAACCGTAAACTATTGATTTTTTTGGTTTTCCGAATTTCCCTTACTGACTATTTATAATTATACCACAATATCCAATCCATTTCAAGGCCTTAGTCCTACTTCCCAAAAAAAACTGTTTCCCGGCCTTTCCGGCCCCGTTTTTGTGCGGAAAATCCGGGCGTCCACACGTATTTTCAGCCGAACGCAAATCAGCCCCTCGGGCTTTGAGAATTTCCCTGGAAAGAGCTATAGTAAAAGAACCGACTTTGGACAGGAAATCGGCCCAAAATGGAGGAGAAAGCCATGAAAAATGGAGATTTCAGGCATTTTGGGCATCAGTTCATTGATTGGATAGCCGATTATATGGAAAATGTTGATAAATTGCCCGTTTTATCGGCCTCGGAACCCGGGGATGTCAGGAAAAAGCTGCCTGCCTCTCCTCCCTCCCAGGCGGAAGCCATGAGCCGGATTTTTGGCGATTTTAAGAGCGTCATCCTGCCCGGCATTACCCATTGGCAGCACCCGGGGTGGTTCGGCTACTTTCCCGCCAACAACAGTCCGGCGTCCGTCCTGGCCGAGATGTTGACGGCGGGACTCGGTGTTCAGGGCATGATGTGGCAGACATCGCCGGCCGCGGCCGAGCTCGAAGAGGTCGTCATGGACTGGCTCAGGCAGATGATCGGGCTGCCGGAAGGCTTTGCCGGAGTAATTCAGGACACCGCTTCGACGGCCACTTTGTGCGCACTTCTCTCCGCCCGCGAGCGGGCCACGGGTTTCGAGTCCAACGCATCGGGCTTCCGGCACCCCCTTGCCGTCTACGCTTCGGAAGAAGCTCATTCAAGCGTGGAGAAGGGCGTGAAGATCGCGGGCTTCGGGAAGAAGAACCTGACGCCCATTCCGACCGACTCCCGGTTTGCCATGGTGCCGGGCGAGCTCGAAGCCGCCATCGTCCGTGACCGCCGGGCCGGGCTCATCCCGGCGTGCGTAGTCGCCACGGTCGGGACGACGTCTTCGGGGGCGATCGATCCGCTGCCGGCCATCGGTGAGATCTGCCGGCGGCACGGCGTCTGGCTTCACGTCGACGCGGCGTATGCTGGGACCGCCGCCCTTCTCCCGGAGAAGCGCTGGATTCTCGATGGCGCCGGCCAAGCCGACTCCTTCGTCTTCAATCCCCACAAGTGGATGGTGACGAATTTCGATTGCTCCGCTTATTTCGTCAAGGACCCGGCGGCCCTGGTCCGGACCTTCGAGATCCATCCCGAGTACCTGAAAACGGGCGTTGACGCGCAGGTCAAGAACTTCCGCGATTGGGGAATCCAGCTCGGCCGCCGGTTCCGCGCCCTCAAGCTGTGGTTCGTCGTCAGGAGCTACGGCGTCGAAGGACTCCAGCAGATGGTCCGGCGTCATATCCGTCTGGCGGACATGTTCAAGGGGTGGGTAGAGGCCGACGGCCGATTCGAACTCCTCGCCCCGGTGGACCTGAGCCTGGTCTGCTTCCGCCTGAACGACGGCCTTGGTGAAGCCGGCCTCAACGACTTAAACCGGCGGCTCCTCGAAAAGGTCAACGCCTCGGGACGTGTCTATATGACTCACACGTCACTCAAAGGCAAATTCACCATCCGCCTCGTTGTCGGTCAGCGGACGACTGAGGAGTGCCACGTCCGAGAGGCCTGGGACATCATTTCTGCGGCCGCTGCGGAGCTTGTCAGGTAGTCAACCCCTCGAGTCCCCGGCATGAATGCCGGGGCTTGTTCGGGGTTAACCCTGAGCCTCGCTTCTTGTGCCCGCCTTGAAAGGCGGGGCTTAGCGTCGGCGAACGGGTCAACCTTCCGCCTGTCTTAAGCGCAAGACCTCCTTCAACAGATTCATGCGCCCAAGGGGAAGTTGCTCGAGAAAACGGATGATTAGCAAACGACCTTGTACCAGCATACGATCATGAAATAGGAAATCGAATGATCACCCACCGTACGATTTGTCTTATATCGGTGAAGCATCAACGGCGATTCGGCTTATAGAGGCCCGACCAGACAGCGGATAGGAAGCCGGCCTTGATCTGGTCCTTGTCGACCCGGCGGAGACCCCTGACCACCACCGGAGAAACGAGCGGGACGTGCCGCATCTTGTTCAGATGCTCGCCGATCCAGTCGAGGTCCTCGCCGGTTGTCATCCAATCGCGAGCGTCGAAGCGGGTGAGGTCGAGCGGCCGGGAATAGGACCGCAGCGACTTCACTCCGTACAGGTTGAAATAGCCGTCGAAATAACTCATCACGAGCTCGCGCAGACTCCTGTAGACAGGTTCCCTGTAGCGAAGGGTCGTTGTGTTCGATTTCGCGACGGCGCCCCATCTTCCGCCGCGCCTGAAGACGGCGATCACGTGATCATCGTCATTGACCGCGTGGAGATCGACGACAAGCGGCGGGAACCCCAGCCGCCGCAGAGCCGCAGCGGCGAAAAGCGCCCCTTCGAAGCAGTTGGCCTTCTTTTCCCTGGCCACCCAATACGGAGAGCGCGTCCCCTTCGCATCGTCGTAGGGAAGGCGATTCAGATAGCTCTGGATTTCGGAGGGCGTCCGGAGCCGACGACCGAGACGAGGACTCCTCCGGCCCGCGGCTCCAAGCGATTGTGCCACGCGCCTAATTGCCGCCATCCGCGACTTTGGCCGCCGCCTTCGGAGTCTCGGGTTTCAGGCTCCAGCGGAGTTCCCCCTTGGGGTCGGCGAAACGGAAATAGTAGCCCCAGCCTCCCGCGCCCTGGAGGACCTTGATCAGGACCTTG
This sequence comes from Candidatus Aminicenantota bacterium, assembly GCA_963727095.1. GTDB lineage: Bacteria > Acidobacteriota > Aminicenantia > Aminicenantales > Saccharicenantaceae > CAVSEQ01. The sequence goes on along the minus strand of CAVSEQ010000005.1, from coordinate 513,501 downwards.
TTCCAGCCTTTCTTGAGTTTCACCGCAAACTTGTCCTGGTCCGGCTCGGCCCCGCGGTAAGCCGGATTGCTCCACACGAGGGCGTCATTGACCCAGACGCGGATGCCGTCATCGCTCCCCAGAAGGACATAAGTCTGGCGATCATCCGGCGACAAGACGTAGACCAATCCGTATATGAGCACCTGTTCATCAGGCTGGACGAGCTGATTCAACTTGACATAACCTTTATCGTCGGCCTGAACGGTCCGCCAGCCGACTTCCATCCCGTTTTTGCCGGGATATTTTTTTGCGAAATCGATGTCTTTCTCCGGCGGATAAACGGTCTGGAGGTCATTCATGTCGGCGGCGTTAAACGGTCCGACGAGATTCCAGTCCGAAACGAAACGGCGTGACGACGGCTTGAGACTCAGGCCGACGAAGGCGATATCCATTCCGGCCGCCTTGTCGTCCTTGCCCGCGACGGCGAAGACGAGGGAGTTCGAGCCCGCATCGAGGAGAATATCCTTGACCGCCATGGCCACGAGCTGAGTTTCTTTGGCATAGCCCTCGAAGGTCCCCAGGGCTTCGTAGGCGGCCTCAGGATTCTCAGGGGTCGTCTTGGCCTTGAGAATATGGAAGTTGCCGCAGCCCGGGCCCTTGAGAAAGTAGAGGACGACCGAGTAGAGATCGCGGATTTCCACGGGGAACTTGAGCTCCGCCCTGACGCCCTCGGCAGCGCCATCGGTTTTGAGGGCCGGGTAGCGAACGCCGGCCGGATTATAGTAGGACGTCAGCGACGAAACGAGCGCGGGCGCCGTGATCGTCAGCCCGGCCTTGCGATCCTCGAACGCGGCCCGGCCGTCGACGCCGCCCTTGACCTCTTCCCATTTCGGAAAAACGAAGTTTTCCGGGGACTCGAGCGCGAACGGGAGCCGCGCCTCGACCGCCGCGAAGGGCGGGAATGGAACATGAGGTTCGGTCTGATACCAGTAGGCCACGGACGAATAATAGTCGCTCCGGTCGTTGACGTTCCCGTGTTCGATCGTCACGCGGATGGATTTTTTGAAGGGGATCGGGTCGGGAATGTGGAAACGATAAACCGACGCCTTCGACCCTGTTTGAAAGTCCTCTTCCTGCAGGGGGCAGCCGTAGAAGAGGTTCGCGCCTTGCTGCATACCCCAGGCATTGGAGAAATAATCCTCCGAGCCGGTCCCATGAAGCGACGGCGACGGCTCGCCGTCGACGTAGATCATATCGTCGCCCTCACCCCACCAGCCCATGGCCCGCTGGAGAACGCTCAGGTTGCAACCGACGAAGTGACCCGCGCCAGCGGCATCGAGGATGACATAGTTTTTGTTTCCCGTGCACGGGAAATCCTGTCTGTATTGGGCATGGAAGTACGGGGCGTCGGGCCTGAGGTCGTCGAGCTCGCGGTAATCAACATAATAATAAAACGCATCGACCGGTCTCGTTCCTTCGTTCGTGACCGTGACCCGGCAGGACCAGCGGAACGGCATATACCAATAGCAGTTGCGCGCCCGTCCTTCGGAGGAGCAGGCGATGGGCAGCGATGAGAGATTGCGGTCAAGGCCGTGCCCGACGCCGAAGAAATCTCCGATCGGCGCCTCCACGGATGGCACGTCCTCGCCGTCCCAGTAGATCCGAAGCACGATCTTCCGGCCGTAGAAGGCCTCGGCCGCGATCGTGACCCACATGTGATGGATGGCGGCGGGACCTTTGATATCGGCGATGACGGCGGTCTTCCCGGGATCGATGGCGATTGAATCGTTGTTGCCGCCGGAGCGGTCATAGGACGAAACGCGCTTGCTGCGGTAGTTCTGCTTTTCTCCGAGCTTGCCTAAAATATCCTGGGCGCGAAGATCCGGCAGGACGCACAGGGCGGCGAGCAGCGCGGACAACAACACACGGAGGACCCATGGGGAGAGGCGCTGGGTTGAGGGATGAACGCTTGGCATGGCCGATCTCCTTTCCCGGGCGGATGGGCCGCCGACCGGCCCTCGCGCTTCGGAGGCCGAAATATATCAAAAAACCAGCCGGTCCGTCTATTTCATCCGCATGCGTTTCGGGATCCAGCCGGTTCGGATACGGGACTTGCGGTCGCGGCTGGTGTAGGGCTTGATGTCCAGAACAGGAGTGCCGTCCACAAGATCGAGCCCTGAGACGCGAAGAACCGGGCCGTTCCTGCCCAGGAGCCGGAGGACGCTCATGCCGATGGGATTGGGGCGATGGGGGGACCGGGTGGCAAAGATGCCGCGCGGCTGTTCTTCCCCCGGCGGGATTGTTATGAGCCTGAATCCTTCCGACTTGTGGAAGGCGAAAATGACGATGATGTGGGAAAAGCCCTCAAGCCCGTCCAACGCCTCGGCGAACTCATCGCCGACGACGATCTCTCCCTTGATGCGCTCAAAAAAACGGCGTGAGACGAAGGCCGGAGGCGGCAGGTCCTTCGGGTCCTTGACGGGTGAGCGGACGACACCGACCGGACGGAACGGATAGACAGCAGCCGTCGGCGAATGCGGCCGGCGCGGCCGGGCCTCAGTCATTGAGGAATGTCAGCCATTTCTCGTAGCGGGGCGTCTTGCCGCTGACGGCGTTCTTGTAGGCGATCGTCATTTCCCGGGTGATCGGACCGGACTTGCCTTTGCCGATGATATGCTCAGTCTTGTTTTTGCCGGGAACCGAGGCATCCGAAGCCTTGACGATGGGGATGATCTCGACCGCGGTCCCGGAGAAGAAGGCTTCGTCCGCCGCAAAGAAATCCTCGAGCGTGATCGGCCCGACGACCGTCTTGTGACCGAGGTCCCGGGCCATCTCGAGAAGGCTCGTCCGCGTGATGCCTTCGAGGACGGATTCGCTGCGCTCGTTTGTGCGCAGAACGCCGTTCTTGACGATAAAGATATTCTCGCCGGGTCCCTCGGCCACCCGGCCCTCGATATTCAGGAAGACCGCTTCGTCGCAGCCTTGCGCCCGGGCTTCGAGGCCGTTGATCGTGGATTGGACGTAGATCCCGCCGAGCTTCGCCGCCATGTTCAATTGGCTATGATGGACACGGCGCCAGGGGCTGATATACACGCTGGTGCCCTCGTCGGCCCGCTCGCCGAGGTAGGCCGCCCATTCCCAGGCGCCGATGACGAGCTCGATAGGACAGGACTTGGGGACCAGCCCGAGGTTGCCGTACGCATAAAACAGAATGGGGCGGATGTAGCAGCTCGCGAGCTTGTTTTCCTTGACCGTCAGCTTGACGGCGGCCATGATCCGGTCTTTGGTGTAGGGCGTCGTCATCTTGGCCACGGAAGCCGAGACGAGGAAGCGGTCGATGTGCTCCGGCAGACGGAAGATGGCCGGACCCTTGGCCGTGTCGTAGGCACGGATGCCTTCGAAGACCGACGTCCCATAGTGAAGGGCGTGCATCATGGGGTGGCAATGTCCCTCGGACCAATCGTAAAATTTGCCGTCGTGCCAATATTTCCCGGCCTTGGGAAAATTGGTGTTAGCGTACATGGAAGACTCCTCGCGGTGAGATGAGAAGGAATTGACGGGAGAAAACAGGGCATAGATTTCCGGCCCGTTTGCCGAGAAATCGAATGGGGCTAAAGAAAGCGTTACCTCATCCAGGCGTTTGAGAAACGGGTCCGGAACCCGATAAAAAAATATGCTATCACAGAGCCCCGGAAGTGTAAAGAAAGGGGCCCGGAGGGCGGGGACATTTCCGGCAGGTTATGATAAAGTGAGGGTCGAGGAGCGCGGGATGGCAGAGGCAAATTGGCCCACAGTCTTTGAATCGAACAACGAGTTCGAGGCCAATCTGGCGCTCGGCTTTCTCCGGGACAATGGTGTCCGAGCCGTGCTCATCACCAGCGAATCGGTCCTGTACGTGAGCGGCGTCAGTGCGGGCAGGTTCAGGATCAAGGTTTCCCCTGAACAGGCGGCCGGTGCGGCGGCGCTTTTGGAGAAGACCCACAATGAAAAAAAATAGGGCTGGATTCGTCCCGGGATTGATCATTGCGTGCCTTTTTGCGGCCTTCCTCTCCGCCGGTACGGCCTCGGCCGAAATCACGTCCGGCCCTCCGGCCTCGGCCGAAGTCACGTCCGGCGCTGCGGCCTCGGCCGAAGTCACCACGCCCGAGAAGTATCTCGGCTTTCGGGTCGGAGCGGACTATCATCTGGCCACCTACGACCAGGCCGTCGGCTATCTGCGCACTTTGGAGAAGGAAAGCCCGAGGCTCAAGGTCTTCGAGATGGGGAAAACCGGCCTGGGCCGGACGATGATCTACGCCGCCGTATCCTCCGAGGATACGATGACCAACCTCGATCACTACCGCGAGATCTCAAGACGCCTGGCCCTCGTCGAGGGCCTCGATGATCAAGAGGCCCGCACTCTCGCCGCCGAGGGCAAGGCCGTCGTCTGGATCGACGTCGGCATTCATGCCTCCGAGTGTGCGCCCGCCCAACATGCCCTCGAGCTGGCTTATGATCTCGTGACGGGGGAAGACGCCGCGACGAAACGCATCCGCGCCGGCACCATCCTCCTCCTCGTTTTTGCCAATCCGGACGGCATGCAGATGACCGCCGACTGGTACGGGAAGAATGTCGGCACGCCTTTTGAAGCCTCGCCGATGCCTTATCTTTATAACCGCTACGCGGGCCACGACGACAACCGCGACTCCTACACCAATAACCTCATTGAAACGCAAAACATCACGCGGCTCGTCAACGGCGTTTGGAGCCCGGTCGTCCTTTACGACCATCATCAGACCGCGCCGTTCCCGGCCCGGATCTGGATTCCGCCGGCGGCCGAGCCGACCAATCCCAACCTCCATCCGCTGTTTATCCGCGGCAAGAACCTCATCGGCAGCGCCATGGGGTACGCCTTCGACCGGGAGGGGAAAGACGGCGCCATCTCGCGGTTCCTCTTCGACTTCATCTATCCCGGATATGAGGACTCGTTCGGCGACTATTTCCATATCATCTCGATCATGACCGAGACGGCCCTCTACGCTTATGCCACGCCGCGCTTCTATACGGTCTATGATTTCCCAGAGGAATTCAGGGATTTCACGCCTTCCGTTTTTTATCCCAGCCCCTGGAAAGGCGGCTGGTGGCGGCTGCGCGACGCCGTGGAGTATTGCCTCACAGGCTCGAAGGCCGTGCTCGAGACGGCCGCTCTTTACCGTGAGGCGTTCCTCTATGGGAAATACAAGATGGGGAAGGACACGGCCGAGCGTTTCGCCAAGGAACCGCCTTACGCCTGGATCATCCCGCGCGCCCAGTGGGACCCGCCGACAGCGGCGCTGCTCGTCGAGAAAATGCTCATGCAGGGCATCAAGGTTTGCGAGTCCGCCGCCCCGTTCACGGCCGACGGAGTCTCTTATCCCGCCGGGACATGGGTGATCCCCATGAACCAGCCGTTCGCCCTTTTCGTCAAGGCGGTGTTCGAGGAGCAGCAGTATCCCGACCTGACGAAGTATCCCGACCTCTGGCAGGGAATCGTCGCGCCGCAGATGTTCAAAGGCGCCTATCTCCCTCCTTATGATTTGGCGGGCTGGTCCCTGCCGTATCAAATGGGGGTCAGAGCGGCGCGCGTCAATACGCCTCTCCAAGCCGCGCTCGTGGAAATCAAGAAGACCGATCTCGCGGGGGCGCTTGCCTCGGGGTCGGGCGGATTTTATTTCCTGTCACCGAGAGCGAACGACAGTTACACGGCCGTCAACCGGATCCTTAAAAAGGGCGGCGAGGCCCGTCGGGCCAAGGAGGAGTTCCAGGCCGCCGGCGTCACGTGGCCGGCCGGAACGTTTCTCATCCGTACGACGGGCATCAGCCGCGAGTTTATGGCCGGCCTGGCCAAGGACCTGACGCTCGATATCGAAACCGGGAATCTTCCTGCGGCGGGAAAGACGGCGATCGTCAAGTCGCCGCGCATCGCTCTTTATAAGCCCTGGCGGGCGAGCATGGACGAGGGCTGGACGCGCTGGATTCTGGAGCGTTTCGAATTTCCGTATACCAACATCGAGAACGCCGAAATCAGGGCGGGTTCGCTGCGCGGCTCGTTCGATGTCCTCGTCATCCCCTCGATGTCGACCGACTCCATCGTCAACGGCTTTGCGCCGGGCACCATGCCGCCCGTTTACGTCGGGGGCATCGGCGACTCCGGCGTCCTCAACATCGAAAGGTTCGTCCGCGACGGCGGAACGCTCGTGACGCTCAATTCAGGCTGCGCATTCGCCCTGGACAAGCTCCACCTGCCCGTCGGGGATGCGGTTCGAAGCCTGAGGCGGGGCGAAGGCGGCGGTGCGCCGGAATTCGCCTGCCCAGGGTCTATCCTGCGCCTGGATTTCAACCCAAAACATCCGGTCGCCTTCGGCATGCCCGAACACGGCGCCGGCATGTTCAACGACAGTCCCGCGTTCCTCGTCTATCCGGACGGCGGCGAAGCCAAGGTCGAAACGATCGCGTCCTACCCCGATGACACGCTTCTCATCAGCGGCTTCCTCCGCGGGGAAAAGTACCTTCGGAAGAAGGCGGCGGCGGTACTGGTTCCGCTGGATAAAGGAAAAGTCATCCTGCTCGGATTCGGCGTCCAGAATCGCGCCCAGCCCTACGGGACCTTCAAGCTCTTTTTCAACTCCCTGTTCTATTGAACCGCCCTCTCATCCGGCGGGTTCGTAGAACGTCCTTCGGCCGTGGCTGACCGCTCTGATTCTCCCGAGTTCGACCAAAGATCGAACGGCTTTGAGCACATCTGGGCCAGGCCTGCCCAGTGAGAGCGATATATCCTCGGCAGTCACCGGCCGCCGGCGAACAAGGGCGGCGATGTCGCCCTCAAGGCCGGCTTTCATACGGGAGAGCGAAAGCCCTCTTTGAGGACGGGAGGACGCCGATTTCCTGGAAAATGCGGCGACAACCTCCGCTTTGGGACCCAAAGCCCGGCGGACCCGTTCGAGCTCCTTCGCAGAGAGGGGCCCGGCCCATGATTCGGCGGGCGGGCGAACCACGGTGTTGAGATGGATCCTGTCCGGGTTGATCGCTGCCGCCGCAGCTTTGAGGTCGCGGATGTCGGCCGGGGAGTCATTGACGCCCTTGACGAGCATGACCTCGAGCCAGATTTGTCCCTTAAACTCTTTCCGGAATTGGACAAGTCCCCGGACAATTTTGTCGGCCGCGAGCGACCGATGCGGCCGGTTGACCTTCTGAAATACGGCAGTCCTCGCCGCGTCAAGCGATGGAACGACGATATCGGCGGCCAGGAGGTCCCGCCGCACGGCCTTCCGCGTCAGGAGCGTGCCGTTCGTCAGGACGGCCACGGGGATGTGCGTCATTCTCTTGATGCCTCGCATGACCGGGCCGAGGTTCGCGTTCAGGGTGGGTTCGCCCGACCCGGAGAATGTGATGACGTCGATCCTACGGCCCGACTTGATCGCCTCGCGCGTTTGGGCCAGGATCCGGCGCGCCGAAAAATAGGACCGGCGGCGGCATGTCGTCCGCCCGGCCGAACCGAGCTGGCAGTACACGCAGTCCAGGCTGCACGTCTTGTAGGGGAGGATGTCGATGCCCAGCGAGAAGCCCAGCCGGCGCGACGGGACCGGGCCGTAGACGAAACGGCGCTCGCGGTTCGCGGATTTGGGCATCGGCGTGCGGCTCCGCTCAGGCCTTGTCCTTGTACAGCTGGATGAACATCCGGAGCGAACGATCGTATGTTTTCTCGATCGAATCCGGGAACAGGCAGGCGGGCAGCTCTTTGTGGCTCCAATGGTAAGCCAGGCATTCGCAGCAAAGGCCCTTTCGGCTGCACGGCTCCCAGCTGCAGTTGCATTCGGCAGCGTTTTTCTTACTGGCGCACTCTCTCATGCTGGTCTCTCTTCCCGAAGAAATTCGGTCATCGGCGTCCGTCTTATCCTTATATTATAGAAATAAGCGCTGCCGGGGGGAAAGTCTTTTTTCCACGGACGCTCCAGGGCGCCCCAAAGAAAACGTTCAGGCCGCCCCCGGGACTCGACATTGTCTTGCCGCCGGATTTCGTGTATCATATGCCAATTCAACGGCTTATTGAGGAGAGCCCATGCCGCGAACCACGGACAAAGAGGCCGAAGCCGGCCTGAAGGCCAGGCTTCCGGCGATCGAGACGTTCCGGAACCAGTTCCCCGACTACGAAATAACGATCGAAATCCCCGAGTTCACGTCCGTGTGCCCCAAGACCGGGCTCCCCGACTTCGGGACGATTCGGCTCCGTTATATGCCTGATAAGAAGGTTCTCGAGCTCAAGTCCCTGAAGGAGTATATTCTGGCTTACCGGAATCTCGGAATCTTTTACGAAAACGTCGTGAACAGGGTCCTCGAAGACGTCGTCAAGGCCTGCCGGCCCAAGACGGCCGCAGTGACCGGAGAGTTCAATCCCAGAGGCGGCCTCCGTTCGGTCGTCGAGGCCCGCTATCCCCGCTCCGCTTCCCGGAGGCGCTGAGAGCTAGGGTCCCAGCCCGTCCGCCAACTGCGCATCCCTCCATGAACATTCCGCTGCCCCAGTTCAGAAACGGACCGAAGATCGGCCGCACCGACCTGCTGATGCTCATGACGGTCCTCTTCTGGGCGGTCAACTTGTCCGTGATCAAAATCGGCCTGCGCCAGCTTTCCCCTCCCGCTTTCAATGCGATCCGGCTGACCATTGCGGCCCTCGTCTATCTTCTGCTACTGGCACTGCGGCGCGACACTCGTCCCCTCTGGAAGGGCGACGGCTGGCGGGCCGTGGGACTGGGCATTCTCGGTATCACGGCCTACCAGCTCTTCTTTATCCAGGCCATCAGCCGGACCCAGGCCTCCACGGCCTCCGTGATCCTGGCCACAAGCCCGATTTTCATCGCTCTCCTCGCGACCGCGCTCCGTCAGGAACGGCTGCATTGGGCAGCCTGGCTCGGCATCGTTATTTCGACGGCCGGTTTCCTGATCGTGGTCTCCGGCGAAAACGGCGGCGCCGCGCTGACGTGGAGCAATCTCAGGGGGACATTGCTCATGCTCCTTGCCAACGCCTGCTGGGCCGCCTATACCGTTTTTTCCAAGCCGGTCCTCGAGCGGGTCGCGCCGCTCAAGTTGGCGGCCCTGGGCACGGCCGCGGGAACGCTGCTCTATCTTCCGTTCACCGTCCGGGCCGTCGCCTCGGTCGAGTGGCGCCGGCTGTCGCTCGTGACATGGGGAGCCGTGCTTTATTCCGGGCTGGTGGCCATCGTCCTCTGTTTCGTCGTCTGGTATTCTTCCCTCCAGAAAGTCGGCAGCGCCAAGACGGGCGTTTACAGCAACATGACGCCGATCTTCGCGTGCGCTTTCGCGGCGGCCTTCCTCGGTGAGCGCATCTCGGCCGTCGAGGCGGCGGGGTCCGCCGTCGTGCTGGCGGGCGTCTATCTGACGAGGTCAGGGTACCGTTTTTTCGAGCGCAAAGCGGTGAAGGATTGAATTTTCCGGCTGAGGTTCATAGAATAAGCAGGGACGCATGGTTATCACAGAGATCCTGAAATCCCTCCGGCCGAAGCAGTGGATCAAGAACTTCTTCATCTTTGCCGCCCTCCTTTTTTCGCAGAACCTCCTCAACATGCCGTTGCTCCTAAAGACGATGGGGGCCTTTGTCGCCTTCTGCCTGGCTTCGAGCGCCCACTACATTTTCAACGACCTGCGCGACATCGAGGAGGACAGGCGGCACCCGATCAAGTGCCAGCGGCCGCTGGCCTCGGGCCGTCTGAAGAAGGCCCCGGCGATCGCAGCCCTTTTCGTCATCGGCGCCGCCGGACTGGCCTTGTCCGCGGCCATCGACCTGCCGTTTCTTGTTATCGTCCTTGTCTACCTTGTCCTCCAAACCTTGTACTCGATCTGGCTCAAGCATATCGTCATCGTCGACATCTTCGTGGTCGCCGCTGGCTTCGTGATCCGGGTTGTCGCCGGCGGGCTGGCGATCCGGGTAGAGCTTTCGTCTTGGCTTCTCATCTGCACCATTTTGCTGTCGCTTTTTTTGGCCATGGGAAAGAGACGCCATGAGCTCGTCCTTCTCGGGGCGAACGCCGCGACGCACCGGCCGATTCTTAAGGAATACAACATCTATCTTCTCGACCAGATGATTTCGGTGGTCACCGCGTCCACCCTCGTGGCCTACTGCCTGTACACGATATCCGAAGAGACCGTGGCCAAGTTCGGGACGCGCAACCTTCTCTTCACGGTCCCGTTCGTCCTCTACGGGATTTTCCGCTACCTTTACCTGATCCATCAAAAAGCCGAGGGCGGGTCGCCCGAAGCCCTGATCATCCAGGACAAGCCGCTGCTCGTCGACATCCTCCTTTGGATCATCGCCGCGGCGCTGTTCCTGCGTTTCAAGTGAGGCGCCATGATGCGAGCCAAAGTCGCTGTTCTCAAAACCCGCCCGGAAACGGTCCTCGAGGATTACCGATCGCTCATGCATCTCGCGGATTATCAGCGTCACCTTCCCAAGGACCGTGACACGCTCGTCAAGCTCAACCTGTCGTGGACGAAGTATTTCCCGGCCTGCTCGAGTGAACCGTGGCAGGTCGAGGGCGTTATCCGGACTCTTATCGGCGACGGCTTCACGCGCGAACGGCTCTTCCCGGTCGAGAACAAGACCGTCGTCACCAATCCGATAAAGGGAGCGAAAGCCAACAAGTGGCTGCCCGTTCTCGAGAAGTACGGGCTCGGTTTCACCCCATTGCCCGAAGTCGAGTGGACCGTTTACCCCTTCAAGAGTCCGCTCCTCAAGCTCAATGAGATTTTTCCCGAGGGCATCCAGATCCCCAAGATGTACATCGGGAAAAATATCCTTCACCTGCCGACCGTAAAAACTCACGGCCATTCGACGACGACCGGGGCGGTGAAGAATGCGTTCGGGGGCCTGCTCAAGGAAGTCCGCCATTATGCCCATAAGTACATCCATGAGGTTCTCGTCGACCTCCTCTATATGCAGCGGGAACTGCACCCGGGCCTCTTTTGCGTCATGGACGGGACGGTCTGCGGCGACGGCGCCGGTCCCCGGACGATGATCCCGTGCGTGAAGAACATTATCCTGGCGAGCGGCGACTCGGTGGCGATCGATGCCGTCGCGGCCCGCATCATGGGCTTCGACCCGATGAGCATTCCGTTCATCCGCATGGCCCACGAGCGGGGACTCGGCGTCGGCGACCCGGCCGAGATCGAAGTCGTCGGGGAGGATACGAGCGGCCTGGATTTCGGCTTCAAGACGCGGCGGAGCTTCGTCATTTGGGGCGATCAGATGATCCGCAAGGGATTCCTGAGATCGCTCGAAAAGATCCTGCTCCATTCGCCGCTCGTCGTTTGGGCGCCGTTCGCAAGCAACGTCTATCACGATCTCCTGTGGTATCCGACGATCGGCAAGCGCCGCATCCGGACGTTCATGAAGACGGAGTGGGGCGCGCTCTGGAAGCAGTACTGATTGCCCGCTGCTAGCGAACCCCGTAGATTTTGTGGAGCTGGACAGAGACGCGGATGCCGTCCAATCCGGCGCGCAAAGAGCGTTCGAGAAGATCGGCGGCCTTGGCCTTGCTCCAGGGCGCGTTTGATTCAGGCTGAAGGAAAATCGGAACAGAGAGCGGAAAGGCCTTCCGGACCATGCGAACGTTTTCCAAAGTCAGCTTGCGGCAGACGATGAGCTTGACCTCTTTGGCTTTCTTCAGAAAACCGGGGTGGACAGTGTAGCCAGGCGGTTTCGGCGAAACGGTGTGCCAGTCGACGCCCGGCGCGGGGGGAAATGTCCCGTTCGTTTCGACCTGTACGCGGAGTCCGTCCCGTTTGAGCGCTCGCGCGAGCGGCCGGATGTGCTGGGCCAACGGCTCGCCGCCCGTTAGGCAGATCCAACGCGCCGGGAAATCAAGACGGAGCTTTTGCACATCCTCGACGATTTCGTCGATGGTCCGTTCCCTGCCGCCTCGCCGGGCGCGCTTCGTGTCGCAAAAGCCGCAGCGGAGATTGCAGCCGGCGAGCCTCACGAAGATCGTCGGTTCGCCCTGTCGCAGCCCCTCGCCTTGGAAGGAGGCGAAAACTTCAATCGTCTTCAGAGTACGTGGCCGACGCATCCTCGGATTCCCAAACCGTCACAGCCTTGACCGGATAGTGTCTTTTGAGCTCGGAGTAGAAATAAAGCGAAAGGTTTTCGGCGGATGGATTGAAGGCGACGATGTCGTTGAGAAGGGTATGATCCGGCAGGACCGCGGCCAGGCTTTTCTTGACCTCGGTGAAATCGAATCCGATCCCGTCCTCGCCCACGGCGCCGACGGCGATCTCGACTTCGACCTGGAACGTGTGGCCGTGGATCTTTTCGCACTTGCCTTTGTAGCCGCTGAGAAAATGGGCCGCGGAAAATTTGTCCCTGACCTTAAGTGTCCAACTCATCGCTTTCCTTCCTTTCGAAGCCGGGTGATAAGGGGATCCTCGCGGCCGACTTCCTTCCACCCACGGCGACGCATTCGGCATGACGGGCACGTTCCGCATGGGTTCTCGGCGCCCGCATAGCAGGAGATCGAATAGGAATAATCCGCCTCGAGCGCCAAGCCGGCCCGGATGATGTCGGCCTTGGTCATCCCGACGAAAGGCGCCTGGATGCGGATTTTCGGCGCTCCGAACGCGGCCGCCGTCCCCAGGTGGATGGCCCGCTCCATGGCCCTCACGAATTCCGGCCGCGTGTCCGGATACTCGGGCGAATCGAGGACGTGGAATCCGCAGACGATGTTGCCGACACCGCGGGCTTCGGCCCAGGCCGCCGCGATCGCCAGGAAGATGCCGTTACGGAACGGGACGTAGGTTACCGGAGGCCCGGCCGGGGGCGTTCCGGATTTCACGAGCCTGGGAAGCGGGATCGACCGGTCGGTCAAGGCTGAACCGCCGACCTGCGTCAGGTCGACTTTGAGGACCGTCTGGGGGACCTTGAGCCGCCGGAGCAGCCGCGCCGCGAGCCGGATCTCGACCCGGTGACGTTGCCCATAATCGAACGTGAGCGGGAAGACGGCGGCAAAATGTTTGCCCGCCCAATACAGAGCGGTCGTCGAGTCGATGCCGCCCGAAAAAAGAACTGCACAAGACTTGGAGCTCATGGGATACCGTCCAACACCGCCTCTTGATGATAGATGACATTGACGCCCATTTCAACCAGCTCCGAGCCTTTAACTCAGAAAGGGTCAAACCTACACTTTCCAGTTTTCTTCAAAGTGTAGGTTTGACCCCCTCTTCTTGACGGCTGCGGCCGGGAAATTGACAGTCCTCGGCCGGGATGGTATATGTTGAGGTCCTCATCATGAGCAAACATCCGATCGAAGAGGGCATCGGCGACGTGATCAAAACGTACGAGCTCCTCGACCGCGTCCGTCTCGGCAGGGACATCGTTATCCGCGATGATCAGTTTGAGGCCGAGGCCTTGCGCGAAGCGGCCAAGCTGGCCGCGGCCAAGGGCGTCGGGGTCAGCCTCCTTGACACGGGCCGCTTCGATTCCGCCGGGCTCGATTGGCTGATCCGCGAAGGCGTCAGGTTTTACACATCGGATGAGGTTCGGCGTCCCGCTCAGGAGCTCGGCCTCATCCTACGGAGCGCGTTGAAGGCGGGATCTTTCGCCGCCTATTTTCTCAACGGGCCGCTGCCCGCGGAGGGGGCGGAAGCCGGACTCTCCCTGCGCGAGCTCTTGACCCTCGTGGCCGACGGCATGGATCTTCAGCTCTCGAACCGGACGCAGGCCCGGGATTTCGCCGTCCTGAAAGCGCTGGCCGATGCCGCGCGCGGCGCCGGGAGCACTCTCGTCTATTTCCACCATGGGCCGCTCAGTGATGATCTCGCCGTCCTTGCGGCGGCGGGCGCCTGGATCCACATCTCCGACCGGAGCTTTCGGGACGAGGGTGGGGTGACGGCGGCCCTCGGGATTATTTGCTCGGCTCGCCGTGCCCGAGTGAGGACCGTGGTTTACATCGAGCAGGGCCTGCCGCTCGATGCTCTGGCACGATTTCTCGCGGCCGGCGCCGCTGTGATCTTCCAGACGCCGCCAAGCGACTACAAGTCATTGCAACGGCCGCTCGAGACGAAAGCGCGGCGGCGGAAGCTTCCTGTCCGGGCTTCCTGGCTTTCGACGGCATTCATGCCTTGATGAGATGGGGTCAGGTCTACTTTTTGCCACTTTTGTTGGGAGATCTCCGAACATAAGAGCGGCGAGGCCAAAAGTGGCAAAAAGTAGACCTGGCCCCTTCTTTGAAAAAAGCCGGCGTTGACATACAATACTGCCATCCCATGAGCTCCGGGTCGCTCGGCCTTTCGCTTCCATTGTGGACGGTCGTTCCGTTCATCGGACTTATCCTGTCCATCGCGCTCCTTCCGCTTCGCGCGCCCCGCTTCTGGCGAGTTCATCACAACAAGGCCCTCGTTGCTCTTTTCTGGGCGGCGCCGATTCTGGTTTTGCTTCTCCTTCACGGGCGCCAAGAGCTTCTCCATTCAGTCCGCGACTATCTTTCGTTCATCCTCCTCCTGGCCTCGCTTTTCATCATCTCCGGCGGGATCGTGCTGCGCGGCGACATCCGAGCGACTCCCGAGGTCAACACCGCCTTCCTCTTTGTCGGCGCGATTCTAGCCAATTTCGTGGGCACGACCGGCGCGGGCATGCTCCTCATCCGCCCGCTCCTCCAGACCAATCAGGAACGCCGCCACACACTCCATATTCCAATCTTTTTCATCATGCTCGTCGGCAACATCGGCGGCTGCCTGACCCCGCTCGGCGACCCGCCCCTGTTCATGGGTCTGATTCGGGGTGTACCTTTCTTCTGGACGCTGCGCCTTTTTCCGATCTGGGCCTTCATGACGGGCGGGGTGCTCATGATCTTCTATGTCCTCGATAACCTCAACTACCGGCGCGAAGCCAATCGCGACCTCATCCGTGAGCGAGAGCACATCATTCCTCTGCGCCTCCGAGGGAGCCTGAACTTCGTTTGGATCGGCGGCGTCGTCGCCGGGCTCTTCCTTCCCTTTCCCTTCCGCGAGACCTTTCTCGTCGTTGCGGCCGGGCTGTCTTTGCTTACAACGCGCAAAAGTCTCCGAACCGAGAACAGATTCTCCTACGCCCCCATTCTCGAAGTGGCCGTCCTCTTCGCCGGCATCTTTGTCACCATGGTCCCGGCCCTTCTCATCCTGAACGCCCGAGGCGCGGAGTTCGGGCTCTCCAAGCCATGGCAATTCTTCTGGTGCTCCGGAGGCCTCTCTTCGTTTCTCGATAATACGCCGACCTATCTTGTGTTTTTTTCGCTGGCCCAGGGCCTGGGTTTGAATGGGGCCGGGACGATCGTGGGCATCCCGCCGCTTATCCTCAAAGCGTTCAGCGCCGGCGCCGTCTTCATGGGCGCCAACTCCTATATCGGCAATGGACCGAACTTCATGGTTAAGACCATTGCCGAACACTATCATTATCGGATGCCCTCGTTTTTCGGCTACATGATCTATTCGATCGCCGCTCTCGTCCCGCTTTACGTCGCCGCGACCTTCCTGTTTTTTCGCTAAACACCGGAACAATCGACCCCGCATGCCGGCGGAAAATGTCTCCGCAGTGTGCTGCCAAATTCTGTACTTTGCCGCGCGTCGCTTTTTGTGAACGCGCGCACGTCTTCGCGTTCCGGCACCACTAATTGCGCTCGGCGCGGGAAAAGATACCAAAAAAAGTGGTCGCAATTTGGAAAGCGCTTGACATTTCGTGGAATTGGTCTATATATAGAATTGATTTTAGGATGGAGAGTACGTAAGGTCTCAGAGCATTGTCATGGTAACAGCACTGGGAACATACGAATCTTTGAGTTGAAGGAAGATGAGCGATGAAAGTTGCGTTGCTTTATAGCTCGAAATCAGGAATGGAAGCGACGCTCTTTCGTCGCCCCGAAGATCGCCCTGAGGAGGGCGACGAGCCTCCACTCGATTTGCTCGCGGAGTGTGACTCCGACGAGACGATCGAAGCCGTCGCGCAAGTTCTCCGCGAACGTCACCAAGTTTTCCTTATCGAATCCGACGACAAAGCCTACGGTCGCTTAAAGCGCGGCCGGCCGCAGCTTGTCTTCAATATGTCCGAGCGGCTCTTCGGCCCCAACCGCGAATCCCATGTCCCCACCATCTGCGAAATTCTCGGCCTTCCGTACACGGGGTCCGATCCTTTGACCCTCGGCATCTGCCTCGACAAGTCACGGGCCAAGGAAATCCTCTCGTACCACAGGATCGCCAACCCGGCGTTCTGGATCATCGAGTCGCCGCTGGACATCCCGCAGGGCATCCGGCTGCCGGCGATCGTAAAGCCGCTTTTCGAGGGTTCGAGCAAGGGGATCAAGGACAACTGCCTCGTTCGCAATGTCGGCGACCTGTTCGAGCGGGTCAACGAGATCATCGGGCTCTACCGGGAGCCGGTCATCGTCGAGCGCTTTCTCGCGGGGCGCGAATTCACCGTCGGCGTCCTGGGCAACTATCCGAACCACGAGATCCTGCCCATCGTCGAGATCGACCACTCCCAACTCCCGGCTGGCGCGTCGCCGATCTACTCCTATGAAGCCAAATGGGTTTGGGATACGCCCGAGAGCCCGCTCGACATTTTCCAGTGCCCGGCCGAGCTCAGCAACGACCTGAGGCGGAAGATCGAACATCTTGTCACCCGGACGTGCGCCGTGCTCCGCATCCGTGACTGGTGCCGGATCGATGTCCGGCTCGACGAAAAAGGCGAACCCAACGTTCTCGAAGTGAACCCGCTGCCTGGCGTCCTCCCGAAGCCTGAAGATAATTCCTGCCTGCCTAAAGCGGCACGGACCGCCGGGTATTCCTATTCCGACCTGATCCATCGCGTTGTCGACGAGGCGTCGCGGCGCTGGGACATCCGGACGACCCGTCCCCGGCCGGTGGCGGCCCCTGAAAGGCCTGCGGTTCAAGCAGATCGAGCATGAACGGTTTATCCCGGATCGGGATCGTCTTCAACGCCTACGAACCGAGACCCGTTAACACCGGCGAGCGGCTTTCGGAAGAGTCTGTCGCCGAGATGGCCAACCAGGTCCACGAAGCCGTCAAAAGCCTGGGCTACGAGATCACCCTTATCCCGCTGCAGCGGAGCCTGCTCAATTTCTTCAGCCGTGTCAAAGAAGTCAATCCCCAGGTCCTCATCAACCTCTGCGAGGGATATTTCGGGCGGCCCCAGTGGGAATCGAACGTCGCCGGGATCTTCGAACTCTTGGGAATCCCGTTCACCGGGAACGATTCGAAGACCCTGGCCCTGTGCCAGGACAAGCACAAGGCCAAGGCCGTCCTCCGCGCCTGCAACCTGCCGACGGCGCCGGCCGTTCTGGTTTTCGCGCCCGACCAGCCCGTGGACCTCAAATTTCCGATCATCGTCAAGCCGAACAGCGAAGACGCGAGCCTGGGCATCTACCCGGAGTCGGTCGTCCACGACGAGGAGAGTCTCCGGCGCCAGCTCCACCGGGTGCTCGAGAATTACCGGCAGCCGGCCCTGGCCGAACCTTATATCGACGGCCGGGAATTCAACGTGTCGGTCGTGGAGGACGGGACGGTTCATCCGCTGCCCGTTTCCGAGATCGATTTCAGCCAGATGCCCGCCGGCATGCCCAAGATCTGCGGCTACGAAGCGAAGTGGTTCGAGGACCATCCGCTCTATCAAAAGACGCCGCCCGTGTGCCCCGCCCCGATCGGCGATGAGTTGCGCGAGAAACTTCAGTCGACGGCGGTCGAGGTGTTCCGGACGATGGGCTGCCGAGACTACGCCCGGGTGGATTTCCGGATGGACGCGAAAGGCCGCATCTTCATCCTTGAGGTCAATCCCAATCCCGATATCAGCCTCAATGCCGGCTATGTCAGAGCTCTGAAGGCGGCCAATATCGAGTACGCGGCGTTTTGGGGGTCGATGGTCCGCAACGCCGCCAAAAGACAGGAAAGCCATGATACGCCCAATGCAGGCGCGCGATAAAGCGCCCGTCCTCGATCTCATCCAGGCCACGGGAATGTTCACGCCGGAAGAAGCCGTGGTCGCCGAAGAGCTCATCGACGCTTATCTCCAGGAACCCGAGCAGACGGATTACCGGACAGTTGTCGTTGAGAACGAGAGCCGCGAGACGGTGGGCTACATGACGTGGGGCCCGACCCCGCTCAGCGAGGATGGCTACGATCTGTACTGGATGGCCGTCTCACCGTCGGAGCAGGGGAAAGGGCGCGGCAAAGAGCTCGTCCGCTGGCTCGAGAACGAGGTCCGCGGTCTCAACGGCCGGATGATCATCATCGAGACTTCGTCCCAGCCGAAGTATCACCCCACGAGGCAGTTTTATATCAAATTAGGATACAAAGAAGTCGCCCGGCTGCCGGAGTACTACAAGCCCGGCGACGATCGCATCATCTACGCGAAGTACTTTCGTTGACAAAGGAGTCTTGAGGAGATGGACGACTGGCAACGTTTGCTGCAGGGCAGTCTCAGGAAACCTGAGGAGATCGCCCAACACTTCGGACTGGATCTCGAGGAAGTGCGCCGTATCGCCCGCGTGTTCAAGATCCAGATCACGCCGCATTACGCCAGTTTGATCAAGCACCGCGGCGACCCCATGTGGCGCCAGATGGTGCCCGACCCGGCTGAGCTCAAGGAAAACACCGGCGATGAGGACCCGCTCCTCGAGGACGAAGATTCGCCCGTGCCGGGGATCGTCCACCGATATCCCGATCGGGTGCTGTTCCTCGTGTCGCACAGCTGCGCCTCGTATTGCCGGTTTTGCACGCGCAAGCGGAAGGTCGGCGATCCGTCGAAGATCAATCCCCGATTTATCGAGGGCGGAATCGCCTACATCCGGAGTCATCCCGAAGTGCGGGACGTGATTATTTCAGGCGGCGATCCCCTGATGCTGAGCGACCGCAAGCTCGAGGAGATTCTAAAGGGCATCCGGGCCATCCCGCATATCGAAATCATGCGGATCGGAACGCGGGTGCCGTGCGTGCTGCCGCAACGGGTGACCGAAAAGCTCGTGGCCATGCTCAAGAAATACCACCCGCTCTACCTGAACACTCATTTCAACCATCCCGACGAGATCACGCCGGAGTCGGCGCTGGCGCTCAACATGCTGGCCGATGCCGGGATTCCGCTCGGGAACCAGACGGTCCTCCTGAAGGGCGTCAACGACGACCCGCAGACGATGAAACGGCTCATGCAGAAACTGCTGGCGGTCCGCGTCCGGCCCTACTATATCTATCAGGCCGATTATGTCAGCGGCACGGAGCACCTGCGGACGACAGTCGAAAAAGGGCTGGAGATCATGGATGCGCTGCGCGGCTGGACCTCGGGTCTGGCGGTGCCGTATTACTGCATCGATGCGCCTGGAGGGGGCGGCAAGATCCCGCTCATCCCGAATTATTTGCAGTCCATCAATGCCGAGCAGGTCGTCATGCGGAACTATGCCGGCGAGGTCTATGCCTATCCGCAGGTCAGGCAGAAACCGAAGCGCAAACCACGGCCGGCCATCGAGCCTTGCTACGACCTGGATGCGCCCCTTCCATAACAAGAAGGGGCCAGGTCTACTTTTTGCCACTTTTTAGCAGAAAGTAGACCTGGCCCTATCTTCTATCATCCGAAGAGTTTTAGCTCTATTTCCTTTATTGCCCGATCCAAGGTATCATTGCATGATATTTCCCGCTTGAGCTTACGGCAAACGCTCGAAATCCCGGAAATGCTCATCTCATAGAACTCGCTCAGTTCCTTGAGTGAACACGCCGTGTTGCTGTGGCTGATAGATATGGCCGCCCTCTTTGTCAGCCTGTTATGCGGTCCGAAGATGGCTCCTGCGGCGTCCAGTATTGCGCCAAGATCAGGTTTTCTCGTTAGCCTCCGAAGCTGAGGAACTTCTCTATTCGGTCTGCCGAGCTTTTCGCTGGGGAGCATTTTCTTGATTCTTTCCACAAAACCGGGGCTTCCGAGGATTCCGGTTGATTGTGCCGCCGCGAGGGGGCTAGGGAGCTTTTGGGAAGAACGCAAAAGAACATACTCGGCGTACTTCAATCTTGCCTTAGCAAGGTCGGAGGAAAAAAGGCCGAGGACGAATAGGCTTGATGTCCAGGGCTGCGGGGGCTCGAGACCTAGATACTCCCTATAGTTGGACCATCGGTAATTCTCGGGCAAACTGACGATTCCGGCACGGACGGGATTGAGATGAACATACGGAGCGAGTTCTCGCGCATACTCCTCCGCCTGGACCAAGATGGCCTTAAAGCGGCCCTGAAGTGGATGGCCGCACTTGTTATGCTTTTTGTTGAAGTAGATCGAATAATCCGTATTTATTAGATGCATAATCCTCGACAAGCCTGCGTTCGGAGTCTCCATCATGAGATGATAGTGGTTTTCCATGAGACAATAGACATGGATAATTGAGCCGAATCTTTCGTAGGCATCACGCAGGCACTTAAAGAAAAAACGGCGATCGTCGTCTGAGAGGAAGATGGGCAACTTTTGATTTCCCCTCGAAAGGACGTGGTAGAACGCTCCAGCAAATTCGATGCGGACAGGCCTCGTCATGAAGTTTTCCTATTAAGGACTCTGATACGAAAAGGAGGACGCGGAATATGCTAGGTATTCTCAATCAAGAAGGGGCCAGGTCTACTTTCTGCTAAAAAGTGGCAGAAAGTAGACCTGGCCCCTTCTTTTCTCTACAATGAGTCTTTCAAGGAGACGGTTATGGTCATGACAATTGTGGGACTGGGGATTATTCTCGACGCCATTTTTCTTTCGGTCCTTGTTTACATCCGGTCCGATGTTCTCCGGGTGAACGTTTTCGGCGACCAGAGAGGCTTCGTGATCATCGGAGGCATCGCCTTCTTTTTCGTTCTGGGCGGTATCCTGACGATTTCCGGCTTGCGGGGGATTCGCCGCTATAAAAGCGTGCTCCGCGAAGCCATCAGCATGCTCATCGAGAAACGTTTGATCGACGTCCCGGGACTCAGCCGGAGCCTCCATCTTTCGGCGGCGGAAGTCATGCAGGATATCGAGAAGGCCAAAATGGACGGATATCTCCCTGCCGGTGTCGAGATCCGTCAGCCCGGCAGCCTGCCGCTTTAAGAGGGGGCCAGGTCTACTTTCTGCTAAAAAGTGGCAGAAAGTAGACCTGGCCCCTTCTTGTCGGCCGGAAGGCCCGCTCACGTCCCGCGCAGGCCGGCTAGGTAGGCCCGGAGGCCGACGGAGTTCACGAGGGCGAGCGCCTCGTCCTGCGTGATCCCGCGTTGCTCTTTCAGCGACTCAAGGATACGGATGATCGAAAGCGCAACCTCCGCCGTCTGGCCGGCCCGCTGCGGCTTGTCCCTGAGGTATCCGATCGCGTCGAAAAGAACCGCGTTCGCCTCGCCGTAGGTGATAGGATTGCAATTTCCTTGGGCTTTGACAAATCCCGGCTGTGCGAGCACGTCGTTCACATGCGATTGGATGAGAAACGTGGCCCTGCCGATGAGCTTCAGGTTGCTCGGGCTGACGTTGGTCATCGTGTTGCCGATGACCCGGCCGAGCTTGGCCATGACCGCGGTCGAATGAGCGTTGAGGAGCATCTTGGTCGCGATCTGTTGGCCGAGACCGAACGGATCGCCGGCGACAGGGACCCTCACCGTGACGACGATCGGAGAATCTTTCCGGCCTTGGAACGAGGCCTGAATATCGGCCTCGATTTTCGCCGCCTCACGCGGCTCTTTGCCGGTAACCAGAAGAACCCCAAGCCTCGCGCCTTGCGACGCGCACAAGTCCATGAATCGCCTCTCATACGAGCCGGCTCGCCCGAGTTCGGCTTCTTCCGGCGTGAGGCAAACCATAACGCTGAGATCGCCCGGCTTCGGCCAGCGCTCCTTCACATTTCCGGCCGCGAACGAGAAGTCATAGAGGTCCTGCTGATCATTCCCCGCCCTCTTCAGACTGGCCAGCGCGGCCCGCTTGAGGTAGGGATCATCGATCCCGCCTTCGAACGCTCCCTGGTATAGGGCAGGATCGAGCCCCCTGAACGGCCGTCCCAGAAAGGCCCGCCAGGCGCTCTGTCGCGTGTCCGCCGCCGCCCACACCTGGATCCAGCATTTCCTCGCCTTTTCATTCACCGTGTCCAGCGGGAAGAGGCGGAATGTCGGGCTTCGTTCCGTGCTGTCGATGAAGACTGTGATCAGGCCCTTCCCCGCGAAGTACGTCGAAAACCGGCCAGCCGCATATGTCCCCGCCTCCGCATCCGTGAGCTTTGCCGCGTCCGGCAGCGCCATCCGCACGGCATCGAGTGTCGGCGTAAACTCCTTGAGCCTCGCGCCGATTCCGAATTCGCCTTGGAACCCGAGCCTGCCCATCTCGCTCCCCGACAGCCTTGCGCCCATGATTCTGGCCAGCCCCGCCTCGAGGACCGTCCCCACGACGAATGTTTCGATTGTGGTGGCCTGCATGCGCGTCGAGCCGGTGATGGCCTGGGGCCCTGTCGTCAGGTTGATCTTCGTGATCCCCGGCTCCTCAAGGACCTTCCGGCTCCGCTCAAAGGGATAGAGCTTGGCGTCGGGATTGTTGTACACAAAGTAAAGGTTCTTGCGGCTCTCGGCCGGGTCGTACTCCGGCGCCTCCTTCCATTGCTCATGGGCCGTCAGTATCGTGCCGATGACCGACGACGTCTCCCCGCCCTCCGTGACGCAGATGACCACGTCGCCCTTGGCAATTCCCCGGTCGTGGAGCTGGAGGCGGCCGATGAGCTGCAGGTCCTCGAAACCCTCGAGCGAGCTGATCAGAGCCCGGTCGCCGCCCGTCATTTCTCCGATAAGATCGTCTTCGATGGATGCGGACACGCGGCCGCCGAGCTTCGCCCATATCCTGGAATCGGCCCTGACCTTCCGCCAGAACGGCCGCCAAAACGCGCTCTCCATCTGCTTGGCCAGCCGCCCGGTCGCGCCGCAGCCATAAACGTAGACCTTCCTCTTTGCCAAGACCGCCTTTTCAACGGCGTCCGCGGCCTGTTCCAGACTTGCTGTATCTTCCGCAAGAGCCTCGAGTTTGACCCGGACATCGTCGTCGACGCCGGAAAGCATCCTGAGGCCGCCCAATGTGTCATTCTGGATATGCTCGCTCAGATTCCAGGTTCTTGGATGACGCTGTTCCGTGAGCAGAGTATGGAGCTGAAATTGGGTTTTATTCTGGACATAATCGATCGACTCTGGCGAGGGATCAAGCCCCAGCAGCTTGAGCAGACCGGGCCGGGCTTCCCGTCCCGCACCGCTTGTTCCGGCGGACCGGATGGAGGCTGGGGAGGACTCGGACGTGCCGCCGGCCGGGACCGTCGGGCCGGCCTTGAGCCGCCGGTTCAGCCCGTTTTGGCCTCGCCAAGAATCGAGCGGTCCGATCAGGAGAACCGCCGCCAAAGCGAAGGCGGAAACGACAAGGGCGGAGACGTGTGCCCCCCGCCGCACCTCAGCACGGACCGGCTGATGCGCGTTCGATTCCGGCCATGCTCCACATCGACCGCCCGCCGGCATCAGTCTTTTCCGTACTGGTGTTCGTCGTCGATGATGTCGCGCTCCCGCCACTCCGCCGCCCATTGGTCCGAGTGAAACACCTTGGCCCCGCCGCCGGCCGTCGAGCAGACGATCCGGTTGAGGCCGCAGTTAAGGATCATCTTCTTGCATATGAAACACGGCAACGCGTCGATAGGGACGCCCGTGTCCGGGTTGCTCCCATGGATGAACATGTCCCCGCCCAACAGACTGACCCCGGCCCGGGCGGCGTTGATGATGGCATTCTGCTCGGCGTGGACGCTCCGGCAGAGCTCATACCTTTGGCCGTGCGGAATGCCCAGCTTGTCCCGGAGGCAGTAGCCGTGCTCCAGGCTGTCCCTCGTTTTGCGCGGCGCGCCCACGTATCCCGTGGAGATGATCTGGTCGTCGCGGACGATGATGGCCCCGATGGTGCGGCGAAAGCACGTGCTCCGGCTGGCCACTTCACGGGCGATGTCGAGATAATACTGGTCTTTGGGTTTACGTTCAGCGGTCATAAGCACGCCTCCAGTTTGCGGTGAAGCTCTTCGATGGTCCCGTCGTTGACGATGAGGCAGTCGGCCGCCGCCATGCAGGCTTCGAGCTGCTGCCCGGTCGCCCCGCCGGCCCGTTCTTCATCTTCCTTCCTCCGGAACTCATCGAGCGTCCCGGCCGATTCGTCGCGGCCGCGGTCGGCCACCCGCCTGAACCTGACGTCCACCGGCGCGTCGAACGCCAGCAGAATGAAACCGCTTTGATTCCGGAAGAAGGCCACCTCGGCCAGATTGCGGATGCTGTCGATGACCGCAGGCCGTCCGGCAGCCTTCGCTGTGGTCCGGCGGGCCAGGATGTCGGCGCCGAATCGTTCGCGCAGCTCATTGCCGGTTCGGATAAGGTTGTCGCGGCTGGGCTCGAGGCCCCGGGAGCGAAGGTCGTCCCGCAGGACATCCGAGAGCGAATGGCGGGCATAGCCCTTGGACTCGAAATAAAGGGCGGCCTCGCCCTTGCCGGCGCCGTTGGTCCCGGTGAGGCCGATGAGCTTCGGCGGGGTTTTCATCCTTTGAAGATCCTCGGCAGGCTCTTGACGTAGTTGAGAACCGAGCTCGTTTTGAGAATTCTCGGTAGCTCCCGCCGCAGTCCGAGGGCCGCTCTGAGCTTCCTACCGCCGCCGGCGCCGTGGTAAACCGTTATCGTCTTCTCGAGGAGATTCGTCAACCCGCCGTCATAGGGGAACCACCATGTCTGCGATTTTCGCTTGAGGAAGTCCATGCTCACGTACTTGATGTTGACGAGCTCATGCAGGCCGTACGGACCGTGCGAGCGGCCCATTCCCGTTTGCTTGATGCCGCCCCAAATCGCCCCAGGTTCCACAAACGAATACATGTGGTCGTTGACTGTCACCGAACCGGCTTCGAGCCGCTCGGCGAACCAGGCGGCCTGTTTCCGGCTGCGGGTCCACACCGAAGCGGTCAATCCGTACGGGCTGTCGTTGGCCAGGGCGACGGCCTCTTCCGGCGAGCCGAACGGCATGATGGGGAGCGTCGGCCCGAACGTCTCCTCCATCATGATTTTCATCGTATGATTGACATCCGTGAGCACCGTCGGCTCGATGAAGTAGCCCGGCAGCGCCGTGATCCGGTTCCCGCCGACCGGGATTCGCGCGCCTTTCGCGCGGGCATCGGCGATATGGTCCTCGACGATCTTGAGCTGACCGGCGTTGGCCATCGGCCCCATGTCGACTCCTGTTTCAAGCGGGTTCCCGACTTTGAGGCGTTTGGCGAGATCGACAACTTTGGCGGTGAACGCGTCCAGAACCTTCCGGGCCACGTAAGCCCGTTCGATCGACCCGCAGCTCTGGCCGCAGTTCATGAAGGCCGTCCAAACGGCGCCGCGCGCGGCCCGGTCGAGGTCGGCGTCGGCGAGGACGATCATCGGGTCCTTTCCGCCGAGTTCGAGGGTGACGTTGGTGAGGTTTCGGCTGCAGAGCTCCATGACGCGTTTGCCGACGCCCACGCTCCCTGTGAACATGACGGTCTGAACGATCGGATTCGTGATCATGCTCTCGGCCTGCGGCACGCGGCAGACGACCACGTTGAGAACGCCGGGCGGCAATCCCGCCTCGACGAAAATCTCTCCAAGGAGCAACGCCACAAGCGGAGTCGTCGTCGAGGGCCTGAGCACGACGGTATTGCCGGCGGTCAGAGCGCTCAACACATCGCAGAAGGGGATCAGGAAAGGAAAATTCCAGGGCGATATGACGAGGGTCGGGCCGAGGGCGTGGAAATGAAACGCGCTCTTTTTATTGAAGAAGAGAGGTACGTAGTGCTTGGCCTTGTGCGGCTGGAGAAGGCGCCCTTGGTTCCGGCCGTAATAGCTGAGCGATTGGAGGGCGCCGAAGACCTCGACAGCCAGGGACTCCGCATACGGCGAGCCCTTTTCCAGGGCGATCAGCCGCCCGGCTTCGACCGCCCGACGTTCGAGGATCTTCTCGGCGCGCTCGAAGATCTCACGCTTGACCGCGTCGGGCATGCCGCGCCACAGGGGATAAGCGTCCTTGGCGGCCTGAAGCGCCCGCTCGCAGAGGGCCTCCGAGGCAACGCTCACCTCGCCTGCAGGCTCACGGGTGGCCGGGTTTTCCGAGACAAGTTTTTCCGCGGTTTCGATGCGCTCATTGCCGATGATCAGGCGTCCATCCATCGTGTCATATTCTCCCTTTGACCAGCCTTCTGCACCAGGAGAAGAAGAGGCAGACGTAGGCGTCGTAGATGAGGTCCGGCCGGAAGAGCGGATTGATGATCCCGCCTTTGAGGAAAAACCAGAGGACCATGGACTTGTGTTTGGGCGGGCAGCCTCGGATCCGGCCCTTGCGCCGGGCTTCGATCGTGCCTTCGACCGCGGAACATGTCCCGACGACCATGACGCGCCGGGCCTTGACGTCGCCCTTGTACTTGCCGCAGACCACCGTCCATTCCGGGAGCTTTTCCCAGAGTTTGGGCTTGCGGTCCTTGATCATGTAGAGCCAGTCGATGAGAACGCCGTGGCAGCCGCCCCGGCAGTAGGGCTCACCGCTGAGGATTTTGAAGCTCGACTTGATGTCGTCGGCGTGGATGAAGCCGGTCTCAAGATCCCGTGTCCGCTCCCGGGCCTCATCGAGCGTCACATCTCCCGTGACTTCGATATTATCGAGGCTGAGCGGCCCATAGCCGCGTTCGTGCGCCAGGCGGATGTGGGCGATTCGTTCCGGGTCGAGATGGAAAATGTGGGCGCAGACGGCGTCATGGGCGACGGGGTTCGAGGCCATGATGACGAGGCCCAGGTGCCGGCCGTGCTGGGTCAAGTGATTCCCGCCGCTCGAGATTTCTATGGCGTCGGTGGCGATGAAATCGGGCCTCCCGACTTCGAGCAGGTCGACGATCTTCTCATCCAGGTTGTAATTATGGTTCCACATCCTCTCCCGGTCGCAGAGAATGCCGATGTTGAGCTTGATCGACGCCGTTATCCCTTGGCTGAGGGCGTTTGTCTTGAGCTTGGGCGCATAGACGAGGAAGTCGCGGTCCGTGATCGCGCGGGCGGTCCGGAGCGTGCCGTGGATCTTGCCTTTCGCGAGGGCGACGCGTCTCTTTCGGGCCTCTTCGATGGGAACGAGGCGGAAACGGTGCTTCTTCCGCAGCCGGTAGTAGCCGGCGCGGCGGAGCATCCGGGTCGTCGGGATGGCCGCCCCGCACTTCTCGGCGACGGAGAATTCCGTGCCCGGGGCGGCCGCGTCCTCGAGCGCGCCGAGGAGGCCGTCGAGGAACTCGGACCGGGTGAAGGCGCTCGGCGCCACAGCGGGATGGGACATAACGACGTTGGGCTTGATTGTTGTCCGTCCCTTGACCCGCCCGGCCAGCCCGAGCTCTTCCAGGCCCGCGCGGATGACGCCGCGGATGAGGACCGGGTCATAAACGGGCACACTTCGGATGATGACTTTTTCTTTTGCGGTCATTTTAACCTGCCGTTTCTTCCGGGGTCGTGCTCTTTTCCTTTTTCTTCCCTACGACGAGGGCGATCAGGATGCTCAGACCATAAAGGACAAGCATAGGAAGAGCGACGATGCTCTGATTGATCCAGTCGGGCGTCGGCGTGATCACGGCCGCGATAATGAAGATGATCAGAACGGCGTACTTGAAGTTCCGGATCATCCAGCCGGCAGTAATGACGCCGATCTTCGAAAGCAGCAACACGAGTGTCGGAGTCTCGAACGTGAGCCCGATACCCAGGAGCATTTTCAGGACAAAACCAAAGTACTGGTCAATCGTAATCATGGCCTTGAAATCGGTGCCGACGGTAAGGAAGAAGCGGCAGGCGAAGGGAAACACGATGAAATACCCGAACAGGGCGCCGAGCAAGAAAAAAACGGTCGTCATCAAGACGAACGGAATGACGTATTTCTTCTCCTTCTGGTACAGGCCGGGAGCCACGAAGTACCAGACTTGGAGAAAGATGAAAGGCGACGCGAAGAAAAACGCGGCCAAGAAGCCCGTTTTCAGATAAAGCATAAAGGGATCGATCAGGTGGAGATACGTCAGCTTTTCGCCTGCAGGCAAAAACTGGGTGACGGGCCGGGCCAGGATGTGAAAGAGCTGCTTCGAGAATATCCAGCCGGGGACGAAACAGACAACCAGGGCAATGGCGGAATAGAACAGTCTTTTCCGCAAGTCCTCCAGGTGCTCGAGGAAGGTCATCTCGTCAGGAGACTTTTCGCCCTTCCCCAGTCTCATTTTTCGTCGTTTCCTTCTTGATTTTGACCTGGAGGCTGTCGGCCTCGGATGGGATGTCGTGTGGGGCGTCTTTTCCGACGAGCGTCGCGTACGGGTCGCTCTCAGGCCCGCTGGGGGCGCTTTCCGAACCCGGCGTTGGATTTTCAGCGCCGGATGGGATTTCGGGCACAGGCTCATACGGCGAAGCGGTGCTGCTGGCGACGTCTACAACCGGCGGCGACTTGGTCAGGTCGTTGAGGCCCATGGTTTGTTTGATCCGGTCCTGGAATCCCCTGACGCCGGATTGGAGAGTGTCCAACCCCGACTTGACGTCCTTGTGGATGTCTTTCAACTCCGAAGCTTGGATCTCTTCCTCAATACGCCCCTTGATCTCCTCGGACGCCTTCTTGAACTCCCGGAGGGCCTTGCCGACGGACTTCCCAATATCGGGGAGTTTCTTGGGGCCGAAAACGAGAAGGGCGATGATGAAGATTAAAAGGAGTTCGCTCGGTCCGATGCTGCCAAACATGTTAATCTCGCAAATCCATTATACCACGGCAACTATATCCGTCCGGACGGGCCGCGTCAAGGACCCGTCCGCGGCTTTACTTTGGCCGGGGGCTCTGATAATATGAACAGTCGTTTACTGCCATGGCCAAGCGTATTCTCCTCTGCTCCCTGATCGCGGTCGTTTTGCTGTGGATTCCGGCGCACGACCAGGACCAGTGGTCGGCGGGCCTGGAGAAGGCCCGGTCCATCGCGGATACCCTCGAAGCCGGATACTTCAAGCCGGTGGAACAGCAGCAACTCGTCTCCGCGTCCATCCGGGGTACGCTGGACACGCTCGACCCGCATTCCTACTTTCTCGAAGGTGAGGGCTTCGCCCGCACCCGGGAGGATTATACGGGGAAGTATTTCGGGCTGGGTATTCAGATCCAAAAGCAGGGCGACAAACTGGTGGTCATCTCCCCGATCGAGGGCACGCCCGCCTGGCGGCTCGGCATCCTGCCGGCCGACGTCATATCGCAAATCAACGGCGAAAGCACCGTGCCCATTTCGAGCTACGACGCCCTGCAGAAGCTGCGCGGGGAGAAGGGCACCAAGGTCACGATTACGATCGTCCGCGACGGGATGGCCAAGCCGTTCGACCTGACCATCACCCGCGAGGAAATCCCCTTGCTGAGCGTTCCCTACATCTTCATGCTCAACGGCGAGGTCGGCTACATCTACATCCGGAACTTCGGCGAGACGACCCCGCAGGAGCTCGAAGACGGGCTGGCCAAGCTCACGTCCCTGGGCATGAAAAGCCTCCTTCTCGACCTTCGTCTGAACGGCGGCGGGGCGCTCGTCCAGTGCATCCAGGTTGCCGACCAGTTCCTGCCGAAAGGCTCGCGTGTTGTTTCCATCAAGGGCCGCAACCCGCGCTACGACAAGGAATTCACCGCCGAAAAGAACGGCCAGTACGAAACTCTGCCGCTCGTCATTCTCATCGACCACGGCACGGCCAGCGCCTCCGAAATCGTCAGCGGCGCCGTCATGGATCACGACCGGGGTCTCATCGTCGGTGAGGATTCATGGGGCAAGGGCCTGGTCCAGACGGTCTTCCCGTTGACGCCGACAAGCGCCGTCGCTCTGACCGTGGCCAAGTATCTGACGCCGAGCGGACGGTCGATTCAACGCGATTACAGCCAGCTCGAGGACTATCTCCTGAGCAAAACGGCGCCCGAGAGTTCCCGGGAGGTCAAGTATACCGACCACGGCCGCAAGGTCCTCGGCCAGGGCGGGATCACCCCCGACTACAAGGTCGAATCCCTTCTCAAGGTTTTCACGGGGCGGCTGCGCCTCAATGGAGATTTCTTCGCCTACGCGAGGAAGCTCGTCCTGCACCAGACTCCTCTCGGCCAGACGCTCCTCTTTCCGCAGGACCTGAAAGGCCAGGAAAACCCCGGGTCAGGCAAGGTCATCGTCACGAAACCGTTTGTCGTCAACGATGCCGTTATCGACGACTTCAAGGCGAGCATCCAAGGCCGCAAGATCGCCTTCGATGATAAGACTTTCGCCGACGCCAAGGAAGAGATCCGCCATGAGCTCGAGCGCGAAATCACGTCGGCCGTTTGGGGGATCGAAGAGGGGGTCAAGATCTCCCGCCAGACCGACCCGGTCGTTCTGAAGGCCCTCGAGGTCATGCCCGAGGCCGCCAGGTTCGCCGAGGGCAAGTGGCAGCAGCCGCCCCCGGCATCGCGATAGACGGGCCGTCGGGCGCAGGGAAAGGAACCGGAGATGAGAGTCGCTCTTGCATCCGACCATGCCGGCCATGAACTCAAGACGGCTGTCGCCGAATTCCTGAAAGCGCGCGGCATCGCCTTTGAGGATTTCGGCTGCGGCCCCGGTGAAATCGTAGACTATCCCGACTACGGCGCCAAGGCGGCCCGGAGTATCGTGGAGGGCGTGTGCGATCGCGGCATCCTCGTCTGCGGCACGGGACTGGGCATGGCCGTCACGGCCAACAAGTTCAAGGGCATCCGGGCGACGCCGTGCTCGAGCGAATACGCCGCCGAGATGAGCCGGAAGCACAACGATTCGAACTGCCTGACGCTCGGCGGGCGCACTCATTCGACGGAGCAGGCGTTGGCCTGCGTCCAGGTCTGGCTCAAGACGCCGTTCGAAGGCGGCCGCCATGCCGGGCGGGTGGGGAAGATCAGCGCCATTGAAGACGCGAATTTTCGGTAAAAACAAGGGAATAGAAGGGACATGACCGTCAACGGAGGAGTCGCCTGATGTCAACGTTCTTTGAAAAGACGCAGGCTCTGGCCGCGAGAGTCGAGCGGAACAGCGCCTGGCGCCAGAAGGAATGCTTCAACCTCATCCCTTCGGAATCGTCGCCGTCCATGCTGGTGAAGATGTGCGAAATCGCCGACCCCGCCGGCCGTTACGCCGAGCACCGGACGATGAAAGGGGAGGAGGTCTATTTCTACCAGGGCATCGATTTCATACGCGAAGTCGAAGTCGAGGCTCAGCAGGAGCTCACACGCTATTTCGGATGCACCGACGTCGAGCTCCGGCCGATCAGCGGACAGATGGCCAACGAGGTCGTCTTCAAGGGCATGGCCAAGTTCATCAATCGCGGCAAACCCGAGGTCCAGGCTTCCCGCCGGATGCGGTTGGTCATGAACAATGAACTCATCTACGGCGGCCACCTCAGTTCGCAGCCCATGGGCGCCTTGTTCAACTACGTCGAGGAAGATCCGCAAACGGGCAAGGAGCGGGTCATCAATTTCCCGGTCCTCAAGGACAATCCCTACAAGCCCGATCTGGCGAAGCTCGGCGAACTCCTGGAGAAGAACCGGCCCGAGCTCATGGTCTTCGGCAAGAGCATGTTCATCTACCGGGAACCGGTCAAATTCGTGGCCGATATCGTCAAAGCCTGGCCGGTGAAGCCGGTCATCATGTATGATATGGCCCACGTCCTCGGGCTCTATGGCGCGTTTCAGGCGCCTCTGGCTGAGGGGGCCGACGTCGTCACGGGAAGCACACACAAAACCTTCTTCGGGACGCAGCGCGGGCTCGTGGCCGGCAATTTTCCGAAGGATTCGCCGTTCCGGCCGCTCTGGCTCGACATCAAGGCGCGGGCCTTTCCGGGATCGACGTCGAACCATCACCTCGGCACGCTGCTCGGACTGCTCATGGCGGCCTACGAGATGAACGAATTCAAGGACGGCTACCAGGCGCAGGTGCGCTCCAACGCCAAGGCCTTCGCCAAGGCCCTCAAGGCTCACGGCATTCAGGTCGAGGGCGACGAGGTGGACGGATTCACGGAGACTCACCAGGTCCTGATCCGTGTCAAGTCCTACGGGCCCGGAATGGAGATCGCCCGCCGCCTCGAGGACAACAACATCCTGACCAACTACCAGGCGCTGCCCGATGACGCGACGTTCCTCGAGTCGAGCGGCATCCGTCTCGGCGTCCAGGAAATGACGCGCTTCGGCATGATGGAGAAGGACTTCGACGCGCTGGCCGGTCTCATGGCCGACGTCATCATCCGCAACCGCAAGGTCAAGGCTGAAACGGTCCGGCTCCGGCAGGCGTTCCTGACGATGGGCTTCTGTCTGCCCGCGGCGCAGGCCCTGCCGCTTGCGGCGCGGATCGCCGTAAGCGCCATTCCCGATGCGGGCGCCGCGGCTCTTTTCGCTGAGAACCTGAAGAAGGCTGCCGGAGCTATTTAAGGCGGCGGCCTAAGGGAGGGTCGAAACGATGAAAGTACTGCTCGTCGGTTCGGGGGGACGGGAGCATGCTCTAGCCTGGAAAATCGCCCAGAGCCCGCTCGTCGAGAAGGTCTATTGCGCGCCCGGCAACGGCGGGACGCGCCTCGCGGCGGAAAATATCGCCCTCGAGGACACGGACATCGCGGGACTCGCCGGGTTCGCAGAGAACGAGAAAATCGGGCTGACCGTGGTCGGGCCGGAGACTCCGCTCGTGATGGGCATCGCGGACGAATTCGAGAAGCGGGGGCTGCCCCTCTTCGGGCCCTCCAAGAAAGCCGCGGAGATTGAAGGCAGCAAGGTGTTCGCCAAGCAGTTCATGGCGCGTCATAAGATCCCCACGGGCCGATTCAAGATCGCCGACACCTTCGAACAGGCCAAGAAGGCCATCGATTCCGGCGAACTCGGGATTCCGCTCGTCATCAAGGCCGACGGCCTGGCGGCCGGCAAGGGCGCCGTGATCTGTCACACCGCGAAAAGAGCCGAAGAAGCGGCCCGCGAGATGCTCGTCCAGAAAAAATTCGGGACGGCCGGCCGGCGCATCGTCATCGAGGAATTCCTGCGTGGCCGCGAGGTGTCGTTCATCGTCATCTCCGACGGAGCGCGCGTGCAGCCGCTCGTCTCGGCGATGGATCATAAGGCCGCCTACGACGGGGGCAAGGGCCCAAACACGGGAGGCATGGGGGCCATCTCACCGTCGCCGTTCATGACCGAGGCGCTTTTCACGGAGGTCATGACCACGATCATCTATCCGACGGTTACGCGGATGCTCGAAGAGGGCCGCAAGTTCAAGGGCGTCTTGTATGCCGGCCTGATGCTCACCGACCAAGGACCGCGTGTCCTCGAGTTCAATGGTCGGTTCGGCGACCCCGAAACCCAGACGCAGATGTTACGGATGGACAGCGACCTGGTGGAGTTGCTCACGGCGGCCGTCGAGGAAAACGTCTTGCGGACTGAAGTGCGCTGGACGCAGAATCCTGCCGGGTGCGTCGTCCTGGCGTCGGGCGGCTATCCGATCCGGTACGAGAAAGGCAAAGCGATTTCCGGGCTCGATCAGGTCGCGGAAATGCCGGGCGTATCCGTTTTCCACGCCGGGACAAAATTCGACAACGGAGCGTATGTCACAAGCGGCGGGCGGGTCCTGGCGGTCTGTGCGTCGGAAGCGACCCTCACCGAGACCATGAACAAGGTCTATGACGCCGCGGGCCGCATCTACTTCGAGGCCATTCACTTTCGCCACGACATCGGCGCGGTGAAAGAGGAGCCGCTATGAACGTGATGATTCTTCTCGGCAGCGAAACAGATTTCGGAGTCATCGAAGATGCCGTCGGCATCCTGAAGGACTTCGAGGTTTCGTTCGGCCTCGAAGTGACGTCGGCCCACCGGTCGCCGGAGCGCACGCTCAATCTGGTGAAGGAAGCGGAGTCCGAAGGGGCGCGCGTTTTCATCGCCGTGGCGGGTAAGGCGGCCCACCTGGCCGGGGTCGTGGCGGCCCACACGGTTCGGCCGGTTATCGGGGTCCCGGTCGAGAGCGTTCCGCTCGCCGGCCTGGACGCCCTTTTTTCGACGGTCCAAATGCCGAAAGGAATCCCGGTGGCCTCTATGGCGCTGGGCCAGCACGGCGGGACCAACGCCGCGCTGTTCGCCGTCCAAATCCTCGCGCTTGACGATGACAAGCTCCACAAGAAGCTTGTCGCTTATCGGAAGAAGATGGCGGACAAGGTCGAGTCCGCCTCAAAGAAGATACAGGAAAAACTCTAGGGCGCGAAAGTCCTTGCCCTCTTTCTTCATCCAAAATTTCGGCTGCCGCGTCAACCAGGCCGAGGCGTTCGACTGGGCCGACACGCTGCAGGCGGCCGGGCTGCGGATCGAAGAGGATTGGAGCCGCTGTGAGCTGGTCATCGTCAACTCCTGCACGCTGACCGGCCGTGCCGACCGGGACGTCAGGAAATTCATTCTCAAAGTCGGGCGCGTCAATCCCGGCGCGAAGCTCGTCGTCACGGGGTGTTACGCAGAAAGGGAGCGGGAGGAGCTGGCGCGGCGGCCGGCGGTTTCGCTCGTCCTTTCTAACAGTGAAAAGGGCGGGCTTGCAGCGAGAGTCTTGTCCTTGATGGGGAAACCCGGCGGGGACGTCGAGCACTCCGCAGGCGTTCCTTCCCATTTCCGCGCCCGGGCCCTCGTCAAGGTCCAGGACGGATGCGACAATCGGTGCGCCTTTTGTGTCATTCCGAGCGTCAGGGGGCGGAGCGTAAGCGTCGGCTTCGCAGAGGCGCTCCGGACGGTGAAAAGCATCGTGGCTCACGGCTACCGGGAGATCGTGTTGGCCGGCATCCATCTTTCGTCCTGGGGAGATGACCTGGGGCCGCGGCGGTCTCTTGCGGACCTCCTTCAGGAGATCGAAGCGATCGAAGGCCTGGGACGCCTTAGACTCAGTTCCCTCGATCCCAGGCGAATGAGCCGGGCCTTGATCACCCATATCGCCGGAAATCCCAAGATCTGCCAGCATTTCCACCTCTCCCTCCAACATGCCTCGGAGCGGATCCTGGCCCGGATGGGTCGGGCGGAGGGAGCGCGGACCGCCGATCATTATGAATCCGTTCTCGCGCTTCTCCGCGAGGGGTCGCCGGAAGCGGCGCTCGGCGCGGACGTCATCGTCGGCTTTCCGGACGAATCGGATGAGGACTTCGCGATCCTCGAGTCATTCCTCGACCGCTCGCCGTTGACGTATTTTCATGTCTTCTCATACTCGCCGAGGCAGGACACTCCGGCGGCGGCCAGGCCGCAGGTTCCCGACCGGGTTAAGACCCGGCGGTCGGCCGCGCTGAGACGGCTCTCGGCGGAGAAGAACCTGACCTTCCGACGGTCGCTTCTGGGACAGGAGTTCGAGGCCGTCGTCATCCGCAAGCGCGGCGGCTGTGAGGACGAATCGCTGGACGCCGGGGCGGTTGAGTCATTTGAAGAGGAGACCACGGCCGACGCGCCGTCGCAGGGCCTGAAGGGCCGCGGCGGCATCACGGCTGGGGCGGAAGTCCTGACGGGCAACTACATCAAAGTCCTCGTCCCGCATTGCGAGACCCCTGAGCGGGAACTCGTTTGGGTCCGTGTCACCGGAGTCCTTCCGCGGACGACAGAAGGCCGGATTATTTAGCGACGGCTCGGCGTCAATGTCGAGCTCGGGGTGTTCCCTTCGTCAGGTCGCGGGTTTGCCCCGGCATGTCAAACCCGCTCGAGGAAAGGCCTCGCTCAGCGGCAGTGAGCCTACCCTTGGCCCCCGCGCTGCCGCTCCCCCGGGAACCAGTCCCGTCGGTTCCCCCGTCGCCAGGCGCCGGGACCCCCTCCGCTACGGGGGCTTACGGGCAGGCCTCACCGCCGCTTTGATCAGCAGCCGTGCCACCACTGCAGCAAAGCTGCGGGAGTGCTGGTCGCTTCTTAGAATCCGCTCCCTGCCGCTCGGCCTTCCCACGCCTTCCTCCGGGAAGCACCCCTGCGGCAGGGAGCGAAGTCTGCGAAGCGACCAATACAAGTGAGGCGGAGTGGCTCGACACCGAACTTGTGGGAAATATCCGAATTAAGTTTCGTACCATACTGCTCACCGTGATCTTGTCTCTTTCCTGTGAGAAAGCGTAAAATACGGGCAGAAAATGAAAAAGATCCACGTACTGGCGCCGGAGGTGGCGCAGAAAATCGCTGCCGGCGAGGTTATCGAGCGGCCTGTTTCGGTTGTCAAGGAGCTTGTCGAAAACTCCCTCGACGCCGGGACGGCGGAAATCCGCGTCGAGCTTTTGGACGGCGGCAAGCGATTTATTAAGGTCGCCGACAATGGCTCCGGCATGAGCCGCGACGACGCGGCGCTTTGTTTCCGGCGGCACTCGACGAGCAAGATCTCTACCGAAGGAGATCTGGAGCGGATCGCCA
Organism: Candidatus Aminicenantota bacterium; assembly: GCA_963727095.1. GTDB lineage: Bacteria > Acidobacteriota > Aminicenantia > Aminicenantales > Saccharicenantaceae > CAVSEQ01. The sequence goes on along the minus strand of CAVSEQ010000005.1, from coordinate 477,086 downwards.
CGCTCGGATTCCGCGGCGAGGCCCTGGCGAGCATCGCAGCGGTTTCGAGGCTCGTCCTGCGCACGTTCGACGGCTCGGAGGAGCGCGGCACGATGATCGAACGCGAGGGCGAGAGACTGGCCGGCGTCATGGACATCGCGTTTCCGAAAGGGACGAGCGTCGAGGTCCGTGACCTTTTCTTCAACCTGCCCGCCCGGCAGAAATTTCTTCGGTCGAGCCAGTCGGAGCTTGGACTCATTACGAAGTATCTGACGCAAGCGGCCCTGGCCAATCCCGGCGTGCGTTTCGTCCTCGTCCATGGGACGCGCGAGGTCATGAACTGTCCGCCTGTGGCGACGTTGCGCGAGCGGATCTTTCAACTCTACGGGAAGTCGGCCGTTGAGGGGCTGATGGAAGTCAAGGCGGAAGAGGGGGCGAACCGGCTCGACGGCTTCGCCTCGCGGCCGCTCTCGGGGCGCGCCGACCGTTCCGTCCAGCACTTCTTCGTCAACGGCCGTCCGGTCAAGGATCGAATCCTTCTGGCGGCCCTCAACCAGGCTTACGTCGGGATCCTCGAACGCCATAAATCTCCGGCGGCTTTTCTCTTCATCACGGTGCCTTATGGCGACGTCGACGTCAATGTCCATCCTGCTAAGGCCGAGGTGCGATTCAAGGATCCCCAGCTCGTCTTCCGGCTGGTTCTCAAAGCCGTGGAACACGGGACGCTCAGGCAGCACGCGATCAAAGAGGTTTACCCGGTCGCCGTAGAGGGGCAGCCCTCCTCGTGGGTCGAAGAAGCGGGGCCGGACGGCGCTTCGGGAAAATTCCATGGGACGGGTCCGCAGGTCGAGCCTGGCGGCGACGCATTGCCCGGCTTTAGAGTGGTCGAGACGGAAGTCAGCGCAAGACGCGGCGCTGAGGCGGAATCGGCCGTTGAGGTCCTCGGCCAGTTCGAGAACCTCTACATCGTTGCCGGATCCCGCAGCGGTCTGCTTGTCATCGACCAGCACAATGCCCACGAGCGGGTTCTTTTTGAGAGATACCGTGAGATCGATCGCCAAAAGAGCTGGCCCCGGAAGGCGCTTCTTATTCCCGTGGTGATGGAACTTACGCCGTCCCAGGTTGTGAGCTTCGAGGAGAACGCGGCCCTCTTTGAGGACGTCGGCTTCCGAGCTGAAATGATGGGCGGGCGGTCGCTGGCCCTCAAAGAATATCCCGACGTGTTCCGGGCGGACGATGCGGCCGGGGTTTTTCAGGCGCTGCTTGAAGACGCCGGAAGGGAAGAGGCCCAGGACCGCCGGGATAAGTTCCTCGCGACGCTGGCGTGCAAGACGGCGGTTAAGGCCGGCGAGCCTTTGACCCGCGAGAAAATGGGCTACCTCGTGGCAGAGTTGTTCAAGACATCGCAGCCCGCTCTTTGCCCGCACGGCCGGCCCATCGTTGTGAAAGTCGATAAGGCGGTTATCGACAAGGGCCTGCGCCGCAAATAAGAGGGGGCCAGGTCTACTTTTTGCTAAAAAGTAGCAAAAAGTAGACCTGGCCCCTTCTTGTCAAATTGACAGTCCGCCGGGCGATTTGCTAAGATGAACGCGCTTTTGATCCAGGGTGAAATCTCCCGATCTCTCCTTGGGTTCATGTCTGCAAGCAGGACGGACGGGGAGTGGCGCAGCCTGGCTAGCGCGCCTGCCTTGGGAGCAGGAGGTCGGCGGTTCAAATCCGCTCTCCCCGATCAGCTCTCCGCGGACGGGCGATCATCGTTGTCGCGGATGGCGGGAGAACAGCAGGCACTACGCGCGGCCGATTGTCCGGGGTCCTGGATCGCGTCCCGGTTTGTGATCGCTTCCTGACGCGCCTGTAGCTCAGGGGATAGAGCAGCTGCCTTCTAAGCAGCGGGTCGGGTGTTCGATTCACCCCAGGCGCGCTCTTTTATTCCTCGAGAAATTAGCCATTTGGCCGTCATCCCGAGCGTTCCAAATTTGTCGAGACTTTGCACAACTTTATACCGTTTTAGGCGTCTGCGGCGCACAGTTTTGAGCACATTTTGAGCACAATCAGGCGGAGGCGACGCTATTTGGAGGGCCAGCTTTCCGTTAATCCTCGCCAGGAACGCCGGCCTGCCACGCCGGACGCCGTGAGTTTGAGTCTCGTCGGCCCGGCCCCTCCTTCATTTAAGCGCAGCTTGACATCGTTACACGCCGCAAATTAGGATGGCCGAATGAACGTCCATCCCCCGATCCGGCGGAAGATGCGTCCCATGTCCCCAGTTCAGATCCGCACGGCGGCGGACGGAATCAATCTGTTCGGCCGATCAAGCCTAACATCCTAATGTGACGTTCAATAAGGAGCGAACATGAACACGAACACCGCAAGAACCGCATTCAGTCGCCGCTGGATCTCGGTCTTCGCTTTCGTCTTGGCGGTCACGTTGACGGCGGCCTACTCGATGCCGCAGGCGCAAACCACTGCCAAGAAGGCCATGACGGTCGACGATTACGCCAAATGGCGCGATATCTCCAGCCGGGCGATCTCGGGAGACGGGAAGTGGGTCGCGTACGTCCTCCAGCTGACGAACACCATCCCGGCCGAAGCCAAGCCGGTCCTGCACCTGCTGAATCTGGAGACCAACGTCGAGGTGACGGTGAACGACGCGTCGGATCCGGTCTTCTCTTCGGACTCGAAATGGATCGCCTATCAGGTGGATCCGGGGGCCGCCCAACGCGCGCGCGCCGCCCGGACCGGCGCCGGCGGAGCACCCTCGACGCAGCCCGCCGCGCCTCCGGCGACGCCGCCCGTGCCCGCTCCGACTGAAGCCCCCGGCACGCAACCGGGTCAGGGCCAGCCCGCCCGAGGGGCGGCGCCGGCGGCCATCCCTCCGCGCCGCGTCGAGCTGCGCAACCTGGAGACCGGAGCTGTGCGCTCCTGGCAGGACATCGGAACCTTTGTCTTTGCCCCGACCTCCACCCATCTCGTCCTCCGCCGTCGCGGCGGCGAAACGGCGGGTCCCACGGGCCGGAGAGGAGGCGGCGGGCCACAGGCGCCGACCGCAGACGCCGGGTCTGCGAGCGCAGCCCCCGGGCCGCGCGGGCAGGACGCCATCCTGCTCGACTTGAAAACGGGCCGCTTCCAGCTTCTCGGAAGTGTGGGCGACTTCGCCTTCAACCGCACCGGGGAGCTTCTCGGCTTCACCGTGGATGCCGCTGTAAAGGACGGCAACGGCGTCTTCGTTTTCGACACGCGCAACCGGCGCGTGACACCGCTCGATAACGATGCCCAGATCTACAGCCGGCTCGCCTGGAACGAGGACGGCACGGCCGTCGCCGTGCTCAAGGGGAGCGATGTCGAGAAAATGCGCGAAAGGAACAATGTGCTCGTCGCCTTTCCGGACATCCCCGCGGCTTTGAAGGACGGAGCCGGCGCACCCTCGGCGGTCGTCCTCGAGCCTGCAAAAGCGGACGGCTTTCCCAAAGGCTGGGTCGTCAGCGACCGGGCCGCCCTAGCCTGGAGCGAAGACAACAAACGGGTGTTCTTCGGCATCAAGGAGCAGGTGCCGACTCCCGATGCGACGCGCAAGTCGACGGACGAGGCGGCCGACGTCGACGTCTGGAACACGGGAGACGAGCGCGTCCAATCCCTCCAAATGGTCCGCGCCGAACAGGACCGCAACTTCACATTCCGCCAGGCTTTCGATATCTCGGCGAAGCGGTTTGTCAAGCTCGCCGACGAGACGATGCGGGAGCTCGACATCGCCCCGGACGGCACGTGGGCGGTGGGATTTGATGCGCGCGCCTACATCCGCAACGAAAAGATTCTGCCGACGGCGGACATCTACCGCGTGAACACGTCGACCGGCGAGCGAACGCTCGTCGCCAAGGGCCAATTGATCGGGCGGCACACGTTCGGCATCACCCCCCACGGCCGGTATTTCCTCTTCTGGAAGGACAGCAAAATCCAGGCCTACGACTTCGGAGCGGGGACGACAAAGGCCCTCGGCGCAGGCGCGGTGAGCTTCGTGGACCTCGAGGAGGACCACCCGGGGACGAGGCCCTCTTATGGTATCGCAGGGTACTCCAGCGACGGCAAAGCGGTCATCGCCCAGCACCGCTACGACCTGTGGCTCGTTCCCTTTGACGGCAGCGCGGCCAAGAACCTGACCAACGGCGTCGGAGCGAAGAACGAAATCCGCTTCCGCATCCTCCGCCCCGTGCCGGCGGACCCGACTCTTCCCCGTTCGGTCGGTCCGCGCGGGACCATCGATCTCTCGAAGCCGATCACCTTGTCCGCCTACGGCGAATGGACGAAGAAATCCGGATATTATGAGCTCGCGGGCGGGCAACTGAAGGAGCTTATTTATGAGGACGCTTCGTTCAGCAACCCGGTCCGGGCGATGAAGGCGGACCGCTTCCTCTTCACCCGCCAGACGTTCGTCGAGTTTCCGGACCTCCGCGTCTCCGGTCCGAGCTTCAGGGACTCCAAGAAAATCTCCGACGCCAACCCGCAGCAGAAGGACTTTCTGTGGGGCCACCGCCTGCTTTTTGACTACAAGAACAAGGACGGCCTGAGGCTGCAGGGCATCCTGGCCATTCCGGACGATTACAAGCCGGGCGAAAAGCGGCCCATGCTCGTCATTTTCTACGAGAAGAACTCGCAGAACATGCACATTTACAGCGCCCCGGCCTATCTTCCCAGCATGGGACGGATGCCGGTTCAGGCGGTCAGCGACGGCTACCTGTCCATGCTGCCGGACGTCCATTTCCGCACCGGCTCCTCGCACTCCGACATGCTGGAATGCGTCGAGGCGGCCACGCGCAAGGTCATCGAGATGGGCTACGCCGATCCGAAGCGCATCGGCGTTTCCGGACACAGCTATAGCGGCGAAGGCGCGGCCTTCATCGGGACGATGTCCAAGATGTTCGCCGCCGTCGGCATGGGAGCCGGCGTCGTTGACCTGTACAACGATTTCAGCATGCCCTGGGGCTGGGGATACGGCTACCAGGGCGGGAGCGGCGATACCGCGTTCCAGTACTACCTCTATGATCAGGGCCGCTGGGGTTTCTCGCCCTGGGACCGGCCCGAACGATACTATTTCGAGTCGGCCCTCACCCATGTCCCGAACGTGACCGCGCCGTTCCTCATCATGCACGGGACGGCCGATCCGACCGTCGGCTTCATCAACGGGCTCGCTTTCTACAACGCCCTGCGCTACAACGGCAAGAAGGCCGTGCTGCTGGCCTATCCGAACGAGGGCCACGGGCTGCGCGGATTGGCGAACCGAAGGGACCTGACCATCCGGTTCTTCGAGTTCTTCGACCACTACCTCAAGGGCGCGCCGGCGCCGAAGTGGCTGACCGAGGGCGTGCCGTACTTGAAGAAGGAGGCGGGCGTCTCATAAGTCCCTTTTTGGCGATCTTGCGTCAATTAATAAGGCTGTCCGGCTGCCTTTTCAACAGCGGTTCGGGGGGCGATTCCCTTCAGGCGCGCTTGCCTCTGTTCAGCCGCGTTTGACACCCGCCCGCGACTTGCCTAACATGGGGCCACCATGTCTCTCTGGAACGGTGACGTCATCACCTCCGTGGTCATGCCGTTGGCCGGATTGGCCCTCGGGGCCTTGTTTTATTTTCGTCATGTCCGCGGACAGCAAAGCCTGCCTCTCTCGTGGCGCAGGCTTTTCGAAAATCATTTCGGCCTGATTCTCTGTTCGGTGTCGCTCGCCGTCCTCGCCCTGACCTTTGCGTTATGCAGTTTGCGGTACCTCCATTTTCACAGTGCGTATTACGATCTCGGGTCTTACGAGAACAAAATCTGGCAGATCAGCCGCGCATTCCCCTCGCTCCAAAGCCTCCGGCTCTCTTTGACCGGCCATTTTCAGCCGATCCTTCTGGTCTACGCCGCCCTTTATAAAATGTTCCCTTCGCCCCTTCCGCTGCTTTTCCTGCAGGCTGCGGCGGTGACGTCCGGCGTCATCCCTCTCTATCTGCTCGCCAAGGACAAACTCCGGAAGCCGGCAGCGGCAGGCGTCATCGTCTTTATGTATCTTCTCTATCCCGCCGTCCAGTTCAACATGTTCTTTGATTTCCACCCGGACCATTTGTACATTCCCTGCGCGCTGTGGGCTTTTTATTTCGCCCATCGCAAGAAGTTTGCCGCCTCCATGCTGACGATAGCGATCGGCTGCCTCGCCAAGGAGCCCTTTTTCCTGGCCGCGGCGTTTTTCGGGCTCTACCTCATCGTTGAGCATAAAAAATTCCGGCTGGGCTCCCTCTCCATGGTCTTCTTCATCCTGGCCTTCGTGCTCGTCTTCTACTATGTCCAACCGCTCCGCTACCAATACGACAGCGAAAGCAGCTACGGCTATCTGGCGGCGATCTTCCGGTCACCGGCCGCTTTCTGGACAGGCCTGATCCATAATCTCCATCCGAAAATCAACTTTATTCAATTCCTGATGTTTCCATTCCTCTATCTGCCGTTCGTGCGATGGAGGGAGCTGCTGCCGGCCGCGCCTCTGGCTTGTATTCATCTCCTGTCGACCAGCCTGAATCGCTACAACGCCGTCAGCCAGTACACGGCGGGGTTCATCCCGTGCATCATCGTGGCCTTCATCGCCGTCCTTCACGCCCGTTCCGTCAAAAAAGGCGAGACCCGGGCGACGGCCTGGCTCGGAATGACCTTCATCGTCATGGTCTTTATGAGCGCGGCCAGGGGCCCTTCGCCCCTTTCGGTCAAGTTCTGGGTCAAGCCGTGGTCGGCCGATTGGAACTATGCCAACTATGTCCAGACTCCTCACGAAGCCGTTCTCAAGGAGGCGCTCGGTCTGATCCCCCTCGACGAGAACATTCGGGTGGTCACTCAGAACAACGTCAACCATTCTCAGTTGGCCCGGCGGTGGCACTGCGTCCCATTTCCCCATGACCTCGACGCCGCCGATTATGTCCTTTTGGACACTTCCAAACCCCTCTTTGTCTTTGATTACGTGGATCCCCGAGTGTATGGCGAGTTCCTTTCAAAGCTCGAGGCAGACCCCGCGTATGACAGGGTCTTCTCTAAGGATGGGGTCAAGGTGTTCAAGCGGAAGGCGCAAAATACCGGGATTTCTCACCCTGGGGGGTGAGACAAAAATTGTAAATATCACCCCTGCAATGCTCACGGCCGGTGATTGACTGAATTCAGCCTTAAAGCAGAATATAGGGCTACGGAGCGACGGTCCTGTCCTCTACGCGCCCTAGCGCGAACGAGAATTTTCCGCCGCCCCGGACGTTTGATTAAGAAAGAGGATTCCGGCGAGAAAATGGTTGACACGAATTGTCAAAAATTCTAATATTGAGAATGCAAAATGGCATCTAACCTAGGCGAGCTCCTTCTCAGGGAAAAAATCATTTCGGCTGACCAGCTGAAGTCCGCCCTGGACTTCCAGCGCAAGAACAGCCTTCCCATGGGCACCTCTCTGGTCCAACTCGGCTACATCTCCGAAGAAGAGATCGCCCAGGCCCTGAGCCGCCAGCTCGGCTACCCCTATATCGACCTCGACCAGTTCGAGGTCTACCCTGAGGTGATCAACCTCATCCCGAGCGATGTGGCCAAGAAATACATGGTCATGCCCATCCACCGGATCCGGTCCTTTCTGACCTTGTCCATGGTCGACCCGACCGACCTCGAGGTCATCGAGGACATCCGCTTCCGGACGGGCTTGTCGATTCAGCCGGTCATCGCCTCCGAAACCGGCGTCATGAACGCCATCAACAAGTACTACGGCTCAGCCGACGCCATCAGAGTCAAGAAGATGGCCGAGGATATCGAGCTGGCCGACGACGGCCGCATCAACATCCTCGAGGTGGAGAAGGAAGACCTCGATCTGACGGAGCTCGAAGCGGAGGCCGAAGAAGCCCCGATCATCAAGCTCGTCAATCAAACCTTCATCGACGCCGTCAAGCGGGGCGCCTCCGACGTCCACTTCGAGCCCTTCGAGAACGCCTTCCGCATCCGCTACCGCATCGACGGCGACCTCTACGAGATCGTCAACCTGCCGCTCAAGTTCCGCAGCCCGGTCATCTCCCGCGTCAAGATCCTCTCGAATATGGACATCGCCGAGAAACGGCTGCCGCAGGACGGCCGGATCAAAATGCGCGTCAAGCTCGACAACGGCAAGCGCAAGGAAGTCGATATGCGCGTTTCGTCGCTGCCGACGATGTGGGGCGAGAAGGTCGTCACCCGAATCCTCGACAAAGAGATGCTGAAGCTCGACCTGACCCAGCTTGGGTTCGAGGATGAATCCCTGGCCCTCTTCCAGGAAGCCATTCACAGGCCGTGGGGGATCGTCCTCGTCACGGGCCCGACCGGAAGCGGCAAGACGAACACGCTCTACTCGGCCGTCTCAACGATCAACTCCATGGACATGAATATCATGACCGCCGAGGACCCGGTCGAGTTCAACGTCCACGGCATCAACCAGGTCCAGATCAAGGAGGAAATCGGCCTGACGTTCGCCGCCTGCCTGCGCACCTTCCTCCGCCAGGACCCGGACATCATGCTCGTCGGCGAAATGCGCGACCTCGAGACGGTGGACATCGCCATCAAGGCCGCCCTGACGGGGCACCTCGTCTTCTCGACCGTCCACACCAACGACGCCGCGAGTTCGATCGTCCGGCTGATCAACATGAACGTCGAGCCGTTCCTGATCGCCGACTCCGTCATCATGATTGTGGCCCAGCGGCTCGTCCGCAAGCTTTGCAAGAAATGCGCCCAGCCGCATACCCTTCCGGAAACCGCCCTGCTCGAAATGGGGTTCAAGAAGGACGATCTCAAGGGCCTGCAGATCATGAAACCGAAAGGCTGCGACCTCTGCAACCGCACAGGCTACAAAGGCCGGACCGCCCTGTTCGAGGTGCTGAAGGTCGACGACGAGATCCGGGACATGATCCTCACCAGGGCCCAGTCACGGCAGATCAAGATGAAAGCGATCGAGAAGGGAATGTTTACCCTGCGGCGGAGCGGTCTTTTTAAAATCAAGAACGGCGTCACCTCGGTCGAGGAAGTCCTCCGGGAGACCGTCCGCGACGACTAGAGGTGTTATGAGCGACGAACAGCAGACGACCGGAGCAACGACAGAGAGCGCAAACATGCGAAAACAATCGGGGATTGAGGAGTAAACCATGGCCAAACCGATCTTTGAATTTCTGAAAGCGTGCGTTGAGGCCGATGCGAGCGACCTGCATATCACGACGTACATTCCGCCGCGCATCCGCGTCCACGGCGTCCTGAAAAACATCGACCATCCCGCGCTGACGGGCAGCGAAACCAAAGAGCTCATCTACAGCATCATGACCGACAAGCAGAAGAAGGTCTTCGAAGAGAAGCTGGAACTCGACTTCTCGTTCGGCATCAAGGAGCTGGGCCGTTTCCGGGTCAACGTCTTCATGCAGAAAGGCTGCGTCGCCGGAGCGTTCCGCCGTTTCCTGCCGACCATGTGGAGCTTTGCGCAGCTGGGCATTCCGCAGCGCGTCCAGCAGCTCTGCTATCTGCCGCGCGGGCTGGTTCTTGTCACCGGGCCGACGGGCTGCGGTAAATCGACCAGCCTGGCCTGCATGATCGAGCACATCAATTCCGAGCGCGCGGTTCACATCGTGACGATCGAAGATCCTATCGAGTACTTCCTGACGCCGCGAACGGCCATCATCAACCAGCGCGAACTCTACGCCGATACCCAGACCTACGGGAACGCCCTGCGCTCCGTCCTCCGCGAGGACCCGGACGTTGTCCTCGTCGGCGAGATGCGCGACCTGGAGACCGTCGAAGCGACGCTGCGTGTCGCCGAGACGGGCCACCTGACGTTCTCGACCCTCCATACCAATTCGGCCGTCGAGTCCATCAGCCGCATCATCGACATCTTCCCGAGCCAGTATCAGACCCAGATCCGGATCATGCTCTCGATGTCGCTCGAGGCGGTCCTGACCCAGGCGCTTCTGCCCCGGGCCGACGGAACGGGCCGGGCTCTGGCCATGGAGATCCTCATCCCGAATCCGGCCATCCGCAACCTCATCCGGGAGAACAAGATTCACCAAATCTACTCCTCCATGCAGATGGGCCAGGAGAAGTACGGGATGCAGACCTTCAACCAGTCCCTGGCCAGCCTCTATTTCCGGAAAATCATCAGCCTGGAGTGTGCGATGAGCGTCTCGTCCTTCCCGGAGGAGCTGACGGATATCATCCAGCGCCGCCAGGGCATCCATGGACTGCCCGGCGCCGGGGCCGGCTCCTCGAGACAATAACAAGGAAGCACGCGAAAAGCGAGGTAAACAATGCCGACATACCAATGGAAAGGCAAGAACCGGTACGGCGACCTGGTCGGCGGCCAGCGGGTCGCCAGCTCAACCGAGGAAGTGGCCAAAGCCCTTCAGAAGGATCAGATCACCGTCACGAGCATTGCTCCGGCCAGGCTCGCCTTCAAGCTGCCCTTCTTGAAGCGGGAGAAGGTCAAGCTCAAAGAGCTGGCCGTTTACAGCCGCCAGCTTTCAGTCCTTATCGACGCCGAGCTTCCCTTGATCCAGAGCCTGGGCATCCTCGAAGAGCAGCAGAAGAACAAATACTTCCAAGGTGTCATACGGACCGTGAAGGAGGACGTCGAAGCCGGCTCGACCCTGAACCAGGCCAAGAGAAAACATCCCAAGGCCTTTGACGACCTCTACTGCAACTTGGTCGCGTCGGGCGAGCAAAGCGGCTCTCTCGACGTCATGCTCCGCCGGCTGGCCGAGTACATCGAGAAAACGGTCAAGCTGAGGGCGCAGGTGCGGCAGGCGATGATCTATCCCGTCGCGATCGTTGTTTTCGCCATATTGGTGGCCATCTTCCTCCTCTGGAAGGTCATCCCCATCTTCGGCTCGATCTTCAGCGAACTCGGGGCCGAACTTCCCGCCCTGACGGCCTTCATCATCACTCTCAGCAAGTTCGTCCAGTCCAACATCGTCTTCGTCTTCCTGGGGATCATCGGCGCGATCTTTCTCTTCCGGTACTACCGGAACACACCGCCCGGGCGCTGGCAAACGGACCGCATGATTCTGAAAATCCCCCTCTTCGGCACGCTCTTGACCAAGGTCGGCATGACCCGTGTCACCCGGACGCTGGCCACCCTGATTTCGGGCGGCGTCCCCATGCTCGAGGCCTTGAAGATCTGCGCGTCGACCGCAGGCAACGTCCTGATTGAAAAACAGATCCTCGATGCGCGGAAACTCGTTTCCGAGGGAAAAACCATGCACGAGGCCTTCAGGGCGGCCGGCCAGTTCCCCACGATGATGCTCCAGATGATCAATGTCGGAGAGACGACCGGCACGCTGGACGAGATGCTCTCGAAACTCGCCAACTTCTACGATGAGGAAGTCGAGTCCTCGGTAGCGTCGCTCCTCTCGATCATGGAGCCCATTCTGCTCATCGTCGTCGGCGGCATGGTCGGGACGCTCGTCGTTTCGATGTACCTGCCGATTTTCAGCCTGATGTCGAAGTTCTAGGCCTGAGGGGAAGGTCCAAAGGACCACGGGCAAGCATTAGATTTAATTTGCCATGAATGAACAAGTGGAAAAGAAGAATGTCCTTTGGATGATCATTTTTCGTCTGCTTGTCGTAACGCTCCTCTTTGCCGTGGCCGTCATCATCCAGTATTCGGCTTCGACCGCTTTCCCCATGATCCCATTCCTTTATGCCGTCATTGCCTCCTACGGCCTTTCCGGCGTTTACTTCGCCTTATACCAGTGGGGGAAGCGTCTGGACTTTCAGGCCTATGCTCAGATCGTTGTGGATCTCTTCATGATCACCGGCTTTGTCTACATTACGGGCGGGCTTTCAAGCTCCGCCTATTTCCTTTACGTCTTTCCCATCATCGGGGCCGGCCTCGTTCTATGGGGGCGGGCCACATACCTCGTCGCCTCCTTGTCGTCCATATTCTTCGGGGTTCTCGCGGACGGCTTATACTTGGGGTTCATTCCGCACTACGCTCCGGACCAGGAGATCGCGCTTCCGTTCGGCTCGGTGCTTTACACGGTCTTCATAGCCTGGAGCGCCTTTTTCATCATCGCCTTTCTGATCAACCGCCTGGCCGCGATCCTCAGGAAGGCGCGCCGCGACCTGCGGGATGCACAGCGGGAGCTGCTGGTCCGTGAACGGCTCTCAGAGGCCGGACGGATTTCGGCCACGATGGCCCACGAGATTCGCAATCCCCTGGCGGCGATCTCGGGGTCCGTGCAGGTGCTGAAAAAGGAGCTGGCCTTGAATCGGGAGCAGCGGGAACTGATGGACATCGTCCTCAAGGAATCTCAGAGGGTCTCGCACAGCCTGGAGGAGTTTCTGGATTTCGCCCTTCCTCCCAAGCAGGTCTTTTCCGTGATCTGCCTCCCCGACATTTTGGACGAGACGATCAAAATGCTGCGCGGGGGCGGCGAGCTCAACGGCCAAATCAGGCTCGGCGGAAATTTCGCCTCCTCGGGCCTCCATTATTTCGGCAGCGCGGGCCAGTTCAAGCAGGTCTTCTGGAACCTGATCAAGAACGCCATCAAAGCGATGCCGGGCGGCGGGTCGCTCGACATCGATTTTCTGACCACCGGGGACGGCATCATCCAGCTTCGTTTTGCGGACAGCGGAATCGGCATGAACGATGAAGACAAGGACCATCTGTTCGAGCCCTTCTATTCGCGTTTCGAGGGCGGCCGGGGGCTGGGCCTTTCGATTGTCCGGCGCATTGTCGATGACTATGACGGCCGGATCGAGTTCACTTCCGAGCCCGACAAAGGCACCGAGGTCGTCATAACCCTGCCGGTCCGTGAACAACCGAAATAACAAGGCGGAAACAATGGATACGATCCTGATTATCGACGACGAAAAGAGCCTCCTGGACCTTCTTTCGGTTGTGTTCAAAAAGGAGGGCTATGCCGTCAAGACCTCTCTCTCCGCCCCAAAGGCGTTCGAGATTCTCGAAAAAGGGGACGTCGACCTGGTTATTACGGACATCAAGATGCCCGAAACCAACGGCATGGACGTCCTGAAGTACGTCCGGAAGGACCATCCGGAGGTGCCGGTCGTCATGATCACGGCTTACGGCAGCATCAACCAGGCCGTCGAAGCCCTCAAGGCCGGCGCGCTCGACTACGTCGTCAAGCCGTTCGATGTCGAGGAGCTCAAGATCATCGTCGACCGGGGCCTGGCCTCGACCCGCCTCAAGCAGGAGAACGTCCTCCTCAAGAAGGACCTCAAGGACCGTTACAGCTTCGAGCACATGATCGGCAAGAGCCGGGCCATGCAGGAGATCTTTACGCTGATCGAGAAGATCGCGTCGACCGATTCGACCGTTCTCATCACGGGCGACAGCGGCACCGGAAAGGAAATGGCCGCCCGGGCCATCCACTATCAAGGCGGCCGCCGGGAGGGGCAGTTCGTTTCGATCAACTGTGCGGCGCTGCCGGAGAATCTCCTCGAGAGCGAACTTTTCGGCCACGCCAAAGGCTCGTTCACCGGCGCGACGTCCGACAAGAAGGGGATGTTCGAGGTCGCCCAGCGAGGGACCCTCTTCCTCGACGAGGTCGCGGAGATGTCGCCCTGGACCCAGGTCAAACTGCTGCGCGCCCTCCAGGAAAGGACGGTCAGGCGGGTCGGGGGAACCGAAGAGATCCCGGTGGACGTGAGGATCATCGCCGCCACCAACCAGGAGCTGAAAAAAAGAATTCAGGAGGGGAAGTTCCGCGAGGAACTCTTCTACCGCCTCAACGTTATCTCGTTCGACATGCCGCCTCTCCGGAAGCGGGTCGAGGACATCCCTCTTCTGGTGTCCCATTTCCTCCAGAAGTACTGCGAAAAAATGGGAAAGAAGCCCAAGAGGTTCACGCCCGAAGTCATCGGGATTCTCGAGAGCTATCCCTGGCCGGGCAACATCCGCGAGCTCGAGAATGTCATCGAGCGCATCGTGGCCATCGAAGACCGTGAAACCGTGACGGCCGGCTGCCTGCCCCAAGACATCCTCTCTCCGCAAAAGATGCAGCTTGAAACACAGTATCTGTTCGAGCCCGGGTTCGACCTGATGAGCTTCCTCGATACGATGACGAAGAAATACATCAACCAGGCCCTGGCGGCCTCGGGGGGAAGCATCCAGAAAGCGGCTCCGCTCCTGGGCATCAGCTACCGGACGATGCGCTATCTGATAGGAAAGTATGAGCTGAACAAGGCGCGAAAGAACGGGGCAAGGACGGAATCAAGTGAATAATGGTTGCGGTGGAATAGGACAAAAAATGTCGCGCCAAGCCTGGAAAACGCCTGTTTTTGTCCATTATCTGCGGCCTTCCACATTATGTTGTTGATAATAAACAGCTTATTTATTGATCTATTTGGCACGCTTATTGCACTATAAACAGCGTTTGAACTTGAATCTAATTTTCACCTTGCCTGCAGCATGACGGCAAGGGAGAAGGAGGCAAACATGCTTAAGAAGATGAGAGGTTTCACCCTCATCGAGATGCTCATCGTCGTGGCCATCGTCGGTCTTTTGGCGGCCCTGCTGATTCCGAATGCCCTCGCCGCCATTCAGAAGGCCAAACAGAAAGGCACGATGAAGGACATCAACTCCATCGCGACGGCGATGACGGACTACATCACGGACAAGGGAACAGCGCCCGCAGCCGTCACCGGCGCGCTCTCCACATCGTCTCCCCTCTATTCGGCCCTGAGCGGCTTTTATCTGAAAGTCCTGCCTCAGAACGATCAATGGGGGAACCCGTTCTACTGCTATACGCAGACCGATTGTAACGGCCAGTACGGAGTCACGGGCGCCGGGACGGACGATTTCGTAATTGAGTCATACGGCCGCGACGGAACCCAGACAATGGTCACGTTCAACCCGCTGCAGCCGACGACAGCCTATTTCGAGATCAACGGGATGAGCCGACTTCAATAACGACTTGGTCAACTGGGACGGCTCTTGGATTCGTGTTCCCAAGGGCGCACAGCTGGGCAGCACTTCTTGATGACGTGATATTCTGATGACGAAAGAAGGGCGGCGGTTTTCGCCGCCCTTTTTTTTCACCCCGGAATAGGTGCGCGGGGTCAGAGAACCCGGGCAGAACGCGAGCGGACAAGGAGCGCCCCATGAGGCAAAGAGGATTCACCCTGATCGAAATGCTGGCGGTCGTGGCCATCATCGGGATACTCGCAGGCCTGTTCATTCCCCAGATCCAGCTGGCGATCGAGAAAGCGAAGCAGAAAGGGACCATGAAGGACATGAACACCATGGCCACGATGATGCTCGATTACATCGGAGATAAGAACGTGCTCCCTGCCCAGGACGGGCCGCTCGCCGGCGGGTCGGCCTTTATGACCGCCATGTCGGGCTTTTACCTAAAAGTCATTCCGCTCAACGACCAGTGGGGTTCGCCCTTCTATGTCTATTGCGGCGCAGCCGTTGCGGGCGCCGGGATAAGCGGCTTTACGGCCGCAGGCCAGGACGATTTCCTGATCCGCTCCTATGGCCGCGACAGGACCGCCACCGATTTCTCCTTCGATCCTCTCCAGCCGACGACGGCCTACTTTACGATCATCATCCCTTGGGGATTTCAACCAGGACCTGGTCAACTGGGACGGCTCGTGGATTCATGTCCCCAGTACCGCCGGGCTCGGCGCCGGGACTTGATTCCGGGCGCGATCCTGGGATAGTCTCTCCCTGATGTCCGAGAAGAGCCGCAACCAGACCGTCGTCTTTATCCTCCTTTTCATCACCGTTAACCTGGCGGTTTTTCTCCCGGCCATGAAGGGAAACTTCATCTGGGACGACCATTACTTCGTCGCTTCGAATCCGCTCATCACGAGCCCCCGGTTCTTGCCGTCGTTCCTCACCAGCCCGTACGGCGGGTTCTCGGGCGCCGACGAGAACAGCCGTTCCCTGGACAAGTCCATCCAGTTCTATCGTCCTCTGACCTCGCTTTCATTTTGGCTCGATTATAAGGTCTGGGGAATGAACCCCGCCGCCTTTCACCTGACGAACATCGTCCTCCACACCGCGAACGTCATCCTCCTTTACTTTATCCTCTCAGCCGTTGGTTTCGCCGGCCTCCCGGCGTTTTTCGGCGGACTCCTGTTTTCGGTATTTCCGGCTCACTTTGAAAATGTCGCCTGGATTTCAGGCCGGACCGATCTTGTCTCGTTTCTCTTCGGAGCTCTCTCGGCTTTGCTTTTCCTGCGCTTCCTGAAGAAAAGAAGAACGTCTGCGCTCGTTTTCTCGAGCCTGTTTTTCCTCTTGTCCCTGCTTGCCAAAGAGAGCAGCCTCCTCCTTTTCGGGGTTTATCTTCTCGTCCTCATCTGGCGGAAGGAGAAGATCCGGCAGGTGGCGCTCAGCATGATCCCATTCGGCGCGGCCGCGGCCGCCTGGTTCCTGATGCGCCAGTCGGTCTTTTCTTGGAGCGCTCCTCAGGCTTCGGGCCGAGGCCTCGCGGACGTGCTGGCTGTCTCCGGCTTCTATGGCTTCAGGATGATCTTCCCTTTCCGCTTGAGCGTGACCGTCGACGCCCTGCCTGTCTTCCGCAATCCATTCTTTATTGCCGGCGGAGCCGTTATGATTCTGGCTTTCGGGATTGCCTTGGCTGTTTTGGCTCTTTCGGAGGGCAAGCGTCCGTCGGCTCCCGTGGCTCATTTATGGCGCGTACGTCCTTCTCTTGATTCCTGCCGTCGCCGTCATCATGCCCGCCGGAGTCGTGTCGCTCGTGGCTTGGCGCTTTATGTATTTCCCGTCGGCGATCTTCTGTGGGGCGGCCGCGCTGTGGCTGTGGCGTTCGGTCCACAGGAAATGGGTCGCCGCGGTCCTGATGGGCCTCCTGGCAGTCGGCTATATGGCCGAAGCCTATCCGAAGGCGCAGCTTTACGGACACAATGAAACGGATTTCTGGCTCGCCATAAAGCCGGTCGAACGGGAAGACGGCATGGCGAAGATCAACATTGCGACCAGGCGCCTCGAGAGCGACGAAGCGGCAGCGCTGCGCATCTTCAATCAAGTTCTGGAGGAAAAAGGCCACCCGCTCTACGGGGTCTGGCAGCCGAGAATTTATGAAGAGCTGGCTCGATTTTATACGGAAAAAGGCGATTACGCCAAGGCGGGGAACTACTTTCGCGACCTCTTCCGCATTCAGGGAACGCTGTCACCGTATGGATATTTTATCTATGCCAATTATCTCGCCAAAACCGGAAAGCTCGGAGAAGGGGAAAAGATCGTCCTGAATATGGCCCGTCTTTATCCGGGAAGCCACCTGGTCATGCTCCACGCGGCTCGGTTTTATATCCTGGCGAGGGATTATGCAAAGGCGGAGGACTGGCTCCGCAAGGATTACCAATCTTTCGGCAGCCCCGAAACCGCCGCTCTCCTGCAGGCCGTTCGAGCCCAGAAGAACAAGTGATCCCGGCGGCTACTGCCAGACCGGCTTCATCCGCTTGAGATAATTCTCCATCAGCTTGGCCGCGAGATTCTGTATCTGCGGCTGGTCCGGGTTGATGGCCAGCGATCGATTCAGATATTCCACGGTCTCCGGGAGGCGGTTGAGGTCGGTGAGATAGAACGCGGCGATCGAATTCATGACCTCGAAGCTTCGGACGTTCTCTTTGGCAATGGCTTCGATTGCGGCCCCGGCCTCTTCCGGCATCCCCCGCCAATAGAGGAGCTTGGCGCGGAAGATCCTATGGGCCAGGTCCAGCTTTCCGGCTGCCTCGATGAGGAATCTGGCCTTGTCGAAATTCCGGTACCGCACATAGAAGCCAATTCTCCCGTCCGGGTTGGCGGCCTGGAAATCCTCCTGAAGCTTCGCCGAGCTCAGGTTAAAGGACGGGAACCTCGCCTTGATCTCCCTCTCCATGGCAGCGGCCTTGTCCCACATTTCACGCCCTACATAGATTTCGAAAAGGTCCGTATAAGTCTCTTTCGAGTCCGGATAGAACCGGGCGTTCTCCAAGAGGTATTTCTCGGCCGCGCCCGCATCCCCTTCGAGAACGGCCAGTTTTGCCTTTCTCTGCCTGATCTGATACTGGACAGAATCAGCCAATCGGACGTCGGCTTGGTTCGCGACGCCACTGATACTGGTGAGCCATTTTGCGGCGCCGCGATAATCGGCCTTGGCGATATCGACGTCGGCGTAGAGTTCGCTGATAAGGATGGCCGTCTCCCGCCTGATCGATAGGGAGAGCGCGCGATTCAACAGCAACTCGGCGTCCGGAATATCGTTACGCACATACCGGGCGAAGGCGGATTGGTAAAGAATGTAGCTGTCTTTTGGGGCCCGGGCGGCCGCCGTTTGCCAGAAAACGACTTCGCTTTTATAAACGCCGGCATTGAGATACATCGTCGGCAGGAAGATCAGCACGAGGGCGAGGACGGGATAGAGCCGCACTTTGTCGTTAAGGCGGCCGCAGAGGACGGCCAGAGCCCAGGCTATGGCAAGCCACGGCACCATGGCGTACCGGGCGTAGATCGTATAAGGAAAGGAGGAACTGAACGCCATCGCGGCATGTCCGGCCAGGAAGACAAAACCCAAAGCCAAAGGGACAGCCAGCATGCGCTCTCTGAGCATGCGATAACCCAGGTAAGCCAGGGCGAGCAGGCCGGCTGCGCCGAGGGCCAGCAAGCCCGGGGCGGCCGTCCCTGTCAGCGGCAGAAAAAGGCGGGGCGAAAACGGCCAGACCAACGACTTTACATAGAATCCGACCGTGCCGACCGCGACTTTGACATCTTGAACTAGGCTCGGCATGAGAACAAACTGCGGGTTCCGGATCCCCAGCAGGCCGGTCTTGACCATAAAGAAAAGGGCGACGGCCAAGGCATTCAAGGCATGAAAGGGGAGGTTGACCTTTTTTCTCCGGACGACCTCGAAGACGAGAAGGGCCGGCCAGAAAAGGAAGAATGATTCCTTGGAAAACATTCCCAGAAGAAACGACGCCGATCCGAGAAGCCAGAAGACCGGCTTCGTTTTTTCATTGAAGAGCTCGAGACAGAGAAAGGCCAGACATCCGAAGAGGAGAAGCAGGAGGTCGCTTCGGGCCACGGCCCAAAGGATATTGTCAACGTTTAGCGGATGCAGCGCAAAAAGAAGGACCGCGATCTCGGGAACGAAGGCGCCGCTTGACCCGCGCTTAAGAAAAGAAAAGAACGCCGTGAAGGCAAGGATAAATATCAGCAGGTTCACCATTCGTAATGTTGCGGGATGAATCCCCCAGAGTTTGTTCTCGATCATAAAAGATGCCGTCAGGAGAGGTCGGTAATAGTGGTCGACATTCTTGAGGCCCATCTGCTCTCCGAAATAGCCGGTTCTAAAAGCCTCCGTGAGGGGCCGATGCTCGTTGAGAAGCAGGTTATTCTTGAAATAGAAACCGTCGTCCCAGATCAATTCGGAGTTGAACATCGGGGTGCAAAGGACGAAGAGAATGACAGCCAAGACACCGATAAAAATCCAGTCCTTCTTTTTCATCATTCTGTCCGACCCTTTCTCCCCGCAAGGATGAACATGGCGCCGAGGGCAGCGATGCCGAGCACCGTGACGGCCAGCCCGATAGCCAAGGAATTCGGCCGAAAGCGAAATCGCACAGTATGGTTGCCCGCCGGCACGAAAATGGCCCTCTGGCAGAGATTGGCTTTGAGAATTGGGGTTTTGGCCCCGTCGACCTCGGCTGCCCACCCGGGATAAAATGAGTCCGCAAGGACCAGAAGCCCGGGACCGGCCATCGAGACCTGAAGGCGCACGCTATTCCCTGCGTACTTTTCAATCTTTACGACGGATTCAGCCTGCCCGGGACTGATTTCCCGGCGCGGCCGCTCGTAGAGGATTGCCTCCATCGAAGGATTATAATCGCCGGAAAGGAGAATCCTGCGCGCTTCGTCGGGATTCGACGCGAGCCGATAGCCGCCTACGACATAAGCCCGGGGCAGGACCGTGGGATTTTCATAGAGCAGGAAATTTCTGCCCCGCTCGACGAGCTTCATGGAGCTTCCGCGATAGGGCTTGGCAAGAATGAGGTACTTCACGTTGAACATGTTCAGCAGTTTTATGAACGCCGGCGCGGCGGAAAAATCTGTATTTCCGATGGAAAACGTATTAAAAATAAATCCCCTCCGGTTCATGTCGCCCCAGACATCCACGATATAATTCGGCGTCAGGGCGGCGTAACCATCGGGGCTGTCGACATCATACAAAATATTGCTGTTGACCTGCACAAACTCCCTGTGGGCCAAGAACGGGCCGAGGTCTCCCTGCCATCCTTTGGCGGCGTAAAAACAGGCGATATGGGTTTCCTCGGCTTCCGGGGAATAGACGCGAAAAAGGCCCTCCCGGCTCATGCTTGCCACCGAAGTGGGAACGGCGAGCCACGACCGGGCATCGGCTATCGCATTCTGCCGCATCTGGAAAAACACAAGGTCGGAAAAGATCACGACAACGAAGGCTATACCGGCGGCCGGGACGATCCAAGCTCTTCCGGCCGATTTTGCCTTGATTGTCTCGAGCCACCGCGTTATGCCTAAGGCCGCGAGAACAGCCAGAGAGGCGTCCACGAGGAAGAGGAAGCGGGTAGGGAAGCGGAAGAGACTCATGCCCGGGACCACGCGGAAGGCTATGGCATAGAGAGGACTCACTTTCCCCAGAACGAGGTATATGGCGACTATGAGGCTTACGACAAAAAACTTCGTAGGCCACTTCCTCCACTCGCGGACGGCCGCAAAGACTGCGAGGACGAGTATGAAGAAACCCGCGTAGCCGTAATCCTCCCAGAAAATTCCATGACCGGTATAGGTCATGTTCCCGACATCGCCGTTGGCCTGGGCATAGACTAAATTCATGAGGCTGGATGGATCGTAATTAAACCGGGTCGCGTACTGATAGCTTACGCCGCCCGCGCGCTGGGCATGGGAAACCAGCTCCGCCGTGGGAACGAGCTGAACGGCGCTGACCAGCATCCCCAGGAATAGGGCAAGAAAGAACCAGGCGACAAGAGAATTACGATAAATTGAA
Organism: Candidatus Aminicenantota bacterium; assembly: GCA_963727095.1. Classification (GTDB taxonomy): domain Bacteria; phylum Acidobacteriota; class Aminicenantia; order Aminicenantales; family Saccharicenantaceae; genus CAVSEQ01. Next base: position 456,111 of record CAVSEQ010000005.1, on the reverse strand, counting down.
AAAAAGGCGACGACCTTCCCGACACGGCGTTGTTTTCCCTCGATGACGTTCCCCACGCGGGCGACGCCGCCATCCCTGTGCCGGATCCTCACCAAAAAGTAGAGAACGTACACGATCCCTGCGTAATACGTTGCCTGAGGAAAGCCAGCCAGATTCTGCATGGCGAACACAGCGGCGAGTGCCAGAAGGCTGCGGCGGCCGGCGCCTTTCCCCTTCGAGTTCTCCCGCTTGAGCGCCCTCTCGATCAGGTACAGTCCGACAGGAAACCACGAGACGACCTCGACCATACCGATGTGCTTGAGATGGGAAACGACGAACCCCGAATAGGCGAAACTCACGGCGGCAGCCAGAGCTCCCCACAAACCGGCGCCGACCTCCTTGGCATAAAAGTACATTCCGATTCCTGCGGTAAGGATCATGAGAAGAATGGCGATATTTATGGCCGCCAAAGACGGCAGCAGGCCGAAAAGAAGAAGATGCGGGGGATAAAAGACGCCGCCGCTGGCAAAGGCCGGGAAACCGCTATAGATATGGGGGAACCAGAGCGGCGCCTCCCCGTTCCTTATGGCTTGACCGATATAATGAAGGCCCGGGTAAGTCCCGTCGGCGATGTCGCTTGTGAAAATGTCATCGGTGATCAGGATTCCCCGCATCGTCGTAAGCCGCCAGTAGGGCAGGAGAACGGCCAGGATGACGATTATGACGGGTCCGAAGGTCCTCGCTTTATGAGAGATTCCTCTTGTGTTCAACCGGAACTCTCCCTCGGTTTTCTCAGTCAAAATTGATCCTCTCTTTTTCGATGACCAGCGGCCTTTTCTTGACCTGGGTATAGATGGCGCCGATGTATTCGCCGATAATCCCGATGAAGAACAGCTGCACGGCGCCGAAGAAAAAGATCCCGATGACAAGGGGCGCTATTCCAACCTGAAAGCTGTTCCAGTAGATGAGTTTGTAAACGAAAGTACCCGCCGGCGACCAGCAGGCTCATGAAGGCCACGACGAACCCGATGAAGCTCGCCATTCGCAGGGGCAGCTTGGAGTGATTCACGAAGCCGAGCATGGCGACATCATAGAGAGTATAGAAATTGTTCTTGGTCTTCCCCTTTTCCCTGCGCAATTGGGTATATTCGATTTCGGCCCTTTCGAAACCAACTTCCGTAATGAGTCCCCGAAAATAGGGATAGGGGTCATCAAGTTTTCGGATGACATCGACGAACGCTTTGTCAAAAAGGCCAAAGCCCGTGAAGTTCTTGACCTGGTCGGTCTCCGCGACTTTGTGAAGCAGCCAATAGAAAAGCCGGCGGATGCCGAACAAGACAGGGTTTTCCTTGGATCCGGTTTTTATTCCGATAACGACTTTGTATCCCGCTTCCCACTTCTTCATGAACTCGGCGATAAGCTCGGGGGGATCCTGGAGATCGGACGCGAGACAGATCACGGCGTCTCCGCGCGCCTGCAGGAGGCCATGGAAAGGAGAGCGGACATGGCCGAAGTTCCGGGCATTAAGAATAACCTTGACCCTCTTGTCGGCTGCGGCGAGCTGCCTCAGGACATCGACGGTTCCGTCGGTCGAGCAGTTATCGATAAAGATGTGCTCGTAATCATAATCCGGAAGTTTCTCCATGACGGATTTCACCCGGGCATGGAGTTCTTCGACATTGTCCCTTTCGTTGAAGCATGGTGACATGATGCTGATGAGCTTCATGAAATCCCCCCTGCGGTTGGTCGGGTCGCCGCCCCCGGCTGATTTCCCTGTTTCCGTTTTGCCTCTCTGGCAAAAACGAACTTTCGATTGAGAGTGAATGATAGAAGAGCCATGGGAAGGACCAGGATGGCCCCTGCGGCGTATGAGCTTAAATGATGTGCTTTAAGGACAGTAATAAGAACCACAGACAGCACGTAAGTTATTGCATACACGCCAAAAAACTTAAGGATAAGCCGATTGTCGGGATTTCTGAAAACCAGAGTCCCGTACGTTTTAAAGTTGAATAAGATGCCGAGCAGAGTGGCCAGGAGCGCTGCCAAGGCATAATGGACCTTCAGGGCGATGAATGCAGAAAAGACCGCGAAGCCAAAGAGTGTGTTCAGGCCTCCGACCAGGAGAAACTTAATGAACTGGACATTTATCGAGGCCTTGGCAGTTTTGTATGCTTCAACTATCGAGGGCATCTTTACTCGCAATCGATCGCTTGCACTTACCCCAAATCGGCCCGCAGGTACCCGAAATCCTTCTCCAGAACGAAATCTTTCCGGCACTCTTTGAGCGGCACACCGATCAGCTTGATGTTCCGGGGATGATACGACCCCAGCCGGATGTTCCGAGCCATCTGGAGGTATTCGACCCTCGCCGGCTCGATACCCATGATCCTGGCGCCCGTCCCATCGACGGCGACGGAATTGTCGCCCATGACGAGCAGCCCGACGTTCTTGGCCTCTCCGAGCAGCGGCCCGTATCCTTCCATCCCGACGACCGCGTCCACGATCGAATAATGCACCTGCACCGCAGAGTTGACTTCGCAAATGCTCTGCGGAATGCCGTTCCAATGGAGAAGATTCTTCGGCCAACCGTACTTGACCCCCGGCACGATTCCGAACATATTCTTGAGGCTCAGCGTCAGGCCGGCCCATTTGTGCGTTTTCATCTTCGGCAGCGAGATGACGACATCCGCCGTGGTCAGGGTCTCCGTCAAGAAAAGGTCCTGGAGCAGGCGCCCGGGAAAAATTCGGTGGTTAACCGGAACAATGTTGTCATAATTGAGATCCACGAGCTCGACCTGATGCTTGTCGGCGAGCGCTTTGAATCCCGACCTCTTCCACAGCGTTTCCGATTCGCGGTCGTTGGCCGGCCCCTCCGCTACGACAATTTCCCGCGCACCTTGGTCGATCAGGAAGCGGATGACCGCGTCCACGAACCGGGCGTCCGTGTTGATCGGCCGGTCGGGCGAAAACTCGATCACGTTCGGCTTCAGGACGACCTTTTTCCCGCGGACATCGGGATGGTCCGTCGCATCCCAACCGGTCTTGATCGCATGCAGAAGTTCATCGAGGCCGTATTCAGCACAGGGCACCACGGCCACCTTATACAGGACGTTGGGGAGCGGCCGCTGACCTCTCGGCCCGCGCTTGCGGCACGCTTCAAGAAATGCCGCCGCCGGAAGTGACACGAGAGCGAGCTTCCCCAGCATCTCGAAGAACTCGCGGCGCGTCCGTTTTTCGTCGGTCATTGCAGTCGAGTCCGGCCTTTCGCCGTGAATCGGAAACCGCCCAAAGCCAGGCAGGCCAAGGCGGTTTCGAGAATGTTGCCCCGGAAGCTTCCGTCGCCGATCTGCCGCCGCCGCAACTCCGCCGCCAGGATCGGCGTTTTCTCGTGGGCGGCCTTGACACTTTTAAAGGCGAGGACTGTCCAGCCCAATGCGACTGTGCTCATCTCCGAAACCGGCCTCGCCGCAAGGAACTCGACAGCCTGCCATAGAGCCGGCTCGCTTTCGTCGAATCCCGCCGTCCCCAGCGCGAGGAGCGCGATGGCCGAGGGCAGAGGCAATGCGGCATTATCCATCCGGTCGAAGGGGACCCCGTAGTTCCAGCCGCCTGTCTTTATCGCGCGATCGAAGATCAGTCGAACGGCGAGTTGGATCCTTCGATCGTTCGGGTCGATCCCGGCGTGGAGAAGCGCCGTCGCCAGGAGCGCGGTGGGCTCCACCCAGGAAACGGTGTTCGCGATCCAGGGCCAGCCCGGGATTGTGACATCGTAGCGGAAGCGGCCGGCGATCTCGGCCGCCTCGTCCTTGGAAAGGCGGAAGGCCGAATCCCGGTAATCGAGGATCCAGGCGGTGAGCCCCTTCTCGTCATCGGCGGCGCCGAGAATGTGGAAGGCGAGCAGAGCGGCATAGGAAACCCAGTTCCCCGCCTTGTCCATCGGGCCGACGCCGATCCCGCCGGATTCGAGACGGCAGCTCCGGAGAAAGGCCAGTCCGCCGCTGGCAGCTGATGTTTTGCCCGCAGCGTTCAGCGCCACGAGCGCAAGGCCCGACGGCTCCGTCTGGCTTGATTTTTTTGCCGCATAACCCCAGCCGCCGTCGGGATTTTGGGTGCTGACGAGAAACTCGATTGCTCTTGCGGCGGTCCAATCGGCCATGATTTTAAATGCTTTTCGGTCCCTTATTATACCGGCTTAGGGGCCGGTTGCCTAGAAGAAAGTTGCCGCAGTTGTGCTATAATCGCCCAACATGGCCCCCCTGCGGTCAGCGTTCCTTGTGATCCTTTATGCAGTGTTGCTTATCCTGGCCATTCCGCTGCTTCTTTTTTGCGCCCTCGCGGGGGTGCGCGACCCTGTCATCGACTACGGGAAATGGGCCATGCGCGTTTCGCGGGTCATCCTGCGCATCAAGCTCGAAGTCGTAGGGCTCGCGAAGCTCGACCCGGGCGCGGTTTGCATCTTCATGCCGAATCATCTGAGCTTCATGGATGGCCCTCTCGTCGCGACGGTCATTCCCTGGCCGGTCCGGATCGTCCTGAAGAAGGTCATTTTCGGCGTTCCGGTCCTCGGCGTGGCCATGCGGTATGTCGGGTTCATAGCCGTCGACAGGAAGGGGGCGCAAGACCGGCCGAAAGAGCATGGAGCGGGCGGCGAGGCTCATGAAGACGCGAGGCTATTCATACCTCGTCTTTCCGGAGGGCACGCGCAGCCGCGACGGAAACCTGCAGGCCTTCCGGAGGGGTGGATTCTTCCTTGCCCTCGAGAGCGGCGCGCCCATCGTGCCGGTCACGATCAAAGGGACGTTCCGACCTGATGCCTCGGGGTCAATGGTACGCCAAGAGTGGTCCGATCCGGGTCACCTTCCATGATCCGGTCCCCGTGACCGGCTACACCGTCGAAACCATGCCGGCCCTGATGGACGAGGTGCGCGAAGCGCTGCTTCAGGAGTGAGAATCGCATTCCCCACGCTGCGACTCCTTTTGGCAAGGGATTGAGCCGGAGGCACGGCTGGCCCTCCAACACGCTCAAATAATCGGAAATGTGCCACTTTTGCAGAATTGTTCCAAATCTCCCCGCTTCGTAATGATGCACAGCAGGCCGGATTATCGTCCCGGGAAGATAAAACATCTTGACAACTCATTTCTCTTTGTTGATAATATTATCAATATAACGAAATGAAATATTCCGAGTTTCTGAACACTTTTGGAGAATTCCCGCTGATCGACGCGAGCACGTTCCGCCTTTACGCGGCAAATCCCGCCGACTTGAGGCGCCAAGTCCACGGCTGGGTGGAGAAAAAGTACCTCATCCCCTTGAAGAGGGGCATTTACGTCCTGAGCCGGGAATGGATGAGGGTGCAGCCGTCGGTCCTTTTTATCGCGAATTTCCTCCGCGCTCCGTCCTATGTCAGCCTGGAATACGCCATGGCTTTTCACGGCTTCATTCCTGAGAAGGCGACCGTCTTGACATCGGTAACGACCCGCAAAACGCAAACTTATCGAAACGCACTGGGAGTCTTCGAATACAGATCGGTCAAGAGGGACCTCTTTTGGGGATTTGCGGTGCGCGAGGACCTGGAGCAGGATTTCTTTATCGCCGAGCCGGAAAAGGCGCTTTTGGACTTCTTCCATTTGAACAGTCGCTATAAGGGCGAACCTGCGGAATTCGAGTCATTGAGACTTCAGAACTTGGATGGAATCGACACGGGGAAACTTATGGCCTATGCCGGGAAATTCAACAGACGCGTGCGCGGCGTGGCCGCCGGCCTGGCCGAATGGGCGCAGGCGAAACCGGCGCGGCCCGCGCGTTGTTAGGTTCGAATGAAAGACTACATCAAGGCTCTCGTCGTGCCGGGAGCGGCCCGTCAGGACAATGTCAATCGGGTGCGCGAGTATCTCCAGAAGTATGCCCTGTATGTCCTGTATCGGAAGAAGGTTTATGGGGAGCTGGTCTTTACCGGCGGAACCGCGCTGAGGTTTCTCCATGGCTTGCGGCGGTATTCGGAGGACCTGGACTTTTCATTGTCGCAGAATGAGAAAGGGTTTTCGGTTCGACGGCTGGTCTCGGTTCTTCAAAACGAATTCGCGGCCGCCGCTTACAATGTCGAGGTCCCCGTTGATGAATCCAAAAACGTGGCGAGCGTGGTGGTCAAGTTTCCGGGTCTGCTTCATGAGTTCGGCCTGAGCGACCGCCGGGAAGAAAAGCTTTCGATCCGGCTCGAGGTCGACAGGCGGCCGCCGGCCGGCGGGGTGGAGGAGTTGAGCCTCCATCGGGCGGTGTTCATGTTCTACATCCTTCACTACGACCTCCCATCGCTTTTTGCCGGGAAGATCCACGCCCTGCTCACGAGGCCGTACACGAAAGGGCGCGACTGGTATGACCTTGTTTGGTACTTAACGCGAACCGAACGCGTCGAGCCAAACCTCGTAATGCTGAATAATGCTCTGAAACAGACCTCCTGGGACGGATCCGGGATATTCGGGCAGAACTGGACGGAGGCTCTGAAGGACGCCGTTCGACGGATGGATGAGAAAAACGCCAAGTCCGATGTCGGCAGGTTCCTCGAAGAGCCGGCTGAGGCGGACCTGATGACGAAAGCGAATTTATTGCGGCTGCTCGAAAGCCCGGAAAGACCGAGGACACGTACCTGAGGTACGTATCCCCGCCATCCCTCCGCTTTCCCGTTTCTCGTGCGAGACACGTACCTACGGTACGTGTCCCCGATTCTCACTTGGCGATGATCTCTTTGATCTTCTCGGCCCCGGCGGCGCCGCTGTTGAACAGATAGCACCTCGTAACGTCGAGCAGCCGGCTGAAGAAGGCTCGCTGAGCCTCGAAGCGATTCTCCGCGCCTCCACCCAGCCAATGCGGATTGTAGAACGGCTGGGCTTTGCCCGGGCTCAACGCCTGCTTCGCGCCCGCCGCTTCTCCCGTCTCAAGGATGCGCAGGGCTTCGTCCTTGCGGAGCTCGACGACGGCCGGCGACGTGGCGTCGTTCCGGAGCAGGAAGATCCACTTCAGGTTCGTCCGCCGCGCGTACCCGCCTGGGCCGCCGAGCCAATTCGGGTCGAGCATCGCGTGCGCCTCCTTGGAGGCCCTAAAACAATAAAGCGAGCCCTGATCCAGCCGGCAGCCGTCCGCCTGTTGGCACTCGAGATCGGTGCAGGCGTCCTTATGCGTGACGACATTCTCGCACTTGCTTCGGTCGAAAAGCGGGGCGAGCCGGCTGTCGAGCTCAACGGATGTCGTGGGCACAAAGAGTTTGCGTTCGACGCAATCCGCCGCCGCCCTCCCTGCGCCCACGCGCACAAACGCGACATCGTTCGCCTGCATTCGAAAGCGGCGGTCGCCCAGGAGCTCGAAAAAAAGCTCGGTTTTTTTCGTCCCCGGCGGTCCGACGAGGACGAGGCCGTTCCCTTCGTAATCCGCCGCCATGCCGCGCACGGCGCCGGCCGAGGCTGCCCCGATCGTCCGCTCCGCGACGTCCATCGCCAGCCCGAGCGCGAGGCCCCGCAACGGTCCGTAATTATCCGTGTTGACGAGAACGCCGGTCTTGGTTTCTGAGTTATAGAAAGCGCGTGCTTCTCTCCCGGCGATTCCGTCCACAGCGTAGATGCGTCCGTGCGGCTCCAAGTCGGCTTCGAGCTGGGCCGGGAACCAGTTCTCCGTCCAGAAGTCGTTGAGGTGTGAGGCATTCGTCCGGAGCTGGACGATGGCGCCGTTGATGTTGGCGTTCCACTCATAAACGCCCTCATAGCCGAGATAATTGTCCATTTCGGCGACAAGCGCATCCCGCATCCGGACGTCGACGGAAGGCTCGACCGGGACGCTCTTCCTGATCCGGGTGACGGTATTTTGGAGCGCCGCCCGCTTCGCCTTCTTGGCGGGTTTCAACCGGGCCAGCGCTTCGACCATGCGGTCCATGCTCTTCTCGAGGTTCGCCATGGACGTGGCATAGCTTAAGCGGATATGATCGTCCATTCCGAACGAATCGCCCGGCACGATGGCCACGCCCGCTTCCTTGAGGAGGTAGTAGGCCATACCGTAGGAGTTGCGGATCCGCGCGCCGTTCGACTCCTTCTCATAGAACGAGCGTACGTTGGGAAATAGATAAAACGCGCCCTTGGGCTTGAAACACGATAAGCCCGGGATCGTCGCCAGGCGCATCAGGCAATAATTGCGGCGGCGCTCGAATTCGGAGACCATCTTCTGGACATCGTGCTGCGGTCCGCCGTAGGCCTCGAGGCTGGCCTTCTGGGAGATGGAGCAGGCGTTCGACGTCGTGTGGCTTTGGATCTTCGACATGCCGCTGATGACGTCGGACGGGCCGGCCGCATAGCCGATCCGCCAGCCGGTCATGCTGTACGTCTTCGACACGCCGTTGATGATGATCGTCTTCTTTTTGATCTCCTCGCCGAGAGCGGCGAAGCTTGTGAACTTGAAGTTGTCGTAGACGAGGCTGGCGTAGATCTCATCGGCGATGACGTAGATGTCCTCGCCCTTGATGACCTCGGCAAGCGCCATGAGCCTGTCCTTGTCGTAGGCCGCGCCGCTCGGGTTGCAGGGATTGTTCAGGATGACGGCCTTGGTCGCGGGCGAGATGGCGGCCTTGAGCTGGTCGGGCGTCATCAGGAAGCCGTCCTCCTCGTGCGTCGGGATGATCACGGACTTCCCTTTCGCCAAGGCGACGCACTCGGGGTACGTGACCCAGAAGGGCGAGGGAATGATCACTTCCTCGTCCTCGTTGACCAGGGCCTGGATGAGATGGAACAGCGAGCTTTTGGCCCCGGCCGAGACGATGATGTCCTTGGGGGCGTACTCGACGCCGCAATCCTCTTTGAGGCGCTTGGCGATAACTTTGCGAAGAGCCGGGATGCCGTCGGTCTCCGTGTACTTGGTGAAGTTCTCGCGGATGGCTTTGATGCCCGCGTCCTTGATGTTTTCAGGCGTGGGGAAATCCGGTTCCCCGACGCTCAGATCGATGACGTCGATGCCCTCGGCCTTCATGGCCTTGGCCTTGGCCGAGATCCTGAGGGTGGGCGATGTGCCGATGCGCTGGACCTTTTCGGAGATCATGATTCACCTGCCTGATTCGCTCGCTGGAGAGGCGGGCGGGACATCACTTCTTCTCGGTGCCGCCCTTCCCGGACTCGGGTGAGAGTTTGTTTTTCAGGAACTGTGTTATGTCGGCGCCGGTGAGAGATTTCACGACCTCGGGCAGCTGGGCCAGGACCTGGGCCACCTGGGCCGTGACCTTGGTCGTGCCGAGTTCCTTGTCGCCGCCGACAATGACGATCTTGTCCACCTTGGAAAGCGGTTCCGAAACCGCTCTCGCCAGCTCGGGCAGGACCTTGATGTAAGTGTCCAACACGGCGGCCTGAGTGTACTTCTCCCAGGCCTGGGCCTTTTTCATCATGGATTCGGCTTCGGCCGTGCCCTTGGCCTTGATCTGCTCGGCCTCGGCCAGGCCTTCGGCTTTCATAGCGGCGGCTTTACCGTTGGCCTCGGCGGCGATCCGGAATTCCTCGGCTTCGGCCTCGGATTTTATCTGATACTTCCGGGCGTCGGCCGGTTTGAGGACGGTCGATTCGAGCTCCTTCTCCTTGCGGGAGATCTCGAGCTCCTCCGTCTTGATGGCCTCTTCCTTCTCGACCTGGCGGACCTTGGCTTCCTGCTTCTTGATTTCCTGGTTCAGGCGATTGCGTTCGAGCTCGTAGGAGAAATCAGCCTGGGCCTTCTTCGTATTGACGGCCACCTGGGATTCGGCTTTTTTAGCCTCGTTCTCCCACTGGGCCTTGGCGATCAGGGCTTCCGACTGCAGGCGGGCGACCTCGGCCTCCTTGCGCGCCTGGGAGGTTTTAATAGTCGATTCCTTCTCGGTTTCGGCTTGGGCGATGGCGGCGTCGCGTTTGGCCGCGGCGATCTGAGGCTTGGAGAGGGCGTCGATATAACCTTGGGTGTCGGAGATGTCTTTGAGGGCGAAGGAGAGAACGACCAGTCCCATCCGGCCGAAATCCTCACGGAGGGCGGCGACGACCCTGTTCGCGAACTCCTGGCGGCCTCGATAGATCTCCTCGACCGTCATGGTCCCGATCACTTCACGGACCTTGCCTTCGAGCACGTTGACGGCCACCTCGCGGATGCCGTCGCGGCCCACGCCGAGGAACTGCTCGGCCGCGAGATGGATGGCCTCCTCGGACGAATTGACCTTGACCTGAGCGGAGGCGTCGGCCATGATCGGAACGCCGCCGCTGGTCAAGACCTCGGGCGTGCGGATGTTGAGGGCGATAACGTCCATGGGAAGGACATAGACTTTCTCGAGCGCCGGCAAAACGAAGGTGCCGCCGCCGAGGCGGTAGCGGTAGCCGAAGCGGCGCTTCGTGCCGTCGGGCATGGTGACGGTGCGTTTTCGGCCGCCGGCAATGATCAACGCCTCGTTCGGGCCGACTTTGCGATATTGGACAGCCACAATGACAATGAGGATGATAATGAAGGCGACGACAGCGCCGGCGATGATAAGCCAGGACGAGGGATTCATGACAGCCTCCTTACTTATTTCTCCCGATAGCCGTAGGCCATGAACAGGATGCTCTTTTTCTTGAGCGCGTCCTTCTGAATCTGGATGATCCGGGAGATGCCCCGGTCGGCCAGCTTGAGGAGGCCGAGCAGGTCTTTCCTCGAGAACGGGTTCTTCTCGGCCCCGGCCTGGACCTCGACCAGCTCGCCCCGGTCCGTTTCGATGACGTTCATGTCGAGGTCGGCGACGGAGTCTTCGCTGTAATCCAGGTCGAGAAGGGTCCGGCCGCTCACGATTCCCACGCTCACGCCCGCCACAAGATGGAGGAGCGGCATGTGGTCGAGGAGCCGGTCGTCGATCATTTTTTTAAGCGCCAGTCCCAGGGCCACGCAGCCGGCCGTGACCGAGGCGACCCTGGTGCCTCCGTCCGCCTGAAGGACATCGCAGTCGATGATGATCTGGCGTTCTCCCAAAGCCTTGAGGTCCGTCACCGCCCGCAGCGCCCGTCCAACGAGCCGCTGGATCTCCATCGTGCGGCCGGAGACCCGGCCCAGGGTCCGCTCCCGGGGGGTCCGCTGCTCGGTCGCGCGGGGAAGCATGGCGTATTCGGCCGTCACCCAGCCGGAGCCCGAGCCCTTCAGAAACTGCGGGACCTTCTCGTCGATCGTGGCCGTGGCCAGGACGCGGGTGCGTCCCATTTCGATGAAGGCCGAGCCGTCGGCGAAATCGGCATAGTCCACCGTGATCTTCACCGGCCGGAGCTGCGTGGGAGTGCGCTTGGCGGCGCGGACCGTGTCGTCGGGGTGGGTTTCGGGTCTTGTTTTTGAAATCATGGCCTAGAGTAGCCCTAGTCTAGTGCATCCCGAACGAATTTTCAACCCGTTTGCCTCTCTCCCGGAAAGCGCTTATAATAATACTTTTCCAAGGATCGGTCTATAAGGAGTGCGTTTCTCCCCCATGAAAAGATGGCCGGTGCTGGCGTTTCTACTGGCGCTCATCGCGTTCCTGTTCTCGCCGTGCCGCCGCCATTCGGCCGTCAAAGGGCTGCAGCTTTCGGTCGCGTTTTCGGCCAGGGCCTTGACGGACAACCTCTTCACCGACGTAACCTTCCGCTTCAAAACGAGTGCCGCCTTCGACAAACTCGATGAACCTCTTCAGGTTTTCGCGGAATTGCGGGGGCAGGAACGCCTCGTCGTAGCGGACTCGTTCGTGCCGACCGTTCCGACGACCGGTTGGCTGCCCGGCAAGGAGTACACCTTTGCCCGGCGCATCTATATCCCGTCATTCATCGATGAGTTCAGCCCTAGTTTTAGGGGCTACGAAACGGTCGTGCTGACGGCCGGCCTTCGCTCCGAGTCGCAGGAAACAACGGCCACGCGGATCGACCTTATCACACGCCGCTTGAGAATCGCCCCCGCGCCGGCCTTCCCGGCGATCGTGTACATGAACGGCTGGTTTGAGCCTGAAACCGGTCCGGGAACGCCTCCGGAAAACTGGCGGTGGACCTCACGAGAAGCGACGTGCGCCATCGACAACCCGGGCCGCGGCGGTCTGCTCGTCATCCGCGGCAGCGTCGAGAAGGAAGCAATATCCGGGCAGAAGATCATCATCAAGATCGAGGATAGCGTCCTCGATGAATTCGTTCCGGAAGGGCGGGATTTCGAGAAGAGCTACCCCGTGAGGGCGCAATGGCTCGGCACGCGGAAGGATTTCAGCCTGAGCATCAGCGTGGACAAGACCTTTGTGCCGGCCAAAGTGATCCCCGGCTCGAAGGATAGGCGTGAGTTGGGCGTCCGGATCTCGCTGTTGTATTTCCGTTAAAGAAGGGGCCAGGTCTACGGCAGGGAGCGAAACCTCTTGAGCGACCAACAAAAGCAACGCCGAGTGACTCGAGGCGGAGCTTTTGGGACATATCTTAAGCGATTCCCCGACTTTGACTAAGATATTTCCCACTCGTGAGGCTACGAGCTCTCCAGCCTCACTAGTGCTGGTCGCTTATTGGACTCGCTCCCTGCCGTAGGTTTAACCCCTTCTTTGGTTCTTGGGCGTTCGACGGCACTGCGTCTACTTGATCCAGATCGTTGGAGTCCCTTCCTTTTTCGTGGTCGCCATGAAATCGTCCAGCTCTTTCTTGGCTTTGGCCGCATCGGTTTCGGCCTTGGTCAGCTTGTCGTATGTCTCACTGATCTGGAACTGGACGTATTCCCGCGATTTCACGTCGCTTGTATTATAAAATTGCTGCCAGAGTGTGTTCATCTTCAATCCCAGGAGGTCGATCATTTCCTGGGCTTTGCTGGCTTTATCCGTGAGTTCGGTCATCCGTTTCCTGTATTCTTTTTCCGCCAAGGTCGCCTGGTCAGGCGGCGGATTTTGCGGTGCGGGCGCAGCGGGCTGGGCGCCGGCTGCAGGTTCGGCCGCCGCCGGCTTCTTGGCGTCCGCCGGCGTAGTGGAAGCGGGACTTTGCGGCGTATCAATGGCGGCTCCTCGATGCACGGTCGTATCGACGGCAAGCTTCTTGTTCATCTTGGCCAGGTCGGAGTTTGTAACCACCTGAGCCGTCTTGCCTTTAAGTGCGGCGCGCCGCTCCTTTTCCTTTTGGGCGAGCTCCGCCAAGCTCTGGGCACAAAGAAAACTCGCGAGGAATAGAGAGAGAAATCCGAAAGCCAGCACTCTTTTTATGCTCATAAACACTTCCCTTGCTAAATTATCCATCAATTTAGTCGGATGTGTCAATCCCGATTGGAATTTCCGGCCGGACCAGGGTTCCCGCCCCTGCCCAAATAAACAGCAAGATAATCAATAAGATACACGACGAGAAGCCGCGTCTCGGACCAGCTATTAGCGTTAAGAACTTTGTTTCAGGGAGATCAGCCGAACATAGGGTTTTGGGGAGACTATCGCGCCGCTCCCGGCCGGGGGGACGTGGCTGCGCGCCCCCCGGCTTTCTCGTTCCCGACGGCGGTGCGGACGAGGAGATTCCGTCCGTCCCAGCTGACTTCGATGGCCCCGTCGAGATCGGTCCGGAAAACCCGGCTGCCGACCTGCCCGCACCTTTCAAGGACTGATGCCGTTGGAAAGCCGTAGCGGTTGCCCTCACCGACGGAGATGAGCGCGATCGAAGGCCCGACGCGGTCAAGAAAAGCCTCTGAACTCGACGTGCCGCTTCCGTGGTGCGCCACTTTGAGAACCGCACTCTTGATCGTTCTTCCACTTGCGAGGATTTCCGACTCGGCCGCCGCTCCGATGTCACCGGTCAGCAGGAACGCCGTCTCGCCCATCTCAACCCTCAGGACCACGGATCCGTCGTTGGCCGCCAGATCGGACACGGGTCCCGCGGTTCCCGACGGATGGACAGCGGATACCGATGCCTGCCCCGCCGTATATCGGAAGCCGTCCGACATCCGTTTCCTCGCCGTGCCCCGCGGCAGTGCCGCGCAAAGTGCCTTGTAGGTTCCGCTTTGATCGTCTTGCGGCGGCGAGCCCTCCCAGAACTCGCCGATCTTGAAGTTTCTCGCCACAGCCACCAGGCCGTTCAGGTGGTCGGGGTGGGGGTGGGTCAGGACGAGGACGTCGATACGCTTGATCCCTTTGGCCCATAGGGCCGGCGACACGACACGCTCGCCCAAATCGAACGGGCTCCCCGTCAGACCGCCCCCATCGACCAGCATTTTTGCCCTCCCGGCAAACTCGACCAGGAGCGCGTCGCCCTGGCCGACATCCAACATGGTGACCTTCAGGTTCGCCGAAGTCGACGGGAAGGGATAAGTTACGAGGATGCCCATGAACACCATGAGGCCGAGCCCCGCACCCAGCCGTTGTCCCTTGAAGCGGGGCCGCACGATGACCAACGCCAGAAAGAGGTAATAGCCGATGACCGTCCATCGGTGCGGCGTCGGTACGCGGTACGACAGGACGGAAGCCCCGTCCAGCAGGTGAGACAGTTTCGCAAAAACACCCACGAGAAGTTTTAGCGGAACGGCCAACCTTGACCCCGCCATCGGCCACATCGCGGCGACCGGGAGAAAGAAGTATCCGGCCCCCATGATCACTCCGACCAGCGGAATCGCCGCGTAGTTCAAAAGAAACGAAGCGAACGTGACTCGATTGAAGTTACCCGCGATGATGGGCATGACGCCGAGGATGGCTGCCGCGGACATCGCCGTCATCTCGCTCAGGCCGAAGGGGAGGCGGGGCAGGCGTTTGACCAGCGGCGGACAGAACAGGATGATGGCCAGCGTCGCGGCATAGGTGAGCTGGAAGCCGGCGTCGAACAAGCTGAAAGGGTTGGCAAGAAGAAGAACAAAAGCGCTGAACGAAATCGTATTCAGGATGCTGACGTCCTTCCAAAGCAGCCGCCCGACCAGAAGGGCCAGGGCCATCACGACCGCCCTGAGGACCGAGGGACTGCCTTCCACCAGGAAGGTGTAAAACACCAGGAAAACGATGAGGACGAGCTGCGACGCGCGCTGCGGAACCCTGGCCATTCGCAGCAGCGAGAAAAGGAGAACTGAGATGATCGCGATATGGCCCCCTGAGATGGCAAAAAGGTGATAGAGGCCGGTCTGCTGCAAGGAGAGGACTGTCGGCTGGTCCATCCTTCCGTCTTCGCCGAGCAGGAGAGCTTCGAGCACAGCGCCCTCGGACGAAATGTCCCCTCCCGCCGTTCCCGGGAACCGGGCCTCCAGCACTTCCTGCAGGCCGCACCGGATGCGCGACATAAAGCCGGCGAATCTCCTTCCCCAGCCTCGGCTCCCGCCCTCGAGCCGTGAGACGAGCAGGCTGGATTTCGTCGAGGCCCGGCGGTGGATTCCCTGATTCCTGAGATGCCGCTCGTACGAGAAGCCGCCGAAGTTCCTGAATCCCTGTCCGGATGAGAAACGGACCGAGGCCCGGATTGCGTCGCCCGCACGCAGTCTAAGCCTGCCCCGGCCATCGGCCGAGAACGGCACGGCCAGGCGGAGGATTCCGGGCGCCCTGTTCTCTTTGCCTCTGTCCCGAAGCGAAACAACGCGGACGAGCAGGACATCCTTGTCGGGTTCCCGGCCGGGCGAGGCAGTCAGAACGCCGGTTACGTCGATGTATTCCGGCGCCTCATAGTTATGAAGGGCATTGGTTCGATAGGACCTCTCGGCCACCGACGTGCGGGCGGCACCGGCGGCGGCTACAGCCAGCAGTACGAAAACAAGGGATGCCTTGTACCGCCGGAGTCCGAACAAGCCCCAGCCGGCGCCGAGAAACAAAAAGAGAGATGCGAAGCCCATCGCCGCCGAAGTCCGGAATGCGTCCGCCGCCAGAATGCCGCAGCAAAGGGCTGCAGTCAGGAATGCGAAAGGGTAGGGACTTGCTCTTAGTTCTTCGGGGTGCCCGCCACCAGGGCGTTCTGAGTTTCCAGGGCGTCGAGCAGCAGATGGCAAAGGACCTTGATCCCCAGCGGGATGGCCCGTTCGTCCGGGTTGAAGTTGGGGCTGTGCAGCGGGGCCGCGATCGCCTGAGACGGACTCTTGACCCCCAGGAAGAGGTAGAAGCCGGGGGTTTTCTGGGCAAAGTACGAGAAGTCCTCCGCGATCATCTGGGGCTTCCATTCGAGAACTTTGTCCTTGCCCAGGAGCCTCACCAGGGTGGGCGTCATGGCCGCGGCGAGCTCCGGATTATTATAGACGGGCGGGAAGGTGGGTTTGTAGTCAAACTGGTAGGTCGCGCCGTAAGTTTCCGCGATATTTTTGATAATCGCTTCCATGAGCGGCGGGATTTTCCTGCGGTTGGCCTCGCTCAAAGTGCGGACAGTCCCTTCGAGGGTGACCTTGTCGGCGATGATGTTGGCCCGCGTCCCGCCGTTGATCGTGCCGATCGTCACGACCGCGGGATCGGTCGGGTCGACGGCGCGGCTGACGATCGTCTGGAGGGCTTGGATAATCTCGGCCGCGATAACGATGGCATCAATGCCTTCCTGGGGCCGGGCGCCGTGGGCGCTCTTGCCCTTGATCGTGACCTCGAAAGAATCGGCGCTGGCCGTTATGAAACCCGGGGAGAAGAAAACTTGTCCCAAACTTTCGGGCCAGACGTGAAGGCCGAAAATCGCGGCGACCGGAGGATTGTCGAGGACCCCCTCCCTGACCATGAGCTCGGCGCCGCCCTCTTCATCCGCGGGAGGACCTTCCTCGGCCGGCTGGAAGATGAACGTGACCGTCCCTTTGA
Organism: Candidatus Aminicenantota bacterium; assembly: GCA_963727095.1. Taxonomy (GTDB): domain Bacteria; phylum Acidobacteriota; class Aminicenantia; order Aminicenantales; family Saccharicenantaceae; genus CAVSEQ01. The sequence goes on along the minus strand of CAVSEQ010000005.1, from coordinate 439,423 downwards.
TCTTCTCCTTGAGCGAGCTGAGGACCTGCGCCGTGCCGAGGGCGATCGCACTGTGGACGTCATGTCCGCAGGCGTGCATCACGCCGGCGTTGAGCGACTGGAAGGCGAGGCCCGTCATCTCCTGGATGGGCAGGGCATCCATATCGGCCCTGAGGGCGACGCCTGCACCCGGCTGGGCCCCTCGCAACACCCCCACGACGCCCGTCTTGGCCACCCCGCTTCGGACTTCAAGCCCGAGGGATTCGAGCTTGCCCTTAATGAGTTTCGCGGTTTCGAACTCTCGGTTGCCGAGTTCCGGATTCATGTGGATGAACCGGCGGAACTTGACGATCTCCGCCTTGCTTTTTTCGATGGCCTCGTCGATCCGCTGCGACGTCTTGACGTCCACGGCACGGAGCGCGCCCTGCCCGAGCACGAAAAAAAACACCGGCAGGATGAAAGCGGCGCTAAAGCGGACGAAGCTCGGAATCTTCACCCGAGCATCATTGACCATTATTGGACGACCTCCCGCACCGTGTCGTAGCATCGTTTTCGTCGGAGGGCGGGGACTAAATCTCTTCGGTCCCGACCGAACAGGCCGGCCTCGGAATTCAACCCCTCTTCGGCAAGAAAAAAAAGACTACTGCCCCTCTCCCGGTTCCTCCGTATAGCCTTCCGGCTTATTCATATATTCTTCTTTCTTTTTCTCGATGAAATCCTTGATGGCATCCAGGCCTTCGCTCGTTTTTTCCTTGACGACCCGGATGCTCTTTTCGGCTTCTTTGGCGATTTTGTCGTAGCTCTCTTTGGCCGCCTCGCCGGTCTTGATGGCCTGATCTTTGATCTTCTTCCGTGTTTCCTTGCCGCTCGCGGGCGCGAACAGGATGCCCAGGACGAATCCCGCAGCCGCACCGGCCATGAATGTCAGGAGGGAATCCCAGAAATGGCTGTCTTTGTTGTCACCCATTCTCATTTCTCCTTTTTTTTTTGATTTGATTCAAGGCCAGACGGACGAGCGGAATAAGGAAAGGCAAGAATCTCACCGCCGGACGGGCGAACTTGAAGGAAACGAGCGAAGCGAAATTCGAAACCCCGGTCACCGCTTTTCTCGATATCTGCAGGACCTGGCCGGCGTCGTCCAAGCCCTTATTGAGCTTGACTTCGATCGTCTTGAGCTCGTCCATGACCTCCTGGGCCTTGGCGAGGGACTTCTCGGCTTCCCGCGCTGTCCGGCGGAGCTGGTTCAGGAACATGACCAGGAATATGACAGCCACGACGGCGGCAACGGTCAAAATGAGAGAAAGAACCTGGCTCAAGGTTAGCGGCATGGTATCTAATACATAAGGCAAAAGCCGGAAAATGTCAATTTTCGGCTATTTCCAGAGGATCCTGCGTATGTCTTTGAGCCCAAAGGCCTGTTCGATCCTGTCCAGGATTCCAGGGTAGAGCGTCTCGTCTCCGGAAGCGACGGCCGCCTCCCATTCCGACAGGAGCGGAGAGGACTCGAATTCATGCTCCTTGTGCACCAGGCGGGCCATCCCGCGCAAGGCTTCCCATTGGATGATCATCAAAACGGCCAGGAAGTAGAAAAAAACATTGGGACCGGGCAGGAAGGCGGCCAGAATGCTGATGGGGATGAGAAGGGCCTCGCCGACCAGAACGGCGACATGCCGGGAGCGTTGCCGCCGGAGGAAGACGTGAAAGTGTTTCCTCATTTTCTTTTCGTCCATCCGGCCGGAGTGGAGAATCCGGATCGTCTCCGCGGCGTCCCGGCCGCCCCGCTCGAATGCCTGCTCCTGGCGGAGTATGCGGGGAAGGAGACGGATGACCTTTGTTTTGGCCATATTCCAGACCGCACGGGGCTTCGACATCTTGACCTGAGGGAGATCCAGAGGGTCCGACGAGAAAAAACGATGCCGGCGCCGGACGTCGTGAACGAAAAAGAAATTCATGGCTGAGACTATTCTACCATTATCGATCGAGAGCCGTCAGCGCGAGACGGACACAAGAAAGGGCCAGGTCTACGGCAGGGAGCGGATTCTTTGGAGCGACCGGCAGAATTACGGCGGAGTGGCTCGGAGCCGCAATTCTGGGAAGTATCCGATGTGAAGCTGAAGATGTGGCGAAAAGTAGACCTGGCCTCTTCTTTTACAGTTTTCTGGAAAGTGTAGGTTTGACCCCTTCTTCTCTTAGCGCTTTTGATGCAGCAAGTAGAGGAAGAATGGGGCGCCGACGGCGGCAGTGATGACTCCAATCGGAAGTTCCGACGGAAGGAGGGTTCGTGCCAGGAGATCACAGTAGAGAAGGAACGTCCCGCCCGCGAGCGACGCATACGGAAACAGCCGCCTGTGGTCGGGTCCGATAAGAATCCGGATCCAATGCGGGACGACCAGGCCGACAAAGCCGATGATTCCGCTCACGGATACGGCGAGGGCCGCCAGCAGGGAGGCGAGGGCGAGGAAGACTTTGCGCACCCGGCGGACCGGACAGCCCAAGGCCTGGGCTGTTTCATCTCCGAGCACAAGCAGGTTCATATCTTTGGCCAGCCAGACAGCGATCAACAGTCCGATAACGAAATAGGGCGCGACCGTCTCCACCTGCTTCCAGCCGGCGAGCTGAAAACTGCCGAGAAGCCAGAACACGGCCTGGTCGAAGGAGTCGGACCTCATGAAGAGCAGGAAGGAGGTCATCGCCGAAGCCAGTGCTCCTGCGGCGATCCCGGTCAGGAGAAGGGTTTCGATCTTGAAAAGGCCCTTGCGCAGGGAAAGGAGATAGACGATCGAAACGATGCCCAGGCCTGACGCGAACGCCATGAGCGCCTGCCCTGTGAAACCAAGAACGGCGACGTTGAGACCGAGGGCCATGGATAGCACCGCGCCCAACGACGCACCCGAGGATACCCCGACGACAAACGGATCGGCCATGGGGTTCTGAAAATAGCCCTGTAGGATCGCTCCGGACAGAGCCAGGCTCGCCCCGACGAAGAATGCCAAGATCGCCCGGGAGAGCCGCAGGTCGATGAAGATCACGGCTTGGGTCGGGTTCCGCCCCATGATGAGGCTCCACAAGTCGCCGGCCGAGGTCTTGACCGGTCCTGTCAACAGCGAGATGAGAAAGCCTGCGGCCGCGAGCAGGATAAGAACGGCCAGCAGCAAGCGCCGCCCGGCGGTCGCGTTCACTGCGTCCCCCCGAAGCGTTCCGGGTGGAGGTCGCGGGCCATTTCTTCCGCGACGTCGACGAGCCGGGGGCCGAACCGGCTGGCCGCATTCTCATCAAGGTGATAAACCCGGCCCGACTTGACCGCGGCGATGCTTTCGAGACGGGCCTCGCCGCTCAGCCATGCCCGCGCCTCGGCGAAAGCCTCCATCGATTTCGCCATGACGAACACCGCGTCCGGATTGTCATGGATAATCCGCTCGCGGCTGTAGAGAACCCATTTCTTCGCGACCCCCGCCGCGATGTTCAGGGCCCCGGCCTTCGCGACAAGGTCGGTGATGTAACCCTGCCCGCCGGCTGTCCAGAGGCCCTGGCTGTACAGGAGAATAAAAACGCGCGGCCTGTCGGAGATTCCCGTCAACCTTTCCTCGAGGGCCGAAAGTCTGGCCCGAAGCCTGCCGTTGAGGTCGGCGGCTTCCTTTTCTCTCCGCGTCACACGGCCGATCTTCGTAATAAGCGACAGGACGGTGTCCATGCCGCCGCCGATGTCCAGGATGAACACGGGCAGCTTGAGGTCCCCGAGCCTGTTCAGGACGCGGAGCGGGTTTCCGCGGAAGGCTAGGACGAGCTCCGGGCGGAGAGATTCGATGATCTCGATGTTGGGATCCACAAGGCCGCCGATCCTGCGGATGGCCAGAGCCTCGGGCGGATAGTCGCAGAATCGCGTGACGCCGACGATCCGGCCGCCGAGCCCGAGAGCGAAAAGAATCTCGGTGATATTGGGCGCCATGGACACTATCCGCTCCGGCGTTGCGCCGGGAAGAGTGAAGGGCCGGCCGAGGTCGTCGGGAATCGTCCGCGGAACGGAGACCGAGTGCTGGGCTAGCGCGGGCGAGAACTCCGGCGGCGCAGCGCAGGCAAACGACGTGGCTTTCCAGTGGTCAACCGGCAGTGCCCCGGTGGGCAAGGATGCGGTCGCGGCGATCAAGAGCAGAAATGAGACAAACAGCTGGAACGGCGTTGCTGCGGTGAAGCGAGCTATACTCCTCCGGCGCAACGTCCTGCCAGCAGCGGCGGCGGTCATCGACCGACCTCTTCGGGAACAAGGGATATTTCGGGCAGGCCCGTCCTGCTGTTCAGCCGGACGTCGACCTCCGCCCCGAAAATATCGCGGATCGTGTCAGCCGTAATAGTCTCGGCCGGCGTACCCTCGGCTGAGATCGCACCGTCCTTGAGAAAAATCAACCGCCCGGCGTGGGCCGCGGCCAGGTTGATGTTGTGCTCGGCCACTAAGATCGTCTTTCCCTTTTCGCGCCTCAGGCTCGCGAGGATGCCGTAGATCTCGATCTGATAGTTGATGTCGAGATGAAGGCTGGGCTCATCAAGCAGAAGAACCGGCGTGTCCTGAGCCAGGGCGCGGGCGATGAAGACCCGCTGGCGTTCGCCCCCGCTCAGGTGGGCCATCTGCTTATCAGCCAGCCCGCCTGTTTCGGTCATCGCCATGGCCGCGTCGACGGCGGCGTCGTCCGGATCGGAAAAGGAGCCCAGCCGCGTCTGGCGGGCGTAGCGTCCCATGCGGACAATCTCGCCGGCGGTAAAGTCAAAGACCGGTTCGGCGAGCTGAGGAACGTAGGCGATTCTCTTGGCGATCTCCCTCCGGGCGAGCGTGAAGACGCTATCGGTCCCGAGTGTCACCCGGCCGCTGACGTTGGCGAGGAGGTTCTGGACGGCCTTGATGAATGTGCTCTTGCCCGATCCGTTCCGGCCGAGCACGGCGACAATTTCTCCCGCCTCGAGGCTCAGCGAAAGATCGTGGACGACAAAACCGTTCTCATATCCGGCGCTGAGGCCCTTGATTTCAAGAATGGCCATTGCGGTTTCGAGTATACCTCAAAGCGGACCGGACCGGAACGGCGGCGGTCTTAACAAGAGGGGGTCAAACCTACACTTTCCAGCTTTTTTAGCGAGCAGCCTCGGTCCCCCACGGCACTCTTCTGCGTTTTTCGATGGCCCTGACCATTCTGAGGCAAATGGACGGAAAACTGGAAAGTGTAGGTTTGACCCCTTCTTCATGCCGGGGACTCGAGGGTTGACTTTTCAGGGGCACAAATCTAATATGGGAATGCTTTTTCGCGACCCCCTAAAGGCCGAGAAACCCCAAATCTCCGAGGACGTTCGAGCGATGAAGGATACGTACGACTTCAAGCACATCGAGGCCAAATGGCAGCAGGTCTGGGATGACCGCCGGGCCTTCCACGTGACCGAGGACCCTGCCCGCAAGAAGTTCTATTGCCTTGAAATGTATCCGTACCCGTCCGGCCGCATCCACATGGGCCATGTCCGGAACTACTCGATCGGCGACGTCATCGCCCGGTTCAAGACGATGAAAGGCCTGAATGTCCTGCATCCGATCGGCTGGGACGCTTTGGGCATGCCGGCCGAGAACGCGGCCATCAAGCACGGCACGCATCCCCGCGACTGGACGCTCGGCAACATCGATCACATGCGCGCCCAGCTCAAGAAGATGGGCTTCAGCTACGACTGGGACCGCGAGGTCAATACCTGCCTGCCCGACTACTACAAATGGAACCAGTGGATCTTCCTCAAGATGTTCGAAAAGGGGCTGGCCTTCCGCAAAGAGAGCTGGGTCAACTGGTGCCCGGACTGCGGAACCGTTTTGGCTAACGAGCAGGTCGTCGGCGGCGGATGCTGGCGCTGCGATCACCTCGTCACCCAGAAGAAGATGGAGCAGTGGTTCCTGAAGATCACGGATTATGCCGATGAGCTTCTCTCCGGACACGAGTTCCTCAAAAAGTGGCCCGAGCATGTCCTCCAGATGCAGAAGAATTGGATCGGACGAAGCCTCGGCGCCAGCGTCCAATTTACGCTGGCCGGAACGACGAAATCGATCGAAGTCTTCACGACGCGCCTCGACACGATCTACGGCGCCACGTTCCTCGTCGTGTCGCCCGAGCACCCGATTGTGCCCGACCTCATCGCCGGGCCGCGCCAGGCCGAGCTCAAGGCCTGGGTCGATAAGACCGTGCACGGCATGCGGATGAAACGGGAGATCGGCGAAACGGAGAAGGAGGGCGTCGACACGGGGAAGAAAGCCCTGAATCCGTTCACCGGAGAGATGGTTCCCGTTTGGCTCGCGAACTACGTGCTCATGGACTACGGTACGGGCGCGATCATGGCCGTTCCCGCCCACGACGCCCGCGATTTCGAATTCGCGAAACAGTATGGCCTCCGTATCCGCACCGTCATCGTTCCTGCGGGCGACGAGAAGCAGCCCCACGACGCCGAGCCGGCTGAGGTCTTCGAAGAACACGGCATTCTCGTGAACTCCGGCCCATTTTCGGGTCTCGCCACGGAGGCGGCGACGGAAAAAATGGGGCTCGCCGCCGAGCAAAAGGGTTTCGGCCGCCGCAGCGTCATCTACAGGCTGCGGGATTGGGGCATTTCGCGCCAGCGCTACTGGGGCACGCCGATCCCCATTATCTACTGCGAGAAGTGCGGAACAGTGGGCGTTCCCTATGAAGATCTTCCCGTCAAGATCCCCTATGACGTGCAGATCACCGGCGCCGAGGGATCGCCCCTCGAGCGCCTGGAGACCTTTGTCCACACGACATGTCCGAAGTGCGGCGGACCGGCCCGGCGGGAGACCGACACCATGGATACGTTTGTCGACTCGTCCTGGTATTTCTTCCGGTACTGTTCGCCGAAGGAAGAGAAACTGCCCTTCCGGCGCGGAGCGGCGGACTATTGGCTGCCCGTGGACCTCTACATCGGGGGCGTCGAGCACGCGATCCTTCACCTCATCTACTCGCGGTTCTTCACCAAGGTGCTGAGGGATTTCGGGCTGACCGATCTTGGCGAGCCCTTCCCGCATTACCTGGCCCAGGGCATGGTCACCAAGGACGGCTCGGCCATGTCCAAGTCGAAGGGCAACATCGTCGACCCCGACGATATCCTCAGCGAGTACGGCGCCGACGCGCTCCGCGTCTTCATCCTGTTCGCATCGCCGCCCGACAAGGAATTCGCCTGGGCCGAGGAAGGGCTCGAAGGGTGCTACAGGTTTCTCGTCCGGATCTGGAGTTTGATCAACGAGAACCTCGACCTTTTCCCCGCTGGGACACGACCGATTCAAGCCGTCGGCCGGCATGAAGCGGGGGAGGCCGGCGCGCGCCTGCTCAAGAAAATGCACCAGACGATCCGGAAAGTCGGCGAGGACATCGAAGTCCGGTTCCACCTCAATACCGCCATCAGTTCCATCATGGAGTTCCATAATCTCATCCGCAAAGAGAAGGACGGGCTTCGCGAGACCGAGTCGGGCCGCGCGGTCCTCGCTCAGGCGCTCGAGGCCCTCGTCATGGCACTTTCGCCTTTCGCACCTCATCTGGCTGAGGAGCTCTGGGAAAGGACGGGCCATCAGGGCCTCCTGATGCATTCGGGCTGGCCGGTCTACGACGAGGAGCTGGCCCGCGAGGAAACGGCGACCATCGTCGTCCAAGTCAACGGAAAGCTCAGGGACAAATTCGAGGCGGAGATGGATCTCCCGGAAAAGGAAATGGAGGCTCGGGCCCTCGCCCTGCCGAAGATCCAGGCTCAACTCGGCGGCCAACCGGCCCGGAAAGTCGTCTGTGTCAAAAACAAGCTTGTCAATATCGTGGCGTAAGTCCGACGCCGGGAAGACCATGGCCAAACGACTGGATCACTTTCTTCCGAACCGCCCAGGATCAGGACCCAGGCCTTCCCAGCTTGGAAGGGGGATGAGCGCAATGGGAGAAGCCTTGAATTCCTTCTCCGACGCTCTTGGATGCCAGGGAAGGCAACCGGGTCCAGCCGAGCCATCCGTCAGCAAAATAACCAAATCGTCGAGCTCCCGCCGTCGACCTTTTGTCGGCCGGGGATCTGCCGGACTGGCGCGTGCCGGGATCGGCGTCCTCGTCGTCACGGCCGCCGCGGTGCTCGGATCGGCGGGCTGCGGCTATCACCTTCGCGGGTCGGGGACATTCCTGCCGCCCAGTATCCGAACCCTGAGCATTCCGGTGTTCAGGAACCTGACGACACGCTATGAGCTCGACGTCAAGCTGACCCGCGCGGTCATCGACGAAATGGTCGCGCGGGCGAGGATCACTATTGTGCCCGATGCCGCCAAGGCCGACGCCGTGCTCGAGGGTGAGGTCCTGTCCTTCAACGCGAACCCCGTGGCCTTCAATAATCAGGCCCGCGCCGACAACTACAACATCACGGTCGTCGCCAAAATCACTCTGACGGAGCGGGTGACCAAGAAAACCATCTTTTCCAACCCGTCGTTCATCTACAACCAGGCCTACGATGTCCCGCAGGGAAGGGACTTCGAGTCCGTCCAGACCGAGGCCCTCGACCTGATTGCCGAAAAATTCGCCCGCAGCCTCGTCGCCACCATCCTCGAGGGGTTCTGACGTGTACAGCCCCCTCCTGTTGAAAGAGATCAATGAGGACAACGTCCTCGCCTGCTATTTTTTCTACGGGGAAGAAACCTATCCGGCCGACCATTTCGTGAGCCAGCTCCATGAGATGTTGACGGCCTCCTCCGGCGAAGATATGCCCGTCACCCGGCTCTACCTCGATGAATCCAAATGGATGGAGATTATTGATACGGCCCGGACAGCCCCGTTCCTGTTTCAACAGTGGCGGGTGATCGCCGTCAGACTTCCTGAGCGAAAGGGAGGGGCGGAGCCGGCCGGCCGCAAGAAGGGCGAATCCGAGTCCGACGGTGATGAAGAGAGAGGGACGAAATTTCTCAACGAGACCGACCAGAAAATCATCCGCGAGTACTGCGCGTCGCCGGCGGCGCGGACGACTCTGGTTGTCATCATGGCCGGCAGGGTGCGGAAGACGGACACCGTCGTCCGGTTCTTCTCATCGCTTCCCAAGACGGCGGTCATGGTCAAGGAGATCAAGCCGCTCCGCCCCGGGGCGGTCAAGGAGTGGGCAGAGAAGAAAGCGCTGGCTTTGGGGAAAACGCTGACGGCGGCCGCGAATAACAGGCTTTACGAGATCGTCGGCTCCGACCTTCGGCTTCTCGCCAACGAACTCGAGAAACTGGCCGTTTTTGTAGCCGATAAACGGCGGATCGACGAAGACGACGTAGACCAAGCCACCGCCTGGGTCCGAAGCTTTGCCACCTACGAACTCGACGACGCCTTGACCGCCGCCGATCTCGACAAAGCCATCACGATCCTGGACAGCCTTATGGCCGAAGGAGAGAAAGCGGAGGTCATCATCGGCAGGCTCGCCGGGTTTTTCCGAAACGTCCTAACGGCGCAGACCTTGGTGCGGGAAAAGGCCCGCAGCCGCGAAGACATCTTCCAGGCGTTCTTCCCCTACATCCCGAAATTCGGCGGGAACCTCTATTCAGACAAGTTTTCGGCGTTCTTCCGGGCCGTGGATGGCATGAGCCCGGCGGAAGTCAACGCAGCCCTCCGCGAGCTCGCGAAGGCCGACATCAAAATCAAGACGTCGGACGCCGCCCCGAGGACGGTCTTTGAAGTATTCCTGGAGGGGTATTGCCTGGCGCGGCGGATGAAGAAAACTATTTAGCCTGGCTGACGCCGATGAGATCGACTTGCCGGTTGAGCCGTGACTTATAGCGGCTCCCGGTATTGCTGTGGATAGCGCCTTTCTTAACGGCCCCGTCGATGGCCGAAAAAACGCCCGGGAGGAGTTTCTTGGCCCCTTCCTGGTCTTTGGCCTCGATCGCTTCACGGACCTTGCGGATGCTGGTGCGGAATGCGGACTTGTTCTGGGTGTTGACGGCTTTCCTGCGTAAGCTGCGATGCTCCTGGCGAATGGCGGACTTGTGATGGGCCATATTCTCTCTCCTCTGATCTAAGGGGCACTATGATAGAATATCCTGACCCCAAAGTCAAACCTTCGGCACGGCGCAAAGGACGGCCTTTCGAGGGCCATTTGACGATGAACGATGCCCCCGACACCCACGAAGAGGAAAGAAGCCGGCTCCTGCGGTCCACGGCCTCTGTTGCCGCCCCGACTCTCGTCAGCCGCGTTCTTGGGTACGTTCGAGACCTCCTCCAGGCGTATTTTTTGGGAACGGGGCATCATGCCGACGCCTTTACCATCGCCTTCACAATTCCGAACCTCTTCCGAAGATTGACCGGCGAAGGCGCTATGACGGCGGCGTTCGTGCCCACCTTCACGGAGGTCAAGGGGCGGGACGATAAAGAGGGCCTTTGGAGGTTCGGCAACGCGATGTTCTACGACCTCGCCTTGGTCATGGCGGCGGTGACCATCCTCGGCATCGTGTTCGCCCCCGGGCTTGTGCGCATCATCGCCTATGGGTTCAAGGGAACCGAGGGCAAGTGGCAGGAGACGATCGGGCTGACCCGGATCATGTTCCCGTACTTGTTCTTCATCAGCCTGGCGGCCCTGGCTTCGGGAATTCTGAACTCTTTCAGGCGATTTTTCGTACCGGCCTCGACCCCCGTCCTTTTCAACCTTGCCATCATCGCCGCCGCTGGACTGATGGCGGGAAGATCCGGCCACCCGGCTCTGGTTTTTGCGCTCGGCATCCTGGCCGGCGGCGTTCTGCAGCTCGCCGTCCAGATTCCCTTCCTCTGGAAGGAGGGCATGCGGTTCGGGTTCACCTTATCTTTCCGAGACCCCGCCGTGCGCCGCGTCGGCAGGCTCATGATTCCGGGGATTCTCGGCGTCAGCGTGTATCAGGTCAACTTTGCCCTCAGCCGGATGATGGCGTCAGGGCTCGAAACGGGCAGTACCGCCTCTCTGTACTACGCGTCCCGGATCGAAGAGCTGACCCTCGGGCTATTTTCGATTGCCCTGTCGGTCGCGTTGCTGCCCGCTTTTTCCGAGCATGTCGCGGCCCGGAGACTGACGGAGATGAAGAAGACGCTCGGCTTCTCGCTCAAGCTGACCGCGTTGGTCACGCTGCCGGCGGCGGCCGGACTCGTCGTCCTCAACCGGCCCATCATCCGTGTCCTTTTTGAGAGAGGATTGTTCGACCGCACATCAACCGCAATGAGCGCGTCCTGCCTTTTGTTCTTCGCTTTGGGGCTGCCGTTCATGTCCGGAGTGAAGATGGTCGCTCCGGCGTTTTTCTCGCTCAAGGATACGAGGTCTCCGGTCATCGTGGGCGTCTTTGTCATGGCCGTCAATGTCGGGCTTTCGCTCGCTTTGATGGGGCCCCTCAGAGTTGCCGGATTGGCCCTCGCTCTGTCGGTGTCGCAGGCTCTCAATTTCGGGGTTCTTTTTCTTTGGCTGGAAAAAAAGATCGGGGCGGTAGAGAAAAGAACCTTGGCGATTTCCGGCGCCAAAGCTCTGGCGGCCTCCTCCCTCATGGCCGCTTGCCTCTGGTTTCTGAGACCCCTTATCGAGCCCGGAGGGGCCTCCTTCCTGCGGCAGGCGCTGGGCCTCGCGGCCGGGATTGTCCTCGGCATCGGACTCTATCTCGGACTTCTCCGCCTGATAAGCCCCGGCGACGTCAAGAACCTCTCCGGCCTCCTCGCGAGGGCCGCACGAATTCGATCAGAGTCGACCGTCGGGCCCAGGAATAGTGTAATGCCGGCCGGCCGGTCCGGGGAGGGCGAATCCCCGGGAGGCGAAAGCGAATAAAACGGAGGTGGCGATGAGGATCGTCCTGCAACGGGTCAAGGAAGCGAGGGTTGACGTAGAGGGCAAGACTGTCGGCCGCATCGGGCGGGGATTGTGCCTTCTCATCGGCGTCGAAAAGGGCGATCGCGAAGAGGACGCCCAATACCTGGCTAAGAAAGCCGTCGAACTTCGCGCGTTCCCGGACGCCCAGGGCAAAATGAACCTCTCGCTCGCCGAGGTCGGCGGTGAAATTCTCGCCGTATCCCAGTTCACGTTGGCCGGATCGGTCCGTAAAAGCCGCCGGCCGAGTTTCGACGGGGCCGAGGAGCCCAAGCGGGCTGCCGAACTCTTCGATTATTTTGTCGGCGCGGTCGAAGCCCTCGGCATCACGGTGGAGACCGGAGTCTTCCAGGCCCTGATGGACGTGCATATCCTCAACGACGGCCCTGTGACATTTATCCTGGAGTCCAAACCGATCCCTGATGCTCCGGCTGAAGGGTGAAAAACCCCTGCTACGTTCACCCCTAAGGGTGACCCCGCCCCGGTTAAATTCACCTCCAGAATCGCCGGACCGGACCATAGACGGCCCCCCGCACAGCTTTCATAATCCCTATCAGGAGAATATACTAGTCGTCCTCTGTCAGGGAGAGTTGGACACATATGAGCCGGTTTGTCACTCGCAAAAAGACGTCTGAGCTGCCGCGGCTCCCGCTCAAGGGAAGCCTCGACCTGACGTACAGGTGCAACAACGACTGCCGGCACTGTTGGCTGCGGCAGGCCCCGGATGCTTCCGCCGCCGCGCGCGAGCTCGCTTTCGAGGAGATCCGGCGGGTTGTCGATGAGGCCCGGGCTATGGGCTGCCGGCGCTGGACGATCTCCGGGGGCGAGCCCCTGATCCGGCCGGACTTTGCCGAGATCTTCGAGTACATCACGGGCCGCGCCGCCTCCTATACCCTGATCACCAACGGAACGCTGATCACGCCGGCCATCGCCCGCCTGATGAAGAGGCCGGGAGCCAAGCTTGTCTCCTTGTACGGTGCGAGCGCCGAGGTCCATGACCACATCACCAGGACTCCGGGGTCCTTCGCCGCGCTGGAAAAGGGGATCGCTTATCTCCGTGAAGCCGGCGCCGGGTTCACGGTCCAGATCGTGCCCTTGAGGGACAATTACCATCAATATGACGCCATGATCCGGCTTGCCGAATCGTGGAGTCCGAACTGGAGGCTGGGAGCTTCCTGGCTCTACCTTTCGGCATCCCGGGACCGGGTCAAGAATGACGAGATCCGCGCCCAGCGCCTGAGTCCCGCGGAGGTCGTGTCCCTTGACCCTTCCTTCGTCGGGGGAGAGATGGACCTCGATGGACTGGAAAGCGGGCCGTGCGGCGCCCGCGGCCGTGTGGGCATCTATGCCGACTGCTTTGGCAGGCGCCGGGACTTCCACATCGATCCCTACGGCGGCATGAGCTTCTGCTGTTACATCAAGGATCCCCGTCTCCGCTGCGACTTGAGGCAGATGAGTTTCCGAGAGGCCTGGGACGATTATCTTCCTTCGCTGGCCGGCCGGGCTCCGGCGGACGAAGCGTACTGGCGCGACTGCGGGTCTTGTGACCTCCGCGCCGATTGCCGTTGGTGCGCCGCCTACGGCTATCTGGAACACGGCAGGCACTCGGCGAAGGTTGATTACCTGTGCGACGTGGCGCGGGAGGCGAAGGCCTTCCGGGATGATTGGAACCGGACGCATCGCCGCTATTACGGCATCGGGGGCCTGACGATTCGCGTGGACGCCGATCTCCCTATCGCCGACGAAACGTTCCATCCCAAGTTCGAGCTTTTCAGGGCGGCCGGTCCCGGCGATGACATGATCACTATCCATCATCATTTTTCCCTCCCCGACCTCGTCAATGAAGACCTGGGCGTTGAAGTCTACCGCAAGGCGCCGTGGGCCATCTTCAGGAAAGGTGAATCCTGGGTCTACCTCGGGATCTATCCTGACCCCGGGGACACCCGGATCCACCGGGTGATCGTTTTCAATGATGAGCACACACGCGCCCACATCTATAATCCTACGACCGAGCTCTTCCGTTTTGGCGGCGTCGATTCCCTGCTTCTCCTCTCTTCGGACCAGATCCTCCTCGCCCGCGTGCTGCCGGCCTTTGACGGGGCATTCGTGCACGCCGCGGGCCTTGTCCTCAACGGCTGCGGACTTCTCTTCGCCGGCGCCTCGGAAGCGGGAAAGTCGACGATCACGACGCTGCTTCGTGACAAGGCCAAGATCTTATGCGACGATAGAATGATCATCCGGAAGTCCGATGACGGTTTCCGGATTCATGGCACCTGGAGCCACGGCGAGGTTCCCGATGTCTCGCCGGACTCGGCTCCGTTCCGCGCCCTTTTCTTCCTGCGGCAGGCGCGCGAGAACCGTGCGGAAAGAATGACCGACCCGAAAACCATCATCAAAAATCTTCTGCCTCGTTTCGTCAGGCCGTTGCTCACGGCGGACTGGTGGGAGCGGATCCTGTCCCTGGCCGGGGACATCGCCGGCCGGGTTCCGTGCTACGACCTCTATTTCGACAAGAGCGGACGAATCGTTCCTGTTCTCGAGGAGCTCGTAAAGTGAGCCCGGAGAAAAGGGTTTACGCAAAAAGAGTGCCTTCGGGCGGGGCGGACCTTTGGAAAGTCAGGCGGCCGCTCCTGATCTTCCTCGATATTGAGCTCACAGAACGCTGCGACAACGACTGTATCCACTGCAGCATCAATCGACCTGCCGGCGACGCCGAAGCGGCGCGCCGCGAAATGACGGCCGCTGAGATCCGAACTCTGCTCGAGGAGGCCGCTTCGCTCGGCTGCCTGACCGTCCGGCTGACGGGGGGAGAGCCGCTTCTCAGGGACGAATTCCCGGAAATCTATATGGCTGCCCGCAGCCTTGGGCTCAAGGTCATGCTGTTCACAAATGCCACCCTGATGACACCGCGCATCGCCGAGCTCCTCCGAGCCGTTCCGCCCCTCGTCGAAGTCGAAGTGTCCATCTATGGACTCAGCCGGAGCTCTTATGAGGCCGTGACTCGCACTCCGGGGTCGTATGATGCGGCGCGGCGCGGCCTGAGCCTTCTTGCCGAGAAAAGAATACCGTTCGTGATTAAAAGCGCGCTCCTTCCGCCGAACAAGAAGGAAATGGATGAATTTGATGCCTGGGCCTCCGCTCTTTGCGGCAGCGGAAAAGGCCCGGCCTACGCCATGCTCTTCGACCTGCGGTCGCGGCGGGACGGCGGCAAGAACGGGCTTATCCAAAGCCAGAGAATCGATCCGGCGGAGTACGCGGCCATCACGGCGCGCAGGAGCGGCGATGACGGCCGGGAGGTCCGGGCGTTTCTCGCCCGGTCGGGCGGCGCTCAGGGCGGCCGTCTCCTGACGTGCCTGCCGGCGAAAGGAAACGCCAGCATCGACGCCTACGGGAATCTCCAATACTGTCTGCAACTCAGACACCCCGACACTGTCTATCCCTTAAAAGCAGGCTCTCTTCGCGAGGCCGTGACGGAGTTCCTGCCCCGCCTCCGTGAGCTCCAAGCGGAGAACCCCGCCTATCTCGAACGCTGCGGCCGCTGCTTTCTCAAGCCGCTTTGCCAGCAGTGCCCGGCGAGGTCGTGGGCCGAGCACGGGACGCTGGACACACCCGTCGAGTACTTTTGCGAGGCGACCCACGCGCAGGCCGTTTCGATCGGGGTTCTTCAGGCTGGAGAGAAGGCCTGGACCGTCCGGGATTGGAAGGCCAGGATCGGGAGGCCCGCCCGGGACAAACTGCGCGCGAAAGCTTCCGGGCCCAACTGTCAGGGAGAACGATCATGAAAGACTCTGTGGATCTGGACGCGGCTTACGGGCCGTCCGACGATATCGTCGTGAGGGAGATCGAGGGGGAGATCATCATCGTCCCCCTGACGGCCGGGATCGGCGACATAGAGGACGAACTCTATACATTGAATGAAACCGGGAGGGCGATTTGGAAGATGCTGGATGGCCGGACTCCCGTGCGTGACATCATCCGCCGCCTTTCCGCCGAGTTTGAAGACCCTGCCGGGCAGCTCGAGCAGGATGTCGTCGGGTTGGTCGGAGAACTTGTCAAACGGAAAATGGTCGTCCGGAAAACCTGAGGAAGCGAGCCATGGAACCCGCACTGATCATCAAGAACAGGGGGGAGATTGTTCTCTCCGGTGAGTCCTTGACCGAGCTGATGCGGGCGGTTCTGGCTAAGGGGAAGCTCTTCCGCTTCAAGGCCAAAGGGTTCAGCATGTCACCGTTTATCAAAGACGGAGACGTCGTCACCGTGCGGCCGCTTTCGGGTGCGGCGCCGAGGACCGGCGACGTTGTGGCCTTCCTGCTCCCTTCGACCGGCCGAACGGCCGTCCACAGGGTTGTCGGCGCCGGTGCGGAGGGTTACTTCGTCAAAGGCGACAACACTCTTGAGGCCGACGGCATTGTGCCGCTCGATAAAATAATGGGCATTGTCGTCCGGGTGGAGAGAGACGGGCAGCGCGTCAAACTCGGCACGAGCCGGGGCGGGGCCGTGGTCGCGCGATTGTCGCGGTCGGGACTTCTATCGCGGGCTCTGCAGACGCTGCGCCGGGCATCGCGGCGGACGAGGAGCTAGAGATGGCCGCGGAAAAGGCTTTCGTCGCCCGCAGACCCCTCCCTGAGTTCGCGCTCTGGGACAAGATGAAGCGGCGAAAAGCGCCTGTGGGCTTCGACATCGAGCTCACCGCGCGCTGCAACCTCGCCTGCCGGCACTGCTACATCAACCTGCCGGCGGGGGACAAGAGCGCCAAGGCCAACGAACTGACCGCCGTCGAAATCGAGCGCATAGCCGGAGAAGCGGTGTCGCTCGGCGCCGTCTGGTGCCTGTTGACGGGCGGGGAGCCTCTCCTCCGGAAGGATTTTTTCGACGTCTACACGGCGCTGAGGAAAAAGGGCCTGCTCATCTCCGTTTACACCAACGCCACACTGGTCAGCGCTCGGCACATCCGCCTCTTCAAAGAACACCCGCCTCGGAATGTCGAAATAACGGTCTACGGAGCGACCAAGGAAACCTACGAGCGTGTGACAAGAGTTCCCGGCTCCTTCGCCGCTTTCCAGAAGGGACTGGGATTGTTCCTGAAGGGCGGAGTCGCGGTGCGGCTCAAGGCCATGGCTCTAAGGTCCAATATGCACGAGCTCCCCCAGATTGCCGATTTTTGCCGGGCAAGAACGACGGACTATTTTCGTTTCGACCCTGTCATCCATTACCGATTTGACCGGGACCCTGAAAGAAACCGGGATATCGAGTCGGAAAGATTGACGCCCGACGAAGTCGTCGCGCTCGAAAAGGCCGACAGCGAACGGTTCCATGCTTTGGAAACATGCAGCGACCAACTCATCACTCCGGAATCCGATGTGTCCGGCTGCCGCCACCTTTTCCGGTGCGGAGCCGGGAAGAAAACCTTCGTCGTCGGGCATGACGGGAAGTTCAAGCTCTGCGCTTCCCTTCTTCACCCTGATTGCCTTTACGACCTGAGGAGGGGACCTCTGACCGAGGCCTGGCGCCGCTTTGTTCCACGCGTCCTCGAAAAAAAGTCGTCCCGGCCGGAATACCTTGAACGCTGCGCCAAATGCGCTATCGTAAACCTTTGCCTCTGGTGCCCGGCCCATGCGTACCTGGAAACAGGTGCACTCGATGCTCCTGTTGACAAATTTTGTCAAATAGCCCATGCGCGCGGCGCCGCTCTCAAAAAGAGTTGACAACAGATGGGAATGAACTTAAAATAATAGCGAGGAAAAGGAAGATGCTAAGGAGGCATCTTTTTCATGAAAAAGCAGTGGGAAACCCCAGAGTTGGTCGTTCTTTTCAGAGGCAGGCCGGAAGAATCCGTGCTCTGCAGCTGTAAGCATCGCAATAATCCGCCGGTTGCTCCCCAGAATTGCCATGATGACTGCAATTCCAGCCACTTTACCTGCACGGCCTGCCAATCCAACACCAGCGCCAGCTAGGATCGAACAACTCTCCATCTTTTCGCGGCTCATTGACCCGTTCGCCGACGCTAAGCCCCGTCTTTCAGGGCTGGGACAAGAAGCGAGGCTCAGGGTTAACCCCGAACAAGCCCCGGCATTCATGCCGAGGACTCGAAGGGTTGATTCGCGCGGGATTCGCTTTCCTCACATCCCGTAGCCGTCCGGCTGCCGTCATTCTCGGGTTTAAATAAACCGGACTTCGCTGGCCTTTTCGAGCGCCTCTTCGGCGGCCTGCCTTACGTGCGAACTGGCGTCCTTGGTCAACACGACAAGCAACTTGACGGCTTCGGGTCCCCCGATGTCTCCAAGCGCACCGGCGGCCGAGCATCGGATGTCGACGTTCCTATCATCCAGAACTTTCCGGATCTCGTCTACGGCTTCTTTGACCCGGCGCTGGCCGAGGATTTTGAGGGCGGCACTCTTGGCGTACCAGGGAGGACGGTGAAGCCGGCCCAAGGCCAGATGCAGGCGTATTTTGGTTTTGGAACCAAGCGTCTTGATGATATAGCCCCGGATCTCCTCGCAGGAGTCATCCAAGGCCTCCCAAAGCACGGCTTCGACCCATGGGGCCCGCAGCCTGGCGCAGGCCGTCAGGATGGCTAAACGTTTCCTTTTGTCCGGCGTTCTGGACAGCTTGCTCAGAAATGACTGCCGGATACGGGACTGGGTTTCCGAGTCCGGACCCTGCGGAGAACGGTCGTCCGTGCTTGCCTCCGTCATACCTTCTCAAGGATGTGGCCCATCTTCTCCTTCTTGGTTCTCAGGTAACGGATACTGTGTGCGGTGGGCGTGACTTCAAGAGGAACCCGTTCCACGATCTCCAAACCGTAGCCGGTGAGCCCGATGAACTTGCGGGGGTTGTTCGTGATGAGCCGGAGTTTATGGACGCCCAGCGCAACGAGGATCTGGGCGCCGATGCCGTAATCGCGCTGGTCCGGCTTGAACCCAAGCCTGCAGTTCGCCTCGACCGTGTCGGCGCCTTCATCCTGGAGGGCATAAGCCTTGATTTTATTCGCGAGGCCGATCCCGCGGCCTTCCTGGTTGAGAATGTAAAGGACGACTCCCCGGCCCTCTTTCTCGATCATTTCCATGGACTGGCGAAGCTGGTCGCCGCAGTCGCATCGGATCGAGCCGAACGTATCGCCCGTCAGGCACTGAGAATGGGCACGGACGAGCGTCGGCACGTCCCCCCGGATTTCCCCCATGACCAGGGCGGCATGGTGCTCTTTGCTGATCATGTCTTCGTAGAGCATGAGGCGGAAATGACCCTGCTTCGTGGGCAGGTCCGCTTCTTCCAGCTTGCGGACGAGCGTCTCGTGGTTCATCCGATGCCGGATAAGCGCGGCGATCGTAACGATGGGGATGTCGTGCGCCGCGCTGAAGCGCTCCAGCTCGGGCATGCGGGCCATCGTGCCGTCCTCGTTCATGATCTCGCAAATGACCGCGGCCGGCATGAGTCCGGCCAGCCTTGCGAGATCCACTGAAGCCTCGGTCTGTCCGGCCCGCGCCAGGACGCCGCCCTCCTTGGCCTGGAGCGGAAAGATATGGCCGGGTCGGGCCAGGTCCTCGGGCTTTGTCTTGGGATCGATCGTTGTGAGGACGGTCTTCGCCCTGTCGTGCGCAGAAATCCCTGTGCTCACGCCGTCCTTGCCGTCGATGGAGACGGTGAACGCCGTTTGATAGCGGGCCGTGTTGGAGGCCACCATGAGCGGCAGCTGGAGCTCTTCGAGCCGCTGCTGGGTCAAGGGCAGGCAAATAAGCCCGCGCCCGTTCTTGGACATGAAATTGATAATCTCGGGAGTGATTTTTTCGGCGGCGACCATGAGGTCGCCCTCATTCTCCCGGTCTTCGTCATCGACGATGATGATCAGGCGGCCGGCCTTGACGGCCTCGATGGCCTGGCCGACGGAAGTCGTTTTATCGTGTTTGGTCATGATTCTTTCGAGAGTGGGCTGGATATCCGTTCCATCAGGCCTTCTCACGGCCTGTTTTATGACTCTCAACCAACCAATTATACACGTATTTTCCGATGATGTCACACTCGAGGTTGACCGCCGCGCCGGCGCGCAAGCGGCCCAGATTCGTGCCTTCGAGGGTCAAGGGAATGAGCTCGACTTCGAACGACGCCGGGCCGACGGCGGCGACGGTGAGGCTGACGCCGTTGACGGCGACGGAACCTTTGGGAACGAGGAACATGCGGAGTCCCGGCGGGAACGACACGACCATCCTTTTCCCCGGTATTCTCTCCATAACGCGGAGGACCTTTCCCACCGCGTCAACGTGCCCCGTGACCATATGGCCGCTGAGCGGGGAGGCCATGGTCAGCGGCAGTTCGAGGTTCACTCTGTCTCCGGAGCGCAGCCCGCCGAGGTTGGTCCGGTCCAGCGTTTCTTGGGTGACGTCGAAGCGCAGGCCGTCTTTGTCGGCTGCGACGAGGCTCAGACAGGCGCCGTTGACGGCCAGACTGTCTCCGGGACGGAGTTTCGCGGCCGCCTCGGGCGCATCGACGAGCAGTTCCTGCCGTCCGTGTCTAAAACCCTTGAAAATTCCCTGGTGCGTTATCATTCCCGTGAACATCAGAAGTACCCCTCCAGGATGAGATCTCGGCCGTCAAGGCTTAGAGGTTGCAGTCTCGCTACGTTGATGGCCTGACTGATCTTGGCGATGCCTTCGCCGCCCAGCAACCCGGGTGCGCCACGGCCGCCGATGAGCTTGGGGGAGATAGTGAGCAGGATCTTATCGGCGAGTTTATGCCGGATGAAGCTCGTGATGAGCCGGCTGCCGCCCTCGACGAGAACCGCGGCGATCTCGCGCTTGCCGAGAGCGGCCAAGACCGCCGCCAGACCGCCGTCGCGGAGCGGGCGTTCGAGGAGAATGACTTCGACACCTTTGGCCCGGAGCGAATCGACCTTGCCCGCGGCGGCCCCTTTTCCGGCGAACACGATGATTGGACCCCGGTTGAGCGTGGTGAGAATCCTGGCATCGAGGGGGAACCGCAGCCGCGAATCGAGGATGACGCGGGCGAGTTTTTTCCTCCCCCAGTTCGGATGGCGAATGGTCAGCCGCGGGTCGTCGGCAATGAGCGTATTCGCCCCGATCATGATCGCGTCGAACTCTCCCCGCACGAGATGAATGTAGTCCCGCGTGCCGGCCGCGGAGATCCACCGTGCGTCGCCGGTCCGGCAGGCCATTTTTCCGTCCAGGCTGAGGGCGGCTTTGATCGTGACAAAGGGAATTCTCCGTGTGATGTACTTGACATAGGTTTCGTTCAGGCGGGCGTTTCTTTCCGAGAGAAGGCCGACGGTCACGTCGAGGCCGGCCTGTTTCAGTCTGCGCACGCCTTTCGTGTGGACGATCGGATTCGGGTCATAGGACGAGATGACGATCCTGCGGAATCCGGCTTCGATGACGCTGTCGACGCATGGCGGTGTGCGGCCCCAATGGACGCACGGTTCGAGGGTGAGATAAAGGGTGGCGCCCCCGGCACGGCGGCCCGCCCGTTGCATGGCCACGATTTCGGCATGCGGCTTCCCGGCCTCTTCGTGGTATCCATGGCCGACAATGACGCCGCCGCCGACGATGACGGCGCCGACCATGGGATTGGGACTCGTCCGGCCCATCGCCTTTTCGGCCAGGCCGTAGGCCATCTCCATATAGGCGAGATCTTCGGCTCGGTTCATGCCAGCAGCGCCTCCACGAATTCGTCCGGGGAGAATTCGGCGATGTCGTCCGCCGATTCGCCGACGCCGATGAACCTGATCGGCAAACTGAGCTCATCGGCGATGCCGATGACAGCCCCTCCCTTGGCGGTGCCGTCGAGTTTGCTCAGGAAAATGCCCGTGAGGCCGGAGAACTTGAGGAATTCCCTGGCCTGGACGACGGCGTTCTGGCCGACGCTCGCGTCGAGGACGAGGAGACTTTCCTGAGGCGCCCCCTCCACCTCGCGGCCGGCCACCCGCTTGATCTTCTCCAGCTCGTTCATGAGATTCGTGTTGGTATGGATGCGGCCGGCCGTGTCGACGATGAGGAAATCCGCTCCCTGGGCCTTGAAGGACTGGAGCGCATCGAAGACGACGGATGCGGGATCAGCGCCGTACTGGCCTCTTACGACGGGAACGGCCAGGCGCTTGCCCCACAGCACGAGCTGCTCCTGGGCGGCGGCACGGAACGTGTCGGCGGCCGCCATCATGACTTTTCCGCCCCGGCTCTTGAGCCGGGCGGCGAGTTTGGCCGCCGAGGTCGTTTTCCCGCCCCCGTTGACGCCGACCATGAGGATGACGGCCGGACCGGAGCCGATGAACGGCGCCGGGGGATGCTTGGCCAGGATGGCCGTCAATTCAACCCTGAGCGCGGTCTCGAACGCCTTTTGGGCATCGGCCTTCGCCGTCGTCCCGCGGAGCGCTTCGATGATCTTCTCCGTCGTGGCCACGCCGACGTCGGCCAGGATCAGATTTTCGGCCAGTTCTTCGAGGATATCATCGCGCTTCTTCCCGCTCTGGAGCAGCTCTTCGATTTTCCGGAAAACAAGGCGCGTCCTTGAGAGTTTTTCCCGAAGGTTGGCGAACACGGCGCAACCATTTTATTTTTCAATCGTTTGGTTGTCAACGCTCGGCGGCAAATTGAGCATTGGGGATGAATGTGTTAGAGTGAGGGCGCCATGAAATCGTCGATCTGGATCATCGCTCCGCCTCGTCCGGAAGCCGAAATCCTCGCCGCTGAGCTCGGTATTTCGCCGGCCATCGCCCGCGTGCTCGCGAACCGGAAGATCCTGACGGCGGACCAAGCCAGAGCGTTCCTTTTCGGGAATCTCGACGGCCTACACGATCCCTACCTGATGAAAGGGATGGCCGAGGCGGTGGCCCGGATCGGCCGGGCCATCGAGGCGAAAGAAAAGATCCTGATTTTCGGCGACTACGACGTGGACGGCGTCCTTTCGGTCGTCATGCTCTTCAAAGCCCTGGAATCGCTCGGCGCCGAGGTCGAGTACTACATCCCGGAGAGGCTCAAGGACGGCTACGGCATTAAGGAGCATCACGTCGAAATCCCGGTCGAACGCGGGACAGGACTCGTGATCAGCGTGGATTGCGGGGTCAAGGCCGTCGAATTCACGGCGCAGGCGAAGAGAAAGGGCGTGGATGTCATCGTCACGGACCACCACAGGTCCGGCGACACGCTCCCCGACGCGGTGGCCATCCTCGACCCGGTGCTCGCCGATTCCGGTTATCCGGACCGGGACCTGGCCGGGGTCGGGGTCGTCTTCAAGCTCATCCAGGCGCTCCTCGAGAAAGCTGGGAAAGCCTCGGTGCTTCCGTCCTACATGAAGCTCGTGTGCATCGGGACCGTGGCCGACGTCGCGGAACTCAAGGGCGAAAACCGGCTGTTCGTGAAGTACGGGTTGAAGGGTTTGGGAAATGTTACGAACACGGGGCTGCGGAGCCTCATCGAGGCCTGCGGCCTGGGCAACAAGAGAATCTCCGAGGGCGACCTCGGTTTCCGCATCGGGCCTCGCATCAACGCCGCCGGCCGCATGGGCATGACCGAGCTGGCCGTCCGCCTCTTCTTCTGCGACTCACTCGAAGAATCCCTGTCCCTCGTTCAGCAACTCGAGGAACTCAACTCCCGGCGCCAGCGGACCGAAGAGAAAATCTTCGAGCAGGCCAAAGAGCGGATTGAGTCCAGAGGATTGGCCGACAAATATAAGTGCCTGGTTCTCGGCTGTGAAGAATGGCATCGCGGCGTCATCGGCATCGTGGCTTCGAAAATCAAGGACCGGTTCCACCGTCCGGCGGTCCTTTTCGCCTATGAAGACGGAAAGGCCAGCGGGTCCGGCCGGAGCATCTCCGAAGTGCCGCTCATCGAGTTGCTCGATGGGTGCCGGGAATATTTTTTGAGCTACGGCGGCCACCGGCTCGCTGTCGGCTGCACGCTTGCCCGCGACCGGATGGCGGAGTTCAAGAGCCGTCTCAATGCGCTGGCCGAGGACCGCATCAGTGAAGACGACCTGAAGCGCAAAATCCGGATCGACGAGCCCCTGGCTCTTCCGTCGATCGATCAGGCCTTCCTCAAGGATTTCGCGCTCCTCGTTCCCTTCGGTGTCGGCAACCCCAAACCCATTTTCCTGGCGGAGAATGTGGAGGTCGTGAGCGAGCCGCAGATTCTCCAGCGCCGGCACTTGAAATTTCTGGCCCGGCAGGACGGCCGCCTGTTCGAGACAGTCGGCTGGGACAAGGCGGACTGGAAGAACGTGTTGCGGCGCGGCTCGCACGTCGCGATGGTCTATTCCCTTCTCATCTCCGAGTATCTGGGAGAAGAGCGGGTCAGCCTGTCTCTCGAAGACTTGAAAGTCTGAGGAATGCGATGAGCGCGCGGGACGCCTCGGCGTGGGTAAGGTTTGCCCGGGCCGCCGCCGCGGTTCTCCTCATATCCCTCTCGGCCGTTTTGGCCATCCGGCTTGCCACGCGGCGCCCGACGCCTGTTCCAAAAAAGGCCGAGATCGGCGATCAGAGGGTCGACAGGAAAGAAACCATCCAGCATCGGGAGTACAAGGACGGCCGGATCCAGGACGATGTCCGGGCCGGACGATTCTATCTCGGCGCCGACGGGCAGACCCACCTGGAAGGAGCCGTCGAAATCCATGATTATACGGGAGAGGCCCGCGTCGAAACGGAAATCCACGCCGACGAAGTTGTCTATGATACCGATCTCACCCGTTTTAAGATGTCCGGAAAGGTCAACGTCCGGACGAGAGAAGTCCGCTTCGAGGCTCCCTCCATGGTTTATGACAAGAACCTCCGGCAGTTCCGGACCGAAGCCGGCGGCACGTTTGCGACCGATAGACTCTCCGGATCCGCCCGGTCCGTTTTTTACGATGACGCGGCCGGCGGGCTGCGGCTGTCGGGCGGATTCCGCGTCGAAACTTTGGCCTCGGGGTCCCCGGAGGCGCCCGTTGTCATCTCGGGCGATTCATTTTTCTACGACCGAGGCCGGAGGACGGGCGGAGCCGCCGGTGCCGTCCGCGTCTCGCGGGAGGGAATGGCCGGAGAGGCCAAGGCGCTCGATTTCCGTGTCGCGGAAGATGAAGGGTCTTTTTCCACAATGGCTTTTGCCGGCGCCGTGACCTGCACGTTCACCGGTCCTGAGCCCGAGAGACCTGGGAACAAAAAGCTCGAGGCCGGAAAGGTCTCGGTCGTATCTTTTCCCGGATCCTCTCGGATTTCCGGAGTCGAGGCCCAGGGGAACTGTCTGCTGATTCTGAAGGGGCCGAATAGTCCGGGCCTGACGGCCGGAGGCGAAGGCATCCACTTGTTTTTTGATCCAGGAACGGAACTGGCCGGGCTGCAAGCCTCCGGTCCGGCGACGCTGACCGTCGACGAAAGCGGCGGGGAGAGCCGCGCTCTCGAAGCGGATCTTATTTCGTATGACTGCCGATCGCGCGTTGTGAAGGCCGCTTCGGCCAAAGGAAGCGCGGTCACCCTGAATTCCGCCCGGGCCAGGATCGGGGCCTTTTCCCTGAGCCTGGACTTAGCCCATGACAAAATCCAGGCCTCAGGCTCGGTCACGTGTGTTCTCGAACGCCGCCCGGAAGCGTCGGCCATTGGATTTTTTGCCAAAGACAAGCCTCTTTTCGTGACTTGCGGGCGGCTGGAGTCCGTCGGGAAACCCGCCGGTTATCTTTTCTCAGGCAAGGTGAGAGCCTGGCAGGATAAAAGGGTGATCGAGGCGGGGGAACTCGATGTCCTCGATGAATCGGGCGACACGCGCGGCCGGGGCGGCGTCGATGCCGTTTTGCCCCGCGCCTCAAACGGAGAGTCCGAAGACCGCCGGATCGAAGCAGGCGGCGAGACAATGAACTTTTCCTCGAAGGATGGCGCCGTGTCTTTTGAGGGGGACGCCTTCGCACGGGCCGGGAAAGCGGAATTGACCGCAGACTCCGTCCTCCTCCGGCTTGTCGAGGGCAACTCGCGCCTTGGAAGTCTCACGGGCCGCAACAAAGTCGTTGTCACGGACGGCCGTTACGAAGGGCGCGGCGCGGAAGCCTTGTTCGACCCTGTCGCGGACACGATTGTGCTGACAGGCCGGCCTCTTCTCGTGGAGAAGGACAAGGGCACCTCCCGGGGGGACAAATTGACTTTTTACCTGGGCGATGATAGAATCCTGATCGAAAATAGCGGGCAGGGAAGGTCGATTACAATCGTCAATCGTGGACAATGAAGGTTTCCCTAAGAGCGGTTGATCTCGAAAAATGTTACGGGCCGCGGAAGGTTGTTGACAGGGTCAGCCTGGAGATCGGGCAGGGGGAAGTTGTAGGACTCCTGGGTCCCAACGGGGCGGGGAAGACGACCGTATTTTCGCTGATCCTAGGCATGGTCGCCCGGGACGGCGGCCGGGTTTATCTGAGGGGCGAAGACATCACGAAATGTCCGATGTACCTGAGGGCCCGGAAAGGGCTTTGCCTGCTCCCCCAAGAACCCTCGGTGTTCAGGAAGCTGACCGTGGAGGAAAACCTTCGGGCCGTTCTCGAAACCCGGCCCCAGTCGGCAACGTCGAGAAGCGCTGTTCTCGAGGAGACGCTGGTAGAATTTGGACTCGACAAAGTCGCCCGGTCACGCGCCATGAACCTCTCCGGAGGGGAGCGCCGCCGTCTCGAGATCGCCCGGGCCCTCATGACGTCCCCTGAGTTCATGCTGCTCGACGAACCGTTCACGGGGATCGATCCCCTTGCGATCCTCGATATCCAGCAGATCATCCGTGAGCTCAAGCAAAGGGGAATCGGCATCCTGCTCACCGACCACGCGGTCCGAGAGACGCTCGCCATCACCGACCGGGCCTATATCATCGACCACGGGCGGATTCTCAAAGAAGGCCCGCCTGAAGACCTTGTGGCCTCGGACGATGTCCGAAAGAGCTATTTGGGAGAGGAGTTTCGTCTATAATAGTAGACGGCTTTGATTTCGCGCGGCGGAGGATGTGACGCTCAGACAAAGACTCGATCAGAGGCAGGTCCAGAAGCTGATCTTGGCCCCTGCGCTCCAGCAGGCGATCAAGCTCCTGCCGCTCACCAACCTCGAACTCATCGAGGTCATCGATGCCGAACTTTCTCAAAACCCCATGATCGAAATCGCGGATGAATCCCTGGACAAGGGATCCGCCGAAGCGGAAGCGCCGTCGGGTGATGGTGAGGCCGAAAAGACCGCCGACACCGAAGCCCCTGTCCTCGAAACGCCGGCGGTCGACCCGGACCTCAGCGGGAATTTTGATGATGACTTCGCTTCCGGGTTCCAGGAATACCTGGACGACGGGTTTCGGCCGCATTTCTATGAAACCCGGGATGCGGTTTCCCTGGAGAACACCCTGTCCAGGACCCCGTCGCTATGGGATCACCTCGACTGGCAGGCGGGGCTGACGTTTTTCGAGCCGGAAGACCTCGAGATCGCCCAGTTCATCATCGGGGATATCAACGACGACGGATACCTGAGCTCGACGATCGAGGAACTCGCCAACCTGTCCCAAACGACGGTCGAGAAAGCCAACGCCATCCGGGAGAAGATCAAGACGTTCGATCCGGTCGGCGTAGGGAGCATGGATCTGCGCGAGGCCCTGCTGGCCCAAATGGACTATCTCCAGGTCTGCGACGAAATCGCCCGGGCCATCGTGACCCAGCACCTGTCGCTGCTCGAGAAGTCGGATTATGCGCAGCTCGCCAAGGTGCTGAATATCGGCCTGGCCGAAATCAAGGATCACATCGACCTCATCCGGACACTGGACCCGACGCCCGGGCGGAAGTACAACGAGGAAAAGACGACCTACGCCGTTCCCGACATCATTGTCACCAAGGACGATAACGAGTGGACGGTCGTCCTCAATGACGAAGGGCTTCCTCATCTCCGGATCAGCCATTATTACAAAAAACTCCTGGCCGAGGCGTCACGGAACGAGCCCGATGCCCACCGGTTCCTCAAGGATCGCCTGAAGACGGCCTTGTGGTTCCTCCGGAGTCTGGACCAACGGAACCGGACGATCTACAAAGTTGCCCGCTTCATCGTCGATAAACAAAAGGAGTTCTTCGAGAAAGGGATGGACTACATCAAGCCCCTGACCTTGATGGAAATCGCGCAGGACATCGGCGTGCACGAATCGACGGTCGGCCGAGTGGTGGCCAACAAATACATGCTGACCCCGCAGGGTGTCTACTCGCTGAAGTACTTTTTCCACAAATCGCTATCGGGAAACTACGGAGAGGAAGTGTCCTCTCTCAAAATCAAGGAAAAGATCAGGAAGCTCGTCGACCGTGAAGAACGGACGAACCCCCTGAGCGACATCGAGATCGGCGACCTGCTGGAAAAAGAGAACCTGAGAATCGCCCGGCGGACCGTGGCGAAGTACCGGAAACAGCTCAAGATCGACCCATCGCATATCAGGAAAAGGAAGTCCATCATGGAGGAGGGGGCATGAACATTCAATTCACGGCGCGCCAGGCCGTGCTTGACGCCCGACATCAAGAATTATTGCGGGAAGCGCCTTGCCCAGATCGACAAGTTGATCGGAGACGAGAGAGTTTTCGACGTCAACGTGATTCTGTCTGCCGAGAAGAGCCGGAACAAGGCCGAAATCCATGTCGTCGCCAAGGGGACGAACCTGGTCGTGTGCGAGGAGACCCTTGACATGCTGACCTCCCTGTCCCAGGCTTTTGAGAACCTCGAGAAGAAGATCCGGAAGGAGAAGGCGAAGTGGCGGGCTCGGAAGCGGCGCGGCGGCCGGGACCGGAGGGAACTCGCGCCTCCGCCCGAGATTCCGGAGCCCGAGCCGGGGCCGCG
The DNA here is from genome assembly GCA_963727095.1 of Candidatus Aminicenantota bacterium. GTDB lineage: Bacteria > Acidobacteriota > Aminicenantia > Aminicenantales > Saccharicenantaceae > CAVSEQ01. Next base: position 410,823 of record CAVSEQ010000005.1, on the reverse strand, counting down.
GGTCATCCGCAGCGCGCATTTCTCCCTCAAGCCGATGTCGCTCGAGGAAGCGCTCGTCGAGCTCGATAGTCACAAGCGGGAAGTCTTCGTTTTCCGCCGGGATAATTCGGAAAGATGGTCCGTCGTCTTCAAGCGGGCCGACGGCAACGTCGGCCTCGTCGAACCTGAATAGAAACGCGGGGAGGGCGCGGTTGAAGCTGCAAACGCTCCTTGCCGAAGACATGGTCGTCGTCGATCTCAAGGGCCGGACACGCGAGGAAGTGTTGCGCGAAATGGCGGACCATATCGCCGGACGCGTCCGGATCGACCCGCGCGAAGACCTCTTCGCCAGGCTCATGGCCCGCGAGAAGCTCGGCACGACCTGTATCGGCGACGGGGTCGCCATTCCTCACGCCAAGATCGGCTGGCTCAAGAAGCCGGTCCTGATGCTCGGCCTTTCCAAATGCGGCGTCCCGTTCGACGGCATCGACGCCAAGCCCTGTCATGTCGTCTTCCTGGCCGCAAGCCCCCTGGGCAAACCGGAAGTCAACCTGCATGTCCTGGCCGCCGTCGCCAAGGTCGTCCGCGGATCCGGAGGCCTGGTCCAAAAACTTCTGGAAGCAGCGACGCCGAAGGATGTCCTCCGCCTTCTGTGCGAGGAGGAGGACGGCGGCCGTGCCTAAGAAACCCTGCCCACCGGTCAAGGGCGATGCGGATCAGACCACGATTTCCGCGGGCCTGCTGAGCATTTTCGGAGTCGGCGCCCTGATCCTCGGAGACAGCGGGATCGGAAAGAGCGAGAGCGCCCTCGAACTCATCTCCCGAGGCCACAAATTCATCGCCGATGACGTGGTCCGTATCCGGAAAACCGCCGGCGGCAGACTGTTCGGAACGGCGCCGGCCCTGAGCCGGAATTTCATGGAAATACGCGGGCTGGGGATCATCAACATCCGCGAGATTTTCGGCGCCAAAATGGTGTCCCGCGGCGCGAAGGTGGACCTGATTATCAGGCTCAAGAAGTGGCGGAGGGGTTTCGAAGTCGACCGCCTGGGGCTCAAAGTCGGCAACGATGAATGCATTCTCGGCCTGAGGGTGCCTCAGGTCGCCATCCCGGTCGCGCCCGGCCGGAACATCGCCACGCTCATCGAGGTAGCCTGCAAGGTCCACTTGTTGAGAACCCGGGGCTACCATGCTCCGCAGGAGATCATTCGGCGGCTCGATCGCGCGCTCGCGTGAGGGAGACGATGACGGTGAAAGCGGCAAACAACAGGTTCCTGATCGTCACGGGACTCTCCGGTTCCGGCAAGACCGTCGTCAGCCGGTTCCTGGAGGATCTGGGATACTACTGTGTGGACAACCTGCCCGCCAAGTTGATCAACGGCTTCGTCGAGCTCTGGCTAAAGAAGAAGGTCGAGATCGACCGGGTCGCCCTGGTCATGGATATCCGGGAGCCGCGGTTCCTGACGGATTTTCCGGCCATTCTCGCCGACATCCGGAAGCGCGTGCCTGCCCGGCTGCTGTTTCTCGATGCTTCCGACGAGTCGCTCGTCAAACGTTTCAGCGAAACGCGACGGCCGCATCCGATGACCCGGGGCAAGCGGATCCTGGAAGGCGTCCGTCTCGAGCGCCGGCGGCTCGCGGCCATCAAAAAGATGGCCGACGACGTCATTGACACCTCGGACCTGAACCTGTCGCAGCTCAAAGACGTCATCAGCCGCCGGGTCCTCAAGGACAAGTCGCTGCGCATGCAGATTGTCCTCGTCAGCTTCGGCTACAAGTACGGCATCCCGCTGGATTCGGATCTCGTGTTCGACACGAGGTTCCTGCCGAACCCGTTCTACGTGGACCGGCTGCGGGACCGGAACGGGAAGGCCCGGAGCGTCCGCGACTTCGTGCTCACCTCCGCGGACACCCGCCGCTTCCTGGCCTCGCTCCGCGCGTTCCTGGCTTTCGTGATCCCGCGCTTTATCAAGGAAGGCAAAAGCACCCTGACCATCTCCATCGGGTGCACCGGAGGCAAGCACCGCTCCGTCGTGATCGCCGAGGAACTGCGCGCATCCCTCAGGCAAGCGGGCGGCGACGTCAAAATTTATCACCGGGACCTTTTTAAGTAGGCGACTTTTTTATACAATAGGGGCTCGACCGGAAGGCCCGCCCCGGGAGCGGCCGGCCGCCGGTCCATTCGAGGAGATCGCGAAAGCGAAACGAGGTCTTCAGCTGCCATGATCGGAGGCATCATCGTCTGCCACGGCCGGATGGCCGAGGAACTTCTGAACGCGCTTTCGATTATCCTCGGCGAGGCCCCCAACATCGAGGCCATCTCAATCGGCTGGTACGACGATATCGAGGAGTCGAAAAAGAAAATCAACCAGAGCCTCAAACGGGTCGACCAGAAGAACGGCGTCATCATCTTCACGGACATGTTCGGGGGCACGCCCTCCAACCTAAGTTTCAGCTTCTACAAGGAAAACCACGTCGAAATCATCACCGGCGTCAACTTGCCGATGCTCATCAAGTTCGTCTCGCTGCAGCGCAGCAATAATTTGCCGGAAGTGGCCAAGAGGGTCGTGGACCAGGGCAAGAAAAACGTCCACCTCGTCAGCGCCCTGCTGGGCTCGCGCACGAAATAAATGCCGATGCTCGACAAGAAACTCACCATCAAGAACAAGCTCGGGCTGCATGCCCGGGCCGCCGTCAAATTCGTCAATCTTGCCAATCGCTTCAGCTCCTCCGTCAAGATCGTCAAGGACGGCAACGAGATCGACGGCAAAAGCATCCTCGGCATCCTCACTCTGGCCGCGACCCAGGGAACGCAGGTCCGGCTTATGGTTTCCGGCAAGGACGAAGAGGCGGCCCTTGCGGCGCTTGAAGAACTCATCAATAGTCGGTTCGACGAAAAAGAGTAGGCGGAAATGGACATCGTTCGGCTCCGCGGAATCGGCGTGTCACCGGGCATCGCCATGGGGGAGGTCCTGCTGTCCAAGCGGGTGGTCTTCACATCGCGCAAGGAACTGATCGCCCCCGCCCAGGTCGAAGACGAACTGAAGCGGCTGGCCAAGGCCATCGAGAGGACCCGCGGCGATCTCATCTCGGTCAAGGAGACGATCCGCGAGAAAATGGGGGAGGAGAGCTCGTTCGTCTTCGAAGCCCATGTTCTGATTCTCGAAGATCCGACCCTCGCCGCCGGCCTTGAAGCGACCATCCGCGAGGAGAATGTGCGCGCGGAGTGGGCCCTGTCCAAGGCCAATATCCGGTACGAACAGATGTTCGAATCTCTCAACGATGAATATTTCCGCCAGCGGAAATCCGATGTTTCGGACGTGTTGGCCAGAATTTATAGGAACCTTGAGGCCCGGCGGGAACGCGTGAAGACCCCCTCGAAACAGCATGTCCTTGTGGCCCACGAACTCCTCCCCTCGGAAGCGGCTCTTCGGCTCAGCCGGGAGGTCACCCTCGGCGTCGCCATCGATATGGGCGGGCAGACCTCCCATACGGCGATCCTGGCCCGTTCGCTCAGCATCCCGACCGTCCTTGGTCTGCGCAACATCACGAGCTGGGTTCGGGAGGGCGATTACATGATCGTCGATGGGACCGACGGCGATGTCATCATCAATCCGCCGCCGGCCATACGGCGGGAGTATCAAGCCAAGAAGGAGAAGTACGACGCCTACCGGCTCGAGCTCCAGAAAACGGCCAAGCTGAAGTCCGTCACACTGGACGGGGTGCGTTTCACGCCTCTCGCCAATATCGAGCTTCCGGAGGAGTCGGCCACGGCCATGTCGCTGGGCGCTGAAGGCGTCGGCCTCTTCCGGTCGGAATTCATCTACCTCCAGAGCTCATCACTGCCGAGCGAAGAGGACCACCTGGCCGTCTATTCCCAGATCGTCAGGGCCACCGCCCCGAATCCGGTGTACATTCGGACGCTCGATATCGGCGGGGAAAAGAGCCTGCCGCAGCTCAACATCGAACAGGAGCCGAATCCGGCTCTCGGCCTGCGGGCCATTCGGTTCTCCCTGCGCAACAAGGAACTCTTCCGGATCCAACTCCGGGCCATCCTCAAGGCCAGCCGGCGGCACAATGTCCGGATCCTCATCCCCATGATCACCGAAGTCGAGGAGATCATCGAGGCCAAAGACATCTTCGACGGCGTGAAGGCGGAACTGCGCCGGGCCGGGGAGAAATTCGACGAGGCCATTCCCTTCGGCGCCATGATCGAGGTGCCCGCGGCGGCCGCGCTGGCGGACCTCATCCTCAAGGAAGTGGATTACATCAGCATCGGGACCAACGATCTCATCCAGTATTATCTCGCCGTGGACCGCTCGAATGAATTCGTTTCGTACCTCTACAAACCGCTCCACCCGGCCGTCCTGCGGCTCATCCGATCCGTCATCCAGTGCGCCCAGAAAATGGGCAAGGACGTCACGGTTTGCGGCGAAATGGCCGCCGACCCGCTGTCCGCCATCATCCTCATGGGCTTCGGGCTGAGAAAATTCAGCATGAATCCCATTTTTATCCCGCGCATCAAGAAGGCGCTGCGCGCCGTCGAAGTCAAGACGGCGGAAAAAATCGTCGGCGAGGCCATGAAACTCAAGACGGCGCAGGAAATCGAAGAGTACGTGATCGAGGAGGTGCTGGTGAAGCACCCCGATGTGTTTCTGATGGCCAAGCCCTCGGACATCAAACCCGGCCACTGAGGCGCGGGCTTCAGCGCCGCCCGTAACTGTCGTCGAGGCGCACGATGTCCGATTCGTCGGATTTCCCGATCCAGATCTCCATGACCCGGGCCGCTTTTTTGCCGGCATTGCGAAGGCGGTGCGGGGCGCGGCGGGGAATGAAGACTTCGTCTCCGGAGGCGGGTTTCCAGACGCGGTCGCCGACGGTAATCTCGAGCCCGGGGTCGAGAACGATCCAAAGCTCGGCGCGCCGGTCGTGATACTGGAGAGAGAGAAGACCGCCGGGGTTCACCGTGATAATCTTGATGCTGCCGGCGTTTTCATGCGGGTAGCGGCGGAATTTGCCCCACGGCCGGATATCTTCGACGATCCGGCTGCGGATCTCGTCTTCCTCGCCTGCTCGATCAGCCATGCAAGGCCTCCTCGGTGCGCCCGGCTGGGTACTCCTGCCGTTAACCTGCGGTCGTATGACCAGGTTCCGGCCTAGAAGGGGATGTCGTCCTCGCCGGAGCCGCCCTCATCCGGCTGCGGAAATCCTTCCTCAGGCTGAGCCGCGACTCGCCCCTCGGCTTCCGTCGCCTGGTCCGCGGCCGGCCCTCCCTCGCGCTTTCCGAGGAGGACGATATTCTCCGCTTCGATCTCGGTTCTGGTTTGCTTGTTTCCTGCCCGATCCTGCCAGCTTCTGGTCCGGAGCTTGCCCTCGACCAAGATGAGTTTACCCTTGTCGAGATTCCTCTCGCAGAACTCGGCCAGATTTCCCCAGACGACGATCTTGTGCCATTCGGTCCGGTCTTTGTTTTCCCTGGTGTTCTTATCGACAAACCGTTCATTCGTGGCCAGGCTGAAATTGGCGACCTGCCGGCCTGTCTGGGCGACGGCTCGCATCTCGGGCTTTTGGCCCAGCCGGCCGACGAGGATGACTTTATTAAGGCTGTTGGTATCTCTCATTTTTCCACCAATTCTTTGATCTTATCCTGGGCGATGCGGGCTTCATCCTGGAGCGGGTACTTGGCCACCAGAAGCTTGAAGACCGCGACCGCCTCGTCTTTCTTGCCGAGCTCCGCATAGCTCAAGCCCTTTTTCAGGTAAGCCGCCGGGACCTTGTCGCCCTGGGGGTACGTCAGGATGACCTCATTGAAGGCGTCGATGGCCTCCTCGAACTTCCTTTGGCTGTAGCGGCACTCCCCGATCCAGTAAAGCGCATTGTCGGCGAGAGGACTGTCCGGGAACTGCTGGCGGTAGAGTTTGAAGCTCTCGACGGCCAAGTCGTAGTTCCCTTTAAGGTAATCGTTGTAGGCCATCGTGTACGCTTCCTGCGGGGAGATCGTAGGAGCGGTGCGGGGCGGAGCCGTCGATTGACCGGCGGGCTGGGATGAGGCAGCGCCCGCCTTGGCGCCGGGTTGGCCCGGCGCGGTTTTCTGCTCAGACGGCTTCCTGGCCGATAAGGATTCCTTCGAAGGCTTTCCCTTGGCCTCGTCACCGCCCGTCGCGGAGGCGGGTTCCTTGACCCTCGCGGCGGCCAAGTCGGCCGCCACTTTCTGGATCTCGACCATCACCTGGTCGATTTTTCTGAGCATGTCCTGGTACTGGGAAGGAACGACTTTTAGGTCATCCTTGATGCCGGCCTGGTTGGCGGCCGACTGCCGGGCCAGGTCGGCCAGGACCTTGAGCTGTTCGCGGAGAACGCGGAGATCCTCGGCGCTGCGATCAAGCCGGGACTGGAGATCCAAGACCTGCTTCTTGAGGAGCTGGACGTCCTCGTAGATCAGCTCGTAGGCTTTCTTACTCTTATCCTGGCCCGCCGATGCGGCCGCCAGGACGATGAGGAGAGCGGCCCCGAGGAATCTCTTTTGCACGTCTTATTTTTCGATGACCAGGAACTGGTCGCGCCTGTTCTTCTGCCAGGCGGCCTCATTGTGACCGGGGTCGGACGGCTGGCTCTTGCCGTAGGAGATGATCTTCAGCCGGTCGGCCGAAATGCCGAGCGAAATGAGATAGTCCTCCGCGGCCTTGGCTCTTTTCTCGCCGAGAGCCATGTTATATTCTTCGGTCCCGCGCTCGTCGCAATGGCCTTCGATGAGGATCTTGACGGTCTTGAACCTTTTCAGCCAGGCGGCGTTCGTCTCCAGAACCGGCTTGGCGTCGTCGCGGATGACGGCCTTATCATAGTCGAAATAGACGTTGGCGAGCGGCTTGGCCTTGTTGATTTCCTCGAGGCTCTTCTGCAGGAAGAGATCTTCTTCGGAAAGCTGGGGTTCCTTCACGACGGGCGGTTCGACTTTCTCGACCTGGGGCTGCTCTTTGGCCTGCGGCGGCGGCGGAGGAACCTCTTGGGGTTTCTTTTTGCAGGAAATCGAAAGCGAGAAAACAAGGATGATGGCGATGGAGAGGATGAGTAGTTTCTTCATGAAGCCTCCTTCTGAGATCTATCTCTCGTCATAAACGTCCGGAATCCGGCGCTTTTTCCTCCATTCTTATACAATGAGGCGGTCGCACTGTCAACCCCTCGAGTCCCCGGCATGAATGCCGGGGCTTGTTCGGGGTTAACCCTGAGCCTCGCTTCTTGTCCCCGCCCTGAAGCTCCAGGGACTCACAGCCGGGGGGTCCTGTTGACTTGAACCCCCGCAGTCATCAAGAGGCTGCCGAGGGCGGCCTCTTGATGGCAGCCGGGGTCCTGTTGGCCTGAATCCCCGCAGTCATCAAGAGGCTGCCGAGGGCGGCCTCTTGATGGCGTCCGTGGAATCCCGCGATGGGGATTGAAAGGCGGGGCTTACCGTCGGCGAACGGGTCAATAAAAAACGCCAAAGGGCGTTCAGTTTGTCCAATTGGGCAGCTTGTTCTGCCCCGTATCCGTGAGTCGCTTGAGGTTCGCCCCGTCATAGTCGATCGAGTAGATCTGGATCGAGCCTGACAGGTTGGAAGAGAAGACAAGGTGGCGGCCGTCGGGCGACCAGCTCGGGGATTCGTTGCGGGCGTTCGATTCGGTCAGCTTGGCGGCCTGGTTGGTCCGCAGGTTCAACACGTAGATGTCGAAGACGTTCTCGACACGCGAGACATAGGCGATGCGGTCCCCGGTCGGCGACCAGGCGGGCGCGTCGAAATAATCGCCGCCGAAGCTGACCTTCCGGACGTTGGACCCCTCGGCGTCCATGATATAGATCTGGGGGGCGCCGATGCCCGTGCGATCGCTGGTGAAGGCGATTTCGCGGCCGGTCGGCGACCAGGAGGGGGCCGTGTCCGTGGCGCTGTTGTATGTCAGGCGCTTGATCTTCATGGTCGTGAGGTCGAGGACATAGATCTCGGCATTGCCTTCTTCGGACATGGACGAACAGAAGGCCAGCTTCTTTCCGTCCGGCGAGAACGCCGGCGCGTAGTTCGTCCCCTTGGCGGAGACCAGGGTTTCTTTGCCCTCGTAGATATTGCGGAGATAAAGGCTGACGGATGTTCCCCTGTATGACGAAAAGGCGATCGTCCTCTGATCGGGCGACCAGGCCGGCATATAGTCTTTGATCTTGTTGAATGTGATCCGCGTCGGATTCGCCCCGTCGTAGTCCATGATGTAGATTTCGTCGTTGCCGTCCCGATTGCTGTTGAAGGCGATCCGGGTCGAAAAGATGGGCTTTTCCCCGTAAAGCTTCATGAGCTCGTCGGCCATCTTGTGGGCGATGAGGCGCCAGCTCGCCTTGTCGGCCTGGTAACGCTTGCCGACGATGAACCGCTCGCTCTTGACGTCGTAGATCTTGCCGTCGAAGGTCGTGCGCCCGGCCTCCTCCTCCCGGATTTCGCCGGTGATCAGGAGCCTGGCCTGGATCGAATCCCAGTCCTTAAAAAAGATCTTATCGGGGTTGAGCGGCCTGATATAGCCGTAGTACTCCTTGGGCAGGAGCTGAAAGACGCGGCTGTACTTGATGTCGGCGGCCAGGACGCCATGGATTTCTTGGGACGCCGCCTGGGCCGCGGCCGACGAGGAGCGGACGATGAACTCGGGAAGACCCACGGTTACCATGGGCATCCCCTCGCTGATTTTCAACGTGACTTCCTGCTGGGCCTCGAGGCCGATGGCCGTCAGGCACAGGATGATTCCGAGAACGATTTTCTTCATGGTCATTTGGCATGCTCGAAAATGAGATGGATGGAGAGATATTGTCCGTCGTATTCGCTGGGCAGGGCCGGGAACGGCGCCGATGATTGGATCGCCCGCTGGGCCGAAATGTCGAAGGCGTCGATCCCGCTCGAGACTTCGACCTTGAGGTCGCCGATCTGGCCGTTCCGGTAGATCTTGAAACCGACCTGGGCCTGGAACTGGCCTTCGACACCGGGGTCGACGAGGGAGCTGAACCAGTTGGACGTGATGTGATCGGATATAATCTGGAGATAATAATTGAACGGAAATCCGGAGAGGCCGAACTGATCGCCGCCGCCGCCCGTTCCGGCTCCGCCTCCCGTGCCTCCGGTCCCGCCGCCCGTTCCCCCGGCGGTTCCGAACCTCAGCCCGAAACCCGGACCCTGGCCGGCCTGCTGCCCGGTTTTGCCCGAGGTGTCGGCTGCGGCGTTTGTATTCGCCGACGGGGAGGTCTTCGTGATGACGGCCTTCTTCTCCGGCGTTTTTTTGACCGGTTTCTTCGGCTTGTCCGTCGGATAGTGCATCGTGCTCTTGTCCTCGGGCTTGACCTTCTCGGCCACGGTGAGGTCGCGGAGGGATTCCGCCTTTTTGGGCGGAGGGAGAGGCTGGGGGTTGGTGACGACAGTTCCCCCGCCGCCGCCCGAACCGCCCCCACCCGGCAGGCCGATGAAATTCACATATTGGACGAGCCCCGTTTTCCGCGGCCTCGACATCGACGGGGAGACGAGGAAGAGTATGACAAGACCGGTATGGAGCATGGCCGAAAAAACAAGGGCCCTCCGGAAGGCCCGGGGCAGGCCCCGGCTTGAGGTGGTCATTTTTTCTTGTCTTTGATGTCGACGGGCTCGGTGACGATCCCGATGATCTCGACGCCGGCCTTCTTGGTGATGTCCATGATCCGGACGATAAACCCATAGGGAAGGGCTTCGTCCGCCTTGAGATACACGACCTTCTTCGGCTTGTTATAGAAGTACTCTGTCAGCCGGCGTTCGAGAAGGTTGATGTTGAGATTGTAGTCCCCGAAATGGATGTACTGGTCCTTGGTGACGGTCAGGGTCAGCCCTTCCTCCGACGGCGCGGAATCCGTCTCCGCCTGAGGCAGGTTGATGGTGATCCCGGACTGCATCATGGGCGCCGTCACCATGAAGATGACGAGGAGGACGAGCATGACGTCGACGAACGGCGTGACGTTGATCTCGGAAAGCGACGTGCCGATCTGCCTCCGGCCCCGCGAGGACGACGGCATCGCCTGGGTGCTAAGAGCCATGGAGTCTCTCGGCGATGCTCAGAAATTCGAGCGAAAAATCTTCCATGTCCGAGATCAAGTCCTTGATCCGGCCGAGGAAGTAGTTGTAGGCGATGACCGCCGGGACGGCCGCGAACAGGCCGACGGCCGTGGCGATGAGGGCCTCGGCGATTCCAGGCGCAACGACTTGGAGGCTGGCCGATCGGAGAGCGCCGATCCGCTCGAAGGCGATCATGATCCCCCAGACTGTCCCGAACAGGCCGATGAAGGGCGAGACGCTGCCGGTTGTGGCCAGAAAGAACATCATCTTCTCGAGCCTGGCCACTTCGCCGTTGGAGGCCTTGAGCAGGGCGCGGTTAAGGCGGTCCGTCTTCTCGCCGCTCCAGCCGTTGCTGACCGAGGACTTGGTCTGGTAGGCGAGCTCCTTGAATCCGGCCAGGAAAATGATCGCCAGCGGGCTGGATTTGTACTTCCGGGCCGCTTCGCTCACATCGGGCAGGCTTTTGCTCTTCCGGAAAGTTTCCAGGAACTTGTCGGACTGTCGGAAGGCCGATTTGATCGTCTTGCGTTTGAAAATGATGATCGCCCAGGAAAAGACCGAAAAAAAGAGGAGGGCGAGAAGGATCAGCTTGACGACGAAATCGGCGTCGGAGACCAGTTTTAGGATATTAATGCTCATGGTACTTCCTTCAAAAAGTAACACAGGCCCCTGGCCCTGTCAAATAACCGACAGAGGCCCGCCGCGGTCATCGCACCTGGAACGGATGGAGTTTTTCCCCGAGAAGGACCGGGGTTTTGGAAATGCTACGGAGGCGCCGAAGCTCGTGAATGATCTTCCCCCTTTTTGTCCTTGGGCGGGTTCAGAGAGCGCGGGTCCGGCGGCGTTATTCGAACTTGAATTTCTTGTCCAGGAAAAGCCTGAGGCAGGCGTCCACGACCTCGCGGTCGTAAAGAATACCTCTTTTCTGGGAAATCTCCTGGAGGGCCGCCTGAATGCCGAGGGCGGGACGGTAAGGACGATGGGAGGACATGGCTTCGACCACGTCGGCGACGCAGAGGATCTTCGCCTCGAGAAGGATGTCTTTCCCAGCGAGTCCTAACGGATACCCGGAGCCGTTGACGCATTCGTGGTGCTGATGGACGATTTGGGCGATCGGCCACGGGAAATCGATCTTGCCGAGGATCGTGTAGCCGACTTGGGCGTGCATCTTGATCATCGAATACTCGAGATCGCTCAGCTTGGTGGGTTTGCTGAGAATCTCCGCCGGGACATAGAGTTTTCCGATATTGTGGATGACGCCGGCGATCTGGATGCCTTCGATCCGCTCTCCGGTGAGGCCCATCTCCGCCGCGACGGCACAGGCGAGCCTGGTGACGCGCTCCTGGTGGCCGGCCGTATAGGGGTCCCTCATCTCGATGGCCGAGGCGAGGGAATCGATCGCTTCCTTCAGCGTCGTGCGCAGCTTGGAGACGCTCTGCCGCAGATCATCCTCGGCCTGTTGCTGCCTGGCGATATTGATGGCCGTCCCGAGCAAGTAGGTCCGTCCTTCGATCTCGGTTCTGGATCCCGTCAGGAGGACGGGGATTTTGCGCTTGTCCTTGGTGTACAGATGCGCTTCGGTGCTGGAGCTGCCGCTGCTCATGACCTCTTTGATCTTCTGCGCGACGAGATCGCGGTCTTCCGGCGCGATGGACTCGACCGGATCGAGAACGGACATCTCGGCGGCCGAATAGCCCAGCGTCCTTTCCTGGTTCGTGTTCCAGCGGACATATCTCAGCTTGTGGTCCACGACCGCGGTGCAGTAAAAGCTCCCCGGCAGACTCTCCAGGATCGAGTCGCTGAAACTCTTTTCCCTTGACAGGGCTTCTTCGGCCCGCTTGCGATCGGTCATATCGAGGGCATAGACCGCCACCCGGGACAGCGTTCCTTTCTCATCGAGGACCGGATGCATGTAATTGAGGAAAGACTTGCCGGCCGGATTATCTTCGAAGACCGCCGGGCGGCCGGTCTCGACGACGCTCAGGAAACGGGACCTCCTCGATTCGGCGATCTCCCCGGCCAGCAGGTTCGTGGCCTTGTTTCCGATCACGTCGCGCCTGGGCCGCCCGAGGCTCCGCGCCATCGTTTCATTGGCCTCCAGGATGACCTCGTCGCGGTCGAGAAGCATGGCCGGGCCCGGCAGGGCGTCGATGAAGACCCGGAGGATTGTCTCGCTGGCCCGCAGAGCCTCCTCAGCCCGCTTGCGTTCGATGGATCGCGCGACTTGCGAGGAGACAAATTCGAGCATGTCCAGTTCGCGCCGCCCGTAGGCCCTGGGGTCGGAGTAGTGCTGAACGACCATGACGCCGATCGTTTTGTTCTCGACGATGAGAGGAACGCCGATCCATATGGCCGATGGCGCACCAACCAGCACAACGTCCCCCCTTTGCCTCAAGGCCTTGTCGGTCGCGTCATCGCAGAGAAGCGGCCGGCCGGTCCTGAGCACGAATTCCGTAAGCCCTTTCCCGGGTTTCGCGGCGGGCGGAGGTGGATCGGCCTCGTCCACAAAGTAGGGGAAACTGATCAGGTCTTTCTCGGCGTCGTAGAGAGCGATGTAGAAGTTTCCGGCCGGCATGACCGTCCCCACGATGCGGTGGACGGATTTGAAGAGCTCGTTCAGGCCGGCCGATTTGTCCGCCGCCTGAGAGATCTGATAGACCGCGTTCTGGAGGAGTTCGGCCTGCTTCTTTTCGGTGACCTCCCGGACAATGGCGAGAAGATGCGGTTTTTCCCCGATCACAATACTGGTCAGCGAGACCTCCGTGTCGAAGAGCGCTCCGTCCTTGCGGCTATGCTTCCAGAAGAACCGTTGCGGCCGGCCTTCCAAAGCCCGGCTGATGAACTCCCGGGCCTTGTCCTTCGAACTGCGGCCGTCAGGCTGGTTTTCGGGAGAAAAATCAATGGGCGAGTGCCCGACGATATCGTCTTTTTCGCCGCATCCGAACATGGCCAGGGTGTTGGAGTTGCAGTCGATGAAGCGCTCGACATCCATCAGGAAGATGGCGTCGTTCGCCGATTCGAAGAGCTGACGGTATTTCCGCTCGCTCTGGACCAGGGCTTCGGCGGCCTGTTTGCGGGCTGTGATGTCCTCTATCATGGCCAGAAAATAGAGAAACAAGCCGCTTCGGCTGCGGATGGCAGTCAGGGTGAGTGCGCCCCAGACGGAACTCCCGTCTTTCCGGATATAGCGCTTTTCAGTCCGGTAGTGAGGCAGCTCACCGTGATAAAGGCGTTCCACGGATTGGGCGTCGACGGCGAGGTGGTCCTTATGGGTGATTTTCTTGAACGTGAGTGCGGACATCTCTTCCTGGGTGTACCCGAGCATACGACAGAAGGCCGTGTTCGTACGGACGAAATGGAACGAGGAATCGATGATGGCCATGCCGAGCGAGCCTTCGTCGAAAATCCAGCGGAAACACTCCCCGCTCTCCTGCGGGTTGTCTCCGGGCCCGTTTTCCATAGGCAAAGGCGGGTGAGGTCCGGGTATCGCCCCGTGAGATCCACCTATTCGGCCGTTTGCTCCACCCGGGACTTCGGGAGCGCCGCGCGGCGCCGGATTTTCTGCAGATCCCTTGGTCTCCTTCTTGATGAAGTTCAAACTCCGCATTATGACGATATCCTAAACCCTTTTCCCGGGCAGGCAATCCTTTCCTCCGATGACGCGGGGGGTGATTTTTTACCCGTGGACGTCCTCCCGAAAGGTGAGCTTATCGACCCGCTCAATTGACCGACGGCGTCGAAGGGGCGGCCGGGGACGCCGCGAGAAGCTGCTTGAGGATCTCCCGCGCGACGCGCTTGGCGTCCCGGCCGCTCTCATTCGTGGCGCCGACGCACGACGGGCAGCCGTCGAGGCACGGGCAGGCCTCGAGCGTTTTCAGCGCGTGATCGAGGAGCTTGGTTTCCAACGCGTAGAGGGATGGGCTGAGCCCGATGCCGCCGGGATAATTGTCGTAGATGAAAATGTTCGGTTCGAAGTCGGGCCCGGGGACCGCCGTCATCTCCTCCTGCCCCTGCGTCCGAACCGGAACGTTATGAGGCGGCAGCGTCTCGCCCGTCGAGTTGTCGCCGATCGAGACGCCCACGTCGTGGAGGTCGCACATCATGAACAGAGGCGAGACATGGTGGAGAAGGTAGGAGAGCCCGAAAAGGCCGTTGATCCGCTGCTCCGAAGGATAGGGGATCGACTGGAGGAGCGACGCGGGGATCGTCAGCCAATAGGCCGTTGTGTGCATCTCGTTCTCCGGCAGGCTGAGGTCTCCGGCGCCGACATTCTCCATTGTGTGGAACTTGATCTTCTTGAAGCCGACGACCTGCGTCGCCACATGGACCTCGCCGTGAGAAACCCGGCACGTGTCGAGGGGCATGCTTTCGAAGACGTCGAGGACCTTGATCTTCGTGTAATCGATGGCGTCCGTGTAGTAATCGACGTCGGTTTTCTTGACGTAGGCTTTCCGCTCCTCGAAATCCAGCTTCTCGACGAAATACTGCTCGCCCTCGCAGATATAGATGGCTTTGGGGTGGAGGGCCGTCAGCGCCGACGTAAAATCAACCTCGGCGATGACCCTGGTCTTGGCCGTCGTGTCTACGACGACGAAGTTGTCGGAGCTCACGCTCCGCAGGTTGATGGCGTCGGCCGGGTAGGACTCCGACGTCCAGAACCATTTGTCCTTCGAATGGTGCAGGAGCTTGTCCTCCTCGAGGAACCGGAGGATTTCCGAGACATCGGCCCGGCCGAACATCTCGCCGTCTTCGAACGGCAGCTCGAACGCCGCGCACTCGACATGACTGACCAGGATCGAGAGATTGTCGGGATTGATGAGGGCCATCTCCGGCGACTTGGAAAAAAAGTAGTCCGGGTTGTGGATGATGAATTGGTCGAGCGGCGAACTCGTGGCGACGAGCACGGCGGCCGAAGCCCCGGTCTTCCTCCCGGCGCGCCCGGCCCTCTGCCATGTGCTGGCGATCGTCCCGGGATAACCCGCGAGGACGGCCACATCGAGCGTCCCGATATCGATCCCGAGCTCGAGGGCGTTGGTCGAGACGACGCCCAGGATCTCGCCGCTGCGGATGCCTTTCTCGATTTCGCGCCTGACGTTCGGGAGGTAGCCGCCCCGGTAGCCGCGGATCAGGCCTTCCTTTTGAATGCTCGTCTCGATGTCGTCCTTGAGGTAGGTGAGGAGAACCTCGGTGATCAGCCGGCTTCCGGCGAAGACGATCGTCTGAAGGTTGTTCTTGAGGAAGATCGCCGCCAGGCGCCGCGATTCGTTGACATAGGACCGCCGGATGCCCAAAGCGGCGTTGACCACGGGCGGCGTGTAGAACATGAAATACTTCTCGCCGCGCGGGGCGCCGTTGTCATCGATGAGCGCGACGGGCGCTTCGATCATTTTCTCGGCCATCTCGGCCGGGTTGGCGATCGTGGCGGTGCAGAGGATGAATTGCGGGTTCGACCCGTAGAACCGGGCGATGCGCCGCAGCCGCCGCAGGACGTTGGCCAGGTGGCTGCCGAAGATGCCGCGGTAACTGTGAAGCTCGTCGATGACGATGTACTTGAGGTTCTCAAACAGCTTGATCCACTTCGTGTGGTGAGGCAGGATGCCCGAGTGGAGCATATCGGGATTGGTGAGGACGATATGGCCGCGGGCCCGGATGGCTTTGCGGGCGTCCTGCGGCGTGTCGCCGTCGTAGGTGAAGACCCGGATCTCCTCGGGCAGGCGGGCGTTGATGTCGTCGAGCTCGGCCCGCTGGTCGTTCGAGAGCGCCTTGGTCGGGAAGAGATAGAGCGCCCGGCTCGACGGGTCCTTGAGGATGGCATCGAGGACGGGGAGGTTGTAGCAGAGCGTCTTGCCCGAGGCGGTGGGAGTGACGACCGTGACGTTTTTGCCTTCACGGAGAGCTTCCCAGCATGAACGCTGGTGCGAGTAAAGGGTGTGAAAACCCCTCTGGCGAAAGGCGTCGACGAGCGCCGGGTGGATGCCGTCGGGATAATCGCGGTACTTGCCTTCCTGGGCCGGGATGTGCTTGATGGAGCAGATCGAATCGGCCCGGTAGCCGAATTCTTTGATGAGCTCGATCGAGCGCAGGATTTTCTCTTCTCTTGTCATGGCGCCTTTTCATCCTAACGGAATCGTTCCCGATGGTCAACCAAGAGAAGCGAGAAGACCTCGAAGCCGTGGACCGGACACCGAGGCGAGAGTCGGCCTATTCCGTGGACACAGTTGTTTCTTGACGACGACGCACGGGAGGCGATATCATCATCTCGTGATGGGAGACCGAGGCTATAAACGGCGGCTGCGTGTGTCGCTAATGTATAAATAAGATAAAGCAAAAGGTGATAATCATGGATAAAAATCTTGAACGCAGATTAATAACAATTCCAAAGCCAGTGCCAGTAATGATTGGAAGCTTCACGCCAAACGGAGTAGTAGGCAGCACAGCTGAAACTCCAGGAGCGATTCTTGATTCAAAAGGCAACCAAATAACCGCAGATGATTATAACAGGGTTTATGGCTCAGACGGATACACATTAAACGCATGGAGCAGAGCAAAGGCTTCTGAACAAGAAACAGAAACAACAGCAGAGCCAAAAACCAGAAGGATAGGATTTGCACAAAAAATAGCAATAGGCCTAGGCTCGCTAGCAACACTGGTAGCTTGCGGCTCAAAGGGAGGAGGAACAACCCCGCCAGCAGAAAAAATAACATTAACATTTGACGTCTACAACCACATTCTTGGTAAGCTAACAAGCTTTAGCAAAGCTAACATAATACCGAACAGCCAGGTATCAATAGCAATGAGCTCAATATCAGGAGTAACAGCGACAAGAATGGGCGCAGTAAATCTGACAAGCACCTATGATGTAACCCATGATGATACAGAAAATTATTTCGATCCTGTAATGAAACCAATTAAAGTTAGACCAGCCATATCAAACGCAACATTCAGCGTTGAGCAATACAAGACAGTGAGCTACGCCCTGCAAAATGCGATAACAGGAGTAGACGACAAAAGAATGGTAATAAGAAAACCCAACTTCGGAGACTTCATAGCATTCACAAACACAGGAACAATAGTATTCACAGCGCCAACATCAAATGAGAGCTACACACTTTATGTGTTCGACGGGCTTGAGCCAAACATTTTCGGAGACCAAGTAAGTTACGATTGGATGGATTCACAGAGTGCAAACTTATATGCTGGCACTAATAAATATAATCTTTGGAGAAGGGATTTTGATGGCCAGACAGGAGAAGAAAGAGCATGGGGCGGAGCACCATTACCAGAAATAGGCAACTACCCTGGAGTGCTTGACCAGCTTCTCAATTCAATAAAATCAACAGACCCGAATTTAAACCTTGGCAATATTGTCAGACTGCCACAAGGAACAAGCGGAACATTCAGCTATGGATTTGGAAATAGCTGATGGTAATGATGGTTGGCACAATGGAGATTGGATTACAGTAAACGCAAGTAAATTAGGTGGCAACATAGGAGCTCAGGTTGCCATTGGTTTGGAAGAGGCTTTTGAAAATATATGCACTCGATAATATTGGAGGCAGACCATCTAGTGGAACAATACAAAATCTGGGCGTTCTCAACGCTAATGGAAAGCGTCTCTTCAACTACGTCTTCATTAAGGACCCTAATGTTAAGAGCCCAACTCAGGGAATGGGAATCACTTTTGGAAGGCATTAAGCATAAATCAGGTCCCCCTTTTTGCTCGCGCGCAGAAAAGCCCGCACTTCTAGAATGAGGCTTTGACCTTCCCCTCGGCGTACTGGTGGAGGATCGAGCCGATCAGCGTCTGATACGGCATGCCGAGCTCGAGGGCCTTGGCCCTGAGCCGCATGAGATCTTTTTCAGACAGGCGGATGCTGATATGCCGGCTTTTCGCGATTGTCGCCCGGGCCGCCCGGACGAGCATCTCTTTCGATGCTTCCTCATCGGGGACCGGCGCCACTCCATCCTTATCGATGGCGTCCCGGATATCCCGTTCCTGTTCATCCAGCGGCTCGAAAAAGTGCTTACTGCGGGGTTTGATCATTATTTTTCCCCTTCGATCTCCTGTATGCCTTAGTCGCCCGGCGGCTGGGGTAGATTGTCTTGAAGCTGACTTCATCCTCTGTTTCCTCGAAGGGGACGACGAAGACATAGCCCGCGATCATAACGGCGAGAAGCCGCTGAGTCGGGTACTTCTCGTGTTGCGGATGTTCCTTGACCCATAGCGGCCCCTGTTGAGCGAGAGCATCCAAGATATGCTCGAAGGTTAACCCTCGCTCCTTCTTGAGAAGGGCATTCTTACGCTCGTCCCAGGTTACTTTCTTCGAATTGAAATTATCACATAATATATACAATGTCAAAACTCCCCGAACGCCGGCGCTTGGCCGCAGGGTACCGGTCATAACATATGGACGTTCTTGGAAAATCGCGCTTCTCATTATCATGAAGTGACTCCCGGCGCTTCACAGGCCGAGACGTCCCAAAAGCACGAAAAGAAACGCCCCTTGTGCTAAAATAGATAGGTTATGCTGAACGAAATACGCGTCAAGAAGGCGGCGCAACACAATCTGAAGAGAATCGACGTCAATCTGCCTCGGAACCGGCTGATCGTCGTCACCGGGCCGAGCGGCTCCGGCAAGTCGTCGCTCGCCTTCGATACGCTCTTCGCCGAGGGCCAGCGGCGCTACATCGAGTGCCTGTCCACCTACGCCCGGCAGTTCATCGAACAGATGGAGAAGCCCGACGTCGAGTCCATTGAAGGCATCTCGCCTTCGATCTCGATCGACCAGAAAACGATCTCGACCAACCCGCGCTCAACCGTCGGGACCATCACCGAGGTCTATGACCTGTTCCGGCTGCTCTTTGCCAGGGTCGGGACGCCGCACTGCCCGAATTGCGGCCGGGCCGTGAGCTCCCAGACCCAGGATCAGATCCTCAAGAAGATCCACGAGCTCTTCCGCGGCGAGAAAGTCCGCATCCTGGCGCCCGTGATCAAAGGCCGCAAGGGGGAATACTCGCGTCTCTTCGAGCGGCTGCGGAAGAAGGGCTTTCTGCGGGCGCGTGTCAACGGCCATCTCCACGACCTCGAGGACGAAATCCCGCTCGACAAAAACCGCAAGCACACGATCGAGGTTCTCGTGGACACCATCCGCGTGGACGAGAGCTCGGAACGCCGTCTCCAGGACGCCGTGACGAAGGCTCTCGAAGTCGCGCAGGGGGAGATGCTGGCCGTCAACGACGCCGGCCGTGAACGGTTTTTCTCGCAGAGCCTTCTCTGCCCCGTCTGCGAAGTCAGCCTTCCTGAGCTCGAACCCCGCAATTTTTCCTTTAACAGCCCGTACGGCGCCTGCTCCCGATGCCACGGCCTGGGCCACGAAACGACTCTGAACGAGTGGGGCGAGGTGGAGCTCACAGACGAGATCTGTCCGGCGTGCGGCGGCGCCCGGCTTAAAAAGGAAACCCTCTCGGTCAAGATCGGCGGTAAGAACATCCACCAGGTCGGTGAGCTCCCTGTCTCGGACCTCCTCAAGGAGATCGGCACGTTTAAATTCTCGGCCGCCGAGGAGATCATTGCGTCGAAGGTCCTGAAAGAAATCCGCGACCGGCTGGCCATCATGGGCGAGCTGGGGATGGCCTACCTCCAATTGAACCGGACGACGGCCTCGCTGTCCGGCGGCGAAGCCCAGCGCATCAGGCTGGCGGCGCAGGTCGGCTCGCGGCTGCGCGGCGTCCTCTATGTGCTGGACGAGCCGACGATCGGCCTGCACCAGCGCGACAACGGCCGGCTCATCACGCTGCTCAAGAATCTCCGCGACGAGGGGAATTCGATCGTTGTCGTCGAGCACGACGAACAGACCATCCGGGCCGCCGATTTCATCCTGGACCTCGGGCCCGGGGCGGGTGTCGCGGGAGGGTCGAAGGTGGCCGAAGGTCCGCTCGCGGCCATCCTGGCATCCCCGGATTCCCTGACCGCCCAGTACCTGCGCGGCGAGAAAAAAGTGCCCGTGCCCAAAGAACGCCGCGCCGCCTCGGGCTGGCTGACGATCCATAAAGCCCGGGAGCACAATCTCAAGGGGATCGACGTCCGTCTTCCCCTCGGCGTCATGACCGCCGTGACCGGGGTCTCGGGCTCGGGCAAGAGCACCCTGGTCTATGACATCCTTTACAAGGCTCTGGTCAACAAGATCCATAACGCCAAGCAGCGGGAAGGCGCCTACGACCGTATCGAAGGGATCGACCAGCTCGATAAGGCCGTCGCGGTGGACCAGAAGCCGATCGGCCGCACGCCCCGTTCGAATCCCGCGACCTACACCGGCCTGTTTACGGCCCTCCGCGAGCATTTCGCCCGGACGCCGGAATCGCGCATACGCGGCTACTCGGCCAGCCGGTTCTCCTTCAACGTCGCGGGCGGGCGCTGCGAGGAATGCGAGGGCGCCGGGGTCAAGAAAATCGAGATGCACTTTCTGCCCGACGTCTTCGTCACATGCGACCGGTGCGAAGGGAAACGTTACAACAAGGAAACGCTTGCGGTTATGTACAAAGGCCGCAACATCGCCGACTGTCTGGCCACGACCGTCGATGACGCCTATGAGCTGTTCAAGGCCCACCCCCAGCTCAAGCGCAAGCTGGCCACTCTGCGGAAAGTCGGACTCGGTTACATCACGCTCGGCCAGGCCGCGCCGACGCTGTCGGGGGGGGAAGCGCAGCGGATCAAGCTGACGAAGGAGCTCGGCCGGCGCAGCACCGGGAAAACGCTTTACCTCCTGGACGAACCGACCACGGGGCTCCACTTCGACGATGTCCGCAAGCTGCTCGAAGTCCTCTCCGAACTTGTCCGGCTGGGCAATACGGTCATCATCATCGAACACAACCTTGAAGTCATCAAGTATTGCGACTATATTATTGACCTGGGCCCTGAAGGTGGAGAAGAGGGCGGCCGGATCGTGGCCCAGGGGACGCCCGAAACCATCGCGGCGGCTGCGGCGCATTCGTACACGGGGCAATATTTGGAGAAGGCTCTGGTCGACGGGCGTCCGCGGCGGAAGGACGGCTGAGGTCTCATGGCCTTTAAGGATATCGCTGGCAACGGCCGGATCAAGCGCATTCTGAAGCTCGCACTGGAACGGGACCGGGTCCCGAATTCCCTCCTTTTCTCCGGACCCGACGGCATCGGGAAGACGCGCCTGGCTCTGACCGTGGCCAAGGCCCTGAATTGCCTGAACATGACGTCGGATTCCTGTGACGCGTGCTCTTCCTGCCGCGCCATCGACGCACGGGCGCTTTCCCGACGTCATGGAGATCGAAGCCGAGGGCAAGGAGATTTCGATCGCCCAGATGCGGCTTCTGAAACAAATGGCTTATCTCAGGCCGATGGCGGGCAAGAAGCGGGTCTTCATCCTTAACGAAGCGGACATCATGAGCGGCGACGCCGCCAACTCGCTCTTGAAAGTCCTGGAGGAGCCGCCGCTGTTTTCTCACATCGTCCTGGTGACGGCGAGTCCCTTTCTGCTCCTTCCGACGATCCAATCCCGCTGCCAGTCGCTGGCGTTCGCCGCCATCACCAAGGAAGAGATCGAGGAAATTCTTCTCGACAAGGATTACCCCTCCGACCAGGCCAAGATCTTATCGCTTCTCGTCGACGGCAACCTGGCGCGGGCGCTGGATCTTGATTGGGGCGAAGTGCAGACACTCAAAGACGTTTCGTGGGCCGAATTCGAGGGGATGCTCACGGGGCGGCACGGATCCCTCTTTCTCGACCGCTTTGGAACCCTGGCCAAAGCCGTCCATGACGAGTTGGGGGAGACGCTCGAACTCTATGCCTCGTTTTGCCGGGATATCCTGCTGATCAAGCTCGGCGGGGACGCCCGGCTTCTGCTGAACCCCGATTTTGAGCCGCGGCTGCACGAGTCCGCCGCCGGCGTTTCCCTGCGTCAGCTTCTGGGCACCCTGGCCGAAATCGACACCGTTCTGACCGAACTCCCGAGGAACTTGAACAAGAAACTCCTCGTGGCCACGTTTTATTCGAACTTTGGAGAATTGCGCCATGTCTGACATCATCTGCCTTCAATCCGAGTCATCGGGCCGCCTCGTCCGGGCCCGGCCGGGCGAAGAGCCGCTTCGCAAGGGCGACCGTTGCATCGTCGAGTCGGAGCTCGGCGGGGACCTGGCGGTCGTCATCGACGACGCCGGCGTGATGTGCTGCCACGCGAAAGCGGACCGGGACGCCGTTCAGATCATCCGCAAGGCCACCGAGGAGGACATCCGGAAGTTCGAATGGCTGAAGGAGAAAGAGCAGCGGGCATTTGAATTCTGCCTCCAGCGCATCCGGGATCGCGATCTGCCGATGAAGCTCGTTTCCGTGCGCTACTTTTTCAACGAAAAAAAGGGGATTTTCTACTATACAGCCGACGGCCGGATCGACTTCCGCCAGCTCGTCAAGGACCTGGCCAAGGAACTGAGGATGCGGATCGAAATGCGTCAGGTCGGCGTCCGCGATGAGGCCAAGATGATCGGCGGCCTCGGCGTCTGCGGCCGGCCCCTGTGCTGCTTCAGCTTCATGCGGACCTTCGAACCGGTGACGATCCAGAAGGCCCGGAAGCAGCAGATCGTCATCAACCCCACCAAGATCTCCGGGCTTTGCGGCCGGCTGATGTGTTGTCTGGGCTTTGAAGAACAGACCCGCGGCCGCATGTACACCGACGACGATTTCATGATCGAGGACTAGGGGGCGGCCGGCGCGCTCTAGCGGCGTCTCAAACGACGAAGGATCTTTTTCCGGAAGGATAAACGCGGGGAGGCGGATGTTTGCTTCGCGAGGGCCCCGAGGACTTTTTCATCCCTGAGGAGGCGGATGAGCCTGTCCCGTTCCTCCATCTTGGCGAAACAGGTCTCGCAATTGAAATAGTGCTCTTCGAACTCGTCCCGGGCATCGTCGCCCATTTTGCCCAGAAGATAGGTGTCCATAAAGTCGTCGTTGGGGCATTTGGGCATTTCCGGCACCTCATCGTGGTGACAAACTTTAGTCGCCCTCCTGCGGGAGAAAATGGAAAATTTCATGGCCTGACCGTTTTCTTGATGAGCTTGATGGCGTAGTTGACCCGTTCGCTGACGCGGCGGGGCGAGATGCCCAGCTCTTTGGCGACTTCCTCTCTGGGAAGCTCCTTGTAGTAATACAGATAGAGGACATCCCGGAATTTCGGTTTGAGCTGGGATACGGCCGACGCGACCTGTCGCGAACGCTCCCGGCTCTCGACCTCGTCATGGGGGTCGGGAAACGGGTTCGGCTCCGGCGCGTGCCGGAGGACTTTTGTCTTCTGACGGATGTAGTCGATGATCCTCCGGCTGGTGATCGTATAGAGGAACGTCCCGATCGACGAGTCGCCCCGGAAATCACCGCTCTTGACCTTCTGCATGGCCTGCGTGAGGATCTCGTTGACCACGTCCTCCCAGTCGGGGTTGGAGCTGCCCAGCGCCTTTCTGACTCTGAACGAAATGACGTCCTTGTACTTGAGGACATCGTCGTCGGTTGTGGCGTTCCTTTTCAGAATGGACACAGGTCAGAACTCTTCCTTATTCGCTTTTTCACGTTCCCTTTCCTTGAGGAACGTCTTGCGGTCCACCATGATCTCGCGGGCTTTGCTGCCCTCCGACGGCCCGATCAAGCCCTCCTGTTCCATCTGGTCGATGATCCGGGCGGCGCGGGCGTAGCCCAGCTTCAGCCGCCGTTGGAGGTAGGACGCCGAAGCCTGGCCCGTGGTGATCACGAGCGCGACCGCTTCTTCGTACCGTTCGTCCCTTTCTCCCGAATCCTCCCAGAGTTTATCGCCGTCGCCCCGGACGGCCTGGACGATCCGTTCGTCGAAGGTCGGCGTCCCCTGGCTCTTCACGAATTTGACCAGCCGCCGCACCTCGGGGATGGAGATGTAGGCGCAATGGAGCCGGATCAGGCGCGGAAAGTTCGGCGGCAGAAAGAGCATGTCGCCCATGCCGAGAAGCTTGTCCGCCCCGATGGTATCGATGATGATCCGCGAATCGACTTTGGACGGGACCCGGAAGGCGACGCGGCAGGAGAAATTGTTCTTGATCGTCCCGGTGATGACATCGATCGACGGGCGCTGCGTAGCCATGACGAGATGGATGCCGACGGCGCGGGCCAGCTGGGCCAGGCGGCCGATGAAGAACTCGACCTCCTGGGCGCCGACCATCATCAGCTCGGCCAGCTCATCGATGATGATGACGATATAGGAAAGCGGTTGATAGGCTTCCTTGTCCTCCTCGGTGAGGTGGCCTTTTTTCTCAGCCAGGATCAGCTTCATCTGCTGGTTGTACTGCTCGATATTCCGGACCTTGATCCCCTGAAGTTTTTTGTACCGCTCCTCCATTTTGCGCACGATGTCCATCAGAACGACATGGGCTTTCTTGGGGTCGTTGATGACCGGGCAGAGGAGGTGCGGGATGTCCTCGTAGAGCGAGAACTCGAGCCGCTTGGGATCGATGAGAACGATCTTCACTTCCTCGGGCGTCGCCTTGTAGAGCAGGCTGGCAATAAGGGCGTTAAGGGCGACGCTCTTGCCCGTGCCCGTCGAGCCGGCGATGAGGAGATGAGGCATGACCGAAAGGTCGGTGACGTAAACGCCGCCGTGCACGTCCTTGCCGAGCGCGAAGCTGAGCTTGGACGGCGACTCGAGGAATTTCTCGGATTCGATGATGTCGCGAAGCTTGATGATCTCCCGCCGGTTGTTCGGGATCTCGACGCCGAGGGACGACTTGCCGGGAATGCGCTGAATGCGGACCGACTCGGCCTCGAGGGCGAGCGAGAGATCCTCGGTCAGGTTGGCGACTTGGGCCACCTTGATGCCGGGAGCCGGATAAAATTCATAGGTTGTGATGACCGGGCCGGGGTGATATTCGCGGACTTCGCCGTCGATGCCGAACTCTTTGAGTTTCTCTTCGATGCGGCGCTTTTTGTCGAAGAGTTCGTCCTTGTCGATCTTCTCGGCGGCCTTGCCGGGTTCGAGGAGGTTGAAGGGGGGGAAACTGTATTCGCCCTTTTTGCCGAGGTCCGGGAAGAGGAGTTTCTCGGGCGGCGGCGGGGTGATGGGTCTGGCGAGGGCGGGTTTTTGAACGGCCGCCTTCGGACGTTCTTTTGCCGCCTCCTTCGCCTGCCTTTTCCGTTCCTTCTCCGCCTTCTTTTCAGCCCTGCGGTCCGAGCCGGCCTCCGGTTTGGCCGCCTCCTGGGGATCGGCGGCGGCCGCATATTTCTTGAGGACCTTGTCCCGCATGCGGTCCCGCTCCCTATTCTTCTGGAAGCGCGTCACTCTGATCCGGACTTCCTTGAAGGTCGAATCGAAAGTGCCTTTGAAAACACGCAGGGTTTTGGCGAATGACCAGCGGGTCGAGAAGAGGAGGTACAGCGCGAACGCCAGGAGCAGGATGACGAATGACCCGGCCGTGCTCAGGTACCGTACCAGAAACTCCAGAATGAGATCGCCGATGATGCCGCCTGCCTGGACGATGTTGCCGCCCCAGGGAATCCTCTGGAAAAGGAGCGCCGCCAGCGGACAGACGATCACGAACATCAGGAAGACCGAACCGAGACGCCGGAGAAGGCCGCCGGGCGTGCCGCGGAGAACGGCCTTGACCGCCGTGTAGCCCAGGCCGAAGGGCAGGAGGAACGCCACGAAACCGAAAAACCAGAGCAGGGCTTCCGCGTTATAGGCGCCGACGTGGCCGGCCCAGTTGTGGACTCTGTGGCCGGGCGGGGGGGCGTTGGCGAACGACGGGTCCTTGGCGTCATAGCTCAGGAGGCTGATCAACGCAAAGAGGGCGAAAAAAAGAAGGAGGACTCCGGCGAGCTCGACGGTGCGGCTTTGCCTCTTCTTCTCCGATTTCGGGCCGGCTTTGCCCTTTCCGGAATTCTTCATCCCGAGGATTATATCACAGACTCGACGGACGCGGGGGTCCGGCCGGTCGCCGGAGCGTCCGCCGAAGCGGTATCCAATCGATGAGCCGCTTGTCGATCCGGGAACGGCCGGGCTCTTCCTTTTTTCAGGCGGCTGTCGTCCCGCCGGCCTTGAAAAGAAAATGAGGGAGCACGAGGCGGAAGATTTGGACGAACGCCGCCGCCGGGAGCTCTTCGGCCCTGACTTTGTCGGCGAGTCCCGCCTGGGCAAAGGCCTCGTCCAGGACATCGCCAGGGAGGGCCCTTTCGAGGTTTTTCCGAAGCATTTTCCTCCGCTGGGAGAAGCATGTTCTCAAGAAGGCGCGGAAGAGCGGCTCGTCGGGAACGTCGAGGAGCGGGGCGTCCCGCCGGCGGAGCGATAGGAGGGCGGACGTCACCTTTGGCGGCGGGTTGAAGGCGCCCGGCGGAACCGTAAACAGGATCCTGGCAGCGAAGCGATTCTGAAAGAGGATCGAGAGCGGCGCGTACTTCTTGGTGCCCGGTCCCGCCGTGATCCTCTCCGCAACTTCTTTCTGGAGGAGGAAAACGCAGCCGGCGAAAAGGCCGCCCTCATCGAGGATCTTGAACAGGAGAGGCGTTGAGATGGAGTAGGGGAGATTGCCGACGGCCCGAAGCCGGCGTGCGCGCGCCACGCCCGGAAGGCCGCGGAAATCAAGCCTCAGGACGTCGGCCTGGATGACTTCGACATTCCCGGGCACGGATTTCGTGAGGGCCGGGATGAGGCGGGGATCTTTCTCGATCGCGATAACGCGGCCGGCGCGCTCGGCAAGGGCGGCGGTCAGAATTCCCTGGCCGGCGCCGATCTCGACCAGGGTATCGTCGGGGTCCGGGGAGATGGCTTCCACGATCTTCCGGAGAACGCCCGGACTCGCGAGGAAATGCTGGCCGAGGGCCTGCCGGCGTGATTTCTTCATCGCTGATTCCGGCCCCTATGATACCCCATTTCCGGCCGCCGTGGCATACGCTTCCTTCTCCACGCCGGGCGGGTTCGCCGCCAGTAAGGGGAAGACGGCGAAGGCCGTCTTCCCGGTGTTGACGACTCGGGCAGCTTATGCTAAAAAAAGGTGAGCCTCGGTTTCTCCAAGGATTCCCCGGCATCACCGAGTGGAACACGGGAAGAACCGGCCTCAGCCATCCTATGGGGACAAGGAACAATCGCCATGAAGTGGAAGAAAGTCCTGCTCTTTAGTCTCGGTGTCCTCGGCGTTCTGGCCGCCTTCTTCTCGATGCGGAAAACCAAGCGGCCGGTTTGACAAGGTTCCGGGATTGCTCTACTATCCTAATTTGAGTCACCCATGGCCGAGAAAAAAGTCCTGATCGTAGATAACGATCCCCGAAGTCTGGACACCCTGGCCAAATTATTGCGGCCCCATAAGGTCCAAGTCGTCAGAGCCGCCGACGGGCAGGCCGCCTACGACAAATTCCGGGAAGAAAAACCAGACCTCGTCATCCTCGAAGCCCTGCTGCCCAAGATCCACGGCTTCGACCTGTCGAAAAAGATCAACCAGGAATCCCTCGGCCAGGTCCCGGTCATCATCGTGACGGGTCTCTACCGCGGAGCCCAATACAGGCACGAGGCGCTGGCCTCATTCGGTGCGGCGGACTATTTCGAAAAGCCCATCGATGCCGAGCGCTTTACGGCCACGATCCGGCTGCTCCTGCGCGAGGACGAGGACATCGACGATCAACTGCCGGACTCGAACTCGATCATGGAAACATTGTCCCACTGGGCCGGAGGCAAGTGCGGAAGCGGCGAGGATTCCCCTTCGTCGGCAGAAAAAGGCAACAACGAGTGACGAGCCTCTGGACCCGCTGCAACAGCTGCCAGCGCATCCTCTACAAAGAGGATATCCTCGACAACCTGTCCGTCTGCCCCGCCTGCGGCTTCCATTTCCGCATCTCGGCCGAGGAGCGGCTTCGGATGTTGTTCGACGACGGAGCCTATGAGGTTATGGATGCGGGCATCCATTCCGTGGACGCGCTCCATTTCGTGGATACGAAGAGCTATGCGGACCGGATCGCGGACAACGAAAAGAAGACCGGCCTTTCCGAGGCCATCGTCACGGCCCGGGGGACGATGGGCGGCATTCCCGTTTATGTTCTGGCGATGGAGTTCGGCTTCCTGGGCGGCAGCGTGGCCTCGGTCGTGGGCGAGAAGATCGTCCGGGCCTGCGAACGGGCGCTCGAAGAGCGCCGGCCGGTCATCATCGTCTCGTGCTCGGGCGGCATGCGCATGCAGGAAGGCATGCTATCGCTCTTTCAGATGGCCAGGACGAGCGCGGCCATCGCCAGAATGAACGAGGCGAGAATCCCGTACATTTCCGTCATGGCCGATCCGACGACGGGCGGCACGACCGCCAGCTTCGCCATGCTCGGCGATCTCAATATCGGCGAGCCCCAGGCCCTCATCGGCTTCGCCGGCCCGCGCGTGATTGAGCAGACGATCAAGGAGAAGCTGCCCAAGGGCTTCCAGCGGTCGGAATTTCTCCTTAGCCACGGGATGCTCGACGATGTCGTCGAACGGAAGCACCTGCGACCCTACTTGATCAGAGCCCTCCGCCTTCTCCTCAATCAGCCTCAATGAACCTGCGCCAGCGGCGAGACTACCTCGGCCGCCTCGAGCACTTCGGGATCAAACTCGGCCTCGATAATATCAACACGCTTCTCGACGCCCTCGGCCGGCCGGAACTCCGTTTTCCTACGGTACACATCGCCGGCACGAACGGCAAAGGCTCGGTCTCAGCCATGCTCGAGTCGATCCTCAGGGCCGCCGGCTTCAGGACGGGCCTCTACACGTCGCCTCATCTGGAGCGCGAAGAGGAGCGAATTCGCGTCAACGGCGTATGCCACTCGCCAAAAAGGTTTGCCGCCCATCTCGACCTCGTCAAAGAAACGATCGATGGGCTGATGGCGGCGGGACGCCTTATATACCATCCGACCTTCTTCGAGGTGCTGACGGCGCTCGCCTTCCTTCACTTTGCGGAGGAGAAGGTGGATGTCGCGGTGCTCGAGGTCGGCCTGGGCGGCCGGTTCGACGCCACGAATGTCGTAAGTCCTCTGGTCTCCGTGATCACGACGATCTCCCGGGACCACGTCAAGCATCTCGGCTCGACGCTGCGGAGTATCGCCTTCGAAAAGGCCGGGATCATCAAGCCGGGGGTTCCGGTTGTTTGCGGCGTCCGCAGCGGCTCGGCGCTTCAGGAAATCCGGCTCAGGGCCGCCGAGCGCCGTGCGCCCTTTCGCCGCGCCTTTGGGCCGGGCACGAGCCTCGAAGCGCACCTCGCGGCCGGCAGGTTCCGATTTCGCTACGCAAGCGGCGAGGCGATCTACGACTATGTCCCGGGACTGGCCGGCCGGCATCAAGGCGAGAATGCGGCTGTCGCCATCGCCTCCGCCGAGGTGCTCGACCGGACCTGGCAGCCGATCGGCAAGGCGGCCATGCTCCGCGGCGTTCGCGACGTCCGCTGGGAAGGGCGCTTGGAAACCGTCTCCACGCATCCTCTGGTTGTTCTGGACGGCGCCCACAATGAGGAGGGCGTCCGCTCGCTGGCTGCCCATATCCGGGACGTCATCCGGCGGCCGGTCATCGTGGTCTTTGCCGCCATGAAGGACAAGGACATACGGACGATGTCGAGAATCCTCTTCCCCGCAGCCCGGACGATCATTCTGACACAGGTTCCCAACAGGCGATCAGCCCTTCCGGCAGATATCCTCGCAGCCGCCCCGTCCTTCGCGGCTCGGGCTCGGCTCGAGCCCGACGTCGCTAAGGCGGTGCACTCGGCGCTCGCTGAGTCCGCCGGCCGCGTTCCGGTCGTTATCGCCGGCTCCCTCTTCCTCGTCGGCGAAGTCAAGCGCCTTCGCCTGTTTTAATATCGACCCGACCTATAAGTACTCGATGCATGGTCTGAGCATATGGCCGAGTCGGTTTTAGGGAGACAGCGCAGGGGTGAACCCCTATAGAAGAGAAATCGAGGACTTGCTTCAGATGCTTCCCAGCAACGCAGCTTCGAGTCACAACTAGAAAGAGGAACAGGCCCCAAGAATTTATAAAGATATTTCCCACCGGTGAGGCGTCGAGCAAGATCCAAGACTCAATCCAGATATTTCCCACAATTGAGGCTCCGCGTTACTACGCCTCAATTATATTGGTCGCTCCAAAGACTCCGCTCCCCGCCGGTCCTCTCCGAAGACTCTGCTCCCTGCCGCTCCTCCTCTTCGGCCGCCCCCAGTCCTGCCGGAGACTCTGAGCTTTGCCTCATTAGGAAGACGATGGCTGTTGCAATTTGGCCCGGATCGGATTAAAATTTCCTTTGCTTTTTCGCCAGGGAAAGATGATTTATGCTCATCACTGTTAATTGGACGATCGTTATCACCTTCGCCCTCGTTTGGATCCTGGCCGCTGTTCTCTCCCGCGTCTTCTTCAAGCCTGTGGGCCGCATTCTTGAGGAGCGCGCCGCCCGGGTCGACGGCGACAGGGGGGCCGCCCGAAAGGCTCTGGATCAGATTGATGAGGATCTCAAGCGCATCGAGGAACGGCTGAGGCAGGCGCGCTCCGCTGCGGACGCACTCTGGGCCGCAGCCGAACTTGAGGCGCTGAAGGAGAAGAGCCGCCTTATCCAGGAGATTCAGGCCGAAAGCCGGGCGCAGGTGGAAAAAGCCAAGCGGGAGCTCGTGCAGGAAATCGAAAAATTGAAAACGACGATCGATGCCCAAACGGGCGCCATCGCCGAGGAGATCGAACGGAGGATCCTGAACTGACCATGTCGCGAAAAACCATGGCCGTGATTCTCGCAGCGGTTCCCCTCCTGCTCTTCATGAGCGCGGACGAGAGAACCGGACCGTCGGCGGCCATGGACTTCGCCGGCAAGGCGGTCAACTTCCTGATCCTGTTTGGGGGCCTGGCCTTCGTCCTTCGGAAGCCGCTGTCGGCCATGCTCAGCAAGCGCGCCCTGGATATCCGGGAGTTGCTCCGCGAGGCCGAAGCTTCGAAAGCAGAGTCTCTGGAAAAGCTTGCCGTGACGGAAGAGCGGATGGCCGGGCTGGAAACGGAAGTCGAGCGCATCGCCGCGAACGCGGAAGCCCAGACAATCAAGCTCCGGGAGAGAATCGCCCTCCAGGCCGAGACGGAGTCCCTGCGGATCCGGAAACTTGCTGAACAGGAGATCGATGAACAAGTCCGGGCCGGCATCCGCGAGCTTCGATCCTACGCTGCGGACGGAGCGACATCGCTGGCCCGGGAGCGCATCCGAAAGAGGCTGACACCCGACGATCAAGTCGTCCTGATCGATAAATCCATACGGAGGCTTTCCGAGCTTTATGAAAAATCTGGTTCTCGTTAAGAAATACGCCTTCGGCCTCGCCCGGGCCATCGACGGCGAAAAGGAATTCAAGACCGTCCAGGCCGATCTCCGCGCTTTTCTTAAGCTTTTCACAGGCCGGAACGACGTTCGGGCCGCGCTTCAGACTCCGTTCATCAACGCCGAGCGGAAGGCCGCTATTCTCGATAACTTTCTCACCCTGAGCGGGGCGGCGGAGAAGACGCGCCGGTTTCTGTCTCTTCTGCTTGAACACAAGCGGTTCGACCTCCTCCCGGACATCGTTGAGGCTCTTCCGGAAACCTGGAACGAGACGCAGGGCATCATGACCTTCGAGGTCGCGTCCGTCATTCCTCTGTCCGAATCCCAGAAGGACCGGCTCCGCCGCGATCTTGAAGCCGCGGAAAAGCGGCCGGCAAGCCTCGTCTTCACCATCGACCCCGGGATCGTCGGGGGACTGTCGGTGAAAAAGGGGAACATCGTCTATGACGCATCCATCCAGGGCAATCTCAACAGGATGAAAGAGCAAATCCAGCAAGGCGAGAGGTCGTCATGAGCATTCGGGCCGACGAGATCACGAAAATCATCCAGCAGCAGATCGAAGGATACGAATCGGGCGTTGATATCCGCGAGGTCGGAACGGTCACGTCCGTCGGCGACGGCATCGCCCACATTTACGGGCTGGACCAGGTCATGTACAACGAACTTTTGGAGTTTCCCCACGGCGTCTCCGGCCTGGCCCTCAACTTAGAGGAAGGGACCGTCGGAGCCGTTCTGCTCGGCGAGGGCCAGCTCATCCGCGAGGGCGACCTGGTGAAGAGGACACGCCGGATCATGCACGTTCCGGCCGGTCCGGCCCTCATCGGCCGGGTCGTCAACCCCCTCGGCCAGCCCCTCGACGGCAAAGGTCCGATCAAGACCGACACATCGATGTTCGTCGAGCGGCTGGCTCCGGGCGTCGTCGAGCGCCAGCCCGTCCGCGAGCCTCTCCAGACCGGCATCAAGGCGATTGACGCCGTCGTTCCGATCGGCCGGGGCCAGCGCGAGCTCATCATCGGCGATCGCCAGACGGGCAAGACGATCATCGTCCTCGATACCATCCTGAACCAGAAAAACTCGGACGTCATCTGCATCTATGTTGCCATCGGCCAGAAGAACTCGACCGTCGCCCAGCTCATCAAGACGCTCGAAGACTTCGGCGCCATGGAGTATTCCATCGTCGTGGCGTCGTCGGCAAGCGACTCGTCGCCCCTCCAATACCTCGCGCCCTACGCCGGCTGCGCCATCGGCGAGTACTTCCGCGACAACGGCCGGCATGCCCTGGTCATCTATGACGACCTGTCCAAGCATGCCGCCGCCTACCGGGAGATCTCGCTTCTGCTGCGGCGGCCGCCCGGGCGGGAGGCGTACCCGGGCGACGTGTTCTATCTGCACTCAAGGCTCCTCGAACGGGCCGCGAAACTCAGCGATGAACTCGGCGGCGGTTCGCTGACGGCCCTGCCGATCATCGAAACCCAGGCCGGCGACGTGTCCGGCTACATCCCGACAAACGTCATCTCGATCACGGACGGCCAGATCTATCTCCAGCCGGAGCTTTTCAATTCCGGCGTCCGGCCGGCCGTCAACGTCGGGATTTCGGTTTCCCGAGTCGGCGGCAACGCCCAGATCAAGGCTATGAAGCAGGTGGCCGGCAAGCTCCGCCTGGACTTGGCCCAGTACCGCGACCTCGTCACGTTCGCCCAGTTCGGGACCGAGCTCGACCGGACGAGCCAGGCCCAGCTCGATCGCGGCGAGCGCCTGACCGAGGTCTTGAAGCAGGGACAGTATGCGCCGCTCCCGGTCGAGAAGCAGGTCCTCATCATCTACGCCGGAAACCGCGGTTTCCTGGACGCGATCCCGACCGCGAGAATCAGGGAATACGAAACCAAGCTCTATGAACATTTCGACCGCGAGCACCAGGACATCCTGACCTTGATCCGCGAAAAAAAACAGATCGACACGGCCCTGGACGCCCAAATCGACGCCGCGCTTAAAGCCTTCAACGCCGTCTTCAAGGGAGAATGAGCGAGCATGGCGACTCTCATCGACCTCAGGCGGCGCATCCACAGCGTCGAGAACAGCCAGAAGATCACGCAGGCCATGAAAACCGTTTCGACGGCCAAATTCCGGAAGGCGCAGCGGACCGTTTTCGAGTCGCGGCCGTTCTGGCACGAGTTTCCGGGGCTGATGAATCGCCTGGCCTACTGGGCCTGGGATTCGGGTCATCCTCTTCTCGAACGGCGCGACGAGAAGACCATCGAAGTCCTCGTCATCACCGCCGACAAAGGGCTGGCCGGAGCCTTCAATTCCAACGTGCTGGCCCAGGCCGCGGTCTTCCTCTCGGATAAACAAAAAACCGAGAAGGTCCGGGTCGTCGCCATCGGCAAAAAAGCCACTCTTTTTTTCCGGCGGCACTCTTGGCCCGTGGACCGCTCGTTCGGCGACAAAACGGACAAGCTCACCCGCGACGAAATCCGCGGCCTTGCCGAATTCCTGATGAGGCAATACGCCTTCCAGAAGATCGACGGCGTTTATGTGATCTACAACGAGTTCAAGTCCATCCTCGCGCCGCGTATCATGAGCGTGAAGATGCTGCCGCTCGAACCCGGCCCGGGCGCCGGGGACGCGGCGGGCTGGGCCCCGGACTTCGAACCGGCGGCGGACCGCCTGGCGGCGTTCATTCTGCCGCTCTACGTCGAGAGCCAGATCCACCACGCTCTCCACGAATCCCAGGCGGCGGAGCAGGCGGCCCGGATGATGGCCATGGACAACGCCACGAAGAACGCCGAGGACCTCATCGAGGACCTAACCCTCGTCCTCAACAAGATCCGCCAGGCCGGGATCACCAGGGAGCTCGTCGAGATCATGACCGCCGTCGAGGCGCTGAGTCAGAACGCTTAGGGAGACACATGATGGAAC
Source organism: Candidatus Aminicenantota bacterium (assembly GCA_963727095.1). Lineage (GTDB taxonomy): Bacteria > Acidobacteriota > Aminicenantia > Aminicenantales > Saccharicenantaceae > CAVSEQ01. The sequence continues at coordinate 376,528 of CAVSEQ010000005.1, read as the reverse complement.
ACAACGACGCGCGCATCGGAACCGTCGTCCAGGTTATCGGACCCGTCGTCGACATCCAGTTTCACGGCAACGATCTGCCCGAAATTTACACGGCCGTCCGCATCACAAGCGAGGGCTTCGACGTCGCGACTCCCGTGAATATCGTCGTCGAAGTCGAACAGCACATCGGCGAGGACCGGGTCCGTTGCGTTTCCATGCATCCGACCGACGGGCTGGCCCGGGGCATGAAGGCCGAGAACCTCGGCGGTCCGATCGATGTCCCCGTGGGAGAAGGAACCCTGGGACGGATCATGAACGTCATCGGCGAGCCCGTTGACAATCTGGGGCCGATCAAAGCGGAAAAACGGTACCCCATTCACCGGGTTCCGCCGCCTCTCGACCAGCAGAGCACCAAACTCGAGGTGTTCGAAACGGGCATCAAGGTCATCGACCTCATCCAGCCGTTCCTGAAGGGCGGCAAGATCGGGCTGTTCGGAGGGGCGGGCGTCGGCAAGACGGTCATCATCCAGGAACTCATCCACAACGTCGCTTTGAAGCACGGCGGCTACTCCGTTTTCGCCGGCGTCGGGGAACGGACGCGCGAAGGCAACGACCTCTGGCTGGAGATGAAGAGCTCCGGCGTTATCAGCAAGACCGCCCTGATCTACGGCCAGATGACCGAGCCGCCGGGGGCGCGGTTGCGCGTAGGGCTGTCGGCGCTCTCGGTGGCCGAATATTTCCGCGACGAAATGGGGCAGGACATCCTCCTCTTTATCGACAACATCTTTCGTTTCGTCCAGGCCGGCTCTGAAGTATCGGCGCTCCTGGGCCGGATGCCTTCGGCCGTCGGCTACCAGCCGAACCTGGCCACGGAACTCGGTGAGCTCGAGGAGCGCATCACCTCGACCAAGAAAGGGTCCATCACGTCCGTCCAGGCCGTGTACGTCCCGGCCGACGATTTTACGGACCCGGCTCCGGCCGCGACCTTCTCTCACCTGGACGCCACGACAAACCTGTCGCGGGCCTTGACCGACATGGGGATCTATCCGGCCGTGGACCCGCTCGCCTCCTTCTCGCGCATCCTTGATCCCAGGATCGTGGGCGACGAACATTACCGCGTGGCCCGGCGGGTCAAGGAAATCCTCCAGAGATACAAGGACCTCCAGGATATCATCGCCATTCTCGGCATCGAGGAGCTCTCGGACGATGACAAGCTCACCGTGGCCCGGGCGCGCAAGATCCAGCGTTTCATGTCGCAGCCGTTTCATGTCGCCGAGGAGTTCACGGGCCGTCCCGGGAAGTATGTGGCGGTCCAGGACACCGTGCGGGGCTTCCGCGAGATCTCGGAAGGCCTCCATGACGATAAGCCTGAACAGGCCTTCTTCATGATGGGGGCAATCGAGGACGTCATCAAGCGAACCGAAGAGCTCAGGGCGGAATGAGCGGTCCGGGTTCCTCGACGATCCACTTGAAGGTCATTACGCCGCGGCAGCTTCTGGCCGATGCGGACGTCGAATCCGTATCGCTGCCCAGCCTCGAAGGCGAAATCGGCATTCTCCCCGGCCACCGGCCCTTGTTCGTCGGGATCGGGAAGGGCTTGGTGCGTTTCCGCGCTCAGGGAGAAGAGGAAACGCTGGCCGTTGACGGCGGCTACGCCCAGGTCCAGCCGGACGAGGTCCTGGTGATGACGGATGTCGGAGAGAATGAAGACAGCGGTGACGTCGCGGGGTGAGGCCGAGACTCCGGATACGTTTTTCCGGGGCCGCATTCGAATCCTCCAATCGAAGGGCGGCTATCGCTTTGCCGTCGATGCGCCGCTCCTGGCGGACTTCATCAGAACCAGGGAATCCGACGACGCCCTCGAGCTCGGCGCAGGGAACGGCGTTATCTCACTCCTGCTGAGCATCAAGCCGTTCCGCCATATCATCGCGGTCGAGATCCAGCCAAGCCTCGCCGACCTGGCCCGCCGGAATATCGTGCTGAACGGCCTCGAAGGAAAAATTCAAATCGCTCTGGGGGATGTCCGGGAGTTCGATCCCGGAAGGACGTTCGACCTGATATTCTCAAATCCGCCTTACATCACCAAGGGGGGCGGCTATTTGAGCCGGACGAGCGAAAAATCCATCGCCAAGCACGAACTCCACGGAGACATCGGTGACTTTCTTCGAGCCGCGGCGGGCCGGCTGAAGCCGGACGGACGTGCCTGCTTCATATTTCCCGAGCGGCGCCGTGAGGATTTTATAAGGGCCGCCGAATCGTGCGGGCTCCTCGTTCGCGCAGTCAGGTCCGTCCATCCCCGGAAGGGCGAGCCTTCGAACCTCTTTCTCTCGGAGAGCCGCTTCTCGGCCGGACCGGCCATCACACTGCCTCCGCTCGTGCTGTTCGGGCCGAAGGGGGGATACACAAAAGAGGCGGAAGAAATCTTTTCTGGAAGAACTGTTTTGCCGATATGGGACGATGTGGCGGGCGTCCCGTCACGGCCGGTCTGATGGCCACGAATCATCTCCTTAAGTTCCGTGACCATCGGGGACTGCTGGCCGTCCGGGAAAAGGCCCGCCGGCGCGGCGAAAAAGTCGTCTTCACCAACGGCTGCTTCGATATCCTTCATGCCGGCCACGTCAAGCTTCTCCGTTTTGCCAAGCGCCGGGGAAGCATGCTTTTCGTCGCCGTGAATTCCGACGCTTCCGTCCGCAAGATCAAGGGCCCCGGCCGGCCGGTTTTTTCGCTCCAAAAACGGCTCGAGATGCTCGGAGCTCTGGCCGAAGTCGATTTCCTGACCTCCTTTGCGGGCGCGACGCCGCGCCGCCTGATTTCGATCCTCCGCCCTGACGTCCTGGTCAAAGGGGCCGATTGGGGGCCTGACGAAGTCGTTGGACGCGAGGAAGTCGAGGCTGCGGGCGGCCTCGTCTTGAGATGCCCGATCGTGAAAGGGCTGTCGACGACGGGGTTGATCGGCCATCGCCAACTTCGCCGGTGAGTGCAGCGCCGAGGGCGCCGGCTGCAGTGCGGCGTCGCGCATCCCGCGGATGCTTCTGACGCCCAGACGTCCGGCGAATGTAGGGACTGTGTCCAGACAATCCCTATGGGCTTTCCGGGCTCACAAGGAGCCCAACGTGCGCGGCCCGGGCCGATTGGGCCCGGGAATGCCCCACCTTTTTTAGCGCCGAAGGGACGTTTGAGCGCCCTTCGCCGCCCCCATACATGCCTTGCGGGGCGTTCCGGCGTCCCGTCCGGTCATCGTGCACCGAGCGGGGGACGCCTCCAGCTCAAGGTCAGATAGATCCCGCAAAGGAGGAACGCTCCGTCTCTTCCCATCAACAGGAAGATATTTTCGGAGCCCGAGGACCAGCCTGGCCGCGATCTGGACCGGCCGGACTCGGAGGGCGTTTTTCACGGCTGCGGGAGTGTCGCTGATTTTCATCTCACTAGCAGGCAAGCCATATGATATAAAGGATGTGGACAAGAGGGTCCGAGGCGCCCGCCGGGGACCCGGAGAAATTGCTTCCGGACGCCGCGCCCACATAGATGATGACATAGCAGCCGCCGTCGCAGCACTGGGGACACTTGCAGTCTTTCTGCGCGTCGCTCAGGGTCGCCGCGAACCTCATGATCTTTCGGACCTGGCCGTTGTACCTGACGTACTTGGCCGTCCTCGGCACGTACGCGATCTTTCCCCCGCCCACCTCGACGCAGTTGTTGAGGTCCGAGATAAATGAGCTCGCCTGGAGAAAGGCGGCGACGAGCGCCGTGGCCAGGACGAGGACCATCATGGCCCGGACAAACGTGCGGCGATGGATGTCGATGCACTTCGGGCAGGCCTTGAAACCTTCGTTATAGGCCTGCTCCAGCGTGTCGGGAACGAAGCCCTGGGCTTGGCCGGCCGCGATGATCTCGTCGATCCGGCAACCCTCCCGGCCGGGATCCTCATGGTCGAGGTCGTGGACCTCTTTTTTTGCCTTGTCCCCGCAGTACTTCTTGCCGAAAAGGGGATGATCGGGTCTTCTGCTCATGGACAGCTCCTTCATCGGTCTAGTTTGTGCCTTGATTCATGAAAACACCTTACATTAACAAAGACCGGGGTTTGCGGGGAAAACCGTCACTTTATTTAAAAAAAGTTCATTTTTTGTATTTCCAGGGGGAATCTGGTAACTTAGGGCCTGCCCGCAAGCGGCCCGCGGAGAAATATAGTGCTCGTATCCCCCCTCAGACTGAAGAAATCGTCAGGAGTCTTTCTGGGCTTGGCCCTGGTTTTTCTTGGGGCTTCGGAACCCAAAACCCTATTCCCCGCGAGTTCCTCCCAGGTCAAGGCCTGGCTTGCCCAAGGCGGAGAGCTCTTCAGAAAGGGGGAGTTCAGGCGGTCGATTGAGACCTTTAAAAAATGTCTTGGCGACCCCGGCCTGAGCGCCAGGGAACGCTTTGAAGCCTATGGCTGCCTGGGCGTCCTGTTCTGGAATCTTGATGAATTCAGGGAATCGGAGGCAAACCTCCGGAGAGCTCTCCAAATCGCCTCGGCTTCGGGCCTTCGAGAAGAAGCCTCGAAGGCAGGCGCGATGATTGAGATTCAGGGGCTTTACATTCAGGCCGTCGGGCTCAACGGCAAACGGGATTACGCCGGCTCGAACCGCCTCTTCGATGCGGCATTGGGAAAGGCCGGGTTGATTTCCAGCCGGGCCCATGAAGCCAAGATCCTGAGAACTTGGAGCTTTAATTACCTGGGCTCCTCCGAATTTCCAAAAAAGTATCTGGAACTCAATTCCCGGTCCCTCGACATCTCTCTCTCGCTCAATGACATGGTCGAGGCTTGCCGGGCTTCGTACAATATCGGGGCGTACTATGCGATGATCAGCGATTATTCGCACGCGCTCAGCTATTTTCTTAAAGCTTTGTCCTACGTCAAAGACCGGACTCCGGATAACGACAGCATCCGCTGTCTGAACAATATCGCGGTGGCCTACACCTCACTCGGCGACTTTATCAAGGCCCAGGACTATATCTCCGAAGCCTTGAAATCAATCGGTCCCGGCGCCCCGGACGCCTTCCGGTCTTCTCTCTTGATAAACTCGGGTGAGATCTTGCATGCGCAGGCCCGCTTTCTCCAGGCGCCCGAATATGATGCCCGGGCCTTGGAATGCTTTACGTCCTATCTGAGCCTTGCGGGACAGGCCGGAGGCGAAGGCTTCAGAGTTCACGCTTTGGCGGGCCTTGCCGACGTATATATAGACCAGGGCCGGCTCGCCGACGCCCGGGCCATCCTCATTCCTGCGCTCAAACAAGCAAGAAGCCTCACGAGCCCCGAACTCCAGCTCATGATTTTGCTCGGCCTGGGCCGCATGTCTCTGCAGAGCGGCCGTCTTCCGGAAGCTCGCGCTTCCTACGATGAAGCCTTGGCTGTTGCCACAACGGACCATGACCTCCTATCGATGATCAGGGCGTCGACAGGTCTTGGCCGCTGCGCGGAGCGCGGCGGTGATAGCGGGCAGGCGATCGCCGCGTACGGCGAAGCAATCAACTTGATCAGCGTCGAAGGGTCACGGATCGCGGACGACACGCACCGGGCTGAGTTCATCGCCATGAGCCGCGAGCCGTTCCAGGCGCTCATCGATCTCTTCTATTCGCTGTCCAGGACGGACCATTCCGGGACCTTCGAACGCGAAATCTTCGGCACAGCGGAAAAATGCCGGGCCAGATCCTTCATGGAACAGCTTGAGCGGCAGGCCCGGCGGGACGACTCACGGCCTCAAGCCGGGGCCGAAGCGCCCGGCGAAGCTCTGGAGGCCGAGCGGCTGCAACTCCTGAAGTCGCTGTCCTCCGGCGGCCACACGGAAGCCGACAACTCGGCCTTACAGGCCCGGATCAAGCACCTCGACGACCTGCTCGACGCCGGCGTTTTTGACGAGCACCTTCGGAGCGGCCCTGCGGAAGTCCGCACGGCGCCCGTTTCCCTGAACGTCATTCAGAACTCCCTCCTGACCGGGCGCACGGCGCTCCTCGAGTATTTCCTCGGCGACGAGCGGTCCTACGTGATGTGCGTCACCCGGGACTCGTTTCATGTCGTCGCGCTGCCCCCCGCAGGGCCTATCGCGGATTCTCTTGAGGCCTACCTCAGCTTCCTGGAGGACCCCGCCATTCCTGCGGCCAAGGGACTTCCGGCGGCACGCCGTCTTTACCGCGAGCTCGTCTCCCCGGTTGAGAGTTTTCTCTCGGGCCGTATCGACCAATTGATCGTCGTCCCGGACGGCGCCCTTTTCCGCCTGCCCTTCGAGACTCTGACTCTCCCGGCGGGCGACCGCCCCCTTCCGGTGAACCTCAATGACAGATACATCATCTCCTATTCGCCTTCGGCATCGGCGCTTCTCTTCCTGCAGAAAAAAACCAAGCTTTCCTATGCCAAGGATGTGCTGGCCTTCGGAGTCTCGGAGTACCCAACGGTCGGCGGCCTGCAGGGGAAGGGAGACACCAAGTCCGCCACGGCGATTCTTGACGATATCTACCGGAGAAACGGATTTGTCCTGGCGTCCATTCCTCATGCGAAGCAGGAAATCAAGAACCTGGCGGCCCGTGTGGTTCCATCCAGGCGGGATGTTTATTACGGGCTGCAGGCGACCGAGGCGGCCCTCAAGTCGATGGACCTGACGTCCTACCGCCTGCTCCATTTCGCCTGTCACGCCATCTCGGACGATAACTATCCCCTCCGCTCGGCGCTCGTCTTGTCGCCTGACGGAACGGGAGGCGAGGACGGATTCCTTCAGGTCTCGGAAATGTACCGGATGCGGACGAACGCGGATCTGGTGGTGCTTTCGGCCTGCCAGACAGGGAGAGGCAAAATCGTCAGGAATGAGGGCGTCATGGGGTTGCAGCGCGTCTTTTTCTATATGGGCGCGCGGTCCGTGCTGTCCACGCTATGGCCGATCAACGACAAGGCCGGTGCCCGCTTCATGGATTTCTTCTATGATTCTTATTTTCACGGGGGGGCGTCCAAAGCGGAAGCGCTGCGATCGGCCAAGCGGAAGATGGCGAAGACCGCGTACGCCCATCCTTATTACTGGGCGTCATACATCCTGGCGGGAGAGTTCTGAGGCCTAGTCCCGGACCGAGAATTCGGCGAGCTTGGATTTGACGTCCGGACGGCCCTCTGCGACCGCCGTGACCCTCCAATAATAGGCGCGACCGGGGGCCAAGCGGTGCATGGTCTCGCTCGGGGGCTGGACTTCGTCCCCGCTTACGGGGCCGCTTCGCCATACGAGCTGGAACGCTTCGTCAAAGATTTCGACGATGCATTGGCCGGCGTTCGGAACGGGCTGCCACTTGAACACGATGCCCGTCCCGGCGGGCATGGACTTGACCGGGGAAACGAGGACGATCCCCGCCGTCGTGCCGCCGCGCGTTCCGCTATGGTCTGCGAGCCTCAGGACGGAGAGAGAGATGACGGCGAGGACCATAAGCCCGGCGGCAACGGCCAAGGCCGGCTTCCGCACGAGACGGGCGAGAAGGCCTTCTCTCTTCGCGCACTCACCGGCATGAGCTCTTGTCAGACGCGCGGCCGACGCGGCAAACTTGTCCGTCTCCGCCGCGACTTCGAGAGCCACCTTAAGCACCGCCGCGCAGGCGGAGCAGTCCGCCACGTGGGAGACGATCTCGTCTCTTTCCTTCTGTGGCGTCTCAAGAAGAATGCAGCCCAGGAGCCTTTCCTTCGACGGGCACGGCGGCCGTTCTGTTGGCATTCGCTCGGCCAGGGAAGCCAGATAAAGCGCTGAGAGCTCGTCCAGGTCAGTCTTCATATTGGACTCCCTTCCTCCCCAATTGTCGTTTGAGGTCTTTCAATCCCCGGGAAAATATAGCACAAGTCTTATCGTAAGACCAGCCGTTCATGCCGGCGATCTCCTCCAGGGTAAAGCCTTCAAGGCGGAGCTTGATCACCCGCTGCCTGGCTTCTCTGAGGCAGTCGACCGAGGCCAACAGCATGTCGCTGGCCTGCTGGCCGCCCGGCGTGCCGTGGCCATTGCCGCCGTTATGGCTCTCTACGAACACGCTGCTCGATCGGAGTTTCTCATCTTCCCTGTGGATCCTGTTGATTTCGTCGATAAACACCGAGTTGATGATTTTTTTGAGGTAGGCGTTGAAATATTGTATTTCCCGGCCGTTATGGCAGGCCTTCCAAATCTTGATATGGATTTCCTGGAGCAGGTCGTCTTTCTCTATTCCGTATTTCTGGCAGCCGAGCTCATTGAGCTTCAAAACGAGAAAGGAAGACAGTTCCCGGATCAGGTCTTCCATCCCGTCCGGCATCAATTCGATGGCGGCCATAATGATCCTTCCTTATCCGGCCCCCGACACGGATCAGGACTTGCCGTGGCTCTCCTTGAGCTTGCCGGCGAACCAGCCCCAGATCGCCTTGTTGAAAGCGAGGCTCGGCGGCGTGCCGGTCAGTATGGCATTGTAGCTTGTGAGCGGATCGCCGGGTTTCTGTCGGAAGCGGGGCTCGGTATCCCAAAGCATCGGGTGTTCGGGATGGAACTGAACCCCGAGGACATTGGAATACTTGCTGTGCTCCACGGCTTCGATGATCTTTCCGTCGCGCGACGTGGCCGCGGCGACAAGCCCCGCGCCCAGCACGTCGGCGGCCTGGTGGTGAGAGCTGAGGATGCGCGGATGGTCGGACGTTTTAAAGCCCATGACGGAGACAAATTTGCTGCGGTCGCCGAGTTGAAGGCTATGGAAATTGTAGCCCATGAGCTTGTCCAGCGGATAGAGATGTCTGTAGGGATTATTGTGCCATTGCTCCGGTCCGAGGGCGATCACGTCCTCGACATAAGGCTTTCCATAGAGCTCGGCCCAGATGTCTTGGATGAGACTCCCGCCCGTGCCGACATTGATCGTCTGGAATCCCAGGCAAATGCCGAGGACGGGAAAACCCGGGCGCGATTCGAGGAGCGGCTTGAACGCGGGGTTTTGCGAACCGCCGAGAAAATGAAATACGGCCGAAAGTTCGAGGTAATGGCGGTAAGGATCTTCGATCTCGGTGAGAAGGTTCGTTTTCCTCTTGAAAACAGACGGCGGAATGTCGGGGCCGCCGAAGAAAATGACGCCGTCGGCCTTCCTGATGATTGTCTCGAACTCGGGTGTGCAGGCGTTCGTCCCGAAGAGCTCCGATTCGCCGATCTCCGCCGTCACCGCGTGGAACTTCATCCAGTCCAGCTTATTTTCGGCGACATATTTCCGCGCGGCCGCAAAATCGGCGACCTGTTTCTGATGGTAGACCCCGATGACGGTCAAGTTCGGGACGTCGATGATCCGGTTTCTTCTGAGCGCTTCGAGGGCGCGGATGTTGTACGTCTCGGGATTGAAAACAACCAGGCGGACATTGGCGTCTTTGGCCGCGGCCTGATCGAGAAAGCGGTCCGGCGTTTGGGCCTTGAGCGGCAGGGCCGCGGCCATCATCAGGCCCAAGATCGCGAGGGCCAGGAATTTCACGGGAACCGAATATTTCGGGGTTGCGGGATGACTCATTCCGTCCTCCTCAGCGAGAGCTTCGACTCCCGGACATTATAGTGATATTCAACTCGATTTCGCAATATGGCGGGAATCGGCCGCGTAGAGGAACGCACGAGGCCGAGCAAAGAACCCGGGTCGGTGGTATAATAACAAGCGAAAGAAGATCGTGTGAACTCGGATTTCCCGGATTCAAGTGATCCCCGGCACCGGTGGGAGCCGGCGCGGGTGGAGAGCTATTCCGGGTACCGGGATGAAGAAACGCCCCGGGCCGTCCGCCTCGGCGGAATCCGGTTTCCGGTGGCGGAAGTCCTTTCGAGAGCGCGGGTGCGCGACGGCCGCACGGGCCTGACAGCGGAAACTTTCCAGTGCCGGCTCGAGGCCGGCTGGACGATTTCCCTCGAGCGGTCGGAAGACGGCTCGTGGCGGGTCCGCAAAAAGGTCTTCATTCCCCGCTTCGACCTCAATTAGCCCGGACCGCCCCAGGCCCACGCAGCGCCTTTTGCCCCGGCCGGAACGTGGACGCGAAAGCCGCGGCCGCCGTATAATAGCCGGGTGAGCCTCGATTTTCTCTTCCGAACCGCTGAATTCAAGGAACTCGTTCAAGCTCTCAACCGGGGGGACGCGCCGCTCTCGGTAAGCGGTGTCACCGAACCCGCCAAGGCCCTTGTACTTTCCTGCCTGGCGCAGAAAGTATCGAAGCCGATTGTTTTCATTCGCGCCGCGACATCCCCCCTGGCCCCTCTCGAGGAAGAATGCCGCTTTTTCTCGGCCCACCTCTCCTTCCCGCTGCGCTTGGCGTCCCTTCCCGCCCTCGCGGACAGCCCGTATTTCGAGGTTCCGCCGTCGCTCGATGCGGTGTCCTCGCGGATGAGGTTTTTCCGCGAACTCCTCCACTCGCCGCCGCCGCTTGTTTTGACGAGCCTCCCCGGCCTCCTGAAGCCCATCCCGGCGCCGGCGGACCTGGCCGGCTTTTTCATCGACCTCGAGGTCGGGTCCCGGGCCGATCGCGAAGATCTTCTCGTCACTCTGGCGCGCTTCGGTTACACCAAGGAGGATCTCATCGCCTCTCCCGGTGAAGTTGCCTGGCGCGGCGGGATCGTCGACGTCTTCTCCCCCTGGGCTGCCAATCCCTTCCGGATCGAGTTCGGCGCCTCCGAAGTCGTCTCCTTGCGGGAGTTCGATATCACATCGCAGCGGTCCCTGAAGAAGCTCGACCGGCTGACCATCCCCAGTCTGCGCGAGTTTTCGGCAACCCCCGACTTTCTGGAAAGCTGGACGGCGGCGGCCCGTAAGCGAAGCAAGGATGTCGCCCGCGATCTCGACGCCAAAATCATGGCCCTGGAAACAGGCGAATTCGCGCCGAGTTTTCCCTTCCTGGCCATGGCGGCACGGACACATTTCGTCCCGTTCACCGAATACCTCGGCGACTGCATCGTGATCCTCGACCGTCCGGAAGAGGTGGAAAAGGACTGGACGGAAAACCTTGACGCGCTCCAGGACCAGTACGCCGACCTCCTGGTCAACGAAGTTTTTGCCCTTCCCCCCGACGACATCTTCCCGGCGAGCCTCCGCAACGGGATCTTGAAGAAGGCGGTCCGCTTCGAGGAATTCTCCGCTCCCGTCTCGGGAAAGTCGTTCTCCTTCGGCTTCCAGTCGGTGCCCCGATTCGACAACAGAATTCCCTTCTTTCTTCAATATCTGAAAAAGCTCCAGACCGAATGCGACCTCAGCACGATCTACCTTGCCAATCCGGGCACGCGTCAGCGCCTGGCCGCCCTCCTCGGGGAGAACGAGATCCCCGCCGTCGAAACCGAAGCGGCCGTCTTTGTCCCGCCGCGGTTCGAGGTCGCACTCCTCGTCGGCGCACTCGACAGAGGTTTCGCGTATCCCAAGGAAAAGGTCAATTTTTTCGCCGAGAAGGACATCTTCACCGAAGAAAAAGTCATCGTCAGCCGGGCGTCGCGCAAGGCGTTCGTCTCGCAGTTTCAGGATCTGCGGGCCGGCGATTTCGTGGTCCATACCGATTACGGCATCGGCATCTTCCGCGGCCTGCAACGGGTCGAAGTGGAACGAAAGGGCCGCGAATTCATCGAAATCTACTATCGCGACGGCGACAAGCTCCTGGTCCCGGTCGAGGACCTGAACCTGGTCCAGAAATTCTCCAAGGTCGGGACCGATTTGCCGCCGCTCGACAAGCTCGGGACCAACACATGGGAAAAGACGAAAAGCCGCGCCAAAAAGGCGGTCGAGGCCGTGGCCAAAGAGCTCGTCCAGCTCTACGCCCAGCGCAAAGCCCTCAAGGGCTTCTCCTTCAGCCCCGGCGGAGAGTGGGAGCAGGAGTTCGAGAAAATCTTCGAGTACGATGAAACGGATGACCAGCTCCGCTCGATCAAGGAGATTTTCGGCGACATGGAGTCCGACGCGCCGATGGATCGGCTGCTCTGCGGCGATGTCGGGTACGGCAAAACCGAGGTCGCCATGCGGGCGGCGTTCAAAGCCGTCATGAACGGCAAGCAGGTCGCCGTCCTCTGCCCGACGACGGTTCTCGCGAGCCAGCACCTCAAGACGTTCCGCGAGAGAATGGTCCTCTTTCCGGTCCGCGTCGAGGCCTTGTCCCGGCTCCAGGCAAAAAAGGAGCAGACCGCCATCCTCGATGATCTGAACAAGGGCTTTGTCGATATCATCATCGGGACCCACCGTCTCTTGTCGAAGGACCTCGCCTTTAGGGACTTGGGTCTGCTCATCGTGGACGAAGAACAGCGCTTCGGCGTCGGCCACAAAGAGAAGATCAAGCAGCTCAAGGCCAATATCGACGTCCTGACTCTCACCGCGACGCCCATCCCGCGCACGTTGAACATGTCGCTTTCGGGGCTGCGGGATATCAGCCTGATCGAGACGCCGCCCCGGGACCGGCTGGCCGTTCATACGGTCGTCACGCCGTTCAGCGCGAAGCTCATCGGCTCCGCCGTCCGGCAGGAGCTCAGCCGCGGCGGTCAGGTCTATTACATTCACAACCGGATCGAGGACATCGATAAGGTGGCCGACTTCCTCTCCAAACTAGTCCCGCAGGCCCGCACCGTCGTGGTCCACGGCCAGATGACGGGCGCGGCACTGGAAAGGCGGATGATGGATTTTATCGCCCACCGGGCGGATGTGCTCGTGTCGACAACGATCGTCGAGAACGGCATCGATATCCCTCTCGTCAACACCCTGGTCGTGGACCGCGCCGATATGTACGGCCTGGCCCAGCTCTACCAGCTCCGCGGCCGCGTCGGCCGCTCCTCGCGCCAGGCGTTCGCCTATTTCCTGGTGCCGCCCTATCTCGACCTCACGCCGCTCGCGCGGGAACGGCTCAAAGCGCTCAAGGAATTCAGCGAGTTGGGATCGGGATTCCGTCTTGCGGCCAAAGACCTCGAAATCAGAGGCGCCGGGAACATGCTCGGCCACAAGCAGCATGGGTCCATGGAGGCGGTGGGGTTCGACTATTATATGCAGCTCCTTGACCAGGCCATCCGCGAGCTCAAGGGCGAGCGCGTCGAGGACGTCAACTGCGAGATCAATCTCAAGGTGGATATCCGCATCCCCGAGGAGTACCTGCCTCAGATCAACCTGCGGCTCAACCTTTACAAGCGGCTGGCTTCGGTGGACAGCCTGGCCGAGATCGAGAGGATCCGCAAGGAGATCCAGGACCGGTTCGGACCGGTCCCGGGCAGCATTGAGAACCTTCTCCGTTATGGGACGATCAAATACCTGGCCCGGACGCTGGGGATCCGCTCGATCGACCGCAACGAAAACCGGATGATTTTCAGATTTCTCCCCACGACTCCGGTGGATTGGGCCCATATCCCCGGCCTGCTCAAGATGTACGCCGGCTCGCTTACGCCCGAGGGAGTGATGTCGCTTCTCCTCAAGGGCGGGACCGAGCGCGAATTCCTCGATGTAACCGTCCGGGTCTTGCTGGAGTTGAGTAAATATATTAAAATGAATTGATATGGCTCAAGATGAATGACAGACAGAGACGCCTGATCAAGATCGTGACCGCGCTCGGGGCCGTGGCCCTGGGCCTCGCCGGGTGCGGCCGTGATGAAAAGGGGACACCGGTCTCCCGGATCACGAGCTTCGTCCAGGGGAAATTCCGCAGCGGCCCTGTCCTCAAGGTCGAATCCTCGGATTTTACGAATGCAGACTTTCGGGCCTATCTCAGGGCCATGGGGCGCGACGAGACGAAGAATCTGCCGCCCGAATCCTTGAGCCGGCTTTTCGACAGGTTCGTCGATGAGAAGATCCTGCTTGAGGCTGCCAAACAGCGGGGGATCACGTTGACCTGGGACGAAAAGAAAAACTACCTCGCGAAGCTGGCCGGCGAATCGGCCGGCGATGAACCCGCGGCGTCCGGAAAAGCCGCTCCGGCCCCGCCGCCGGACAGCCTATTCGACAGGCTCCTCGCCGAAAAATATACCTACCAAGTGATCAAGGACGTCCGCGTCGAGGACCGGGAAATCGAGGCCTACTACAACGATCACAAGAAAGATTTCCTGCTCCCCGAGCGCATCCAAGTGAGCCAGATCCTCGTGCCCTCGGAACAGAAGGCCGTCGACCTCCTTCGCAAGGTCCAGGGCGCTTCCGAAGAGGACTTCCGGAGCCTGGCCCGCCAAGAGTCCATGGGGCCGGAGGCCATCAAGGGCGGCGTGATGGGCGTCTACAAACCGGGCGAATTGCCCAACGATATGGCCAAAGTGATCTTCGCCCTCGAGGAGGGGAAGATCAGCCAGGTCGTCGAATCGTCTTACGGCTATCATATCTTCCGGCTGGACAAGAGGTTCCCGCCGCAGCTCGAGTCCGAGACCGAAGCCGCCCCCGGCATCAAGGTCCGTGTCCTCGAACAGAAAATCAAGGACGCGCTGGCCGTCCATCTCGGCGGATTGAAGGAAACCCTGAGCTGGAAGGTCTTTCCCGAAAACTTATTTTTCTCCTATCAGAGGTTGGACGGATGAAAAAAATCGCCCTGTTACCGGTCCTCCTGGCCGCCGCCGGGATGATGTTCCTTGCCGCCGCGCCACAAGCCCAGGTCATCGAGGAGATCGTGGCCCAGGTCAACAACGACATCATCACGCTGTCCGAAGTCCGGACGCAGTTCCAGGTCCAGATTCAGCAGCTGAAGAGCATGAACCTCCCCCAGGACCAGTACGACAAGCAGTATCAAGTCATCAAAAAAGACCTTCTCAATGCCATGATCCTCGACATCCTTTTGCTGCAGAAGGCCAAGGAATTGGACCTCAACGTGGCCGAGCAACTCAAAGGAAATCTGCAGAAAATCAAACAGGACAACAACTTCACGTCGGACGACGACCTCCGTCGGGCGATCGAGCAGTCGGGGATGCCGTACGATCAATGGCTCAAGCAGTTTGAGGACAGGCTGCGGCGTGAGGGCGTCCTCTACATGGACGTTGACCGGTCGATCGTGCTCGACGATTCGGAGATCGTGAATTACTACAAGCTGCATCCTCAGGAATTCACGGTCCCCACGGAGTTCGGGCTGCATGCCGTGTATCTCGCATCGGCGGGCAAAAATCCGGAAGCCCTGGCGGCGCAGAAGCAGGAGATCGACGCCAAGCTGAAGGCCGGGACGCCGTTCGACGACGTGGCCGCCACGCTCTCGGACTCGCCCGTCAAAGAACTCAAGGGCGACCTCAAGACCGTCAAAAAAGGCGAAATCGACAAGACGCTCGAGCAAGCGGTCGAAAAGATGAAAACGGGCGACATCAGCCCGTGGGTCGAGGCCAAGAACGGCTGGTATCTCATCAAGCTCGTGGACAAAAAGGAGAGCCGCCTCCAGACCTTCACCGAGGTCAAGGATCAAGTCCAGCAAAGACTCTATGGCGAGAAGCGCCAAAAGAAGATGGATGAGTATATGACGCAGCTCAAAGAGCGCAGCTACGTCAGGATCCTGAAGCCCAACCCGCTCGATTACTAGGGTCGCCTGACGCTCTCTCTTTTACGTTCGAGCTCGGGGCATTCCCTCCGTCAGGACGCGGGTTTGCCCCGGCGAGTCAAACCCGCTCGAGGAAAGGCCTTGCTCCCCTCGCCCGGAGGGCGAGGGTCCGTGCCCGCTCGGCCTTTCCACGCCTTCCTCCGGGAACAACCCCTCCGCTCTCTCGTTCTTACCCGATGAGAACGGCGGCGGCAAGCGTCGTCGTCCACAGCCCCGAGGCGCCCAGCGCCGTCTGTGAGACGCTTCGCGTCCGGAGCGATAATCCGTTGGAGATGGCGTAGGCCTTTTTTCCCTTGACCGGGTCGGTCAGCCTTTCCCCCATTTTCGTGGCCAGCATTTCGACCGCGAGGTATTCGGTGTAGCGTCCGGCTTCCCGTTCGGAGATGCCGAAGCTGCTATTCTCGGCGAGATATCCGTAGCAGGACGGATCGTTGGGCATCGCCAATCCAATCGATGCGGAGATCAGCCGCTGGGGCTCGTCGGTCTCATTTTCGCTGAGGACGACAAAGACAACCTGGCCCGGCCGGAGAAGTTTCAATCCCCGCTCCCGTGTCACCAGTTTGGCATGGGGAGGGAAGATGCTCGAGACACGCACGAGATTGAAAGGAGCGATCCCCGCCTCGCGCAGCGCCTTTTCGAAACTCACGAGTTTTTCCTTGTGCTGTCCCTGGCCGCGGGTCAGGAAGACTTTCGAGGGGACGAGAATGCTCATGACGGCGCTACTTTTTGCCTTCGTCCTTCTTTATTTGGGGCGCCTCGGGCTCTTTGAAATCGATCAGCCGCGATACGTCATAGATGCCGAGGAGAATAAACTGCGACCCCTTGGAGCGGGCGAAGAGCCGGACCTCGGCGGCCTTCCACATGGGGTTTGTTTCGATGCTTTTGAGGTCCTTTCCGTCGACGCCGAAATTGCTTTTCATGGTGATGACCGGGCTCAGTTCGCCCGGTGCCACCGGCTTGCCGCGGATGGCCGACAGAAAGGCGTCGCCGAAATTCTCGGCCTCTCCCTTGAAGCTGAAGACGGCGTTGAAATTGACGTACGTCAACGGCGCGGCGCCGGTGTTCTTGACCCTGAACGAGATCTGCGGCACGAGGATCAGCCTCGGCGGCCAGGGCTGGTAGTATTTGGACACCCACTTGGTTTCCATGTCCTGAATGGCGATGGATTTTTTGAGTTCCTCGGTGGACATGGACTTGCATCCGGTTCCCATCGTCAAAAAGAGAAGGAAGGCGGCGCCGATCACGGCGGCCCGCGCGGCTTTGCTTCTCATGGGGGCCTCCTCCTAGAGAGGTCTTACTATAATGGAGGGGGGGAAATTATTCAATGCTTTCGCGGTGGCTCTTGCCGGCCAAGGCGGCCCGGATGGCCGCGGCGGCCTCCTTGACCGTAAACGGTTTCATCAAAATGTTCCGGACGCCCATCGCGTGCGCTTTGTCTTCGCGAAGCGCCTCGCTGAACCCGGTGCAGATGATCACAGGGACGTCAGGCCGAATGGCCAACATTTGCCGGGCGACCATGTCACCCGCCATGGCCGGCATAGTCTGGTCGGTGATGATGAGGTCATAGGCGGCCGGATCGGCGCGGAACAGTTCGATCGCCTTGGGCGCGTCCGTCAGGGCCGTCACGCGATATCCCAGCCTTTCGAGCATGGGCCGCATACTCTCCACGAGGATCTCCTCGTCGTCGATGAGCAGGATCCGTCCCTTTCCGTGCGTCGCCGCCGCCGGTTTCTCTTCGCCTCCTGAGGAAGTCCCCACGATCTGCGGGAGGAAGATGGTGAAGGTCGTGCCCTTGCCGACTTCGCTCGCGACCGTGACAGCGCCGCCGTGGCTCTTGACGATGCTGTGCACGACGGCCAGCCCCATCCCGAGCCCTTCGCCCGGCTTTTTCGTGGTGAAAAATGGATCGAAGACCTTGGCCAACACGCCAGGAGGGATGCCGCGGCCCGTATCGCTCACCGTCAGCGTGATGTAGGGACCCGGGTTGAGGCCGAGGTTTTGGGCGGCCGTCGCCTCGTGGATCTGAACCAAACAGACGCCGAGCGTCATCACTCCTCCGGTTTCACGCATCGCATGGACGGCGTTATTGCCCAGGTTCATGAGGATCTGGTGGATCTGCGTCGCGTCCGCCCTCGCCAAGGCTGAGGCGGGCTCGATATTTTGGCGGATGTCGATCGATTTCGGTATGGTGGACCGCAGAAACCTCGCGGCCTCGCTGACGACCATCACGACGTCGACAGGTTCGTGCTTCTGCTCTTTCTGTCGGCTGAAGGAGATAATCTGCTTGACGAGGTCCCGCCCGCGGTTGGCGGCCTTGAGTGCCAGGCCTAATCGGTTGGCGAGCTCGCTGCCTTGAGGGACATCGAGCAGGGCCAGTTCCGTGTTGACCAGGATGGGGACCAGGGCGTTGTTGAAATCATGGGCGATCCCTCCGGCCAGCGTGCCGAGTGCTTCCATCTTCTGCATCTGGCGGATCGTCTCGTGGAGGGCGTATTCCGTCGTCCCGTCGCGCTCCGAAACGGCATAGTTGACGATTTTGCCGAACTCGTCGCGGACGGGCGAAATCGTCACGTCGAGCTTCCGCTCGCTTCCGTCGCGCATCTGCCGGCTCAGCCGGCCTTTCCACGAATCCCCTCGGTCGAGAAGGTCGCGCACACTTGCCCGGAAGGGCTCTTCCTCCAGGTCGAACTGAAGAACCTCTTGGTAACGCCTGCCCAGCAATTCCCAGACGGCGAGCCCGTGGAGCTGCTCGAAAGCGGGATTAGCGTACACGATGGCCCCGTCCGCATCGGTAATGGCCACACCGTCGCTGCCTTGCTCGACCGCCGTCGCGAGGCGCAGACGTTCCTGTTCCGCGATTTTGCGGCCCGTGACATTGACCAGACTGAGGACGAGGCCCGTGACCTTTCCGTCGGAGGACTTCACAGGCTGGGCGCTCCAATCCCAATAGGGCTGACCCTGGGACAGCGTGGCCTGGCCGAACGGCTTCTCGAAGGCGACAAACGGTTCGCCCGTTTTCATGACTCTTTTGAAGATGCTCTCGTTCTCCTTGCTCGGGAACAAGGCAAAGAAACGTTTCCCGACATAGTATTCGGGCGATTGTCGTTCGACCTGGGCAAAGGCGCGGTTGACGCGAACGATGACGTAGTTCTGGTTCATATAGGCGATCGCATGGTCGATGCTTGCGAACACTCCCTCCAGAAGATCTGATGCCGCGGCCAGATCGGCCGTCCTTTGCCGGACACGGGTTTCGAGCTCGGCGCGCGCCCCCAGCAACTCTTCCTCGATTTCTTTGCGCCGGGTGATGTCGCTGAATGAAGCATAAACCTGGTACGGGGTCTTTTCGCCCGGCCGGAAGAGCGGCACCGCGCTGATGTCGATCCAGCGGCGCCGTTGCTCACGCGGATTCCAGACTCCCATCACGACGTCCCTGACCTCCTTGCCGGTCCGGAGGGCGGCCATGGCCGGGTGCTCGAGCCCCGGGAACGGTGTGCCGTCCTCGCGGACGGTGACGTGCTCCAGATCCTCCGAGGTCTTCCCCAGGAAATCGTCCGGCGTCCCCCCCAGGATCTCCTGGGCGGCCGGATTCATGGAGGCAATCTTCCCGTCGGGGTCGTGATAGACAACGCCCTGAAGCATGGTATCGAAGAGGAGACGATAGTGGCTTTCGGATTGCAGGAGCGAGAGCTCTATATCCTTCCGCTTGGTCGTTTCCAGAAAGAGAACCGCGAATTGTCCGCGCGCCGGCCGGAAGGAATATACCTCGTAATATCGCTTGAGCGGCGCAGAATAATTTTCGAAGTGCACAGGCTCCCCGGTGAGGGTGACCTTGCCGTAGATATCGACCCAGAAGGTGTCCTCTTCGGGCAAGACTTCGCTCTTGAGCCTGCCGATAATGTTTTCCCGCTTTAGGCCGGTTTGGCGCTCGAAAGCCGGGTTGACATCGAGGAAACGGTAATCGACGGGCTTGCCGTTCTCGTCGAAAATCATTTCGTGGACGGCGAAGCCCTCGGTCATGCCGTTGAAGAGCGAGCCATAACGTTCCTCGCTGCGGCCCAACGCTTCTTCGGCCTTGACACGCTCTGAGATATCCACGAAAGCGGCTACGGCGCCGGCCGGCTGCCCGGCGGAATTCAGGACGGGCGTGACGTTGCCGAAGAGGTGGCGCGTGGTCCCGTCGCTGAAAACGATGTCCATCGCGTAGTTTTTGATCGCTTGTCCGGTCTTTGCGGACCGCTGGATGGGCATGTCTTCCAGCGCGAGCTCGACCCCGTCCTTGAAAACTCGGTAATGGGCAAGGCTCTCCGGCGACGGGCCCGACTTCGAGACATTCCCGCCCTCGGGCACGCGGAGGAGTTCGTCGGAAGCCTTGTTTCCCGTGATGACCCGGCAATCGGGATCGTGGGCGATCCAGATGATCGCCGGGGCCGCGTCGAGGACCGCCTTAAGGCGCGTGGCCTGTTCCCGGGCCCGCTCTTCACTTGGCTTGGGAGACTTTTCAACCTGTGTGTCAGAGGGCGGTATGGTGCGGACAGACTCCAGACCGGCTGCCTTGGCGGTCGATCTCGTCTTCACCTTACCCTTTCTCCGTCCTCTTGCGGGGAACCCTGCTGACATCCAATTCTACCATTTTCCTCGGTTTCCGGACAGTTCTTGAATGGGGCCAGGTCTACTTTCTGCCACTTTTGGCCTCGTTATTCCCATGTACTAAGATTTACACTGCAAAAGTGGCAGAAAGTAGACCTGGCCCCATCTCGAACTACTTGTGGACGAGACGCGAAACCGGCACCGCCTCCAGGTTATAGTTTTTCAAAAGGCCGAAGCTCGACTTGAGGACCTTGATAGTTTCCGGGAACGGATGGCAGATGCCGACCGCATGCCCCTCTTTCCGGGCCTTCTGGAAAAGTTCGAGCAGGCGGCTCCTGATCAGGCGCTTGTCCGCGTCGGCGTCGAGGAAAACATTCCTCTCGACAGACGGAATGCCCATGCGCAGCGCCTCGGTGTAGCCCACGGTTTGCGCCGTGGTCCGGCTGTCCACGAAAAAGAGTCCCTTTTCCTTCAGAGGCTCGAGGAGCGTCCGCATCAATCCCTCGTCGGCGGTGAACCGGGAGCCCATGTGATTGTTCACGCCGTCGGCGAAGGGGACACGCGAATAACTCGCGTCGAACGACGCAACGATTTCCTCGGGCGTCATCATCGATGTGATCAACCCTTCGTTTCCAGTCGCTGCATCATGGTTGTTCAAGGATTCGAGCGGGAGGTGGAGGAGGACCTCGAGCTTGTTCTCGTGCGCCTTCCGAGCCGTTTCCTGAGCATGTTGGCTGTAGGGGAGGACCGAGATCGTCACGGGTTCCTTTAAGCTGAGAATGTCGTCGAGGACGCCGAGGTTGTCGCCCATGTCATCGATGATGAGCGCGACCTCGCCCAACACCCTGGCGCCCCTGGCCGGCGGGACGCGGGGTTCGGGCGGCGGGGCGGCCGGCTTGACCTCAGGCTTGGGTTCGGCCGGGCAGATGAAAAGGAGCGCTGCCTTTTCCCGTTCCCCTCTTCGGATGTCCCAGAGATATTCCGTTCCCTGCTCCGTCTCGCCCGTTGTTTTTCCGGCGACGGTGATCTTCGCTCGCTTCAGCTCCGTCTCAAGCCTGGCGTCGAGCGACCCGTACGCCGCCGCCGCCAAGCGGATCTCAACCTCGGTCGTTCCATCCGGGCGTTCAGACGTGCGGATCGCATCCCGGGGCACTTTCACCTTGGCCAAGCTTTCGGCCAGGATCTCGGCGAGCGGCCTCTCGCTCGGCGGCGCTTTCGCCGGCACGACCGCCGTGGTTTTTTTTTCACGGTGCGGGAAAAGGTAGGACGGTTCGCCCCTGTTCCGGTTGATGAAGTCCAGGAGGACGACCGAAACCAGCGCCAGCGCGAGGAGGGCAACGCTTAACAGATAAAACGCGGGCCATGGCTCGCGTCCTTTTGGCCGGCGCTTGTTCGTCATCCGTCAGAGCTTGGGGATCCGCGGAAGCGTCAGGTCGAGGAAGGCCTTCTCGCTCTGGTCCTTGGCCTGGACGGCGGCATCGGGCGTGAGGCCTTGATCCCAAAGCAGGCGGCCCGACGGCAGAGAGAAAATCATGGTGGTGAGAAGGACCGCGCTTTCGTCCTTCAGCGGGAATAATTCGACACGGGCGACCATCCCCGGCGTCGGGAGGCCGATCGTCTTGACCTTGCGCATTTCCTGGAGCACACCCGCCACGAACTCCGCCGGCCCCATGGTTCCCTGGTTGATCCAAACGGCCATGGGGAGATTGGCGAAAGGGGCCTCGCCGGCGCAGACAACCGGCGTTTTCACGCCCCTCTTCTCGAATGAGCCGACCGAATTGGCTTTGACGAAAAGATTCACGAATGTCCGCGCTTCGTCGAGGTCGCCCTCGGCGCAATCGCGAAGGTCGAGAATCAAGGACTTCTTCGGACCCTTGAGCGCGGGAAGAACGTCTTTCCTGATCTCGGCGGTCATCGACGGATCGAACGAGTGGATCCGCAAAATGGCCGGCCGGCCTGCCTGCGGCGCGAAGCTATAGGCGCGCTGAAAGAGCACGCCGCGAGAAAGCGGATGCTCGATGGTGTCGTTCTCTCTGAGGAACTTAGCCTGAACGGGCCCTTCGCTCGTTCCCCTGAAAAGGAGGTTGACTTCGGTGAGGCTCATGTTCAGGGTGTTCTTGCGATCGACCGCCGTCAGGACGTCACCGACCTTGACCCCCGCCTTCTCCGCCGGCGAGCCCGCGATGACGCCCGCGACCACGGGGAAGGAGCCGAATTTCTTGTACATCACCAGGCCCGCCTGTTTGTCCTTCGGGCTGCGGGCAAGGTACTGCGCCGTAAGGTCCCGGTTGAGATAGGCGGAGAGGGGGTCGAGGGAGTTGAGCATGCCGCGGAAGGCGCCTTCGGCCGTTTGAAGCGGGTCGCGTTCGTCGAGATAATCCTCCTTGATGAGCTGGAAGACGCCGTCGAGGAGGCGGAAAGAGCTGTTCGTGGGAGGCGTAAAGCGCTGGGCCGTCCGCGGCGACGTTCCCGGCAGGATCCTCATCTGGATGATAAAGAAGAACAACGCGGCGACGAAGGCCGTCCAGAGGGCGAGGCGATATTTCGGGACTCTCATGGTCAGACGAAGAACCATTCTACCACCTCTCTCATCTGGGTTTCAACCACTGAAGGGGGTCGAGGGGTTTGGTTTTGTGCCGCATCTCGAAATACAGGCATTCGCCTTTGAGGGAGCCCGAGTCGCCGACCAAGGCGACGGGCTGCCCGGCTTTGACCATATCGCCGACCTTCGCCAGGAACTCCGAGCAGTGGCCGTACAGGCTGAAATACGTCAGGCCGTGGTCCACGATCAGGAGGTTGCCGTAGCCTTCGAAATAGTCGGCGTAGACGACCTTTCCGGCGTGGACGGACTGGATAATCGACTTGTCCTTTCGGGGCGCGATCTCGACGCCGTTGTTCATGACCATCGTATTGAAGTGGGGGTGGCGCTGAGGGCCGAAGGGCGTGATGACGCGGCCGTCCAGGGGCCAATCGAGGCGGCCCTTGCGCTCGTCCATGGGCACGAAGGCGGCCGGCGGGATCCATTCGTTGGCTGTAATCCGTTTCATCATGACCTGGAGCTGATCGGCGCTGTCCTGAAGCTCGTGGATGGTCTGCTCGTAGGTTCGGCCGTTTTTCTGGATCTCCTGGACGAGCGCGGCGTTCTTGCGGGCCTCCGACTCGAGCTCCTGATTCTTGAGGTCCGTGACGCGGATGATCTCGGCCAGTTCGCGCTTTTTCCCGTCGAGAGCACTCTCAGAAGCCCTGAGGCTCTCGAGCGAGCGCTGGTAGGCGGCGATGGTATCCTCCTCGAAGCGGGCGAGGAGAGCCAGGCGCTTGCTCTGCGATGAATAGGTATCGATGTTGCGGGCTTGGACCAGGAAATGAAGATAGTTCAGGCGGCCGAATTTATAGAGCGTGGCGAGCGTCGATTCGATGGCGGCGTTGCCGCGCTCGAGGTCGGCCCGAGTGGCCCGCACGTTTTTCTGGATGGTCGCGATCTCGGCTTCGGCCTTCTGCATCTGGACGGCGAGGGAGGCGAGCTCGCGCTGGATGAGGCTCTTATTGAGGTTGAGCTTGGCCAGATTCGACAGGACCGTCGATTCCTTCTGGTGTTCGGCGTCGAGGCGGGTGTGGAGAGCCTTGATCTGCTCTTCGATCCGGGCGATGCGCTTTTCAAATTCGGCGAGGTCGGGCTGGCCTGTGGCGGCAGTGGAAGAGGGGGAAGCGGAGGCGGCGGATTGTCCGGCGGAGGACGGGGCGGCAGCAGTCCAGTCCGAAGCCGCCGCCGAAAACGCTGTGCCAAACAGAATCACCCGGACCGCGAGCACGCCGGCGGCCCAGAATAAAGAAGATCGCATCCTTTATTTTATAGCATAAAACGCCGACCGATTTCCGAATTGATGCGAGAAGACGTTCCTCTTTCAGGGTTGCCGCGACGTTGGGCAGAAGGCGCCGGAGGCGGGCGCTTCACCGGAGCGGCGGAAAAGCGTAGAATTGTCTGGTGATGATTGGCGAAAACCCGAATCAGAATCTTTTCGAGGAAGTCCGGGCCATTTACGAGGCCGCCCTGGCTTCGGTTTCGCCCGCGCGCCTCATCGGTTCCAGCGTCTCGCTCGAGGGCGACCTTCTCAAGGTCCAGAACGAGACCTTCGACCTCTATGCCTATAAAAGGATCTTCCTCATCGCCTTCGGCAAAGCCGCCGCGGGCATGGCCGAAACGCTGGCCGCCATTCTGGGTGTCAGGCTGACGGAGGGGATCGTGGTCGTGCCCCGGACGGAGGCAGCCGGGCCCGGCGGGACGGCCGCGACGCCGGGCTGGTGGGCGGCAGGAACGAGTGACGGCGCCGGCGAGCCCGGCGTGGTTGGCGGCCGCAACCCGAGGCTCGACTATTTCGAGGCGGGTCATCCCCTGCCCGACGAGGTGAGTGTGGCCGCCGCGAGGCGTACGCTCGCCCTGGCCGAGCGGGCCCAGGAAGACGATCTCGTTTTCGTCTGCATCTCGGGCGGCGGCTCCGCGCTTCTCTGTCTGCCCGGCGGCGGCATCACCTTGGACGAAAAGAAGCGTGTGACCCACGAGCTCCTGAAGGCGGGGGCGGACATTCGGGAATTGAACGCCGTCCGCAAGCACCTCTCCGGAATCAAAGGCGGAGGCCTGACGAAAGCCCTGTTCCCGGCCGCGTCGCTCAACCTCGTCATCTCCGACGTCATCGGCGACGACATGGAGATTATCGCCTCCGGCCCGACGCATTGGGATTCGTCGACGTTTGCCGATGCCAAGAACGTTCTCGAAAAGTATGGGGTGTGGATTTCCTCGCCCCCGTCGGTCCTCGACCACATCGAGCGGGGCGTGCGCGGCGAAACCGAGGAAACGCTTAAGAAGGATGACCCTCTCTTCTCCGAAACCCGGGACTTTATCCTCGGGAATAACATGACGGGCCTGCGCGGGGCGCGCCGGGAAGCCGAACGGCGCGGCTACGAAACCTACATCCTGTCCGCTTCGGACGAAGGCGAGGCGAGACACGCGGCCCGGGACCATGTCGCGTTCATTTCCACGCTGGCCTGCTCGTTGAGCGGAGCGCCAAAGCCCACGTGCCTGCTGGCGGGCGGGGAGCTCACGGTCACCGTGACGGGCGGGGGGAGAGGCGGCCGTAACATGGAATACGTGCTGGCCTCGCTTGTCGAGATCCGGAAGTCGGGAGTCGAGGAGGCGTTCTGCGGCACATGCCACGATCCGGGCTCGACGGTTGAGTCCGGGGAGGAGCGGGCGATCGACCCGTTCGCCGATGCCAAGCCCCCCCTTTCAGGGCGGGGACAAGAAGCGAGGCTCAGGGTTAACCCCGAACAAGCCCCGGCATTCATGCCGGGGACTCGAGGGGTCGACTGGATCATTTTGAGCCTCGGGACCGACGGCATCGACGGCCCGACCGACGCGGCCGGGGCCTGGATCGACCCGGCGACTTTTGGGCGGGTCCATGACCTGGGGCTTGCGGCAGAAACGGCTCTTGATGACAACGATTCCTACGGCTTTTTTAAGAAGACCGGAAACCTGATCGTCACGGGTCCGACGGGGACGAACGTCATGGACATCCGGATCTCCCTCGTTTTGCCGCGCCGCTCAGGGTGATGGCGCCGCCGCCAACGTCACGGATCCTCGCATGAGAAAACAAGCGTTCCTTTTCCGGATCGGAGGACTGGGCGATCTCCTGGTCGCGCTGCCGTCGATCGTGCTGGCGCGGAGGAACCTGCCGGGATTCGCGCTGACGCTCGTCGGCCGCCCGGAATACGCAGCCCTCCTTAAACGCGCCGGGGTCGTCGACGCCGTGCTGGCCTTTGACGATGTGCGCGTCACTGGATCATTCGCGGAGGCGGGCGGGTTTCGAGCCGGCATTGAAGACAGGGAAAAGGAAAACGCTCCAGACAATCATTGGGTCCGAAGCACTGTGGGAGAAAAGGCAAGTGGGGATAGGCCGGGATTCGCAATAGATAATCCACGCGAAACTGGATCGGCTTCTCAGGGAGAAGTCGTCCTGGCAATCGGCTGGTTCAATCGCAGCGAAAGCCTGCCGGCCGAGGGTCAGTGGGCTCGCTCCGGGATCAAACGGGGCTTTTCCGTCTCGTATGAGGTTGCGTCGGGGCAACCGATCAGCCGTTTCTTTTTCGACAAGACCCGCGATTTTTTCAGCGGAAAAATAGCTGAGGATACGCCTGCCGCCGCTCCCGGCCTATTTGAGGAATGCGCCCGGCTTCCCGTCGACATCGCGATGCGAGGCGAGAGCCTCGGCTATTTTCATCTTCCCAGTCTTGCGGGCGGCGAGAAACGTCTGGTCGTCCATCCCGGGAGCGGGGGCCGGGCCAAGCGCTGGCCCCTCGACCGTTTTCTCGACATCGTGGACTGGGCAGCATCGCTCGGCATCCGCGGAGTATTGGTCACGGGGGAGGCGGAGGGGGAGTGGGACGCCATGCTTTCGAGCCGCGCCATGCCCGCCGGGTGGACCTGGTCGCACAATCCGCCCATTCTCGCTTTGGCGGGTCTCCTGGCGGGATCGACGCACTATCTTGGAAATGACTCGGGGCCGACGCACCTGGCAGCCGCATGCGGCGCGTCCGTCCTCGCCCTGTTCCGGAGCGAATTCCTGCCGGTCTGGCGGCCTTTCGGCAATGCCCATCTCATAAGCGCCCAGGCCGTCGACCAAATTCCACTCGTCGCCGTCCGGAGTGCGCTCGGCGCGCTCCTTCGGAAAGGATAATGCTCACGCGAGGCCCTATTTAACCCCAGAAGTTCGCCTCGGCAGGTCATTCGCTCAATTCCCCTTCTTTTCCCTATTGATTTTTTGGGCGGCCGGGCTATAATAGTAGTGGCTCTCTTTCGCCGGCTGGAGAGGGCTCCCTCAAAATTTTCCAATCATCACCCCCCTTTTGCTGACCTCAGCCGGCATCTACTTTTAAAGGGGTTCAACTCTTGTTTAATTTTTCCCAAATTTTCCTTATTTTCGACCCGCCCCGATTATGCTATGATACGGGTAATTCCACGGAGCGAGAACGACGATGGGAAAAGACGACTGGAAAAAAGAGCTACAGAATCACTTCGACAACATCAAGGTCTTGGAGAAATCCAAGGGTGAGACGCTCTCTCATTTCGAGCAGTTCTGCGAGTTCATCGCCGAGCCCGCTTTTGAAAACCTGGTCGAGGAGCTTCTCTGCTACGGGGTCAAGGCCCGCCAGCTGAAGGTCAAGGGGAAAGACATCCGCCTGAGCGTCAACTTCCCGAATTCGAAGGAAGAACAATTCGAGTATAAGATCTCCCTCCCCAGAAACTCGATCGAAGTCCGGCCGGTGCTCTGTATCAAAGCCCGCAAAACGCTGAAAGCGGAGTTCGAGACGAAAGAAGAAAGCTTTATGCCCGACCTGACCCCGGCCGAGCTCCTCAAGCTCGGCAAGGAAGTGCTCATCCTCGACGTCATCGAGCACTACAGGGATTTCATCTACCAGGCGTTGACATCCGCGAGTTAGCCCTCTGGAAGCCCGGCGCGTCAACCTCTGGATGTGACGGTTCCGGCAGCACAAAACGCAAGAGCCGCTCCCGGAGTTGACCCGTTCGCCGACGCTAAGCCCCGCCTTTCAATCCCCTTCGCGGGACGGAGGATGGCGAACCCCGCTTCGGGGACAGGCGCTCCAAAGCCTGCAAAAGCTGGATCCCACGGACGGAAGCTCGTGGAGCTTCAGGGCGGGGACAAGAAGCGAGGCTCAGGGTTAACCCCGAACAAGCCCCGGCATTCATGCCGGGGACTCGAGGGGTTGACAGCCCGTTTCCCCAGACGGATAATCTTACCTTATTCGAGGCAACGCAGCGCTTCCGTTTGGCGGGGATCATCCAATAGTCGCTGCCGGGGACGCGGGTCCGAGCGCCCCGTTGCCGTGGAGAACGTCAATGGTCAACAGCAGCCGCAAGAGAAAGAATATCAGCACGGCAACATCCTCTAAGGTGGCTGGAATTTCGGCTGCCCCACGAGGGGCAGCGGAAAACAAGCATGGGGACGAGCCTTCCCAGCCTGCCTACCAGTACGCGCGAAGCCTGATCGAGGCCAGCCTTGACCCTCTGGTCACAATCAGCCCCGAAGGGAAGATCACCGACGTCAACGAGGCGGCGGTCAAAGTCACCGGCGTTCCGCGGAACAAACTCATCGGGACGGACTTCTCAAATTATTTTGCCGAACCCGATCTGGCGCGCCAAGGCTACGAACAGGTCTTTTCCAAAGGTTTCGTCACCGACTACCCGCTGACCATTCAGCACAAAAACGGCCGCCTCACAGCCGTCCTCTATAACGCGTCCGTGTATAAGGACGCGAAGGGCAACGTTCTCGGCGTCTTCGCCGCGGCACGCGACGTCACGGCGCAGCGGGAAGCTGAGGCGAATATCGCCGAACAGCGGGCTCAGGAAGCGCAGCGCGCCCGCGAGCTCGAGCGGTTGGCCGAGCTTGAACGATTCCAGAAACTGACGATCGGGCGCGAGCTCAAGATGATCGAGCTGAAGAAGGAAATCGAGGAACTCCGCAAGGAGATCGCGCGGCTTCGGAAGGGAGCGCCCGTGGAGAGATCGGAACCGTGACGGTCGCGACAACCCGGCCGAGACCGGCGCCGCCGGCGGTCAATCCCGGCGACCCTGCGAAGGCCGTTCTCAATGTCCTGGAAGACCTGGAGAAGGAAAAGAGGCGTCTCGAGGAAGTTCAGCTGGCATCACTGAACATCCTCGAAGACTTCGCCGGCGAAAAAGTCCGCTTTGAGGAGACGCAGCGGGCCATGCTGAACCTCCTCGACGATTTCGCCATGGAAAGGGAAAAAGTCGAGACCGCCAACCGGGACCTGAGTACGGCCCTCGATTCGCTGCGCCGGGCGAAGGAAGCCGTCGACGTCGCCAACCGCGAACTCGAGAGCTTCGCCTATTCCGTTTCTCACGATCTGCGGGCGCCGCTCAGAAGCATTGCCGGGTTCAGCCGGGTGCTTTTCGAAGACTGCTCTCATCAGCTGGACGCGGACGCCAGGGATTCCCTGTCGCGGATCCTCGCCGCGACCGACAAAATGGCCCAACTGATCGATGACCTCCTGAATCTGTCCAGGATCACGAGGGCCGAGATGCGGCGCGGACGCGTGAACCTGAGCCTGATGGCCCACAAGGTGGCGGACGGATTCAAGAAATCCGATCCGGAGCGCGAGGCCGAGTTCACCATCCAGAACGGCCTTGCCGCCGAGGGCGACGAGCATTTGATGAACGTTGTCCTCGATAACCTTATCGGAAACTCCTGGAAGTTCACAGCCCAGTGCCGGCCGGCGCGGATCGAATTCGGGTCCCTCAGGAAGGACGGCAAGGTCACGTATTTTGTCAAGGACAACGGCGCCGGATTCGACATGGCTTATGTGCACAAACTGTTTCAGCCGTTCCAGCGCCTTCACGCGTCCCACGAATTTCCCGGCACAGGAATCGGACTGGCGACGGTCAAGCGCATCATCGACCGGCACGGCGGCCGGGCTTGGATAGAGGCGGAGTCTGGAAAAGGAACGACCGTTTATTTTACACTCTAAGATCAAAGGCTGAAGGAGGCCACGTGGTGAAAACAAAACACATTCTTTTGGTGGAAGACAATCCTGACGACGTCAAGCTGACGTTGCGGGCGCTGGAAAAGAGTCATATCGCCAACGTGGTGGACATCGCCGGAGACGGCGTGGAGGCCCTCGAGTATTTTTCCGGCACAGGCAAGTTTGCCGGCCGCGACACGAGGCTTATGCCGCAGGTTGTCCTGCTCGACCTGAAAATGCCGAGGATGGACGGGCTCGAAGTCCTGCAGCGCCTTCGCGCCGATGAACGAACGCGGCTGCTGCCGGTCGTCGTCCTGACGACGTCGAGTGAGGAAAGGGACCGGATTGAGAGCTATAAACTCGGCGCCAACAGCTACATCCTCAAGCCTGTGGACTTCGGGCAGTTCGCCGAGTCCGTGCGGCAATTGGGGCTGTACTGGCTGGTGCTGAACGAGGCGCCATGATGGAGCGAGAGCCTTTGGGCCTCGAGGCTTACGCCGGGTCGTGACGCCCATGACGCCTGATACCCAAGCTCCTAACAAACCCCTCCGCGTGCTGATCGTCGAAGATTCGGAGGACGATACGATTCTGCTCATGCGCGAACTGCGGCGGGGCGGTTACGACCCGATCTACGAGCGAGTCGAGACGCCCCGGGCCATGGAAAAGGCGCTGGAAAAACAAACGTGGGACATCGTTATTTCCGACTACGTTCTGCCGAAGTTCAGTGGATACTCCGCCCTGGACACCCTTAAGGCGGCCGGCCTCGACCTGCCGTTCATCATTGTCTCGGGGAATATTGGTGAGGATGTCGCCGTCGAGGCGATGAAGGCCGGCGCTCACGACTACATCATGAAGGACCGCTTGAAAAGGCTGGTCCCCGCCATCGAGAGGGAACTTCGCGAGGCCGCTGTGAGGCGTGACCGGCGGATAGCCCATGATAACCTGAACAGGGCTACGGACCTCCTCGAGAAGATCTTCTCGCTCACCCACATCATGATTGCCTACATTGACAAGGACTTCAATTTCGTCCGTGTCAATCCCGCCTTCGCCGAAGCGCACAAGAGAATGCCGGATGCGTTCCCGGGCAAAAATTACTTCGCCCTCTTTCCCAACAAAGAGGAGGAAGCGATTTTCAGGCGCGTCGTGGAAACGGGGACGCCGTCGTTCCTGAGCGCGGCGCCGCTCGAGACCGCACGAATTCCCGGCCAGGAAACGATGTACGTGAGCCGCAGTCTGCAGCCCGTCAGAGAGCTGGACGGCGGTGTCAGCGGGGTCATCCTGATGATGCTCGATGTCACCCGGGAGGTTACCATCGAGGCACACGCCCGACAGTCCCAGAAGATGGAGGCGCTGGGGGTCCTGGCCGGCGGCATCGCCCACGATTTCAACAATCTTCTGGCCGCGATCGTCGTCAATTCCGAGATGGCTCTCTTGGACGCGGACAAGCCCGAGGGGGTCAAACACTATCTCCCTTCCGTCCTGGAGGCCGCCGCCCGGGGAAAGGGATTGGTGAAGCAGGTGCTTACCTTCAGCCGCCAGGGGGAGCAGGAGCTAAAGCCGACTAAACTTTCTCCCGTGGTTCAAGAAGCTTTGAAATTCCTCAGGGCTTCTCTGCCGTCGACGATAGAGATCCGGGCCCGCCTATCGGCAAAGGATGATGTTGCCCTCGCGGACGTGACCCAGATTTATCAGATTCTCCTGAACCTGGGCAACAATGCCGCGCACGCCATGCGGGAGCGAGGGGGCGTGCTGGAGGTCAGCCTGACTTCCATCGATATCGACGATAGGACGGCTGAGTGTCATCCCGACCTCAAGCCCGGACCCTGCGTCAAACTAACGGTGAGCGATACGGGAACGGGCATCGCGCCCGATGTGCTGCCGCGGATTTTCGATCCTTTCTTCACGACGAAGAAAGCCGGCGAAGGCACGGGCATGGGACTCGCCGTCGTTCACGGCATCGTTAAGAAATGCGGCGGTGTGATCACGGTCGGCAGCGAAGTGGGGAAGGGGACGACATTCAACCTCTTCTTTCCCCGGCTCGCGGACGACGTCAAAAGGGGCAAGCCCTCCTCCGGGCCGATTCCTTCGGGCGGCGAGCGGATTCTCCTTGTCGACGATGAGGAACTCCAGGCCCAAAGCGTTCACGACATGCTGGAGCGGCTCGGCTATGACGTAACGTTCGAGACGGACAGCGTGAGGGCCCTGGCGCTTCTCCGGAGCCGCCCGGAGTCGTTCGATCTTGTTATCACCGACCAGACGATGCCGCATATGTCCGGGGTGAAACTCGCCGAGGCCGCGATGGAAATCCGGCCCGGGATCCCCGTCATCCTGTGCACGGGTTTCAGCGATGTCGTCGGCGAGGACTCCGCCAAGTCGCTCGGGATCCGCGAGTTCGTGATGAAACCCTTTACCGTTCGGGAAATCGCGGCGGTTATCAGAAAGGCGCTCGACGCGAGAGCCTAGGCTCCCTCCCCGCGTCGGACCGGCGGCCCGACTTTAACGCGCCGGTGGCCGCTATCCGACTTTAACCCGCTTCCCCGAGTTGATGACATCGAGGACCGTAAACAGATAATCGTAGCTCGGCCGGTCGGTCGTGTTCTGCCCCATGTACTTGAAGAGGAGGATGCCGTTCTTGTCCACGATGAACACGCTCGGGATGTTCTGGTCAACTTTGCTTCCGGTCCATTCCGTCTGGAACAGACCGAGCGTCTTCGACACTTTCCGGTCGGCGTCGATGAGCACCGGGAACGGGTCCACGATCTCGCCCTTGTTCAGGTGCAGGTCCTTCGGAAAGAACCCGCGCCATCGCTCCATCCGGCGCTTCGCCGTCTCGTCGAGCGTGCTCGGGTCGGCCGGGAACTTCGTATCATGGATCTTCTGCAGCTGGTCCGGCAGGGCCTCGATCCAGCTCTTGACGACCTCGCGGCCGTAAGGGAAAACGAACAGGATTTCGACATTGAACTTCTTCCGCAGCTGCTGCGCATTTTCGATCTCGGCCAGCTCCACGTAACGGTAATTGCAGATCGTGCACCAGTAGTTGACGTCCGCGTACCCGCGCGGGAAAACGATCATGACGTTTTTCCCCTTGAGCGAGGAAAGCGTCACCGTCCCGCCCTGATATGCCGGCAGCGTGAAATCCGCCATCGGCTGCTCGATGATCGCGGGCTTGAAGGGAACTTCCTGCGGCGGCTGTTGGGCCCGTTCCCTCAGATACACCTGTGGCCGAGGGTTCGCCTGGGCCATGAGCATGCAGAGGGTCGCGACAGCCGCAATGCCGATCACGGCTGTCAAGATGGTTCTTGTGTTCTTGTCACGCATTGTTAGGCCTCCTCGCCTGGAATTATTCCCATTTAAACCGCCTATTTAAAACTATAGCCGATGCTGATGCCGGCCCAAGGAACAAATCCTGTCGCCTCGTGCTCAAAGACATCGACATTGTATAACAGAAATGGCGTGAAGCCGATCCGGAGGATCATTCCTCCATCAGGTCTCTCCTGGTAACGGTAACCGATCGTCATGGCAAAGGCCACACCGCCCGGCCCTTCCGGGAGTACCAGGACGGGCCCGCACCCAATTTCGAAGAAGTGCTTCTTTTCGCCTATCAGGTAGTTTGCCATGGCCAGCACGATAAATGAGGTGCCGCTGACTCGGAAGGGAAGAGCGCCAAGCCTCAATCCAATCCTGTTGGCGACCATGTACTCGACGTTGATGCTGCCGCCGATAGCGTTGCCCCCGAGCTCGGCGAAGAGACTGAACATGCCTTTTCTCTGGGCGGCCTGAGCTGCGGCACCGACCCATAGGATGGAGAGCATCACGGGTAGTATGACCAGAGGATGCCATGCCGCTCCGGGCCGTCGTGGGCCTGTTCGAAATGCATTGTTCCTCATGTCATCCTCCTATAAGCAGGAAGCCAGGAACAAGAGCATTGGTTAGGAGATGTGCAGGTCTTTCCCCGTATCAACCGCCTGGAATCTTATTCCGCGCTGAAGAAGCTTGTCAAGCCGGCGCGGCCGCGGTCCCGCAGCGCATCCCACCCCGCGATTGACATCGGTCGAGGCATCCCATACACTTCCCGCATATTTGGGAAGGAGAGGCCATGTCACTCGTCGCCATCTACGGACGGGGAGAAATCAAGGACATCGAAACCACCTTAAAAAAGCACCGCGGGCTGAAGCCCAGGCCGGGTCTTCTTACGTCATTCAGCAACCGGGTCGGTGCGGTCGCACTAGGGATTCTTCTCATCGCGCTCGGCGTTTTCTGCAGCTATTTCCTTTTCACCGAGCGCCTCAGCTTTTTTCGCACTGTCGTCATGATCTTCGGCGCTTTGTGTGTCCCTCTCGGCCTGTGGATCCTGGCCAAGGCATTCTACGCCTTCGGCAAATCCGCCCGCGCCCACAGCTTTTTCTATTACGACGACTCCCGGATCGTCATGGGGACGACAAAGCCCATCGAGCAAGCCGATATCAAGCGGATTCAGAAAGCCCGCAAGCCGGAGAGGATCGGGATGCTCATGACGCTGGCCCCGGGTTGCCGCGAAATTCCGGTCAAGGCCATCGAACACATCACCCTTCACGTCGCCAAGCCGCAACTCAACGTCCACAAGATGACGATCACGGGAGCCGGCGCCGCGATCGCCATCGATTTTGACGCGCTTCTGCCCTCGCTCAATTTTTCCGGGATCAACGGCGATATAGCGTTTAATTCGATTTCGCAGTATTACACACGGGCCACCGGCAACACGCTCCCGGCTTCGATCGAGAATCCCTGACGGCCCACGGCTCTCTCCACCGGCGCTACTTTTTCTCCGGCGACTTCTTCTCTTTCTCGTTCTTATCCTTGCGGGCCAGAGCGGCCAACGTGTCCGCGAGCCTTTTCCGTGCCGCCTTGAGGTCCGGTTCGCCGAGGATGAGGACGCCGGTGTTTCCGTACTGTCCGAACAAATAGTACCGGCCCGTCATGTTGACGCCCTGAAGCAGGTCGTCGGCTTCCGTGACCTGAGCCAAATAATTGCCGAACAGCGTGACCACTTCGTTTTTGAGATTCGGAGGCGTCTCCTTGAACTTGATCAGGACCAGCGACGACTGCCCCGGCCCGTACTCCACCGAATACGCCTCCGATGTCCCGGCTGCGAGCCCCCAAACAGGGGAGGAGAGGAACGGCGCGAGAGCGAGGGCCTGCTTATCCCCTGCGACATAGTTTTCGCTCCCGGGAACGATTCCCTCCCGCGGCAGCCATCCGAGATCGAGAGGCACCGGGCTTCGAGCCGGCGGCATCTCGCGGACCATATCGAGGGTGAACTCCTCGACCTCGTTCTGCGTGCATCCGGCAGCGAGGATGTTGACGTAGAACACCCCCGAGATGAAGTTCGCCTGCTTGGATTCGATCCAATGGACCGTCTCGAGCCGCGGCGAGACGTACTCGTCGCCGACCCGCCGTGTCTTAAAGATACCGGCGGCGGCATCGCGCGTTTCCATTTCGTAGATCTCAAGAGTAAGCCGTTTCGGGCCGTCCGGTGACGCCCCTTTCGGGACGAGGTCGAAAATCGTCGACCTGCGGAAGCCGGCTGTCAGGAAGAGCTCGGCCCCCCCGTCGATGTAGCCGTAGAGACTGCCCTTGTTGAAGACGCGCGGCGTCCCGACAACAACCCAGTCGCCGGCTCCCTTGAAGCCGTCGGGAAAGACGGCAAGCTGGAGCATCCTGCCGTCAGGGCGGTTTTTTTCGGGTTGTTGCTGGTCGCTTTGTTGCTGTTGTTGCGCCTGCAACGACTGAAGGACAGGTGTGCGCT
This sequence comes from Candidatus Aminicenantota bacterium, assembly GCA_963727095.1. Lineage (GTDB taxonomy): Bacteria > Acidobacteriota > Aminicenantia > Aminicenantales > Saccharicenantaceae > CAVSEQ01. Next base: position 341,141 of record CAVSEQ010000005.1, on the reverse strand, counting down.
CGCGGTCCTGCTGCCCGGGCGCGGCCGGCTCGGCAGCCGAAAGCCAAACCGAGGCTCCGACGCCGACGCACGCGACGATAACTGTGACGACCTTCGCCGTCCGCGAATCAATTCTTTTTCTCATTGCCACCCCCATAATTTCCTCAGCCGCTCTTCTCTGATTTTCAATTTGGCTGCGGGCCGCGTTGATTTCTCTGGCCCGGTCGCCCTCACCCTCGTGAACGGTTCCAGTATAGACGCAGGCGTGGAAAATTCAAAACGCCGGCGTCGCGCCTGTACGATCCTGAGCGATCAATCCATCAAAATTCTCCGGGCGAATCCCGTGGACAGCCTGAGGTATCAATAACTCGGCCGCGCAAATACGCTACAAAAAGCGAGAAGATTGAATTTGTAAGGCAAATCCAGCTTGTCTCAGGAAGATTTCGGATTGGAGTTTGAAGATGAGCCTTTGCGGACTTGACAAAAGTACTATATTATAGTACTTATGTTTCATGCGATTCAGCTCGCAAAAGCTTCGGGAGCTGCGCGAGGCGCGGGGCCTATCGCTCAAGACACTGCTCGAAAAGTCGGGGGTCAGCAAGACTGCCTATTACCATCTCATTGCCATGGAATCGGTTGTCCCTCGTTCCGTCGTAGCCATCGCTCAGGCCCTCGGAGTCGCGCCCTCTGCAGTGCTGGAGGAGGAACGTTCGGCGACCGAGAAGGTCCGGCGGATCGCTGCGCTCGCCGCAAGGCTTGTCGCGCAAAACCCGGAGCTTGACGCGGACAATGTGCGGCACACGTTATTGCTTTTGGAGGAGCCGCCGCTCGAGCGGCTGAGGAGAGGGTTGATCCGTGGCCGGAAACCAGATCTTTGCCGCTAGAGAAATTGCGTTTCTCAAAGAACTCACCAGGCGCAAGGTTTCGTTTATGGTCGTCGGCGCCGCGGCCCGTCGCGAGGGATTCGAGATATGATTAGCAAAATGAGGGGCCAGTCCCGCCACCGGGACCTCGCGGAGGGGGACCTCTGTCGAACGCTTCTATAAAGACTCCGGGTATGAGATAATAGAGCCATGAAACGGACCCCCAGGGCCGTCAAGATCTTCAGGAAGTTTGAAGAACAAGCGGCTTGGGACATCCAATACTATATCGACCTCAGGCCTGAAGAGCGTCAGCGCATCGCCCGCGAACTCCGCGAGCGATATTTCGGAAAAAACGCTCCCCGGATTCGTGGCGCCCGGTCAATGCAATGACCGCCTCCCATTTTACTCGAGATATTCAGGACCTCCTCGCTCTCCTGTTCAAGCACAAGGTTCGTTATCTCGTCGTCGGGGCCGAAGCCGTCATCTTTCACGGCTTCGCCAGATTCACCGGCGACATCGACATTTTTTATGAGCCCACTCCGAGGAATTGCCGCCCGCTCTTCTTAGCGCTGCAGGCGTTTTGGCGAGGGGACGTGCCTGGAATCAAGAAAGCCGCTGATTTGGAGAATGTAGGCACGATTATCCAGTTCGGTTACCCCCCAAGCCGGATCGATTTGATCAATTCGATCTCCGGCGTCGGATTTGCCGAGGCCTGGAAAGGCAGATGCCGCCAAGCCGTCCTCATTCGGAAGCGGACTGTCCAGGTGAACTATATTGGTCTTTCCGAGCTCATAAAGAACAAGAAAGCGTGCGCCCGGCCTAAAGACCTCGAGGATCTCCGCTATCTCAGAGAAAAGGCGATTAGTGAAGCCCGGCGAGCGAAGAAGCGCAGCTCGAACCGGCGTCAGCGGTAAATGTCTGCCGGAAGCCTTCTAATCAAAAAGCCGGGGCTTGGCCAACGCCATCAGGAAGCAGACCGCGCCCACGCCGGCCAGGATGAATGCGGTGACGAGCATCGCCTTTCCCGCAATCGCGCCCTGTTGGCTCACCCGGGCCAGGCTAAAGTGGGCGATGAAGGCCAAGGCCCCCATAATCAGGTACGTTAATCCGAGGAACTTCTCCCACTTCGGCCGTCGCCTTATCCCGGCCCAGAGACACACGGCAATCAGCACAGCATAGAAAATGAAGGTGAGGACGACGTCAGGATTCGCCCGCATTCCCTGATGCGTTGCGATGATGATCGTCGCCGTCAGCAGCACGGCGGCGTAGGTGATCAGCGCGGCGAGGACCAGGAAAATCGCCCCCATGACTCTCGACCGCTTGGTTTTGCCTTCCGACTCCGTAATGATGGGGACGTACTCAGCTTGACGTTCCGGCACATTTTGCGGCGATTTTCCCTCCGAGTTCTTTGCCGCGCCCGCCCTGGTTCGCCTCGCCAATTCATCCTTGGCAAAGGCCACGGCCTCTTCAGTATAGCTTCGGTAGTCGGTATCGACGAGCTTTGTCAACGCCTCGTCGGAAAGGCCCAGAATATGTCCTTTGACCTGCTCGCTTACGTCGCTCATGCTTCCTCCTCAGTCACTCAGCCTTGGCAAACGGGAACTAGGGCGGCTCCTCCGTCTTGTCCAGACTTGCCGCGAATTCCCCGACCGCGCTACCGGCAGGAAAAGTACGGGCCCGGCGCGCAGAATTCAAAAGTCGCTTCGTCTCCGAAGACGTTGCGAGCGGTGAAGGTAACCACGCCTCCGGCGGGTTCGCCCATTATGATCGTGCGCTTCCATTTGCGAGGAGGCCGATCGCCTCAAGCTCGGCCGGGTGCTTCTTATCTCCCTTCCAAAACCCAGCCCATCATATGGCGGGTTTCGGATTCAAGTCAATCTTCCTGATTTCGACGGGCGAGTGCACGCGGACGCGAGAGGGTTCGGGTTCCGCCCAGTTATGCGGACCAAACTTAATAGTTCCAATTCGTGGTGTAGCGCTTGACCGCCTGGAGGCCGCGGGCGTCGGTTTCGCGATCGAACGACCATTTGACCCGGTACGCTTTCACAACCAAGAAACCGTCGCTGTCTTCTTCGATCGCGTAAAGCCGTTGGTTTGCCCAAAGGCAGTTCGAAAAGCGCTTGGTTTTTACCGTCGTCAGGAACTTGCCCTCCGGACTGAATACGTCCCAGGTCCATTCCTGGTTTCCGGCCATCGTGTAACGCGTCTCAACCAGCGTTTTCCCTTCGCCGTCCACATACACCTGATAATAGGCGGGGTAATATTCCGGAAGTCCATCCCAGGTTCCTGACCATGGCGGGTAGTTCTTCTTCAAGTAATCGATTTCTTCTTTCGGGATCCGCGCAGGCGTCCAGTCCTTCTGGACCTTTCTGAGAAGCCTGCCGTCGTCGCCGAAAACCATGAACTCGTACCTGTCGGGATTCCCATAGACGATTCGGTCATCCCGCGTTATCCCGAAAGTGGCTAGGGCCGTCAGATACTGCGGTTGAACCCACTCGTCAGAGGCCAGAGTCTTTACGAATTTGAGCTTCGGATCGAACTTCTGGAGCTTGCGCAGTTGCTTGCCGCTCTCGCCTGGCTCGTCGACAATGGCGAACGCATTTCCCGACGAATCCAGTTTCATCTGGCCCAGCAAGGCCGGCGAATGCATCGCCGTGATATACTTCCCGTTCAGGTCGAAGAAGGTCAATCGGCGGTCTTGCGAGGAATACACGGACAGTTGCCCGTGGCAAATGCTCGTGTACGCCGGATCGATCAACTCCCCCGGACCGGGACCTTTTCGTCCGATGACGCGGATCAACCGACCGCGCTCATCGAATACTTTGATATTCCCATCCCTGGCGTCGCACACATACAGATTCCTATTCGCGTCGAGCAACAGGCTCTCGGGCCTCACGAACAAGTAGTGCCCGGTGCGCTCCGAATCTCTGATGATGAATTCTTCCTGAAGGTCGAGCCGGGCGTCGCGGTAAATCGGAGTCGAGGGATTCTTGACGATTTCGACGCCGTTTTCGGTGCGGATCGAGCCTTTCCAGGGCGGCTCCGCGGCCTGCGAGTGGGTAAGGGGAGGATCGATGCTGATTAATATCGCCAGCAGTCCCCAGCCGAATCCCAACAAAAGCCAAATCCTCAGGCGAGGCGCCGTTCCCATCAATCGAACCTTCTAGGAATAACTATACGCCGGCCAGCCCGGGTGTCAAGGGACGAGCCCGAGCCAACGTCCCTCGCGCGGGGAGATCGGCGGCGAATCCGGAAACGCCCGCCCTTATTTTGTCGCGATTTCGACCAGTTCGACGCGGCGGTTCTTGGCGCGGCCTTCGTCGGTTTTGTTCGATGCGACCGGCGCGTACGGCCCGGCTCCGAAAGCCGCCAACCGTGCGGCGGCGATCCCATACTTCGTGACGAGCGCGTTGATCACCGACTGGGCGCGGGCCTGTGACAGCTTGATGTTGGCCGCCTGGTCGCCCACCATGTCCGTGTGCCCGACGACCGCGACGTTCAGCGCGGCGTTGTCCTTGAGCAGCTTGGCGATCTGGGCGAGCGCCGGTTCCGACTCCGGTTTCAGGTCGAACTTGGCGGTATCGAAATAGATGCCGTAGATGGCGACGCTGCCGTTCGCGCTGAGCCCGCTGGCCAGGGCCCCGGCGTCCATCACGACGTCCTGCTTCATCGCCTCCCGCTCCACGATCGTCAGCCAATGAGCGTCGTCCCGCGCCTCGACCAGAATCCAGGTTTCCTTGCCGCCCTTGGTGAGACGCAGCGTTGCGTTATACCAGTTGCCGCCTTTGGTGTCGTCCATCACCTCTCCGCCGGCCGACCGGGCGGCATTCTCGTAATTGCGGATCACCTGGAGCATGCTCGTGGCGGGCGTGTTCTCCTTGATGCGGTAGGTGATTTTGATCATATGGCCTTCGATCGCCTTGTCGGTGCTGTTGCCCGCCGCGGTGACCTTGAAGGTGGCGGAATCGAACTGAACGTCCGCGTACTCGTCGATATAGTACCCCGGCATGCGGGTAATGCCCGGGTAGTCTTTACTGCCGGGCTTGTCGCTCTGGCCGAATGCAAGAGAGACGGCCGCGAGAACACAAAAAACGACGACAACGGAAACTTTCTTCATGACCATCCTCCTTGAGGGATGCGAGGAAGAATTCGGAAAGCCCCCTTCGGGCCAGCCTGAGTATAGGAGCGTCGGAATGGACTGTCAAGGCGCGGGAGCGGGAAACAAGAGCGAAACGCCTTGACTTTGCAGGCCGCCGGTCATAACTTCGTTAATGGGAATTCGGCTGAGCCGAAAAAGCGAACCTGTTAATGCAAATAAAGGGAGGAACCCATGAAAAAGTCTCTTATGGGAATGCTCGGCGTCGCGCTCATTGTTGCCGCCGCGGCTCAGGCGGGCTACGGCCAGACGGCGCAGGACGTCCTGAAGAAGATGATCGAGGCGAGCGGCGGACGCAAGGCCATGACGGCGATCAAGGACTCGACGATGTCGGGCACCTATGAGATCGCCGCGTACAGCGCGAGCGGTTCGTTCACGAGGTATCATAAAGAGCCCAGCAAACTACGGATCGACATCGAGATCGCGGCCATGGGCATGACGATGACCCAGGCATACGACGGCCAGACGGCCATGTGGACCAACCTCCAGACCGGGGGCGCCGTCGAGGCAATGCCTGAGACCATGGCCCAGGAGTTTGCCCGCCAGGCGCTGGGGAACGAGGCGTTTCTCAACCCCGAAAAGTACAAAATCACCTACGAGGTGAAGCCGAAAGCCAAGCTCGAAGGCAAGGAATACGTCGTCCTCGAGCAGACCATGCCGAACGGTCACAAGACGACGATTTACCTCGACCCGGCGACCTACCTTCCCTACAAGACGGAAACGATGACCGCGGGAATGTCCGGCGCGGAGGTCAAGGCCGAGAGCTACCCCTCCGATTACAAGCCCGTCAATGGGGTCATGATGGCCCATTCGACGCGGACGCTGCAGGACGGCGCCGAATTTATGAAGCTCGTGATCACCAAGATCACGGTCAACACCGGCCTGGAGGATTCGCTCTTTACGCTGGAAAAGAAATAGCGGCTTCAGCGCGCGAGCAACTCGGCCTCGACCTCCGCAAGGAGCGCCGCATGTTGCCGGTCGTGGTCGTTCGAAAAGCCTGAAGGGACTATTTCAGCAGATTCTTGATCAACGGCCGCAGCTCGTCCAGGCTGTTCGTACTGCCGCCGGTCAGGACAAACTCGATTTGGCCCTGCTTGTTGATGAGCACGTGGGTGGGGAAGGCCGAGGCGCCGTATTGCGAGGCGACGGCCGAGGATTCGGCCACGATCTGGTACTTGAACGGAACTTCCTTCAGGAACTTCTCGAGCGCATCCGCCTTGTCCAGGGCGAAGCCGATAAAAACGACGTCTCCGGCGTTGAACTCCTCGACGAGCTTATTGAGCCCCGGCATCTCGACGCGGCACGGCGCGCAGCCGATAAACCAAAAATTCAGCACGACGACCTTGCCTTTGAGATCGGATAACGTCAGGGCCTTTCCGTCGATCGTTTTCACATCGAAGCCCGGCGCCTGTTTTTTCGCTCCCGGCGCGGCTGCCGCATGTTTCTCCATTGCCTTCGCCAGCCAGGCTTCGAAGCCGTCGGCGGTTTCATGCCGCTGACGGTAAATCGCCGTCAGTTCCTCCCCGGCCTTCGCTGCGCCGCGGCGCTGGGCCTCGAGCAGGGATTCCTCGGCCTGCGGCAGATTTCCCAAACGGCGCCAGATGGACGCTTCGAGAAGGAACAAGTCCGCCGGGACTTCCTTCCCCAGGGCCTCGGCGGCCTTGGCTTCGGCCATAGCGGCGGCGAGGTCGCCCAGCTTCTCATAGACCTCGGCGGCCGTCTTGAAATAGGTCGGCAACTCGAGCTGAGATCGCGCACCGCTGATGTCGCCATAGAGTCTCATCTTCCCCTGCATCAGTAGGTTCTGCGCTTTGCCCAGGAGCGCCGCGGCCTCTTTGAGATCCCCGCCTTTTTTCAGCAAGGCCGAACCCAAAGCATAGCATGGACGGGGATTGTCCGGCTCATCCTTCATCCAGGCAGAGCAGCCGACTCGAATCGGGTCAAGCGGCGCATCGCTGTCCCAAGCCGCCTGCTCCAAGAAATCGCGGACATTCTTTGCGCCCGGATTCTTGATAACGAGCTCCAGCTCCAGTTTCTTGACCTCGGCCGGGCCCTCTCCCTTGATCTGTTTGGAAAAGGCCTGATAGTCATAGTCGTGCAAAGCCTGAGCGGCGTAAGGCGAATCCGGGTAGGACGAGACGAGCTTGCGAAGCGTATCCCGGGCCGTTTTTTCCTCGTCGAGGAGGAGATAGCCCTCGTTCTGGGAGTAAAGCAGGCCGGGGGATTCCTTTTTCGCCGCCCGGCGGAGAGCCTCCATATCTTTCTTAACGATGTCCTTGATTTCGCTCTTCTTGAAAAACGCGTCGAGCCACCACTTGTCGCGATAGACCGCATAGTTCTCCGGGTAGAGCTTCCGCTCCTGGTCGAAGGCCGCGCCGTACTTGGATTCCTCGATCGATGACGTCATCTCCGCGTGCCAGGCATCCTGGGCGGGCACTCCGTCCTTCCGATAAATCTTGGTCCCGACAAGGGCATGGCTGTCCCAGCTATACATTGTGACAAAGTAGGCCGAGAAATAGCCGGCGCCGTCGCGGACCGGAACCTGGCACTCGAAGACACCGCCCTTCTTTTCCATTCGCGTCCAGCCCGCTTCAACCGATCCGCCGGCCATCACCGCCCACGACGCGTAGATCTCGTCGCCCGGGAGAAAAGAAGCGCCTGCGGCGCCGGGGTCATAGGTGATCGTGATGGTATCGCCCCACTTCGGCTTTTCGGGGGCGATCTTCGCCACCTGGGCCGCCAACGGTAGCGAAAGAACCGCCAGCATAAGCAGAATTACCGAAAGCCAAGCGTGTCGCGGCATTTTGTTTCCTCCCGACTTCCCGAAATAAGATTAGCGCGGGTGATTTCCAGCGTCAATAAAAAATACCGCCATTGCGCCGGAATGGTTACGCGGCGGACGCGGCTACAGAAGCCGACCCGAGAAATATTGACAGAGGCAAACCCCCAGCCCCTTCGCAATTCCGAGGAAGGCGCTCATCCGCGGGTCGTCCGCCCGGCCCAGGTTGCCGTCGGAAAAGAACTCCGCGGGCAGGACAACCAACTTGTCCGCAAAGGCGTCCTAATTATAAAATGGCGGTGCCCATGCTGAGAAGCTACCTGATCGTCGCCTGGCGGAATATCAAAAAGAGCGAAGGCCTATTCCGCGCTCAACATCGTCGGCCTGGCCGCGGGAATGGCCGTCTTCATCCTCATCATGCTTTTCGTCCGCACCGAGCTCAGCTATGACCGCTACCACGCGAACGCCCGCAACATCTTCCGGATCATCATGCAAAACCCGGGCAATGTTTACCTCGGGTCCGACATCTTCGCCGTCACGGCCGCCCCCATGGCGCCGGCCATGGTTCAGGATTTTCCGGAAGTCCTTGCTGCGACCCGGATCGGCGAATCGTCGGACGTCCTCATCAGCATCGGCGAAAAGAATTTTCTGGAGAAGGAATTCCATTGGGCCGACCCCCAGACCTTCGAGGTTTTCTCTTTCCCGCTCGTTCGCGGCGACCGGGCCGGGGTCCTCAAAGACCCGTTCTCGATCCTCCTCTCCGAACGAGAGGCTCACCGGCTTTTCGGCGACGCGGACCCTTTGAACCGGACGATCACCTATCATGCTCCCGACAACACTTTCGATTTCAGGGTCGCGGGGGTTTTCCGCGATATCCCGGCCAATTCCCATTTCCTCATGGACATCGTGGCGCCGTTCGAAACTCTGGCCCAAGTCGAGAAAACGAATTTAACCCTCTGGCGAGGCAATTCCTACTACAGCTACGTCCTCCTGAAAAAAGGCGCGGACCCGCGCGCTCTCGAGGCTAAGCTCCCGGCGTTCATGGCCAAGCACGCAGCCGGTACGACCGCGATCCACAAGGGCTTCGCCTCGCGCTTCTTTCTTCAGCCTTTGACCCGCATCCATCTTTACTCCCGGGCCAACTTCGAGCTTTCCCCGACCGGAGACGCCCGTTTTGTCTTGCTTTTCGCCTCGATCGCCGTCCTCGTCCTGATCATTGCGTGCGTCAACTACATGAACCTAGCCACCGCCCGGTCCCTCAAGCGGGCCAAGGAGGTCGGGCTGCGGAAAGTCGTCGGGGCCGCCAAGGGCCAGCTCGTCGGGCAGTTCCTTGGCGACTCCATGGTACTGACCTTCCTCGCCCTCATCCTGGCTGCGGGCGTCGTCATGGTCGCACTGCCCGCTTTCCGCACCTTTGTTGAACGGGAGATCGCCTTCAATCCGCTCCACGATTTTGCGCTTACGGCCGGCCTCATCCTCCTCGCCGCGGCCGTCGGTGTCGTCGCGGGGAGCTATCCGGCGTTCTTCGTTTCGGCGTTCCAGCCGGTCGCCGCCCTCAAAGGCACGGGCGCTTCGAGAGCCAAGGGACGGGTGCTGCGCAACGCCCTGATCGTCTTCCAGTTCGCGGCGTCGATCGCGCTCATCATTTGCACTGTCGGCGTGCGGAGCCAGCTCTTCTTCATCCGGAACAAGGACATGGGCTACAACCGCAACCAGATCGTGGTCCTTTCCCCGCGGGGCGGCCTGCGGACGAATGTCGAGGCCTTCAAAACCGAGCTCAAGCGGAATCCCGCCGTCCTCAGCGTGGCGGCGTCTTCCTGCCTGCCCAATAACGTCAGCACGAGTACGGGCGCCGATTGGCCGGGGAAACCGGATTCGGTCGAAGTCCCGATCTATGTCATCGCCGCCGATTACGATTTCGTCGATCTCTACGGGCTCAAGCTCGCAACGGGCCGGAACTTTTCGCGCGATTTTCCGTCAGACGCCGGGGGCGCGTTCCTGATCAACGAGTCCGCCCGCAAGGCCATCGGCTGGGACGACCCGATCGGCCACGACCTCAATCACTTGGGGCGCGAGAAGCTGACAGCAAAATTGTCGGGGTGATTAAAGATTTTCATATGCATTCCCTGCCACCTCCCCATCATGCCTCTCTATATTTTTCTCGACCCGACAAGCTCAGCCAAGGTTTCGATCAAGATCCGGGGCGGAAACATCCCCGCGACCCTGGCCTTCATCCGAACAACCTGGGAACGGTTTTCGCCGGAATATCCCTTTGAATATACCTTCTTCGACGAGATCTTCGACCGGGCTTATCGCGTTGAACAGCGTTTGGGGACGGTCTTCAGCGCCCTCGCCGGGCTGGCCGTCCTCATCGCCTGTCTGGGCCTGCTCGGGCTGGCTTCGTTCGCGGCCGAGCAGAAGACCAAGGAAATCGGCATACGCAAAGTCCTCGGCGCATCTTCCCCCGGGATCATCGTCATGCTCTCGCGCGAATTCATGAAGTGGGTGGTCGTGGCGAATCTCGTCGCTTGGCCGGTTGGCTACTTCGCCATGCAGGCGTGGCTACGGAATTTCGCCTACCGGACGAGCCTGACGGTTCCGATGTTCCTGGGCGCGGCACTGGCGGCTTTCTTCATCGCAGCGACCGTCATCGGCCTCCAGACCTATCGGGCCGCGACCGCCAACCCCGCCCGCTCGATGCGCTACGAGTAGAACCCGTTAAAAATATCCCTTCCTGAGATTGATGCCGTACTCGAGGTAGGCCTTGAGGCAGGAGAGCATCTGCGTCCACCCGAAGCAGTTCCCGTACGAGCTCTCGAGACCGTCTTGCGTTTCTTCCCATCCCGACTCCGAGATTCTGACGAGTGTCGACTTTCCCTCCTTGCGTACTTGCGTACCCTCTCATGATTTTACCACCCAGGGAGTGCGATGCCTAAACCTCTTGCGCTGTCGGGCGGCCGCGGCAAGCCGGATCAGTTGTTCTTTGCTTGAAACGGGGAGGCGAACCGAACGATGGCGTTGTCTTTCGTCACCGACCAAATCTCACCGAGGTTGTTGACGGCCCTGGCGGGCGCCGCTCCCTCCGGGGCCTGGAGCACGGCCTCGAGCCGGCCGTCGAGCGAATAGACCAAGGCCTTGTTGTCGAAGGTAAAAAGCAGCAGCCGGCCTCCCGGCGCCAATAAAGCGGTGAACGGCACGATCGTCACTCTGGGCGGGTTCATGCCCTTTTCAATCAGCATCTTCACCTGGGTCTCGTACCTTTTACGGATGTCTTTGCGGAGCGTCTCGTCCGCGACGTCGAATCGCCGGATTTCCCGGAGGTCCGGCCCGAACACGTAGGCCTTGAGAGCGGTGTTTGAAACGACCACGAGCCTGTCATCGGTCCCCATGAGGAGCGACAGCTTGGTTCGGCTGGCCTCTTCGGGCTTTTCGGTTGGGGCTCGGAGGAAAGAGTCCCTGTAATGGAGATCGGCGGGGAAAATCTTCTTCCGCAACTGCATGGCTTTGTCGAAGAGCGAGATAAGTTCGGAGCCGCTGGTCAAACGAATGACGTCGCCCTTGGAATTCACGGCCGGGGCGCCGGCGCTATACGCCTCAGCGAAGCTGTTGATGAAGACGCCCTCGGTGTCGAAACGAGACACGCGCTGGCCTAAACTGTCGGCGGCATAGAGCAGGCCGTCGTTGCCGACTCTGATGCTCAGGCCTGACCCGAGACCGCCCGCAAACTCGCCCGGACCCTGGCCCGCTCTGCCGAAGGCCTTCAGAAACTTCCCCTGGGAATCAAACTTGAAAATCTTGCTCCAGCCCTTGTCGGCGACGTAGAGGTTATTTTTGGCGTCAAAGCAGAGGCCGCTTATTTCCCAGAAATAGTCGTCCTTTCCCGGCCCGAACTGCGCCGGAATTTCCCCGGCTTTCTGAAGGACGAGGACCGGGACTTTTCCCTCCGCTTGGGCGGAAACCTCTGCGATTACCGCAGATGAAGATGGCCGCCGACAGCGACACCAGAAAACACATAAAAAGGATAGGTCGCCTCATGCGATTGTCCTCCATCATCAACTTCGCAAGAATTATACGTTGATGACACAGGAAATATCAATCCCTCTCAATGATCGGAGGCCAGAGTATTCTCCGCGCCGGGAATTATCAATCGGAATGATCAAATGACCACATAACCCGATAAATCCTTACTGCCCATACCCCCTGGTCATCTTCCTCGATGGCATAAAGACGCTTGTTTGCCCAAAGGCAGTTCCCTAAGGGCTTCGTGGTTACGCATGCCAGGAACCTGCCTTCTAAACTAAAAATATCGTACGTAGCTTCCCTCCTTCCAGTCATCTTAGCACGAGTTTCTACTATTATTTTTCCTGCGTTGTCCGTGTAAATGACGTAAAAAGGCGCATAGTATTCAGGGACCCCGGCCCACGTTCCAAGGAAGGGACGATAGTTCTTCTTTAGGTAATCGATTTCCGCGCGAGGAATTGGCACGGGCGCAGAATTCTTCTGAATCTTCCTTAAAACGGTCCCATAATTATCGTAAATTACGATCTCATATTTATCGGAGTACGTATAGGGATATCCATAAATTATGCGATCATCTTTGGTCAGTTCGAAAGTCGCTGTCGTCGTGAAATACTGGGGCTGGATCCAGTCGTAGGCAGAAAGGGTCTTGACGTACCTAAGGCTTGGATCGAATTTTTGAAGCTGGGTTGTGAGCTTTCCGTTCTCATCCGGAACATTAACAAGGGCGAAGGCGTTCCCGGATGAATCGAGCTTCATTTGTCCCAATGTTACGGGTGAATGAGCGGTTCTGACAAACTTGCCGTCCGGCCCGAAAAACTTCATCCGCCGATCGGCGGAGCTGTACACTCCGAGTTCGCCCCGGCAGATGGCGATGTTGGTAGGCTGAATAAGTTCCCCGGGTCCGGGGCCTGTTCTGCCCATAACCCGGATAAGCCTGCCGTGTTCGTTGAAGAGCTTGACGTTCCCGTCCTTGGCATCAAGAACGTACAGGTTTTTTTTAAAATCCAGCAGTAGGCTAGAAGGACCTGCGAACAAATACTGGCCACCGCGCTCCGAATCTTTGATGACGAACTCCTCTTGAAACTCCACTGTGGCATTAGCATATATTGGAGTCGGCGGATTCCTGACGACCTGCACGCCGTTTTCAGTACTAATTGAGCCTTTCCATTTAGCTTTTCCAACTTGAGCTTGGGCGGGGTCGCAAACGGCGATTGCCAGTCCAAGACATAGAGCTGGTAAAGTGAAGAACCCCAGATCTTTCGCCCACCGACCGCACGGTTTTATGCTCCGCTTAGCGCAGGAAGATATTTCTTTCCAGGAATCCAGCCTTTCTTGGTCCCCCATGTGCACTCCTTTAGGCGATGTGCTCCCCTCCATTACTAAAGACCACGGAAAAGCGCATTTCCTGACACTTCAGGTTGAAAAAGAATAAAATATGTTTTGGCCCTGGGGACGACATCCTAGCAGCGGCTTTCCCGCGCTCTTATACTCGGGAAGCGAGTATCCCATCACGATTCGATTGTATCGCCAAAAGCGAATCAGTGTCAAAATTACAAGGGCGTAGCAGGTGGAACGTCCGACATTTACAGCAGGAAAGCCGAACTTTTGGGATCCTCATCCTGAGGAACCAGGAGACCCTCCAAACCACGAAAGAACGCGCTTCCTTTCGGGTCTATAGTTGATAAAATACTCCCCGCTGATTGCGGGCGCCCCTCTCAAGCCGCCTCGACTGTCCTCACCCTAATCTTCTCGCGCATCGCCACGCCCAGCCCCAGCCCCTCCGCGATCCTGAGGAACTCGCTCATCCGTGGCTCGTCGGTCTTCTGCTTCCCGCGAAGGAATGATTTCTTTTCGCAACGCAGCCCAATTCACACGGCGGCGCTGTTCATGACGCAGCGTGTCGACGGGGTTGGCGTGAGCCGCCCTGTCAGTCTGGGTCACTACCGCGCAAATGGAAACTGCCAACGTGAGCAGAGCGGATACGAGAAAGACCCCGATTCCGCGGATCCTTGGACAGGCTTCACGAGCTGGTGGCTCAGGCTGCTAACTGAAGTGGCTTATGATGGCTCCGAACTTGCGAACAACGGTGTGCTGGGTCAGACACTTATAATAGACACGGCCTAAGCGGGCCGATATAATTACTTCATGCGTTTATTGCGTAAAAGAAGCTTACGCATCGTGCTGTTGGTTGCCGCCGTTTTAGCAGTCCTGCCAAGCTACGTATGGCTCTATAAACTCACCGGGGGTTCCGCAGCCCCCACAATTCTGCGCGGCGACAGGTTTATTGTGAACCGCGCTGCTTACGATTTGCGAGTGCCATATTCCCGGATTGTGCTATTTCATACGGGTTCGCCGCGCCGCGGAGATTTGGTCCAAGCGCACCTCCCCGGCCGTCCCGGAATTGATGTCAAGCGCGTTCTTGGGCTTCCGGGCGAAACGATTGAAGTGCGAGAGAATCGAGTCATAGTCAATGGAAGCCTCCTGCCCGTTCAGCCGTTGGACAACATCGATTTCGGCTGGGTACCGCCGGCATACCAGATGGGCACTTCGGTCGTGATGGAGGACGGTCATTGGGCAGCCTACACGCCAGGAAAGGGCCAGTATCGGAATTCCCCGGCCGTCCAGCTTGGTCCCGGGGAGTACTTTGTGATGGGCGATAACCGGGATAATAGCTTTGATTCTCGTGCATTTGGTCCATTACCAAGAAAACAGATTTTCAGCAAAGTGATAACTGTGATTCCAAACCGCAATAAACATTAGCTGAGGAGAGGACTGCTGGTGGCTCAAACGGCTAACTGAAGGGGCTTATGATGGCTCCGAAGTTGCGAACATCAGTTGACCCGGCCCGTGGAAGCAAAAAGGATCGGTCCGGGACTGGAGTTCTTGAAAATGTTACTCAATAATAGGAGAATCCAATCTGGCGAGGGGGAATCAGATGGCTTTGATCGGTCATATGGGAAATCCCGGTTTATAGTTTCTTCAGAACAGCTTAACCGTCCAGAAGGGGAACATGAAGGTCCAGCCGAAAAGAGTCGAAATCAGGATATGGATCACCATATAGGCGGCGAACCCGACCAGCCAGTAGAGGATGAGCTTGCCGAATTTGGGCTTGAAAAAGACATAAGAAAGAAGGAGAAAGACGAGCGTCGGGATGGAGTACGACAAGGCGCCGGGCAGATGCAGTACCGAGACGAAGAGCTTGCCCAAGAGATTGCTCGCCGCGGCGATCACCAGGGCCTGCCAAATGGGCAGCTTCTTTAGACGCAGTATGAGCCGTTCTCCAAATAAGATCGTGAGCGCCATAAACACGATCGACAGTCCGATCTGAATGAGAGGACTAATTTCCATGGAATTTCCTCCTGCCCTTGCTTCTGAATTCCAACGCCTCGACTATATCACAGTTACATTGCTCGTATACAATGCTTCCAATTATGGCGAAGCTAATACCAAGGCGAAATTGCGTATTCCGACTAAGTGTGCCCGCATCCCGCAATAATGCCCTTACAAACGGTATCCCCTTAGCGACAAAGGCTCCGTCACGGGCTTCATTCCCCCGCTGCGAATGTGAGAACAACGGGGAGAGCCTTCCGTACCCTACAAATCGACGGATTGGCCAATTTTGTAGGGCAACGCCGCCGGCCGTTACCTGGTGCTGCAGAAAAGCGTGGCTTTCAGGCCTCTCTCTCCTTGATCTTCTCGCGCATCGCCACGCCCAGCCCCAACCCCTCCGCGATCCGGAGAAACTCACTCATTCGCGGCTCGTCGGTCTTTTGCTTCCCGCGCCGGATCCTCTCGGCCACGGCCTTCATCCAGGAAGGCTGGGTTTGGAGTTATCGAAAAAGAATTAGGCGCCGTTCCGTGCGCCGGGAATTATCAATCGGAATGGTCAAATGCCCACTTGATCCGATAAGCCTTTACGACCCAAAAGCCATCGTTGTCTTCTTCGATAGCATAAAGCCTCTGGTTCGCCCATAAGCGAAACCTGGCATTCTTCAGGTTGATGGTCGCCAGAAATCTTCCTTCTGAATCGAAGACATCGTAGACGCATTCCCTTGTCCCGGTTATCATCGAGCGAGTTTCGACGAGGATTCTTCCCACCTCGTCTGTCTGCACGGTGTAGTAAGTTGCGTAGTACTCGGGGAGGCCATCCCACGTCCCGTACCAAGGAGAATAGTTGCTTTTCAAGTAATCTATCTCTTCTCTTGGTATCTTAACGAGGGCCGCATCTTTCTTGATTATCTTTTGAAGTTTTCCGCTATTGCTGAAGACCCTGATTTCGTATTTGCCGGGGTCGCCATAAACGATCGAATCTTCTTTTGCAATGTCGAACGTCGCTACTGCCGAGAAATACTGGGGCGGGGACCAGGCGTACGCGGCCAGAGTCTTCTCGTACCTGAGGCCGGGATCAAACTTCTGCAGCTCGACAATCTGTTTGCCGTTTTTGTCTGGTACCGCCACGAGAGCAATAGCATTCCCTTGGGAATCCAGCCTCATTTGCCGTAATGATGATGTCGAGTGCAGCGTAGTGACGTACTTCCCACTTAGATCGAAAAAAGTCAAGCGCCTGTCTCCCGAGCAGTATACCGCCAGTTGACCGTGGCAAATGTCCATATAGGTGGGCTCGATCAATTCCCCCGGACCAGGGCCTTTCTTTCCTATGACACGGATAAACCGGCCGCGTTCATCAAAGACCTTAACATTCCCATCCCTGGCGTCACGCACGTACAGATTCTTGTTTATGTCCAGCAAAAGGCTCTCCGGTCTCACGAAAAGATAATGACCGCCATGCTCGGATTCCTTGATTACGAATTCCTCTTGAAACTCCACAACATTTCCCTTGTACATTGGAGAGGTTGGATTTTTGACGACTGTCACGCCGGTCTCCGTCCTAATAGAGCCCCTCCATTTAGTTTTTCCAACTTGAGCTTGGGCGGGGTCGCAAACGGCAATTGTTAGTCCAAGACATAGAGCTGGTAAAGTGAAGAACCCCAGATCTTTCGCCCACCGACCGCACGGTTTTATGCTCCGCTTAGCGCAGGAAGATATTTCTTTCCAGGAATCCAGCCTTTCTTGGTCCCCCATGTGCACTCCTTGAGGCGATGTGCTCCCCTCCATTACTAAAGACCACGGAAAAGTGCATTTCCTGACACTTCAGGTTGAAAAAGAATAAAATATGTTTTGGCCCTGGGACGACATCCTAGCAGCGGCTTTCCCGCGCTCTTATACTCGGGAAGCGAGTATCCCATCATCATTTGATTGTATCGCCAAAAGCGAATCAGTGTCAAAAATACAAAGGGCGTAGCAGGAACGCTGTATTTTTGGGATCCTTGCCCCGAGGAGCCAGGAAATCCGCCAAACCATGAAAGGACGCGCTTCCCCTGGGTTCATAGTTAATAAAATGCTCCCCGCTGATTGCGGGCGCCCCTCTCAAGCCGCCTCGACCGTCCTCACCTTGATCTTCTCGCGCATCGCCACGCCCAGCCCCAATCCCTCCGCGATCGTCAGGAACTCGCTCATCCGCGGCTCGTCGGTCTTCTGCTTCCCGCGCTTGATCCTCTCCGCGATGATGTAGTCGTGGCAGACGGAGTCCACGGCCTTCATCCAGAGCTTATGGAGCCGGCCCGTGTTGCTGAGCGAGCCGACCGATCGAAGGCGGCTTATCCCTAATCCAGAAGCGTTAGGAACTCTTGTTTTGAAAGTCCCGTGTCCCTCTTAAGATATACCTTGATGGCTTCCTTCATCCGCTTGGCGAGGACTTCTAGACTGTGGGCCTGAGTATGGCATCCGGGGAGCGCAGGGACCGTCCCAACTTAGTATCCTTCCGAATCTCTTTCAATGACGACGTTAAAGGTTCTTCTCACGTATAGCCTCTACGCCTCCCTCACCTTGATCTTCTCGCGCATTGCCACTCCCAGTCCCAATCCCTCCGCGATCGTCAGGAACTCGCTCATCCGCGGCTCGTCGGTCTTCTGCTTCCCGCGCTTGATCCGCTCCGCACCCTGCACAAGCGAGCGGCGGAGAGCCCTGCCGGTACCCTACAAATCATTGACTTTTGAAAATATGTAGGGTATGCTCATCGTATGCAGGATATTGACGATACTCTCCGCGAGAGCGTGGAGTTTCTCCGCGGGCAGGAAAGGGCGCTCGCGGCCCGGCTCGCGCTGCTGCCCAATGGGTGCATCAAGTCGAAGGCCAAGGGTGCTGAGGTCTATTACTATCTCCAGTATCGCAAAGGTCGGTCGGTCAAGACGGATTATATCGGCAAGGCAGTACCGGGTTCGCTTCGCGATCAACTGCTCGAGCGGGAACGATTGGTGAAAGAATTGAGGCGCGTGCGCGACGGACTTCGGTCCCTCAGAGCGAGGGGCGAGAAGGCGACGGATATCGTAGGCCCGCTGCTCGCGATACTACGGAAATTAACGGAGGAGAAGGCCTGGGAAGCGGGCCTCGAGATCATCGGCAGCTGGTGTTTCCTCCTTTATCAACGGCATCTGCCGATGGAGAGGTACCCGTTGAAGACTGATGACCTCGACATCCTTATCCCCAGGCCGTTCAAGGGAAAGGCTTTCGATCTTTCGGTCTATTTGCAGCGCCTGGGTTTTAGCCAACAGTTCAACGCCGACGGGTCTATGTACTTTGCAGGAAACAGGATGAAAGTCGAATTCCTGTCCAAGGAAGGTAGGCCGGGAACGCATGGACCCAGGTTCATCGAGGCCATGGCCATTACCCCGCAAGAGTTGCGCTATCTCGAGATTCTGTTCGCCGAGCCGCTGGTTCTCAAAGTGGCCCCCGGTGTCCGTGCCAAGGTTCCGGCTCCGGCCGCCTTTTTGCTCCATAAGCTGGCCATCGCCACGAGACCTGAACGACTGTCCAAGAAAGACAAAGACATACGACAGGCCGTTTACGTGGGAAAGTACGCCTTGGCAGAACCCAACGAAACAGACAGACTGATGCGCCTTTGGGCAGGCATGCCCCGCAGGTGGAAGACACGGATCAAGAGAGCCTTGGACGCGGCCTTGGACATCGTGCCACTGGAGCGCGGCGTCATCGTGCGTCTCAACGAGCTTTTGACCTAGCTTACCCTACAAATCGACGGATTGGCCAATTTTGTAGGGCAACGCCGCCGGCCGTTACCTGGTGCCGCAGGACAAGCGTGCCTTTCAGGTCCTCCCTCACCTTGATCTTCTCGCTCATCGCCACGCCCAGCCCCAACCCCTCCGCGATCCGTGAGGAACTCGCTCATCCGCGGCTCGTCGGTCTTCTGCTTCCCGCGCTTGATCCTCTCCGCGATGATGTAGTCGTGGCAGACGGCGTCCACGGCCACGGGGTCCGTCCCGAGGAACATGACGTTCGCGTCCCAGATGAACCTCGGGTCGGCCGCCGGCCCGCCGTCGAAGCAGGCCTGGAGCCCGTCCACGATGTTGAGCACGACCTTGTCCCTGATGCAGGGGAAGGCGCAGGGCTCGGCCACGGCCTTCATCCAGAGCTTGTGGAGCCGGCCCGTGTTGCTGATCGAGCCGAACGACAGGTTCTTCAGGCAGGCCGTGACGGTCGGCCCGGCGTTCTTGAGCACCGGGACGTTCACGATCTTCGTGCACACCGTGGTCGCGAGCTTCGTGAAGTACGAGTCCTTGCCCTCGTTGATCATGTAGGGCAGGGTCTCGCGGTCGTACTTGTCCTCGACCGAGGCGGTGAAGGGGAGGGCGGCGCGGTCGATGTTGTCCTTGCTCCAGAGCTCGCCCTTCGGGTCGAAGAAGTCGTTGTTCGGCCCCTTCATCTCCGTGCCCAGGATGCGGATCCCCGGGAAGCGCGCCTCCGTGAACCCGGCGTCGGCGAGCTGGAAGTGGCGCCTGTCCCAGATGATGATGTTTGTCTTCGGCACCCCGGCCGAGACGAGCCCCTCGATGATGACGTCCACGACCTCGGGCTTGGTCGAAAGGAGCTTCCCTCCGATGGGGTTGACCTTGATCCCGACGACGTCCGCCGGCTTGACGAGCCGCATCCAGGCGGCCGAGACGGACTTGGCTTCCATGAGCTCGACCAGGCCCCGGTTGAGCGCGGCCCGGACCTTGGCGGCGTCCGCCTTCCCCTCGACCGAGGTCCTGCCCGTATCGACCCTGACCACCGCTCCCGGATACAGCCCGGGCATGGAGGTCGCGACGCGGGGGATGGCCCGCGCCTGGTCGACGTTGGTCGTTATCTCGGGAGGCTTGGCGGGCTTGGGCTTTTCCTGGCCGGGCTTCTCCTGTGAAGAGAGCCGTGGGCCGATGGCCAGCCCCGCCGCGGCTACGGCCGACCAGCGGAAGAACTTCCGGCGTGAGAATAAATCCGTCTGCTCATCGTCTGTCTTATCTGCAAGAGTCGGTGCGGCATGGATTTTCATGGGGCTCCTTCCGGTGTGAGGATGCCGACAGTATAAAGGGAGGAGGGGGAAATGGCAATGAAAGGAGGGCCGAGAGGAGTACGTTTGGGAGTTTGACTAAGTTTTTTGCGGTTTATTATAATCATTCTGCCTTTGAGACCCAAGATGCAAGCAATAAGGATTGTCGCCATCCCGCTTATTATAATTAACGGCATTGCCCTGCAGTCCAACGGGTTATCCACAATCCAGTTGGCGGGGCAAAGCGACAAGAAGATAGCCGTCTTTTTCGAAAAGGGGGCACGTCAACATAGCAACGGGGCGTACTTATCGGCCCTAGAATTGCTAAGCGTGGCATTGAGGCTAGCCGAGACAATGCACCTGCCAGTGGTTCAGGCAAAATGTCTTCAAAAACTGGGGACCGTAGCGTGGGATTTGGGGCGAGTTAAGGAGTCCTCGGAATTGTTTACAGCAGCTTTGGCGTTGGCTCGTAAAGTCCAAGATAGCAGTGGGGAAAGATTCTGTTCTAGAGCCACTGAAACTATAAAGCTCTATAACCAAGGCAAGGAGTTGCGCGCCTCCGTCCAGCCCGCTAATTCTTTGGCTCGTTTTGACGATGCCATAGGCCTTGCCCTTGAGATAGGGTCGGAAGATCTTGAGCTTAAATGTTTACGCCAGAAAAGTCTAACCTACTGGCAGCTGGACAGATTCAACGAGTTCCTCGCATGCAATTGTAAAGCGCTAAGTATCGCGTACAAGCTCAAACATGAAATTGAGAAGGGAAGATGCCTAAATAATATAGGCTTGTATTATGAAAGAGAGGGCCAGTTTTCCCGGGCGCTGGTGTACCTCGAAGAGGGAAGAAAGATACTAAGCGCACAAGGGGATTTTGAAAGTGAAGCCGAATGTCTAAATAATATCGGGCTTGTATACAAAGAAGTAGGCGATTATGAGAAAGCGTTGCGGACTTTCGGCCGCGCACATTTTCTGGATAGCCAAAGCGGCAATAACGTTTCGATATTAAAGGACCTCAACAACATCAGTTCCATGAACATTATGATCGGACTTCAGGGTCATGATAAGGAGCAATTTGAAAAAGCTCTCAACGCACTTCGCGAATGTTTGACCTTGCAGGGCGATAACGGAGACGATCTTGCGGAAATAGCCATTTTCAATAACATAGGCATTGCCTATTACGGATTGGGTGAATACGAGAAAGCCGTAACGTTCTATCTAAGGGCCCTTAGGAACAAAGCAATCGAGAGGCATCATGGAGAACGTTTACACATTTTGAATAACGTTGCGGACGCTTACTTCATGAATGGGGAGCTAGATAAGGCCAGGTCGGTTTTGAGCAATTCCATCGGCCTTGTTAAGAGGCTGGAGAGCCCGGAGGGAACATGGGCGACGTTTTTTGAATTGGGCAGATGCTGTGAAGCGAAGGGCGAGTTTATTGGGGCTTGGGCTAACTTTAAAAAGTCCATTGATTGTATTGATGAAACGAGAGCTAAGATAGGGTTCGATCCTTTTAAGATCGGATTCATTCACAACAAGCTTGCTGTTTATCAACATGCTATTTCCGTTCTTTTTAGCTTATACTCAAGCAATCGGTCGAATGCCCTTTTAAATGATATATTCGTGACAATAGAGAAGGCAAAGGCCAGGGCTTTTGTTGAGACCCTCCACGAAGCAAGGACTAATGTGGATCAGCCGGGGGGACCTTCTGAAAGAGCTGAGCGGCCGGAGGCTTCCAAGAAGATTTCATCGGCATTTCGCGATCTGATGATGCACAAGATTCAGCCTCAGGAGAGATTAGATCTTGAACGTGAACTGAAGGACAATGAAGAAAGGTCTCTGAGGCTTGTGCCGGTAGCCATAGGTGGAGAGGAACATGTCTTGGACAAAGCATTGCCCGAAACGTGCTCAATACCCAAGGCTCAGACGGCCCTGCTCGGGGGCAGAATGGCGATTTTGGAATACTGGCTTAGTGAACAGAAGTCACTTCTTCTCCTGATAACGAAAAACCAGGCGAAATTATTCGAGCTACCAAGTAGTGACACGATCGAAAACTCGTTAAGAGGTTTCCTTAGGCTTCTTCGGGCGCCAAACGAGCGGCTTTTTACCGGAGTTTCTGCAGCATACCGAATTGCGAATGAACTCCTCCCTCCTCCATATGACCCAGTTTGGGCTCAGGTTGATTATATGATAGTGGTGCCCGATGGCATACTGCATTGCTTGCCGTTTGAATCCTTGCAGATTAGGCGTAATGATAAGGACGTGTATCTCGTCGAAAAACTTAAGATCTCGTATAGTCCATCAGTATCTTCACTGATTCTTCTTAATGACACTCCAAGGATGCCGAAACCTCGCAAGGACCTATTGGCCTTTGGCGCCCCAAACTACCATACAGGACGTTCGGGACCAGATCGCGACAAAAACGATAAGGAGCTGATCCAGAAAGTTTATGCTATGGACGGGTTCAGTTTGCCAGAACTCCCGTACAGCGCGAAAGAGATTCGCGAAATCGCCAAGCATTTTCCCCCGAGCGCAGTAGACATTTTTCTTAGGGATAAAGCGAATGAAAGTGAGCTCAAAAGATTGGATCTAAATGAATATCGAATAATTCACTTTGCGTGTCACGGTTTCCTCGATGATCGGTTTCCCCTGCGTTCCGCTCTTGTGCTTTCGCTTAACGATAAAGAGGAAGAAGATGGGTTTGTGCAGGCTAGAGAAATCTGTAATCTAAGGATGAACGCTGACCTCGTGGTGCTCTCTGCTTGTCAGACGGCTAACGGAGCATTGGAAAAGGTCGAGGGTCTTATGGGATTACCACGTTTCTTTTTTTACGCTGGGGCGAAATCTGTATTGTCATCGTTATGGCCGATAGGTGACCGAACATCTTGTGCTCTTATGAAAGATTTCTACGGATTCCTATCAAGGGGCTACGATAAGAGTACGGCACTTCAGTTAGCGAAGATCAACCTTTTGAAGTCGTCTTATTCCCATCCGTTCTATTGGGCCGCGTTCGTTCTTAGCGGTGATCCTTCACCGATTTATTATCAATACCAGGGGTACGATGCGCTGGCTGCTCCGGATCTTTTACAAAGAAAAAGCGGAAAATCGGGGATTCTGCCGTCCTCCCACCCAGCGAATAGGCGGTGATCATCCAATAATATGAGTTTCCTTTTTGGAGCCTATCTACGATATTTGTCGGGAGCATAAATTGGACGGAGAAGATCTTCCCGCTCCTCCAAATCGGTAACAAGGTTGCGTCAAAAAGCTCTAAAACATAATACTGGGCGTCATCAGAACTTTGCCAAGCGAAAAGCAGCGGGGCGGTGACTCGCGCAGTCTTCTTAGGCTGGATAAGAATTATCGGCAACACGCTTTCTCTGGTATCATCTTGCCGTTCCCATTGTCGCATTATTATAATGATTGAGCTCGAAAGCATTACGAACCCCAGGAAGATGGTAGCAAATCTAAAGATAGGAGTGAGTTGGTAACGGCGACCGGATACCGGGATAGCAGGGCTGTCATTTTGATGAAGTATCTGTGCCTCCCGAATCATTTCATCCCGAAACCTTCGCACTCCCAGAAGAAAATCAAACTTATCACAGCATTCGGAACAGCGCGTTATATGATCAATAATCTTCAGTTTTCTGCGTGTTCCTGACCCAGGATCGAATATTCGTGCGATCTGCTTAAAAGACAGGCATGCTATTTTCCGATGCGTTATACGTGTGGCTACATAGCTCCGAAAAAGGAGTTTCAGATCTTCGTTACTTAATCTCATGGCTAACATCGGAGTCACGGAGCTTCTTTTTGAGGTCAGACAGTCCGCGATACAGAAGATTCCTGGTTTTGTCGACGCTCCAGTTAAGATAACTTGCAATCTCCGGAATGCTTAAGTTTAATAGGTACAACTTTACTACCTGGCGTCGTGTGTGAATGAGAGTTTCTACTTCTCTTCCTATGATGTCTTCAAGGTTCTTGAATCTCGCAACTTCCAAATTATACGAAAGCTCCTGCTCTGCGACTTTTTTCCGTTTTTCCAACTCATAGATTCCTTCCTCACGTCGGAACTTTCTCAACTGGTCGATTACTGACGAATCCACGATCTTCCTAATATAGGACGCGTAGTTTGAAATGTTTTTCTCATCGTGAAGGAGTTTCCATATCTTTATCTTTACCTCTTGGGCAATATCGTCGGGGTCGATTCCATATCTATGCAGGTTGAATTTGCAGATATGCACACGAATGAAATGGCCGAAGCGGCCCAACAATTCTTCAAAGTCTTTCTCCCTAGCCCTCTGTTGGTCCAAGCTCGCCTTCGCGGTGCAGCATTAAAATGTCAGTGCTCTCATTGTATTGATATAGATGATTTTCGACAACGTTTTTTCTCACATTTCTCCAGAATATTGAGAAAAAACGCCCAATGCTGTCGTTTTTCCTTTCGGTATTCGTCATTCTTTTGCATCCAGACCTATGGAAAGGATCAAGTCTGCTGCCGCAATGAAGTTAGGCCTGATTGGATCGAGCGCAGTCATGCGGGCTCTGCACAAGGCTCTGGCCAGGGCTGCAAAATGCGACAAAAGCGTTCTAATTCTCGGAGAAACGGGGACAGGCAAAGACCTTGCGGCAAAGAGAATCCACGAACTGAGCAGAAGGCGTACAAACCCGTTCGTACCGATAAACTGCGCTAACTTGCCAGAGGGGCTCTTCGAATCAGAGCTGTTTGGGCATACCCTGGGAGCTTTCACTGGGGCGATTCATGAGAGATCCGGGTTGCTGGAAATCGCTGACAACGGGACAATTTTCATGGACGAAGTCGGAGAACTGCCTCTTGCTCTACAGGCCAAGATGCTAAGGTTACTGGATAAAAGGGAATCGCGAAGGCTCGGATCAAATACAACTAACCGAATTACTGCGCGTTTTATCTTTGCTACAAATAGGGATTTGTTCAATGATGTAGAGGAAGGGCGGTTTCGAAAGGATCTTTATTATAGAATAAACGTTGTCTGCATCAAGATTCCCGCCTTGAGAGAACGGCAGGAGGATATCGTCGAGCTTGCGCGGCACTTTATTTCCCGCGAAAACCGCAGGCTGGGGACCGACTTAGTTGCGACTTGTGGAGCCATCCAACTGCTCAGGACTCATAACTATCCTGGGAATGTTAGGGAACTAGAGAACATCATTGAACGCACGATCGCGCTGAGCGAACATAACCGCATACGGGCTGAGGATATCAGATTTGACCAGGAATCCTGCCCTTCTTGCGGGAAAGAATTCAGAGAAAAGCTGGAGAATACTCTCGCACGATGTCACTGGAACAAAACCCGGGCATCCCTTGAGCTCGGAATTAGCAGGCGGCAACTCTATAGAATCTTAAAACGAAACGGGGTAAACGATTGCTTTCGAAGAGCGCTGCTCTTAGGCTAGATTCTCCGTGCAAGAGACGCGCACTAAAGTAACGCTGGGCTACTGCTTCCGCATTACAAAACCAAACATGTTTTGAGAATCGGTATTAGATAAGTCCACGCCAGGAGAAAGAGCAGATCCCGCTCGACGAAAACAAGCCTTTTGCGTGAAACCCGAGCAGAAAGTCCAGAAGCAAGACGATGAAAGATGCTTCCTTTCGTGAAGGCTGGGCCACCGATCGGGGCACCTCCGGCTATTAGGCGCGTTTCTTCGGAGGTTCCGGCCTGGCTGGGCCGAGTTTGGCGGTCAGCTCTTTCTCCGCCTTTTCACCACCAGCCACGGGGATCGAAATCCGCTTGCTTAGGACCTTCCTGCCAGGGTCCTCCAGATAGAACTCCAAGGCGCCCACCCCCTCAAGAGTGACATTCGGCATGCCGAACGATCCGAAGATCGTCCCCCAAGCTGGATACCCAAATGAGCCCCGCGCCAAGCGCTAAGATAATTGCGGTATGCTTCATGGAAGCCTCCGAGCTTATGAACGATCCCTTCCCCATGATGATATCGCCGGCTGAGAGAGGCAGTCAAGAATGTGGAGCGATCGTTGACAATCCTCGCCGCCTCGTTCTATCATCCCGGGTGACGATGGGGAGGCAATCATGAGAAGGCGCATGGCCGTTCTTCTTCTTCTTGCGGGCGCGGCATTCCTCTGCGTGTTGCCCTGGCGTCTTGCCGCCCAGGATATCGAATTCAAAAAGATCACACGAGAGGTGATCGAAGCGCGTCTCCGGGATTGCCCGGAGAAGAGTTGGGACCGGTGGCGGAAGCTCGAAGAGATGTTCAAGGCCGCGGGCTGCGCGAGCGATGCCCTCGTGCGACAGCCAGTCTCCGGTTACCCGGACCCCAACATCATCTGCACGCTGCGCGGCGAGAGCGATTCGACCATCGTCGTCGGCGGGCACTTCGACAACGGCGGCGAAGGGCACGGTGTCATCGACAACTGGAGCGGCGCGGTGCTGCTGCCAACCCTTTATGAATCGCTCAAGATTCGACCCCGCAAGCACACGTTTGTCTTCGTCGGGTTTGCCGCGGAGGAAGCCGGGCTGAAGGGCTCGGCCTTTTACGCCGGCCACATGACCCGCGAAGAGGTGGCCCGGACGCGGGCCATGGTCAACCTCGACTGCCTCGGCCTCGGAACGACGGCGGTCCTGACCCTCTCCTCAAACAAGATGCTGATGGACATGCTGACCCGCGTGGCCGGGGCCCTCAAGCAGAGGCTGCGGGCCGCCAACGTGCAGTGGGCGGGCTGGGACGCGGATTCCTTCAGCAGCAGGATTCCCAAAATCACTCTTCATTCGATCATCGCGCGGACAGGAGACGTGGCCAACAGCTTCAACGATAATATCGACGCGGTCCAGTGGGACGAATATTATAACAGCTATCTGCTCATGGCGGTGTACCTGGTGTACATCGACTCGCAGCTTAAATAGAGCACGCGCTCGATTTTTTGAAGAAGATCTGGCCGCAGTCTGCGACGGAGACAAGTGGGGCTTCATTGATAAGGCTGGAGCGGTGGCCATAAGCCTTAATTATCAGGGGGCCACCCGCTTCTCGGAGGGGCTCGCAATGGTGGATATTGCCATCGGACCTCCCCCAATCACCAGGGGTTATATTGATCGTAAGGGCAAGACGGTCTCAGGCGGGTGGAGTCTGGCCTCGAATTTCTCAGAAGGCCTCGCCTTCGTGGCTCGACATCATATCAACGTCAGCTATGGCTACATAAACAGGGATGGCAAGTACGCCTTTTCTCGAGAGTTTATTTCGGCCGCAAACTTTTCCGAAGGATTGGCTGCGGTCAAGCCGGGCCCCAAGTGGGACTCCAAGTGGGGCTTTATCAGCAAAACGGGCGAGATGGCCATCGAGGCGAAATTCGACTATGTCGGCGTCTTAGGCGCCGGCGATGTTCAAGGCTTCGTGTCCGGAATGGCATCTGTAACGATGGGAGATACCAGGGCCTATATTGATAAGACAGGCCGCAGCATTTTTTCGGAGAAGGTTAAATAAGCCACGGCCAGCATCCCGTCTTCAGGCAGACACTTGTACTCGGCATATCCACCAAAATTCACTCCGAAGGTAGATGCAAAAACCTGGTCACCTTGCCTAAATCGTGTTACATCCTTGCCTACAGTTTCGATTTTCCCGGCCAGTTCCATCCCGAGTATGGTTCTTTTTGGTTTTCTAATACACAGGTATATTCGTGCGAAGAGCCGTATGTACCTTGATTTGCCCTTTCATCTCGTTTATATCTGTTTTGGCAGCCCCGGGATCGATTGCAGATGAATTGAATCCTTTAACGATTAGCCATACCGTCCATTGAAAAAGAACTGAGCGGGACACTTCACATGAGGAGAATGACATGAGACGAAGTGATTTTCTGAAAACGTGCGGCGCCGGCGTTTGCGGTTGCGGCGTGCTGGGCTTCCTGGCTCCGCTTTCGGCCCGACCCGAAAACGGGGAAGGGCAGACAGCGATAGCCCCAGCCGATAACAGCGAATTGAAGCAGAAGCTCGATGGATCGCGCGAGCGCTTCGCCAAATTGGTATCCATTATGGGGGAAAACCTCGACGGCGCCGTCCGCGACAACATCCTGGCGCGCTTAGGCCGCGAATGCGCCCAGGACTACCGCGCGCTTTTTCAGAAATACCGCGGCGACCTTCAGGGTTTTCTGGCCAAGATTGAAACGGCCTGGGTCGAAAAGGCCGAGTACGATGAAAAAACCGGCATTCTGCGTGTCATCGGAAAGCCCAGCCCGTGCGCCTGTCCGCTGGTGAAAGTCGGCCGAACTCCGGCTGATTTCTGCAACTGCACTCTCGGCTGGCAGCAGGAAGCTTTTTCGACCGTAATAGGCAAGCCGGTCACGGCCGAGATCGAGGAGACGGTCCTGCGCGGCGGCAAAAGGTGCAGCTTCCGCATCACCGTCAAAGCGTAGACCCAATTTCACACTTGCCCGGCTTGTTTGCCGGAATTCTGCTGAAAATCGCAAGTCCGGTCCCGCAGGTTATGCCGCCGTTGACAAGCCTCTCGGCCTCGTTCTATCATCTCGCGTGATGATGGGAGGGCAATCATGAAAAAGTGCGTCGCCGTTCTTCTGTTTGCGGGCGCGGCCATCCTCTCCATATTGCCACGGTGTCATCGACAACAGCTATCTGCTCGTGGCGGTGTACCTGGCGTTCATCGACTCGCAGCTGAAGTAGGGCATGCGCTCGATATCGGAAAAGTCCTGGACGATTCTCCCTGTTATTGCTATTGCACCGATATGCTCGGTGGTTCCTAACGCTTTGTCTACTTTAAGGATAACAAAGTCTGCGCCCATTTCGGATATTCCATGAGTGCATTCGACACGTGTTACATCCGGGAGCTTTGTAAGCAACTTTTGAAGAAGGGGGTGATGCTCTGCTACTTCATCCTTCATCGCTTCAAGCTCGGACCTTTTTTCGTATAGCATGCTGGGTCCTTTCAACTGGGCTTTCGTAATTAAAGAGGCACCTTCTCAAATGGATTGAGCTCTTTCTGCGGCACTCCTGCCTTCCAGTTATTATCTCCCGACTGTTCCCAATTGCTGAATCCTTACATAAAGGACTTATTATGAGTTGACTATATGCTCGAATTCGATGAAATGTCACTTATGGTCTAGAGGAGGTTGTTCAAGGATAATTTGTATGATGACGGAGAGAATGATTAGTCATTCTCTTCGTTAATTCTGGTTTATTCTTATTTCTTTACCCAAACATGGGTGATTTCCCCAAATACAAATTTGCGATAAACGTTTGCTTCTTTGTAAGCTTCGTTTATAGAGTCTTTAGCTTCTTGTGTGTAATAATCATTGGGATTGGCGGTAGTAAGTGCCGTTAATTTACATTCAATAATTAGTCTGGCTTCTTTGAAAGACATATCTCCGGAAGGAGTTTGAACACTTGTCAATTCAACTTCTTTCATTTTCTCACTATCTCTTCCTGATTTACTTCCCAAAAAGAGTATTTGTTCCTTATATTCATTCGGGAAGTAAGACATCGTATATGTCTGCTCTTTTTGAATCATTTCGAGCGTATAACGGTCTGCTCGAAGAATACACCAAGTGGTGGGTCTCACGAATAGAAGCCCCAAACCACCCCCACTGGCTGTCATGGAATTATAATGATCTTCCTTGCCCGCAGTAATAACCGGAAAAACTTTTCCTACCAACGTAAATACATTGTCGCATATCTCTTCCGGAGAAATTTGTTTAAATAGTTGATCAAAATTCATCTCTTTGACATTTGCCATATAAAACCTCGATTAGTATAGATATGCCTGTTTCCCGCAAAAATGGAAATTGGGATAAGTTAAGCACATGGTAACATCAATCCCCAATTTTATGAAGCCAAGGACTTTTCCGAAGGGTTGGCCGCAGTCTGCGACGGAGACAAGTGGGGCTTCATTGATAAGGCTGGAGCGGTGGTCATAAGCCTTAAGTATCAGGGGGCCACCCGCTTCTCGGAGGGGCTCGCAATGGTGGATATTGCCATCGGACCTCCCCCAATCACCAGGGGTTATATTGATCGCAAGGGCAAGACGGTCTCGGGTGGGTGGAGTCTGGCCTCGAATTTCTCTGAAGGCCTCGCCTTCGTGGCTCGACATCATATTAACATCAGCTATGGCTACATAAACAGGGATGGCAAGTACGCCTTTTCTCGAGAGTTTATTTCGGCCGCAAATTTTTCCGAAGGATTGGCTGCGGTCAAGCCCGGCCCCAAGTGGGACTCCAAGTGGGGCTTTATCAGCAAAACGGGCGAGATGGCCATCGAGGCGAAATTCGACTATGTCGGCATCTTAGGCGCCGGCGATGTTCAAGGCTTCGTGTCCGGAATGGCATCTGTAACGATGGGAGATACCCGGGCCTATATCGATAAGACAGGCCGCAGCATATTTTCGGAGAAGGTTAAATAAGCCGCTGCTGGCTTTTCCGCTCCGTCTCCAGTTCAAGCCGCGCCGCCCGCGCTCCTTCATTGAGCCAGGAAAATCCAGATCGCGAGAGTCGGGACGATCAAAAAGAAGAGCCAGGTCAACAAAGCCATTCCCAGAGCTCTTTTCAGAACCCTTTTCTTATCGACGAAGTGCTTGGCATATTCAGAGTACGTGATGACGAACGCAATGGCGGCGGCAAACGGGGAAAAGAGCAGAGCGATAACGAAAGCCAGCTTCAACAAGAGGACACGCTCTCCTGACGGACGATCCCTGGGAAAAAAGCCAATGCCCCGACGATCGATGGAACATAGTCCGCCTTCATGGCAAGACTCCTACGCTTGAATTCTGTAGGAGTTATCAGCTTACAGGGAAGCGGTTCCGGTGAACTCCATCACCAATGACGCTGTTCTTTTTTACAGGATCTTGGAGCGGCCGTCAAGGCAGTGACTGGGTCAAGGCGGCAACGGCGCTTTCGCTTCCACACGGTACCTGTTGACTTGAGCTGCCGGTTTCGTAATCTATCTTTTTGGAGTTCTTCGGTTTAGAACGCGCGCGTTTGCTCCGAGCTTAATCCCCAAAGTGCAAGCTGGAGGCGCGAGTTTGGGGTCAAATTGATAAACTCTGTGTGGATGACTTTAGGCAACTGATATCTAAAATATCACTTGACTTTTCGGATTCTACGACTTATTATTTCTACTGCATCAGGAGAGGCCCTCTAATGAAGGGCCCGGCAACCTGGCTTCGGACGGCCAAGGTGCCAACTCGCCGAGGGGCGAGGATGCGGTCGCTGAGATAGGCGGCAAAAGAATTGTCCGAGCGATCGAACCCGCTCTCCTGATGTAGGAGAAGCGGGTTTTTTGTTGCCCGCCCTCTTTCTGCCCCGCATCCATAAGATCCCTCCGGCGCCCTGAAGCTTGAAGGAGGAATTTCTTATGCCCCAACAAATGTGGCGTCCCACCTGTCAATGTAATCCCGGTATCTGTGGAATGGGCTCTCCCAATTGCAGGGATTGTGGGCAGCCCGGACAGTACGATGGTTGGCACCTGGGCATGCACGAAGCGATGGCAGCCTACACGAAACGAACCGGCATGGCGCCGATAGGCCCTCATCGCCGTCTGACGGACGAGCTGTTCGGTGGCCGATACGTGCGCTGCCGTACCTGTGATGGCCGCGGCGTGCTGGACGCCGAGGGTGGGCGGACTTGGAAAATCTGCCCCGACTGTCAGGGGCTCTGCTGCTTCTTCAAGGGGAGCATGCAGGAATTCCAAGAGATCCGGTCCCGGATCCTGGAGCAGTTCCCCAAAGCGGCTGCTGCATCTTTCAAGCCGGATGAGAAGCTGATGAGAAATTGTGCTGAGCGAGGCCAGGAAGACGGCGATAAGGGCCTCTGGATCGTCCAGAAACTTCTCTCTCCGGAAGCGGAGATCAGGTGCGTCCTTTACACCCTGGCGGTCAGGAACGAGGCCCTGACGAAAAAATGGCGGGGGGGATTGTCCGATTACTGGAGCAAGTACAACACGATCCATAACGCGAGCCTTACCGTCAGCTGTTTCAAGGGGCCGTATTGGGATGACCAATACGGAGAGCTGACTGGATTCGGGCTCGTTGATGGAAAGGATTTCATACTCTTTGACGCCAGCAATGTCATCACGATGAAGGATTTCGAGCCGCTCCGTTTTCGGGCGGACTGGCTCGCCGGCTATGTCCATAAGGCCGGCATGATGATCTTCTTGAGGCATTGAGGTGCGATCATGGAAATTTGTCTGGTACAAGAGCGGAAGCTTCTCCATGTCCTTTTCAATTGTGCCGAATTTTCTGAAGAGCGATTTGAGGGCGCGCCGTTCAGACGTCGGTTCGGAGACCCTCAGGGTGTAGCATTCACATTTGAGAAGACCGGGAAGCGCCGTTTTCTCTACATCAGCTTTGACCGATATAAAGACCCGGAGGTCCTCTCCCGGATCGCAAACGGCCAAGCCATAGGCGAGATGCAATTGCTCATTAAACTGGCTCATTTGCCGCGGGCCAAAATGTTCGGATCTTGGGTCCAGCTTCCTAACGGGCGAAGTGTGGAGCTTATCGATACCTTGGGATTTGAGCTGCGGAAAACCTGGGAAGGCGTCTGGGAATCCGAGACTAATGAAACGGAAGTTAATCGGCGTCTCCGCCAGATGAGGCTCAATAGATTAAGAGACGAGCTCCCCGGAGTATTCGCGGAACGGCCCCGGGGCCTGCTTGGCGCGGCCGGAAAGGAGCTCCTTTTCAGCGATGCGCTGAGTTCGGGCGAGCCGAGGATAGAGAGTGGCGGGGAGTTCCGGGCCGACATCGAGTCAACGACAAAGCGCGTGGTCGAACCTGAGAAGCGAAAGGATGTGGCGCCACCCCGTCTGCCCGACCTTGAGAGACAACTGGCTGCCACAATAAAGCGTGCGCTCAAGCTCATGGAACACATCGGTCACCTGCCGCGGGAAGGCGAGGCCCAGGTCGACTATGCCATTCCCCCCGAAAAACGGGATCCAAGCGACCTCGCCGAGTGCGACGGTTGCGATAAGTTGTTTTACGAGAGCGAGCTGACTGAGATAAACCCAGGGCTTTATCTATGTGCCGCTTGCTGCGATCCGGAGATGGAAGTGAAGACGGAATTCAAGAGACCGACCGCAGAGGACATCAACCATGCGATTCAGCTATTGATCTGGAGGTGTCGCGACGCCCAGATTCATACAGATACACCACTAGGGAAAAAAGGCATCTATGGGCTCGATGATTGGATCGCCAAAGCCGAAGATCAAATGATCAGAGAACTGAACCTGTGGTGCGAGGATATCCAGGCCTTAAACACCGGGTCGAGGGACAGCTGAGAGGGTTCAGATGGGGAGACTCCATGAAAGTTGGATGGACCCATGACCTGCCCCCCTCAAAGGGATCCAGCCCGTATGGTGAGATTCTGCTGGATTGAGGGAAGTGGACATGGCCAGGAAACGGTTTGCTCCGGAGCAGATCATCACCATGCTCCGGGAGGCGGAGGTTCTTCTCAACCAGGCAACTCCGGTCGCCGAAGTCTGCCGCAAGCTGGGGATCTCTGAACAGACGTATTGCCGGTGGCGGAAAGAGTACGGCGGGATGAGGGTCGACCAAGCCAGACGGCTCAAGGAGCTCGAACAGGAAAACGCGAGGCAGCCGCCCTGCTCCTCCTCGTCCCACGGCACCGCGATGAAGACGGCCGGGAACCGCTCGCGGAACGCGGCCACCATTGCTTTCATCGCCTTCCTCTGCGCGTCGGTGATGACCCAGTCGTCCGTTCCCGCCCTGATGGGCGTGTATTCCAGGTGGAGGAACAGCCGGCAGCCTGCGTCCACCGCCGCCTGCAGGAAGCCGGGCTCGCCCCCGGCGATCACGAAGAAGGAGATGCCGAGCTCTTCCGCCTCGGAGAAAAAGATGCGCAGGCCTTTTGGTACGGCATCCGTCTACGATTTGCCTTGGAAGAGAAGGGAAGCGAACTCCGAGAGATTGCGCCGCCATACCGGCCAGGTGTGGGCGCCCGGCGTCTCGATCGCCGTAAATCGGACCCCGTTCGCTTTCAGCCAATCCTTGTACTTCCGATTTATGCCGATCAAGAAATCCTCCGTGCCGCAGGCCATCCAGAGCAAGCGGATCCGCGGATTTGCTCCGGCCGTCAGATCGGGGAACCACTCGCGGAAGAGGCCGTAATACATGATCAAAGCGCCGCTAAAGGAGCCGATCCAGGCGAAGCGATCCAGATGATTCAGGCCGATATACAACGCCTGGGAACCGCCCATCGAAACGCCCGCAATTGCTCGCGCATCGCGGTTTTTCGTAACACGGTACGCCCGCTCGACCTGCGGGATGACCTCATCAAGGAGATTGCTGGTCATCACGTCCATAATCTTCTTCTGGGTTGAGAGGGTGCCGAACTGTTCGGCTATGCGGTCAGGTACATTCGCGAAGCCGTATCCAAACGGCATGACGATCAGCAGGGGCCGGACCTTCCGCGCCGCAATCAAATTATCGAGAATGACATGGGCCTGTCCGGCGGCCGTCCAAGCGCTCGCGTCCTCCAGGACCCCGTGCAGGAGGTAGAGAACGGGGTAGGTCCGTGCGGCGGCGGGATCGTATCCGGGCGGTGTGTAGACCCAGAACTCGCGAGCCTCGCCGATTAGGGCGGATTGATAGCTATGCCGGTGGAGGGTTCCGTGCGGCACGTCGTTCGGTTCCCAGCTCAGGGACGCAGGGCCGGGCACATGGACGAGACTCTCGGCGCCGCCCGTGACGATCGGCTTGAACACCGGGTTGGCGGGATCTGCGAGCGCAACGCCATCAACGATGAACACATAAGAGTACAAATCAGGAGGAAGCGCCTCGGTGGTGACGCTCCAGATTCCCTGGTCATTTTTGCTCATCGCGCGTCTCGGCACGCCGTCGCGAGCGAGAAAGACTTCTCTGGCGTTCGGGGCGCGAAAGCGAAAGATGACGCGACCATCCGACAGGACCTCCGGTGAGCGGACGGCCTGACCCCACCGGGGTTGCGAACGGTTCTCCGGCTGCGGAGACTGCCCATGGCAAGGCGCCGCAGCCATCGCGAAGAGCGCCAATAAGAGGACTATCCAAGATTGCGTTTTCATCGACCCAAATTCTCCGCCCCGCAACCCCTGCCACCGCTCAATGTACCACCTCTGAAGTTAGATTTTCAAGAGCATAGAACTCCGAGCGACACATGGGTTTAGTATAAGGTTATCTGGAGCGCCATAAAACAGAGCCGAGTGCCATAAAGATGAAATTTGGTGCCGGCGATGTTCAAGGCTTTGTGTCCGGAATGGCATCGGTAACGATGGGAGATACCCGGGCCTATATCGACAAGACAGGCCGCAGTATATTTTTGGAGAAACTTGAATAAATCATTTTAGGCGCACGCTGCGGACGAATCGGCGGGGAAGATACGGTTTAAATGTCGAGTGTCGTTAACTTTTTCGATTCCTTCGGAAACACGTCTGTTTCGTCGCGAAGCCAGAAAGTCAAGGCGAGCAGGATGAGCGGTCCCAGGATCGGCTTCAGTTTGAATGATAGAGAATCGCCGTGGAATACGCCGCCAAGGGAGAATGGCAAGACGAAGGATTTAAAAACTGCCCATACGGCAGCAGCAGAGAAAAGAACCATCATCACTTTCCATCCCCAACGCTCGCGCTTTAGCAATCCCATTGAGCCAAGTACCCCACAGAAACCGGCCACAATCCCTGCGAGGGCAGGAACTATGCGCTCCGTGCGACCGGAGAACAATACCAGCCCCGAACCGACTGCATACCAACTGCCGGCCAGCAGGAAGATTACCGCGAAGACTCGAAGGATTATTCTTTTCATTTAGGCCCTCCTCCTTTCCTTTCCCAGTTCATGCCGCGCCGACTACGCTACCGAATCGTCATTTGGCGATATAGCCGGCCCGGTTGGTGACCTGGTAGTGCTTCCCTTTCACTGAGACTTTGATCTCCTTGAATTTTCCGTCGGCCTTGTAGTCCGAAGGGACGTAGTAGAGGAGATAATAATTCTCCGATGCCGTGACCGTTTTCTTGAAAGCGGCCAGGGCATTGGCCGAGGATTCCGTGGTTCCGCCCGTGGCAAGCGACATCTCCCGGAAGGCGCCGTAAAAGCTGCTCGACAAATCCCTGAGGTTGAGAATATCGAGCCCGCTTTGGTCCGTTGAGCGCCTTTGGTCCGTGATGTCGAACGTGCTCGTCGTGGAATTGGTCAGAAAGATAAAATTGACGGTCAGCGAGGCGTCCGCGAAGATCTTCTCGATGTCCTTGACGTCGTAGCCGATCGGCCTGCGGGCTTCCCGCGCCATTAGCGAGTCCTCGTATTTCGGGGCCGGAATCGCGATCTCCTCCTTCTCGTAGAACAGGAAAACGATCTTCTGCCCCTCCTGTGCGCTCAGGGCGTGGGCGAGACGCCGAATCCCCTCATCGCTGACGGTCAGCCGATCGCGCAGCTGCCGGATGTCATTCATGATCAGCTGCTCCTTCAAATCGGCTTCCATGTCGGCCCTCTCCAGCATCTTGATATCCTGAATGAGGCTCTTGTATTGCATAGCGCCGGCGATGATGTCCTTCCTCAGCTTGCCCTTGAGTTGGCGGGCGGATTCGACGGGCGGGACCCTGTCGAAAGCCTCCGGTTTGAACTGGTACGTCGTCCGCGGGCTGACGACCGTCAGCCGGTCCCCTTTACGGAGGACCTCTTTGAAGAAATAATCCACGGCCTCGTCGACCCTGGGCATCGGATCATGGAGCTCGAACATAAGCACGAAATTCCGGATGGTTGTCGGAGCGAGTTTGGCCGCGGCGGTCGCGGCTGCGGCGGTCCTGGGAACGGCGGGCGTCGCCGGAGCTGCGGGCGCCTCTTCTTTCTGGATCTTCGTCTTCCGGATCAAATAGAGGGAGACGATTCTCTGGGGCTTCCCGTCCTCGAAGACTTCGAAGTCGTTGATGCCCAGGTTGTCGACGAATCTGTCGCCGTCGAAAACCCGGACCGGGACCTCGACGTTGATGACCCCGGTGGTGTGATGAAGCTCCTGCGGATAGAGAGCCAGAAGCGATGCAGCGCAGAGAGCTGCGAATAGCGGGGTTTTCGGATTCAGAGCGGCCTTGACGGCGCGCCAGGCTTTGAAAAGGCGATTGGACGTTCCCTCGTTGCGCATGATTCGCTCCCCATCAGAACGAAATCCCAATCCCTTTCCGAGCGTGATAATAGCACCTGTTGCGGCGGAGTGTCAAAGCCCGTACGGTTGAGTCAAGGCGGCATCAGCGCTTTCGCTTCTGCCTGGCGCCTGTTGACCCGTTCGCCGACGCTAAGCCCCGCCTTTCAATCCCCATCGCGCGATGGGGGCAGGCGCTCCGAAGCCTGCAAAAGTCGGATCCCACGGACGCAAGCTCGTGGAGCTTCAGGGCGGGGACAAGAAGCGAGGCTCAGGGTTAACCCCGAACAAGCCCCGGCATTCATGCCGGGGACTCGAGGGGTTGACTTGCGCCGGCTTATTTCGTACGCTTGTCTCATCAAAGCTTGGGAACCTGGCAAGGGAAGGAACGGCATGAGGAAGCTGTGCGGCGGGGCGCTTTTGTTGTTCGCGCTTTCTATCCCCTTTCAATCCTGCCGCAAAGGAAACACCGTCGAGCGGACCATCGAAAACGGCGTGGAAGTCGTCGTCAATCACCTGGAGCCCTACAAATTGCCCGGCGTGCCGTCGAACCTCAAGCTCGAGGAAATCCTGTCGATCGATATGGAGAAAGACGAGATCGCGAAAATGGGCCTGGCCTCGGTCGAGACTTTCACCGTGGACTCCGCGGGCAGCATCTACATCATGCAGCGCGAGAGCTCCGATAAGTTCATCTTCAAGTTCGACGGCGCGGGAAAGTTCCTGACGTCATTCGGGCGGAAGGGCCAGGGGCCCGGAGAGTTCGACTCTGGCGGCGACATCCTGATCGATGGGGATAATCGCGTCATCGCCAAGGACATGACTCAAGACAAGTTCTTCGCCTTCAGCCAGGAGGGCGTGCTTCTTGGCGAGACGAAATCCATACAAAACTTCAGCCTGCTCAAGTACCTGAGCAATGGGAAATATTTGACTTGGTGGCAGGAGATGGATCCTGTAAATCCTCTGTACAGGAATCACTATTGCATCTCGAACGATACGCTCGCCGAGAACCATGAATTCTACATATACGAATTCCCTGACGGCCGCCGCGGTCCTCGCTATGTCCCGGCTCTGGCAAGGGCTCTTATAATAGGCGCCGCCGCCAAGAATATTTTTGTCGGAGACTCCAGGAAAGGCTACGAGATCGGCGTTTTTGATTTTTCCGGAAAGCTTCTGAGGAAGATCAGGAAGGCCTATCGCCCGGTCGCATTCCCTGAAGATTATAAGGCCATGTTGAGGAAGGTCTTGGCGCGCAATCCCATCGGTCAGGACCTCTTGAGGAAAGCCGATTACCCGGCGAATCTGCCGCCTTTCCGGTTCCTGTTCGCGGATGACCAGGGGAGGCTCTTTGTCATGACCAACGAGCGCGAAGGGGAGCGGATGTACTGGTACGACATCTTCACTGCCGAGGGAGTCTTTATCGGCCGATTCCGGCTCGATAACGTTCAGGTGATCTATTCCAAGGGGGAGCGGTACTACGACGAGCCTGCCGACGTCCTGGTGCGCGGCGACCGCCTCTACTGCCTCAGGGAGAAGGACAGCGGGTTCAAGATGCTGACGGTGTATAGGATGCGGTGGGAGTAGCGATGAGAATGGGGCGATGTTCCGGATTAGAGCTGGTCACAATTGTCGCGACTATACTTAATGTTTTGCTCACCTGCAGGCAGGTCAGACAGTAAGCGTAAAGCAATGGCAAAAAAGATATCAGCCGTCATTATCATGGCACTGTGTGGACTTCTTATTGCACATGCCGGCCAGGATGTTAAAGAACGGGTCAAGGAGTTCAAAGGAACGGACATTGGGCGGAAATTCCTGAGCACTCATTCCGAGCGCGATCTCGAAAAGGTGATTATGTTCCTCGATGATCCGAAGGGATACTTTCTTGAGATCCAGAATATAAAATCTGTCGGAGCGTATTTTGATGCTTACGACTATTACTTATGGCATAAAGAACACAAAAGTAGTTTTATTGACCTTTTGCACTATAAGTTCCAAACGGTCGACGTCGATAAGGCAGAAATACTAACCTTCCTAAGGCTAAATTACCGTTCCGGCGGCATCAACTCCGAGGACTTAACAAGGACGTATGCAGATCTTTTTAAGTCTTACCCTGCCGTATTTATTAAAGTTCTTGAAAAGAGGAAAGACTGGAAGCTGGTCGTCGATTCCCTACAAATGGATTGGAGTCTGTTTAAGGAAGGCGTGGCTAAATTGGGGAATTCAGCCTTTGAAAAAGAATTCAAGGCATACGTTCGTGAGTATGAAGAGCAAATAAGAAAGCATCGGCACTCCAACTAAGGGACACCAATAATATGTCAGAGAATTGGAGAACCTTAAAAAAATGATCGCGAGAATTGCTCTATGGCTTGTTTGCTGTGGACCGTGGCTGTTTTTGGCGGGTGGGCAGTCAAAAGCACCTTGCCCAGCCCTTTTTGAAGCCGTGCAGAAAGGGGACCTCAAGCAGGTACTGGCGCTTCTCGACAAGGGAGCCGATGTCAATTGCCGCGGCGCATACAACTATACGCCCCTCATCACCGCTGCGAGGTATAACCGGGAGGAAATCATCCGGGCGCTCTGCGATAGGGGGGCTGAGCTAGATGCTGTGGCCAGTGCCGCTGAATTAGATGGAGAGAGCGGCTATTCCGCGCTTTTATGGGCCGCTTCAAACTGTAATTTGATGGTGGCCGAACTCCTGATAGAAAGAGGAGCCGCCGTCGGGCGGCCGGGGGTCGAAGGCGATACGGCCCTGATGATCGCAGCCAGGAGCGGCTGCTTGCCTCTGGTCGGCCTGTTTATAGATAAGGGGGCCGTCGTC
Source organism: Candidatus Aminicenantota bacterium (assembly GCA_963727095.1). GTDB lineage: Bacteria > Acidobacteriota > Aminicenantia > Aminicenantales > Saccharicenantaceae > CAVSEQ01. Next base: position 301,057 of record CAVSEQ010000005.1, on the reverse strand, counting down.
GACAAGGTCCGTGAGTATGATAAGGCGACTGCGCTCATCGAGGCTGTTGGGAGGGGCCATCTTGACGTGGCGGACTATCTTATTAACCACGGCGCGAATCTGAAAACAAAAGATGATGGGGGAACGCCGCTGCTCTCATTGGCCGCGGCAAGTGGCCAATATGCCGAGGTTCGGTACTTCCTTGAGAAGGGCCTCCCCGTAAATGGGAAGGATAAAACCGGCGGGACGGCGATCTTCTATGCCCTTAAGGGTGGGATAGAGTACGGATATATCCTCGAGTACTTGATAGAGCACGGCGGAGATCTGACCATAAAGAGTGATCTCGGAGAAAGTCCGTTGATGTCTGCGTCTCTCGGGGGGCTGTCCTGGCAGACTGCATACCTGATTGAAAAAGGCTGCGCGGTTAATGAAACAGATTTTGAAAAACTAACTCCTCTGCACTATGCCTGCCGGGGAATCCCCGAGGAGCCTCAGTCCAGCTTCCGGGGGAAAAATCCGGAGGCGACGATAAGACTGCTCCTTGACAAGGACGCTAACGTCAACGCGTTAGACATCAATGGGAAGAGCCCGCTAATGATCGCAGCGCATAACAATGCTCCGAAGGTTATCTCACTTCTTTTGGACCGGGGGGCACTTGTGAATACGCAGGACCTTAAGGGGTGGACGGCGCTGATGTGCGCGGCGGACACAAACCGAGTCGCCGTCATCAAAATTCTCGCGGCTCGAGGGGCCGACCTGAACCTCAGGAATGCCAAGGGGGAAACCCCCCTGGCCATCACCAAGGACAGTCGCTACAGGGCTGAGGCGTATGCGTTATTGAAGAGCCTCGGCGCGAAAGAATGATGCGAAACGCCGAGACTGCGTTTCCTTGCGTTTGCGCTTTTCACGTTGGCAAACGCAAGAAAAGGAGAGGCAATCATCATGGTTAGACGATGGGCAACTCTCTTGCTTTTGTCTTTATCGACGCTGCACTGCGTTCCCCAAAACATAAACCGGGATAACTCCACAAGTGCGAGCGGCTCTTGGCGTTGCAGTCTAGACGGCTTCACCGCGGAAATTGGAGAATCTTCGCTTGTCGAAATCGAAAATCCATTTGTGGTGCGGCAGGTCGAGGGCCGGGTAATTAACAAAGGCGATCGTAAAGGAGAATGGGTGAAGCAAGCTCCGGTCCTGTTCGAGATTAAGAGCACAGGGAAGGAGCAGAAGATAACCAAGACCTACGCGGACGAGCAGGGGAATTTCGCTATAAAGGATGTCCCCGAAAGACGATACTGTTTTAAGGCCACAAACTCAGGATTTCAATCGATTATCGGAAATATAATAGTCCGCAGAAGAGCCGACCCGGCGAAGCGCATTGTTTTTGAGATGGGCGCGGCGCTTTAGTTCCATTCGCAATCAGATTCATGATCATCGATCCAGCACAATGTTTGAGGAGAAGAATTGTGAAAGAGGCGAAGCTCACAATTGTTATGATCGCATGTCAATTCCTGGCTGCCACGCTATGTGGACAGGATTTTTTTAATTATAGTAAAGACGAAATCAGGCGGCAAATTGGAGAAATTCAAAAGAAATATGTTGGGCCTGAGTATTCTGGAACATCCAGTCCGACGGACTTTGAAAGCGTAATCCTATTTCTGCAGGATCCCCTAACCCATTTTGATGCCATAAAGGCTATACCTGACGTGCAATCGTACATGTCGCTCTATGGGCTCTATTTGGGGGAAACAAATAGACTACCGGATCGATACTCATTCATAGGCGCTTTCATGGACAGGTATTTCAGCACAATTGACGATGCGCGAGTTCCGATCTTGACGTACTTGCTGTTGCACTGTAGCGCAGGCATTTTCGGGGACTATATGGGGGGGTATTATGTTGACTTATTTTCGCGCAGCCCCGGGTTCTTTGTCAGGGACTTAAGCAAGAGGAACGACTGGAAGCGAGTTGTCGACGATCTCGTTCCGGTATGTGACAGACTTGAGGAAATCGTTAAAAGGCTTGGGAATTCCAGGTTCGAAAAGAAGTTTAAGCAATACGTATTCTCTCGTTGCGAGCATTTTAGAAAGGCACCTAGCGCGGCTTAGGCAGCAAGCTGAAGAGAATCAGGATGGCCCCGAAGCTTCGAACACCAGTTAACACGGTGCGGCTTGGCGCAGTCCGTGCTGTGCGTTCGCTACTATTTCGTTACACCGTTACTACGATTTTTCCCCGGGCGTGGCCTTCTTCAAGATACCGCACGGCTTCAGCCGCCTCGCTCAACGGGTAACGTTTGTCTATAATCGGCTTAACTTTGCCCTCCTTAATTAGCTCCAGAATGATTAGCAAATCCTTTTGGTTTACATTCGCAAGCATGGATTTCATGTTCTTAGCCCCGGTCATTGACATGAACATGAGTTGGAGCATTCGCGCGAAGGAACCTCCGGCTATGACATAAATTCCACCGGGGCTCAATATGCGTTTATACTTCGAAACCGAACGGTATACGGCAATATCAAGAATCAGGTCATACTGCAGCTTATTTTTGGTGATATCTTCTTGAGTGTAATCAATGACATGGTCTGTGCCAATCGAGCGCACGAGGTCCATTTTTGTTGTGCTGCAAACGCCGGTGACCTCGGTGTCGAATGATTTGGCGATCTGCACGGCGAACGTACCCACACCACCGGAGGCGCCGTTGATCAAAACCTTTTGCCCTGGCTTAATCTGTCCTTTATCGCGAAGAGCCTGCAAAGCCGTGAGGGCTGCCATTGGTACGGCCGCTGCTTCCTCAAAAGTCAGATCGGCCGGTTTCAGCACAAATCTCTTTTCATCAACGCAGGCATACTCGCCGAATCCTCCGTGGCCGCCGCATCCGAAAACTTCATCGCCGGGCTGAAACTGCTTGACGTTGGCGCCGACCGCTTCGACCTGCCCCGCCATGTCGGATCCAAGTACCTTGTGTTTAGGTTTTAGCAGCCCAAAGCCCATCAGGCGCACGAAGAACGGTTTTGCTCTCATGGCGTGCCAGTCATAAGCATTCAAGGATGCCGCGCGCACTTTTATCAATAGCTCATTGTCCTTGGGGGTAGGTTTCTCTATCTCTTTGAGCTGAAGAACATCCGGAGACCCGTATTTTGTGTATACGATTGCTTTCATGGATTTTTATCTCCTTGCCGATCATCTTACCATACCTTCCGTGTGAAGATGCGGCAGGACAAAATGGACCCTAGTCCCGATCGGAGTATTGCCCTCATCTTGGATCCGTCCAATAATTTTCGGAGGGTTTAACGTTCCGGCGTCGCCACGGATTCAATGCTTGACAATGAGCCTTTGGCCAATGTATCTTCATTGTAGATACATCGCCTGATAAGTCGGCAAAGAGGAGCACCATGCTGAAATCCAAGGTTCAGAAGTGGGGGAACAGCTTGGCGGTGCGCATCCCGAAAGGCTTGGCCGGTGAGATTGGCATCGAAAACAACTCGTCTATTAAAATGATGGTCGAAGAGGGCGTGCTTCATATTGTCCCGGACAGGGGAGCCCAGTGGACGCTCGACGCCTTGCTGGCCGGCGTGACCGAAGAAAACAAGCACGACGAGTGGGAAACGGGAGCGGCCGAAGGATCGGAATCATGGTGAGGGCCGGCTCGTATGTCCCCCGGCGCGGCGACGCCGTTTGGATCGACCTCAATCCCAAAGCCGGTCACGAACAAGCGGGCCGCCGCCCGGCGGTCGTCCTCTCGCCTCAAGCCTATAACGGAAAAGTCGGCCTCGTGATCCTCTGCCCGGTCACGAACCGGATCAAAGGCTATCCCTTCGAAGTCGCGATACCGGACGGATTGAGCGTCTCCGGTGTCGTCTTGGCCGACCAGGTCAGGAGCATGGATTGGCGCGCCCGCAATGCTGAACTCATTTGCCCGCTCCCGCCGGCGACGATCGATGAGATCCTCGGGAAATTGCGGACCGTTTTCGATTGAGGGCCGGCAATCGTAGATTTTGAAACTTCGGACTGAGGAACTCACGCGCTCCTGCGCCGATTGACGTATCTCTCAGCGGACTTTTCGCTCACTCTTGTGTCTACAATGACACGCGCGTCCGTGTTCGGGGATTATGCGAGGTAGATTTCGGATAGATATTCCAAGGTGGTGAGACTTGCGGCGGAGAGCATAAGGCCGCTGTGCCGCGCGGTCTATGGCGTATTCAGCTCGTTCGCTTCAGAGACACTCGGTACGGCAAATAGAAATGCATCCGCTGATCGTCGGTCGGGCCGATGCCCAGGCCGCCCAGCGTCATTGCGGACGCGGTCCCAATCAGCCCAGACACGCTCCCGGTGAGCCGATCGCGGACCATTTTCAGGTCAAGCACGATCCGATCGGCGTCCTGGTCGCCGATGGGACCTACGAACGCGCCCAGGAACTGCCCCGGAGCGCGGGGAACGATCGCGGGCAGGCTGCGCACATTCCTGGCCGGCGACGCAGGATCGCCGAGATGGACGTGCATTTCTCCGCCGGCCGTCTTTTCCACGATTAAAGGAATAGCTTGCTCGAACATGCGGATTTCGCCTGAGTACGTTCCCGCCGGCAAGTCGAACGAAGGCGGCGCGGATGCCGCAATGCGATCGGCCGTTTGACCTTCCGATTTCCCGTAGTCCGGGACCATGGCGCGGAGCGCTACTTCGGTCACCCGGTTGACGAATTCGGTGTCGAACACGTTCATCAACACGGCGACCGCGATGTCTTCGGAGGGCAGAAGCTTCAACATGGCACTGGCGCCTGTCCAGCCTCCCTCGTGCCAGACCGTCTGGCGACCATCGGTCGTTTCCGCGATGAACCAGCCCAATCCGTACGACTCGTTTCTGCCGCCGGGATGCACGGTGCCGTCCTTCTCTGTCTGCATCCGGTCGATCGTGCCGTCGTCGAGGATCGTCTTTTGGTCCTTCAGGCGATCCTTGAGATGAAACATCCCGAAGCGAATGAGATCACGAACGCTCGCATAGGCGTGTGCCGCTCCCGGCGTATCCGACCAGGCGAAAGGGACGATCGCCCCTTTCGTGTCGTACTTGACTGCGAGGCGCGCCTGGCGGTCCGGGTCCGGATCGAACACCGCGCCGGCCATGCCGAGAGGCTGAAAGACCTCCTCCTTCATGAACTCGGCGAGAGACCGCCCCGAGACTCGAGCGACGACCCGGCCGAGCATGGCATACCCCAGATTCGCGTAGCCGAACTCCGCTCCGGGCGGCCGGACGATGATGGCGAAGCGCCGGATTGTCTCTTCCAAAGGTCGCGGCCGGTCGGGTTCATCCGCATAAAAGTAGTTGAAATGCTGCGGCAATCCCGCCGTGTGATGGAGGAGCCGCCGGACGGTGATGTCCGCTGCGCGGCCTTCGTAGACCGTCAATTGACCAGGGCCGAGATAGCGCTCGACGGGGGCGTCGAGGTCGACCTTCCCCGCGCGCACGAGAATCATGAGAGCGGTCGCGGTCATCGTCTTCGTTATTGAAGCCAGGGAATAGACCGTGTTCGGGGAGGCGTTAATGTGCTTCGCGCGATCCGCCCATCCGAACGATTGCTCCCAGATTACGCGGCCCTTGCGCGCGGCGGCGATGGAAACAGACGGAATGTTTCGCTGTGTCAGAGCAGACGAAATTAGCTCGCCGACCTTGGCAAAGCGGGCGTCGGTTGGCGCTTGCGCGTCGGCGATGGCGGGTCCAGCCTGCTGTGATTTGAGACCCGCAGGAACCCGGCCCATGACCATTGAGAAAAAGACCACGGAGACGACGGTGATCAGGATCGCTCGATTCTTTCGGCTCAAGGATTCCTCCCCGGGCTCCGGGTGTGCCCGTACCTTCGGCTTTCATTTTATTATACGAACGATCTTCCCGACTGGTTGACGCGGGACGAATGATTGAAGAGCGTCCGCTCGGCTGTGCAAACGGTGAGCGGTTAGAAGGTCCGGAATCGCCAAATTTCGCGAACACCTCGGGCAGGTTCTTGACCCGGTACTCGTGATAAACGGGGGAATCCTTCACTTTTGGAATTTTCGACTGAGCTTGCGCGGGGCCTGAGGCTGTGGCATAAAGGTTGGGAGCCGGAGGCAGGAGAGGGGATGAGGATAAAGGTTCTCGGCACGAGGGGAGAGATCGCGGAATCGGCGCCGCGCCACTCCCGGCATTCCGGGCTCCTTGTCGACGGACGCTTGCTTTTTGACCTCGGCGAAAAGGAGTTCCTCGACACGAAGCCCTCGCGTGTTTTCCTCACCCATCTCCATACGGACCACGCGTTTTTCGTCAGGGAGCGCGAGCCGGCGCCGCTCGGGGTCGGTGTCTACGCGCCGGAAGAATATGCCAAGATGCCTGAGGTCGAAGTCTTCCCGGGCGAGATGTCGTACCGTGGCTACTCGATCCGCGCCATCCCGACGCACCACAGCCTCAAGGTGAAGTCCACGGCCTATCTTGTGCAGAAGCGCGGCCTGCGGCTGCTCTACACCGGCGATATGTTCTGGATCAACAAGGAGTACCACCCGCTTCTCGAAGGGCTCGACCTCGTCGTGACCGAGGCGAGCTTCATCCGCAGAGGCGGCATGATCCGGCGCGACCGCGCTTCGGGTTTAGTGTACGGACACGCGGGGGTTCCGAACCTGATCGAACTCTTCGCGAAATTCGCGGCGAACATTCTCTTCATTCATTTCGGCGGATGGTTTTACACCGGCGCCCGCGAATCGCGGCGGACAATCGCCGCGCTCGGGAATCAAAACGGCGTCCGCGCCTTGGCCGGGTACGACGGCATGGAGCTCGACCTCAACGACTTGTGAGCGGGATGTCTCGACAGGCGCCGGGTTCGACCCGTTCGCCGATGCTAAGCCCCGCCTTTCAAGGCGGGGACTAGAAGCGAGGCTCAGGGTTGACCCCGAACAAGCCCCGGCATTCATGCCGGGGAGTCGAAGGGTTCGACTATCGGGTCTTTGACTTGTTTAAGGCTGCGGCCGCGCGTATGAGCGCCTTGAAGGCATCCTCATCAATTTTATCACCCTCATGGAAATCGATAGCGCGCCTGGCGTTGCCTTCAAGGCTGGAGTTGAATAGTGCTGAAGGGTCCTTGAGCGAAGCGCCCTTGGAGAAAGTCAGCTTCACGACGCTCTTGTACGTCTCGCCGGTGCAGATCATTCCATCGTGAGACCAAACCGGAACGCCTCTCCACTTCCACTCCTCGACCACCTCAGGGTCAGCCTGTTTGATGAGAGCGCGGACATGGGAGAGCGTCTTGCCCCTCCAGTCGTCCAGTTCCTTGATCCTCGCGTCGATCAGCCGAGAAGGTGATTCGCCCTTGGATGGATTGTTTTCTAGTTTTTTCAAAAATGGTGCCTCCATTCACACGATTATATTATAGCCTCAGTTCAAGATCCTTTATTTTTCGCAGGACCTGGCCGGAGCGCGACTGTTGACCCCCGCATAATGGAGGCTTATATTGCGGGAGGGGCAACTATAAGGTTGCCCGGCCATCCCGCACCGCTTGAACGGCGGCTGTCAGGAGGAAGCAAAATGACAATCCGCATTGTCGACGAATCACAACGCAAAGCTGCAAGAGTCGCGGGATTCACTTTCCTGTTCGCGATGGCGATCGTGGTCCTTGCGAACTATGGCATCAACTTTCGCCTCGTCGTCCCGGGCAACGCTGCGGATACCGCCCGGAACATCATGGCGCATGAAACATTGTATCGTATCAACATCGCCTGCAATCTGATCTATGTTCTGACCGTCGTGGCACTGCTCTCAGCGCTCTACGTGATCCTCAAGCCGGTGAATCGGACCCTTGCGTTGGTCGCGGCATTCTGCAGGCTGGTATTGGCCTTGATGTGGGGGATTACCGCGCTCAACGCGCTTGGCGCCTTGCGGCTCCTGGGTGACGCGGCTTACCTGCCAGTCTTCAAGGGAGATCAATTGCAGACCCTGGCGAGGCTGAACATCGCCGCGAGCCACGACGCGTACTATGTTGGCCTGCCGTTCTGGGGATTGGCCTCCACGCTATGCGGCTACCTGTGGTTCAAGTCAAGGTACATCCCGAGGGCGTTGGCTGCTTTCGGCGTGATCTCGTCTGCGTGGTGCGTGATCTGTGCTTTCGCTTTCATCGCATTCCCCCACTTCGACGCGACGGTTAACGCGTCCTGGTTCGACGTGCCTATGGTTATCTTCGAACTGGCATTGGGCCTTTGGCTTCTGTTCAAAGGCTTGAGTCCATCCGGGCTGGCCAAGCCCGATAAAGCAAGCGTTTGAGCACAGACTGGTGTGCCGCAAAACGCGATTGATATAGAACCCCATATTTCCCAGATAGAAATCAAAACTTGTTATAATATTAGCTGAAAAGGCTGATGAATAAAGGCTGATAGCGATATTAAAGCAGAAAAACGGAGAGACCTGATGGGTGAGAGCAAAAAAGAGGTCTTGCGGGTCCAGTTTGACCCCAGTGTGAAGCTGGAATTCCAGGGCGCCAAAATAACCAGTGATGGCGGTCTGCTGCTTTTCAGAGAGATGGACGAAGTGATGGGATTGACGGTTTTGGCCGAGAAAGTCCTTCAGGATCCGCGCACGGGCCAGAATACCCAGCACACGATGACGGCATTGCTTCGCCAAGCGGTATATGGACGGTTGGCCGGATACGAGGATACCAATGACGCCGAGCGGCTGCGAGTCGACCCGGCCCTGCGTCAGATCGTAGGGGGCCGCGCCAAGGAACACCTGGCGGCCTCGACCAGCCAGATGAGCCGTTTCGAGACGGAGATTCTGACCAGCGATGAAAATGTCCAGGCGTTGGCCGATTTGTGCGGGAGGTGGATATCGGAAGCCAATCGTCGTTCAAAGACAAAGAAACTGATCCTGGACATGGATAGTTCGGAAAGTCAGACCCACGGCCGGCAGGAAGGGTCGGCCTGGAACGGTCATTTCGAGTGCACCTGTTATCATCCGCTGTTTTGTTTCAATCAGTTTGGCGATCTGGAGCGGGCGATGCTGCGCGAGGGCAACGTGCACAGCGCCGATAACTGGCAGGCAGTGCTGGAGCCGGTGGTTGCCCGTTATCGGGAGTGTTTGCTGGATCGATATTTCCGGGGCGATGCGGCGTTCGCCCAGCCCGAAATCTATGAATATCTGGAAGGCGAGAGATTCCTTTACGCGGTCCGCCTACCAATCAACGACGTGCTGCAACGGGAGATCGAGCACCTGACGACCCGGCCCGTGGGCCGGCCGTCCCACAAGCCCAAGGTTTTCTATCACAGCTTCATGTATCAGGCCAAGAGTTGGGGGCGGCCCCGGCGAGTGGTGGCCAAGGTCGAATGGCATCATGACGAGCTGTTCCCGCGCGTCGGCTTCATCGTGACCAACCTGAACCGGCGGGCCAAAAACGTGGTGCGGTTTTACAACAAGCGCGGGACCGCCGAGCAGTGAATCAAGGAGGGAAAGATCGCGCTGACGTGGACGCGGCTGTCGTGTCATGACTTCCGGGACAACGAGGTGCGGCTGCAACTGTTCGCCCTGGCATACAATGTTGGCAATTTCCTGCGCATGCTGGCCCTGCCCAGCAGGATCAGCCAGTGGACTCTGACCACCTTGCGGGAAAAAATGATCAAGATAGGGGCCAAAGTCATACGGCACGCGAAATATGTCACTTTTTAGATGGCCGAAGTGGCGATTCCGCGGAGCTTGTTTGCGTTGATCCTGGACAAGATCGCCCGACTGCGGCTGTTTCCTGAAACCGGTTAAGATGGACGGCACACTGAAGGTCATGGAGTCTGCGAATCTCGCGGAGAGGCCCGTCCTCAAGTCGAGAGAAAAGGTGATTGCATGGCCGAAATGTCGATATCGTGGCCCGTGGAGGCAAAAAGGATCGGTCCGGGACTGGAGTTTTTGAAAATGTTACCCAATAATAGGAGAATCCAATCTGGTGAGGAGGAATCAGATGGCCTTGATCGGTCATATGGGAAATCCCGGTTAAAATATGGAGGATTAAACAATGGCAGTTGAACCAGCATCAAGCATGAGCACGCCAGATTTCGGCGCCCTCGTCGCCCGTCATCGCAACTACTTCCTGTCGGGCGCGACCCGCTCTGCGGAATGGCGAAAAACCCAGTTGATCGCATTGCGGTCGATGATGAAGGACCACGCCGAGGAGTTCTACGCCGCGTTGTGGACGGACCTCCGCCGCAACAGGACCGACGCGGATTGGACTGATGTGAAGTACATGACCAGCGAGATCGACCACGTGCTTGCTCACCTTCGGCGATGGATGAAGCCGTTAGCGGTGAGCACGCCTCTCGTTCTGACACCATCCCACACGCAGGTGCAGTTCGATCCTCTCGGGGTCGGGCCTCATTATCGGCACGTGGAACTATCCAGTGATGATGGTACTGTCACCGTTAGTCGTCGGCGATTTCCGCGCGGGAACGCGGCTGTTATCAAGCCATCGGAAGTATCTCCAGCCACCGCCGAAGTGATCGCACGGCTCGTCCCCGAGTATCTGGACCGCGACGCGTTTTCAGTCGTCCTCGGCGCGGTACCCGAGACTACCGCACTGCTGGAGCAGCAATGGGACCACATCTTTTTTACAGGTGGCACGACCGTCGCCAAGGTGGTCATGACCGCGGCAGCGAAGAATCTGACGCCCGTGGTGCTCGAACTGGGCGGGAAGAAGCCCGACCATCGTCCACTCGTCGGCCGACCTGCGGGTCGCGGCGCAGCCGCATCGCCTACGGGCCGCTGGAACAATGCCGGCCAGACCTGCACCGCGCCGGACTATGTCCTCGTGTTCAAGGACGTTGCCAAGGCGTTTCTAGGACACCTGAAAGAAACGTTGCTTCACTTCTACGGAGACGACCGCAGAAAAGCCCGGACTATGGCCGGATCGTCAGTTCCCGTCACTTTGACCGGCTGACGGAGCTGCTCGCGAGCGGGACGATCTTTCACGGCGGCCAGCACGACGGGACGGACCGTTTCATCGCGCCAACAGTGCTGGTGAACGTGTCGCCGGACTCGCCGGCGATGCAGGAAGAGATTTTCGGCCCCATTCTGCCGGTATTGGAGGTGGACAACGTTCAGGAAGTGATCGACTTCGTCAACGCGCGGCCGAGCCCTCTCGGTCTGTACTTGTTCTGCTGACGATCAGTCCGTGACGGAGCAGATCCTGGACTCGACCACATCGGGGGACGCCTGTGTCAACGACTGCACCCTTCAGCCGATCATTCCACGACTTGCCATTCGGCGGCGTCGGCAACTCCGGGATGGGCAAATATCACGGCGAGTGGGGATTCCGCACGTACACGAACGCGCGCGGTGTCCTGTACCACAGCACGCGACTCGACTCAGCCGTCCGTTATCCTCCTTACGACCGTAACCAGAGGCTGCGGGAATTTGTGTTAAAGAGTGCTTCGATGGCTCCAAAATTACGAGCTTCTCTTGGCTCGTAGCGGATTCCACTCGATTCGTAGATCATCGAAGGCTTAATCGAAGACAACCGACTTCACCAATGACGTCATGGACAAAGCGGATTAAGAAGAACTTTGCTTGCGCATAACAATCGAGCTCTTTCGCGAAATTCACAACGAACATTCTCTTCATTCATTTCGGCGGGTGGTTTTACAGCGGCGCCCGCGAATCGCGGCGGACAATCGCTGCGCTCGGGAAGCAAAACAGCGTCCGCGTCTTGGTCGGGTACGACGGCTTGGAGCTCGACCTCAACGACTTGTGAACGGGATGTCTCGACCTCTTCCTCATAAAAAGGAGAGGCGCTCCAACCGACAAGAACCGTTGCAGAACGGTCGGCTGACCTTCAGAGCTTGCGAAAGGCCATTGGACTTCCCTCGGGCCATTGCCAGGACATGGTGACGACTTTCCCGGAGGCATCGCGGCCGAAGCGCACTGTGGCATATTCGTAGCGGAAAAAGAACTCGTCCTGCGCAGTGGGAATGAGCACCCGCAGGAACGGAAACGTGCCCCAGCGCATCGATAATTTGGCATTCTCGGCGACCAGCGTTTGGTGATAGGGGATGGCGTCGGTGGCGTATTCGCCGGCGTAGGCGCCAAGCGCCTGATCGGACAGCTTGATGGGGATGACAGTCGGAGGGTGCGACGGCTCCCCGCCGAACAACACCGTTTCCAGATCCTTGGGGATCCGATTGAAGAATCCGGTTTGGACGTTCTCGAGGACGACCGCGTAAAGGTGCTCCGCGGGATAGAGAGCGAAGTGGGCGTTGAATCCTTCGAGAATGCCTGACTGCTCGATCAATTTATGCCCCGAATAATTGCGCTTCCCCCAGCCGTAGGGATAGGCCAACCGGTCGACCTGGAACGCAGGATTCGTATGGACGGCGTGCAGCCAGGCGTAGAGATCATGGGCGTCCGAATAAATGGAGCCGGGTCCGATCGCTGCCGCTTCGTTTGAGGGAAGCTCGACCGCGGAGTTCGCCGTTGCGCCGGGGACATGACCCACCGCATTCGGCCCTAGAGGCAGGTTCTTACAGGCGCTCCCGGTGTTCTGGAGTTTCAGTTGGTCGAAGATATTGTGCTGGAGGAAGGCTTCATAGGATTCACCCGAAACTTTTTCGATGATCAATGCGAGCAGAAAATAGCCCTCGTTGCTGTACTGGTCGCCCTTGCCGGGCGCAAACAGCGGTTTGGCTTCGCGAAGGCGCCGGAGTAGTTCCACGGTAGGCAGGCAATCGAGATACATATCGGGCGAATCCAGTACGCCGACGCCTGACGCGTGCCTCAACAAGTGATCAATCGTGATCTCATTGCCGTTCGCGATGCCGGAGATAAAGCGGCTCAGCGTGTCGTTGAGGCGGATTTTTCCTTGCTTCATTAAAAGTTCGATTGCGGCCGCGGTGAACGTCTTACTGAGTGAGGCGATGCGGAAACGGGTTTCGAGCGTGTTGGGGATGCTGTGGAAGGAGTCCGCCTGGCCGTAGCTCTTTTCGACCAGGATTCGGTTGCCCTGGGCAATAAGGATGATGCCCCTGAAGTCGCCGGCCGCGACGTACGGCTGCAGCCATTCATCGGCGCGAGAAGCGATCGTGGCGGAATCGAGCGCCGGCGGCGCTGCTGGTCGAGCTTTGACCCCGCTTTGGCTGCGGGCGGCCTGAGCCGAGGCCGGTCGAGCTGTGGAGGCGCGAGCCGCGGCTTTGGCCAGGGAGCCTGAAGTCAGAGCTGTGGCCATCAGAAAAAAGGAAAGGACGCACGAAACCGCAAGGGACGCGGAATTTCGCACTTTGTTCATTCCGGCCTCCAATGTGAATTAGACGCGCGAGCCGTCGCCGAGTTTCGAAAGCTTCCGGCAGGCGTGCTCGAGGGGTCCGAGCTTGTTGGCGAGAATGTCCCAAACGATCTTGAGGTTCACGCCGAAATACTCGTGAGCCAGGACATTCCGGAGCGCCGTGATTTTGCGCCATTCCATTTGCGGCGACTTTGTCTTGATATCGTCGGGAATTTTCCCGGCCGCCTCGCCGATAATTTCTAAGTTCCGGACGACGGCGTCGATGGTGATGGGACTCTTTTCAAAGTCCGTCAAGGTCATGCCCTTGGTATAAGAGCGAATCCTTCGGCAAGCTTCCAATATATCGGCCACATAGACGGCGTATCCCCTAGGCATAAACAACCTCCTCAAGGATGCCCGGTCTGACGGCCTTCTTCAAGGAATCGAGCAGGACCAGATCGCATCTGCGCCCGAAGAGATCCTCGAGGTAGAATTTCAACTCCATGTAACGGTCGAAGGTTGGCTCCGTGAACTCGACGAGGATGTCGATATCGCTGTCCGGACGCGCCTCGTTGCGAACGGCCGAACCGAATATCCCGATCTTCCGGATGCCGAAACGTTTTTTGATTTCAGGCGCCGCCCGCGTTAAGAGTTCGATGAGACGTTTGCCGCCGTGGACACCGCCCCTTTCGGAGGATCTCCGCTCCACCCATTCATCGATCTCGGAGCGTCTGAACTTTAGGAGCCTCCCGACTTTCCGCCCCGGCAGCCCGCACCGCTCAACCCATTTGTAAACCGTTCCCGGGCGGATCCCGAGGTAATCCGAGACGTCGCCGACGGAAAGCCATCGTTCATCCATTGCCGTCTCCTTTGCCCAAAGACTGTCCAATAAATACTAATTAATGCTACCATAGTATAGCTTATCACACAAAGGAAACCAATGGTCCATGCGGGCTCCTGATTGACATGCACTGCCCTTTTTCATACACTTTCTTTATCAATGCCTGGGGACCTGATATGGGGAGGCCAACAATGAAATACCTTTGCCGACCTATCTTTTTGCTCTTCTTCCTTGCGCTTCTTTTCACGGGCTGCCAGAAGGCAGCCAAAGTCGAACGAACGATGGAGAACGGCGTGGAAGTCGTTATCAATCACCTGGAGCCGTACAAGTTGCCCGGGGTCCCGTCCAGCCTCACGCTCTCGGAGGTTTTTTCCATCGACACCGAGAAGGAGGCGCTCGCCGCCAAGGGCCTGTTATCCATCAGCTCACTGGCACTGGACTCCGCAGGCAACATCTTTATCGGACAACGGCCGAAGGGCGGGAATGCGATTTTCAAATTCGATACCCATGGGAACTTCGTGTCCTCGTTCGGCCGGGAAGGGCAGGGCCCCGGCGAGTTCCAAAGCGCGCCGGGCATCCTGTTCGACGACGAAGATCACCTCATTGCTCAGGACGCCTCAACGCAAGGGGTTATCGTCTTTGACAAGGACGGCAAGTTTCTGCAAATCGTCAAGGGCCAGCGCGACGTCTCCCCTGACCGGCTGCTGAAAACGAAACGCTATCTCGTCGAATGGCAAGTCCAGGACGTTGAAAAAGGCGTATTGCGAAATTACTATGCTCAAGCCGATAAGGCCCTGAAGGATATCAGAGAGCTTCATCATTTTGAGTGCGGACGACCCCGGCCAGTGCTCCTCGCTATAGTGCCGCTCGGGGCGGGTTCGCTCTAACGGCTTCTGCTTGGAACATCTATCTCGGTGATTCGGATAAGGGATATGAGATCCTCGTCTTCGACTTTGACGGAAGGCTGGTGCGAAAGATCCGCAAGGAATACCGGCCCGTCCCCGTTCCCGAGCAGTACAAAGCGCTCGTCAAAAAGCTCATGGAAAGCCGAGGAGAGCGGGGGCAGCAGATGCTGGCCAAGATGTACTGGCCGCCATCGCTTTCGCCCTTTCGGTATTTTTTCGCCGACGACCAGGGGCGGTTGTACGTCATGACTCCAGAGAAAGAAGGCGAACGGACGTACATTTACGACATTTTTACGAAGGATGGGGCATTCATCGGCAGGATGCGGCTTGGACAATGTTCAAATCAATTACTACCAAGGCCAGAGATATAACGATTATACTCGCCTGTCCGCGTCGGGGCGATCAGTTCTATTGCATCAGGGAAAAGGACAGCGGCTACAAGATGCTGACGGTTTATAAGATGACATGGAAATAGGCGGGCTCACCGGTTGCCCGGGCTTTTGCGCTTTGCCCGAAACGGCGATAGATCATGAGGAGAGACGCATGACGACAGACGCTTCGTTATTGATCCGGCTTTTCGGAACTATTTGGCGGTTTATTGTCAAGATTTTTCGTGGCGCTCGGGGGACCCATAGAGTTCTGATGGGCGCGTAGCCTAGGCGGTGCCGCGGCCTTGTCATCGTTTCGGGGATAATATGAATGACGCCGGGAGGCCAATGATGGGAAGATTGCATGGCGGTGTACTTTGGGTATCGCTGCTTGTTTCGGCGACGCTGGCCGGCACCCTGATCGCCGGCCAGGGACTCATTCAAAACCCCGCCACGCCCACCAATCCCAAAGCTGGCCGCATTCTCAAGCTCGAGGAGGCTGTTCGTCTCAGCGACGAGGGCGGCAAATTCTTTTTCAGGTATCCCAAGACAGTCAAAACGGCCCCGGACGGGTCGATGTTCGTCCTCGAGCCGGACCAGATCCTGCAGTTCGACGCTCGCGGCGGTTTTGTCCATGACTTTTATAGGAAGGGACAAGGGCCGGGCGAAGTCAATTATGTTTCCGGGTTCGATTTCGCGCCCGGCCGGCTTATTGTCCACAGCAATTCGCCGGACAAAATTGTTTGGTATGACTTTCAAGGCAAGGTGCTCAGGGACATTTCCTTGGCGAAGGCAGGCAGTCGATTCGAATTCGTTTTTTATGACCGTGGCACCTACTGGCTTAGGAAGGACGTTTTCCCGCCGCCGACGGGCAAGGCCGAAGGCATCGACGTACGGCAAATTTTGGTCGCCCTTTCAGAAGACGGAGGATCGGTTGAGGAGACCGTCTCCTTTATTAATAAGGGCTTCCGGGCGGGCGGCGCTTATGTTTTTCAGGGGTCGCACGCCTTGCCGTTCGGTGGCCGCTACATCTTTTTCTCGAACTCCCGCGAGTACGCCGTCCATCTTTTTGATACCCGATCGCGTCAAACCGTGCGCACGTTCATGCGGAAGTACCGGCGGGTTAAGCCTCCCGCCGGCCATCGCGAATCCGCCATCATCTCTCCGGACGGGACAAGATACGAAACCCCCGGCGCCGAATACCTTGAAGACGTGAATGGTCTTTATGAATATAAAGGCATGCTGTGGGTGACGACGTCGACCAAGGACACCGACAAAGGGATCCTCGTTGACGTCTTCAATCTCGAAGGGAAATATATCGACGCGTTCTGGCTGAAGCTTAACGGGTCGCTTATCGCAGTGTCGAAAGACATGATTTTCGTCCGTGAAAAAGCGTCGGACGAGACAATTCGGATCGTCGGCTATAAGGTTATCGAGCCGGAATTTCCCTGATCGCCCAGTCCGCACGTGCGCTGAACACCAGCTCGCCCGGGCCGTTGCCAAGAACCGGCTCGCCTAATCCTTCGAAACGAAGAACTGCTGAATCTTGCCGTCGGGCGTTCGATACATCAAGCCCCGCAGCGCGCCGTTCGCGAACGTAAGGCGGACGACTGAAACCTCCATCCCGCCGCGCTCGTTCACCGACTCGACTTCGGCCTTGGTGGGCACGCCATAAGGTTTGAGATTGATCGAGGCGGCCCGAAGCTTCTGCTCCGTGAGGAAAAAGTTGAACTCGTCTCCAAGCAGGGCGCGGTCGACCTTGCCGGCTTGGTAGGCCGCGAACATCAGCTTGTGGGCCTCGGCGGCGGGCGGGCCGGCGATGGCCGGGACGTTGGGTTTCGGAACGGGGAGAATCGCCTCGACGAGTTTGTTGAAGATCGGGCCGGACTGGCCGTTTTCGAAATTCGAGAGGACGACTGCCGCGGACCGCGTGCTTGGCACCATAAGATTGCTGGCCTGGAATCCCGCCACGGCGCCGCCGTGCGAGAGAACGAAGCGGCGGTTATTAAAGCCGAGCGAGAGGCCGCAGCCGTACCAGCTGACCCGACCGTCGCTTAATTCACGCACTTTTGTCGTCAGGGCGTAGGAGTCGGGCTTAAGAACTTTTCCCGTGACCAGGGCTAGGTCCCAAGCGGCGAGGTCGGAGGCAGTCGAGTAGATGGCGCCGGCGCCGGCGATCCAGTCCTTGGCCTCAGGCGTCACCTTTTCGGGCGCGGAGAGCGCGAACAGCGTGTACCCTTGGGCGAGGCCGGGTTGAGTCGCGTCCGGCTCGTAGAAGGTGTGGTTCATGCCGATGGGCTTGAAGATCTGGTCGGCGAGAAATCGGCCCAACGGCTGGCCGGACACTTTTTCAACGATGCGGCCGAGGATGACGAATCCGGTATTGCTGTAGGACCAGCGGCTGCCCGGCTCGAAATCGAGCGGCCGGCTCGCAAAGCGGCGGATGAGCTCGTCGGCCTCGATCGGCTTGGCCATCGGCCGGTCCACGAAGTCGAGAGGGTAGTAGTCGTGGTAGCCTGAGACGTGGTTCATGAGATCGAGGAGCGTGATGTCCGCGGCCCGTGTGAGGCCGGGATAATATTTCGCGACCTTGTCGCTGACCGAGAGCTTGCCCGCTTCGGCGAGCTTCAGGATGCAGGCGCTCGTGAACTGCTTTGTGATCGAGCCGATCGCGAACGACGTTTCCGGAGTCGCGGCGGCGCCGCCGATGACGGCTTGGCCGTAGGCCTTGGCGAGAAGGATCTTGCCGTCGACCATGACGGCGGCCGAGAGACCCACGAGGCCCCTCGACTTGAGTTCATCGGCGATGAACTTATCAAGGGCTTGGATGTCGATTCCGGGCGCCTTGACGGCGGGCTTGGCCGTGGCCTGGGGCGCGGGCGTTTTGGCGCGCGAAATGGCGCCGATGCCAACCGCGATAAGAAGTGCACTCAGGACAAGAATCCGGAATAATTTAGCGCTGGTGTTCATCCTCATCTCCATGCCTGATCTCCAAGAGAGCGGATTGTACAACACATCGGGATTGCCAGACCAGACCGGCCGCAATTCGTCATCTAAAATGTGTGCTTGCGGAGATTCCGGGAAGTGTTTTCGCGCCTGGCGCCGCTCCGGCCCGCGGCGCGAAGGTTGGGGCTACTGCTTGGCGAGCTCGCTCTTAAAGAAAAAGTTTGTTTCCCATTCGGCCGTCTCTGGCGCGTCCGAGCCGTGGACGGCGTTGCGCTCGATGGAAAATCCGTACAAGCGCCGGATCGTGCCCGGTTTGGCCAAGGCCGGATCGGTGGCGCCCATGACGTCTCGCCAGCGGGCGATGGCGTTTTCGCTCTCGAGAACCATCAGGACGACCGGACCGGAGGACATGAATTCCGTCAGGCTGGCGAAGAAGGGTTTCTCCTTGTGGACGGCGTAGAATCCCTTGGCCTCGCCGAGGTTCAGGCAGGCCATCCTGAGGAACTGAATCTTGAAGCCTTCGTCCTCGATCCGAGTGACGATCTTGCCGACGATTTTCTTTTTGACGGCGTCGGGCTTGATGATGGCCAGCGTTCGTTCGATCATGGGCGGCTCCTTGCGAATTCATATACCTTATCGGGGAAGGGGAGTCAACTTCGGCCGAAGCATTCTTCGGATTTGCTTGAACTCGCGGCCGCTCGTGCTTCATAATGAATATGGCTCGAAAGGAGGCCGACATGAGAAAAATCGTTCATCACTATAGGACGCCCGCTTTTTCGGGACTTGCTTTCTCGGCGCTTTTCCTGGCTCTTGCGGCATTTCCTTTCGGCCGGGCCCAGGGCCAGACGTCCGCCCCCGCGGCCGGTGCGACAGCCGCGGAGACGCGCATCAATCGCCTGGCTGAGCAGATCGAGGGGATTATCAAAAGCTCGGACGGGATGATCGGCGTGGCCGTGAAGCATCTTGAATCAGGGGAGGGGTGGGCCAAGAACGGTGAGGGCCTTTTCCCGATGGCCAGCGTCTTCAAGCTCCCCATCCTGGTCGAGGTCATGGCCGAGATCAAGGAAGGCAAGTTCGGCCTGAACGACGAAATCAGACTCGGCGCGAGCGACCAGTTCCTCGACGGAAGCCTCCTCTCCGACCTGAAAGCTCCCGGCGTCGCGCTGTCCGTCGAGAACCTCATCAATATGATGATGTGGCTGAGCGACAACACCGCGACCGACATCCTCCTCAACAAAGTCTCGATCCCCGCGGTCAACAAGCGCCTGCGCTCCTACGGCATCGAGAAAATCACCGTCAGCCGGACGCTTAAAGAGCTTCTTCTCGACTACTATTTGATGGATGGGGCAAAGTACAGGAACCTCACAAAAGACGAACTCACGGAAATCTACCGGAAAACAGGCCGCGAGAATCCGGAGCGTATCCGGCAGGCGGGGAAAATATTCCCGGAGAAGATGGCCGACCAGGCCGCTCCTCTCGCGATGAACACGCTGCTCGAAAAGATCTTCAAGAAGGAAATCCTCGACCCGGCGAGCTGCGACTTCATCCTCAAGACGATGCGCGGGTGCCAGACCGGCCTCAAGCGGATCCGCGGTTTGCTGCCGCCCGATACGGAGGTTGCCCATAAAACGGGCACGATCGGTGGGACGATCAACGACTGCGGCATCATCTATCTGCCGGGCGGGGCCGGCCACGTCGCCCTCAGCATCTTGAGCCGGGACACCAACTCCGACCATACCGAGGACACCATCGCCCTTATCGCGAAAACCGTTTACGATTATTTCTGTTTCACCCGCTGAGCGCGAGGAGTGCTGAGCACGTGGAGTACTGAATGCGAGCCGCGCTGAGCGCGAGGCACGCCGAACACGAGATGTACTGAGCACGACGCGGATCGCCTTTAGGCTGGGCGTTTTGTCCGTTCGCGGGGTCCGGCCTGTTACTTCCTCGCGGCACGGAGGATCCTGTCCACGAGGCCGCCCGGCTTGACAGGTGCGCCGAGATCCTTCCCCCCGACCACCGCTGGAAGCGACCAGAGGATCATGTTCTGAACGTAATCCTGTCCGAACGAGCGCTCGCCCGAGTCCGTGTCGCCGCGCATGATGTTCGGTGCGTCCCACGCGTACCCCTGCCGGCAGACCAGGTTGTGCCAAACCCTGTAGGCCAGCTCCTCTCCGAATTCCTGCTGGCCGTTGTACATGTAGGTCATGGCCAGCATCAGCGCTTCGACCGGGAAGAAGCCGTACTGGCCGTAGTCCCATGACTTGCCGTCGGCCGCCGCCCGGGGAGTTCCATCGGGATTCGCGTAGTTCACGGCTCCGTATTTCGTGATCGCGACGTTACATCGCTTGATCGTCGCGAGGACGGTCTTCACCCGGTCTTCCCGAAGGGCGCTCGGCAGGCCGTGAAAATCGGTGATCCACTTGCCATCGAGTTGATAGCCGAAGACATATTCCGACTTCGCGCCTTCGTAGGGATCATAGTAATTGAGGTAGTACCCCCGCTCGTCCCAGAGCCTCTTTTCCATGGCGTCGGCCCCGGCCTTGAGCCATTCCCCGCACTGCCTCGCGAATTGCTCGTCGCCGACCGATTGGGCCAGGCGCTCAGTGATGCGCAGCTGGGCGAGACGGAGGCCTGCGACATGCGCCGTCATCCCCGCCCAGCCGGGCTTGGCCGCCTCGAACCATTCGGTCGGAAAACCGATGCTTTCGCCGCTTCCGGGCGCCGGCATGGCGATGATCCGCTCCCCGAGCGAGTAAGCCGGCGTTTGCCTCAGGTCGACCGTCCAGGTCATGCACTTTTTGAGCATCGGGTAGAACTCTTTGGTGAGCGATTTTTTGGCGTCGTCCCGGCACATCAAGAATCTGTCGACGATCGCGGCCAGGCTGATGCCGTTCGTGGCCCACTGATAGCCTTTGGCGGGATAAGCGAGGTCGAGGTAGGGGCTGCCGGTCGTGCATCCGCCGAAGACCCAGGTCGGCATACCGTCCGGAAACTGATAGCCTTTATAGGCGCGCATCGTCGAAAGCTGCAGTTCAGGAAAGAGGTAAGTGAGGGCCAGGCTCCCGTAGAAGCTGCAGGGCAGGCACTCGACCTGGGGGCAGGAGCGCGGGCACTCGTTCATCCCCCAGATGCCGTCCTCTTCGCGAACCCAGTCCGGCACCGGCGGCTTCTTCTGACCCCAGTATCCATCTTCAGTGATGATGTAGAGAATATTGATGAGGGAATCCCTGAGCCAAACGGGGAGAGCCTCCTCGGAGTAGATCACCTGCTGCCAGGCGATGATGCGTTCGAGCAGCCGTCGATAGTCCCCGGCCACCATTTCCGCGGTCCGGGCGGCCTCGGGATAGTGCTTTGCATACATGTGCGTGAAGGTGCGGGGCGCCGTCGTTTTATCGACCTCACCCAGTCCGTTGACAACTTTTGTCGCCCAATTGTAGCCGACGCTGTTCCAGGTCGGGGCGGACCAGGCGAGGACAAAGCGCACGGTTTTTTCGGCCTGTGCGGGAAGGTCGAAATCCACGGCCGCCGAGGAACCCGGAGCACCGGGCGCGGGCTGCGGCAGCGCCGTTGCGATCTTGGCCCAGGCCGCGCCGTTCGCTCCCAGCTCCCCGCCGAAACGGGCGCGTTCATTCCCGAGCGCTCCCAAAGCGTAAGACGCGAGGGGGGCGCCGATGGAAACCCCGTTCAGCCCACGGTCGAGCGATTGCCGCTGAAAAGCCGCCGTCCCCGCCTCTTTGGGGTCCGGTCCCGGGAACGAGAAGGCGATCGTCCCTTTCTGCGGCGATGATGTGATGTTCCGCAAATGCACTTCGAAAACGATCGCCGGGATCATCGAACGCAAGACGTCTCCGGGCAGGAACGGCGACCAGGCGCGCAGCCCGACGCTGATGGGAGCGTCCGTTTCGAATTCGAGATCCGCGACCGGGTAGTGTCCCCAATAATGGATCTGCCGCGCCGTTTTGACTCCGTCGAGTTTGAGATCGGAGAACACGGGCAACACGGGCTTGCCGTTGTTCCCGTCCTGGAACCATCCCTCGCCTTTCTTCGGCCGTTTGTCGCAGAGGACCCAGGTCGTCCCGCCGGTGCTCAAGCCGAGGATGGGAAGATTGAGCGGTCCGCGCCGCGGCACATGCGTGTTGAAAATCGTGCAATAACCGAGGAGTCCCGAGGTTTCGAGGTCGAGACATCCGGTATCGACGCCTCCGAGCGCCATGCCGCAGGTGACGGTGTCGGCCAGCCGGAAGATGACGCCGCACACAGGCGCCGGATAGCCTGCGGCCTCGAAGCGCACCCATTCCTTCCCGCGGAGGTCTGTGGGAAAGAGCTTCGCGGGCTTCGCCTGGCCGCGTGCGGGCAAGGCGAGCATGGCGAGCGCCAGTGCCGGCACGAACAATGACAAAACGATGAAGAACGGGCGCTTTTTCGGTGCGAACGCCCGCGGAGCGCTTGGCCGATGAAGGAGAAGGTGGGGATCGATCATGGTCCAAGATTATCCCCAGCAAGCTCCCGCGGTCAAGGCGCTGAATAAGAAGGGGCCAGGTCTACTTTCTGCTAAAAAGTGGCAGAAAGTAGACCTGGCCCCTTCTTGGCAAATTGACAGCCCGCAGTGCCGCCGATACAATGACGGCGCGGACGGATCGGACGAGAAATGGATAAGACGGCCAATTATCAGGAATTGAAGGCGGCGGCGCTCGATCTCGGCTTTGACCTGTTCGGTGTCGCCGGCGTCGCCGGCTTGCGTGAAAGCTTCGACCTGTCGCCGAAGACCCGGGACAGGTTCGACCGCGCGCTTTCGCTCGGGAAACGGCTTAACGACTCCGTCCTCGACGATATCGCCGATCATCCCACCCCGCTCTATTTCCACCACTACCGCCAGGTCAACGCTTTCCTCGACCGCGGTGCGCTCCTGCTCGCCGACCGGATCCAGAGAATGGGCGGCGCGGCGCTGCCGATCGCGGCTTCCCAAATTATCGACTGGCAGAAGCAAACGGCCCATCTCTCTCACAAGCACGTCGGCGTCGCCGCGGGTGTCGGCTGGTTCGGGCGGAATAACCTCCTCGTCAATGAGATGTTCGGCGCCCGCTTCCGCCTCGTTACGGTGCTCACGGATTTGCCGCTCGATGCCGATGCGCCGCTCGCCAACGGGTGCGGCACATGCCGCGCCTGTGTCAGCGTCTGTCCGGCCGGGGCGATCAAAGATAAGCGCGAGGATTTCGACCACATCGCCTGCTACGAGAAACTCAAGGATTTCCAGCGTCAGAAGTTCGTCAGCCAATTCATCTGCGGCGTCTGCGTCAAGGCCTGCCGCGGTCCCAAAGGCTAAACCGAGAACTTTTATCGACGCATTCGCGCGGGAACAGCGAAACAGCGGAGAGGCGCCATGAAGACAAAACTCAAGCGAATTGCGTTCGCGGTTGTCGTTGTTGCCATCCTGGCCGCCGCGGTCTTCGTGATTATTCCGAAAATCCACCACGGCGGCCGCACGACGCGGGTGCTGTTCATCGGCAACAGCTATACGTATTTCAACAACCTGCCGGAGATCTTCGCCCGCTTGGCACGGGCGGGCGGCCGGGGCAAGGTTGAAACACGCATGGACGCCCCGGGAGGGTGGCGGCTCAAGGACCATTGGGAAAAGGGCGAAGCCCGCAAAGCCCTGCGGGACGGCCGCTGGGATTTCGTCGTTCTGCAGGACCAGAGCACGCTCGGCGTGAACGACTATTTCGAGGGCAAGCCCCGAGTGACGAGCGACGAGGTCTTCAAGCCCTACGCCGAGAAATGGGTTGCGGCGATCCGCGAGGCGGGGGCAACTCCCGTTTTCTACCTTACGTGGGCGCGGAAAGCGACACCCGAAGATCAGGCCGCCCTCAACTATGCGTACATGACCGCCGCACGGGAAGGCAAGGCGGTCGTCGCCCCGGTCGGCATTGCGTGGGGGCTCGTGCGCGAACGGGAGCCCGCGATCGAGCTTTTCTACCGTGACGGCTCGCACCCCTCTGCGGCGGGAAGCTATCTTGCGGCGTGCACGCTTTATGCGGCCCTGTTCAAGCGCGACCCGATGGGATTGCCGGGGCGCGTCGAGGGCCGTGCGGTCAATCTTGACTCGGAAAAAGTCGAGCCCGGGAAAACCGTGGTGCTTGTGGACGTGCCTCCCGGCCAGGCGAGGGCCATTCAATCCGCAGTCTGGGATACGTGGCGGCACCTGTCGGAGAAAGGCGGCACCCTCGACGTCGCCCCGGTTTCCGCGCCGGCGGCCGTCATTCCTGCCGGAACGATGCTGTCCCGCGCTGAGCTCGAAGGCGCATGGACGGGCGAGATTTTGTTCTATCCCGTCGGTCCGGTCGAGATGACGCTCGTTCTTCGCTCGTCTGCGGCGAAGTGGAGCGGGCGCCTCGAAATCAAGTATCATTCCAAGGACTTCGCGAACGAGTCGCTCGAACTCGCGGACCTCCGTGTCGATGAGCGTGAGCTTACGTTTTCCGATCCCAAGTCTCCCGGTGTCAGCAACCTCAAGATTTCTTTCCGTGGCGTTTGCCCCGGCCCCGCTGAAATGAAGGGGACCGCTGAGACGATTCTGGCGCGGCCGGATTCGGGCGCTCACCTCTTAGGCACCTGGCGCTTGCGCAAGTGACTTACCTGAGCCCCAACAGAGGCGTATTCGACGGGTCCTCGCCGGAGGCGTATAATATTAGGTTGTGGGAGGTCTTGTGACCAAACAGATTCGGAAGAAAATCGCATTCGGCATCGCCGTGGGGTTCCTTGCCGTCGCGGGCGGGATCTGCCAGTCGGGGAAGCGCCCCGACACGTGGGCTCGGCCGGTCGCGTCGCAGTATCTGAAGAACTGGTACCAAGTGGACGAGAACGTCTACCGCTCGAGCCAGCCGGATCGGAAAGGCTTTGAGGAGGTCGCCAAGAAAGGGATTAGGACGATCCTTAACCTGAGGAGCGCGCATTCCGACACGGCGCTGGTCAGCGGATTGGGGTTTCTTGTCGTGGAAGTCCCGATGACCGCCGTCGGTTTCAAGGAAGAAGACATCGTGAAGGCCCTGCGGGCAATCCAGTCCGCCCCGAAACCCATGCTGATCCACTGCCAGCTTGGGTCCGATCGGGCGGGAGTCGTCGTGGCCATGTACCGCATCATTTTCGAGGGCTGGCCCAAGCAAGACGCCCTCGATGAGCTCGTTAACGGCGGATTCGGGTTTCACAATTTTTGGTATCCGAACATCCCGGCCTTTATCAAGAACGTCGACGTGATGAAAATAAAGAGGCTGCTGAATTTGCCCCTTGATTTGCCGATCCCTTTGCCGATTCGATAAAATGAGCCCAGTTTCGGTCCTTCTCTGCGCCGCCGCTCCAGTTTCCCGGCGGGAAACATAAACGCTGAAGTTAACGTTTTGCACGTGTAAGGCGTCTATAGAGAGGATGTGCACACGCAGTCCTCGGGGACATGTACCTAGGTCCGTGTCCCCAAGGATAGTTGACGTCCGGCGGCGTCGTTGTTATAGTTTGATCAGGAGGCCGCGATGAAAAAAGTTTTTGCCGTTTCATTCCTTCTCGTTCTCGCCTCCGCGGCTTCGGCCCAGAACTGGTTCAAGGGCTCCCTCGACCAGGCCGTGGCCAAAGCCAAAAGCGAGAACAAGCTCGTCCTCGTCGATTTCTACAGCGGTGGCTGAAGCAGCTGCAGACTGCTGGGTCAGCAGTTTTACCACAACGCCAAGTTTCATCCCTTCCTCGATAAGAATTTCGTTCTCTTCCTCGCCGACAATGGCGAGACGATCGGGGCCGAAACGTTCAAGCGGTTCGGCATCCGAGGGACTCCGACCACCCTCGTCGTGGACGGCGACGGCTCGGAGGTCGATTGGTTCGTCGGCTATAGTCCGCCGGCCGAGAACTTTCAGACGCACCTGGAGAAGATCCTAAGGGGCGAGAATACCTTCAAGGCGCTCCAGACCGCCTACGCCGCGAATCCCAAGGACGTGGGCGTCGTATTCCGGCTCGGCCTGAAATGGAGCGAGCGCAACGATACGGCCAAAGCGCAGGAAAAGTATAACGAGGTCGTCGCGCTCGACCCCGAAGGCAAGGCCGGATCCTTTACCGACGAAGACGATACGCACATCACGGCCCCCTGCACGGATTTCGCGCGGTTCGAAATTGCGGCGGCCGGCTTCACGGGCGCCAAGCCGGACCCGGCCTTGATCAAAGCGTTCATCTCCGATTATCCGAAAAGCCCGCTTGTCCGGACGGCCTATAGGCAAATGGCGTCCTATTACATCAGCCGGGCGGCCAAAGAGGATGCCGAGGCATATTTCGCGGAGTTCACCGCCCGCTTCCCCGGTGACGCGGAGGCCGTGTCTCTGTGGCTGGCCAGGGTTCTTCGTGATAAGGGACCGGCCGATAAAGCCGATGAACTTGCCGGCCGGCTTTGGGCGCTGACGGTGTCGAATCCCCAACCGCGTTTCAACCAGCTGATCGCCCAGGCCTATGACCTGGCCGGCGATAAGGCCAAGGCCGCCCAAGCCTATGGGAAGGGTTTCATGGACAGCCAGGTGGAAAACCTGGCCTACAGCCTGCTCACGTATGCCAATTATTGGGCCGATAGGAAAGAGAATCTGGAGAGCGCCGAGGCTATGGCCGAGACGGCCTTGAAGCTTCAACCCGGCGGAGATCCGTACTTCTTCCGATCGGTCGCCGGCGTGTATCTCAAGGCGGGTGACGAGGCCAAGGCATTAGGCATCTACGGACCGGCCTGGCTCGAAAAGAGTACAGCCGACAAGGCCGATCAGGACATTAACGGCTACGCTTCGTTCTGGATGCGGCAGGGCAAGAATCTCGAAAGCGCCTTGGCCGCTGCGCAGAAGACCGTCGAGCTCCAGCCCAAGGCCTATTACTATTGGTCCACGTTGAGCGATGTCCACGCGAAGATGAATAACAAGGCCGAGGCTGTTAAAGCAGCGGAAAAAGCGGTCGAGCTCGCTCCCGCTACAGCCAAAGCTCCCATGCAGAGAAAGCTCGAAATGCTCAAAAGTCCCGGTCCCGATAAGAAGTAGAGAAGCACCGCGGGAACGGGAGCCGATGGATCGGGCTTAGCCGGTGTGGTTCTGCGCGCCGGCCTGTCAAACCGGCGCGGGTCCGTCGTGCTCGCGGATGAGCTCTTCGACCCTCTCGACAAGCTCCTTGCTGCCGACGTAGAACGGCGTGCGCTGGTGAAGGGACTCGGGCTGGATATCGAGGATCGATCCGCAGCCGTTTGAGCCGTATCCTCCCGCCTGCTCCGCCACAAAGGCCAGCGGCGCGGCCTCATAGAGGAGGCGCAGCTTTCCGGTCGGCTGGTCCGGATCCTTTGTGTCGGCCGGATAATAAAAGACGCCTCCGGCCAGCAGATTGCGGTGGAAATCTGAGACGAGCGTCCCGACGTACCTCAGCGATAGGCCCTTGGTTCCGCCTTCATGCCCCTGCAGGAACTCCGTGTAGCGCTGCACGCCGCGGCTCCAGTACGTCTGGTAGCCGAGGTTCACGCTGAAATACTTGGGCGGCGAGGGGATTCGGATGTTCGGGTGGGAGAGGAGAAACTCGCCGACCGCCGGGTCCAGCGTGAATCCATTGACTCCGCGGCCGGTGGTGTAGACAAGCATCGTGCTCGTGCCGTACGAGATGTAGCCGCCGGCGACGAGGTTGCGGCCGGGCTGCAGAAACTCTTGAAGCGTCACCGGCCCGTCCTCAGCGGTGCGTTTGTGGATCGCGAAGATCGTGCCGATGGGCATGTTGAAGTCCACATTCGAGGAGCCGTCGAGCGGGTCGTAGAGAAGCAGATAATGGCCCTTGGGGTACTTGTGCGGAATCTGGACGACGTCGGCGTTTTCCTCCGAGGCCATTCCGGCCAGCCGGCCCGTGTGATCGGTCAGCCGGCAAATGGTGATGTCGGCGAAGCGGTCGAGCTTCATCACCTGTTCGCCTTGGACGTTGACTGTGCCGGTGCGGCCCAGGATCTCGGCCAGGCCGGCGCGTGTCGTCCGGCTGGCGATGACTTTTCCCGCCAGAGCGATATCGTAAAGCAGGTTGGTCAAGGCCCCGGTGGCCTCGGGGTGGAAGGTTTGTTCCTCCAGGATATGACGCTCGATGGTGATGATGTTAGGACGATAGAGGGAATTGCGGGGCATTGGTCCTCCTCCTTTGCTGCGCTAAGACGCCTTCAGGTTACCATGCTTTTCGAACCGCATCAAGCTGAGCGGCGAGAGCTGCGGGGCATTCTCCGAGAGACGTCAGGTCGCGGGTTTGCCCCGGCGAGTCAAACCCGCTCGAGTTCCGGCCTCGCTCCCCTCTTCCCGGAGGAAGAGGGCCCGTGCCCGCTCGGCCTTCTCACGCCTTCCTCCGAGAAGCGCCCCTGCGCTCCTTGCTGGGAAATGTTTGAAAGTAATTTTGGACTTGACGCGTCCCTGGACTTCTCGCGACCGGGCCTCGTATAATCGAATTGCCCATGAGAGAATTCGTGACGAGGCGATGGTCGAGACGGATTGTTCCCGGCCTCGCCATTCTGTTTGCTCTTTTTGCCGCGGGATGCGGCGTATCAAAGCCCGCCGCACGACCCGAAAAGTGGGCCCAGCCTGTCGTCTCAAGAACGCTCGAGAATTGGTACAAACTCGACGGCGATGTCTACCGCTCGGAGCAGCCGACGCGAGCCGGATTCGAGGAAATCCGGAAAATGGGAATCCAGACGATCATCGACCTCAGGGCCGGTCACACGGATGCCGACTTGATCAAGGGGATGGGTTTCACCCTTATCGAGGTTCCGATGACGGCGGCCGGTTTCGGGACTGAGGACGTCGTCAAAGCTCTGAGGGCGATCAAGGACGCCCGAAAACCTGTCCTTATTCACTGCCAATATGGCGCCGACCGGACGGGGCTCGTGGCGGCGATGTACCGCATCGTTTTCGAGGACTGGACGAAGGACGACGCCGTCGCCGAGATGACCTTGGGTGCGTTCGGATTTCATAAGCACTACGCCAATATCCCGGATTTCATCCACGGCGTGAACGTCGCCAAAATCAAGGCCGAGGTCGGGCTCCAGTAAACGAATATCGCCGCGGGGCCGGGACCGTGCGACGCCGTCAGGCGCGACACCAGGCCAATGCGGACCGCAAGGAACTCGAACGAGCCACTGCCCGTCGGTCGGTTTGCGTCAGCTTGCATTGCCGCTTGTCATTGATATATATTCATGGCGCGGGAAAGTTGAGGTGGGCATGAGAAGGGTTCCGTTCCTTCTCTCGATTCTGGCGGGACTGGCAACCGTCTTTCTGAGTGTTGTCGGGTTTATCAACATGCACACCCGGCCCGCAATTCCGGGACTCGATAGCCGGCCGCTCGTCTCGGACAAGATCGATCCTCGCGCGGTCCTAACCGTCGACGGCAACCCCGTTTCGACGCCTAATGATATCGATTTCCTTCTCAGTCGGAAAAAGATCGGCGATCCCGCAACCTACGAAATTCAAACCAAGGCCGGCTCCGAAACAGTCCGGACAACCCTGGTGCCTTACTATTCCGTTTCCCCGGCGCTTTTTCTGGCCATCGGCGGGTTCGTGTTCATCATCGGGTTCGGGGTTTTCGCGTTGAGGTCCGCCGACCCCGCCGCCCGGCTCTACTATTGGCTGAGCCTGGCCTTCGGATCAGCGGTCGTCATCAGCGGCGATCTCTACTCCGTCGGCGGGTCCGTCCTTCCCCTCGTTCCCGGTGTCCTGTTCGAATTCGCCTATCCCTTCGCGCCCGCGATTCTATGGCGTTTTGCGAGGACGTTTTCGCCGCTTCGGTTGAAGTCGCGGCTCCGCTTCGTCCTTGTCGATGTCGTCGCCATCACGATCGGAGGGCTGTTCACTTACGCGTTCCTCTATTCTCAGTTGCGGCCGTCCTATCCGACGTTCCAAACCGTGCAGCGCTGGTTTCCCGCCTTCCGCTGGTACGTTATCCTCGTCATCCTGGCTGCAGTCGTCGAGCTCGTCGGCGCCTACCGTGCCTCGGTATCGGACGAAGTGAGGGCCCAGATCAAATGGATTTTCTTCGGCCTCGGCGTCGGGCTCTCCGCTTTCCTGCTCCTTTATCAGATTCCTCAGGCGTTGGGCGGTACGGAGATCATTTCTGAGGACTACTCCAGCCTGTTCTTCTTCGTCATCCCGGTGTCCGTTGCCATCGCCATCCTGAAGTACAGGCTGATGAATATCAATCTGGTCATCAACCGCAGCCTCGTCTATTCGTTGTTGACGATTCTCGTGGTGGGCGTTTATCTCGCTTCGGTCGAAGTTCTGAGCCGGGTGTTCGCCGGTCCCGCTTCCGTTCGCGGGAGTTGGATATCTTTGGGCGCCGCCGTGTTGGCCGCCGTCGCGTTCAATCCGGGGCGCAAGCGCATCCAGCTCCTCGTCGACAGGACCTTTTTCCGCCGGTCCTACGATTACGGAAAAGCGGTCATGGCCTTCAACCTCAAAGCCAAAAAGTTTTTGACCCCGGAACATCTGCTTTTAATGTTCAGAGAAGCGGAGGCGGACGTCCTGCCTGTCGAGCGGCTCGGCATCCTTGTCTACGAAGGGGATTCCGATATTCCGCAGATCACGCATTTTTCCGGGATGGACGACCTTACCGCGCGGGCCATCATGGCGCTTGGAGCCGCGGGCTCGACCGCCCCGGGAGGAGGAGAAGCGGCCGCGGCCGGACCGGGCCCGACAACCTTTGCCAAAGAAACCGCTGTGAACACGCGCGAGGGCCTGGACTTCGCGAAGCAGGGCCTCCTCGATGAGCTGAGATTCGATGTGCTTGTGCCGATTCCTTTCGGCCGGCCTGAGCTCTCCGGCGCCATCGCGCTCGGTCCGAAGAAAGCGGGCACGAGATTCAGCCGTGACGATATCGACCTCGTCGGAGCGTTGGCGGCCGAACTCGCCTCGGGGCTGCAACGGATGAGGCTCCAGGAAGAGGTCATCTATGAGCGTGCCTCGCGCGAGAAGGCGGACGAGCTGAACCGGCTGAAAACCGAATTCATTACGTCGGTCTCCCACGAACTGAGGACGCCCATGAGCTCCCTTCAAACGCTGTCGGAGCTGCTGCGGTCGGGCCGGGTGCGGGACGCAGCCAAACGGGAGAGGCTCCTTGAACTCATGTCCGGAGAGTGCGGAAGGCTGTCTCGGTTCCTCCGGAACGTGCTCGACTTCGGCAAAATCGAGCGGGGGATGATGACCTACAGTATGCAGAGGACCGCCGTCCAGCCACTGATCAAGCAAGTGGTCGAGCTCGCGACGCCTGCCGCCTCGGCCGACGGCATCTCTATCACGGCCGACATGCCCGAGATGCCCATAGTGATCACCGCGGACCCGGACGCGCTGCGGGAAGCGTTGCTGAATCTCGTGGACAATGCCATCAAGTACAGCCGGGGACGCGGTGACGTGGCCGTCGGGCTCCTCGACCGAAACGGCGTGGTTGAAATCCAGGTCAGCGACCGCGGCATCGGCATCGAACCCGGTGACCGGGAGAAGATTTTCGACGCGTTTTTCCGGTCGGCTCGGGCGGCCGAGGTCGATCCGAAGGGCGTCGGGTTGGGACTCAAGATCGTCAAGCACATCATGGACGCCCACGGCGGGCGCATCGGCCTCCAAAGCGAGCCGGGCCGCGGCAGCATTTTCAGTCTGATTTTTCCGAAAGGCGGGAACGATGAAAAAGATCCTGATCGTCGATGATGATGCTGTTTTACGCGAATCTCTCGTCGCGGCCCTCTCCGCCGAAGGCTACAAGGCGGTTGAAGCCGTCGATGGGAGAGAGGGCCTTCAGAAGGCTTCACAGGGGGCGTTCGACCTGATCATCCTGGATCTTGTCATGCCCTCGCTCAGCGGCATCGAGCTCACACGCAAGCTCAGAGAAGCGGGCCTCAATACGCCGGTCATTATGCTCACCGGGCAGAAGAAGGAAGAGATCGATAAGGTGCTCGGGCTGGAGGTCGGCGCCGACGATTATGTCACCAAGCCGTTCAGCATGAATGAGCTTTTGGCGCGGATTCATGCCGTGCTGAGACGGGGCCGGCCCGAGCCTCGCGACCTCGAGGAAGCCGCCTTCGGCGACGTCAGCCTCAGCTTCAAAAAGATGACCGCGTCAAAGGGCAGCCGGGTCCTCCACTTGACGGCTAAGGAATTCGACCTGCTGAAGCTGCTCATCAGCCGTGAGGGAGAAGTGGTGTCGAGAGAGATCATCCTCAGCGAGGTTTGGGATTACGAACGGTTTCCGACGACCCGCACGATCGATACGTTCATGCACAACCTGAGGCGGAAGATCGAGGACGACCCGGCCAACCCCGCGCACCTGATCACGGTGCCGTGGTCGGGGTACAAGTTCCAGAAGTGAAACGCTTTGGCGGGCACACAAGCAAAGATCCCCGTCGCCGAATGGACCGCGCCGACAAAGTCGCGGGAACTTTACCCGTTCGCCGACGCTAAGCCCCGCCTTTCAATCCCCTTCGCGGGACGGAGGAATAGCGAACCCCCGCTTCGGGGACAGGCGCTCCAAAGCCTGCAAAAGTTGGATCCCTCGGACCTAAGCTCGTGGAGCTTCAGGGCGGGGACAAGAAGCGAGGCTCAGGGTTAACCCCGAACAAGCCCCGGCATTCATGCCGGGGACTCGAGGGGTTGATTTGGCCTTGACCGCTATCCAGATCTCCGTACGGCGCTTTGCGGGGTCGACATCGGTGGGGTTCAGGTCCAAGTAGCGCTCGAGCATCGGCCCCTCGGGGACGTAATCGCTCTTGGCGATCCAAGCGAACAGCCGGTTGATCGTCGTTCCAATATTTTCGTAAGGCCCGACATAAATCGCGCGGGCCACGGTGCCATAGTCCCATACCTTTTTGATCAATGGATCATCCGGCATGGCCTGTGACGTAACGGGAAAGCCGACCTCCCAGGTGAGATCTTCTGGTTTGGCCATTTCCGGACTGTTATAGTAAACGACAATCATCGGCCCCTGCGGGTAGATTCTCTGGCTTTGCGTGGCCGTCATCAACGCTTGGGCCAAGTTCGGTATATCCGTATAAGGGCCCTGATGAGTGATGCAGACGTAGGCGAAAGGACTGACCGTCACGATCGTAGCGAACGGAGGCTCCGGGTGTTGGAGGTCGATCACTTGCTGAGGGAAAGCGGACATGGAAACCGAAGGACCGAGGACAAGGATCAGAGCCGCCGCAGCCAATCCTATTCTAAAGGGCGGGCATCGCAACTTCATGACGAACCTCCTTTTGCTTACTTCGGGGGGCGCTATCATTGTAGCATGGGTGGTCCTCGGTTGAAAGATGCCGGCCGAGAAGAGGCGATGCCTGGGTTACCAGACGAGTTTCTCGAGGCCACGGAGGCCGGCGGCGGCCGATGCCGCGGTCTGGTTGCCCGTCATGGGCGTGATCGAGATATAGCCGCCGCGTACGGCCCAGACGTCGGTTTTCTTGCCGTCCGAATCGAGAGGTTTGTACGTCGCCCAGTAGAACGCTCGGCCGTCGCGGGTTTCTCGTTTCTCGTAGATTTCGGCGGCCGGCCTCATATCCTGCGGGGTCACCATGACGCCTCTGATCTTGTCCTTGGGTTGGGCGGGTATATTGACGTTAAGGAAAAGGCCCTTCGTGAGGCTCTTCGATGCGAGCGCGCGGACCAAGGCGGCGGTGAATTCCGCGGCGAGAGCATAATTCATGGCATCGCTCCGTTGGAGATGCACGGCGACGGCCGGGATTCCCAAGAAGGAAGCCTCTCGGGCGCAGGCCACCGTGGCCGAGTAAAATGCCACGACACCCGTGTTCTCGCCCTTGTTGATCCCGGCGACGACGATGTCCGGCTTTTCGGGCATCAGAGTTTCGATGGCCATCCTCACGCACGTTGCAGGAAGGGCATCGATGGCGAACCAGCGCTGGCCTCCATGATCGCTTTCTCGGACAGAGACGAGCTTGTTTCCGGTCATGGCATGGCTCACGCCGCTCTCGTCTTTGATAGGCGCCGCGACGGTGACCGTTCCAATCTTTCGGAGGGCATCGGCCAAAGCAACGATCCCCGGGGCTTCGATACCGTCGTCATTCGAGACCAGGATCTTCAGGGGCGTCGCCACGACGGGCGCCGATGGCCGTCCCGCCTCCCGGCCTGACCCCGTGCCGAGCAATATCAAGCACATCAGGGCAGCAGGCACCACGATGCATATCGTCGTTCGCGCGAGCTTGCTTTTTGCAGCACGCCCGACCGCGCCGCCGCTCGCCCGACCCGCGTTTTCAGCGCAGCGACGGTTATTTGACGCGAATACAGTGGCCGCGCTGCTGTCCACGGGTTCTTTTGCCGCGCTGGGGAGCGTGACGCTTTCTCGCCGGCCGTGATTATCCGCTGCTTGGTTCACTTTTCCCCCGCTCTCGCGAACACTTGGCACAATTCCGCGTCCGGCCATGGCTCACTCCTCATCCATAACGCTGTGCTGCACATTGTTTGTGCAATCTAATAGAAGTACACGTCTTTGAAGTCTTTAGGTACTCCGTGGCCGTGTTTTTCCACAAGGTTATGCACAAACACTGTGGAAATCGGCGGCGTGTTTCATTTTTTTCGAACGCGGCTACTTCCGATTTTTGACGTACGTGTCGAACCAATCGAACATTTCGGCGAGGACATCGAGAACGGACTCGCGTGCCGAGTAGCCGTGGCTTTCGTAAGGGAGCATGACCAGCCGGGCCGTCCCGCCCAGCCCTTTCAGGGCCGCAAACAGGCGCTCCGACTGGATGGGGAACGTGCCCGAGTTGTTGTCGGCCTCGCCGTGGATGAGAAGGATCGGCGTCTTGAGCGTGTCGGCGTGCATGAAGGGCGACATGTTGATGTAGACCTCAGGCGCCTCCCACAGGGTGCGGCGTTCGCTTTGGAAACCGAAGGGTGTCAGCGTCCGGTTGTAGGCGCCGCTCCGGGCGATCCCGGCCGCGAATAAATCGCAGCGGGCCAATAGGTTAGCCGTCATGAAGGCCCCGTAGCTGTGTCCGCCGACCCCGACGCGCTTGGGATCGCCGACGCCCATCTCGTCGAGCTTCTTGATGGCCGCCGCGGCATTGGCGACGATCTGTTTGACGAAGGTGTCGTTCATCGTCTTGGGATCGCCGATGACCGGCATGGTGGCGTTGTCGAGGACCGCGTAGCCCTGGGTGACGAAGAAAAGCTCTGAGATGCCGCGGTAGAACGTGAACCGGTTGGCCGACCCGCGGACCTGGCCGGCCGTGCCGGCGTCGCTGTATTCGAGCGGGTAGGCCCAGATGACAGCCGGCAGCCGGGTGCCCGGCTTGTAGTCGGTCGGCAGGTACAGCGTCCCGGAGAGCTCGACGCCGTCATCGCGCTTGTACTTGATGAGCTGCTTCTTGACCGCCGTGAGCTGGGGCGCCGGGTCGGGGAATGACGTCAGGGCCTTGTGTTTCTTGGTCTTGAGGTTGTACAGGAAATAGTTCGGCGGCTCCGTCTTCGATTCGTGCGATGTGATGATCTCGTCCCGCGAGGCGCCGTCGAAGGCGACGAAGGTCTCATAGGCCGGGTCTTCGCATTGGAAGAGCCGCTCGCTCTTCATCGTTTTCAGGCTCAGGCGGTCGAGGAAGGGGTGATCGCCCTGGGGCGACGCGCCGCCGCCGCTGAGATAGATCCAATCCTTGTCCTGGAGGACGACCCGGTCGCCGGTTTTGAGGGTGGTCATGACCGGATAGCCGGGGTCCTTGTACTGGTCCTGGACACTCAGGTCGAAAAACTTCCGGGGCGGCGTCGCGGGATGGTCGAGGTCCACGAGCCAGGTCGTGCGCCACCGCTTTTTCCAGTTATACTCGGATGCGAAGGTTTGGCCGGGTGTCGCGAGGGGCATCAGTCCCTGGGCCCGCTCTGTGAGCTTGAGGACTTCGACGGGAGAAGCCGTGAAAGGCGCGGCCTGCATCATCAGCCGGTCGCGGAATGGGACGGTCCTTTCCGGATTGCCGCCGTCGAGGGCTTCTGCCCAAACGAGCGTCGCCGGCTTTAACGCCATCCAATCGACGTTGCGCGGACCGGTCGGAACGCCGTTCATCGGCACTTCCTCGGACAGGGGAAGGTCGGCCAGGACTTTGATGAGGCCGCCGTCCGGATCCCAGATTTCATAGGCGTGTGCGAAATCCGGATAGGGGACGGAGTAGGAATACGGCCGCTTGACGCGGTCGACGAGGAGGTCTTTCATGTCGGGCGAGGGCGAGATGTCGGAAAAGATGCCGGGCGAGCCGATCTTGCGGACGGCGCCCGTCGCGATGTCAACGACCGCGAGTTGCGCCGTGGCATAGTAATCGAATTGAAGCTCGTCGAACGGTGTTTTGAGCAGATCCTCGTATGTCGCTACCTTGGCCGCCTTGCCTGAGGTCTGCTGGACGTTGGGCCCGATGGGAACGCGAGGAGCCTGGGGCGCCTGTCCGCGGCCGTCGGGGATAAGCGGAACGATGAGCCTGTGGCCGTCGGGCATCCACGCGAATCCGGACGTGACGGCATTGACGACCGGACCAGTGAGAAGGGCTTTGGCGCTTCCGGCCGCGACGTCCACGGCCCAGAGTTCAACACCGTTCTCGAGGTAGCGCAGGAAAGCCATGGACCGGCCGTCAGGAGACCACGACAGGAAGGTGAACTTGACGCCGCCGGGGAGCGCGATTTTACGGACTGCGCCTGTCTTGACGTCCTCCAGGCTGAGTCCGGTCGAGAAGCTCAGGACTTGGCGGCTGTTATTGAGCGGGGTGATGCGGATGCCGGCAATTCTCAGCATGGGCTGCGAGATATAGGCGATCGTCGGCATCGCCTCGTATTCGATGAGGGTCATGGTGTCCCGGGCCGGGCTCATGGACACGCGCGGGGTCGGCACCGCATCGACGATGGCGACGACGTCCTTCGGCGGGAGCTTGTAAGGCTCTTGAGCGGCCAGGCGCGCCGGTCCGACGGCCAGGACGGAAGCTATGACGAGAGCCATGACGAACGAGATGACGACGATGGATGCGGACGCTTTTTTCACGATGTCCCTCCCGATTGGTGCGGAATTCATTTCAATGAGGCTTGATTGTATACCCGCACACAGGGGTTTTTCAACGGCGCGATCTCATGTCGGCGCAATCATCCGGGGAATTATCGGCGACGTTGAGCCCCTCGCGTCCCGGCTTCTGAATGCCGGATTGTCTTGCCTTCCCGCATTACCATATAATGGATGGCGCCCAAGCCAAGGGCGGCCCATGAGCGATCAAAGCGTAAGTTCAATTTATCTCTCCATCGTCATCCCGGCCTATAACGAGGAAAAGCGGATCGGGCCAAGCCTCGGAGCGATCTGCGCGTATCTCAAGCGGCAGAGCTTTGCCGCCGAGGTCATCGTCGTGGATGACGGAAGCACGGACCGGACGGCCGTGGCCGCGCGCGCCTCACTCGAAGGGAGAGTGCCGTTCCGGGTCCTGCGCCGGCCGAGGAACCTCGGCAAGGGGTATTCCGTCAGGGAAGGTGTCCTGGCTTCGGCAGGCGAAATCATTCTCTTCTCGGACGCGGATCTTTCGACTCCAATCGAGGAGTTGGACAAATTCCTGAAGCGGCTGGACGAAGGATTTGACGTCGTCATCGGCTCCCGGGCGATTCCGGGCTGCGACATCCGGGTTCGGCAGGCGGCGACGCGGGAGGCGATGGGCAAGTTCTTCAATCGCCTCGTCCGGCGCTTTGTCATAAAGGGCTGCCTGGATACGCAGTGCGGCTTCAAGGTCTTCCGGCGGGCCGCGGCGCTCGACCTCTTCGGGCGCCTTAAAACCGCCGGCTTCAGCTTCGATGTGGAGCTCCTCGTCCTGGCCCGGAAGTTCGGCTACCGTGTCGCGGAGATTCCAGTCATCTGGTGCGATTCAAAGCCGAGCCGGGTCCGGATGGGGCGGGGTTCCTGGCGCATGCTGAAGGAGCTCTGGCGCATCCGCCGCTTTCGCTGAACGGGTCCGGGCTACCGTCATCGCCACTCCGCCTGTCCGATTGCCGACGATTTCACCTGGCGAATCACCCTTAAAGGCGATTGCCGCCGTTCGCGCCATCTTGCAGAATGGCGCGGTCATAGACACGTTTGACCGAATGGAGAATCGAGCCATGGAGAAAAGGCAAGTACGGCGTTTCAAGCAATGGAACAGAACCCTCATCATACCGGCATTGACTCCGGACGATGCCGATGATTCCGTCGGACTCGAAGCCTTCACGTTTGATATCTCCCTCGACGGCGCCAGAATTCGCTGTGCAGAAGCCCTGCCGGTCGAGACCGAGGTCCGGATGCACATCGAATTGGCGAAGTCGCGGCAGACGATCGGCGTGGACGCCGTCGTCAAGTGGGTAAAGAAGCACGAGCGGGACAACTTCTTTGAAATCGGCGTGGCTTTCTTGAATACGCTTCCCACTTCGGTCTTCGCCCTGATGAAAAACCTTTACGATGAAAGCCCGGGGTTCGCGACGAAGGCCACGGAAGACCGCTTTCACAACTGACCGCTGCATCGTTCACACGGCCAAAGTCAGAAGCCTCCGTTCTCAGCCCGCTTTTGCCACCTTTATCCTGCCTGAAATCGCGATTGTGATCTTGTAACTCCCGCGCGCATTCGAGACGATGATCGACGCCAGGTCGGAGACGGTGCCCTCCGGATGGAACGTCGGCGTGTTGTTGGCCTGGATCTCGACGCCTGCGAGCTCGGCAGACTTTTCGGCCCGCCAGGCTTTGGCCGCATCGTCATACGATTCGAGGACATAACCCGATGCGCTCAATTGGACCCTGACCGGCGTCCCGCTCCAAATCGCCTTGAAGCGCGCCTGGCTGAGGCATGTGTGAATTTCCCAGACTCCGGCCTCGAGCCTGAACTTCGCCTCGAGTCTTCCCCACGAAAATGCGCCGATTTGGATGATGAACCCGGCCAACGCGACGGCGACAACCGCCTCAATCAGCGTGAAGCCACGGGCGGTTTTTCCGCGCATCGGCGGCATGCCCAATGCTTCCTGAACGTCGCACATGTCAGCCTTAATCAATCAATACTCCTGCCACGAAAGGACCTTGAGCGAATACACGGAAAGCTGCGGGGTTGCCGTCAAGGGCGAGTCCGTCGGAAAGCGGCCGGCGGCTATCCGGTCGTCGGAGACGATCTTGAGCGCGTTCCCGTTCCCGGCATACTCGTCGGTATGAAGCGAGCCCATGAGTTCGACCGCTTTTCCACTCCCCTCTATCGTGACCCCGCCCTTTCCGGCCGTAAGGGATGCCTGGACCTTGAGATCCGCCGGCGCTCCGGCGTCTATCACGATCCCTCCCGCACGATCTTCTCCCGTCTGGAAATCACGGCCCGGGGTGAAAATGACGACCTGGGACTGGGATTCCTTTATATAAGGAACGCCGTTCTGCCACTTGACGCCCTGAAGAATCAGGTGGGAGGACAGCTTGACTTCGTCCGACGAGACGATCGTCAGGCTGACGCCGCTCAGGACGGACGGAATTTCCCGGTCTCTGACCATCTCCACGCTGCCGTCCAGGTTGACCGCCCCGCCTCCGAGCGAGTTGATCATGCCGCTGACGATGATAATTCCGAGCGGCACAACGGCGTACTCAGAGACGCCCGCCGGTCCCGCGAATTTGGTCCAGCTCCCGGCCGGGCTGAACTCGAGCCGCCATTCGCCCGCCGCCATCCGGAAGACAATGACCTGAGCATCGCCGTTGATGGCCGTTATCATTTCCCCGACGTCACCCTGGACGTAGATTCCGCCGAGCCCGAGGTCGGTTTTGATGAGATAAACGCCATCGGGGACAGGGTCATCACCGGCCGGAAGCGCCAGGATCTGCCTCAGTCTCGAGTTTGAGAGGTCCTGTGGCGTGAAAATCTGGGTATCGAGGGCCTTGCTGATAATCGGGTTGGCGTCTCTCGGGATGACGTTCTGGCCCGTTGCCGCGGCCTGGGGCGGAAAGACTTCGCCCTTTTTCGCCACGAGCGAGACGGCGTTGTCCTTCAGGAACCGGGCCCTCTCGGCCTCCGACATGTCTTTGTTGATAAGCAATGGAACGGCCGCGAGCGGCAGGTAGCCGGCCACGATTCCGAGCGATCCGACGAGGCTCGACACCCTCCTCGGGCGGAGCGCGGTCATGGCGCCGTTTGACTCGATCCGCAGTCCGGCTTCGATCCTGAGATAAGACCCGCAATCCATCGCGCTCTCGAATCCGCACGTCGAGAGGCTTTCCCAGCTCAGGCCTTCGTCCGATTCCTGAAGCGAGCGGGGAAAGCCGCCGCCCAAAGCATTCTCGACGAGAATTGGGAAGGCTGTCTTCGGCGAGGCCCGCATCGCCGCGATGTCCGCGGCCGTCGCCGAAGCGAGCCTGGCCCGTGACTGCAGCCATTCGCGGACATCAGCCAGGCCGCGCTTGATTCCGTTTTCCGAAGCGTAGTCGAGGAAGAAGGAAAATTTCCGGTACGCATTGAGCTTCAGATAGACCTGCGACAGATAGATCATGCTCAGCCCCAGCCCCGAGAAGACGAAGAGCAGGAAAACGACGACCAGGCTGACCGCCCCGCGCTCAGGTGAAGAATGCGGCCGCTCACCCGGTCCTGGCCAAGGCGGGATTCTTCGGGAAGATGACGATTTCATATGTGTTTTCTCCTTGACCATCGAGTGACAGACGAAGGCGGACGATGTTTTGCTCCTCGTCGTACTCGAAATCGACGAAGCGGACGTCATCGAGCAGGGGCTGGGCCGAACTGGCGTTGACCTTGCGTTTGAGTGATCGGAGAGATTGATCCCAGCTGAGGC
>CAVSEQ010000005.1:0-255000 GCA_963727095.1 Candidatus Aminicenantota bacterium | reverse complement strand
GGTGACCGTACCGTAAACCGACACAGGTAGATAAGGAGAGTATCCTAAGGC
Organism: Candidatus Aminicenantota bacterium; assembly: GCA_963727095.1. Taxonomy (GTDB): domain Bacteria; phylum Acidobacteriota; class Aminicenantia; order Aminicenantales; family Saccharicenantaceae; genus CAVSEQ01. The sequence continues at coordinate 254,949 of CAVSEQ010000005.1, read as the reverse complement.
GCACGAGTGAGCCCTCTTTTAGGAACTAGGCAATTTAGCCCCGTAACTTCGGAAAAAGGGGCGCCTTAGTAGGGTAGTACCAAGCTTACGTTTGGGAGGCCCGAGGAGGCCGCAGAGAAATGGCTCTAGCGACTGTTTAATAAAAACACAGGACTCTGCAAAGACATAAAATCGATGTATAGGGTCTGACGCCTGCCCGGTGCTGGAAGGTTAAGGGGAGCGGTTAGCCGTAAGGCGAAGCTGTGAACCGAAGCCCCAGTAAACGGCGGCCGTAACTATAACGGTCCTAAGGTAGCGAAATTCCTTGTCGGGTAAGTTCCGACCCGCACGAAAGGCGTAACGACTTGAGCGCTGTCTCAAAGAGGGGCTCGGCGAAATTGTGGTACCGGTGAAGACGCCGGTTACCTGCCGCTGGACGGAAAGACCCCGGCACCTTAACTGCAACCTAGCATTGGATTTCGGTCCATGATGCGTAGGATAGGTGGGAGGCTTTGAAGCGCCGCCTCTGGGCGGTGTGGAGCCAACGGTGAAATACCACTCTTCATGGTCTGAGATTCTAACCTCCTCCCCTTATCGGGGAGAGGAACAGTGTTAGGCGGGTAGTTTGACTGGGGCGGTCGCCTCCTAAAATGTAACGGAGGCGCCCTAAGGTTCCCTCAGGTTGTTTGGAAATCAACCGTAGAGTGCAAAGGCATAAGGGAGCTTGACTGTGAGACCGACGGGTCGAGCAGGTGGGAAACCAGGGCTTAGTGATCCGGTGGTCCTGTATGGAAGGGCCATCGCTCAACGGATAAAAGGTACGCCGGGGATAACAGGCTAATAGTCTCCAAGAGCTCACATCGACGAGACTGTTTGGCACCTCGATGTCGGCTCATCTCATCCTGGGGCTGAAGCGGGTCCCAAGGGTCCGGCTGTTCGCCGGTTAAAGAGGTACGTGAGCTGGGTTTAGAACGTCGCGAGACAGTTCGGTCCCTATCCACGGTAGGCGCAGGAGATTTGAGGGGGGTTGCCCATAGTACGAAAGGACCTGGGTGAACGAACCTCTAGTGTACCAGTTGTGCCGCCAGGCGCAGCGCTGGGTAGCCACGTTCGGAAGTGATAACCGCTGAAAGCATATAAGCGGGAAGCACGCCTCAAGATAAGATCTCCCTCCCGCAAGGGCTAAAGGGCACAGGTAGACGACCTGTTTGATAGGCTGGATGTGTAAGCGCAGTGATGCGTTCAGCTAACCAGTACTAATAGCCCGTGAGGCTTGACCATAAAGTTTATCAAGACAAAAAAGCTATTCAAAACGCAGGGGGCATGGACGTCGGGTCCGTGTTCCCGGCATCAATGACTCGAATTAAATCCCGGTGACTCTAACGGCGGGGAAACACCCGTTCCCATTCCGAACACGGAAGTTAAGCCCGCCTGTGCCGATGGTACTGCTTGGGCAGCTGAGTGGGAGAGTAGGTCGTTGCCGGGTTTTTTATTTATCCCGAACAGGGCCGATGGGGGCCGATTCGGGGACAGGCGCCTCCGGCGCGTGTTCTCGCGATGGGCTCCCGGGAATTGGCCGGCAAGGGATAAGGGAAGGCTGCGCGAGCCGCCCGTGGCGGCGCGGCCGTTCCGTCAATGGTTCGAATAAAGGCTAGAGGGGCGCGGGCCCCGCATCGGTATCGGTCGGACAGACTCCTCTCCTTTATTTCGGCGGGACGGGTCCTAAACCAGAGGTTTAGGGTCTAGGGCAAGGGCTTTTTTATTAAGGAGAGGTGTATGAACATCTACGTGGGAAACATTTCCCGGACGGCCACTGAGCAGGACCTCAAGGAGGCCTTCGAGGCCTTCGGCGCGGTCTCCAGTGCAGCCATCATCAAGGACAAGTTTTCAGGCGAGTCCCGCGGTTTCGGCTTCGTCGAGATGCCGAACAAGGAAGAAGCCGACAAGGCCATCGCGGCCTTGAACGGCAAAGACGTCAAGGGCCGTAACCTGACGGTCAACGAAGCGCGGCCTCGGACCGATCGTCCCCGCACAAGCGGCGGCGGCGGCAGAGGCGGCTTCGGCGGCGGCGGTGGCGGCAGAGGCCGGTATTAATTTACCAGCCTAACCGTTTGCCCGGCTGCTGACATCGGCGGCCGACTTTATTCGACACTAAGGGCTAACCCTCAAAAGGGGGTTGGCCCTTTTTTATTTTCGGGGGGATTTCCCTCTTTTCAGGTTTCAACGCCGGCCGGCGTGGGACGTAGCCGTTCGTTGACGAGTCCTTCGCCTAGCCTCCGAATCGCCCTTGAGACGCTCGCGGCACGCTTCTTGAATCAGTCCTCCCGATGTGCCGGGAATATATCGCCCTCGCCATAAGGAGTATGGATATTTCCGGCCGATCGTCAAAGAGGTCGTCGAGCGCTACCTCGACTGCGGCAACCCCCGTTCGGGCTTCGCCCGGCTTCGCTGTCCGGACTGTCGAGCGGAACAGCTATTGACGTTCTCCTGCGAGACGAGGGGCTTCTGCCCGGCTTGCCACGCCAAACGACTTGAGGAGTGGGGCGAATGGGTGCGGGAGACGTTGCTGCTCGATGTCCCTCATCGTCAGGTCGTTTTCACGATCCCCAAGACGCTGAGGATATTCTTCAAGTTCAGGCGTCGGCTCCTCGGTGAGCTCTGCCGATGCGCCGTCAAGACCCTCGCGGTCTATTTTAAGGCCCTGACGGGAGAAGAGCTCGTCCCCGGCATCATTGTTGCTGTCCAAACCTTCGGGGATCGGATCAACTTCCACCCGCACCTGCATCTTCTGTTGACCGAGGGCGGCGTGGATCGGGCGGGGATTTTCCATACGCTCCCGCGTTTGGACGACGCGCGGCTGGCCGAGATCTTCGCCCGGGAAGTCCTGGCGCTTCCGGTCAGCAAAGGGCTCCTCAGCCCGGAGTGGGCTGAGCGAATCCTATCTTGGCGGCATACGGGCTTTAGCGCTCACAGCCGGGTCCGGGCGAAGACCAAGGCCGAGGCCGAGCGGGTCGGAAAATACATGGTCCGGCCGGTGCTGGCGTTGGAGCGCCTCTTGTTCCTGGAGCGGGAGGGCAAGGTCGGTTTCCGGCATGGTCAAAATGGCGCGGAACTGGAGACGATGGATTATCTGAAAATATGAGATCTGCCAGCTATTATCAGCCTGTCGTTCCCATATGAGGGAGTGTAAAGAAAACTGTGTAAAGCTCGACACATGCCCGTGGCCGGAATATCCTCATTTTATGAGGGGAAGGGGCAATTCTGAGCCTCAAGCGAGAGGGTTTCGTGCGGCGTAGAAAAGCAAATTCCTACTATTACACCTCGCCGGGCAACCTTTTTCCTTTCCGCGAAATCCTAATTCATGGACGGATGAGTCCGTCCGGATTCTGTAAGGTACTTGGAGGAATTGATGTCCAAACGGTTGATCTGTTTTACCGCGGCGGTAATTCTTCTATCCTCAGCTGCCTTCTCTGGGGGTCTCGGGGCCTCGAGCAGCCAGGCAAAGAGCGCCGAGGCGGTCCAAAAGGTCGTTCTGGCCGCCTCCCGGGCAATGGGCACCATGAAGAGCTTCGAGTTTCATTTCCTGAGCTCCGCAACCGGCGTTTTCGCCAAGACAACGCCTCGAATGGAAGGCACGGTCCGCGTCGTGCCTGGGCCGGCCGGCCATCCACCTAAAGTGCTGGTTGAAGCAATGGCATGGGATCTGGTGGCCCCCGGGTCTTCCGGACACAGAGTGGTCGTCACTTCGGCCGGCGACCTGTCCTCCGCCCTCGACGAGTCGACGCGAACTCTGTGGCGCGGGGCCAGCCATCAAGGAGGAGGACTCCTCCTTTATAGAAAATCGAACATGTTCATTCCGACCCTGACCGAGGCCCGGAATATCGAAGGCCTTCTGGAGGACCAGGGAGAGCTCAAGGCGGCCGTAACGTCAGGAGGGACGTCCTGCGATGTAATCTTCTTTCCTCTCGCCGCCGGTGGCGGATACACCTATCGCTTCGGTCGAACGGACCATCTCCCGCGCTCCATCGAATGGGCGAGCTCTAAGGATGGCGTTCCCGGCACGCGTACAATCGAAATCAGCCATTTTGCGTCGATCACTCCCCCCGCGGATTCGGCCTTTCAATTAACGCTCCCCGAGGGATACACGGAAAAGCAGTTTACGTTAGGCGGCCCCGCAGTCGGGGACAAGGCCCCGGCTTGGACGGTGACGGACGACCGGAAAAACACTCTCTCGCTCGCGTCCCTCGCGGGAAATGTCGTGGTCATGGATTTCTGGGCTACGTGGTGCGGCCCGTGCGAGGCCAGCATTCCTCACATGCAGGCGCTTGCCCGCGAACTCCGCGACAAGCCGGTCAAGGTCATCGGCCTGACCTGGAACGAGAGGGGAGACGCCCGGGCTTATTCTGAGAAGCACGGCGTGACCTATCCGACCTTCCCGGGTGACGCGCTCGCCGACGCCTACGGCATCAATTCCTCGGGCATCCCCACGGTCTTTGTCATCGGCCACGATGGGCGAGTCGTCGAATTTCTGATCGGCTATTCCGGCGAGGCCACGGACCGCATCCTCAGGGAGGCCGTCCTGCGGGCGCTGGCGGCGATTCCCCGCAACCGCCGCTGAATGCTGAAGCGCGGATGCCGTCCGGGCGTCGGCTCGGACGAGCGCCACTTTAGGGAGGTTCAGATATTCCGTGTAAGCCCCAATCTTACATTTAGGCACTATCGCCTAAACGGCCCCCAAAATAAACTATCAACTGGGAGTATGTCATAGCCCAGTCCCTTGCGGCGGAGGTCTTGCGGTTTGCCGCCCTCACGCCCCCATAAGGCCCCTCTCGCGCATTTTCTAGGCTTCCTGCAGCATCGGGGGGAATGGGGGACCCTCTGAGGGTCGCTGGGGCCAAAATAGCCTTGGGCGATGCCGAACGCGTTTATTCGAACGTAGAGGGCTGATCCCCAAGAGGGGCTCAGCCCTTTTTTATTTTAGGGGGGATTTCGTTGATAATGGGCGCCTTGGGACAGGATGGACCATGGCGCCTGAGCCGGCGGACTCCCGTGCGGCCGGCGAGATCTCGGATGGGAGCCCAAGGTGGATAAACCTGGACGCAACGATCCCTGCCCTTGCGGAAACGGCAAGAAATTCAAGCGGTGTTGTCTAAATGGGGCGCAAGAAGAGACCTCAGTTCTTCCCGATGGGAAGGAGCTTCACTATCGCAAGCAGGTTGCGGGAAAGGGCTTTCGTGAGGTCGTGGAGGACGGTCTGACCCCAGCCCAAGAGCTCGTCTATTACGGCTGGGAGCTGATGGCAGATGTTCCGCTCGACGTTTTTCGCCAATCCCTATCTCCTCCCTCTCGTCCTGAACACTAAACCCAAGATCCTGCCGATATGGCACTCCAACAACCTCATGCATCTCGACTACGCCCGCGACTATTTCTCCCGGTATGGATGCCTCTGGTCCGGACGACGTGATGTCGGTCGCTTTGTCGAGTTCATCTGGAAGGACGTGGAAATCGCGGATGACTTCCGGCAGTGGGTCGGTCTATGGACGGAACTCACTGGCCTCGACGTCTCCGATGCCCGATCGTCCCTGCTCGACGAAACCTATCGGATTGAGGCGAAAGAGCCTTCCCCAGCTTTCTTCTTCAGGATGAAAGCGTTCCTGGCCTCGCTCCCGCCGCCCGCCTGAATTCCCGCCAGGTGCCGATCGGCTCCGGCGGGCCAAGGCCGCTGGCGATGCCCCCTAATGCGCGGAGGCTCGGAAGCGGCGTTTCCGTGCGCCCGCAGCCGCGTAATTGCCGCGCTCGGCCTTTTCGATCTTCTCAAGGGCCAGCTGCAGAAGGATCTCTTTCTTTTCGGGGTCCCGTGCGGCCCTTTTACGAAACCTCCCGAGCCCTAGGCGGTCCCGGAGGAGCAGCATTTCGACGGCAGAGGCTCTCGACCTCACACCGATCTTTGGGCTCATGAGGATCTCTTGTCCATGAAGGCGCGCAGCTCGGCCAGTGTGCCGTTCTCCGGCCGGGCCGCCCTATTTTCAAGATAGTCCCAGTCGAGTTCCTTGCCGTATCGGGCTATCAGAAGTTCGGTCATCTCGCAATCGACCTCGGAGTTCCAATGTTTGCAGGCATTCAACCGGTCGATGATGAGGTCCTCGAGTCCGATGATGATGCACGTGAGCCCTTCGTCGAGCTCGACCGTCTCGCGTGGCGCCTCCTCGCCGGGCAGTCCGGAAGCCGGGGCCTCGACGGCGATATCCAAGCCGCGGTGGACCCAATAGCGGCCCGCCCTCGAGAATCCCAGCTCCTGCAAAACGTCGTCCAAGGCCTCGCGATCCGCGTAGGCCAGGTCGATGTCGGCCGTGAAATAGACTTCCCTCGTATAATAGGAAAGGGCCAGTCCTCCGATGAGCACCGGAGCCGGCTTGCCCTTCTGCTCGAGGCGCCGGGTGATCAACCCCGTCATGAGGAGCTGACGGGCCAAGGGCGCTTCCGTAGCGCCGATCTTATCCAGGATATCCTCTATATTCACGGAGTCATGATAACAACAAAGGGAGATGGAGGCAAGACAGAGCGCGTCGACCATCAAAGACAAGTTCTCGGGCGAAAGCGGCCGCGGCCGGTATTAATTTACCAGCCGACTGGCCTCACAGGCCGCTGATTATCGGCGGCCGACTTTATTCGACACGAAGGGCAGCCCCGGCCGGGGCCAGCATTTCGCCGATGACGGCTGGGGTGGCCCTTTTTTATTTCGGGGGGATTTGCCGATTCGGGGACATTTTTCAAGGGTCATCTAATATTTACCCTCTTCGATCATCGAAAAGTTACCCCCTGCCCATGTCTAGAACTCTTCGATCTCGGGCGGTGGTGCAGGATACTGTCCAGGATGGCCGTGGAGATCACGCGATCGCCGAAGATCTCGTTCAACTGGGAGAAGCTCCGGTTCGAGGGCAGGATCAGAGCCCCTCTTTAAAAGCAGCGCTCTCCGACCGGGTGGAAAAAGGAAATTCCCATCCTCCTATTGGGACTTTCTCAGGGCAGCTGCGTAAGCAAAAGCGTAGAAATAGCTCCGCCAACTCTTTTCAGACGAGCGGAACGCGTTGTCCCCGAGGAAAAAATCAAGAAGAGCTTCCCGTAATCGGGTCAACTCCCTGAGCCGGTTCCGGTGCCTGGGATCGGCAATGGTCAGGTTCAGTAGTTCCAATGCCCGGAGGAAGGCCAAGCGACTGTATTCGGGATTGCGCTTGTCGAGCCAATTGAGAGCCCGTTCGACCTCGCTTCCGACGTTGGCAAGTTGTTCGACCAGTGAGAACGCCTGCCACCGGCCGGCCGCGAGAGTTTCGTGCTGCGCCAACGTCACTTCATCAATCCCGTGACGGCTTGAAGGACCCTCTCTCGAATCGCAGGATCGTCGACGCCGCGAGAACGATTCCCCTGAGAAGGGCGGATATTGATGACGGAGTCGAATTCAATCCACTCCGGCCCTTCCAAGTCCGGATAGATATTGATCCCCCAGAGGTTCTCCTGGATGGAGCCGTTCTCCAACAGGAGCGCTTCCTCGTCTGCATGAAGCTCTCCGTCGACGGCCATGATCTTCCGCTCGACGTCCACGACGGCTTTGACCAGATTCCCGAAGCGTTCTTCGGCCATGATCTTGAGCTCGCTCAAGGAAATCGGGGAGTCGATGATCTTCACAGTCTAAATATATCACAGATGGCGCGTGTCAAAGAAGCTCAAAGGAAACCGTGTTCGAAGCCGGCGATTCCGTGCCGCGCATGAAAACGATGTTGCCAACCAACAGCCCTTTGACTAGAATCGGCTCAGGTTGGCCGCCATGGTCAGAGAGATCACCATCACTTGGCCTCGGAGAAGACCTTATCAGCTCGTCCTGCAGTTCAAGATCACCCTTCTCGAGACCGATCCCCCGGTTTGGAGGAGAATCCAGGTGCCGGAATATTATGCGTTCTACGACCTGCACGTCGCGATCCAGGACGCGATGGGCTGGCTGGACTCCCACTTGCACGATTTTAGGATTCAGCCACTGCGACGGGCTTGCCTGGACATTCGGATAGAATCCCCATTCGCGCTCGACGACCTCGAAGAGGCGGCGCCGCTCCTCACGACCGAAGTGGCCGTGGCGGATTTCATTCAAGAGCCGGGGGATCGGGCGCTTTATACTTACGATTACGGCGACGACTGGCAGCATGACGTCCTTTTCGAGGGGACTTATCCCAGGGAACCGGGAAAGAAGTATCCGGTCTGCCTGGCCGGCGAGCTGGCCGGCCCGCCGGAGGATTGTGGCGGGATTCCGGGATATTACGACTGCATCAAAGCCCTGAAGAACCGGGACAACTCGGAGGGTACGCTGGACTGGCTGGGCCGCTGGAGGCCGGACCGTTTCGATCTCGCGGAGATCAAGTTTTGGAGTCCCCTGCGGCGATTGAAGATCGCCTTAGAAGATTAAGGGCATTCGCCAGGTATTCGTGCGACCTTTGCGCAACTATCCGTTGACCCGTTCGCCGACGCTAAGCCCCGCCTTTCAATCCCCTTCGCGGGACGGAGGAATAGCGAACCCCCGCTTCGGGGACAGGCGCTCCAAGGCCTGCAAAAGTCATATCCCCCGGCTGTCATCACGAGACTGCCGAGGGCAGTCTCGTGATGGCTGCGGGGGTTGAGGATCCCCCGGCTGTCAGCTCGTGGAGCTTCAGGGCGGGGACAAGAAGCGAGGCTTAGGGTTAACCCCGAACAAGCCCCGGCATTCATGCCGGGGACTCGAGGGGTTGACTGGCACTTCGTCCAGCCTCCTAATTTCTCCTCACGAGTTCCCGGCACGTTTCTTGATGCAGCCTTCCCGATGTACCCGGTCTCTATCGTCCTCGCCATCCGGAACGGACCGTCCTCTGCCGGATGCTTTTCCACAACTTCGACCGATTCCTCGTCGAGTACGAGCGCCGCTTCGAGAAGGAGTACAGGTTTTGCAGTCCTCAGGCGCGAAGCGAATGAGGGCGGATGCTTCCGGCCGGTCGTCCAGGAGGTCGTCGAGCGTTACCTCGACCGCTTCCGGCGCCGGCTTTTGGGAGAGTTCTGCCGGGGGGATAAAGGTCGCGGCCTTTCTTACGGAATATCCCGTTGTCGACCGGATCATCCGTCACTTGGCATTGACGTTTGTGGCCGAGGAGAGTGGGGACTTTGTATTGGGCATATTTTATGGTCGAACTCTACATGATTTTGTAATAGCAAAGGCGTCCTTTTTCCAGTCACTTTGCTCCTAAACGACGGTTCCTAACCTAAGAATGGGGCTTTAAGAAAGTCCGTATTGGCCTAAACGGCTAGTTCGACTTTCAGAAAAGCCATTCAAGCCTAATTCTTGGCCCGCCGGAACTTGACAGGCCCCAGGCCCTGGACTATCTTCTCAAGGTGAAGAAAAAGCACTTCGTTCTGCGCCGGATTCTCTTCTGTTTCTTGGCCTGCTCCGCCCTTGCGGCATCTCTTTTTTGTGCGAAAGAGCGTCCGCCCGAAGGCCGGCTGAATTTTCTTCTCATCACGATCGATACTCTGAGAGCGGACCGGTTGAGCTGCTACTCAAGCCCGTATCTCAAGACGCCGAATATCGACAGCCTGGCCGAAAAAGGACTTCTCTTCTCAAGGGCTTTTTCCCATTGCCCCCTAACCCTTGTCTCTCATACGAATATCCTCCTGGGAGTAACGCCTTTGTATCATGGGGTTCGGGCCAACGCGAATTTCGTGGTCGGAAAAGAGTTTTTGACTCTGGCCGGACATCTCAAGACGTTTGGATACGCTACGGGCGCCATTGTCGGCGGCTATCCCTTGCATTCCAAGTTTGGACTCACCCAGGGATTCGATACCTATGACGATGATTTCGGGGAACCCGGCCAAAAGAAGCCTGCCCCCCTGGAACGCAAGGCCGGGGTGGTCGTCGACAGGGCGCTCGCCTGGCTTAAGTCCAGATCATCCCCTTGGTTCCTGTGGGTGCACTGCTATGACCCTCACGAACCCTATGAGCCTCCGGCGCCTTTCAGCGATCAGTATAAAATGCAGCCCTATGATGGAGAGGTGGCTTATGTCGATTTTGCGCTGGGAAGGCTCCTGGCGTATCTCAAAGAAAACCGGCTCTTCGACAACACGGTCATCGTATTGACCGGTGACCACGGAGAATCGCTCGGACAGCACGGCGAGCTCACCCACGGCTTACTTGCCTACAATTCGACCCTCTGGATCCCACTGCTCATCGTTTCGCCGGGTCTAGGTCCTGGAAAAGTTGACCAAAACGTAAGCCACATCGACATCTTCCCGACCGTCTGTGACCTCCTGCGCGTTGCCAAACCCTCCTTTCTCCAGGGAGTTTCACTTCTCCCCGCCATGGGGGGGAAAGCGATGCCCCGAAGGCCTATCTATTTTGAATCCATGGACCCATATTACCGGATGGACTGTGCACCTCTTCAAGGCTTCATCGATGGCCCCGAGAAGTTCATCGAATCTCCGCGGCCGGAGCTTTATTCCCTGGAATCTGATTTTGACGAGCTCAACAATCTCGCCGGGCAGAAGAAATTAGAGGGATACAGGAAAAAACTGGGTCAAATGATCAAGGACCTATCCAATCCCATAGCCCATCAGTCTGAAAGAAGGATCGATCGGGAGGCTCTGGAGAAATTGAAAAGCCTGGGTTATGTCTCGTCGACGAGCCCGCAGGAGTCTAGAAAAGAAGTCTTTGGGCCCGATGACGATATCAAGGTTTTTCTTCCCTTTTATAACCGGGCCCTCGAGGCCATGGATCTTGACAAAAAGGGAAAAGTGAACGAAGCCATCGCGCTCCTCACCCGGCTCATTGATGAGAGAAAGGGCTTCGTCACGGCCTATTATGATCTTGCCCAAGTTTATTATCATATGGACAGGCTCTCCGAGGCGATCAATGTTCTCAAGCTCGGGATGGAACGCGTTCCCCCCGATTATGAGCTCTTCTCCAATTTCGTCAGCTCTCTCGTCATCGCCCGCCGCTACGATGAAGTCATCGCCGCGATCAAAGGGAGCAAATTCCAGGCCATGGAGACCGATCCAGCAGCCTGGGTTAACCTCGGCGTCGCCTACTCCAATAAAGGTGATTTGGATAACGCCAAGACGGCCTACGAAAAGGCTCTCTCTCTGGATGAGCATAATCCAACGGTTTATAATAATCTGGCCGCGGTCTATCTGCGGCTCTCCCGAAAAACAACGGACCAAATTCTGTTTGCCCGGTGCATCGAGTACTTTAAGAAGGCGATTGAACTCGACCCCTCGTATGTCTCACCTTACAACGGTTTGGGGGCAGCCTACAGCTTGACCGGCAATCTGGACGGGGCGATCACCTGCTGGGAAAAAGCCCTGAAGTTAAAACCCGATTCCGGCGAGGCCCTCCTTTCTTTGGGCCTGGCTTATTTGGATAAGGGAGAAGGGGCCAAGGCGCTTGGCTATTTGAATAAGTATAAAGAACTCTACGGTCATCTTCTTCCTCAGGAGGAAAGGGAGCGACTGGAGAATCTGATTCAAAAGTGCAGGCAAAAATGATAGATCGAAAAGAGTTCGTTCGTTGGAACGAACTCTTTTCGGTCGACAGCACTGCACAGCTCAAAACATAAACTTCACCCCTAATCTCAACGATATGGGGTCCTGAAAATAAAACTGTTTGCCGTACCTGGGATCAAGCATCAGATTCTGTTGTTGGCTGACCTGCAAATAATCAAATCCGCTGGCAATCTGATCGTTTGTCAACCAAATGTTTTGCAGGTTGTATGTGTTCCATAGGCGCTGCGCAATCCGGTTATTAAAAATATTGTAAATATTGACACTCAATAGGAGGGCGTATTTCTCAGCAAGTTTAATTCTGTACTGAGCATAAACGTCGGCTCTCCACAAAAATGGTGTCCGCCCCATGTCCTCTCGACCAACGGGATAAAAAATAGACTTGTCGTCCATAAGGAATGCTGTGGATTCCGGGGTTCCGGATGCAGCGAAAATGTAGGTTCCCACAGTGAGGCCAAAATCTAGGCTGTAGGCCCCGTAGATCTTGAACTGGTGAGGTCTGTCTGTGTTGAGAAGGCCAGTGCTTTCTTGGGGGTAGTGCTCGGTATAAGCCAAGTACCATCCATCAAAATATTGCGATGTGTTGGGATCCTGCCTGCCATGCTCGTCTGAGCTGGCCAAGCCGGAAAAGTTGCCCCAGAGGCGGCTCAGAGTATAGTGAAATCCGGCCATCCATGACTTGGAAAACCTTCTGTCAAGACCCAGATCAAGAGAATCGTACGTTCTTTTAGCCTTGGGACATTTCACTCCCGGGGGGATGAGCCCCGATTCCGCATACTTTTGGTTGATCCAATCAGAACCGGGGTTGCCAATAAAATAGCTCGCTCCTTCGGGCGTTTCGACACCTATATCTTCGATAGCCCACAGAAGGTTGTTATGAAGGAATCGTGCGGAAAAGGATAGATCCTCAGAAACTTTTGCTTGGAGGCCAAGAGTATATTCCGCCTTGGTGAGAGGTTTCATATCCGGCTGGAACATACCAAAAGAAGGGATATATTCGTTCAGAGATTCAAGGTAGTAAGGGGCCAGCGCAGCGGGTAGATTATGTGCATAGTCATAGTTCGGCAGCTGAAAATTCTGAACAGCCGACGCTGGTATTTGGTAGAAATTATCGACATACGTGGATCCTCCGACAGCCGCCGACATGTGGAGTTTTATGACGTCATAGTAAATACCATAGCTTCCGAACACTTTAAGCTTGCTATTCCCCAAAACGTCGTAGGCAAAACCCAACCGCGGGGCAATCTTATCTCCCCAGCCGAACTTAATGAAAGGGTTGAGATATTCAGGATGTTCTTTGGCTAATGCGGAGGCTGGATCCAGGAAAGAAGGATAAACTTCGTTTTCCGCCCGGACCCCGATGTTGAGGGTTAATCGTTTGAAGAGAGTCCAGCTATCCTGAATGTACAAATTATATCTATTGGCGTACGGTTCTTTAATATAGCCCAAAGGATCTACGGCATCAAAATAACCATACTGCGTGGGAACAGTACCGAGATTTGGAGAAGAATAATCCACTCCCCAATAGAAATAATAATATGGGTGGGCAATGGCATCGAACTGATTTCTATGAAGCCTGTTCCAATTGAATCCTGCTTTTATGGCATGCTCACCGGCTAGCTCCATAAAGTACGTCACGTCGATTGCTGCGGACCATCTCTCCATTATATCTCTCGTGTACGCAAATCCGGCGTCGTAAGGGTAAGAATGCCAATCCTCGCCATGAACCATGTCCGCAGGAACTCCGGGGATAGTATTGTTAGAATAAATGAAATAGTACCTCGGAGAAGAAGGGGGTTGTGCCGTATTATAAGTGTTTGCCCGATACCACCCGGCTCTTACACCAATCAGGAGGTTGTTGCTGAGAGTGAGATCAGCATTCATACTCGCCGTCCACGCCGGCAAATTCTGTCCGTCTGTCCCAAAGTTATAGGATGGATCCGAAAGTCCGTCTTGGGTCGGCAGACTTCCTCTCCACTGAGAGGAGTTATCGTTAAAGCTGAAATTCATACGGAGCTTGGAGAGAGGCTGGTAGGTCAGTTTGAACGAAGCCCTGCCCGCTCTTTGAGCTTCTATGAAGTGAGCGGTCGAAGTAGGCGAATCGACAAAGACGCCAAGCCGGTCGGTGGTCTCGGATCTGGGCATATAGCTTCCAAAAAACCAAAGCCTGTCTTTGATCAAATAGCCGCCCAGGTCAAAACCGATTTCCATAACGGAATGGACATCCTTGGGATAAGTCACATAACCTGCCTGCGTCGGGTCGAAGGGGTTTAACCAGATGTTAGGCCTATTTTCTCCCGTAAGAGCGCTGGATTCAAAATAACTTATGGCTTCTCCATGAAATTGGTTTCCACCACTTCGCGTGATAACATTGATCACGCCTCCCGTGGATCCGCCGTACTGAGCTTCGTAGCCGCTGTCCTTGACCTGAACTTCCTCCACATTCTCAAATATCATCCCCTGTCCGGAAGTTCCCAAGTTGAGCTCGGTCGTGTCCATTCCGTCGAAGTAATACATGTTCTCGGAACTGGAGGCCCCATCGAATGACGTGCCATTGAGTTGGGCGGCTTCTTCATTCACTCCGGCAGCAACGGTAACGATGGATTGGAAATCCCTTCCTTTAGGAAGTTTCTCAAAACTCTCTTTAGTGATTTCGTATGTGGTGGCGCTCTTTGTCACGTCCACAACAGGAGCTTGCCCTATGACTGTCGTTTCAGCCGTTAAGGTGCTTTGTGACATGACAATATCCAAGGAAAGAGTCTTTCCCAGCCTTACATCAACCTCTTCACGAATAATTGTGGTAAAGCCGGCCAGTGTAAAAGTGAGGGTGTATTTCCCAGGGGGTAACTGAGGCAGACGATACCTTCCAGCCTGGTTGGTGAGAGCGGCAACTTCTCTAATCAAAGCCGGACTCGTTGCTTTCACCGCAACTCCGGGAACAGGCTCACCTCCCGACTCTTTTACGATTCCCGTAAGTTCCCCCGTTTGTTCCTGGGCAAATGCATATCCACCCAGCAAAAAAATCACGCTCAGGACAGCACACAGAAAATTTTTCAATCCTTCCTCCTTTTTGAAGTGCCCGCGATAAGGAAGCTGCAGACACGGCCAATCTTGCCCTTCATCTGACGACGACCTAATAGTCTCTCTGTAATCATCAGCTGGCCAATTTTCCGTTTATAGATTTATATAACGCCGCATATTTTGTCAAGCGAATTTTTGTGAAATGTTCCGCTTGCAAATTAGGTGATTTCAGGGCATAATATCCGCGAAGAAATTAGAGCCATCGATCGAAACACGTAGAAGAGTTCTATAAATGTATGATGGGGTTGTAGGGGGGTCCCCCTAAATTATCGGCAATGGAGAGATTGATGATAAAATGGTTTCTGGATAAAAACAGCAAAATCCCGCTATATCTCCAACTTAAAGACCTTATAAAATACTATATCTCAACGGGGGCAATCAAAGACAGCGAACAACTTCCCGGAGTGATCGCTCTGTCTGTAGAGTTGAAGATCAACTTCGAAACGGTGCGCAAGGCCTACAAGGAGCTGGAAAAAGAAGGTTTGGTATGCACGAAGCGTGGCCGAGGGACCTTTGTGATTCTCCCCGGCGCTCCTTTGTCGGTCTCGAGAGGACGACTTGTCCCGGAGGTTCAAGCAGAACCCGAAAAAGAACTAAGGCACGCGATCAAGAGACTCTTGCGGAAAGGGAAAAAGGAAGAGGATATCACCATCCTGTTCGATCGGGCTCTAAAAGAAGCTTCTTCAGAAAGCGCCGATTTTCTCATCATCTTCACCGAGTGCAGTGAATTTCAGGTCAATGAAATATCGAGGGTTCTCAGGGAACAGCTCAGCGTCGATGTCAAACCTGTCGTCGTGGGGAATCTGAAAACAGAAATTGACAGCCTTGTCGACCTAGAACGCAGGCTGCTTGCCGTCGTCACGACCGGCTTTCATTTAAATGAAGTGCGGAAGATTATTGACCACAGGCCCGTGGACATCCAGATTCTCATCACCCAAATGTCTCCTGAGACCAGGCTCCGCCTTTCCTCGTTTAGCCCGGACACGAAATTCGGCTTCATCTGCAGGGACGTTGATTCTATTTCGGTTTATACGGATATGCTCAAGACTGAATTGGGGGAGGATATCAAAATCTCATCGTGCCTCATCGCAGACGAGGCCATGGTGGATGCAATCCTGCGGGATGTCGATGTGCTCCTGGTTACGCCCTCTGCGTACGAAGTCATCAAGCCAAGAACGCCCGACCGACTCCCCGTCTTCAATGTCTTTGACTCCATAGACCCCTTGTCCCTCAAGATCGTTCAGGCGCATATCTCCCATAGGATTGAGGCGTCCCTCCGCTAGGAGCATAGGTCTTGCCCTCACACCGCGGATGCTCGCAATGGGCAATCCGCCCTTTTTTGTATTCGGGGAAATTTCCGGCGCGTTTATTGAATAGGTTCCTCGAACATCCATCCTTGACAGGCTCTCGGGGCCGAGACTATGATTCCGCGCTTGGAACGTCCTTTTCCGGAGGAAGCCCATGACCAAGCGCATGCCCCGATATCTCCTCGCCCCGGCCGTCTTCGTCACCCTTGTGATCACGATCGCTGCGGCCCCTCAGAAGCCGGCCAAGCCGGCGGTCGATCCGATCGTCCAGAAGATCATCGAACTCGGCACGACCGACAACCGGGTCATGACCTGGAACGACTATGCCAGCAACCGCTTCGGCGGTCGCGAAACGGGCACCAACGCCTACACCGACGCGGTCGAATGGGCGACCCGGCAGTTCCGCCAAATGGGCCTCGAGGTCGAGCTCGACGAAGCCGGCGAGGTGCCGGTGGGATTCAACCGCGGCCCCTGGTTCGGGAGGATGCTCAAGCCCGCCGACAAATCCCTGTATTTCGGGACGCCCACTTTCACAGCCGGCACGAAAGGGCGCCAACGGGGCCCGGTGGTCATCCTGACGTCGGACCCGTTCTCGATCCCGGGACGCAACGCCAAGCCCGAGGACGTCGAGAAGAAGCGAGCCGCCATCGAGGCGGCCATCGCCGAGGTCCGGGCTAACCCGGCCGCGTTCAAGGGCGCCTGGGTCCTCATCCCCGGGGAGAACACCGGCTTCGCCCGTGACGGCCGCAAAGGGACGCCCGAGTACGCCGATTCCCAGCTCATCCCGAAGCTCACGGCCGTCCTCGTCGAGGCCGGCGCCCTCGGCACCATCCAGTCGTCCAAAACGGACCCGTTCCGGATGCTCGACGGCTATGTCGAATCATGGGACAAGCTGCCGCAGCTGCCGGACATCAAGCTGGCGGAGGGCCAGTACGGTGAGATCAAGGGCCTCGTCGAAAAGAACCAGCCCGTCGAGCTCGAGTTCGACATCCGCAACTGGTTCAAGATGGGCCCTGTTAAATTCCACAGCGTCGTCGCCACGCTGCGCGGGACCGAGTTCCCCGACGAGTCCGTCGTCCTCGGCGGCCATTTCGACTGCTTCAGCTCCGGGACCGGGGCCATCGACGACGGGTCGGGTTTCGCTCCGATGGCCGAAGCCATCCGGCTCATCCAAGCCGCCGGCGGCAAGCCCAAGCGGTCGATCGTCGTGATCCTCTTCGCCGCCGAGGAGCAGGGGCTCGTCGGCTCGCAGGCCTGGCTCAAGCACCATCCCGGCATCGCCGATAAGATCGTACTGATGATCAATCGCGACGGCAGTCCGAGCGCCATCACCGGGGCCAGCGTGCCCGAGACCTGGTTCGCCGACTTCCGGGCCATCACCGCCCCGCTCGTCTCGCTCGGCCCGAAGTGGCCCTTCAGGCTCGATCGCGGCGTGCCGCGGGCCCACGCCACAAGCCCCGGCGGCACGGACTCCTCGTCGTTCGAGATGCAGAGCGTGCCGACGTTGCGCTTCCTGACCCAGAGCGACTACAACTACAACCATGCCTGGCACACGCTCGACGACCTCTATAGCGAGCTCGTGCCGTACACGTCGCAACAGCAGGAATCCGCTCTCGTGACCGCCGTCGTCGCCTACGGCGTGGCCAACCTGGCCAAGCCGCTCACGCGGGGGGGCGTCTATCTCGCCGATGGGCTGTACGCCGATTTCGCCATCGGGGCCGGCGACTCGCCCGTTCATATCATGACGACCCTCGACTTCGTGAACGCGGCTCTCCAGACGGCCGACTTCGTCCGCGTCGTCGAGGGAAAGGGCGGCGCGCGGGGAGGGGATTTCAGGCGTGGACCGGGCGGGCCGATGGGCCCCGGGCCGCGGCCCGAGATCCCGCCGATCGGCAAGGTCGACGTGAAAAACGGCCTCATCACCGGGCTCATCGTCTCCGACACGCAGAAGACGGTGGCCGTGCCGAGTCTCCCCCTGACGCCGAACGCCGCCGTCAAGAACGATGGTCCGGGCGTTCTTGACCTCACGGGCCCGAACGCGTTCGCTCTGACGCTGGGCAGGCATCCCGGCCTCGACAAGACGGCGACGGCCCTCGGCCGGACGATCGCCGGTCTCGACCTCCTGAAGATGGTGAAGGCGGGCGACCCGATCCGGAGCATCCGCATCGTGCGCGTCGGCCAGGCCGCGCGCGATTTTCAGACGGACGACGAAGCCTTCAAGAAGCTGATGGAAACACGGCGATGAGGGGGTTTGAACGTCCCGCGGCCGGCCGCATGACAGACCTGGTCGGGAAGCCGGTGTCGTTCATTCCGACGCCGGCATTGGTCGTCGAGTCGGAGGCCCTGGAGCACAACCTGCGTCTTATGTCCGATTTCTTCGCGCGCCGCCACGCCAAGCTGCGCCCACACTTCAAATCGCACAAGTGCGTCGCGATTGCCAGGCGTCAACTCGAGAACGGCAACGCCGTCGGCATCACCTGCGCCAAGCTTTCCGAGGCCGAGGTCCTGGCCGCCGGGGGGATCCAGGACATCCTCATAGCCAACCAGATCGTCGGACAGGACAAGGTCGAGCGCGTCGCCGAGCTGGCTCGGGATTGCCGTCTCACCGTCGCCGTGGACAACGAAGTCCAGGTGCGGCAACTCTCCGCCGCGCTTGCCCGGACGCGCGCCACGGTCGGCGTCCTGGTCGAGGTGGACGTTGGATTAGCCCGCTGCGGCGTCCCACCCGGCGGGCGCGCGCTGGAGATCGCCCGCGCTGCGGAGACCGCCGCCGGCGTCGATTTCCTCGGTATCCAGGCCTATGAGGGGCACTGCATCACCGTTCTCGACCCCGAGGAGAGGCGCCGGCAGGTCCTCGCCTCGATGCAGAAGGCCGTGGATACGAGGCGGCTCATCGAAGCTTCCGGCCTGCCGGTCCGAGTCCTCAGCGGCGGTGGAACGGGGTCGTATGATATGACCGGCGTCATGGACGGCGTGGACGAGGTCCAGGCCGGTTCTTACGCCCTGATGGACCATTACTACGCGAAAAGACGGCCCGAATTCGCGCTCGCCCTCAGTGTGATCACGACCGTGATCTCGAGCAATGGTTCGGATCACGCCGTCCTCGACGTCGGCGTGAAGGGGGTCGGGGCGGACCTAGGCCCTCCCGTCCTGGCGGACCGCCCGGAGGATGTGATCTCACGCTTCGAGTCGGAGGAACATGCGTCCGTCAGGGTCGGCGGCCGCCCACTGAAGGTCGGGGACAGGGTCCGGCTTATCCCGTCGCACGGCTGCACGACCTGCAACCTGCACAGGCGCCTCTTCGCCGTTCGGGACGGGATAATCGAGGACGTTTGGGCGATCGAAGGAAGTGGGTGTCTGGATTAGATGCCGAGTAGCGCGCGGCAGGCGGCGAACGAGACGAATCGCAACAACAACTCGTCGACCAATGCTAGATCGCTCAATAATGCCGCCCACGCTCCGGTCACCACCATGGCCAACCTCATTCTCCCCGGCATCGGACATGCCATCGTCAATGCCATAGGGGATCACTTCGCTTCGGCCGTTCCGAAAAATTTCAATTTCGGGGTCGGCGTTACGCCCTGCGGCATCGCCCTGAACACCGGTTCCTTGTACCTGTACTACTGATCTGACCTGCTCCGGCCCCGGCAAGGCGCCTGCGCCTGCGACGGCGGCCGTTTCGGCCTGTACTCACGGGGGAGCAGAGAGCGATACCATGAGTGCGGCCGCGGCGGCTTCTTGACCCTTGTCCGGCGCCCGGGTATATTACTTTCTTAACTTCGACCGAGGAGAGGATTCCCATGATCATCGTTTCCTTCCGTCGTTCTCTTATCGCTCTTCTGCTGGCACTTGCCGCGCTCGTCCCATACGCTCTGGCGCAACAGGAGTTTCCGCCGCCGCAGGGCAACGGTCGGCTCGTCGTCCTTATCTCGGGAACCGCCGGCCCCAAACATGACACGAAATTTGCCCAGGCCATTGCCGCCCTTGGCTACGACGTAGCGGTCTTCGACGGCAACAAGATGGAAGGAAAAGGCTTCGAAGCGATAAGGTCGGCTATCGCGCAGGCGAGGCAGATGCCTCACGCCGTTCCCGGAAAAGTTGCGCTGATCGGTCTCTCTCTCGGCGGCGGACTCGCCCTGGCTTATGGCTCCCTGATGGCCAATGATGTCGCGGTCGACGTCGTTTGGTATCCAGCCACGGGTTTCTTTTCGAGGCTTCCTGGATTCGCCAGACACATCAGGGTCCCGGTGTTGATGTTTGCCGGAGAGTCGGATACCTATCGCGACTGCTGCCTGATCTCGACGGCGCGCGCTATCGCCGCCTCCGCGGCCGCCGCCAAAGTGCCTTTCGAACTTGTCACGTATCCCAACACCGGGCACGATTTTATTGTGGGTGGCAGCAACTACAATCCAAAGTCCTATAAAGACGCGCTCGACCGTACCGCCGCCAGCTTAAAAGCTGCTTTCGGCGATTGAGTGCCAAGATACACTATAGTAAACGCAATAGATAAGGCAGGATTTTTCATCCGGCCGGTTCTCATCGCTGACGGGGACATGTGCCCCAGGTACGTGTCCCCCCGATTGAACAATTGCCCTGATGGCGGCCCTCATGGAAACCATGAGGACTGCAAGGCCGCCGCTTCGGCCTATACTCATGGGGACGGTATGATCGGCACCGTGAGTGCGGCTAAGGAGAGCGGGGACTATGAATAGCGGGGGAGTCCAAGAGGGGAGGGTGGTCTATCGACGTTTGGCTGCTTTCCCGACCACCCAGGACGATAATGCGGCAGGGACGGCCCCCAGTGCTCCGGTTATCGAGTCATTGACACTGATCCTCGGCGGGGATAACATCGTTTCGTGATGGGATGCATCAATTCCGAGCTTGATGGGCGGGGATTCCGCACGGCGCAGAAAAGGAAGCCCCTATGCCTATATCGCAAAAGGAGTCATACCATGAGAAAAACCAATCTGTTCTTGTGTATTGCGCTCATCGTCGCTGCCGGGGTGGGCTTCGCTCAGACAAAACCGGCCCAGCAGCAAGACATGCAAAAGGCCATGCAGGACTACATGATGAAGGCTGCGGCCGTCACCGAGAATCACGCCCCGCTCGCCCAGTTCGTAGGCAAATGGACCGGAACCGCAACAACCTGGCAAATGGCCGGGGCCCAGCCCGAAAAGAGCGCGGCGACATCCGAAGTGACGTCGATCATGGGCGGCCGGTTCATCGTGGAAAAGTTCATGGGAACCATGATGAACATGCCCTTCGAGGGGATGCGAGTCGTCGGATACGATAACATGCAGAAGAAGTTCATGACCTTCTGGATCGATAACAACTCGACGGCTTTTTTCATGTTCACCGGGACCTATGATGCGGCCAAGAAGACTTTCACCGACCTGTCGAAATGGGCCGATGGGATGGGCGGAATGATGGACGTCCGGATGGTCACACGGTTCGTTTCCCCCGATGAGCACATTCAGGAAATGTACATGTCCATAGCCGGTTCCAAGGAATACAAGGGCATGGAAATCGACTACAAGCGGGCGAAATAGGATACTCAAGATCAAGCGGGCAACCTCTAGCTCATGATTCCCGAGCAATCCGCCCGGACCGATCTCAGCAATTGAGCCGGCGGAATTCTGGGTAATGGTCTGCGAGACTCGGGCACTTTAGCCCTATGATCCTGAGCCTCACGATTCTAAGCCGGGCGAAAAAAAGGACGTTCCTATCTTTTTGCTTTGATTGAGGAGAGGATTCCCATGATCATTCCTTTCTTCCGCCGTTCTCTTATCGCTCTTCTGCCGGCAACGGCCGCGTTTGTCCCATACGCTCTGGCGCAATAGGAGTTTCCGCCTCCGCAGGGTAATGGTCGAATCGCCGTCCTAATCTCGGGAACCGCTGGCCCCAAACACGACACGAAATTTGCCCAGGCCATAGCGGGGCTGAACGGCAAAGATGCCGAGGGCCGGAACCTGACGGTCAAGCCCCTTCGCGGGACGGGCGCGCGGCACTCGGCAAATTGACGGGTGCGCGCGGCCGGAATATCATGATTTCGCAATGCGGAGGGCCAATTCTGAGCCTGATGCGGGGGTCCTGTGCCCCGCCAAAAAGAGATGTTCTTATCAATCACGCAAGCTGATGGGGAGGTGTGTGATGAGGATCCATGTCTTGCTGTTTGCATTGATTCTTCCGGCTTTGTCCCTCGGGGCACAGACCCCCACGACGGCCGACGAGACGGCCATCCGCGCCATCGAGGCGCAATGGGAGGCGGCATGGAACCAGCATGATGCCGCGGCGCTGGCTCGTCTGGCGACGACTGATGCGGACTTTGTAAACGTTCGCGGCACGTGGGGCAAAGGACGTGAAATGTTCGAGCAGGGCCAAACCGCCCAACAACGGACGACCGAGAAAGAGAGTGTGTGGAAAACGACGCAGGTGACCATCCGGTTCGTTACCGTGGAGGTCGCCATCGTCCACATCTATTGGACGTTGATGGGCGAAAAGAACTCCGACGGCACGCCGCGGCCGCCTCACATGGGCATCATAACGCGCACGATGGTGAAACGCGACGGAGCGTGGCTAATTGCTGCCTCGCAGGCGACGAATATCGTCTCCCAGTAGCGGACTGGGAAGCCCGGCCCCGCACAAGCGGACGGAGTCGGCAGGAGCGGGACTGGGAAGCCCGGCCCCGCACCAGCGGACGGAGTCGGCAGGAGCGGGACTGGGAAGCCCGGCCCCGCACCAGCGGCGATGGCGACGGCCGTCTCTAAACAAGCATTCCCATTCTCCCGGGAATAGGCGATAATTATCCTCCACGTGTCCGCTTGAATGGAGGAGGTTCGCTCATGCCGGCTCGCTCGCTCAAACACACGCTTTCACCCGTCAATAAGCTTTGGACGGTCGCTTTGCTTGCCGCCTTTGCGGCGTCGTGCGCGCCTTCCCGTCAGCTCAGCCGTACCGTCGAGAATGCCGCTTACCGCCTGACCGTCGACGTCGCTCCGGAAGGCTTGCACGCCGTTCTCGAGGACAAACGCTCTGGGCTGCGCCTGGCGGATGGCCCCATGGTTTACCGGACCGATGCCGCCGGCCACGAAAACCCGACGATACTTTTCCAATTGGCCGGCCCGGCCGTTTCGGTGGAGCCGCACCGGCTGATTATTCGCGGGACATTGACGGGGCTCCAGGTCGAGCACGCCTTTACTCTCCCTCCCGATAAACCTGTAATGGATGAAACACTGCATTTGACCAATTCGACGTCCGGCGTCGTTTCGCTGCCCGATTTTGAGTGCGGGTTCACGAGGCTTTTGAAAAATGATAATGGGGGCATCCCCGCCGACCTCGCCGGTGACCGGTGGGTGGCCGTCCCACACCGCAAGCGCGCAGAGGACCCGAAAGAAAGATTTCTCGACTTCTCAACAGCCGACATGGCGGACAAGCCCGGCTTCGAGGCCCACCCTGACGCGGTCCAGGATCCGCATTATCGCCCATCGCGACACCGCTATTCCGACGGCTGGGCTTGGACGCACGGCTCGAGCGCCCTTGGCATCTACAAGTACAGCCAGGATGCCATGCTCTTCAGCGTTCTCTCGACGGCAAAGAACGGAGGACGGACCCTGCTCCGCTTCGGCGGTACAGCCATGATTATGGGCGAGCCAGCGATCTTAACCCGTCTCCAGCCGGGCCAAACAGCCGACCTCGGGTTAACCCGGTACGAAACCTTCGAAGGCGGCTTCAGGGAAGCTATGTACGGCTTCCGGCGGTTCCTCGACGAGCGCGGATGCCGCTTTCCCTCCTCATACGATCCCCCGGTCCATTGGGAGCAGCTCTACGGCATGGAAGGAGCCTGGGACCACCGGGCCACGCAGTACACCAAAGCGGTCATCGAGCGGGAAGCCCAAAAAGGCGTGGATTACAGCTGTGAGGCAATTTACCTCGACCCCGGCTGGGACACCAAGTTCGCTTCCTTCATCTGGGGCGACGCCTGGCTCGGTCCGATGGACGCGTTCGTCAAAGAAATGCGTGACCGGTACGGCTTGAAGGTCTCTCTTCACACACCCCTGGCCACGTGGATGTCGCTCGACATCCCGATGGGCCCGCCCGCGATCGATACATACCCTGCCGCGGCCCGCCTTATCGCTCCGCCTCCTCCGCCCATGGAGCCTGGGGCGAAAACCACCCCGCGCCGCATCCCCGCCATCTGCCTCGGCTCCCGTGAGTACCTTGAGGTTGCGGAAAAGCGGCTCCTCGACCTTTGCGCGGGCGGGGCGACCTTCCTCATGTACGACGGCAACTTCTGGAACGGCGGCTGCTTGAATCCCGACCACGGCCATCTGGTTCCCTACACGTTCGAAGATCATATCCGGGCCAACGTCGACCTCGCCGCCCGCATCCATGCCAAATACCCCCGCGTGCTGATCGAGATGCACGACATGATCGCCGGCGGAAATCCGATCCGCCACACGCCGCTCTATTACACCTACGGCCTGCCCGGAAGTTGGGACGAGAACTGGGGCTACGAGCTGATGTGGGATTCGATGTCCGACATCAAGGCCCTGCGCTGCCTCTCGCTTTACTACTCGAACCTGTCCTGCAACATCCCGTTCTATCTCCATGTCAACCTGCGGGGCGACAACACGGACGCGATCGTCCTGTGGTGGTATGCCTCGACCTGCCGGCACCTGGGAATCGGCGGCACAGCCAAGGATCCCGCGGTGGTCGCCGCCCAGAAGGCGGCCATGAAGCGTTACCGGGCCGTGGAGGATCTCTATAAAAGGGGTGAGTTCTTCGGCATCAACGAGGAGATCCATATCCACGTGGTCGGCAATCGGGTCGCCGTCAACGCGTTCAACCTCGACGACCGGGCCCGGACCATCGAAGGGAGCATCCCGTTGGCTGAGCTTGGCCTCGATCCGTCCCGCGCCTACGTCTTCGATGAGCTGTGGGCCCATAGCGCCGACGGCAAGCTCGTCGTGAAGGCGGCCCTCGGTCCGTGGGGTGCGAAGATGGCTTCGGCTGTAGGCCGCTAGCCGGGAAGCGTCTTGGCGATCGCCGGGGAAGACCTGTTCCCTGTCTAAACTTCAACCGGCTCCTGACAGACTACAAGAGACGCACAAATAGAAGTGCGGAAATCTAGTTCTAATTTGTTTCCCTAAAAAGAGGTACCGCGGAGTCACGAGAAGAAGACCCTGTCAACAGACCCCGATTTTCCATAAAATAATAGGGCCGCCCGAATTTTGCTCCGGAGGTCGCCCATGAGCCATTCAAGATTGTTTCAAAATCCCGGACGGGGCTGGAGCTTCGCCGTTATTGTTGCCGTGACTTTTGCTGCCGCCGTTTTTCTGCTCCCCGCGAAACCGGGGGCCGCGGCCGCCGGCACTCTCCAGGACGCCAAGGCAGGCGGGACATTATCCGCCGCCCGCATCAAGGAGCTCCAAGCCGCCGATAAGGACATTCTCGGAAACATGGAGCTCGCCAAACGTGACGATCCGACCTACGAGTCCGTGGCCGCATACCTTCCGGGAATGAAGAAACCTCGGGAAGTGGTCGGCGTCCGCTACCATCCCCATGACATAGGGATCGCACCCGACGGCACGCTCCAGCTCTCGGACGACTTTGACGCCGCCGGCGCCCCGACGGCGTTTTTCGAGGTCGGAAACCCCACCGTGCGATTCGGGAGCGGGCCGGACGGTTGCGCCAAATCGCTTCTCCTGGGCTATCTGCCGATCGTTGTCGCCCGATTTACTTACGACGGGATCGAGTACAAACAGACGGTCTTCGGATACAGCGAGGGATTGAGTCCGGACGAGGAGCTCTGGGCGTATGTCGAACTCGAGGCGAAAAGCTCCCGGCTTCAGGATTGCGAAGCGGTCGTGGGCCTCCGTTTTAGCCCGGTCTCGACTCTGAACGCCGCGAAAACGTGGCCCCTCAAGCTGGCCCCCGGGGCAGTCTCACGCCTCCTTCTCCGCATCCCGTTTAATGTGAAGGCATCAGCCTGGGCCGAGGTCCCGGAGGCCGATTTCGACGCCGCCAGCCGAGCCGCCGTCTTTTTTTGGACGCGGGAATTGAACGCCGGGATGACCATCAACGTACCCGAGCCCCGCATCAATGATGCGGTCCGAGCCTGGCGGGCCTATGCCGTGCTCGACGTCGACAAAATAAACGGGGTTCTCGAGCCCCACGACGGTGCCGGGTTTTATGAACAGATCTTCGGCTACAGCGCCGCGCTCCTCCCGCACGCCCTCGACCTTTGGGGCCGGCCGGACGACGCACGCGCCATCCTGGATTCACTGCTGACCTTTCAGCAGCCGGACGGACTGTTCACTTCCAATTTCGGAACGCCCGACCCGGGGACGCTTCTCGGCTCGCTGTGGGAGCACTATGAGCTGACCGGGGACATCGCGTGGCTCCGCGGCGTCGCGCCCAAGATGATCAAGATGGCTGATTGGATCATCGCCAAGCGCAAGGAGTCTATGCTCCCGGCCGGAGCGACGAAGAGCGTCACCTACGGCCTGATCAAGTTCAAGCCGTATTGCGATTACGCGACGCCGGCCTTCGACTATTTCGGAGATACCTATTGCGCCGCAGGCCTGGAGAAGACGTCCCGGGCCTTGCAGGCCGTGGGGAACAACGAAGGAGCCGGGCGCATCGGCCGCGAGGCCATCGAATACCGGCGGGACATCCTGGCCTCCATGGATGCCTCTGCCATCGAGCGCGATGGGTTCAAAATCCTGCCTTTGGAGCCTGAAACACACCGCCTGCTCAAGAGCACGAATGACCGGGGCGGCGGATATTACGGGCTGGTCGCCGGCTGCGCGCTGGAAAACGAATTCCTCCCCGCCGAGGATGAGCGCACGGGATGGGTCATGCGTTTCATGAAAGAGAAGGGCGGATTGCGCTTGGGCATGGCGGAATTCGACGGCGGCGTAGACCATGCCTATACCTACGGCTACTGGCTGGATTGCCTGAAGCTCGACCGCGTCAAGGAGGCGATTCTGGGGCTCTACGCCTCGCTGGCCTACGGAATGTCTCGCGAAACGTACTCCGGCGTCGAAGTTACCCATCTATTCACCGGCGCCAATGAGTCGACTCTGCCGCACCTTTATTCCTGCACCCAGCAATTGCGGCTGCTGCGGATGATGCTCGTGAGGGAGGACGGACCCGACCTGCGCCTCGGCCAAGCCGTCCCGCGGCACTGGCTCAGTGCCGGCCGAACAATCGTCATCCAAAATGCGCCGACGACGTTCGGGCCGGTCTCGTTCACGATCGAATCGCACATCGACCGCGGCCGGATCGATGTGCGGCTCATAGCCCCGGGCCGCGAGACTCCGCGCAACGTTCTCCTGCGTCTCCGCCACCCGCAGGAAAAACCGATCAAGCGCGTGACCGTCGACGGCAGGCCCATCGCGTCCTTTGCCGGTGATACGGTGACGCTGGCTTCGCCGCGGGGAGCGCTGAAGATCGTCGTGGAGTATGAATAGAAACAGGAGTCGGACTAAGCAATCAGCATTTATCGTATCGAATGCAGACTGATTGCGAAAAGTGACTTCGAGGCGGCCTTAGAATCGTATCCCGGCCTCAAGTTCCGACTTCAATCCCCCCTTCGGCGACAAGCGTTCCACATAAATCCTGGCCTAGCCCCGGGTGTTTAAGGCGCCATTGACCATGGCCGAGCCCGGCGATATCATCACTTCTTGTGTGGGTACGGCGCCGAGCCGTGCAACCCAGGTTGGCGTTTTCGGCCTCAGCGCCGAGCATTTATTGCCGTTGCGGCGGACACTGGCTGGGCCTATCGACATAAAAGATGAGAAGGAGACTGCCATGATCAGGAAACTTAAATCTGGAGAGTATCGCTTGTATTCCCAAAAGGAAAACCCAAAAACGGGAAAACGAAGGAATCTGGGCACGTTTCCGACGCGCGAAGCCGCTGAGAAGCATGAAAGAGAGATTCAGTACTTCAAACGGCGGTGATCGGTGACCTTCGACGAGACAACCTGTCTTTAATTACCGGGGCTAGCGTCATAAGATCGGGCAAATAATAGGGAACGTTGACGCAGGTGCGCCCGGTGCGTATGATGGTGCGGGGGGAAAAGATGAGTTTTATCGATTTCATCGTTCTATTGATCGTTTCGGGCGTAGTGGGCGCGATCGGCCAAGCTTTAGCCGGCTACTCGCGCTCCGGATGCCTCGGCTCGATTGCGCTCGGGTTCATCGGGGCGCTCGTCGGGATGTGGTTGGGCCGCAGCCTCGGCCTCCCGGAGATGTTTGCCATAAGCATCGGCGGAACGCGCTTCCCGATCATCTGGTCGATCATTGGTGCGGCCTTGTTCGTTGCCGTTCTCGGCCTTTTAACGAGAGGCCGAGATTAGTCCTCGGGTGAGCAGCCCGGCGGGAAAGGCATTGCCGCGTCTTAGCGGGCGCGAGAATGGATCGCAAAGGGGGAGAGACAATGAAAATGAAATTGAACAAGCAGCCTGGCAAACTCTTGCTGGCCCTTTGGCTCATCTTGATGGGGCTCGTTCAGCTGGCTCACTTGAGTTTCGCGGGCATCATGACGGTGATGGGCATTCTCGCCATTGCCGCGGCCGTTTTCATCGCGTTTAGGGAATAGGCCGAATACGGAAACGGCGCGGGCGGGTCCAGGGGCAAGAAGAGTCGAGAAAGGAGGGAATTATGGCCACAAAGCGGCAAAAAGAAGCGGCCAAGAAGAACATCAAGAAGGCTCAGGCAGCGTGGCAAGGCATGTCACGAAGGGAGCACGCGGCGGCTCAACCTGAGGGAAGGGTAAGGGCGAAGCCCGGTACCAAAGGAGAAGGAAACTATTACCGCATCGTCGTTCGTCCCAAGGGAGAATTTGTCACCTTCAGGTATCACGAAGTCGGGCGGCCGGGACATATCCAGAGACTCGCAGGCAAAAGAGCCAGCGGATCATGGGCTGATCAAGCCTGGCTGATCAGCAAAGAGGACGCTCATATCGCTCGCGGACGACTTGTTGCCGACAGCCCTGGGGCCCGGGGGGTCTTGGATGTCATTGGGCCGGCGAAGAAGGTGAGGGGAGATATCTTCGAGGGACATCCCAGAAGGAAAGTTCCAGAAAAAGAGAAACCGACTCCCGCTCAAAGGCGCGCCCGAATGGCCAATATCCGCAAGGCCCAGAAGGCGCAGCGGACCTAGAGCTTCGCCTCCTGGTTTTCTAAGAAGACATAGGCTGCGTCGGCCTCGGCCGCTCTTTTACCTCAAGCTCCAGCGGGCCGATTTTTGCACCCTGGGTTTCCTTGGTCCAACTGAAGTGGCCATAGAGAAGGGCCAGACGGCCTTAAACATTTGAAATACTATGGGTTCGGGGATGGCCATTTGCAGGTTTCTGCCTGTTTGTCTTGTCGAAGTGGACTATTTCGGCGGTGGAGGCCGGCACTTTGCGCCGCGGCCATGCAAATCCCGCCCATACAGGGGTTTTCATCCTCCGGCGATTCGGCTTGGCACGTTTCATGGATACTCTAAGAAGAATCATCAAATAAGGTAAAACACAGTGACAACTATCAGGCAAAAAATCATTTCGAATTTATGGTTTGACCGCCAAGCGGAAGAAGCCGCGAAGTTTTACACGTCGCTCTTCAAGAATTCCAAGGTCGGCGAGGCGACGCGTGCCAGCAAGGCGGGTTTCGAGTTTCACGGCCTGCCTGAGGGCACGGTCATGACCATCGAGTTTGAGATCGAGGGACAAAAGTTCGTGGGCATCAACGGCGGGCCGCTGTTCAAGTTCAATCCCGTCTGTCTCGTTCCTTATCGGCTGTCGGAGCAAGGACGAAGTCGACGCGCTGTGGGGAAAGCTGTCCGCGGGGGGCGGCACTGTGCTCATGGAGCTCGGGCCATATCCCTTCAGCGAATGGTACGGCTGGATTCAGGACAAGTACGGTCTATCGTGGCAAGTGATGGCCATGGGAGACCGCACAATCGACCAGAAGATCACCCCGACGCTGATGTTCGCCGGCGCGCAGTGCGGCAAAGCGGAAGCGGCGATCCGTCTGTACACATCGGTGTTCGAGAACTCGAAAATCGGCGACATTCTCCGCTACGGAAAAGGTGAGGCGCCCGACAAAGAGGGAACCATCAAACACGGCGCGTTCACGCTTGAGGGCCAGGCGTTTGCGGCCATGGACAGCGCCTATGAGCACGCCTTCACATTCAACGAGGCCGTCTCCCTTATGCGGTCCTGCGAGACTCAGAAGGAGATCGACTATTATTGGGAGAAGCTGACTGCGGACGGAGGTCAAGAAAGCATGTGCGGCTGGCTCAAGGATAAGTTTGGCGTTTCTTGGCAGGTTGCCCCGGACGACCTGGACGAGATGCTGAGGGATCCCGATAAGGCCAAAGTGGAGCGCGTTACCAACGCTTTCCTGAAGATGAAAAAGTTCGATATCAAGGAACTCAAGAAGGCCTTCAAGGGATAGATCGGCGACCGGATAAGTAACATTAAACGCAAAGGAGAAAACACTATGCCAAAACTCAACACCTATCTCAATTTTGCCGGCAACTCGGAAGAAGCGTTCAACTTTTACCGGTCCGTTTTCGGCGGAGAGTTCCGGGCTGTTGTCCGCTTCAAAGATATGCCGATGAAAGGCGTCAAGCTCGCGAAAGGGGAAGAAAGCAAGATCATGCACATCGCCTTGCCGGTCGGAAAAGACGACGTTTTGATGGCCAGCGATGCCCTGGAATCGCACGGATGGAAGCTCGTTCAAGGCAACAATGCGTCCATCTCCGTTCAGACGGAAAGCAAAGAAGAGGCGGACAGGTTATTTAAGGGTCTCTCCGCCGGAGGCGCCATGGAGATGGCCATCGCCGACCAGCCGTGGGGCGATTACTACGGGAGTTTTACGGACAAGTTCGGCATCCATTGGATGGTGAGCTACACCTATCCGAAAAAAAGCTAGGCCGCTTCGCCGTCACGCGGCGCCGAAAAGGGATACGGCGAGCCGGACAAGAATCGATCATTCGCCAGCCGGAGTCTCTGCCCGCCGGACTTCGAGTTCTTGACACCCGTCCGGGGCCGGGCTATCCTTTCGTAACTGCTTCCAAAGGAAAAACACGATGAAAGAACACCATTACCGCTCGATGCCCTCGGAGCATGCCGTCGGGCGCCGGGATTTCATGAAGGCCGGCGGAGCGCTCGGGGCCGGTCTGGTCATAGCCGGCCGCAGCCTTTTAGCCGCCCAGGAGACGCAGGGCCAGCAGCCCCCGGCCAAGCCGGCCGTCCGGGCTCCGAGGCCCAAGACCAACATCGAGGACGCCCTCAAAGTCCCCAAGACTAAATGGAGCCTGCCCGGCCCTTTCCCTGGACGGGTCATCGAGGTCCACGATCCGGCGGCTATGCCCGGCGGGAAAGTCGACGCGGCCGTGGTCAAGGCCATGTTCGAGAAGGGGATTCGGGAGCTGACCGGAAAAAGCCTCAAGAACAGTTTCGAGATGTTCTTCACTAAAAATGACGTCGTCGGATTCAAGGTCAACCCGGTCGGGCCGGGCCTTATCAGCACCCGGCTCGAGGTCGTCGATGCCCTCATCGACTGGCTGACGTCCTGCGGCCTGCCGCGCCGGAACATCATCATTTGGGACCGCTTCGATTACATGCTCAAGGACGCCGGATTCACCGCCGAGCGCTATCCGGACATCGGGATCGAGGGTCTGCAGACCATGGACGAGGCGGCCGCCGAGGGCAAGACCCAGGACAACGGCAAATGGCTCAGACCCGACGGAACGCACGTCAGCGCGCCCAACTTCGATAGAGAGGTCTTCTACTGGGCCGACGTCGAAGGGCCCAAGGACCTGCCTTACCTCAACCAGCACGTTTTCAACGGCAAGTTCTCCTATTTTGGAAAGCTTCTGACCAAGAAACTGACGAAGATCGTCAACCTTCCCGTGTTCAAGAACACGGGCAACGCCATCTCCATGGCCACCAAGAATATCGGCTACGGCGCGGTCTGCAACACGAATCGGCTGCACATGCCCCTGTTCCTGGATGTGTGTGTCGAGGTGCCGGCCTTCTGGCCCGTGCGCGATAAGATGGTTCTCAACATCACCGATGGACTGCGGTCGCAGTACGACGGGGGACCGGACAAGGACGCCAAGTTCGTCTATATCGATAACCGGCTGTACTTCGCCTCCGACCCGTTCGCGCTGGATATGGTCTGCCATACCAGAATCGTGGCCAAGCGCAAGGAAATGGGAGTGGCGGTCAACGAGAACCCCCGTTTCACAGAATACCTGCGCTACGCTGAGAAGTTGGGGCTGGGAATCGCCGATCCGGCCAAGATCGCGCATGTTCGGGTCTGACGGGCCGCGACGGAAAATTAGCGCGGCCGAGGATCGTCGCCGTCGCGGCGGTTGTCGGGTTTCTCGGTGGCGCACAATCAGCCTCCCTGGGTGGCAGGCGGGTCCTTTGCTGCGCCGCAGACGGCTGCGGGTCTTCCCGCCGTCCCGGAGCCGGGATTCGCCCCCGGCTGGGCCAAAGCCGGACCGCCCGGACATTCAGGGGCCAGGACCTCTTCAACCAAATCGACGGCGGGGCCGAACTCTTCCTCGAGTTTGGGTTCTCCAAGCTCCGCCTCCAGGCCTACGCCCGGGATAAGTCGGAGTTGACGCTCAACGCGTACGAGATGGAGAGCGCCGCGTCCGCCCTGGGCATCTACTTGATGAAAATGGGGAGAGAAACGCCGTATCCTGAAATCGCGGCCCGCAATTCGAGCGAAGAGGCCCAGATGACCATCGTCAAAGGCCGGTATTTTGTCCTGGTCGACAACCTAGGAGACGTCCGCGCCACGAGAGCCGAAGCTGTCGCCCTCGCCAACGCCTTTCTGGCCGGCGTCGCTGAAGAGCCTCCATTGACCCCGCTCGGCCTTCTTCCCGCCGAGGGCAAGGTGGCGGGCTCTGAGCGCCTCATCCGGGGACCCTATGGCCTTCAGCCCTACTTTACTTTCGGTGAAGGGGACATCCTATCGCTCGGCGGCCGGATCTTCGGAGCCCTGGCCATGTACCGGATGCCCGCAGGCCCGGCGTTCACCCGCCTGATTGTCCCATATCCGAACCCGGAAACGGCGGCTGCGGCACTGGCTCATCTCCAAGCCAACCTCGACCCCTACTTGAAGGTCACCGGCGGACGACCCGACGGTTTCGATTTTGTTGATTTCCAGGCCAAGAAGGGTGCCGTCGCCCAACACGGTGCGGTTCTGGATTTCCGTTTCAACAGCACGGATTAAGGCGCCGCGCCCGACACGAAATATTTTGCGGCCGCGGCCGGCGCGCGCATCACAGCTCTTGGTCTTTCCAGGCGCCGGTGTACGTGGCGGTGCCTTTGCATTCCTGAAGGACGACGTGACAAATCTTCATCCCCGGCATCAACTTTATCTTGTTGCGCCCGGCATTGAAGATTTCCAGAATCTGCCTGTTCGAGATCCCCGGGGCCAGGAACGGAGCCGCGATATGACTCATGAGTCCGATCCGGGCGAACCTCGAGCGCGAGTTCAGCCACCCGCACACGTCTTCCGGGAGAGTGATCCTTTCTTTTGTGATGCCAAGCACGAGCTCTCCAGGTTTCAACAGATAGCCGTCGATGATGTCGGTCAATACAGCCAGCGTTTTGTAATCGACGTCGGCCCGTGTAATGTGCTCGTCCGTATTGAAAATCCGCAATTGGCAGTCGAGTGTCAAATCGATCGAGGCGGGGCCGACGGACTCCTCGTCATAAGGCTCTATCTTAATCCTGCCCTCTTGGATCTGCCGGAGAATTTCGGGTCTTGCCAGAATCATCTTGAAGCCTCTCTTGTCATTATTTTCGTGACGGCCGGTGTTCTTTTTCCTTGAGCTACGTATAGAGGCTATCAGATTAGTCCAGCGAAGGACGTTTGGCAAGCACTCGAGCGTCGGGGATTGACCCGTTCGCCGACGCTAAGCCCCGCCTTCAATCCCCATCGCGGGATTCCACGGACGTGAGTCCGCGGAATCCCGCGATGGGGGCAGGCGCTCCAAGGCCTGCAAAAGTTACATCCCCCGGCTGTCATCAAGAGGCCGCCTTCGGCAGTCTTTTGATGGCTGCGGGGGTTGAGGCCAACAGGATCCCCCGGCTGTCAGCTCGTGGAGCTTCAGGGCGGGGACAAGAAGCGAGGCTCAGGGTTAACCCCGAACAAGCCCCGGCATTCATGCCGGGGACTCGAGGGGTTGACTCAGATCCGAACCCGGCGATATCATCGTTTCCAATGGATATTCTCCATGCTATTGGAAACACATCCTTAGTCCGGCTTCGCAAAGTCGTCCCACCCAACTGTGCGGGGATCTTCGCGAAGCTCGAATGGGAGAATCCCTCCGGCAGCCTCAAGGACCGGATGGCGCACGCCGTAATCTCGCGGGCGGAGGAGGACGGTCGACTGAAACCTGGAGATACCGTCGTCGAGTACACGGGGGGCAGCACGGGGGCGTCGCTGGCATTGGTGTGCGCCGCGAAGGGCTACCGCATCCATATCGTCAGCTCCGATGCGTTCAGCCGGGAGAAGCTTGATCAAATGGCGGCGCTGGGTGCGGAACTTACGCTCGTCCGAAGTGAGGGAGGTCTCACCACCAAGAAGCTGATCCTGGACATGGTCGAGGCCGCCAGAGGATTGAGCCAAGAGCCGCACACTTACTGGACCGATCAACTCAAAAACCATGACAGCATCGCGGGCTACGATGCGCTCGGCGAGGAAATCTGGAGTCAAACGAAGGGCAAGGTCGACGCCTTCGTTCATTGCGTGGGCACGGCGGCCTCTTTGCGTGGGGTCGCCGCTGCGCTGAAGCGGCACAACCCGGGTATCAAGATCATCGCCGTCGAACCCGCCGAATCGTCGGTTTTGCTCGGGGGACAGGCGGGGCCTCACAAGATCGAGGGTGTCGGGATCGGCTACACTCCGCCCCTCTGGGACCCTGCCTTCGTGGACGACATTCTGCCGGTCAAAACAGACGACGCGAAAGACATGGCGAGGCGCCTCGCGCGGGAGGAGGCCCTTTTCGCAGGGACGTCTTCCGGAGCAAATGTCGTTGCCGCGATTCGCGTCGCGGAGCGGTTGGGGCCGGGGGCCACGGTGGTCACGCTGATGGTCGACTCCGGCCTGAAGTACCTGAACACCGATGTGTTCAGGAATAAATAGGCCGCGTGGATCGACAGCCCTTTCCGGAGAGCACCGCCGATCCGCGATGAAGCGGGAGATCTATACATCAACAGCGCGGACGTTGGGGCTTTGGCCCCGAGCTACCGCTTGATGAGCACCAGGTTCAACTTCGCACTTTCGAAACTCCCCGTGGAGTTGAAGTCGAACATCATTCCGCCACCGTTGAGTGTCAAAGTGGTACCGTTCAGGACTTCGCCAAAGACTATGGTTGCTGATGATCCGTCCAGATGAAGCGTCAATACACCGGAGTACGATGTCCAACATCCGGTAATGATATTCTTCGGCGCCCTGGCGTCATTAATAGTCAATTTGAAGGCGCTCGGAATCATCACTAGAGTGATCGTCGAGCCTCCGGCAACGATGTCGGCGTTGACGCTGGAATCAGTTGCCCTCACATACTCGGCCTTCGACGCCTGCCAGGTCCCAAAGAGGCTCTGAGCGGTCGGCCCCATGGGATTGTTTTTGCAGCCTCCGGCGACGAAAACGGCCAACGCCGCAAGAGCGATAAATGCGTCTTTTCTCAAAAAAGACCTCCAATTTGCTGCCAAGAAATATTGGCTTTTAGGCCTATCGTAAAGAGGACCGCGCCATGCCCTGCAGACGTGACGCGGGCTTCAAAGGAACTATACTGCCCTGGGGAGGCAGAGTCAACGAACGACCGGCATCCACATGCAACCCTCGGCCCTCGGGTATGATCGGCGAGTCCAACCGGAACGGATTAGATCTGGAGCTCAAATCGAGGTCAAGGGAGCGGGAGCATCTGTCAACGTCCCGAGGTTTTCGCTATAATGAAAAGCAGCGCTTTCCGCGCAAACAAGGGGATTCCTTTGATGAACAAAAGAAAACCAAGCAAAACCATCGACGAGTATATCGCCATGTATCCGAAAAACGTCCAAGTCCTTTTGGAAGAGATGAGGAAAGCCATCAAGCTTTCGGCGCCCGAAGCCGAAGAGACGATTAGCTATCATATGCCGGCGTTCCGATGGCATGGCATCTTGGTCTACTTCGCGGCCTTCAAGAACCACATCGGGTTCTATCCCACGGCCTCGGCGATGGAGGCGTTCAAAGAGGAGCTGTCCCCGTACGAAACCTCCAAAGGCACCATTAGGTTTCCCTTGGATAAGCCTCTTCCCGTAGCTCTGGTGAAGAGGATTGTTAAGTATCGGGTGAAACAAGTCAGTAAAACCGCGAGTTAAACACGCGCAGCCTGATCAAAAATACGGCATCTTATTTGTCGAACTTATCCGGAGACGTTCTGGCGAGATGACGCAATCACTTAAGAACCGCTTCTCAACGGCGCGACGCCTGGTGACGACGTTCTCATTTGCGATCGTCTTTATGCCATTAGGCAACTCAATTGCCGTTGATTCCCAGACCACCAAATGGTGGCCCACAGCCGGCGCGGTGATCCTCGAAGGAGGGCATATTGACTCGGCAACGTTCGATAAGGTTTCGAAGAGACTGATCGCTCTCGGGGGCGGGCCGGACGCGCTCATCGTCATCATTCCGACCGCAAACGAAGCGGTGGCTCCCCGGCTGCGGGGGACTGGTCCGGCGTTCGATGCCGATGAGCTAAAGAAGCTGCTGGAGTCGAGCGGAGCGCGTCGCGTAGCCATTTTGCATACGCGCGATAAAGACATGGCTGACTCAGAGGACTTCGTAAAGATCCTCCGCACCGCCGGTGGCGTGTGGATTCCGGGTGGCGGTGCTCGGATACTCGAGAACACGTATCGGGGAACTCGCGTGGCGCATGAGTTAAAGGCGCTGCTTAAGCGCGGCGGAGTGATTGCCGGCGACTCAGCTGGTGCGGTTGCAATCGGCTGTTTTGCGCTCGGCTGGACACCCGACCCATGGGGGATCGTCGTCGAGGGGCTCTCGATTCTCCCGAACGCAACTGTGCTGCCGCATGCCGATGCCGCACGCGGATACGTGCCGTGGGAGGAGACGCTTAAATACTTGGTAGCGCACCCCGGTCCCGTGGGCGTGATGATTGACGAGAACACAGCGCTTATCCTTAAGGGAAGCGTGGCTGAGGTCATTGGCGCCGGAAACGTCGCGCTAGTTGATCCGGCGAAAGATAAGGCAAAGCCGTATTTGGTCCTTAGGGCGGGCGAGGCGCGTGATGTCGCAAACTGACGGCCGCCCTTTTGCTCAAGCTCGCCCATACCGATGCTTAAGGTTCACTTCCAGGATCGGAACCCGGCTGGACTACAAAAGCCACACCCTGACGGTCAACAGAGTACGGCCCCTAACGGGTCGGCCCCACATGGGCATGCGACCCTCTTCCATTTGTAAAGGATTTTATTCCCTTCCAACATAGTACCCGCGTGGGCACAGAGTGTGCAAAACTGCTGAAAATTGCTCAGTATTAGTGACTCAGGCTAAAAAGTGAAATCAGAGCAGGTGATCGAAATACCTGGGGAAATCGGAAAGAACTGCATGGGACTCGGACCTGCTGGAAACGCTGCTAGAGCTACTGCTGGAAGCGCCACTAGAACCGCTCCCGTGACCGTAGCCGTGACCACTGCCCTGACCACGGGCGGAGTAAGAAACGTTGCCGTCGTTTGTACTGGCTGTTGCCGCCGACCGGCGAAGTAACGATATCGCTGCGAACCAGGCGAAGATGAGCAACACCGTGGTCTTGACAGTGATGCCGAGGAGTTGTGAGAAGATTGCTGACAAGGTGTGAATGGCTATCGGCCCTCCTTTTGGGCTTTCTTGATCATCCGCAAAAGATACTGTCTGTCTTTGGCGGTGAGTCTGGCATCGGGCATTTTCAGCAACGCTGCCACCGTTAGCTCGGGCGAACCACCGAAAAAAGTTTTCACGGTATGTTTCAGCTCACTCATGCGTACGTCTTCAGTGTCCAGCATGGGCATGTAGAGGTACTTGAGTCCTTGCTGTTCATGCCGTAGGTAACCTTTGTCCTGGAGGAGCCCAAGCATAGCGCGAACGGCGGAGTAGCTGGGTGGATCAGGAATCTCGGTGCGGACATCGGAGACCGACGCTTTTCCGAGACGGTAGACAGCCTCCATAATCTGCCGCTCCCGGCGGCCGAGTTGACAATGTTTCGGATCGGTCAAGTTTCTCTCTTTTATCTCCAGATAGGCACATCGATAAAGCTGCCACCGAACCACTTGATCTGCAACGGCACCGTGGCGTCCGCAATCGACTCGTCGCTTACGTCCTTTCCAGTGCCATAATTGATCTGCATGTCAGCTTGTTTGATGATACTGAGCACAACGACCAGCCGGCTTCCCACCTGGAACTTTCGGCTGGTCAGGCGCGTGCTCTTGAAAGCCAAGAACTGCCGCTCGCCCGGCGTCAGAAGCTGGCGGAGGCTTCGGTCCCTGGCAAAGCTGGCGCGCGTCAGGTAGTACGAGAGCTGGAAATATTCGCCGTTGGGCATCAACTCGTAGAGCGCCACTTTAAAGTCCATATCTTTTTTGTTCGTGATGAAGTCGAGCTGGCCGGAAAACAGGCCGCTGATCTCGGTCGGCTGCTGGATCGGGTCGCTTACAAAGGCGATCCCGTTGGTTGTATCCAGAGTCTTATCGACGACCAAACTGTACGTATTTCTATCGACGTCTTTACGATCTGCGAAATCGATCGTTTGGGTGATGAAGGCACTGCCTGACGGTTTTTGTCCGCTCAGCCGATAGAAATCCCCCGAGCGGACGGCGGTCAGATGGAAGCGGAGAGATCCATTGCTCATGCCGGCCAGCGACGGCGCATGCTTCCACTCGTTGGCGCCCATCACTTCATAATTGACCTTGTCTTTAAGAAGCGCGGGCTTCTTGCCGCCTCGGAAAACATAGTCGAACCACTGATAACGCAACTCCTCGATATCGATCCTGGCCACAGGGTCGATTTCATATCCCCACAAACGTGTCGCCGGCAGGCGCTGAGCACCCATATGGTTGTACGGTCCGATCAGGTAATAGTGCTCGGCGCGTGGATTGTACTTTTGATGTTCGGTGAAGTAGTAGAGGGAGCTGATTCCCTGGCCTCCGAGATAGCCGTCGGTCGACAAGATGGGTATGTCGATGCCGGCAAAATCCTCCCGGTAGGCGATCATGTTCTGCCAGTACTTGTCGTAGCTCGGATGGTCGAGCCAGCGGAGGAAAAACGGGTTCGGCGTGCCGTCGATCTGATCGAGCGAGCGATAGGGTTGGCCCGTCAAATACCAGGTGCGGTTCAGCCGATTCCAGCGCTCAGAGTCGTTGTAGTTGGCTTCATCCAGAGCTTTTGTGGTGGTGGTATAGAGCGGCCACGGATAGATGAAGTTGAGGAAGATATTCCCTTCCATCGGCACGTCGATGCCGGGAGCGGCGGCCACCGGAGGCATCATCGCTTTGAGCGCCGGGGGCATGTGCTTGGCGGCTGCCCACTGGGTGAAGCCGTTGTAGCTGCCGCCGTACATGCCGACACGACCGTCGCTCCAAGGCTGCCGGCTGATCCAATCGATCACGGCGCGCGCATCATCGCCATCGTGTTCGTAGGGCACGGGCGAATCGGGACTGCGGTCTTTGCCCCGGCTGTAGGCCACGACCGCCATATAGCCATGGGCCGCCGTCAGCCTGGCATCGTCCAGGTAATTATCGGCGTAGATGGTGAAGCCGAGCAGCGTAGGGAGGGGCTTTGTGGCTGACCGCGGCCGGAACAGCATGGCCGCGATGTGTGCGCCATCCTGGGTTTTGATCAGCACATCTTTGTTGATGATGTAACGCCGGGAGTCTTCCTCAGCGGTCAAAGGGTCCCGGAGTGGCTCAATGCCTTTCATGAGTTGGTAGAATTGATACGCCGAAACAAGGTCCAGAGCATCCGCTAAGGCGATTTCCTTCTTGCCTTTTTGCCTGGCCATAGTGGCCAGGAGGCTGTTATGGGCCCTGTCCAGACTGCCAAAGAACCACCATAAAGCTCTGGCCGAAGCAATATCGTCCAGCGGACCAAAGAACTCGCGGAACGATCGGCGGAAGGCTTCGTCGAAGAGAACCTTTGCGGTGGCCTGTCTGACCTTGGCATTCGCGTAAATCCGATAGGGCCCTAAGTTCTCGGCTGCCCGAGCGAGATTGGCAGCCCGACGCAGGTCGTGCAGCGAGCGCAGCGTCCCCTCGGCCTCGGCGTACCGGCCGGCGGTCATCTGCAGCCGGAACAAATTATCCAGGTAGCGGTCACGGTCGCTTTCCTTGTAAGCCGGAATCACTTGTGCCGCGAGTCCGGGCAGAGCTTTAGACAGCACGGCTTCGGCCTCGGCGGCGGTAGCAGGAAAGTCGAATTGTTGCCCAGGTGCGGCAAACGGGCCTGCAATCAGAAATAATAACGCAACCAGGAGCGGCTTCATGGAACCTCCTCTTTTCTAAACCGGAAGTGCTAGTTTACCAGCATATGCTCGTGCGCTAGCACAAAGCTGTCAAGCGAAGAATGCCGGCGGTGTGCGGCAGGAATAGGTTGTGCTCGAATGTGCCTGAGCCGCTTTAAGGTTTGATTCTGCCCATGCCGCCGGAAAAGCCGGCGACACGGACCAAAATCCGTCTCGTTTTTTTTCATCAGCACACGGATGGGCTTTAAACTCATCGAAGAGGCGTGAGGCCGGAGTCCCTGTCGCACGACCTGTTTGACAGGGAAGGCGGCGGGCGGCATAATCTGCCTCGAATGGCCGACCAAGCCTCGAACGCAGATATCGGGCCGGCGCTCCAGACGCCGTCCGGGGCCGCGGTTCGTCTGCCGGGTTCGGCCCGGATCTGGGAGATCGACTTTTTCCGGGGCGTCTCCATCATCCTCATGGTCGGCTACCACCTGCTCTATGATCTGGGGGAGATGGTCGGCCTTGGATCGTTCCTCGGCTTTTCGACGAATCTCTCGACCAGGGCGTGGACGATCGCCCAATATTTTTTTGCCGTCTCGTTCGTCGTCCTATCCGGAATCAGCAGCACTCTGAGCCGCGGCAATGTCCGCCGCGCCGTCAAGCTGCTCGCCGTCGCCTTCCTCGTCACGGCCGCCACGTTTGTCTTCGACCGTACGTCGACCGTCCACTTCGGCATCCTCCACTGCCTGGCGGTGTCGATCCTCATCTACGGACTGACCCTGGAAAAGGCCAAGACTGCGGCCTGCGCCTTCTTGGGCGTGGCCGTGCTCGGCCTCAGTGTCCTGCTGTCGGTGGCACTGAAAGGCGTGGCCATCCGGTTCGACTGGCTCCTGCCGCTCGGGATCCATAGTCCAACATATTCCTCGTTCGATTATTTCCCTCTTCTGCCATGGCTCGGAATTTTCCTCGTGGGCACGGCCCTGGGCAAGTCGTTTTACGCGGCGAGGCGCAGCCTGATCGGGAGGCGGCTGCCGCCGACTTTCGTCAACCTCGCCGGCCGCCATTCCCTGCTGATCTACATCGTCCATCAGCCTGTCATCCTGGCCGTCCTTTACCTTCTGCGCCTTATTCGTTAAAGTGGCGGCTCTTTCCTCGATAGTGCCTGCGGCCGCGGCAATTATTCCCTGGCCGCCGCAGAAGCTTCGTTACAGTATGATGGAGATGAATATCATCCGGCAGCCCTGTGAAATATTAAGCGGGGGATAATTCCCTGCGGGCCGCGATCTCGATGAGCTTGTCCACGACTTTCCAGCTGCGAGCCGTGCCGGAAACGCCAAGCACCTTTTCAAAATCGATCGAACGCCGGTTTCCGTCGTATTTCCTTGAATAGGCGAGATACAAAACTTTGCCCTTGATATAAAATCGATATTCCTTTCCCTGCATCGCCATGAGCGCTCTGCGGCGGACCGCCGTCGGAACGGAGGACAGGAACATCACATGGCAACGTTGCTCCTTGTCCCGTAGAGCGGGTTCGAAAGGATTGGCGGCGGCGGCTTTTTTCAATTCTCCGGGAGAAAGAACGAACGCCGTGATCGCATGATCTGTAAGAGCCGAAAGCTCGGATTCGATTGTGCGCGTCAGCCGGCGCGGATCCGTCTCTCCGGTGGAGAAGACCACATTCCCGGATTGAATATAACTTGCGACATCTTCGAGCCCCAGCGCCTCAAATCGCTTCCGCACTTCGGACATCTTGACCACGGAGTGGCCCCCGACGTTGACGGCCCGGATGAGCGCTACATAAACCCTGCTATTCTTGTCCGCCGAGCCCTTCATGTTTTTATCCCGTTCGACTCCGCAATTCACGTCAAATGATATTGTCGGCGCGGAATCCAAGTCAAGGGAGTCTAAACGTTGTCGCGGAGTGCCGCCGCCGCTTGGAGGGTCGGGACTTGCCGGGGCGTGGCAATAAGAATTGTTTTATTAACAATTCCGAAGTCGAATGCTATCATCGACAAAAGAGAGTGTAGGGAGAACAGATGAAAGCGTGCCTGGCGAGAAGCGCCTTGATCCTCATAGCAGCGGGGGGAGCGCTGTTTCCCGGGTGCCGAGCGGGCGTTCAAATAGCTCCAAGCCCCGCGCCTCCGCCGTCCATCGCTTCTTCCACGCCTCCACCATCGGTCACTGCCAAAGCAACAATGACACGGATGGGCTACACCATTCAGGTGGGGGCCTTCTCCATCGTGGACAATGCACGCCGGTTGACTCAAGAATTGAACGCCAAAGGTCTGGACGCTTTTTACTTCCCGCAGGGGACGGGGCTTTACCGAGTCCGTTTCGGGGACTTTGCTTCAAGGGACGCCGCCGTCCGGGAGGCGAAGAGGCTCCACGAGGAAGCGCTTATCCAAGACTACTTTATCGTCAGGCCCGAGGACTATGCCGTTTACAGGCAAAACGCGGTTGGAGGGGATCTCCGGGAAAAACTCGTGGCCACGGCGGAGAGTTTCATCGGCGTCGAGTACTCGTGGGGCGGGACGACGAGCCGCGAGGGCTTTGATTGCAGCGGATTGGTCAGGGCCGTCTACCAGCTGAATGGCCTGAACCTGCCGCGGTCATTATGGGATCAATACGAAGCGGGAACGACGGTGCCGCGGAATCGTCTGCTGAAGGGCGACCTCGTGTTTTTTTCGGCGTCTCCGGGAGGGAAACTCTCCCACGTCGGGATCTATGTCGGGGGAAATGCCTTTATTCACGCCCCCGGGACGGGCAAGAATGTGCGTGAGGCATCCCTCGACGCCGCCTATTTCCGGGAGCACTTTTCCGGAGCGCGGGCTTATTTGAAATAGCGCCCGGGTCGAAAGCCCCCGCAAGACCCAAGGGATCGGTTTTGATCGTCAAATTCCACGAATGATCGGAAAGGGTCATGAAGGCCTTGATTCAAATGCGCAAAATTGACATCGAAGGACTCAAGCGGGCGTACAAGCAGGGATAAGCTCGCCCTTCGACCCCAAAACCTCAGCCCACGTTCTCCGGTCCTTCTTTTTTGTCCTTCACGTCGAGCTTATTCTCCAGCAGGTTGATGCCCTGCAAAATAATAAAGGCCTCGTCGTTCGTCCGGATATCGAGGACGATGTCGGATTTTTTCAGGAGCCCCTTCATCCTGCCCGACAGATAGGCGATCGAATTGGAGACGTAAAGCGGGAAGTACCAAAAATAGAAGAACGCCAGGATCAAACAAAAGACCCCGATAACGGCCATGAGGTGGATGATCCTGGCCGAATCACGCATCGTCATCTGACTTTTCCGTTCGACCGCCTGCATGTTGATATCGTTGATGTTGTTGATCGTGTGCCTGAGTTTTTCAAAGGCCGTCTGGTATTCGCTGAAATATAAGGCCCGGCCGCCTTCCCCCTTGACGATCCGTGAACAGAGGCTTGCGTACAGCGCATAACCCTCGTTGACCGTGGTCACATATTCTCTTTCATTGATCTCGGTGATGTTGCTGTTTTCGGACTTGAGGTTGGCTTCGAATTCGGTTCGCCCGGCTTCAAAAAGCTTCAAGTAATAGTCGGACGTCTTCTTATCATCGGTCGGATTGAAAACGATGCTGCTGAGGGCCGTCCGCATGTCTTCGAGGGCCGAGATCATGTTCTTGGAATAGACGAGAGACTTGTAGTTATCCTTCAGGATGTTCTCGGCGTCGTGCGAGAGCTTGCCGATATAATAGGAACAGAAGAACACAAGGACAAAAATGATAAGGAACAAAAACCCCACGCCCATGATCAGCTTCTTCTTGAGTGTCATGATGCCTCCCCAGGGAAACCCGATTATCTTACGATGATATTTTCATTTTAATCCGATTCGCGTCAAATGGGAACCTCCCGGGCTAAACAGCCGGGCCCCGCGGGCCGGCTGCACACTCCGGTCTGAGGATCGAATCCGGGATCAGTCGGCCGTTCAGTGGTCTGACCTGATAAGGGCGTAAAGTTTGTTAAGGTCGCGACTCACTCCCGGGGTCCGCCGCTCAAGGAAGCGGATGAAAAGGTCCCCGCCCCGGTAGAACGTGACACGGCTGAAGGGCGGCTTTTCGCCCCCTTTATTTTCGGGCAGGCCGACGACTCCGCGCATGCGATTTTCAAGGTATCTGGCCAGGCCCTCTTTCCATTCCTGCCACGTGAGGTACTCCCATTCCTCAGCGGACAGCGCCTTTTTCAGCTTCGCCGTCAGGGACTCAACCGCCGTGCCGTCGTTCCCTTCCCAGGCTTTAAAGAGAGCTGGATAGGTCTCGACGAAGGCCGGGTTTGAGTAGGGGAATGGGTACTGGAGCTCCCACATGTAGTTTTTGGTTTTCATCGCGCTCCGGTAGATCGTGAGCCCCTCTTTGAGCTTCGTCTCGCAACAGTCCCACTGGGCGCAGTGGACGAATTCGTGAAAGATGAAAACATAGCCGTCCGGCTCGTTGAAAATTTCTCCGGTTACGACGCAGGCCATGCGGTTATCCCAGAAGGCGAGGGGCATGGCCGCCCGGATCCCGGTGGGCATGTTGAACGTGTCGG
Organism: Candidatus Aminicenantota bacterium; assembly: GCA_963727095.1. Lineage (GTDB taxonomy): Bacteria > Acidobacteriota > Aminicenantia > Aminicenantales > Saccharicenantaceae > CAVSEQ01. Next base: position 209,972 of record CAVSEQ010000005.1, on the reverse strand, counting down.
GGGCGGTGCGGGCCAATCGGTAGGTTTTCTCCGTCTTTGCTGGCTCAAAGATGTAAAAGGTCTTGTTCTCGACGATGGCCACAGGATAGACCTGGCCGAAGGCGGGGTGGAGCGGAGCGAAACGAGGCTGGAGGTCAAAAATCTTCCGGAGAGGCTTGGAGTATTTGGCCTCGACGGCGGCACTCGCATCTTGTCCTCGGGCAGCACCCGGTGCCAGAGCCAACAAAGCCGTCAAGGGGATCAACAGGGTTCTCTTCATAACTTCCCTCCGATTTTCATTGTCATAGCTTGTCCACATTGTAGCATAGGGCCGCTCCTCTTCTTCGATCTGGGGGCAAGTTCAATTGTTGAAAAATGTGCTCTAGGGCTGGTACATTAGAGGGGAAGATCATCGACGGACGGACTTGAATGCTTAGGCGAGGACTGATTTTTGTTGCCTCGGCGCTTCTTTTCGTTCTGGCGATCGGCATCCTTGTCATCTTGTCCAACATTCCTTCTTCTAAAGAAAAAAGAGCCCTGGAGAAACTCCGTCAGGAAGAAACAAAACTGTCTCAGGGCTTCGATGTTGTTGTCGTCCAATCAGGATATCGGATAAGAGCCAATGGCGAGAGAGATATTTATATCCCGAGTCTCCTCGTCAGGGCCACCAACATATCCGATCTGACCTCAAACGTCGCCTATCTCACCGTGGAGTTTCTCAAGAAGCAACGGACCTTTTGCATGGCCAGGGCCGCAGTGCCATCTCTAAAGCCTGGGGGATATTCGGAACTGTGGCTGAAGTGTATAGATCTTGTTGGATTCGGTTCTGTTGCCTGGGGCTTGAGCCTCGCAGAGACGACGGAAGGCTTGGACTATGTCATGTCTTTAAGCTCCGGTCGGGCCTCGATCATTGTCGCAGCGGACAAATTGAGGACCATATTCTTTTAGCGCGGTCGTGACGTCCCATAGATTGTGAAGTTAACTTCACGAGTCTTCTGCGAACCCTCCGGAGGGCAGAGGTTTAGGGAATAAACGGGCTCGTACGACGTCTTTATTAGGTAGTATGGAACTCAAGATTGCCAAGCCTGTCCATCGAGATCAAGATCGCATATTTAGCGAACTCATGGCCTATTCCCGTCTTATCTTCCATATTTGTCTTGGATTTTCCGCCAACCTCTCCGATGCCGAGGACCTTTATCAAGAAGTCTACTTGAAAGCATGGAGCGCTTTAGCATCTATAAAGAACCAAGATTCCGCCAGGCTGTGGCTCTTGAAAATTGCCAGAAATGTCAGTCTGGATCATCTCCGGAGGAGACGCTCGGGCAAACGGCCCTTGCCCGAAAGTGACTTTCCTCTTATCGAGCGCGAGACCCCGGAAAAGGCCGCGATCCGAAACGAGCAAGAGAAGGTCCTAAAGAGCGCCGTGAGAGGACTGCCTAAGAGGTATCAGGTAGTATTCGTCATGAGGGAATACGGGGAACTCTCGTATGAAGAGATCGCGAGTTCGCTGGGAATCAAGACAGGGACGGTGATGTCGAGATTGAGCCGGGCCCGCCGGAACATCATAGAAAGGCTTAGGGAGAACGGCTATGGGCAACAAAATGAAGAATGAGGAAGACATCATACGCACTTTAGTTGACCGCGAACTAGCCAAGGCTTCTCAAGTTATCCCAACGGCAGACCTGAATGAACGTCTTGCCCTTAAGCTTGATTCTGAACACGTGGGGCGCATAAAACGACGGTCCCGATTCCTAAAACCGGTCCCTGTTCTGGCCTCAGCCTTGCTCATTATCATCGCAGTGTTTATGCTTCGCCGGGCCATTTTTCCTTCTCATCATGTTCTCGGGCTGAGAGTCTCTCTCTCGCAGTACCTCTTAATGTCCCCGTCGATTTGGCCGACGGCCGCCGAGCAAGATCACTATGTCGGAGTTCATTCTCAGAGCCGGATTTTCAGTTGGCAGTATGCGTCCAGCTATGAACAGATGTTCAAGAACATGTTTCCGATTGAAGCACACGTGAACGTTTGGCCACCGCCATCTGTGTCCAAGTCAGGCCCTACCGCCTTGAGCCTCGAGGAGACGATCCGGATCCTTTATTTCGACCGCAGTTTGGATAAATTTCTTTTGAAATATTTGAAAAAGTATCAGGAGGTCTAGCATGGCCAAAAGAATCTTCATCCTTGTCCTTTTGCTGATCATGAGCATTAGTCTTACCGCTCAGGACAAAGACGGCAAGGTCCTGATTGATAAGCTGAATCTAATGTTTAAGAATGCAGCAGAGAGCGCGAAAGTCAGTGAAGCGGAATATGCAGCCGGCCTTGAAGGCCTTTACGCGGAGGCAATTAAGGAGAGAGATCAGAACCAAATCGACCCACTCTTCTTTAAGAGATATCATCGGGTGTTAGTCGTGCTCAGGCTGATCGTCATGCCGGGGAAGAAGGGTGTCCTATCTCCGGTCTTTGATAAAGAACTGGTCGGTTTTGTCGAAGATATTAATGGGGTGAAGATAGAGATTGCTGATAAGGCGGCCATCGGCGGAGTCGTTACTGCCGTGACCAATGAGATCATGAACCTTTACCTTTACCCTGACAGCCTGAAAGCCCGGGCAAAGCTATTAAAGGAGTTTGAAAGGAAGTACGGAGTAAAAAAATAGACGCGAGGCTCCTGATTGTCGGCATTGCCCATTCGCAGGGTAAGCCACTAGGGATATCGGGAATAATATGGGGGTGGACGGAATATAGCTAGAAGACTCCTGAATTCCAATGAGGGGGAGGATTCCGATGATGCAAGATCGTCAGCGGCTATGCATTCTCTATGGCCTTTGGGCCCTGACTCTTATGGGACCAGCGGACGCGTTTCGGCAAAGCAGCGAGGTTAGAAGCGATGGCGTTCGGGTCGTCAGAAACCCGACGGTCCCGGCTGCCCGGGATGGGAATGCGTCGCGTCCATCACTTGTCCAGGACCTTCTCATCGGGGATGACGAATCCGGAGGCGATTCTTCATTCGGCACCCTCTCGGCCATCATGGTCGATGATGAGGATAATATTATAGCTTTTGACAGGAAGAACACTTGCTTCAAGATTTTCGACAAGAACGGGAGGTTCGTGCGGCGGTTCGGACGCAATGGCCAAGGACCGGGCGAAATCCAAACAGTCATAGGCGTTGCTCTTGTCGGCGGGAAGGATATCGTGGTGGTGGACCAAGGTAACAGCCGGCTGTCCGTCTTTTCGAAAGACGGCGTATGCATCAAGATGCTTCACCTCGACAAAGTGACCCCGTATAGCATCGTAATGGACGGGCAGAGCCATATCTATGGCAGCGTACTATCTTTTGGAAAAGAGGTTCTGCTCAAACTCGTCAAGTTCGGATCGGACCTTTCTCCTGAAATCACGGTTGCGACTCTAAAAATGCCTCCGGAAAACGCGCTTCCTCCGCCCGAACTGACGGAGCGCTATTACTACTATGCGGCTCAGGATGGCACATTCGTATGGGCTTCGAATTTTCTTTATGCTCTGAATGTCGTGAATGCCGGAGGGAAAACAACCCTGATCATTGAATGCGAAGCGAGACCCGAGAAGCTTACACGGGAATGGCTTATCCGACAGATGAAGAAGCAGTATCCGGATCGGCCCGTACCAGAGGCCTTGGCGATTCCGGCTCACTTCCCCAAGAATCTCCCGTTCTTCAATGCTATCTTCGGCGATGATGAGGGCCGTGTCTTTGTGCGGACACTCGCCAGTGGCGCCGCGGGCCGGACAAATTACGATGTTTTCGATTCGTCCGGGAGATATATTGCCCGCTTCGACCATCCCGAGGACGAGGAAATCGTCATCGTCAAGAAGGGCCACGCCTACGCAAGGATCAGTGAAGATGAGAGGGGAATACCCCTCATCAAGCGGTATCGGATCAGCTGGAAATGAACGGGCCCATAGAAGGCTCATCGAATTATTGACGGCCCAAGGACGACACGACTTACCTCGAGACCTACTGTGGGTGCAGCCGGACTCCTCGCCTGCGCCATGCTATAATCGATAAGGGAAGGCCGTGTTTCAGTTACCCGCCGATCATCCTGCAAGATGGGGCACGATCCTTGAGGAGGTTGCGGATCTCGTCCTGGAAGGAGTCTCTCTATGTCGCTACGACGACTTTTACCCTCGCTTTTAACATGCCTAGCATTAGCAGGTTCGCTTGTCGCGCAAACGCCGAGGCCTGATGATTCGATCAAGGCTCGCGCTGCGCTCGAGGCGGCGGCCGCAGCCTATCGTGCGGTGCCGGCTCTGGACGATACGTTCACGTACACCGTGAAGGCTCCCAACGCGGACCTTGCACCCAAGACGATGGTCATCCGCCTGGGCCAAGGTAAGGACGTCTCGGTTTCCGACCCTCTTCTGGAGGCTGTCGCCCAGGGCGATACGCTATATCTCACCAAAAGCGATGCACCGGGGCTCTATGTCGCCCAGCCGTATGCCGGCGATTTTGGCAAGGCCCTGGACAGCCTGGTGGGGACGGAGGGCTCGCTTTTTGAGCCACCCCAGGTCGCCCTCCGGCTGGGCAAGGGGGTGGACGGTTGCATAGAATCCCTCAGGTTCAAGATGCTGGGGCCTCTGCACATCGTCGGCTACCAACGGGCGGCGGATGAAAGAGGAAGAACCAAAGAGATGATTCGCTTTGCCGCCGACGATGGCCGCGTGGATGTGACGATCGATGCGGCCACTCATTTTATCACGGCTCTCGTGTTGACTATGCATCCCGCCGGAGCGCCGGAGGGTGTCTCCGTTGAGGTCAGCGGCACGTTTTCGCCCCGAGTGGTCGCCAAGCCACCGCAACCTCATCGGATTTGACCCGGCCAGCCGCCACTCTGTGCCAAAGCTTGGGGATCTAGTTTCTAAAAGCCTTCCTGTGGGCGGCCCCGCTCCCATTCTTGAATTGGAAACCTCAGGTGGATCGAAGTTATCCCTTCAATCTCTCAAGGGGAGAGTGGTCGTCATCGATTTCTGGGCGACATGGTGCGCGCCGTGCTGGAAAACGCTGCAGGAAACCCAGAAGCTCTTCGACTGGGCGGCCTCGAGCGGGCTGCCGGTCACGGTCTTAGCCCTCGATACGATGGAGCAATTCGCCACGCCGGAGATGCGACGGGCCCGCGTCCTCGATTTCTTCAAGTCCCAGAAGTTCACCATGCCCACGCTCCTGGATCGGGGCGACGAGGCTTTCAAAGCCTTCAAGTCGCCGGGTCTTCCGTCGATGGTCGTCATCGCGCCCGACGGCACCCTCTTCAAATACTACCAGGGACTCTTCCCCTACATTGTGGAAACAATCAGGAGTGACGTCGACCGCGCTTTGGCCAGCACAGGGGGACCTGGTGTCGGCTCCCAAGCCCAGGCGTCTTCCGCCGAAAAGATCTCGCGCTTCGGGGAGTACCGAGGCTACTCGGCTGCGACTTATGAAACCTCGGTGCGGACATCTCGGTACCTCACCATGCGCGACGGCGTCCGGCTCGCAGCCGACATCATCCGTCCGGCCTTGAAGGGCCAAGTCGCTGAAGAACGTCTTCCCGTTATTTTCATCCACACCCGATACCGGCGGGCTCAACTCCAGAACGGGCGGGTCACCAGCGAGGCGGACTCTCCGCTGCCCCAGGCCTTTCTTAAACGGGGTTACGTTTTTGTTATCGTGGATGTGCGTGGCTCGGGCGCGTCATTCGGAATCTGGAAGGGTATCTTCGACCAGGACGAAACCCGGGACGCTTTCGAGATCATCGAATGGATCGCCACCCAGCCCTGGAGCGACGGCAAAGTCGGCATGTATGGGGGATCGTACCTCGGTACGACACAGCTCATGGCCGCCTCGACGAAACCACCCCACCTTAAGGCCCTTTTGCCCGTCGTCCCGCCTTTTGACCTCTACGGCGTCGCCTACCATGACGGCGTCTTTTTCGAAGATATGATCAAAACCTGGAGCAACCTGACGCATGTGGTCGACATGCAGGAACCCGCGGCCCCGGTTGATGACGACAAGGACGGGACACTTCTCAAGCAGGCCCTCCAGGAACACGCCGCCAATCGACCGCTCATCGACATCTTCTCGGTCCTGAAATTCCGCGATGGCCGGGATAAGATCACCGGCTCGCTCGCCTATGAGGATTGGGGGGCGGCCGGCCGCGTCAAAGAGATCACCGCATCGAAGGTTCCCATGTACATTTGGGGAGGCTGGTTCGATTCCTTTACCCGGGACGTCTTCCTCATGCTGAGGAACCTCAATGTCCCGAGGAAGCTCGCCATCGGGGCCTGGTCCCATTCTCCCAGGGACCCTGCGATCGCGAAAGAGGAATACACCCGAATTGGAATCGAAGGGCTGCGCTGGTTCGATTATTGGCTCAAGGGTATCGACAACGGGATCATGGCCGAGCCGGCGGTACATTATCAGGTGATGGTCTCACCCAAGGTCAATGAGTGGCGCTCATCCACGACCTGGCCGATCCCGGAAGCCACGCCCACGGATTATTTTCTCGCGGCGGGCCCGGCGGGCAGTATGAGCTCGGCCGACGACAGATCGCTCACGGTGTCCAAACCCTTGGGAAAGGTCGGGAGCGACATCTACGCTGTGGACTACACGACCACATCCGGGAAGAGTACCCGCTGGGACAATACGGTAGGCGGAGGTTTCGGTTACCCGGACATGGCGGCTAACGATAAAAAAGGCCTGACCTACACGAGCGCGCCTCTGGAAAAAGCCGTCGAGGTGACCGGGCATCCCGTCGTCCATCTTTGGGTGAGCACCACCGCTGCGGACGGCGATTTCTTCGCCTACCTCGAAGAGGTGGAGCCGTCCGGTGCATCGCATTACGTTTCCGAGGGGGCGATCAAGGCCTCACATCGAAAGCTCAACTCGCCGCCCTACGATTATCTCGGCCTTCCGTACCATCGAAGCTACGCCAAGGACGCGGCGCCGCTCAAGCCCGGCGAAAAGTGCGAGCTCGTCTTCGACCTACAGCCGACATCAAATGTTTTCGATGCGGGAAACCGGATCCGGCTGACGATCACCTGTGCCGATAAGGATAATGCGGAGACACGGCCCGCCACGCCTCCTCCGGCGATAACGATTTACAGGGACTCGTCGCGAAGTTCCCGGATCGTTCTGCCTGTCGTGGCGGCGAAGTAGAAGACACCATCCCGGGATTCCCATGCAAACCGAGTCACGGCCGAAAAAGCGTTCTCCATTTCCCTTCCATTGCGGCATCCTCCTGAGTCTCGGCCCGAGTTTTCTCTGCTCTCTCACAGGCCGCCCCACAGCAAGACCGCTTGGCTCTGATCCTCCAAGGCGCAAAAGACTATTGCCGGCGTCTCGAATCTTCCGCCCTGGACTTTGTCTGCCTGGAAGAGATCCAAGAGCAGAGGTTCCTTTCCGATGCCGATGCGTCTTCGGAACAAACGGAGTCCGGCCGCGGGCTGGGTTTCTGGCCTCAAACTCCATGGCGGTCCCATATGCGGCAATGGGTTTTCGACTACCAATACGTCCGTAAGAACAACGCCTTCCGCGAAACAAGGACGCTGATCGAAATGGACGGGAAGAAGAAAAGCGAGAAAGATGCCGACCTGCCTCTCACAGCGGCACGGTTAAAAAATCCCCTTTTTGGGCCCTCGGGCATCCTCGGGGCGGACTGGCAGAATCACTATGATTTCAAACTCGTCCGCGAGGAGATGTCCCAAGGGACGAGCGCCGTTGTCATCGAGACGTTCCCGAAGCTTGCTTTCGATGTCTCTCATGCCTTCGGGCGGGTGTGGATCAGCCAAGCGGATTCAAGCGTCCTTAAAATCCAGTGGGATCCGCGATCGATCGGCAATGTCCAAAGGGTCGAAACGATCGCGAAAATCCTCCATTCCGTTCCCCGGCTCACCTCTTTTACGGAATATGGACTCGTGAAAAACGGCATCCGTTTCCCCAGCCGCGACGTGACCGAAGAGGCGTATATCAACGCCAAGGGCAAAAAATTCGTCAGGTCGCTGACCACTGTCACTTTTAAGGATTATAAATTCTTCGTCGTGGAAACGGGGGCTCAGGTCAAGGGCGGACGCTGAGCCTCGCGGCCCTGTTCCCCGCTTATGTTCCTTCGTAGCGGCGCGCGACGATTTCGGCTATTATGATTGGCACCGGCGTTTGGCGGGCAAGTGATGCGGCTTCTCTTCGCCGCTGTTGTCCAACTCTGTTGCTAAGCGTTCGATGCATCTCAGCATCCGGAGGTATCAGCCCATGGGCACATTTCTAAGAATCTTCACTTCACTCGTCCTGGTTTCGCTCACAGTCTCGGCGCAACAAACGACGTTTCAAGATCCCTTGCTGGATCATTTGGTCGGGACGTGGGTTCTTCAAGGGACGATCAGTGGTCAACAGACAACGCACGACGTAGTTTCGGAATGGGTGCTGGGCCATCAGTATCTGCGGATCCATGAAGTTGCGCGCGAAAAGGACGCCAAGGGACAGACGGCGTATGAAGCGATCGTTTTGATCGGCTGGGACCAGGCGTCGGGCGAATATGCCTGCTTATGGCTCGATACGACGGGGGGAGGCGGCCTCTCCGCACCGGCTATCGGCCACGCAAAGCGCAACGGCGATGACATAGCGTTTTTGTTCAAGGGCAGCGACGGCAGCCTCTTCCATACCACATTTTCCTACGACAAAAGTGCCGGCACGTGGCGCTGGATAATGGATGGGGAAGAGGGCGGCAAGCGGCAGCCCTTTGCCCGGCTAAAACTCACGAAGAAATAGTCACGAAGACCATCGCGATCTGATGGCCGAACCGATGACGATCTATATTGACGAGTATAGGAAAAAAGAATTGCCGGCGAACGCCTTTTAGGTGGCGGAGGTTCCGCCCAGGTCGCGTCACGACCACCTTTCTAAAATCAGTCTTGCTTTTCGATGCCGCGGCGGTCCGTCCGGACGAGTTCGACCTGCGCTCCTCTCCCGCCGATCTCGAGTTCGGCGCGCCAGGGATAATCCCAATCGCCCGACGGCACCAGAGGCACCGGCCGTCCATCCTGGATAAGTTCGTAAGCCGTGTGGGCGGGAAGCGACAGGCGCACGGCCGTCTTGTGCGCGTCTGCCGTCCGGTTCTCGACGCTGAAAGTGATCTTATCGAGATTCTTGTCCATGACGATCCGGCCGTCTGCGGCGAACCCGTCGCGATCGAGCTCGATCTTAAACCGGCGGATATCCTCAGGAAACGGCAGGGCCGTGTCGGGGACGACGACATCGAAATGGCGCCGCAGCCCGTCGCGCGGGTTGATCTCGAGCGTGCCCTCCTGCTCCGTCACCGCCCCGCCGTAGGCGAACCAGCCGAAGACCGGGTCCCGGGTGACCACGGTCGCGGCCATGCGCAGGGCGCCGCCGTAGCCGAGGTCGATCTCGCCGTCGTAGCGCCACGGACCACGCGGCACGGTCACGCCTCCGGGATAGCTCGAGCCCATCCAGGCCCCGCCCGCCTTGGCCGACTGGAACTGCCAGCCGGACGCGCCGTCGTTCTCCGGGCCGGGATACCAGAAGCCGTAATTCGTTTCCGGCCGGCCGGTATTCATCAGGCACCACGAGCTGAGGTAGGACGCATAGCCGAGTTGGAGCCAATCAAAGGGGCGGGGCGCGAAGTTAAGCGCGTAATCGAGGATGCCCCAGCCGCCCATCGCGGCCATGTAGCTCACGCCGGGGTCGCAGCCGAGCGTGTAATAGGCGGGGTTGAGCCAGCCGCGGACGACGAGACCCGACGCGAGCTGGCGGTCCATGAAGGCCCGCGAATCTTCGCGCCGCACGAGCGGATGCGAGTACCATTTCTTGAGCTTGAGGTCGAACCACAGGTTCACGTCGGGCCTCATGTCGCGTGTCGCGCCGTACTTGGCGAAGGCGTAGGTCGATTCGAAGGCGGTGCGGTCGAAGGCATACTCCGAGCGGAAGGGGTAAAGATCGTCGTAGACGAAGTACTTGACCTTCTTCTCCCACTCGCCGCGGAGCCATGCCGCCCGATCGGGGAGACCCTCGCGTTCGAGCGCGCTGATAAGGTCGAGGACGACGAGCTCGTTATAGAGCCCCCATTTATAAGTTTCGTAGTAATCCGGATAGATTTCGTAGGGGTAGGTGAAAAAGGCCCGGGCCGTTTCCCAGGCGCGGTTGAGGTAGCCGGCCGCGTCGAGATATTTCGACATCGCCGGATACATCTTGGCGATCTCATACATGTGGAAATAGAGCATGATGATGTGCGGATAGTCGTAAGAGCGCCAGACGTGTTCCTTGCCGAGGTCGCTCAGAGCTTTCTCTTTAGAGACGAGCGACTCGGCGTAGGCCTTGCGGCGGGCGGGGTCGCGGCTGATAAACCAATTGGGCGTTCCGTAGACACCGTACGGATAGGGCCGTTCGTCGTCACGCCTCTGCAGGCCGCCCCAGACGAAATGCTCCAGGTAATACTCCAGGGACTCGATCTCCTTCTTGTCCGGGAAGGTGACATTCTTCGAGGCGATGAACGGCGCCTTGGACAGGCCTGGATCGTCGCAGGTCAGGACGTAGACCATGCGGTCGAGGAAGATGTCCGGATCGTCGATCGTCCGGGTGACCTTGGCCGCCATGTCGTACGGCCCGTAGACCCCGTTCCACCACTTCGTAGGATCCTTGATCTGCTGTTTATTGACGAGGAAAGCCGCGCGCTTCTTGATCAGGGTCTCCATCGGCTCGGTGACGAAGAATTCGAGGAAGGTCAGGCGGCCGCCGTCGTGCACGATGGTCAGCATGTTCTCGCCGAGCTTCGAGAAGGCCACTTCATAGAGGCGATGGCCGGCGGCGGCGGTCGCAAGGTTCTTGATCTTTGTCTGATTGGGGAATTCCGCCCGGATATCTTCGATTTTCGCCTTGGTGTGAAGCGAAAAGCGGGCGGTCAGGTTTTCGGGCACCGTCATCCCCGGCACGACGCGGATGTCGAAGAGCCCCTCGCGGTAGAGCGCCTCGCGAAGCTCCTCGTAGCTTCCAACCCACTGCATCCGAAAACCATAGGATGCTTTGCTCCCCGGCCGTCCGGCAGGGGCGAGGTCAAGGGCCGTATGCGCCTGGCGCCACGTACCGCGGGTTTCCGCCCCGCCCGTGTGGGCCGAGTGGATGAAGACCTGCGTCCCGCCGCGGCCGCTTCCGGTCGTGTATTCGAGCTTTGTTCCAGGAAGGACAGTCACGAGCAGGAACGGCGGGGCGCCCGAGGCACGCACGAAGTAGAAAAACGATCCGTGGCCGGAGATGAACTGTTGCCTCAGGAAGCCGCGCTCGAAGATCTGAATGGGGTTCTCTCCCATCGGGCCGACCGATGGGACGCTGATGGCCAAGTCGCCGATCTCGACGGGGGACTTTCCCGTCGTTTCGAGTTCGATCGTCCAGTCAAGCACACGGCCGTCGGTTTTGTATGTTTCGACAACGTTGAGGGACGCCGACGGGCCGCCGCTCGCGTAAACGACTTTGCCTGCCTCCGGTGAAGCTTCCCATTTCGGCCCCCGTGCCGTGACCTCCGCCCAGTCCCCGGCTTCCGTGGATCGGTAGCGCAGGATGAGACCGAGAACGGGCGGACGCGGCCTGTTCTGGCCGGCCTCTTGCCCGCGAGCTCCCGTCCGGACGCCCGGAGGAGCGCCGGGTGCGGAACCCGGCATAAGGGTCGCGCCGAAAGGATCATGCGGATTGGCGAGAGCGGATATCCCGCGTTCGTCGTAAGAGAATCGGAAGTCGCCCTTCTCGATCGTCGCCGGCGCGGCGCCTGATGTGGTTTGAATTCCCGCGCGATGCGGCAAGGGCGCCAAAGCGAGCAGACCCACGCCCACGCAGAGGACCAGGACGCTTCGATTATTCATCGATGCCCTCCCGAATATTTTTTCTCAACGGCTGGAATGAGGGAAGCAAATTCAGTGAGAATATATCACATCCGATATTTTTTCCAATTTCTCACTCGTTGTGATAACGTTTCAATGAATTCCCGTCCGAAGAAAAGAGGACACATGACCAAGCAAAAAAAATCGCGCCTCCTGGTGACCCTGGGGACCGCTTTCGTTTCGTTCATCCTTTTGTCTACGCCAGCGTTCCAACAAGGAAAAGCGGCACGCGGCTCCCTGTCGCCCATCGACCCTCAACGGGTTCAGGACCAAGACCTGATGACTTGGGATGATTATCGGCCTATCCCGGGCCACAATTGGGCCGACCCCTCCATCAAGCCGCAACGGGGCTTCCGCCTGGCCGTCGTCGGCATCGACTTTCCGGGGCAGCCCTTCGTCGTCAGCCTGCCCAAGGGCTCGGATCCGTTCGGCAATCCCCAGATCGACCCCGTAGCCCGCGAAAAGGTGCCCCAGTTCTATGCCGATTTCTTCATGAAGCCGAGCGAGGTCAATCACGGCCACACCATCAACGGCTACTGGATGGAGCAGTCCCGGGGCAAGTTCGGCATCACCGAGGTCGAGGCGTTCGGCCCATACCGCATGCCGAAACCAATCTGGTTTTACGGCCTCAACGAATACGGCCAGAACGATCAAACCCCGGACGGCACCCGCGCCGACGGCCACATGGAGCGGGACTGCGACGCCGTTTGGGCGGCCGAGCTCGGCAAGGACGTTCGCAAGAACTTCGACGCCGTCCTTCGTCTCTACGCGAGCTATGATGAGACAGGCGTCTGGCAGGAATTCGGCGAGATGAAATTCAACACCAAAGAAGACATCCCGCCCGAATGGGGAAATCCCAACCCGGCCAAGCCCCGCTGGGTCCCCACCCGTTACGTCGAGTGGACGAGCTGGCTGGCCGGCTCCCAGCAATGGGGCCTGTCCTCGATGCGGCAAGGCGAGAACTCAGGCACCATCACGCACGAGCTCGGTCACTTTGCCTTCAGTCTGCCCGACCTCAACAATAATCCATACGTCAAGCCTTATCGGCGGGTCGCCGCAGGGCCGTGGGACATGATGGACCGCGGCAGCTTCAATGGACCGGGGGGCCCTCACCGGCGGTGGGTTGTGCCTCCGACCCAGGGCGCGGCTATGCCCGCAGGCTTGATGGTTCGCAACCGCCTGGAGAATAAATTCATCGATGACTCTCAGCTCCTGACGCTCGGCAGGGACAGCCTGGCGAAATCAGGGCTGGCGGTTGCGGAGGTCACGGCGCGGGCCGTGGCGCCTCTTCCCGGTACGTTCACCGGGATCATCGTCAAGCTCGACGGCACGCCGCCCGGCGACCGGACCCCGCCGGACGACCCGGCAACCAATCCTCTCTCTCCGGGGACTCCGAACTACAACTTCTATACCCTCGAGGTCGTCCAGCGCATCGGCTACGACTCGTTTACCCCCGACAGCGGGGTTCTCATCGCCAAGAACAAAAACGGCCTGCGGGGCATGAACGGCGGGCCCAACGGTTTCAACAGCTACATCTGGGTTATCGATGCTCATCCCGAAGACATCAATATGGTCGACTACGTCAAGCCCAATGGCGAAAGAGTGATGCGGACGGTCGCCGACTATCGCCAGCTCAACGACGCCCTTTTCCACGCCGGGCTCGACTCGGGCAGTGAATTCGAATGGGAGGATACGCCCAACGGCCTGCATTTCTACGTGGTCGACCTCAGGAAGGACAAGGATGGGATCCTCAGCTACACGCTGGCTGTCCGAGCCTTGGACGGTTCGGGCCCGCAGGCGCGCGGTGTGGCGCTGACGGTGAAAGCGGGCCCAGCGGTTAAGCGGGCCAACACTGCGGTCTTCTTCACGCTGAATAATACGGGGAAAGGCGCGACGATGGAGGCGGGCGCGGGCGCCCACTCAAATTCCGACGTTTACAGGCTTTCCGTTTCAATCGACGGCAAGGGATGGACCGCGCAACTGCTCAACGGCCTGGCCGCGGTAAAGGCCGGCGGGTCCCAGGCGGTCACGGTCTATGTGTCCCGGGAGGACGGCGGCGCCAAGTCGGCCAAGGTGACTCTGCGGGCGGCATCCGAGAGCGATCCGACAAAGACGGCGACGGCGACGATGACGTCGAAGGCTGCGGCAGGGACTGATCGCTGACGCAGCTTAGCGGTCAACCTTTAATCGTGCGCAAGTGCGGACGCTAGGGAAGGGCATGCCGTCCGCCCACATCTTTAGACCGAGGAATGGCCGCGCTCTGCATGTTTTATAGTCCTTGACTAGGACCCGGGGCCGACGATATCATCATTACAAACACCTTTCGTGGGGGAGGTGTTGCAATTATCAAGAGTTGCAATAGCGAAGTCCTGGCCATCGAGGGGTTGGCGGCATATCTTAAAATCCCGAATTCGAGCTCAATAAACTCAGCCGGAAGGGAAGGGTCCTATCCGATAAGGCCGACAGCCACCGGCGTTTCCAGAAACGGTGCATTGAGCGACGGCTTGGGCGGGAGCGGGAGGCCGAATAGTAATTAGAAGGAGACCGCTAATGGCCACTCAAGATAAAACCGGGCGTAACGCGGGGTTCATCTTCCTCCTGATCTTCGGGCTCTTAACCGCGGGTATCGTTGTCGTCGGCGCTCATTATTACCGGAACTACGAACGGAACTTCCGCGTCGCGGTAGAGGGTCAGCTGAGCGCCATCGCGGGGCTGAAGGTGGACCTACTGGCACACTACAGGCAAGAGCGGCTGGCGGATGCCGGCATTTTCTACAAGAACGCCGCCTTTTCCTCCCTGGTACGGCGCCATCTCGAACACCCGGAAGACCGCGAGGCCGAAGATCAACTCCGGACGTGGCTTGACCATGCCCAAGCGGCCTCTCAGTATGAGCGGGTCATACTGCTGGACCCTCTTTACGCCAAAAAGATGATCATCCCCGACGGACCGGAACGAAGCGCGTCCTTGGTTTCCCCAAGCTCCTCCGAACGCCTGCGGGCGGGGAAGGTCGTCTTTGAAGACTTCTACTGGAATGAGCAAAACCGGCGGATTTATCTGAAGGTCCTGGTTCCCATCCTCGACGAATCCCACGGCGGCCGACTGATCGGTGTTCTCGCCCTGCGCATAGATCCCAAGACCTATCTCTACCCCATTATCGAGCGCTGGCCCACCCCCAGCCGGACGGCCGAGACGCTGCTCCTCCGCCGAGATGGGAACGACGCGCTGTATCTGAACGAGCTCAGGTTCCGGAAAGAGACCGCCCTTCTTTTGCGCGTTCCGATGGGGAATCAGGATGTGCTGGCCGTCAAAGTCGCGAGCGGTCAGGAAGGGATTGTTGAAGGGGTGGACTACCGCGGCGCCCCTGCGATCGCCGTTGTGCGGTCCGTCCCGGATTCGCCCTGGTTCCTGGTCGCG
Organism: Candidatus Aminicenantota bacterium; assembly: GCA_963727095.1. Taxonomy (GTDB): domain Bacteria; phylum Acidobacteriota; class Aminicenantia; order Aminicenantales; family Saccharicenantaceae; genus CAVSEQ01. The sequence goes on along the minus strand of CAVSEQ010000005.1, from coordinate 194,698 downwards.
CGCATAGATAATTCGGAAGTCTTCGGGCCGATGAAGGAGCGATTGCGGGAGATCCTCGTCATGGCCGCCCTCCTCCTCCTCGGCGCCGGCGCGGTCCTGGGATACGTCTGGCGGCGGCAGGGCGCCCGCTTCTACCGGGACCAGTATAGAGAAACGGAAGCGCTCCGGGAGAGCGAGGAAAGATTTAGATTCATTTTTGACAAGGCCGTGGACGGGATGATCTTAATAAGTCTGGAAGACCAAAAGATCAGCAGCGCCAATATCAGCATGTCTCACATGCTGGGCTATAGCTTGGAAGAGCTGAAGAAAATGGGGGCCGCGGATATCCATCCTAAAGAAGAACTGCGCTATGTGGAGGAACAGATCGAGATTCAATCGAAAGACGGGCTTGCCCCTGCTAAAGATCTTCCAATGAGAAGAAAAGACGGAAGCGTCTTCTATGCCAACGTCCGCGGAGCCCAGATTGTGTTGTCGGGGGAAAAATACTTGATGGGCGTCTTTAGAGACATCACCGAGCAAAAGCAAGCGGAGGAGGAACAGGTAAGAATCCTCCACCGGCAACAGGGCATCAACGAGCTTGAACAATCCCTTCTTGTGCCGGCCCCGCTTGACGCCAAGCTCAAGATGATTACCGACGGAATCGTCCGGATCTTTGACGCTGATTTCTGCCGGATCTGGCTGATTCGGCCCGGCGATCTGTGCGAACAAGGATGCATCCATGCCCAAGTTCGGGAAGGGCCGCACGTTTGCCGCTTCCGTGACCGCTGCCTGCATCTGCTGGCGAGTTCGGGCCGTTACACCCATATTGACGGCAAAGGCCACGGCCGCGTTCCGTTCGACTGCTATAAGATTGGACAAATCGCCTCGGGCCAGGAACTCCGCTTTCTGACTAACGACGTGGCCAACGACCCGCGCGTTCACAACCATGAATGGGCGCGCGAGCTGGGACTCGTGTCGTTCGCGGGATACCGGCTCCAGGTTCCCGGTGCGGAGACACAAGGTGTTCTGGCTCTCTTTGCCGACCACCCCATTTCGGCCGGGGAAGACGCCAAGCTGGGCGGGCTGAGCAGCGCCGTTTCTTTCGTGTTGCAGCAAGCCGCAGCCGAGGACGGGCTGCGCCGGGCGATGGAGAAAATGGAGCAAACCAACGTCCAACTCGAAGCGTCCATGAAACGGGCGGACCGGTTGACCCTCGAAGCCCAGGCGGCCAACATCGCCAAGGGTCAGTTCCTGGCCAATATGAGCCACGAAATCCGCACGCCCATGAACGGCGTCATCGGCATGACCGGGCTGCTGATGGCGACCGATCTGTCCGACGAGCAGCGTCGTTACGCCGAGACGGCGCGCTCGAGCGGCGAAGCCCTGCTGAGCGTCATCAATGATATCCTCGACTTCTCAAAAATCGAGGCGGACAAGCTGGAACTGGAGGAGCTGGACTTCGACATTCGGGCGACGTTGGAGGATGTGGCGGAAATGTTGGCCTTCCGCGCTCATGAAAAACATCTGGAGTTCATCTGCCGCATCGATCCCGAAGTGCGCACGTTCGTCCGGGGCGATCCCGGGCGGCTGCGTCAGATCCTGATCAATCTCGGCAACAATGCCATCAAGTTCACCTCCCGGGGCGAAGTCGCGATCCATGTCAGGTTTGAATCCGAAACCGACGGCCAAATCAAAGTCCGCTTCGAGGTGAAGGACACCGGCATCGGCATTCCCCAGGACAGGATCGGACTCTTGTTCACCGCCTTCCAGCAGGTGGACGCGACGACGACTCGCCGGTTCGGGGGCACGGGGCTGGGGCTGGCCATCTCCAAGCGCTTGGCCGAGCTTATGGGTGGGGAAGTCGGAGTCGAAAGCATCGAGGGCCGGGGATCGACATTCTGGTTCACTGCCGTCTTCGGCAAGCAGCCCCGCCACGAGCGATTGGGTGCCTCTCCTCCGGCCGACCTCTGCGGAGTGCGGATTCTCGTCGTGGATGACAACGCTACGAATCGCCTAGTCATGGCAGAGCAATTGGAGTCATGGGGCGTTCGTCATACGGAGGCCGAGGGCGCCCTGGAAGCGGTCGGAATGTTACGAGCCGCCCGCGTCGAGGGCGATCCCTTCCGCATCATGATCACGGACATGCAGATGCCGGAAATGGACGGAGAATCCTTGGGCAGGACCATCAAGGCCGACCCCGAATTACGCGACACGCACCTGGTGATGATGAGCTCCTTAGGGACACGCGGCGATGCTAAACGACTCACGTCCATCGGTTTCGCCGCTTATTTAACAAAACCGGTCAAGCAATCCCAATTGTTTGATTGCCTAGCCATGGTCCTCGGCGGCGGCGTTGCGCCGGCCAAGACGCCGGAACCCGCCCTTGTCACCCGCCACACGCTCCATGAGGCCCGTCGGCGCATGGTTCGCATCCTGCTGGCCGAAGACAACCCCACTAATCAGCAGGTGGCCCTGGGCATTCTGGAGAAACTGGGATTCGGCGCCGACACCGCGGCCAACGGCCGGGAGGCCATCGAGGCCCTGGAAACGGTTCCCTATGACATCGTGCTGATGGACGTGCAGATGCCTGTCATGGATGGTTTTGAAGCGACCAGGACCATTCGCTCCGGAAAGACAAGAGTCCCCAACCCAGGGATCCCCATCATCGCCATGACCGCCCATGCCATGAAAGGCGACCGCGAACGCTGTCTCGAGGCGGGCATGGACGATTATATCTCCAAACCGATCGCGCCGCAGGCCCTTGCGGAGGCGCTCGAGAAATGGGCGAAAAACGTCCCGGAGAGATCGCCCGCGGTTGTTTTGCGCGACGGTGCGGCCGGACGACCGGTTAGAGGAGAGCCCGTTTTCGACCGTCCGGCGCTAATAGCCCGGCTGATGGGTGACGAGGAATTGGCGAAGGAAATCATCGCGGGTTTTCTGGAAGACATGCCCAAGCAGATTTCCACGCTTAAAAGACACCTCGATCAGGGTGATGCCGGATCGGCCGGAAGTCAGGCGCACACCATCAAGGGCGCGGCGGCCAACGTGGGCGGCCTGGCCTTGAGCGCCGTGGCGTTTGAGATGGAAAAGGCCGGCAAGGCGGGCCGGCGTGAAGAGCTCGCCACGCTCGTGACGGAGATGGAGCGGCAGTTTGCTATGCTGAAAACACGCATGCGGGAACAGACGTCATGAAGATCCTGATTGCCGAAGATGACTTCACCTCGCGCAGCATTCTGGCCGCGGTCCTGAAAAAATGCGGCTTCGATCCCGTTGTTACGGAAGACGGCGGCGCGGCCTGGGACGTTCTCCAAGGGCCCGACGCGCCCCGGCTCTTGCTTCTCGATTGGAGCATGCCGGGGCTTGACGGCCTGGAGATCTGCCGTCGTTTGAGGGAAAAAGACCTTCGCAATCCCCCCTATGTCATTCTCCTGACCGCCCGGGGCGAGAAAAGCGATATCGTTCTTGGGTTGGAGGCTGGAGCCAACGATTATGTGGCCAAGCCTTATGACAACGAGGAATTGCAGGCCAGAATCAGGGTGGGTCAACGAATGCTGGAGCTGCAATCCCATCTGTTGGAAGCCCGGGACGCCCTGGCGCATCAGGCGACTCACGATTTCTTGACCGGCGTCTTCAACCGCAGGGCCATTTTGGACAGGCTTAAGCAGGAGATTTCGCGAGCAGGACGGGAACAAGGAAGTCTGAGCGTCGGGATGTTCGATATCGACCACTTCAAGAATATCAACGACACCTACGGGCATCAGACCGGAGACGAAGCCCTGGTCGCCTTTACCCGCCGAATTCAAGATGGACTGCGGGAATATGACTGCGTCGGCCGGTACGGCGGAGAGGAGTTCCTTGTGATCGCTCCGGGGCCGAACGGGCTGAAAAGCGAAGGCCTTTATGAGCGGCTGCGGGCCCGGATCGCCGGGGCCGAGATCGAGACGAACGCGGGACCGATATCCCTGACGGTCAGCGTCGGAGTGGTTTCGGGGACCGGCCGAAGTGCCGTGGACGCTCTGCTCAACGCCGCGGATGCCGCACTTTATCAAGCCAAGGCCAGCGGGCGAAATCGCGTGGCCTATGCGGCGCCCAATGATAAGGGCGGGGACTAGGTCCGGTATCCATGCGGCCGGGAAGCGGTCGATTTCGCCTGCAGCCTGAAGCTTTTTGTCCGTCCCCCTCCCACCCCGCGCGCGTCTTCAGGCAGGACAAAGCTCCATTCTGCGTACTTTTTAATCCTTGACAATGGCCGATAGTCGGCGATATTGTTATTTTGTGATGGGAGGGGCCAGTGCCGAGCCTCATAGCCTGGGTTCGCACGCCGCGAAATAGAAGATTCCTATCCACTCAACCCAAGTGTCTTGTGCTGAGCCGCGCCGGGCCTTGGATTTTTTTTGGGGAGGGGGGAAAAAATGAAAGATAAAAGGGTAAAGGGAGAGTCGGGGACTGAAGTCCTCCTCGAGTATGCCAATAGCATCATTGCGACACTCAGGGAGCCGTTTCTGGTATTGGATAAGACGTTGCACGTCATTTCTGCCAATCAAGCTTTTTTTACCGCATTTCGTGTTTCAGAAAAGGAGACACTACGCCGTCCGCTTCCCGGCTTGGGCAATGGACAATGGGATATTCCCAAGCTGGTTCAATTATTAAAAGAAATCATCCCGCAAAAAATAGTCGTGAAAGATTATGAAGTTGAGAATAAATTTACCGACGTTGGACAGCGAATCATGCTCTTGAATGCCTGTCAGTTGCGCGTTCCGAAGCACGTGGCCGCCATTATCGCAGCAGGGGTTTTAGGAGAAGGAGAAGAAGAAGACGAGGAGCTCATACTGCTGGCGATTGAAGATATCACCGAGAAGAAGCGTTTACAAAACGAATTGATGGAATCTGAGGAGCGTTATCGCCGGGCCTTTGAAACATCGCGGGACGGATTAGTGCTTGTCCATAAAATCAAAGCCGATATCCTTAATTCTAACGAGTCTATGCAGGAATTGATGGGCTATTCCCACGAGGAGCTTTCGAAAAAGAAGCTTTGGGAAATCGGCGTGACCAAGGACGAAAAGGATTTTCAGGAGGCGCTGTCAAAATTGGAAAGAGACGGCGTCATTCATTACGAAGACGTGCCGCTCAAAACCAAAAAAGGCGCGATGATCAACGCGGAGATATTTTTGGTCGACAGGGCAAAAGTTATCCAATGCAATATCCGCGATATCACCGAAAGCAAGAAAGCACAGGATGAATTAAAAGAGAAAATGCAGGACCTGGAGCGATTCAGCAAATTTGCCGTGGACAGGGAATTGAAGATGGAAGAGCTGGAGAAGAAGGAAAAAGAGCTTGAGGAAAAGCTCAAAGACAAATGAGGATTACGGACAGGATTAGAAAAAAGATTGCCCCTAAAGAAGCACAAGGGGAGATCTTGGACCAAAACCGATATGTCGAGAGCATTGTGGCCTCGATGACGGATTCTTTGATCGTTGTCAATCCCGATGCGACGCTGAGGTCGGCCAATAGAGCGGCCTTGGATTTATTGGGTTACCGGGACGATGAGCTGATCGGCCGGCCGGTGAAGAAGATTTTTCTGCAAGAAGAAGAAAATACGCTGCTTAAGTACTTCCAAGAAATAATTGACGCAGGCGTGACCTATAATATTGGCTTAACGTTTCTTACGAAGCAGGGGAAGTGCATTCCGGTCAATCTGAGCTGCGCGTTGATGCAGCACGGCGGCAAAGCACTCGGCATCGTGGGCGTCGCGAGAGATATGCGCCCGATTATGGCTGTTATCAGCGATTTGGAGAAGAAAGACAGGGACCTTGAGGAACGCGGCAAAAACTTTGCCCGGATGCAGAGGGCCATGTTGCATATGATGGGCGATTTGGATGGTGCAAAAAAGGAACTGGAGAAGCTCAACAAAGAGCTCCAGAAACAGGACCAGCTTAAGTCTGATTTTGTCTCCACAGTCTCACATGAATTGCGTACGCCCTTGACGGTCACCCGAGAGGCCATTTCGCAGGTCCTCGACGGTGTCCACGGTGAAATCAATAACGAACAAAAACAGTTCTTGTTCATGTCGATTGAGGGGATTGACCGACTCGCGCGCCTCATCGGTGATCTTCTGGACATATCCAAAATTGAAGCGCATAAAATTGAGCTCAAAAGAGAAATGATCGACATCGTGTCTTTGGCCAAGGGAATTACACCAAGCTTTGCCCCTGCTCTTCAAAGCAAAGGGTTAGAGACAAAATACAATTTTTCTAAGGATAAGATAGAGCTTTACGCGGATAAAGACAGAATTTTTCAGGTCTTCGTGAACTTGATGAGCAATGCCCTTAAATTCACTCCGGCCGGACATATAGAAATTTCCGTCGTAGATAAAGACAATGCCGTTGAATGCGCAATTGCCGATACCGGCATCGGTATTTCGGATGAGGACCTGCCTAAAGTATTCAGCAAATTCGAGCAATTCGGCCGGGAATTCGAGTCCGCGGGAAAAGGCACCGGTCTTGGCCTGGCTATCTCCAAAGGTATTATTGAATTACACCGGGGGCAGATATGGGTGGAAAGCAAGTCTGGCCGGGGTACCCGAATCACTTTTACCCTGCCCAAGTACAGCCCAAGGGGGTTATTCAAGGAATATGTCACGAATGGCTTGGCTGAGGCGATAAAAGATGGCGCATCGTTATCCATTATCGTTATTGAGATCAAAAATTATGATGCGTTAGAAAAGAAGTTGGGCCAGGATAAACTCACGTCTGTTATGCAAGGACTAGAACATCTCGTCCAAACCGGTCTCAGGCGGAAACCGGATATTCGAATCAAAGACAGCCGGGCCATACTCGTGGCGCTGCCGGAGACTGATAAAAAAGGCGCCTGGTCAACGGCAGAAAGAATTAAATCAAGTCTTGACGATTACCTCTCTCGGGAAGGATTAGCTAAAGAAATAGAGGTTGACTTAAGGGTCGCCAGTTTTCCGGAAGACGCCCATACGGAAGAAGAGTTGTCAAGTAAGGTGCAATTGTAAGAGGATAGAGAGAAGAGAACGAAAGGAGAGGCTGATCAGCATGGCTAAGAAGATATTGATTGTAGACGACGATAAGGAGATTTCTTCGCTTCTCGCCTCGCGGTTAAGGGCCAACCAATATAAGGTCGTCGTGGCTTATGATGCGGTGCAAGCGGTCGCCAAGGCCATCAGCGAGAAGCCGGATTTAATTCTATTGGATATTCGGATGCCTGGCGGCGGCGGCATGAGCGCGATGGATAATTTTAGGAAATCCGCAGAGACAGCGGTCATCCCGGTCATCGTCATAACGGCTTACCCCAGCCCAAAAGTGAGACAGAAAGTCAAAGAATTGGGGGCTGCCGATTTCATCGCTAAGCCATTTGAGGCGGAAGATATGTTATCAAGAATTAGAAAGGCTTTAAACGAGGGGAGTCCGGAAGAGGGAGGGTCAGGATCCATGTCTAAAAAAATATTGGTCGTCGATGATGAAGCCAATATCGTCGAATTGCTGCAGTCCAGGTTGGAAAAAAATGGATACGGTGTGATTGTGGCTTATGACGGGCAGGAAGCCCTCGAAAAAACGTATAAGGAAAATCCGGATCTCATCATTTTGGATATCATGCTGCCCAAGGTCGATGGGTATAATGTTTGTAAAACGCTAAGAGCCGATGATAAATACAGGGCAATTCCCATTATCATGTTGACGGCGCGCACGTTGGTGCAGGATATAAAAATGGGCATGGACTTGGGCGCCGTTTCTTATGTGCAGAAGCCGTTTCAGCCGGAAGTGCTGTTGGGGATTATCCAGGGATTAGTGAAGAAATAAACCTTCTGCCATCTCAGCCCATCCCAAAAGAGCCTCTGTAATTCGTCCGTATCAATCAATAACACTCTACGTACCGCATGCTCGGCATAGGACGCGATATCATCCGGCTCGAAAGGCGGCCCAAAATCAGCGGAGGCTAAAAGAGGCGCCGACGACAAGCATCCTGGGGCCGACGGCGATAATGGGCTGGACGGGGTGGCGTTTATAGTAATTCTTAACGATCAGGCGGGCGATAAAATGTCCGACAAAGCCGCCAACGACAACGTCGGAAAGCCAATGCTCGTCGAGGGTCACGCGCGAAATGCCCACGGCGGCAGCCACGGTATAAGCGGTGATCGGAACCCACGCCTTGTCGCTGTACTGCATGGCGATGACGGTGGCCAGGCTGAAGGCCAAGGCGCTATGTCCGGAGGGGAAGGAATCGCTGGTGGCGAAAGATCTCCCGTCGGGATCAAGAACCGAGGCCGGTCCGTACCAGTGATCGACGCCCCCGGTTGAGAACGGACGCACGCGGCCGGCCGCGGCCTTCGCCACCTGGATGACGATACTTGTTTGAAGCAGCGCTTCGACCGCGAGGAGGCCGGTTTCGGCGGCTTTGCGATCCTTGAAGATCAGGCCGGCCCCAAGAAAGGCGCCCGCCGCTCCCCACGCGCCATAAGCGCCCATCTGCGTGATGACCGGGCTGACGCGGCGCACCCAAAGGTGATCGTCGCGAAAATCGATGACCCCTTTATGGATCCCGGCATCGTTCGGGATCAATGCGGCGAGCGACACGGCGAGTGCAAAAATGGGCAGAGTATCTTGAATCTTGACGTGCGCGGGATAGGTCCAGATCGCGCCGGTGTCTTTCAAAAAGTCGCCTACCAATGTTCTGAACGAGAACGCCGGAGGGGAAGCCGATGGGACGGATAAAATGTCAGTCGGAGCCCGAGAAGCCGCACTCATGGCCAGCCCCCCTGGCGCGCCCGCATCACCGGACGACCGGCCCGTCCGAACAAGCGAAAATTGAATGGCCGGCATGGAAGCTTCGGGCGCCAGGGCTTGTCCGGCTCGCGCGTCTCGGGTGACGGCCCCTGGGGCTTCCCGCACGTTGTTTTCCGCCGCGACCCGGGAAAAAAGGGTGAGAAAGATAATCCAGAAGACAGAAAGTCCGCGCGTATGCCGGCCCCTGTGTCCGGCCCTGCAAGCTAAGGACATTGCCATTGATGATATCAGATATTTTGCGCCAAAGGAATCGCGACCTGCCCGGAAAGATTCCTTGGGAGCGGTTTCGCCTCGAGGCCTCAACTTTGGGGGGCTACCATGAAACGCTCCCCGCAACCGGATAAGACCGGTTATCCGGCTGATTCTGCTCCCTGACGATACTCACCAAGAAGTTTGGCAACGAGCTCTTTGACCGTGACGATTGTCTTTACGCGGTAGGCGTTGGCCCCGGCGAAGGCGAAGCCGTGCTTCAGACGGCCCCTCAAAGCGCTCGTCAGGGCGAGGGCGATGCAGTAGGGGCTGGTCTGCTGATGGCATGTGACGATGCAGTGATAGGGGCATTTAAAGGGCTTCTTCTTGCCGGCGCCGACGTCGTCGATAAACTGATTGCGGATGGCCCGCCCCGGCATGCCTACGGGACTCTTGATAATGATTAAATCTTCTTTCTTGGCCTCAAGATACGTCTGCTTGAACTCCGGCGAAGCGTCGCACTCCTCCGTGCCGACGAACCGGGTGGCCATCTGGACTCCGGAAGCGCCGCGGTCCATATAATCCCGGATGTCGGCGCCTGTGAATATGCCGCCGGCCGCGATCACCGGAATTTCCTTCTTGATCTCGTCCTCGAAGTGACGCACTTCGGTCACGACCTCGCCGACGAGCTTCGGCAGGGAGAATGCCGGGTCCGGGATCTGTTCGGGTTTGAAGCCGAGGTGCCCGCCGGCCATCGGTCCTTCGACGACGAAGGCGTCGGGAGCGTAATCGTACTTCTGGATCCATTTCCGGATGATCACCGCGGCCGCCCGGGCGGACGAGATGATGGGCACGAGCTTCGTCCGTCCCGCCCCACGGACGCTTTTAAGCGATTCGGGGAGGTTCATAGGCAATCCCGCCCCCGAGAAGATGAAATCGATTTTTTCCTCGAGCGCCGTGCGGACCAAGTCCGAGAAGTTCGACAAGGCCACCATGATGTTGACGCCCAGAAGACCTTTGGTCATTGCCCTGGCCTTCTGGATTTCGGCCTTGAGGCGGCGGGCGTTTGCCTCCATGTAATTGACGAACGCATCCTGTTCGAGCATGCCGATGCCGGCGGCGGCGATAACCCCGATCCCGCCCTCGTTGGCGACGGCGGAGGCCAGCCCGGCCATGGAGATTCCGACGCCCATGCCGCCCTGGATGATGGGGATCCGGGCCGTGAGGTTGCCGATCTGAAGCTGTTTCATTCCATTCATCATTCGCGCGTTTCCCAAAACTCGTCTAAGTAGTTTCTAGAAGAGGTGCGAAAGTCAGAGAGTGGGTTTCTTTCGGAGGCAAGTGAACCGATCTTTGAGATTCATAACCAAAACTAGAAGGCTTATTGTAAGCTTTCGCGGGACGAAAGGCAAGAATTGAAAGCTAGGCCGGACGATCCCCGACGCCGTGAAGTACGATCATCATGCCGTAGCGGTTTGCTTACTATTCTTCCTTTTGGCAAAGGCCAATATCCCGCCGAGCGCCAATGACAGGAATGCCGCCGCGAGCACTCTGTATTCCGGCGGCAAAAGAAAAGTCACCGTATGAGCGGGAATCCAGAAAAACGGTATGGTCTTTCGCACGACGAAGGCGACAAAACTATACCAATCGATCTTTTTTACGATTTCAGCCAAAGAGATCTTTGAAATGCCCGCCATTTTGCCGTTTCCAAGATCGATCAGGGTGTCGGTGATCCTATGGGCCGCCATGAAGGTCGGGGCGAACAGGCCGTGGTCACATGACATGAAGATCCCCGCTTGACAATGGTTTCAAGCGTCCTTATTCTTACAAACAATACGGGAACTCAATCGACGGCAGGGGAGCCAAAATGACGCCATTCCAATTGTTTGCGATGTCAAGGAAATCGGGGCTATTTGTTAGTGCGGTGGCCCTGATGACGGCTTGCGCCGGAATCCAGGTTTCGCGGCTGACTTCGGATAATGATCAGGTCAAGGGCGTCCGGTTCTATCGCCCGGCGCCCTATCTTCTGGTAACCGCGGACGCCAAGGGAGAGCTGAAGGCGTCGCTCGTCTATCTGCCCAAAATCAACGAGGAATACGTCATTCAGTCGAAATCCGGCTTAGGCTCGGCAGAGGCGAAATTCAAACTCGAGGGGGGCTGGAACCTCACCGAGTTCGGCCAGACGAGCGATTCCAAGACCGCCGAGCTCGTCACGTCGCTTGCGGGACTGCTCAAGGGCGCAACGACCGAGCTCACCGCGACAGGCGCGCCCTCTCCCGCTCCGGGCTTGTACGCTTTTATCTTCGATCCCAAGACCGGACTGGTCACCGAGATCAAGCCCGTCCATCTTTTCAAGTGACCCGGGCGCGTCGCAAGCGGAACGGCTCGCGCACGTCAAAGCCCTCCGATCTGAGTCTTGTGGCTAACTTTGTGTATTCCGCGAAATAGAAAACTCCCCGCATAGCATCCTTCTGTAATTCTGCGGGCAATTCTGCTATAAGCCGCTAAATCCAGAAAGCGGGCCGGTTTTCTAAAAAATGATATTTTTCCTCGCCTCCCTTGAATCAGCGCCGGGCTTTTGGCTAACCGTGCTTACGGCACTCAGGGCCTGGAAAGTTGCGTTTGTGATATTTGTCCCGCCGATGATGAGATTGCTGGCCCCAAAGTCTTTATAAGTCCAAGGCGGTTTCGGGGATCCGATGACCAGGTTCTCGTGCGTTCCATAATCCAGGTAGAAATGAGCCTGGTTGGGCGTGAATTTGCTGACATCGTTGGCCAGGAAGGTTTCATGATTGGCGAAGGCGGGCAATCCGCCATAGGGCGTATAGTCCGTGCCAGCGAGCAAAACGGCTGACGACCCTGTTCCCGATATCTTATTCAGGCTGTAAATATTATGGTTAGTTTCGGAATAGATCCCGATGCCGTTCTTTGATGTCAAATTGATCTGGTTCCTGGTGACCAGGTGCCCCGACGAGAGGTCATTAACAAAATAAATCCCGAAACACCAAACGGGAGCCACGCACGAAATCTTGTTGTTATCGATGAAAACATTCTCAGCCGGGGTGTTGTTCGGGGGCGAGGACCATCCTTCTGTATAGATTCCGTATTGATAATTCGAAATGGCGTTTGAAGCGACCACGGTCCCTTTCTTGGCTCCACTGATAGCTATCCCATACTGCCCGAGCTCAGGACTGGGGACATTAAAAATATTGTTCTCAACCCGGAAGTTCTTCGTCCTCTCCGCATAGAGTCCCCAGGGAAGGCCGGTGGTGATCGTGTTTCCGCTGATTTTGACGTTGGTTTTGTCGGGCTGCCAATAAGCGAAATCCGGGCCCCGATAGACTAGCCAAATAGCCCCCCTGCCGGTTTGAGAAAGGATGTTGTTTTCGATCGCGATGTTTCCTGTTGGATCAGATATGGAAATGGCCTGCCGGGCAATATCGGTAATCACACAATTTCTTACTGTGACATTTCTGGTATTTGGAACCGTGAATTCATTGACATTGGGGATCCCCGTCTGGTAGCCAGTTTGCACCCCTCTCATAAAATGTCGGATATTTAGACCGATAAATGTCACATCATTATTCGTATCAAGGTCCACAACTTGAAAGGCACAGAGTCCGGTCATCTCTGTTACGTTACCCACGGAGTCAGGGCCCTTGATCAAATTCCCCGGCTCGCCTTTAATCGTGAGAGTCTTATCAATGATATTGATAGCGCCTTCATCGACCCACCTGGCATAGACGGGAGCGTTGCTCCAATCATAAGTCCCGGCGTGAAAATAGACTGTGTCTCCGTTTGATGCGCCATCAACTACCGCCTGAATCAGCAATCGGTCCATGGCCGGATAGACGTGCCAGACCGTCGGGCGAGCCTGGCCTTTTTGCGCGAGGCTTGGCGTGAACGCGATGAACAGGAACAGGACGATAAACAGGGAAGCAGTCAAAAGTTTTTTACACATTTACCCCTCCTCCTTTTAAGATACTTATCGAATTATTCCAGATTCTTCAATCCGGAACAGTTCCCCGCTAAGTCCTTACGCCAGTATCCCAAAAGAAAAAAGAGGAAGGGCTATTTTTTAGAAATATCCCATCCACCCTTATGCTATTTATATAAGCCCTTTTCTTGGTTTGTCAAGCCCCGCGGAGGATTTAATCAAAAGCTAAACTGCCATGGGTTGCTGGTCCCTCTCACGGATAGTAATTCTTGATGAACTTTCCGACCTTTTTCACGGCCATGCCGGTCAATATATGAGTTGCCGAGAGGCGCTGACATCCTGATTTTGGACGAATCCGTGAGTCATCTCCTCTATGGACACGTCTGCTAATCCCTGACGACGTTGATGTAAAAAAGATCCGTAGCCACGTCGAATTCGTTCTTCTTTAGCTCCGTCTTCAGCGTCTTCCACTCGGTCGTCGGCTGAATCGTCTGCCAATGGTCCCGGCGTCCGACTTTCACGGGCATGTCGAATCCCTTGACATCTGCCTTCCAGCGATAGGAAACGGTTCTATCAGACTCCTGGAATTTCAGCTCGAGCGCCGGAATGGCGGTGTTTCGCAGATACTGATCGAACAGGGGCCTGAGATTCCTGCCTGTTTCGGCGCTGAAAAACTTCACCACATCCTCGGTCGCGATATTCTGATACTTAAAGCGGTTGTAGAAACCGCGCACCGTCTTCCACCAGCGCGCGTCATTGTCGACGACACTCCGGAGCGTGTTGAGGAATAACGCGCCTTTGAAGTACATGTCTTGCGGCGCCCTGTAATTCACTTCGGGCGGCCCGATGATGGGCTGCTGGTTACGGACCTTGGATTTGTAGCCGTTGACGTATTTCAGCGCATCCGCGCGGCCGAACATATGCTCGACATAGACACACTCGGCGTACGTGGCCCAGCCCTCGTGGATCCACTCGTCGCAGACGTCGGCGGCCGTGATGCTGTTGCCGAACCATTCGTGGGCGCTTTCGTGGATGATGATGAAATCGAATTTCATGCTGACGCCCACGCCTGTCCAATCCCGCTCAAGGTAGCCGTTGGCGAAGTGGTTCCCGTAGGCAACGGCGGTCTGATGCTCCATGCCGGAATACGGAACTTCGACGAGCTTGTAACCGTCCTTCTTGAAGGGATACGGGCCGAAGTATTTCTGGTAACACTCGATCATCGGCTTGGCCTGCGCGAACTGGCGCCGCGCCTTGTCCAGGTTTTCGGGCAGGCAGTAGAAGTCGAGCGTCAGATCGGCCAGTTTATCGCTGAAGTGGGCGTAGTTTCCGATGTTCAGAGCGACGCAGTAGTTGTTGATGGGATAGTGGATGGACCAGTCCCAGCGCGTATAGCCGTCGCCGAGGTCGGTCTTGCCGATGAGCCGACCGTTCGAGACGTCCATCAGACCGTTGGGGATGGCGACGCGAAGGCGCATGCTTTCCACCTCGTCGCGCTGCTGCTCCTTGTTCGGCCACCAAACCATAGCCCCGGGCCCCTGGCAGGCTGTCGTGATCCACGGATGGCCGGAGGGATCGGTCCTGAACGTGATCCCGCCGAACCGGCCGGTCTCCGGCGGACGGCCGGAATAATAGAAGTCGATCGCGACGACGGAGCCTTTCTTGAGCGTCCGCGGAAAATCTACGAACACCGCGTTGAATTCCCGCGTGTAGGCCAACTCCGTCGTGCCGAGAAGGATTTTCTCGACTTTGTGGTCGGCCAGAAGGTCCAGTTGGATGCGCGTTCCGTCTCTGAGCATCTTGAATCGAATCGTGTTTTTCCCGCCGAAGGTCTTGGCCGCGGGATCGACGCGGATATCGAGGTCGTAGGAGAGGAGGTGGTTGTTGGCCCGATACGGACCGTACGCGCCGCGCAGGATGTCGGCCCGCGTGGGAGCCCGATTTGGCTGCTGGGCGGCGGAGGGCGTGGTCGGCGGGGACGCGCTTACGGCGGATTGCGGTAGGGCGGTCAGGACGAATGCGCCAGAAAGCAGCCCGACCAGCGTGAGTGCAGACAGAACCACCGTGGTTCGGGTCGGCGCGGACCGGCGAACTCCGACGGAAGGCGCATGTTTGAGAAAATACGTTTTCAGCATGGATTCCACCTTATTTAATAAGGGACGTAGCATCATTCCGGCAACGAAAAATTATCCTATGCCTTCCTTCACGGTTCGTCAATTATCCGGACGAGCACAATATTGGGTGCGCCGTGATTCCGGCGATTTCCAGTTTGCGGCCCGACATCTAAGGCGAAAGCCCCGCTCCATTGGTCCTGGGGATTCTTGACCCGTTCGCCGACGCTAAGCCCCGCCTTTCAAGGCGGGGACAAGAAGCGAGGCTCAGGGTTAACCCCGAACAAGCCCCGGCATTCATGCCGGGGACTCGGGGGTTGACTACTTCCCTTAACCGGCGATAGCATCATTTTGGGGCGTGAGCCGTTGCGTCCGATCTTTTGAGGCCTAGAAATGCCCGAGAAACAACACAGATTGCTCACCTTCAGACGTATCACTCAGTACAAGCCCGGCATTATCGCCTCACTCCTCCGCCAATGCTATGCCGAAATCCTGACTGCCGAACCGCTGCACTGGAAGGCGGAAGAAGCAAAGTGGCTGGAGTTTGATCGTGAAGTTTTCGACAATCCGGAAACGGTGGGACGATGCGTATTTATCACATGCTTGGACGAAGAAGAGATTGGATTTGGCTCCTTCGACCCGAGGCAGCGGCCGGAGTTGGGGATCATCGGCCATAACTGCATATTGCCGCGCTTTCAAGGAAAGGGACACGGTAAGCGGCAAGTGCTCGAGATACTTCTGCGTCTCAAGCAGATGGGAATCAAGCGAGCCAGGGCCACGACCAGTGAACATCCGTTTTTCTTGCCGGCTCAGAAGATGTATCTCGCGTGTGGCTTTCAAGAAAAGAGAAGACTTATCGGCGGGCCGGACCCCAGGCACAAGCTAGTAGAATACGAGATAAACTTGGCAGGTTAGGAGCGAAAGATAAAATTCTCGGCTGCGGCCATTTCCTAGCAATTTTTGTTCTGCTTTTTTCGTTTCAGCTCCCGGTAGACAGCTAATCCGGGATTTTACACGTCCAGTGGTATTCCACAATCTTTCCCATGAGCTTCCAGCGCCGCGGGGCGGCTCCGCCTTCCAAATGGGACATCGGTTCGAGTCCCCGGGTCGGGTTCGTGACATCGAACCAGTCAAGGGGCTCAGCCAGGGGTTGCGGCCGGGACGCGATTTCCAGCGCCTCAGCGACCGTTTTCTCCTGCTCCGCCGTGAGCGAACCTCTTTTAAATGAGATGAAGAGCGGCGTGCCGGAGCGCGACAGCAGGTCAAGCCACTGCCGGTTGCACGCCCAAGGAATCGCCTCCGCCTTTGTAAGCCCGACGCAGTCGGCATCGACGGCAAAGAAAGCGCCATGCTGCGGCGCCCGGAAGCCGAGCGCGTTCACGCCGCGGTTGCGCACGCGCTTCCAGTCCATCCCGCTCGTGTCGTCGCCGATCCGTTGCATTTCAAAAAGCCCGGCCGCAAGATGACCGATAGTGTTGCAGCCGATGATAAGCCCGTCGTCGCCTGCCGCCTCGCGGATGCTGCGATAGTGGTCGAGAATGATCTCCGCGGAAGTGCGGCTGCGATCGGCGAAAGCCCAATCGGCCTTGTCGTCGGGCGCCGCCCGCATGTAGCCCGCTATGTCGCTCCCGGAATAGTCGTGCTTGATGAGCTCGTAACCCCAGCCGCGCAGCCGAGCCACCGTCTCCTTTACATAGGCACGGACTTCGGGCAGCGAGATGTCCAGGATTTTCGCGTTGTGCTTCAGACGCCAAACGTCCGGCTGGCCGTTTTGCGCCGTGATCAGGTGGATCCAGATTCCCGGGTGCGCGCCGGCCTTGCGGATGCGGGCCGCAAGTTCAGGCATCGAGGGGAAGTTGGCGTTGCCCCGATCCCAAGGTCCGCCAAAACCGGTCCCGCCGCCGGTCGCTTGCCAGCCGTCATCGACGACCATGAAGGGGTGATTCTTGCCCTTCGGGGAGAGGCGCGCCACGAATCCCGCGTAATAGAGCACGCTTTCGGCGCTGTTTTTCCCATAATCGCAATACCAATCGTTGAATCCGTAAACGGGCTCCTTTGGCAGGCGCGGCCTCGGACACATCTGGCGGCAGAAAGCGTGCGCCGCCTCGAACGGGGTTTCGCCGAGGCTGCCGCGCCGGCACGTCACGACGCAGACCGCGAGTCGGCGCGGGCCGAGCCGGACGCCCGCCCCGCCGCCCCGCACATCGGCCGTCAGCCGAATTCCTTCCGGGCCGGCCTTCCAGCCGCACATGGCCGCCGGCCCCGTCATGACGCCGTAGCCGTGGGTGATTTTGCCGTCGCTCGCCAGGAAGTACCACGGCATCACCCTTTTGCCATCAAGAGGCTGCCACTCCAATTCGCCGTAGGAACGCTCCCATGCATCGCCCAAGAACTTCCAGTACTTCGGCGGATTCTCTTTCCAGTGGATGCTCAGGTATTTCACCGCGGCGCTCGGAGCCGCCAGCTCAATTCGCAGGCCGCCGTTCCGAACGGTCGCCGCGACCTCGATGCCGCCGCCCCTCCAAACGCCGTCCGCTGCGGCCAGATCGAATGTTCCAGATTCAGTGACTACAGATACCGCATCCGGGAGGCGAAGCAGGTTCATGAAATGATCATCTCCTGATAGGCTCGATCCCGATCCGAAGGCGCTAGCGTCCGCGGCCAATCCGGAGAAGCGTCGAGCCGGAGTGGAGGCGCCGGGGGTCGCGGCGGTACAAACCGTAACAGCCAGCAGCGCGAGGTTTATCCCAACTGTGAACACAGTGTGAAAAGACTTCAATTTCATGATTGCTCATCTCCTAGGGCTAAATGAACGGCCTCGCGAATGCCTTTCCTGAAGCTCACGGATTCGAAGGAACTTGGAGTCTATCAGCAGAATAATCGCCTTTCAAGCCGCCGCAGGACGAGGTGCGGTGACGTGGGCACTCGACTCCCCGGCATCCGAGCGGAAAGATTCACGTTGCCCCGGCAGGAGAGATTCATGTTTCCTTGACAAGGGGACTCGAGGGGTTGACCCGTTCGCCGACGCTAAGCCCCGCCTTTCAATCCCCTTCGCGGGACGGAGGAATAGCGAACTCCCGCTTTCGGGGCTGGCGCTCCAAAGCCTGCAAAACTTGGATCCCACGGACGTCATCACGAGGCTGCCGAGGGCAGCCTCGTGATGGCTGCGGGGGGGGTCAAGCCAAGGACCCCCCGGCTGTCAGCTCGTGGAGCTTCAGGGCGGGGACAAGAAGCGAGGCTCAGGGTTAACCCCGAACAAGCCCCGGCATTCATGCCGGGGACTCGAGGGGTTGACTTGCGCCGGAGGCCGGTCCTATACTTCCGAAAGCCGCGAGGAGCCAAGACTCCTAAGGAAAGGGGCGGGCGACAGCGCGTCGGGCTTTTTAAACGTAGCCGAATGAAGGAAATAATTATTTTGGATGGATGACGCTCGCTGCGGGCCGCAGAATCCCGCGAAGGGGAATGATCTCGAAACGGATGAGGAGGAGAGAATGAAGAAAGCGATCGCCTTCGGGGCCGGCCTGGCCGCTGTTGCGTTCTCTCTTTGCGCGGCCGAAGTCCACGTTGCTATCAACGGGAACGACGCGAATCCCGGAACTCGAACGACGCCCCTCCGCACGATTCAGCGCGCCGCGGACCTCGCCCAGCCCGGCGATGTCATCACGGTTCATGCAGGCGTCTATCGCGAGAGGATCCGCCCGCCGCGCGGCGGCGAGTCCGACGCGAAGCGGATCACGTACCAGGCTTCGCCCGGCGAGACGGTCGAAATCAAAGGATCAGAAGTCATCAAAAACTGGGCAAAGGCCCAAGGCGACGTTTGGACGGTGACGATTCCTAATTCTTTCTTCGGCGCGTTCAACCCTTACGGCGATCTCATCCACGGCGACTGGTTCGATCCCAAGGGCCGCGAGCATCACACCGGCGCGGTCTATCTCGACGGCGACTGGCTGGTCGAAGCGGCGAAGCTCGACGATGTGTGGAAACCGGTCGCCTCCACGCCGCTGTGGTTCGGGCGGGTGGACAAGGACACCACGACGATCTGGGCGCAATTCAAGGCGGTGAATCCGAACGATCAGCTGGTCGAGATCAATGTCCGCCGGACCGTGTTCTATCCGGAAAAGACAGGCGTCAATTACCTCACTGTGCGTGGATTCATCCTGCGGCAGGCCGCCACGCCGTGGGCGCCCCCGACGGCCGAGCAGATCGGGCTCATCGGGACGCACTGGAGCAAGGGCTGGATCATCGAGAACAATGTCGTCAGTCACTCCGTCTGCTCGGGGATCGCCCTCGGGAAATATGGGGACGAATTCGATAATACCTCAAGCGATACGGCCGAGGGCTATGTCAAAACAATCGATCGCGCGCTGGCGAACGGCTGGACCGGGGACAGGATCGGCCATCACATCGTCCGCAACAATACCATTTCGCACTGCGAGCAGGCCGGGATCGTCGGCAGCCTTGGCGCGGTGTTCAGCTCCGTCAGCGGCAACACCATCCACGACATCCACGTCCGGCAGTTGTTCTCGGGGGCGGAGATGGCGGGCATCAAGTTCCATGCCGCGATCGACGTCGAGATCAGCCGCAACCACATCTATCGAACAACCCGGGGGCTCTGGCTCGACTGGATGGCGCAGGGCACGCGCGTCACAGGGAACCTGTTCCACGAGAACCAAAACGAGGACCTGTTCGTCGAAGTGGATCACGGGCCGTTCCTCGTGGACGACAACATCTTCCTCTCGCCGACGACGTTGCTCAGCGTCTCCCAGGGCGGGGCGTTCGCCCACAATCTTATGGCGGGCGCCATCCACGTGATTCCTTTCGACGCCCGGCTGACGCCCTTCCATAAGCCACACTCCACGGCGCTCGCCGGGATGCACGACAACCCCCTCGGCGACATGCGCTTTTACAACAACCTGCTCGTCGAGCGCGGGGACCTGAGTCCGTATGATGCGGCTCGAATGCCGGTGCGGATGGACTGGAAACGTTTTCCTGAAAGGGGCCAAGTCGTCGAAGAACGAAAAAGAGCCGCTGGTCGACGCGGCGTTTGACCCGGCGCTCAAGCTGGTCGAAGGGCTTGGAGGGCTTGACCTCGAGTTCACCTTCGACAAAGCCTGGGCGGAGCGGGCACATGCGCTCGTGACCTCCGAACTCCTCGGCAGGGCGGCGATCCCGGACCTGCCGTACGAGCGGGCCGACGGCACGCCGATCCGCATCGTCACGGACTACTTCGGCAAGAGCCGGAATACGGCGAACCCGACACCCGGGCCGTTCGAAAGCCCAGGAACGGGGCGGCTCCGTCTCAGGGTTTGGCCGCTCCCGTCCAAGTAGCCCACGGCGGGGGACAAGAGGCGAGGCTCAGGGTTAACCCCGAACAAGCCCCGGCATTCATGCCGGGGACTCGAGGGGTTGACAACAATCGCCTCTCGGAAATAGCATCTTGGTATGAACCGCTTTAATACGCTCCGAGTTTTCCGGATTCTTCCGTTCCTCGTCCCGGCTTTGGGGGCTGGGCTCCTTTTATGCGTCCCTATGAAGGGAACGGAGGCGGCGCCAAATACGCTGACCGCCCAAGAGAAGAAGGACGGCTGGAAGCTTCTTTTCGACGGCAAGACCATGAACGGGTGGCGCGGGGCGTACATGGATTCGCTGCCGAAGCGCGGCTGGGAAGTCCGGGACGGCGCGCTTGTCGTCAACGAATCAGGCGGCGGCGAGGCGGCCTTCGGCGGCGACATCGTCACGATCGACGAATACAGCAACTTCGAGCTTCTGGTGGATTTCAAGCTGACCGAAGGGGCCAACAGCGGCATAAAATACTTTGTCATCGAAGCACTGCCGAAGACGCCCGGTTCCGCCAAGGGACTGGAATATCAACTCCTCGACGATGCGCGCCACCCCGACGCGAAACTTGGGATCGCCGGCAACCGGACCTGCGCCTCGCTTTATGACCTGATTCCGGCCGTCAACAAGCCGCCGGTCCCGATCGGGCAGTGGAACCATGCCAGGATCCTCGTCAAAGGGACACACGTCGAGCATTGGCTCAACGGCATGAAGGTGCTCGAATTCGAGCGCGGCGGTCCGGAGTTCCTGGCCCACAAAGCTGAGAGCAAATTCAAGGACATCCCGGGTTTCGGCGAGTATCCTGCCGGCCACATTCTTCTCCAGGACCACGGCAACCGGGTATTCTTCCGGAATATCAAAATCCGGACTCTCTGACCGGCCGCGCCGGCGGCACCGCGAATGTAAAGGAGCAGTCATGACCACTCGGCGTGAATTCCTGAAGGGCGTCGCCCTCGGCTCGGCGGGATTGGCGGCAGGCCTGAAGGCCGGCAGTCAGGCCCGGATTCTCGGTGCGAACGAAAGGGTCAATTTCGCCATCATCGGCCTCCATGGACGCGGTTACGCCCATCTGGAGTGCATCCGCCAAAACAAGGACGCCATGGTCACGCACGTCTGCGATGTCGACCGGCGCGAGCTCGACAAGTTTGCCGCGGAGACAACGAAGCAGTTCCAGAGGAGCCCCGTCGCTGAGACGGATTTCCGCCGGATTCTCGAAGCGAAGGACGTCGACGTAATCACGATTGCCACGCCCGAACAATGGCATGCCCCGATGGCCATCGCCGGACTTCAGGCTGGAAAGCATGTCTACGTCGAGAAGCCGTGCAGCCACAATCCGTACGAGGGCGAGCTGCTTATCGCGGCACAGGAGAAGTACGGCAAGCTCGTGCAGATGGGGAACCAGCAGCGCTCCTCCGAACACACCGCCGAGATCGTCGGGAAAATCCGCGAAGGGCTCATCGGCCGGCCGTATTTCGGCAAGGCCTGGTACAGCAACACGCGGAAGGCGATCGGGACCGGCAAAGTCGTGCCCGTCCCGGACACTCTCGACTGGGAACTGTGGCAGGGCCCGGCCCCCCGCCGGCCGTACAAGGACAACATCCATCCCTACAACTGGCACTGGTTCTGGAACTGGGGGACCGGAGAAACGCTCAACAACGGCACGCACGAAGTCGATGTCTGCCGCTGGGCGCTCGGCGTCGATTACCCGAAAACCGTCACGGCTTCGGGAGGCCGCTACCACTTCAAAGACGATTGGGAGTTTTATGACACGCTGGTCACGAGCTTCGAGTACGACGACCGGATGATCACCTGGGAAGGCCTATGCTGCCAGGGAAAACAGTACCACGGCCGGAGCCGCGGCGCGACCATCCACGGCACGGAAGGCACGGTCCTCGTCGACCGGGACGGCTACCAGATATTCAGTCTGGACGACAAACTCATCGGCGAGTTCCGATTACCGAAGACCAGCACGACACAGGACCTCCAGAGCATCGACGACATGACGACGCGGCACTTCGGGAATCTCATCGCCGCGATCCGCACGGGCGAGAAGCTGCGGTCGCCGATCCAGGAGGCGAACATCAGCGTCACCATGCTCCATCTTTCCAATATCGCCTGGAAGCACGATCGCGCCCTCCATTTGGACACGCGGAACGGGCACATCCTCGGCGACGAGCAAGCTATGGGAATGTGGCGGCGGGAATATGCGAAGGGCTGGGAGCCGAAGGTCTGAGTCATATTAATTCTTTAAAGGAGAAGAGTCCATGAATCCTCGGACAGTCAGGGATTTCGAGTATGCCGGAGAAACGAAGCCGACCGTCGACGCATGGGCCGGGGAGAGCGGCTTCCGCCTACATTGATGGCGAAGGCGCCAAGCGCCTTTTTCAGAAAGGGCACGGATTTTGGACGGCGCCTGTCCGGGTCGAGATTGAACAACAAGGGTCGAAGGTCCATTTCGAAACCTAGGTTTACGTGAATATCCTGGTCCGGCTCTCCAGCCTCTTCATGCTTCCGAAGCAGATGGGTCTTGAATCAGGAGGGTTCCGCGGCGCCCTGCCCCGCAAGATCGGCAGGGAGGCCGTCAACAAGCTCCTGGAGAGGCTGGGACAGCCGCCGATCGCTTGATTTTTTTTGCCGCTTCCTGCCGCTTGCGAGAAGTCATAAATCGTTTCCATTACTTCCCAATGAGGGCGCATGCGAAATACAGCGCGGCCAATCGGCTGCGGCCTTGGATCAGATGATTCTTAAAGTGCGCCCGACGCTGGCCTCGGCCTGAGTCCGCTTGTCCTTGACGCCCAGCCAGAGTTCATAGGTGTCCGGCTCGAGTACCAGTCGTCTTACAGCCAGAGGGCGGCCGTCTCCGGGACCGAGGCACGGTCGACGAGGCTGATCGCTGCCCTGGCGCAGGCTGTCCGGCACACGCCGCAGCCGTAGCACTTTTTGAGATCGACCCGTGCCTTCGCCTTGCGTTTGTGCGGATGAAACGCGTCAAACGGGCAGAGCTTGACGCATTCGCCGCAACCGCTGCACCTGTCGTCGTCGACGCGGGCCAGGTATTCGGACCGGAACATGATCGGCGTTTTGTGGGTCAGGGTCGTCTTCATTGCCAGGCACCCGGGAAGCGCGCAGTTACAGATACCGCCGAGGAAAGGAGTGATGAAGGTCCAGACGGTATGGCAAAGGCCCTCCTGCTCGTTTTCCCGCATCGCGGCCAGGGCCTCCTGTTTGGGCAGGAATTCCAGGCCGCCTGTCTGCGGGCCGATCAGGTAGGACGGGTCGATCTCACGGAGGAGCTTGAACAGCTCGCCGCCGGCGGGGCCAAGGCTTATCCCGTAGCAATAGCGGTGCTCCGGCCCGACGAGGACATGGCGGCAAATACAGGCCAGGCGGACGACGGATGTCGTAACGCCGAAAACCTTCTCGATATCCTCGATGGGCACGACCTGACCGAAATGGTTGTCCATCTGATGACGTGTGATCTTGCGTCGCAGGCCGCGCCAGAGGAATGACGGCAGGCGATCGAGCATCGACATCGTGCGGTCAGCTTTGGAAAGATGGTCCGGCGAAGCGAAAAATCGCTCGATGAACTGTCTCCGCCGGAGGTCGCTGAGGAGGTCTTCGGAGTAATTGCGGGCATCGAGGTACCACTTTTTGCCCTCACCATGCTGATGACAAAAATCACACATCGGCAGTCCTAGGGTTACCACAGGCCGCCTACCGAAGCAAGCGATGAAGCGATGGAACATAATTCTCACCTGAACGGGCAACCCCGCGCGTTGACTTTATATGACGAGAGGCTAGAATGTTGGTTGTCAGGAAGCGGTCTGAGGGGGGAACATGATGATAAGGAGAGACCGATGAAACGCCGAACATTTGTTAAAGGTGCGGTGGCCGCTATCCCGACAATCGCCGCGCTGGGCGCAGCCGCGCCGAAGTCCGAGCCGGGGCTTCAGCCGATCGTGCTTCCCGAACCTCGGAAGGCCGGCGGCAAATCCGTGCTCGAGGCGCTCCAAGACAGGAAAACCACTCGGAGCATCAGCTCGGACCCGCTCCCGCCGCAGATGCTTTCGGAGCTTCTCTGGTCGGCCTTCGGTGTCAACCGGCTGCAGGCGGGCATCATGGGGAAGCCCGGCAGAACCGCCCCTTCGGCCAGCAATTCACAGGAAATCGACCTGTACGTCGTCCTGCCGGAAGGCGTTTACCTCTACGAGGCCGTTCCGCACCGCCTGACTCCTATCGCGGCAGGAGACTTTCGTGGTCGAGCGGGCCGGGCGGCGGCGGTCAAAGCTCCGGTCACCATCTTCTATGTCGTGGACCTTACGAAATACACGGTGGGGAAGGGGCAGCCGGACCCGCACATGGGGGAACCCGAGGTCCAGAAGTCCTATTATTATGCCGACACAGGATTCATCGCCGAAAATGTTTACTTGTTCGCCGCATCTCAGGGCCTGGCGGCTTGGTTCCACAACTGCGACAGGGAGAACACGCACCGCGAATTCAAGCTCCGGCCCGAGCAGCGCGTGCTTTTCGCACAAACGGTGGGCTATCCGGCGAAGGCGTAACACGGCGGCCTTCCGGACGGGCGGCGTCTTAGGACCTTCAAACGCGGCGCAGGGAGTGGATAACCACCACCAGGACGACGGCCCCGAGCGCTGCGATCAGGACGTTGCCGATCCAGTTCGTCGCAACGATGCCGACCAACCCTCCTAGGAATCCGCCGATCAGCCCGCCGATAACGCCGACGACCAGATCGCCGATGAGGCCAAAGCCTTTCCCACGCACCAAGAGACCCGCCAGCCAGCCGGCGACAATGCCGCCGATCAGCCACATAATGATATACACGTCATTCCCCTCCATCAGATAGCTGGTCCCCTGTGGACCCCAAATAAATCAGGCGGTTGAGCGCCCGGTCAAAACTCCCTTAACCACTTTAGGCCGGCCGGGAATCGATGTCAAGAAAGCCAAGGCCGCACTCCGCGATTTCCGAGAAGGTTTGGATCGTGCCCGCCGAAGCACTCGGCAGGAATTGCTTCTCCGGCGGCGTTGTGGTAGAAAAGCCCCTTGGTGAGCGAGACTTGAGTGATACGGCGATGAGACGATTCATGAGAACCAACTGTCGTTGAGCAGCGCGACAGGGATCGGTCCGATCCCGTCCAACGGAGCGCCTGGCGCTCGTCTAAGGAATCCCTCTCCTTGTCGGGCGCGCGGGACGCCCGATATCAAGCAAGGAGAGGTCGTTTGAAACAATCCGGAATGACGCTCGGGGACGTCCAAAACGTCTATGCGGGGGCGGAGGGCCGTCTCTGGGAACTCGTCATGGGAGAGCAGATTCACGCCGGGGGTTTCGCCTCCTCCATGGAGCTCGCGGTGCGGGCGGGAATAAAGCCGGGGATGAAAGGCGTCGACCTGTGCTGCGCCTTGGGCGCCGGCTGTCGCTTCCTGGTCACCAACTTCAAAACCGTCATGTGCGGCGTTGACGCCACACCCCGCATGATCGAGGAAGCGCGGAAACGCGCCCCGTCCGATGTTTGGAACATCGAGTTCAAACTGGGCAATGTCCTTGATGTGCCCTATCCTTCGGCGGCCTTCGATTTTGTGTGGGGCGAAGACGCCTGGTGTTATGTCACCGACAAGGATAAGCTGGTCGGCGAAGCGGCCCGTCTCCTCAAACCCGGCGGAACGATTGCCTTCACCGACTGGATCGAGGGACCGGCCGGGCTGACGAGCGAAGAGGCTCTCCGGTTCAACACCTTTATGAAGTTCCCTGATATGCAGTCGATCTCCGGCTACCGCGGACTGCTCGAAAGGCACGGCTTTGAGATTCGGGAAGCCGCTCCCATTGAGTTCGCCAAGTACGTGGACCTTTACATCACCATGCTGACCGAGCAGCTGACCTTCGACGCCCTCCGCATCCTCGGCGGGGACATGGAGTTCTTCAAGGCCCTGGGCGGGGAAATGGTCGATATGCAGCAGAAGGTTCACGCCGGCAAGATCGGCCGCGGCCGGTTTATCGGAGTGAAAAAGTAATTGCCATCCTCTCCCTCGTATCTTCGCGGTCTCGCCGCCCAAGCCTCTGAAACAGGCGGCGGCGAAATCCGCAGCGTCTGCTCCGCCGTGCCCCGGGAGCTCATCGAGGCCTTCGGGATGGACGTCCGCAGGCTGTTGCCTCCGGGCACGGTCGCCTCTGAATCGCGGGGAGAGGCGCTGTCCAGCCCATCGGTTTGCGCGTGGTGCAAATCGGCTTTAGGCTCGCCCGGGGCCGATGTGCTCTGGGTGGGGGCTGCGACGTGCGACCAGATGCGGCGCTCACTCGAACTGGCCGGACGAAAATCGGGAATTCCTCCGATTGTCATTCACGCTCCCAAGACCCGGACTCCCGAGGCCGAGGAGCTTTATCGCCGGGAACTATCCTGGCTGGCAGATGAGCTGGGCCGCAGGACGGGACGGCCGCTTGAACCCGAAGCCCTCCTCCGTTCGATCACGAGCCGCAATGCCATCAGGCGCAAGCTGCGTGAGCTTCGACCTGGGCTCTCCGGATCGGACTTCGTCGCCCTCGTTCACCTCGATGCCATGCTTCCCGCCGCCGATATGAGGGATCTTCTCAACAGCTATGCGTTTGTCCTTTCTTCGCGTCCCGGCCTGCCGGTCATGGTCGCCGGCAGTCCTCTGACGCCGGGAGATTTGAACTGGCTCGATCTTCTCGAGTCGTCCGGATTCACGACTTGTCGCCGATGCGACCTGCACAGGGGATCGGGCGCTGGCCTTTGACGTAGAGGAAAACGGCGACCCTCTTGCCGTACTGGCCAGGGCTTACCACCGCCGGCCGCCCTGCATTTTCATAAGGCCCAATGATGAGTTTTATGACTATGCCAAAGGCCTCGCCCGCGAGCGAGGCGCGCGGGCGGTCATCTGGCGCTCGGTCCGGGGCTGCGATCTCTACAGCCTGGAATCGCAGAGGGCGGCACAGCGACTGGGCCTTCCGCTGTTGGCCCTGGACATGAGCTACGGCGACATTGATTCGCCGCGCGTACGCACACGGATCGAGGCTTTTGCGGAGAGTCTCCGATGATGTTTGTGGATCCGCCGGCCGCCAAAATCAATTTTGAGGCCTGGAACGCCGAATTTCGGAGAATCAGCGCTGAGATCAAGGAACCGTCGCTTCGTCCAGGCGAAAGCGGGCCGACGACGCCGGCCCTCGGCACGCCGCGTTGCTTTGTCGAGCTCGAAGGCGACCTGCGGTTGAAGAATCTCCATTTCGACAACTCACCGGCGGCGCTCCGGCTCTGGTCCTTTCTTCTTTCGGAGAACGACCGCCTGGACGCCGCACGCCGGGCCGGCAAAAAGATCATCGGCACGCTTAAGGATCTCGGGACTGTCCCGGTCATCGTTTATTCCTCATCCCGCGCCGTCGCCTTCTATCCCGACGGCGCCTGGTGGATACCCTGCCTCATGGAAATGTCCGAAGGACTGCTCCGGATTGCCGATGCGGCCGGCTTTGGCGACGAGGTTTGTCCTGTCCGGGCCGCGCTGGCGGCGTTTATCAACCGCGCCCATTTTCCCATGCCCGACCTGCTCGTCGGGGCGGTCGGAGCATGCTGTGATGACATGTCGTGCGTGATGCAGCGTGTGGCCGACCTGGGCATCCCGATGCTGTGGTGGGAACTCCCTTACCGGAGGGAGGCCGTGACCCCGGAGCTTATCCGTTTTGTGGCGGGGGAGTTCGATCGAATCCGCCGGGCTGTCGGGGACGTCGTGGGCGAAGTGATTACCGACGACATGCTCGCGGCGGGAATCCGGAAAGCCAACCGCGTGCGGGACATCCTGGCCCGGATCCGCGACCTCGTCTATGGCACAAGTCCGGCGCCTCTCCCAGCCTTGGAGACGCAGATCTGCGAAATGCTGGCCATCCATTTCTGTTCGGACCTCGAGCAATGCATCAGCATCCTGAGCGATGTTCGCGAGACGGTCGAGCGCCGCGTCAAGTGCGGCGAGGGCGTCCTGCCGCAGGATTCCTGCCGTGTCGTTTGGGTCAATCCGGTCGCCGACCTCGGGGTCATGAACCTATTTGAAGAAATGGGCGGGGCATTGGCCGGTACGGAGTATCTTTTCCGGCACGCCCTACTTCCCATCCCCGAGCGCAAGGCCCCGCTCGAAGCATTGGCCGAAGCGGCTCTGAAGGATCCGATGATCGGGACGGCCCAATACAGGGCCCGGCTCATCGTCGAGGAAGCCCGCAAGTACGGAGCGGAAGGCGTCATCGTCTCCAATATCCCAGGGGCTTCGCATTGTGCGACCGAGGGATTAGTCATCCGGCAGGAAGTCCAGCGCGCTTTAGGTCTTCCTGTTTTGGAGATCGTTGTCCCTCCGATGGCGGACGCTTCGATCGGGCAGTTGGCCACGCGGTTCGAGGGCTTTTTCGAAGTGATTCGCTCGAGGAGGAGTCATGGCTGATCTGACGTTGGGCCTCGACCTCGGCAGCCGGGCCGTGAAAGCCGTTCTCCTGGATTCGTCATGTTTCGAGATTCGGGCCGTTGCCGTTCGCGATGCGACCACGGACAAAGCGCACGATGCCGACACGCTCCTCCGGACCGTTCTCGATGCGGCGGGCGCGAGCCGCGGGGACATCGCCAGGATCGTCGCTACCGGCTATGGCCGCATCCAGGCGGGGTTCGCCGACGAGACATTGACCGAAATTAGCTGCCACGCCGCGGGAGTGACGGCCGGCCATCCCGAGGTGCGCACGATCATCGAAATCGGCGGTCAGGACAGCAAGGCTATTCTGCTCACGGCCGACGGACGTGTCAGGGACTTCGCGATGAACGACAGGTGCGCTGCCGGAAGCGGCCGGTTTCTTGAAGTCGCGGCCAGGATCCTGGGCACCGATCTCGAAGGGCTCGCCGAGGCGGCCCGGCGCGCCGACGCCGAGTCTGAAATCAGCTCGATGTGCGTCGTCTTCGCCGAATCGGAAATGATCGGGATGCTGGCGCGCGGTTTCCGCCCGGAGGAAGTCGCGGCCGGGATTCACCGGTCGATCGCCCGCAGAATCGCCGGGCTCGTGGAACGAATCGGCGCCTGTCCGCCGATCGCCTTCACCGGCGGTGTGGCGATGAACAAAGCCATGGCCGCGGCCCTGGGGCAAGAGCTCAAAGAGCGCCTGATCATTCCGGCCGACCCGCGGATTACAGGCGCGCTCGGAGCGGCGATGATCGCGGCGAAACAGATCGTCCGTTCGACCGCGCAGCTTGACGCAATCACTTCCGCTGGCGGCATTTCCGCTGTGAGCGGCGCGGGGAATTATTTGTCCCGGCCGGGACAAAAGGATGCATCTCACGCATACGAGCCCGGTTCTTCCAGCGCGGTTGAAAATCCTGCGTGCGCCGAAGAAGCTAACAGCAAAGCCGGGGACAGCGAAGATGGAGTTCATTCCGTCAGCAGTTCTCTCCTCCATAAGGTTCCCGCCCTCGCCCGATTCGACCGGATGGTGTCCAACGCGATCGAGTTTGCGCAGGAAGCCAAGTCGGAAGGCCGGAAAATCGTATCGATTTTCTGCGAGTACACGCCCCGCGAACTCATCCTGGCTGCGGGCGCCGTTCCAGTCTGCGCCTGCGGCGGCAGCCACGAGATGGCGGTCGCGGCGGAAAGAGACCTCCCGGCCAACCTTTGCCCGCTGATCAAGTCGAGCTATGGTTTCGCCGTCGAACAGGCCAATCCTCTCTTCGAGATGAGCGACCTCGTCGTCGCCGAAACGACGTGCGACGGGAAAAAGAAAATGTTCGAAAGGCTTCAGGATTGCAAGCCCGTCCACGTCCTCGAACTGCCGCAGAAGCCCGACGACGAAGAAGCATTTCTTCGCTGGAAAAGCGAGGTCGTGAAGTTGCGCCGGCATTTGGAAAAGCTTACGGGGAATCCCATCCTCGACGAGAGCTTAAGGTCGGCGATTCGGCTCATGAACCGCGAGCGGGCCTTGAGACGGGAAATCGCCCGGCTGGCCGGTCACGGGCTCTCGGGCCGGGAAGTTCTCGACGCCAAGAGCCTTATCTCCGGCATCCCGGAAGATTTCGAAGCCTATGAGCTCATCATCGAGCAAGCCCGGCAGCTGAACGCATCATCCGTCAGGCGTCCCTCTATCCTTCTGACCGGCGTCCCGGCGCCGCATGGCGCGGAGAAAGTTCTGGACATCATCGAGGCGGCGGGGGCCACGGTTAGCGTCCAGGAAACCTGCACCGGCCTCAAACCGCTCCTCGAAGACGTCGACGAAACCGGAGACCCTCTCGAGGCGATCGCCCGTAAGTATTATCATCTTCCATGCTCCTGCATGACGCCGAACACTCGCCGCCTGGAGACGATCGACCGGTTGATCGGGGAATTCCATCCGGACGGGGTGGTCGACCTCGTGTGGCATGCCTGCCTGACATACGATGTCGAATCGGCCGTGCTCAAACGCCACCTGGACGCGGACCACGGCTTGCCCTATCTCAAAATCGTCACCGACTTTTCGCCCTCCGACAGCCAGCAGCTCAGGCTCCGGATCGAAACCTTCATCGCCATGCTGGCCGCGGGAGATTCGAGCCGCGTGGGCTCGACGCGCGCTATTTGATCCCGACGGAGCGTTGGGCCCAGGACGCCAAAGCGGGAAGTCCGTCCTCAGGGCGGTCGAGGTAAAAGTAGGCCGTCGCGGAAACATCGAAACAGGCATAAACTATCAGGAAACCTTCGGGAGCGTCCTCGGCTCTCAAGTTCGGTCGTGTGTCCAACAGGCCGGTGATCCGTCCCTTGCCGAAATCGCCGCCGACGATTTTCAGGGGTACGCCCGCTTTGGCCATCGCTATGATTGCGGCCTTGTCGCCGCCAGTCATCTGCTGGATCGTGACACGACACTCGCCGTGGAAAAATATGGGATCGGGAATGTGATAACGGTAAAAAGCCAGCAGGTCAGGCTTGTCCGCGAGGCAGCCCTGAGTGCGGTGCGAGTAAACCCCCGCCCCCCAACCGTCACCGATATAATCCTCCGTGCCCGTCCCGGCCAAAGTCGGGTGGTTGCGATCGCCATCCAGATAAACTTTCACCGCGCCCTCGACGCCGACTCCAAACCTGTTAATCGCCGCGACCGTGACGTTGGATCCGAGGAATCGTCCCCGCCCGCTGACGAGCGGCAGGATCTCGAAGTCACGGCCGAGCGTCGTCGGGTTTTCGCGGCGCCAATGCGCATGGAAATAGAGCGCGTCGTCGGGCAGACTTTCGCTGAGGGTATAGTCGATGTCGTAAAACAAATAGGGTTGGACGATGTCGGTTTCGTTGGTGACGACGATGCGCGCCGCTCGTCTGAAGGGCATGGGGACGAAACAGTTGAACGAACGCGCCTCGGGGCTTGAAAAAAGATCGCTTTCGAAAGCCGACATTCCGCCGCCGCAGTGGCCGAAGAAACTCCCGAGCGGCGCCGAGACAGCGGGGGTATTCGCGTCGTCCCAATACATGTCGATGCGCATGCCGCGGAGCATCTTCGGGCTCTTATCGAGCAAAGTCATCCAGATGCGCCTGATGACCCCGCAGCCTTTGATATCAAGAAGGGTCTTGGCTTCACCGGCCTTGACTTGCTGGGCCGGGTTTCCCTTCGCTCCCTGATTCTCGAGTCCCGCGCGGCCCTTGATTCCGCCGGGATTCTCGAAACTCGCCCAGCGAGTTTGGTCGGGCTTCATTCGGAAGAGGTCCGTCTCGCCGGGCACGGCTCCGGAGGCCGGTTTGTTACTTTCCCGGCACGCGAAAGACGCAAGAGCGATAGCGCAGGCAAGGGCAAGAGGGAGAAGCTCGGCCGGCTTTACCTTAATTGAAGAAGTCCTGTGTGCCGTAACTCGAACTGGCAGGACTTTCCCTTCGCTTAAACATGCCGGAAATATATCGCCTGCCCGCAAACGGTGTCAAGGAAACCAAGAAATGCGCGAAGTCCGGCAACCCCCGGCATCCATCAGACCTGTGTCCTTGACATGGTTGCGGGCGTGACTTATCCTTCCCAACGCTAAAATGAAAACCAAACTGACTCGAAGAGCGTTCTTGCGGGCGGGTGCCGTGGGCGGCGCCGGGGCGGTCGTGGGATGGCCCCTCTTTGTGCGCAACGCCGCGGCGGCCGGGGCGACGGGCGGTCTTTGCGTGACCATCTGCAACCACTGGAGCTACATCGGGATCGGCTGGCAGCTGGGCATCGAGTCCTGCGTTCTGTCAGTGACCGACGCCATGGAAATGGCCGACCGGGCGCCCCATGTAAAAACGTGCATCAACCTCGATGCCCGGGCCTACGAGTTCATGGCCGAGAAGTTTCCCGAAGTGGCCGACCGGCTGAAGCGCTACCTGGCGGCCGGCAAAGTCGAGTTGATCGGCGGCACCTACGGTCAGCCCATGGGCACGACGATCAGCGGCGAGTCGAATATCCGGCAGATCGTCATGGGCCGGGAGGTCATCCGCAAAGCACTCGGCTATCCGATGGTCACGTTTCTCGAAGAGGAGGAATTCACCCATCCGCAGATTCCGCAGATGGTCAAGCTGGCCGGTTTCAAGTACGCCAGCCTGGCCCAGCTCGACACCTGGGGCCGGGCAGGCTGCCCGCGGCTGGACCTCAATGCCTTGCTGTGGAAGGGGATTGACGGATCGGTTATCCCCTGCGTTCCCAAGAATGCCGCTCTTCGGCTACGCGCCGGACCTGAAGAAGCTCGCGGCTTCCGCCGAATTCAAGAAGCTGGCCGAGCTCGGCAAGCCGCTGATCTTCACGTGGGAAGAGTTCGGCTGGGAGTCGCCCGAACAGCCGGCCTACCTCACGGCGCCCGCCCGCTACCAGACACTTGAAGCAAGTCGAGTTCGTCACGCTCAAAGAGTATCTCGACAAGTACGGGCCGCAGATGAAAGAGACCGTCTACCTGCCGATGGACGCCTGGAACAAGTCTCTGACCTGGGGCCTGGGCGGGGATCAGATACGGATCCTCGACCGCAAGGTCGACGCTTTGCTCCTGGCGGCGGAGCTGTTCGACGCAGTCGCCGCAGGGTTGGGACGTCCATCGCAAGCCGACACGCTGGAGAAGGCCTGGCGCGACCTTTTGGCCTCGCAGAGCCATGACGTCGGCCTGTGCGAATATTCCCGTTGGCAGGGCGACCGGATGGCGCCGTTCGACCGGATCGAAGACAAACATAATTTCACCTGGGGCGCCATCGGATACGACCACATCGATGCCGCCAACAGACAGGGTACGGCCGTTCTGGACGGCGCCCTGCGGCATCTCAGCGGGCGCATCAACACTCTCGCGAATCGCCAAGGAGATATCGCGGCCGTGGTGTTCAATCCGCATGCCTGGCCGCGGACGGACCTGGTGACGACGGGGCGCATCCATCCTGTGCCCGGCAGGAGTCGCGGCGTGGCGGTCAAGGACAAGACCGGCCGCATGGTCCCGTCCCAGATGGTCAAGAGCAGCGATGGCTCCGACGGCAACTTGACCATGGCCGATGTGGCCTTCCTCGCGCAAGAGGTGCCCGGGGCCGGATACGATACCTATTATCTGCAGGTCTTGCCGCAGGCCGCTCCCAGGGTCGAGACCGATCTCCGCGTCGATAAGGCCCGGCTGGCGATGGAGAACGAATTCGTGCGCGTCCGCCTGGATCCCAAGACCGGCGGCGTCGCAAGCCTCGTAGCCAAGCCGTCGGGCGAGGAGATGCTCGATGCGGCGGGCGGGGCCTATCCACGCTTCACAGGGAAACCGACGCCGAAGCTGTCCACATACCCGAATCCCCCGGCCTATTATGACAGCGGGGAATCCAAGGCCCAGATCGATTGGCTCGCCGAGGGGCCGCTCTGGGGAACGCTCCGCGCCCAGCATGCTTGGCGCTTTCTCACCTTCGAAACCCGGGTGACGCTGGCGGCCCGATCGCCGTACGTCGAAGTCGTGAGCCGCGTTTTGGCGCGTGTGCCGCCTCTCGCCGACACTTCACCTCCGGACATCAAGGAAGGCTACTGGGTTTCGTTCGTGCCGGGATTCAATGCGACCCGCGTGCTGCGCGATTTCCCGTTCGGCGTCGAGGAGACAAAAAACCCGAGCTTCCACGCGCTGACATTCACGGATCTCGTCGGCGGAGGCAGCGGCCTTCTCATCCTTCATGCCGGGACACAGTACTTTAAACGGGAAGCTTCGGGCAGGATTGCGAATCTGGTGATGAGGGAATGGGAATCCTATTATTCGAAGGAGTTCGGCTGGCCGATTTATGCGGAATATCGTCACGGGCTGATGCCGCACCGCGGGAGTTTTGAGAATGCCGATCGTCTTCGTGCGGCCGCGGCGTTTGCCCGGCCGATGGCGTGCGCGCTGCAGGAGCCGCGGCGCGGCGATCTTCCGCAGTCGAAGGGCTTTTTGAGCGTCTCGTCGCCGGGGATCGAAATCGCGGCGTTCCGCAGGAAGCTCGAAGGCGGCTACGAGCTGCGGGTCGTTGAAACCGAAGGCCGTCGCTCGGATGCGAGCGTCGCGATCCGTCTCCCCGTGAGCCGGGCTTCCGAGACCGATCTGCTCGGCAATCGGCTGGTTGATGCCAAGCTTCAGAACCGCGAGCTCGCCGTCGGCGCCGATCCGTGGAAAATCATCACGTTCCACCTGGAGTAGCGATCGCCGACTAATTGACCCGTTCGCCGACGCTAAGCCCCGGCATTCATGCCGGGGACTCGAGGGGTTGACTAACCGTTGCGCCCCTCACTATCATGGTTCTGCTGTGAGAAAATCACGAAAACACTATGCCGTGCCGGTCGTGCTTGGGCTTGCCCTGGGTTTTTGGGCTTTCCTGCCAGGGCTCCCGAACGATGAAGCGCCGAATCCCGAAAGTATCGTCCAGCGGGCTTCCCCACGCAAGTACCGGGTGACTTGCAGCCTGGCCCTTCCCGATCTCCCGAAGCAGGCGAGCCGGCTCGTTCTCATTTTTCCGGTGCCCGCAACCGACACATACCAGGATGTGACGAACTTTCATTCCTCGGGCGGCGAGGTTCTCGACATTCCGGGAACGGAAGATCAATGCCTTCGCTATATCCTGACGGATGCCGATCTCAAGGCCGGGAACGGGAAAGTCATCACGTATCGCTACGATATCACGCTTTTCGATATCGGCGTCGACCTTGTGAAGGTCAAGCGCATCCTGCCGTATGTTGAGACCGACCCGGCTTTCCGGCTTTACACCGGCCGGTCAGGCGTCTACATCGATCCGGCCGAGCCCCGCATCGCGGCCATCAGCGACCGGATCCAAGCGGAATCCAA
Source organism: Candidatus Aminicenantota bacterium (assembly GCA_963727095.1). Lineage (GTDB taxonomy): Bacteria > Acidobacteriota > Aminicenantia > Aminicenantales > Saccharicenantaceae > CAVSEQ01. The sequence continues at coordinate 159,066 of CAVSEQ010000005.1, read as the reverse complement.
GGACAGCCTGGATTATGCCCGCCGGTGCTATGAATATGTCGCCCGCAAATTTTCCTATATCAATCCGGGCACCGGCCTCCATCCCTTGGCACAGGTCTTGAATGACGGAGGCGGCGACTGCGGGAATCTCAGTTCCGTTTTCATATCCCTGATGCGCCGACAAGGCATCCCCGCCCGGGCCGCCGTTGCGATCGATATCACCAACGGGGCCGACGGGCACGCATGGGCGGAGTTTTACCTCCAGGGCTATGGCTGGATTCCGGTGGACGTGACCGCGCACAAAGAATCGGGCCGCGATTACTTCGGCAGCCGGATGCCGGGCAAGGGCTGCGAATGGGCCGTCGTTTCCACGGCCACGAATCCGTCGCTGGATTTTGCCCTCAGCCGGGAGGACGTCTCGATGCTCCAGTGGGTTGCCTGCCGTTGCTGGACGGGAACGGGGGCTCCCGTTGAATTGGGCAATGTGTTGTACGGCTTCAGCGTCCAGGCCGAACCGATCGACTAGAGCGATGACGCTCCGCGCTCGACGCGCGCCGCGAGTTTTTAGAATTGCAGGACGGACCTGACCCCTATTCTCGCTCCCGACTTATTTCCAATAGCCGTTGTGAAGGACCCAGCGCCGTCCGTTCTGGTCCCAGCGGTGGGGCACCCAGACTTTGCCCGGCCTGGCTCTGTCCCAACGTCCTGAGTTCCAGTAATAACGTCCCCTGCCCCATCCCCAGTAGCCGCCGATCCAAACGTAGCCGGGTCCCGGACGGCGGATGATGACTTCTTCCCTGAGTGGGGGAGGCCCGAACTCAGGATAGCTGACGACGCAGTCGGCCAAAAGAACCGAGAGGAGTCCCAAAAGGACCAATAAAGCCGCGTTTTTCATCTTCCCTCCTCGAAGTTGCTCACTTCTTGGTGCAATATCGAATCGATCATAGTCGATCGAAGTACTTCCCCTGCTTCCACGGTAGCGGATTCCGGCCGATTTTTCAATCCCCTTTAAGGGTCTAGGTTCCCGTGGGGGCTCGCCGCGTCAGGACTCCCGGCGGTAGCTTGAAAATCTCACTGCAGGGGTAGTAGATTGACTAAGGTGGGTCAGTCCCAGAGAATGCTGGCGGGTACCTGGAGGACTTAAAGATGCGCAGAGAAAAGCAGTTGCCGCGAAGATGTAAAAATATCATCTTTCCTGTTAATTTCTTGGTGCTATTTCTGTCTTTGATTGTATCTTCCGCATTTGCGCAGAAGCCGAAGGTGGGAGAGCTCGCCCCCGAGATCACACTGGCGAAAGTCGTTTCGCCTCCGTCCGCCCCCATTCCCACCTTGGCTGGTCTCAGAGGAAAGATCGTGGTCCTGGAGTTCTGGGGCGTTTGGTGCCCTCATTGCCTGGAGAACATCCCGCATCTCAACAAGCTTGCCGACAAGTTCGGCCCGCGCGGCGTCGAGTTTCTTTCCATTTCCGACGATCGCGAAAAGGTGGTCCGCGAATTCTTGGAGAAGACCAAGATCAACGGTACGGTGGCCGTGGACGTCGGCTCCTCGGTGATCAAACGTTATGGGGTCAATAGGTTTCCCACCACGTACATCATCGGTCGCGACGGGAAGATCCTCGCCGATACTCACCCTGCTCGCATCAATGAGGACACGATGGAGGACGCGTTGGCGGGTCGGCCGCTGAGGCTCAAAGAAGAGAAGGCGGAGGTGTCGGCGAAGCCGGCGCCAAAACCGCTCTTCGAGGTTTGGGTGCGGCCTTCCGAGTCGGACAAGATGCTGGGCAGCTATGGCCCCTACGGAGTTTACGCCGAGGGGGTGCCTCCGAAGGTCTGCCTCGCTTGGGCGTTTGGGGTGCCGGCCAGCCGGGTTGTACTGGAAACGACACTCCCGGATGAGAAGTACGATATGAAGGCGATGGGAGCCCCGCAGGACAAGAACACGCTGCCGGCATTACAGCTTGCCCTCTCCAGCGTGCTGGGAGTCACCGTGACCCGCGAAGAGCGAGAAGTCGAAGCGTACGTCCTGGCCCAACTGCCCGGCGAGAACCATAAGCTCCAGAAACCTGGCCCCGAAACGGAATCTGCGGGCAACAGCCAAGACAACGTGTCAGGCACCAACTCGGACCTCTCGGCTCTCCTGCGGTTCCTCGACGACTCCACCGGCATACCGGTAGTCGACGAGACGGGATTGAAAGAGAAATATACCTACGACCTGAAGGCGGTAGAGAAGGACTACAAAAGCCTCCGCAAGGCTGTTCGAGAGCAACTCGGCCTCGACCTCCGCAAAGAGCGCCGCAAACTGCAGGTGGTGGTCGTTCGAAAGGGCTGAAGTATTGAGGGCTGAGAAGTCCGCCGCAATTTTATGTAGTTGATATATTTAATGATACGGGTCGCCAAAATTCTACTTGTGCCCCATTTGTGCCACTTATAAGTCCCCTTTTTTGCGACGTTATCCCGTGCGAAATAGAGGGGCCGAACTAATGCCAAACTAACTAGTCAGAAGATTCGCATAATGCGCGGCCCAGCTCTAGGGGGATAAGGTCCGTTGGCGGGGGGGTCAGTTTGTATTCAATGTAAAAAATTCAGTGGCCTGTCAGCACAATTTCGCCTAATTTTCCAACCAACGAGTCCGACCAAGCCAAAGTCCGGGAGAGAGAAGGTAGCGGGCTCAGGGATCATCGACGGCTCCTGGAGCTTCATGGAGGGCCCCAGCCCTCACGGGGGTATCTTGTTGTTGACCCGAGAATTGTCAACGGGAACTGCTGGCGTCTAACGTGAACCCGAGCCTCAGCGTGTAGATAAATGGCTTGAATTCTCCGTTCTCCTTATAAGGAGAGAATCTCCACTGTTTGACCGCATCAATAGATGGTCTCCTGAGCAACGGGTGTCCGCTTACGATGTGAATCTTGACAACATATCCAGCAGAGTCAACGATCACGCGCACAACAACCGAACCAGCAACTCGGGTGTTCCTTGCGATAACGGGATAGATGGGCTTCACCATATTCGTTATCAATCTCTCCGAAGTGATAACGACGAGACTTGACTCAGAGGGCACCACCCTTTCTTCCGTCGTCCAATCGATGAACTTATATGAATTAGCCAATTCTTCGAGAACCGATTCCGCCAGTTTTGGATCCTTCGGCCCCAGCGCCAAGTAATTTTTCAATTCCCGTTCTGCATCTTCAATACTACCAAGCGATAGCAGAGTGACCGCCAGTTGGTATTGTGCCAAGGCGTTGTGGGGATCAATTTCGAGAGCTTTTCTGAAGCTCTTGAGTGCTTCGGAGCTACGGCCGGAGTTCACGTAAGTTGCGCCCTGGTTGTAATAACTGTTCGCAGTAGGTCTCACGCTCTCGGTTGCCTCCGGTGAGCGTTTTGTCTTCTCCATACTCCCTGTCCGCGCATTTATCCCTTCCTTAACCTGATACTCCAGATTGTCCTTTTGGCGCGACGATAAAGGGAGTTGTTTGATCTGTTTTCGAAACTCCTCAAGGGCAGGAATGACCTGTGGGTCGTTTATCTTCGCAAGGGTGTCGATTGTAAAATAGAGCTCACTGTAATCGGTTCTGTTCAACTGTTTGAGGAGGGCCGGCATGGTCTCGTCCAGATGGATTTGGCCCAACGCGTTCATTACTGTCTCAAAAAAGAAGCCGTGAGCCGAATCCAGGACTGCCAGCAATGACCGTGCTGCAGCTTTGGAACCCATCCAGCCTAAGTTGCCGGCGATGGCGCACTTGACGATCAGAGCTTTCTCTGTACCAAAAGCTCCCACGAGAAGAGGCTCCGCAGATTGAGGATCACCCTCAGCAAGCTTGGCGGAGGCGAGAAGCCGCAATAGCAAATCGGCTCCCTGGAATGCGCTACGCAATTGATTCGTGTTCAATAGGAGGAAATGCATGGCTTGGAGTTTGAGAGTATCTCCATCGGGCGCATACTCTATCCACGGCGCCCATGTGCGTCCACTTGCCGAAAAACGAAGCTCAGGTATCGACACCCATACGGAAGAAACGACTTTCTTATCGGTAAAAACAGGCATCGGCAGGTCCCATGAAAAGGTTCTTTTCCCGCCTGCCGCTACCAGGCCAAATCCCTTATCAGATTCTCCTAGGCGGCAAAGCTTCGTGGTGGTAGCGGAGAAGCCTCCACTGCCGCCGGCAGCGATCGTAGTGGACCCGTCCGGAGAAATCATGTGTTGTTCCTTTGCAACGTATCGAAAGGAAACCTGCTCTGTCTTTTTGGGCATTTCGGGTTTCTCCAACTGGAGAACAACTGAATTCCACGTTTCCTCGGGCCCGATCTCCCAGAGAAATAGCGCATCGCCGAGTTGCATCTCCTCATTGCTGGTGTTTTCAATCTCAACGGATAACTTATATCCTTTGCCGTTGATATTGCCCCATTCAAAATCCGCTGCCTGAAGAGTTGGTGTCAAGCGAATGGGAGCCTGCGCGTTGACGGTTTTGCTTGGAACTTGTACGGCCTTCCCTGCTTGACCAAAAGCCGAGCTGATAAATAGGACAAGTCCGATGACGACGAGTCTCATGAGTTTCATTGGCATGTTTCTTTCTTCTCTTCAGTTCGGAATGTGCTGGTGATTTTGAGACACCTGTCTATCGAACTAGTGTCCTTCCTGGTCACTTCAATTACTCGGTTTGGAAAGCTCGCTTTTGAGAGGGTCGAGGTTCGGTCATCAGATCGCGGAGCTCACTCTTTTTGAGCTCGAAATTGGCGCCTCCCCTCACAACGTGATGATATAGCCGGCCGCAGACAGGTGTCAAGAACCTGGAGCCTTGAGGACGGGGACTCCGGCGGGCGGATTGTCAGCTAGGTCTTTAGTTTTCTCGAGCAAAATCAGGGGAAAATGTGGCGTGCTCTAATATCCCATATTAGGAATTTCTGCTCCCGCCCAGACGCCAGATCCTTCATCGACAGATTCAAGGGCGAACTCTGTTTGGAAGCGGCAGCATAAATAAACGCAAACATGAAAGGAAGGCACGAATGCGAGTTTCAAACCGACAGTCCATCAAACTCAAAGCCGTCCTGCTCTCCTCTGACGGAGGCAGGAGCTGGATTATTGGTCGCCAGTATTACCTGACCGACCTCGCGACGAACCTGCTACTCGATGAGAGCATGCAGGGAATCTACTTAACACAGAAACAGGAGAACACAAATGACAACCGCACTCGAACCGATCATACCTGATCGTCAAGAAGCCGCTGACTTCTTGGCGGCCTTATTCAGTCCTTACTTTGCGGAGAACGATGGCTGGGTAGAGTTCCGATTTTTACCTCTCACAAAAGGTGACCCACTACCTTACCCGCCGGCATGGTCAAGGCAAGCGAAACTGGACTCCGATTCCTGGAAAGAACTGATCAAGCGGAATCGGGACTCTCAGATCATCTTCGGTGTCAACCCGAGGACGGAACTCCGGGGACGTGCCGTAGACATTGATAACGTCATCTGCATCTGGTGTGATGTGGACGGCGGTGAGGAAGGCAAAGAGGCGGCACGAAAACGAGTAGATCAATTTCCGATCAAGCCCTCAATCATAGTGGACTCTGGGCAACACGGGTTCCATTGTTATTGGCTGTTGCGGCGTCCACTCTTGGAAATCACTGAGGAGACTCGTCTGGAGATTCGCCAAATACTCATAGGATTGAGTAAGTCTCCGCTAAGATCAGACCCTCAACGTAAGGACCTTTCATCGTGCCTCAGATTGCCTGGTACCGTGAATAACAAAGCAGGTGCCGATCCCGCCCGGTGCACAGTCATTGAATGTCATCCTGACAGGACCTTCACGCTGGCTGATTTTAAAGGCTATCGGGACACTTCGTTCCGAGAGTCAGAAGGCACCGACGAAGAGATGCCTGTGTTCGGAGAACGAAACGTCATCGTTCGTGACACCTCAGAGGCGGAGGCCTTCAAAGATGTGGACAGTCTGGACCTGCCCCAAGTCAAAACGCGAACCATGATCCTCAACGGCAAAGCGATCCGCCTGAAGGATATGTCAGACTCCGGTCGGGACCTGTCCATCATCGCCTCGTTGGTCTGGGCTCATTATGGCTATGCAACGATCAAGTCGATTTTCTTTAACCAGTGGTTGAAATGCTCGAACCGGATTAGGAAGGAAGGTGAGGCGGCGCTGAAGTGGGATGTGTTGAAGGCGCTGAAGGGCTATGAGAAATTCAAACTGCATGGCACGCCGGAGAGCAACTTCATCCTGGCGATCAAGACGAATCCTTTTTTGGAAGGTCCGGCAAAACTAGAGAAGATCAAAGAGTACGTGGTAACAAATCTTCTCACTGGCCCGACGCCGCTGGGCAACGGGTTCTATGAAAGTAAGGCAGGACCGTATTACTTCTTTCATACCGAGGAACGAGAGTTGATGGAATTGGACAGTGATGAGTTTGAGCATCTTCTTGTGAGTCGCTTCAATCCTGATCGGAACGACACCGCCGAGATTCTACGAGCACTGGAGGCGGCCATCTGCGATGATCCTGAGAAGAAGCGAAAGGTCACGACCCAGTTCGTTCACTATTATGACAAGGATAAGGGCGTGCTCTATGTTGATGATGGAGCGAACGGCGTCTACCGGCTCGATGGCAAAGAGATCACAGTCCAGAACAATGGTGACGCGGGCGTGTTCTTCAGGCATTGGGAAGAGTTGTCGTTCCGAGAGTTCCTCCCCGATGAGAAGGTGGTCCAGTTTTTTTACGATGAAGTGCCCGCCGAGTTCGCAAGATTCAAAGGCGATGGCTGTCCGCTAGGACTTTCATTGGCAAAGTTCTACTCGAAGGATTGTCTGTTGAATAAGTACCTGGTTGCGAATGCTTCGTTCGCCACCTTGGAGGAGAGTGGCATTTCGCCGGAAGAGCAAAAACTTCTGCTGATTATCTATTTCTTCACTGTGTACTTTGAGTCCCTGTTCACCTCAAAACCTGTGGCGGCGTTCATTGGTGAGTTGCAGAGTGGCAAGTCGTTCTTGGCAACCACGATCGGCAAGATCATTTTTGGACCCACGTTTGAGCGGTGCTCATTCCCGGACAACGACGACAGCCTCAAGACGATCTTCCACGAGAAACGATATGTAGTGTTGGATGATGTCATAAAGAAAATTCCCAATGACATGAAAGCCACACTCAACAGCTATGCCACTGGTCGGCCGGAGATGGGGCAAACGGGAACCATATAAAAAGCACCTTCAACCCGGTGTGCCGAAAGTGTTCTTCGCACTCACCTCTACGGAGACAAAGATTGGAATGATGAGTTCATGCGGCGAGTGCTATTGTTCAACACCAAGCCGTTGCGACGGGTCACCGGAGAGGAGATATTCTAGGAACCTCTTTACAGGAACGCTGCGCGCCTGAACACCGAGATCATGGTGAATCTGAACACAGTCGTGGCGTTGCTGAACCGCTGGCGGGAGGCAGAGCCGGAGTGCCCTCCGAACATTTCGGCCTCCTGGGCCTCGTTCGGCCAAAAGATAACCAGTTGGTTCGGATCGAGGCAGATGTTTCGCCGCACGCTGGCAAAGATGGTTTCGAAGAAAGCGGAAACGCTGTTGGAAGAGGACCCATTGTGGTGGGTTCTGGAGAACGTGTTGTTTGAGAAAGAGTGGCAGGATGGGAACGAACTGGAGCACGGAATGTCGATTGAGCCTACCCGCACCACTGAGGAACTCTATACGTTTTTCTGTGAAACCGCGGACGAGCTCAGCGTACTTCATGAGTTCAAAAATCGGTATTCCAGTGCCAAGTCTTTAGGAAAGCAACTGATCAAGAAACGGGGTGAACTTGAGCGCCGGATCACGGTGGAGTGTCGCGCGGGGCGGTCGCGGTCGAAGTTCTGGGGTTTCAGTAGGAAGGTAGAAAAGGCGACAGAGGAGCCGGAACCGGAGAAGGTGATCGTTGCCAAGGAGACAGGCGATTGGGAACCGACCGTCACAGGCAAGGAATCGGAGTTGATCAATGAGGCGGTGACGTTACCGGAGGAGAAGAATGGTGAGATAGATGTGGTGGCCGCAGAGGCCGTGTTGAATGAAATGGAAAAGGAGGAGAAGTCTTAATCTGGCTTCTTCGGACCAGTAGGTAGAGTGACGTTGTCGGATGTCATGGACTGGACAGCGGAGTCAACCTGAAGGGTGATATCCAGGTTAACAATATCACCTTTCTTGTTTCGTTTTGCTTTTACACTACCCGGCCTTATTGAACCCTCTGCCAGTCCGCCCAGGATGTTGACGGCATTCTGCAGTTTCCTGGCGGACATGAAGTAGAACACGACGCCGACAATAATGGCGACCACCGAGACCACGAGGGCGGCAATGGAGATGATTGGTTCGCACATTGCGACCTCCTTTTGCTTGTGCCCTAATACTGCTTCGAGCTAGCAGAAATGTCAACGGCCTGTCCTCTCATATCCCTAGCTCGGCTTGAGAACGGCCAGCAGACGGGCGGGGCGAGGCGGAAAAGAGGATTGAATAGGCGCCATGGTCCAGAGTATGATCAGGAAAGGTCAGGAGTCGTAGGCATGGCGAAAGACCTGGGGGCGAAAACGATCTATGCGGTTACCCATAGGAAAAATACGCTGGCAAGTTACTTGTTAATAGGAGGCCTTATCTTAGTTTGGTTTAATAGTGCGATAGGCCTTAACGGGGGGACCATGCACAAATGGCGGGATAAAAAGGCAATTGAAATGCAGTTGTCTCTTAATGATAAAATTTATCAAACCGCCATTAAACTTATGGGCCCAGAATGGTTCTACGCATTGAAATATTATACGACGGAAGCCATGGCTAAAGACACTAATCTACTATCCTTGGTTGAACGTGACCAGAGTTTAAGAAATGCGTGGAGTGAATATAGCAATTGCTATAAAAATGCACTCGAATATTTTAGAACTGCCGATGTGATATCTGCTAATAACGAAATTGCTTTGGCGTCCAATGCTTTGACAAGAATAGAGAATACAAAAATGCAGAATATCTTGAGACACTTCCTCGGCCTTATGGGTGCTCTCGATGCAAAGGCAGATAATCGGACAGCGACGGACGTGGCCCTTGCAAAAGAGCTCCTTAGTAAAACCAAGGGAACATTGGATACTCCAGAGTGGCACCATTTCTATGCACTTTTGGAACGTCAGGATGGACACATTGAAGAATTCCGAAAACATATAGATATCGCAATAAAACTGATTTATGAGCGTGAACCTGAGGTAAAGGAACGTATAAAAGCCGGCCTCGTACTGGACATAGATATAACCGAAAATATGCTAAGTTTATGTAAAGATGCGGAAAATATTCATAGTTTGATGTTCGAAAAACACTGACGAGGGGCGCGAGGGTCTGAGTTTAGGGTGAAACATGGAATCTTTTGATGAAGATTCATTAATAAAAATAGTAAGCGTCGCGATTATAAAAGAACAAAAGGTCAGGAGACTTCTTTTTACTTGTCTTGGCTTTGCCTTGTTGGGGGCCATTATCTGGAAATGGTATATACTCCCGCTTGCCCTATTGCTGGCCTTTATAATCGGGTCAATTTATTCTTACAAAACGACCAAGGAACTTGAGCAGAAGACCGGCTTGACGGTCGACGTACTGGACTATGTCACAAAAATCGCTCGAAGGGAGATGAATCAGAAACACTAGTCGGGGTGGCTGGGGGCGCATGGTCGCGATCAGCGGGACGCCGGTGAAGACAGATACGCCCCTCATAGAGGATAGACGATCGAAGAGGGGCAGGAATCTCAGTGGGGAGTTGAAGCTGTGATTCTCAACGAGTTCGATCCGAAGAAGCCCTTCTACGCACTGGTCCTCGCCTACCTGTGCGAGATGCACGGACTTATGGAATTGGTTTCCCTCGGATTATATAAACGGTTTGAAGAGTTTTGCCAGCGACCCGCCTTGGGAAACCTGTCGAGAGCAGAACTCATAGCAAAGTATGTTTCGATCCTAGGCGAAGGAAATCGGAAATATACTGAGCGAGTATTATGGGGTGGAAAAACCATTCTGCTGTCAGAACTGGAGCTACAGTCACAAACCGGGATAGGAATCAAGCTTAACAGAGATGATTTGGCTGAGACAGTATTTATGGAACATGACGCGGCCCTGCGATTCTTCAATCGAATGTCAGCGGGCGGGCTGTTGATCTTGGCGTGGGAGCACGTGCGGTCGAAGCACCGAGGTGACCCAATGGTTCAGTTCCTGAGGCACTGTCGGAATGCGGCGGCACACAACGGAGTGTTCACATTTGAACGTGGGCAACCAGATAAACCGGCAGAATGGAGGACCCTCTCAATCGTGCGTACGATGCGGGGGGAGCTTCTGTTTGCGGATCCACCGCGGCCGGGATTCCTCGGAATAGGAGACGGGTTGTACCTGCTGGCCGATATTGAGAAAAAGTTCTACGGAATCAACGACGGAGCAAGCAAGAAATGAACGGCCAACTTCCTAAATTTTTCTTCGACCTGGCGAAACTTCCTGAAATGATCGAATACTGCAGGGAAGGAATTGTAATCGAGTTTCTCTGGAATCAAGAGGGATTCGTCGAAGTGGCGTGGAGTCATCCTGACCAAGGGGTAAGAGAACGTAAACTTCTACGGCTAAAAAAGAAAGGGCAGACGAGAGACCTCATCAGAGATGAAATAGCCGGATACCAAGGGAACAGTTTAAGTTCCTATCGAGAGGCAGGGCTTAAATACGTAGATATTTTATGCTGTGATGACAGTTGTGCAATATGCAAGGCGGTTGCAAGCAAGAGATACAAGCTAGAGGAAGCACCGGTTCTACCGGTTTCTGGTTGCCGAAGGGTGTGGTGTCGGTGTTGTTATCTGCCGGTAGTTGAGGATTGATCGCCTAGAGGAAAGGATGGTGAACCATGAGTCTTTTGGCACTGGAGTTGGAGTTTACGTTGTTTGAGGAAGGGTTCTTTACTGTGTCGGCTTTGATCATGCCGGAGGACCCGGCGCTCAGGTATGACTTCATCGGTGAGCCGACCGCCGAAGGCATGACGGCCCACGAGTTCGTGGACCAGATGAACCGCACTCGGTTCCCGAAGTCTGCGACGTTTTCGTTCTGGGTGTTGGTAAAAGGCCGGCGCAGGAGAGTCACTGTGCCTCTGCCACAGTGGCCCTCATCGAGGGGCGGCTATGTTATCAGGACCGCACGATTCACCGGTGACCTGGTGCTCTAGGAGTGGTTGCTCTTTATTATATATACAAGGATATCTCCTCCCTCAGCAGGAGGATGAAAAATGATGAGTTTGATGAGTTTGTTTTGCGTTTTGGAAGAATCGCTATAAGCTGAAATGTTTTGCTTATTTTGCTATATAAAAAGTTTACAAAAACCGTTTAGACATTCATCAAACTCATCACGTCCTATTTGATGAGTTTGATGAGTTTGCTTTGGAACACTTGCCACGGGCCGATAGGATGAGGAAAGGTTCATGTTTGTCTTGGTCTGAAGCTGGTTACTCTGTGTAGGTCCTTCGTCGGCCATAGAAACCCGTCGCTAAACTGATAAAACCGTCAGCAAAACCCGCGAATAACCATAGTCTCTCAAGTCCAGATGATTCGTGACGGGTAGGGCATGGTCCCTCCAAGTCCGGCAGCATGTGTCGGCTCCAGGTTTTGGATCGAAATTGGTGAGAATTCGCGTTACCGGCAAAACCGCCTTAAGCATAAACATGTGCCTCCTTCCCTACTCCATTCTCCAGTGTCCATGATGCAGAGTGCATCAGTGTCCCGTATTGGGGACCTCACAAAGTTAACTATGTCCATGATGATCAGGTTGCGGGCGGCCGATCAGGTTGGACAATACCATACATCTGCCTGGCTCTCGCCTTTTCCCGGGCGCTGCGGCGTTCAGCAAAGAGACCCAGCCCATTGATCAGGCCACTCCGCGGATGCCTCGCAGAACGGCGCATGACGTCGATTCCACCAGTTTCCTGGAGCAGAGCAGGCCCCGATTGATCATCAATCAGAGGCAATTAGTACCGCTACATATAGGGCCATTAATTAATTATCGGCTCAAAATAGCACAGTATCTAGGGCTATGATCCCAATAAAAGGCTTGACACTTTTAATTAATTCCTGATAATTTTAATTATGGTGAACATAATGGTGAACGGCCAGGGCAGAAAGGAAGGCCCTGATCTTACTGGCCAAGGAGGTACATGATGGCCAAAAAGAGCAACGGTAAGGTCACCACCGAGAAGGTGATCAAAGCTGAGGCGACTGGCAAGGCCTTGGCCGCGAAGGCGGCCGGGGGCACCGCGCCAAGAGGGCGGCATTCGTCCAGCAGCACGGTAAGGCGATTGCGGCCGGCTGGGCCAAGCTTGATCAAAAGGATCAGCGGTACATGACGGCCTGGAGGAAGACAGCGCCGGAGTTGAGCTCGCGCCTGTACGGCCACACGATCTTGAGGCTCGGACTTGTTAAAGAGACCAAGGACAAAGGCTACCTGCGGTGGCTTGAAGACGACAAGCTGGCCATCCCCCATGCCATCCCGAAGGCGATCAAGAAGCCGAAGGCTGAGATGAAAGCACAGGCTCAGGCATGACACGAAGGCCCATTGGGCATGAAGCGCCCGCCCGGGAAGGCGGGCGTTTTCATTTATGGGCAGTTTTGTGCCTATCAGCGAAAGGAGAATGAGGATGATGATTGACACTGAAACCCACCGCGGCCCAGGACGCCCGAAGGACACGAAGATCCTTCGACGCCGCTACATGACCACCGAGGAACTGGGACGGTTCATGAAAGCGACTCGACGGGCGGGCAAGAAGTATGACTTGCTCTTCAGTTTGGTTTACTATTTCGCAATGCGCGTGGCCGAGGTCGTCTCCCTGCAACTTGAGGACTTCAATTTGCCATCGCACCAGGTGACGATTAGGGCGGCGAAGGACGGACGGGTCCGCGTGTACGACCTGCCCGAACAAATCGAGCACAAGTATCGTCGTTGGCTCAAGGAACGAGCCACGCTCTCAGGCTCGGACGAAAACCAGTTCGTCTTTCCGTCCACGACCCTTCCCCGCTCAGGGCATCTAAGCCGCGACGCAGCCCAAGCAGAGTTTCGCTTGCTCTGCCGAAGGGCCAACGTCGGGATGCCTCGTTCGATTCACGACCTGCGACACACTTCTGCTCAAGAGATGATCAGAGGCGGCGAAGATTTGGCCACGGTTCAGGGCTGGTTAAGGCACCGCGACATCGAGAGCACGAAAAGCTACATCGACGATCAAGCCACCGCCGAAGTCGAGCGCCGGATGGCCAAACGAGCGGCGCGGTTCCTGTGAGTTCGACCATGCGCTTAACCTCGTCACCCTACGAGGATAAGGAGTGGGGAGCGAGATGGATAACGGTCTGAGGAAACCAAAATATTACACTGCGACTTGATTCCGACTTCTCGAACCAACCGCCGAAGAGGTCGCGTGGCGAGGCTTTTATGCCGGGGTTGGCATGGAGGTCTAGGATCGCTGAGACCACGCGGGAAAACGCGGTAGGACGGGCAGGTGGTCGTGTTTCAGGCGCTTTATCAGCATGCGATAATTCGACCAATTTCTCGCTACCTCTCCTATCTCACACATCCATTTTGACTGGCCGACGCCGTTCTACTGGGTGCTCGTCCCGAGGCGACTTACAGGGACTTAGCAGGGGGACTTCATCTCATTTCGCATAAAATCTCGTATCGTTGTGTGCGGACAAGTTTTAACTGGCATATTTCCGGCGTTGAGAATTTGATTGTCCTTCCTGGATAGGTGAGGTTCTTTCCTCTTGATCGCTTACCTGGACTCAATTGCCTGGATAAAACGAATTGAGCTAGTAACGTGACTAAGAACTAATAGGCTTTCATCATAGCTGAGCACCGGATTGTCGTGCGCGTAACTCTGCTCGTTGCGAACCGTATTAAATGCCTCCATTATTGAGATAGATGATTTCAAAATGCGTTCCGTCATTTCGGACTCAATTAATCCTTTACTTCTCAGGACCTTTACATATTCTCCGACGAGACTATGAAGAGGCTTATCACGATCGTGAGAGATTCCGTATTTTCCACATAGAGTCCGGAAGTACTTGACTAAGAAAGTGTGCAGTCTGTCTAAGCCACTTTCCGGTTCGTTTCGACTAATTGAATCCCGGATTGATTTTGCTAATGTTTCAAATTCTTTTTCAACTGAAATAGTGAGAACGACCTCAATATCTGGAACAGGCGCACTCTCTTTAAGCCGACGAGCAATTCTTATGCATTCTTCCAGCGGGAAATCAATTCCGCCCAGCTCTGGCCAGGCGCGAAATATATCCTCAAGCAAATTTCCTACAGCATAGTTACTTTCAAGCTTCCAGAACGCACGCAAACGGTTAGCTTTGGATCCACTTGCGTAGTCGTACTTGGGATTATATATATCAAGTTCCGTGCTGCCAAGAATGAATTCAGCAAACGAACGATTAGTAAAATTCATGACAAATCCGTCTGCCATTTTTAGAGCCTTTTCGAGTTTCATTTTTTCAACCGCAGTGAGGTCTGACATTTGTTGTTGCCGTCCTATCTTTATAATTTCGAAAAAGCCAGCAACTTCCTATCACAACTCCGACACATATAACGATACGTCACTTGTTTTCGAAATTCCACCGATACTGGATTCAGATCAAACTCTCTGGAGTAGCAGACCGGACATCGCAATTCCTCAATAATGAACATATGATTGTCACACTCCCTGCATATCTCATCGTTAGGAACTTGATTATTGGATTTCCGCCGAGATGTCTTTTGAATTTCCCCCATACCCAAAGGGCAATCCGATCTCTCACCATGATTAGCACAAATATCTTTAAGTTCCGTACTCATTCCTTTCTCCTTATCTTCTAAAACTCAGTTTGTCAGTTCTGTGCTCCCTTCGACTGAGACTCCCGCGCATCCTCAGACGTCTATCCTCTATGCGGCGCGATCATCCGTCCTCACCGGCGGCCTGCTTGATCATCGGGGCCATTCCCTTTGCTCAAGGCCTCTGGCCCCGCGGCGCCTAGAAAGGCACATCATCATCGCCCGGAAGAGGCTCAGGGAATTCCTCTTCTGAAACAGCATCGGGCGACTTATCGTCAGTAGGAGCAGGAGCAGACTCTTTTTCTGTCGCCGATTCGACGCCAAACTTATTCGCTAGGAAAAGCATACATACAGCAGAATTGTAAAGAACAAATTCCGCCTCGGGAATATCAATTGACGGCAGAACATACGCACCATGTCGCGGTCCTGGCTCCGAACTAACAAATCCATAAAGAGCGTGAAAAGTTTTATCAAAGGGCTTGCGGATAAGCTTCTTTCCAACCAATACATTAACTGCGTTGCCGAGAGTAATGGTTTTGTCCTTCATTAGTATCCGAGCTAGGCCTTCAAGTGCTCCAACGGCATCTTTAACGCAGTTCTCAAGATCAGGCTTTGGCCGCTTGCTAAGAAAGTCCAACGCTTTGTTAAATTGGCTATTCGGACCAGCAAAATCTGGATGAATTAATAGCTTTCTGGCTTTTTCGATTATTTCCCTGTCCAGGACTTCACTCCCTATTCTTTCCAGCTGTCCCTTCTTTAGTTTCCAACCGATATATTCGGATGATAAAATATGGTTTATATCCTTAGTATATTGATATCGTGCACTTCCAGTTTTCTCTGGAAATGTTATCCATTCCATTCCATATTCGTCTAACTCACAGAAGGACACCTGGGTAAAAAGAAATTCAACCAGATCATAAATCTCATTCCAGCGTAAAGAGGTCAGCACCATATATTGTATTTTGGGTTGGGGGTTAGCACCTGGCGTCCTTTCTAATCGAAAATGGGTAGTTATTCGAGTATAAAGAGTCTCATAATAAGGGAGGATTGTTGGGAGGCATTTATGATCAATATAGTCTTCAATTAGATTCCAAATCCCAATACGCAGCTTTTGGGGTGCATCGTCGAATATCGCGGGCCGCGCGGCCCCGCCTAATCCCTGACGTTTTGAAAAAGTCTCACCCACAACAATGATATTAGGGAAAAGTTAAGAGCAAGGCAACTATATCTTTTTCGGCTGCCTCTCCACGCCTCTGCCGACCGTGCTCGGGCGAGCATAAGCTCCAAACGGAGGTTGTTAGTCTTACATAACTAAAGACCGTGGATCTGGCGATTTCCTGACACTTGTCCAAAAAAAAAGATTTTACGGCGATTCCAGGTCCTCCATCGAGATGAACGCGGCAATTGACGGCCTTTCCCCAAGGGCTACTCCATGATACGAGCGGCAAGGTTCCTGTGATTTAGCGCATATCTTCGGAGCCCTGCGAGTTTAAGGCAGGATGAAGCACTCTATACGGGGCACCATGGCCCACGATCCGGGGGAGCAGATCATAGTGACATGGGAGCGACATGAAACAGGACTGCTCTGCACGGAAATAAGTTATAATAGACCGCGGAGGCAAGGAGCTGAGAAAAACAATAAAGCCGGGACCCGTTTCCGGACTCGCCGTCAGCCTCGAGGAAAGAACCAAGCCATATACCGATATTGAGATCATGCTTACTCAAACCTGGCCGCGAAGAGAGCAGTATTTTAATCTTAGATTGCGATGTCTGCCGGGAGACTTTGTACCCTGCTCGAATCGTGCTTGTAATGGGCGGTTTTATGTCTGGTCGATAATAGACCAAATGAGATCTAAGAAAAAAGAAATTGAGAAAGGCCGCATGATGTGTTCGGGAACAGAAAAGTCGATGGGTGGCAGCAAGTGCCTGAACTTTTTCCAATATAGCATAAGCGTTGTTTCCAAATAGGCTTGACCTGACCCCACGTCAATGTGGCACCCGCTGAGGTGAGATTTTCACACTCCGGATCTTTGAAAAAGTGGACTTTGTGCCATAGGGACTGGGTTATTTCTTAAACAGGAATCAATAGTTGTCTGATTGCTAGTTGCCCTGGGTTTCGTCCGCCTTTTCGGTTGCGGCTTTAAATGCCTCGCGGGTTTCTCCTGCCAGCCAGTACAGGAAGATCGCGGCGGCAGCATACTCTGCCCACCACCAACCCCACGCGGCATTCAGCGCGAGCCCGACTAGCACCGTGGCTGCCATATACGCGCACGTGATGGATTCGGCGATGTCGGCGCGGAACGCCGCGCTGTTGAGACACGCATTGACACCGCGCTTGAAATGCGCGAGCAGCGGCATGGCCAACAGTGCACCCGTTGACACGAGAATGCCGGTGAGGGAGCTCTCTGGTTTGATCCGCCAGACCAACCCCACTACGGTCGTTATTATTACGTACAGACAGAGGAGCGCGAGCAAGATCGTCGAGAGCACCGTTGCGCGGCGTTCCACCTGTTTGATTTGTTCGACTGCGCGGCTTTTCGTCTCGGCGGAGAAGCGCCACAGCAACACGACGCCGCTGATCAGCTCGATCGCGCTGTCCAGTCCAAAGGCGACGAGCAGCACGCTTCCGGCGCTCATGCCAGAGCCGATTGCGATCGCGCATTCGATCATCATCCAAATGATTGTGACGACTTCGAGGCGGATGCCTGATCGTAGTGCGGTGAGCCTAGCTTGAGATGCGCTGGTTTCCATAGACAATCAGTCCTGCGCCTACATGTGCGCGATTAGTGCGTCACCGCGAAGCATCCGGTTACGCTGGACCGCCACTTCATCCGCCCCAGGAGGGAACGGTCGGATAATCGATGTAAACCCCTTCCTCGCATTTAAACTCGTTCCCCTAAACGGTCGGCAAAATAAACTACCAACTGGGGGTATGCCGTAGCCCATTCCGTATGACCTGCCCCCTCAATATACGACTTGTGAAGCGAAATACTCAAGCTAGACCGCAATTGACGGTGTTTCCCCCAGGGCCACTCCATCATACGGGCCGGACGGCATTTGCCTCGCAGAGACGAGCAGAACCGGCAGAATCAGGCTTCTTGGGCGGGAATTCTGCCGCCCCGGTCAAAGCCGCCAATTTCATAAACAAATAACTTGATTTTAGGAATACTTATACCTTATAATTCTCATGAGGAGAAAATAAGCCTATGGCTAACGAGGTGGCCAGAGATAACCGGGTAGTCATCTATGTCCGGGTCAGCACCAAAGAACAGAACGACCGATACACCATCACCGCCCAGCTTGAGAAGTGCCGTGCCTATGCTGAGAGCAACAACTTGAAGGTGGTGGAAGAATTTCGAGAAGCCGCTTCCGGTTACCAAGCAGACAAACGAGTTGAGTTTTATAGAATGCTGGATTTTATACAAGCAGAGAAAATCGCAGGCGTGGTGTTTGCGTGGCGCGATCGCATGCAACGAAATACTGAGGACTATGTCGAGCTAAAGAGTATGAATATCAGCCTTCACGACATCGAGGGCGACCAGTCATTTAATCCTAACGATCCTGACGATTATGAGGCCACCGCGTCCTATGAGCATGACATGGTTGACGCGAAAAAGTTCTCGGCTAGATTGAGCAAGCGCGTTCGCGAAAGCTATGATGGCTTGGTCGGCAACGGGCATTGGCCTCACAGCCTGCCGCTAGGCTACAACCGCGTGGTGGAAGATGGAAGACAACAAATTGTAATCGATCCCGTCCGAGGGCCGTTAATCCAGCAGATGTTCCGGCTCTTCGCTCAGGGCACATACACCAGGAAGGCGATCACGGCGAAGATGAGAGACCTGGGTCTTCGGTCGAGGAAAGGAAACCTCATCTCAAACTCTCAGATCGAAGACTACCTAAAGGACCCATTTTATACGGCCGGCCAGTTTCGTTGGAAGGGCATGCTATACGACAGCGCGGGTGACTGGCCACCATTGATCAGCAAGGTCCTTTTCAATAAGGTCCAAGAGGTCTTCGCCGCGAAGCGGACCCCTCATCGACGTGATGAAAATTACAAGTACAAAGGCATGTTCGTTTGCGACCTCTGCGGCTGCGCATACATTCAGGAGGACAAGGTCCGACATTATTACCGATGCACCTATCAGCGCCAGCCCTGCAATAAGCTCGGCTCTCCCCGCCTTAAGGAATCGGAACTTGACCTGCTGCTGGAGACGTCGATCGACATGCTCACGTTCGATCCCATGACCTATGACTGGTTTAAGAAAAAGGTTGAGGAAACGCACCGCCTGAGCCGCGAAACGGAGGCTGTGGAGAAGAAGCGGCTGACAAACCGGCTTGACGTGATCAAAGAAGAATGGGCCAGGACCTGGGAAGGCTATAAGAACGGGGTCATGCAAGATGAGGCCTTCATCAAGGAGGAGTTTGCGAAGCTATCGGATGAGAAGGGCCGAATCCAGACGCGATTGAAGGAGTTGGACACGGCGGAAGAGGAGATCGTTCAAAATTCCCTAGATGTATTAGGAATCCTTAAGGACTTCAAAAATCAATACTTTAGCGCAAGTCCTGAAAAAAGGCGGCGGATGAACTTTCTTTTATTTAGGAAAATCTCTGTCCGTCCTCTGCGACAGCCGAAGAAAGAGCTGTTAGCTGATCCAAAACATTTCCTCGTGCGCCTGCAATATCCTCTGCAAATTGAATGGAAAGAACCATTTGACTCTCTTTTTGACTTTAGGTTCCAGCACGAACTATCCGACGCCGCTAACGCGCTATTCTGGGAGGAACACCCGGATGGCGGCTGGCATTTTGCCTCTCAAAAGGCGAAAAGCGAAATAGAGCGTGCCTGAGAGGATTCGAACTTCCGACCTTTGGATCCGGATTCCAGCGCTCCACCCTTCTGGACCTATGGGGGAAACCCGATTTCTTGGGGACACCGGCTTTTAGATGCCGGCTGAGCAGTCTAACGAGCGCCGTGCCGCGGCGACCAACGAATTAGTGCCACTCTGAACACATATCGAAGCGAGATGCTCTGGATTCGTTCGGACGCTAGCTGGATTTTTGAGGACTATCCTTATAATTGCATGACAAAAACTAATTGTTATCGTTTGCATTCCTAATAGGTAAAGACCGTAACGGGCGCGCCCAGGCTTTCTTGACCCGCTCGCCGACGCTAAGCCGCGCCTTTCAGGGCGGGGACAAGAAGCGAGGCTCAGGGTTAACCCCGAACTAGCCCCGGCATTCATGCCGGGGACTCGAGGGGTTGACTCGCATCCGGGGTGGGGTTAGCATCGTATTTGCCGGAGTCCTTAAGCGCTCGAACAGTGCCGATTGAGACGCCGGGACTCGCGGACCGTAAGCGTTCTAAGCAGGAGACCTCGATGAATAAGCACGCGCGACATTTGGCCATCTCCGTTGCGTTCTTTGTTTGCTGCCTTGTCCTGGCGTCCTGGGCCGCGAGGTCGAAGCCCGGCGAAGGCTTCAACTCGAAAGAGCCGATGCCTCGCGCAGGCCTGGTCACAAACGAGCCCAATTCCGCAGCAAGCATTGCTCCTGCGATCAAACTAACTCCGGCATCCGGCTTAGCCGCCGCAGGCAAGCCAGTCCTTCGCCTGGAAACCGATCCGCATCATCCCGGAATTTCCTTTTTGAGCTGGGATACGGAAGGTGGCATGCGGGCGCGGACGAACCTGCTTCGGCCCGGGTCCGCCGTGACCCTCCGTCTGAAAATCAACGGCCGATGGATTGAAGGTAACGATCTGGCGGCCCGTGCGCTTCCGGGGAAGCCGGCTCGCTATCAAGTGTCCGTCGGCGACGGAACGCTGGAGTTCACGGTGCGGTCCGGCGGCGAGGATCTTGAGCTCTCGTTTCGAGCCTCTCGAGCGACAATCGAGGCATCGGAAATCGTATTTCCCTTCGACCCCGGTGCCGCAGCCACGACGATTCTTCCGGCCGAGTGGCGTGACGACGGCACGTTCCGTCTGCCGGGGGTTCTCAACGCCCCGGATTTCGGGCCGCTCGTCGTTCGCGAATCGGCAAACCGCCCCGTGCTGGGCAGGCTCGAAGGCAGCCGCGAGAAGAAGTACGTCAATCTCATCCTGGAGCTTCCGCCTGTCGGCGGCGACCATTCCTTAACCCTCACGTTCCGGCCGCTCCTGCTGCCTCCGCCCCGAGGATTGAAGGATGCCGCGCTCTGGACTTTCGCCCGGCGCGGCTGGCTGAACGCCCTCCAGCCGTGCTCCCAGTGGGGCGAGCAGAACAGGCCGTTCAGCGCTCCGGCCGGCATACTCGGCAACAACGTCATCAGCGATCCGGCGAGCGTGTCCATCTGGTTTTACGCCGACCAGGCCCTTTGGATGCCCGAGATTGCACCCGGAGTCTCCGTCACCCGGCTCGTGGCCAACACGATCGATTATTGGCTCACCAAACGCATGCGGCACGACGCGCAGGGCAGGGAGACGGGCGAGATCACGGGCTATTGGGACTTTGGGAATTTCCTCGATGCCAACGCCTCGCCGCTCATCGCCGCCTGGGATTATGTCGAGGCTTCACACGACCTCGGCTGGCTCGGAAAACGCATTGAACGGCTGGAGTTCGTGGCGGAATTTCTGGCCAAAAGGGACGTGGACCACGATGGTTTCGTTGAGGCGACTCAAAGCGGGAACCGGGGCACCCTTCGCCAGCCGGCCCGCTCCTGCGCCTGGTGGGACGCCCTGAACTGCGGCTACAAGGACGGATACACGAACGCACTGATCTACCGGGGCTGGCGATGCTTGGCCGATCTCGAAGCGAAGTTGGGGCGCAAGGCTGAATCGGAGCATTTCGGCGAACTGGCGGACCGGCTGAAGGCGGTTTATGCCAAAACGCTTTTCAATCCCGCGACGGGATGGCTGGCGTGGTGGAAGAGCGAGGACGGGGAACTTCACGATTACGCATCGCCGACACTCAACGGGCTGGCCATCGAATACGGGCTCGTTGAGCCGGGGCTCGCCCGCCAAATTCTTGACCGGTTGTGGGCCAAGATCGACGCGGTCGGTTTCACGCGCTTCGACCTGGGCGTTCCTCCCATGCTCATCCCTGTGCCGCGGTCGGATTATTTGCAGCCTGACGCCATCGGCATCCCGCAACGCGAAGACGGCACGGACACCTTCGGCCAGTATATGAACGGCGGGATCACGGCCGGACACGTCCTCCATTTCCTGGCGGCCCATTACGTTCTCGGTGAACCGGAACGCGCCGACAAGGTTTTGCGCGCCATGCTCGGAAGGCAGATGTCAGGGCGGATTCGAAAACGGCGTGCGGGACACCGGCATGCAGGGGATCGACTGGACGACCTGGGACGGCAAGCCGAGCGGCTACGAAGGCTATCTCGCCGACAGTTTCAGGTTCCTCCAGGCGATCCTACTGCGAGAGCGCTCCTTCCGCGACAGGCTCTACGGCCCACTTTCAGCGACCTCGCAGGCCGCAAAGCGCGATTAGCGCAAGTCCGCGCGGACTTCTCGGCGGAGCTACCGGTAGTTCGGTTTTCGCAGCTTGACGTCCTTCATCAGCGCGGCCATCTTCCTTCCGAAACGCCTTTTCGGCCTGACGGCGGGCCCGGCTATCCTGCTTGAGCGCCAGATGCCGAAGCTCGCGACGCTGTTTGAGGTAGCTCTCGAAGCGGGCAAGGTCGAGGGCGCCGCTCGCGAGCGCCTCCCGGACCGCGCAGCCCGGCTCGCGTTCGTGGCGGCAGTCCGCAAACCGGCAGCGCGCTGCCATGCTCTCCACGTCATCGAACGCGTGGGCCAAGCTCCCGCCGTCCGCCCAGAGTTGGAGCTCGCGCATGCCCGGCGTATCGATGAGCAGGGCCCCGCGGGGAAGAGCGATAAGTTCGCGGCGGGAGGTGACGTGACGGCCGCGGCTGTCGTCCTCGCGCACCGGCCCGGTCGGTAGGAGCTCCTCGCCGAGGAGGCGATTGATAAGTGACGATTTCCCGACTCCGGACGAACCGAGAAGCGCCGCTGTCTTTCCAGGCCTGAGGTGCCGGCGCAGAGAATCGAGGTTTGCCCCGTCACGGGCGCTCACTACGGCCACCGGGGTTCCGAGAGCGATCGCCTCCACCGCCTCGGCGACTTCGGCGAGATCGTCACGCAGATCGCTCTTGTTCAGTACGATCACAGGCGAAGCCCCGCTTTCCCAGGCCGCGGTTAGGTAGCGTTCGATGCGCCGCAGGTTGAAGTCGCCGTCAAGTCCCGTGACCAGGAACACCGTGTCGACGTTTGCGGCCACGACTTGGGCCTCGGTCAACTCGCCCGCTGTCTTGCGGATGAAGGCGGTCCGCCTTTCGAGAACGGCGTGAATGAGGCCGCGGTTCCCGTCGAAAGGTTCGAGGGCCACCCAATCGCCGACGGCTGGGTAGCCGCTTCCGGGCTGTGGTCTGGTGCCGGAACCGGCCGGACACCTCGGCCAGAACTTCCCCCATCTCGCCCGCGGCCAGGCACCTGTCCCGATGCTGGACCGTCACGCGTGCGGGGGACAGGCCGCCCAGCCGATACGGCTCGAAGAGTGCGGCGAAATACTCGTTCCATCCAAGTTCTATGAGATTCATTGTTTTGATGCTCTTTTCCTCTTTGGCTGTCATCGCGAGCCCTTTGGGCGCAGCGATCTTATCTTCTGTTTCTTCCGGCGATAGAGAACTTCGTCGCCGGATAATCAACACAGGAGGCACGAAGCCGGGAGGGGAACCGTCCAAGGAGATTTTGGGACTTTAGCTGAGGCGCGCAGACCGGAATGCGGTGCAAACGGTCCGAAGAGGGTTTCGCGTTATGCCAGCGCGGTCCACGCGAACCGCCGGCCGAATGTGATGTCGGGAATCAGGCGGCTCGTCCTCCACGGCTCGAGCTTCCCACAGCGTCCTTTACAATGGAAGACATACACACCTCTTTGCGATCGATCGAGTCCGGGTCAGCCCAACGGCGCCCCGGCTCTTTCCTCACAGATTTTAGCACGAGACGCCGGCCGACGAGAAGGGATTTATTGCCGCGAAGGTTGCCGATATGCTTTTTTGTCCTCTGGAGGATCGCCCTTCTATTTCATCTTCGGGTCCTGGCCCGGCCCTCCCGTGACCATGAATTTCGGGATGCGCTCTTCGACCGGGGGAAGCTTCGGAAATTTCGCATGCGGTTCCTTCTGGTACCAATATGCCACCGAAAAGAGGTTGTCCGAGCGCAGGTTGGCGTGGCCGTCCTCGATGGTCGCCTTGATCGATTTGTGGAAGCGGATAGGCGCCTCGAGATGGAAGCGATAGTGCGAGAATCGCGACCCCGGCTCCCACTGGTGGAATTCGGTCAACCCGACCAGCGGGAATGAGTAGAGCGCCGAGAACCCCCAGGCGCCGTTGAAATAGTCCTCGCCGCCGGTGCCGTGGATCCGCGGCTCGGCCTCGCCGTCGATCCAGATCATCTCATCGCCTTCGTTCCAGCCTCCCCATTGATTCTGGAAGATCGAAAGCGTCACGCCCGCGAACTGACCGTCGCCCTCGGCCTCGAGGAACACATAGTTATCCTTCCCCGAGACGTTCTTCCAGCGTGGGTCCTTGCGGGCCTCGGTGAAATCGTTGCCGTAAAAATTGCCTTTATACCAGCCCTGGTGCGGGGCGGCCTGCCTGTACTGAGCGTGGAAATAGGCCGTATCAGGAGGCAGCGACGGAAGCTTCACCCAATCGATATTCCAATAGAAATCCGTGATCTCCTGATTGCCTTCGTTCGTGACTGTGATGCGGCCGCGGCGGGCGAAAGGCATCGGGAAATATGTGTTCAGGGCTTTGTCCGGAGCCACGACGATGGGCGCCGAATGAAACACGGTGTAGGTGCCGAGACCGAGGCCGAAGAAGTCGCCGATCGGCGTTTCGACGCTGGGCTCCGCCTCGCCGTCCCAATACATGCGCAGCACGACTTTCTTCAGGTGATAGGCCTCGCCCGTGGCCATGGTGATCCAGATGTGCCGGATTTCGGCGGGCCCGTCCTCGGTGAAAATCGCCAGTGTTTCTCCGGCCTTCAGCGAAACGTAATCGTGGTTTGAGCCGGCCCGGTCGTAGCTCGAGCTGCGGCGCGATTCATAGTCTTGAAGCCTGGTAAGCGTGCCGACCGTAAACTGAGCCGTCAGGCCCTTTGCCAACACGATGAACATAAGCAAAGCAATACGGGGTCGTGACATCGGTTCCTCCTGCGGGCATGGTATGCCGGGACCGGCCTAGGAATCAAGACGAATAGTCGGGCGAATACTCCGGAATGAGCCGCTTCCGGTCAGGTGTTGTGCTGCACCCAGTCCTGCATGCCGGGGATTGCCGCGAATTGCTGAAGCTCGTTCTTGATCGAGCCCGCGCGAACCTGGCGCAGCTCCGCCCCGAGCCGCAGGTCGGCGAAGCCGAGCCCCGGATACCCCATGCCCCTTACCGGCACGCTCACCAGCGCCGACTCTTTCTTGCCCTCCCGGGTCTCCCAAGCGAGCTCCCAATTCGCTGACGGCGGCCCATAGATCATGACTTGACGGAAACCCGTCTCAAGCGTAAAGCGGGCCTCCGTGAGGGCCGTCCACGGGATGACGAGCGGATTCGGCTCGCGCATGGCCCGGTCGAGAAGCGCCCGTGCCTCTCCCAGCTCGCGGGCCTCGATCCGCTCTCGGCGGCGTTTCAAGAGCGCTTCGATCCAGTTCCGCACCCGAGGATTCCGAGAGATGAGCCATTTGATGAAGGCGGGGATGCGCACGGCGATCGCCGCGACGAAGACGACGGTGATGATCCTCATCAGAAACCCCGCCCGCCTTTCGGTGAAGAGAATCACGGGAGCGGCGATGAGGAAAACGAGAAGGTGCATGGCCCTCTCCACGACGAATTCGCGCAGCCGGGTAAAGAAAATGCGCAGCGACCTGCGGCCTGTGGATCGGAACGCGACAAGCCCTTCCGAATGGATGAAGATCAAAGCGCTAACGCCCAGCCCGCGCCGCTGCCACCCGTCGAGTCTCCAGAATCTGCCCCAGCTCAGCAAACCGCCGATCTCGGCATTGCCACCCTTCAGGGTGCCGTCAACGAAATACGCCGGGATGTTTCTGAAGATGGCGTCGGCCTCGTCCAGCTTGAGGAGCCATATGAAGAAGGCGACGAATGACCGCCATGCCCTGTGAAATGGCGTCATGGGATTCCGGAATACGGGCGGAGGCGCCGGCGGTCCGCTCGCGCGGATCTGCTCGGCGGACGGATCGTTGACTGCCGGGTTGCGGGGGACCTTCCAAGCGAGAACGGGAGTCTCCACAGACGGCACGGCTCTCACCTCGCTTTTTGCTGAGCTTTGTGTGGCCATGTGAGCAAACCTCTGTATGGGCTTGATAGCAAGAAAAGGGCCAATTTTCGCCTGGAGCCACCCGCGCGGTTCCCCTGAAAAAGGGCAGGGTCGACGCGCCGGATTCCAACTCAAAGAAAATAGTCCTGCCTGCATCGGCGGCGCGTCTCGTTTTTAAAGACAAACCGCTCAAACGCGTACGACATCGGGCACTCGTGCGTCCGCATGAAAGAAGAATAGACAGGCGGGCGGCTCTCCCTGCATAATGGTGCCGGATCATGGGCGAGGAAACCGGGAGGACAAGAGAATGAGCCTTTCGAGACGGGACTTCATCGGACGTTCGCTTTCAGCCGTTGTCTGCGGCGCCATTGCGCCGCTGGGCCCCAAATCAGGGATTCTACGTGGGACCGCTGAAGGAGTCGGAGAGCCTGGAACGGCGCCTCCTTCCTTCGCGCTCGAGGCCTACGCGGCGAATTCGATCAACTATTTTGAACGCCTCGTCGACGCCGAAGGACTTCCTTACTTCAACGTTTTTTGGACCAAGCCCGCCGAAGCCGCCCACGACTGGCCGGATTTCGGCGATGTGATGAGCAGGCAATGGCAAGGCGCTGTGATGCTTCGGCGGATGACCGGCAGGGAAGCGGCCACCGAGAAAGTCTGGCGCCGCAAATGTCTCTCGTTGATCGACGCCTCCGACGGCCTTCTCCATCGTCCCTCCACGTCTTACTGCAAGCCCGGCGCGGATTGGGGAGACGCCTCGTTGACGCTCTACTCGCTCGTCACGGCGGCCGCGGACAGCGGCGATGACACGGCGCGGCGGGCGGCCGCAAAAATGACCCAAACGATGCTCGCCGGGCTGCGCTCGGACCGTTTCCCGGGAGACGGTTTCGCGATCAAGAGCCTGATGGTCGCCGCCCGACTTCTCGGCTGTGAGGCGGCCATGGAGGCGGCCCGCATTCTAGTCGAGCGTTGCATTGTCCAAGGCCGCACCTTTACACCCGACAATACCTTCGGACCCGCGGGACACATGCACGGAAACCTGAGGACGATGGCCGGCACGGCCGACTACGCGCTGGCCGCGGGGGACCCGGTCCTCTTCAGCCGCATGGACGCTCTTTACCGCTACGTCAAATCGACCGGAGCGGACTTCGGCTTCCTGCCCGAAGTGATCGGCCGGAAAGGCGACATCATCGCGTGCGAAACATGCGCGCTGATGGATTTCGCCGGCATAGGTGTCACGCTCGCCAACCACGGCCACCCGGAATACTGGGCCGATATGGAGCGCCTGGCAAGGAACCAATATGTGGAGAGCCAGGTGCGCGATGTGACCTGGCTGCAGTCGGACAAAACCAAGCCGGATACGGCGCAATTCACATACCGCGACATCGGCGCGCGCATCGTGGGCGCTTGGGCGGGCTGGAGCTCGCCCACTCACATTCTCGCCTGCCGCGAAACCCTGAATGCCCATTGGGGCGGGCCGGAGCTCAAGAACAAAACGCGGGCCCTCCAGAACTGCTGCGGCGGCTCGGGGATGCACGGCCTTTTCACCCTTTGGAAGAACGCCGCGCGGTTCGACGGCGGCATCCTGTCCGTGAACATGCATATCGACAAGAAATTACCCCAGGCGGAAATTCGCTGCGAACAGCCTTATCGCGGCCGGTTGCGGATCGCCCTAGCGAAGGATTGCGCGGTGAGGGTTCGCGTCCCGGATTTCATCGGAGCAGCGGAGATGCGCGTCTATCTGAACGGCGCGGAGCTCCCGAACGCCGAGCGTCCGGCGAGCGGAGAAACGCCGGCGACGGGAGGCAAGCCGCGACCGGCGCTCCGCGGCCGGGTGCTCGAACCGGCGAGGCCGTTCGGGAACTATTTGGAGATCGCTCAGTTGCGTGCCGGAGATCGCGTCGAGGTTCTCTATCCCCTGCCTCTGAGAACGGAGGAAATCGCGGTCGGAAATCCGGGATTCCGGCAGTGGCGGTATCGAGTGACCTGGAAGGGCGATACGGTTGTCCGCATGGAGCCGCTGGGGAATGATGTGAAAACTGCCTACTCCGATTTCGAAAAGTCCCAAACAGAGGTCTTCTACGGCGAAGACGGCCCCGGACGGCTTTATCAACGTGACCATATGTTGAAGGACCCTCACCCTGCCGAAACCCCGCTCCACCTCGATGACGGCGGGTTGGATTTCTGGAAAATTGGTTAGGGCGGCGAACGGTCTCGATTTCGCCTGACGCGGAGGACCTGATGCCATGAAGGAAGGAGCATGAAGACTCCTAAGAACCTGGCCGGCTCGGCGTTCCGGTTCGTCCTTCTTATCGGCGTCGTCAATCTGTTCGCTGATTTTGCCTATGAGGGCGGCCGCAGCATCATGGGGCCTTTCCTCGGCGTCCTCGGGGCCAGCGGGACGATCGTCGGTCTGGTCGCCGGTTTCGGCGAACTCATGGGCTATGCCCTGCGCTCTGTTTCCGGGTATCTTGCCGATAAAACCCGCCGTTACTGGATCGTCACGTTCATCGGCTACGCGGTCAACATGCTGGCCGTGCCGGCGCTGGCGCTGGCAGGAAGCTGGCCGGCCGCCGCGGCGCTCATGATTCTCGAAAGGACAGGCCGAGCCATCCGTCGGCCCGCCGTCGAAACGATGCTCTCTCACGCCGCGAGCGAGATGGGCCGGGGGTGGGTATTCGGTTTCAACGAAGCGCTCGATCAGGCCGGCGCGACCGCCGGCCCCCTGGTCGTTGCGCTTGTCCTGGCTCTCAGGGGAAGCTATCGCACCGGATTCGCCATTTTGCTCGTTCCCGCGTTGCTGTGCATCGGGACGGTCGCCGTCGCCCGGATCCAGTATGCCCATCCGGAGACGTTGGAGCGCAAAGAACCGCGCACGCTGCGCGTCAAAGGATTTTCCGGCCGGTTCTGGACTTATCTCATTGCCGGAGCGCTCGTCGCGGCCGGGTTCGCCGATTTCGCCTTGATCTCGTTTCATTTCCAGCGAGTGGGGAGCGTTCCCGGCCACTATGTGCCCATATTCTACGCTGTCGCCATGGCGACCGGGGCCATCGCGGCGCTGGTTTTCGGCAAGCTTTTGGACAAAATCGGCTTTCCCGTGGTTTACGCCGCGTTCTTCCTCTCTGCGCTCTTCCCGCCGCTTGTCTTTCTCGGCGGCTTCAGCCTCGCCCTCGTCGGCATGGTGCTGTGGGGGATAGGCATCGGCATCCAGGATTCGCTGCTCAAGGCCGTTCTCACGGACATCGTCCCGCCGGAGAAACGCGGCACGGCGTTCGGCCTGTTCGACACCGGCTTCGGCATCGCCTGGTTCGCGGGCAGCGCCGTCATGGGCTTTCTCTATGACCGGTCGCTGCCGGCGGTCATCGCTTTCTCCGTTGTCCTGCAGCTTGCGGCATTGCCGGTGTTCCTTCTCGCGAGAAAGCGGCCGTCCTGCGGACG
The DNA here is from genome assembly GCA_963727095.1 of Candidatus Aminicenantota bacterium. GTDB lineage: Bacteria > Acidobacteriota > Aminicenantia > Aminicenantales > Saccharicenantaceae > CAVSEQ01. The sequence goes on along the minus strand of CAVSEQ010000005.1, from coordinate 129,532 downwards.
GGAGGATGATCGGTTCTGACCGGCGCTCATGGAGACAGGCAATCATGCGGCGTTCTATTGCGCGGCGGCGGATCCACCATGATGCCCGGCCGCCGAGGTGCTGAGGTAACAAAACAGCTGATCGGCGCGTACTTTAATTTATAATAGGATAACGACGACCGCAGTACGGAGGCGCCGGATGAATCCTTCCCTGGGGAAAATATCGGCATCGATCGGATTGCTCCTGCTCTCCGGTCTGGCCCTCGGCACGGAAACCCCTCCAGCTTCAAGGGAATCCATGGCCCGGCCCACACAATCCGCTGGTCCAGTGCCGCCGTCCCGGCCACTGTCCGCCCATGATCGAACGGTCCTGGCCGTCGTCAAGTCCGTCATCCACTTGTTCAAGCAGTCGGGGGATGCGGTCTGGCCGGGGTACAATCTTTCTGAAAGGCCGTTCATCGTTTACATCCCTGATGCTTGGGCCATTTTCCTCAACGCTTCTGGGGCCGCCGAGGGATTCGGCGCCTACCCTCCAGGCTGGCCCGACCTCGAGACGAAGGCGATCTTTCATCCGGGCGCCTACAAAGATCTCTCCGGCCAGCTGGCCTTCGATTTCGAGGCCGGCGGTGTCAAGACCATCGCCATCGGACTTCCGGCCGAGTTCCCGAAAGCGGGAGCTCACTCGGAAGCGTCGCTTTTCGGTTTCATCGTCCACGAGGCCTTTCATCAGTTCCAAAACGACAGTTTCGCGGAAATCCCCTGGGAACGCGAGGAAAAATACCCCATCGAGGACCGAGAGAATACGGCTCTCGCCTGTCTCGAGATGCGGCTTCTCCAAAGCGCCCTCGACGCTTCGTTCTCCCACAGGCAGGAGGCCGTCGACGAAAGTCTCAAGGAATTCGTCGCCGTCCGGCTGGCACGCTGGCGCCAGGGTGATTCCTTTATCGCCCGTTATGAACGCGGCCAAGAAGTCCGGGAAGGGACCGCCCAGTACGTGGAGGCCAAGAGTCTCCAGGTCATAAAATCTCTGGATCATCCGCACTTTTTTGATGCCGTCTCCTTCCCGGCGTGGATTGACGAGGACTTCAATGGGCGCCTGACCGAGGGGTCAGTCGCGCCCGACGATATGCTGCGCAATCGGATCTACCCCGTGGGTTGCAGCCTCGGATTCCTGGCCGACTCGCTCGGGATTGCCTGGAAAGAAAAAGCTCAGAAAGCGAGTCAGGATTTCGACTTCGCTTCTCTGTTCAAGGAGAAATTCGGGCTGGCGGACGAATCGCTGAATGAGCTTCTTGACCGGGCCAAGACCGCGGCGTCCTACGCCGATATCTTGAATGCCACGGACACGCTCATCAAACGTTATCAGGAACAGTTTGAGAGCGAGCGGAGCGCCTTCGAAGCGCAGCCGGGGTTTCGGCTGGAGTTGGAGTTCGCCTACGGCAGCCTCAGCCGGTCCCGCTCCAGCCAGGCCAAACGTTGGACGATGGACAAGGGCCGGGTCTCGCTCTGCCGGCACTACGAAGTCTATGCGCTGAAGACGGATGACCTGTCCCTTCAAGTCCGGGGGGTCGGCATTCTGGAAGAGGACGACTGGGACAAGAAATGGAAAAAGGTCACATTCTTTGTCCCGGGGATCAGCATGATTACCATCGACGGGAAAATGGTCCGGCCGGAGGACGAGGGGGCCCCGCGTGAGTTCAATACGCTTGAGCTTTCGGGCAACGGATTTACGCTCACGGCGAAGAGAGCCGGGATGCTGAACTCGAGCGGCGGGAAACTCCGAATCGTTCTCAATCCCCTAAAGTCTATGCTTTAATCAAAGATGAGTTTGTAGTTGACGAGTTGAGCGGGGTTTTATTGAGATAACTTTAGTATCATTGTTGTTAAGCCAGTGTGTCATATCGCTCAAGGCGTACCAATAAAAGCCCCCGGCACCGATCAGGATACCGGCATAATCCCGCTTCAAACGTTGCGCCTTTTTGGGTTCGGTTTTACGAAGGACTAAAACAGCTTGATCTTCAACCCTATGGTGAAGGCAAAGCCACTCAAATCCAGGAAGGCATGCCTTATGTCGGCAGGAAGGTCTGCTCCATACCAAGGCGGGGGGAAGTCTTCGACGGCCAGCTTCTCAATCCGTGCACCGGTATGAAGGTCCTCCCCGGTCAAGTGATAAAGAAACCCGTATTTCGTCATGTTGTCCGTTACCAGGATGAGGTTGCCTTCCGCATCAAATGCCTTTCCCGTGACAGCCTCGCTGCCTTGCAGCGATTTGATCTTCGCAAACCTCCACTGACTTTCGGCGGTCATGGAGAACCTCTCATTGAACTTATACTCCAGGGCGAATCCACAATGATACCCTACCCGATGGCCGGTCGCATCAATATCGAATGAAGTGAGAGAAGAATCGTCAAGTGGAAAGCGCGATTGCCGAAGCTCGCTCAGCACCAGTCGGGCATGATAGTAACCGGCACCGCCTTTGACTATGACGTTAAGCTTGGAGAGGATGGGGAACGAGTAGTAGAGGCTGACCTTGACCGGGGCGGACACCCGGATTTCCGGCTCCCAGGTGTCGTTCATGCTCTGGGTGCCCGCATAATCAACGATCGTATAAGTCAAAAAGCTCTTTTGGTAAAAGTGCATCGGCCCGGAGACGGCGACTCCAAGGCTGAGCCCACGCCAGAAGTTCCACTGGACCTCGGCTTCCCAATTTGTGAATTTCTTGGGCACGCCAAGTATCTCTCCGACACAGCGCTCGGGATAGTACTGTCTTAACATCTCGTAGGCGGCGTTGTGGTCGAGCGAATATAGCATTGTGTTCAGATCCCCGACCGCGATCGATCCGAATCCTTCCCGGACGACGAGGGAGAACGAATGCTTGGAGGGCCTATTTTCCGCAGCGCTAGCCGTGGCGCAGAGTAGGCTCAGCGAACAAATCAATATGGCGATATAAACCCGCTTCATGTGCTGCTCCTTATTGAGTGTAACTCAACTTTTCCCAATCCTCCCCACACTAATAAAGACCGAAGATTTCTGGATTTCCGGACACTTTTATAAAGAAAGTTTGCAGGGCGGCTGATACGCAACTTACTCCCTGGCGATGGAGCTCGCTTCTGCGGCACTGAGTAGGATTCCCTAGCGCTGTCGGGCGGAAGAAATTTGGGCAGTATCCAGTCCATGTCTAAGTTCGGAGCCCAGACGTCATCCGTTCCCACGATAGGAGCCCCGTTGGCCAGAATATAAGCCGTGGCCAAGGATGGTGTCAAGGACTTGACCTTCCCCGGCGGCACGAAGTAAGATTCTGCGTCATGTGGGGTGCGAATTCGCGCGTTATCGAGCAGGCCGTAATGGCGATGAAAGCCCTGCTCCACTGACGCCCTCGTGAAGTGAACATGCTGCATGCCGAATCGGTCTTGGGGGAATTGAAAAAATGCGGCGTGGGCTGCGTGGCCGGCCTCCCGGACAATTCCTCGGCCGCGCTCATCGCCCTCCTTGAGAAAGACGATTCAATCCGGTACGTTTCCGTCACTCGGGAAGGGGAGGCGTTCGCGGTCGCTTCGGGATTCTGGATGGGCGGCGGCGAAGCGGCCGTGCTCGTCCAAAACACAGGCTTCCTGGAAAGCGGCGACTCCTTGCGTGGTACGGTTCAGCGCATGCGCGTGCCGCTGCTCTGCCTGATCACTTACCGCGGGTTCGCAAAGATGCCGGGGGTAAAGGCTCTAAAGCAAACCGGGGGGACTGACCGGGAACTCACTGCGCCCGGGACTTCCGTCAAGAGTCCGTTGGCCGTCGCCCAGGCCGACATCAGGACGAAGAACGATAGGCACCCCGACATTGGCATCGAGCTCTTCAGCGACAGCGCCGTGGATTCGGCAGCTCTCGTCACAGAGCCGACGCTTCGGGCGTGGAGAGTTCCCTTTGACTTTTTGCATTCCGATGCCGACCTATCCAAAATCTCAAAGATGTTTTTACGGGCGCAGACGGAATCGCGGCCGGTGGCGCTGCTCATCACAGCCGATATGATTTAGGTATGTCTGAGATGGCTATGCTTACCAAAGACCAACTACTCAAGCCGCTGGCGGCGCTTCGCGGTGATGCCGTCGTCGTGACTTGCATGAGCGTGACGCGCCCGTGGGGCCGATTCTCCTCGAGCGAATTGGATTTTGCCTCAGCCGACAGCGCGATGGGTCACACGGCCGACGTGGCGTTGGGCATCGCCTTGGCCCAACCGAAACGCAAGATCATCTGTCTCAACGGCGACGGGAGCATGCTCATGACGCTGGGCACGCTGGCCACAATCGTCGCCGCCGGCGCAGAAAACCTAGTTCTCTTTGTTGTTCAGAATGACTCTTATGAGATCACCGGAAATCAGGCCATCCCAGCGGCAGGGCAAATCGACTTTCCCACGCTGGCGCGTGGCGCGGGTTTCAAACGCGTCTATTATTTCGAAAGCCCTGAGCTATATGAAAACAAGCTGGCAGAAATTCTCTCGGGGAGCGGGCCCGTGTTCGTCACCGTCCGCGTCGAGCAGGGGTCAGAGGGTCCGATCAGCCGTACCGAAAAGGAAGAATCCGTCTACCTTAAGGTCTCATTGGCGGAATCCGCCCAGCGTTTTCGAAAAGCTCTAACGCCTTGACGGCGAATTCACTCCCTCGACGAGGGACACACTGAGGAAAGAAATCCTTGACCGCTGCTCCCAATTCTCTATGTGAGCTCGTCTCGCGGCAGGCGACTCAGTTGCGGGCGGCCCGCTTACCGGGTAGAATAATAAGGCAGGCAGAAGGTGAGTCGTTTCATACCGAGCTTCAGGTCTTCACGGTCTGAAGCAATGGAATCGGGCTAAAAACGCCTTGTACTGCGTTCAGGTCCAACGCTTTGGCTAGGAGGAATCATGAGAAGAAATGGGTTGGGATTAGGGCTCAAGGTTCTCGCGCTTATCGGCACGGTTTCTCTTGTTCTGTGCTCGAGTGCGTGGGCTGCCCAGAAGAGCTTGGCGGTCATGAAATTCACCACGAGCGCGGGCGGAAGCCGCAACTACTGGTCCAATGCGAGTTGGGACCTCGGCGACGGCATGGCCGAGATGCTCGCGACGGCCCTTGTTGAAACCGGCAAGTTCAAGGTCTTGGAGCGCCAACAGATTCATGACGTGCTCGGAGAACAGGACCTCGGGGCCAGCGGCAGGGTGGATCCCGAGACGGCCGCGAAAATCGGCAAGATCCTGGGCGCTCGGTATCTCGTTTACGGAACAGTCAATGAGTTTGAATATTCGGCGGGTGGCGAGGGCGGCGGCGTCCGCATCGGGGGATTCCGGGTTGGGGCGAACGAAGCGCGCGCCCACATCGGCATGGATGTCCGAATCGTCGACGCCGTCACGAGCGAGATCCTTTTTTCCACCCGCTCCACCGCAGAGGCAACCAGGACAGGTTTCAAGGTGGGATACTCAGGGGCGGATTTTGGCGCCGACTTGGGGACCTTTAAGAAAACGCCGCTCGGTGAAGCCACCCGGAAGGCCATCGAAGACTCCGTGGCCAAAATGGTCAACCAATTCGGGACGGAAGCCGGGCCCGAGCCGACCGTAGCCTGGTCGGGAACCCTCCTTGTCGCAGACGACGGGTCGATCGTGATCAAGGCCGGGACCCACGAAGGGCTCAAGTCCGGGGACCTGCTGACCGTCTACAGGCCGAAAACAGCCAAGGTCGGCAATGAAGTGCTGACCGTCGGGCAGGATAAGATCGGAACAATCCGGCTGACTTCGGTCGGAGAATCGGCCTCCACGGCCGAAGTCGTGGACGGCGGGGGATTCAAAACCGGAGACATCGTCAAAAGCGGCGGCCGACCGTAAAGAACTCCCGGGTCGACGCCCGGAAGTCGATATTCCCTGCCCCTTGGCCGCGGCCGTCGGCTGGGGATGACAAGAGGGGCCCACGGTTTGTGCCCGATTATGTCGGGAATTTTACGCGACCGATGAGGCCTCGGACTATCGGAATTCTGCGATCCACCTTCTCTGCATCCTTCCATGCGTCGAGTGCCTTGCCCAATATGTTTTGTTCGAGCGGGCACGCAAGATCGGCGCCGCTCACAATGCTTTTGAATCGCTTGGCCGATTCGTCGGAGAAATCACCGCCTACGTCGAGAAGCGCATAAACCTCATAGAAAGCGATGAGGTAAACCGCGGCGAGTTTTAAGGCTTCATCGTAGCAGTCCATATAGTGCGGTTTGGCAATGTACTTCTTGTAGTCGACGGCCTCGTCTCCGACTTGGCTGAACTCCGCTGCGGCCTTTTTATAGGGGCCAAATTTCGTACACATCCGGAGCGTGAGCAACAGATTGTCCACGGAATCCTCAATGAGGTCTTCGTCCGGGAAAATATTATAGGTTTCGGCGAAGCCGCGCTGGATGAAGTACCGGAACCAATCCTCGGTGTTTCGGAATGACATCCCGGGGATGCAATCGGCCCATTCGTTAAACTTCTGTTTGAAGAAATCGTACGGTTCGCCGCTCTTCTGCTCCCGCCGATAGACGCTTTCATAAAGGAAATAATCCTGGAAGATTTCGCACTCCCGGTGCTTTTTGCGCGCATCGCCGCTCCGGTAGTACGGTCCGGCCACCTTGTTCACGAGCGGATGGCCGATCTGGTCGAAGGCCATGTGGGTCAGGTAGCCTGCGATGAAGGCCAGCCGCGCCTTGTCCTCAAATTCCCAAGTGACTTTTCCATCGTGCCTCTGAATATCCCGGAAGGTGATCTCGACGAGCTTCAACGGAAACTCGTTCGGCCTGACGGAATGCAGGTGGTAGGACCACGGCTCGACGCCCCTGGCCGAAACGTAGCCGTCTTTGATCATATCCAAGGCGCCTTTAACGAGGTTGGCATAGTAAAAAAGGTCCGGTCCCAGGCTGCCCAGATTCATGTAGGCGCGGAGGTTTTGCGCTCGGCTCGTGTCGTCCAAAATGTCCACGAAATCCGAATATTCCTGAACTCCCATCTGCTTGACCTTCGCCAAGGCCTTGTGGCTGAAAAGCATATGCGCGACATTCGAGGGCATGACGGCCTCCTTGACCCTTAGACGGGCATTTTCAAAACCCGAGAGGCGTTGGTAAACACGGAATCGTCGAACTCCATATTTTTGATCAGATAATAGGCTTTGTCGAGCGGGTTCTCGATAAAGAGCGTCTGGAAGAAATGTTTCAACCAATCCTCGGGGCTGAGGTGTGGTTCCTGACTGAAGTCCATGAGGAGAATCGGAAAATCGCTCCCGAACAGAAGCTTTTGACAGGGGATTCCCGCCTTCACCCGATCGATATAGGAATTTCGAGTTCCGAGGCATAGAGCCGAGAGGTCGGCGTAAAGCTTCCAACCCCTCGTATCGGCCTCCTGGAAGAGGGCCAGCAGATCGAGGAAGGTCGCTTCGCTGCCGAGCGGCGGCGGCAGGAGAGGAAGGGCGCAATGAGGGACAATCACCGTGACGCCGCTCGCAAGGGCCCTCTTGAGAAGCCGCGGATCATTGAGACTCTCCGAAACATCGTCAAACGGAGGAATTGAACCTTCCGGTCCGCCGTGACAAAGGAGGGGCAGCCCATTGTCAGCCAGTTTCTTATAGAAGCGGTCGCAGAGAGGGTCCGACGGGTCGATCTGTTGTGACGACGGTATCCACTTGCAGAAAACGGCCCCGTGCGACAGACAAAAATCCAGTTTGCTTTCCCAGTCGGCCCTGTAGGGATGAACCGAGGCCCCGAAAAGAACACGAGGGTCCTCCTGTGCCATTTGCGCCACGCACTCATTCGGCACGTAAAGATGCGTCCTGTCTTTCTGAACGTGTCCGCCTAAATCATAGACCTCGTCTAGGGCAAGGATGACGGATTTCTTGACCACGGCCGCCCCGTCGATGATCTGAAGTAGGCGTTTCTTCACCCGCTCGATGTCGAGCGCGCCGAAAGGAAGACCGGCCACAAGACGAAAGGCGTAATACGCGAGGCCCTCTTCGAACGCGTGCGACCAATAGCATCCGCTGGCCGGGTCGTTCGGCGCCCCGAAGTGAATGTGCATGTCGATGATTTCGCTGCCCATCGTCTCCCTCCGTTCCCCCGAACGGGACAAGCACGTGATGCCCTGATTATATGACAGCCCCGGGAAAAGTAAACCCTTAATCAGGAACAAATGGGCCGCTGCGGGATGGCGCGAAGCAGCCTTTTTCCCCGAGGATTGACATCGTTTTTTTCCTGGGCTATAGTTTTTCCCAGAAGCCGCCAACCATGAAATAACCCGCTCTCGAACTTCTCCCATTGGTCGCCCGTCCGGGCATTCCGGATGCGTTTTCGTTGATTTCCGTTTCTTGAAAGGGAGGAAACCATGGTGGATACCGGACTCAAGGGCAAGGTGGCCCTTATCACAGGCGCGAATCACGGCATTGGCGCGGCCACGGCCGTTGCCTTCGCCCGCGAAGGAGCGGACGTTTTCCTTACTTATATGCGGCTCTCGCCCGAAAAGCATGGCGCGATAGGCCCGCAGGCCGTCGACACGGCGGATGAACCGGGCCCGTGCCGCTATTACAGGATCCTCGGGCAGGATGCACAAGCCGTCCTTAGCACGATTCGTGGGCTTGGAGCGCGGTACCAAGCCCGTGAAGCGGACCTATCCGACCCCGACAACATTCCCCGGCTGATGGACGAGGCGGAGGAAGCGTTCGGAAAGGTCGATGTTCTGGTCAACAACGCCGCTCACGACCGGCCCGACTCATTCCTGCCGCCGGCGGAACTGCCCACGAATGGTGTGATGGGAGGCGATTATTCCGTCCGAACGTTGTCGGCCGCCTCCCACGATGAACATTTTGCAGTCAACTGCCGAGCCGCCGCTCTGCTGACGGCCGAATTCGCGCGAAGGCATATCGCCAGGAAAGCGAGCTGGGGACGTATCGTCAACATCAGTACGGACGGAGCTTCGGGCCATGGCTGGAGCGTCTCATACGGCGCCAGCAAGTATGCCGGCGAAAGCTACGCGAGGGCGGCCGCACACGAGCTGGGCCCTTACGGGATTACGGCAAACGTCGTTTCTCCCGGGGCTGTCCAGACCGGCTGGCTGACAAAGGACGCCGCGGATGCCATCGCCCGGACCTATCCGCTGCGCCGCATCGGGACGCCCGACGACATCGCTTCGGCGGTCGTTTTCCTCGCCTCCCGGCAGGCGGATTGGATCACCGGGCAGGTGCTGTTTGTCGGGGGCGGCAGCCGGATGTAGCCGGGATCTCAATGCGCCTTCGGGTCGTTCTCCAAGATCCCGAAGATGTTGCCTTCGGAATCCTTGCAGGTCGCGAACCAACCGATGGTCGGAATGGGCATCTTCTCCGTGAGGACTTGCCCGCCCGCGGCCTTGATCTTCGTCATGTACTCATCGACCGACGGCACTGAAATGGTGTTGACGACCGGTTGGGGGTAGTTGCTGCGCGGCGCCAGAGCGCCGTCGATTCCCATCTCCCGCTTTTTTCCGGTCGTAACCAGCCAATAGTCCATCGGTCCCTGGGGAGTCTGCCATTGGTCGATTTTCCAGCCGAAGACCTCCGTGTAAAACTTGATGGCCCGCTGGGGGTTGTCGATCCCGATCTCGAAATGAACGACTCTAGACATGTAAGCCTCCTTTTGCTGTAATCTGAACCATTATAACGGCGAGGCAAGGCCGGATCAAACGCCCTCGTCGAGCGCTTCTCCGGTGCGATATGTTGCACGCGCTATTCGCGATGAAGGAGGTGCCGAACACGCGATCCGTCTGCCCCGCCTGCAACCGTAAGAGTTCGGCCCGGGTTAATAAAGAGAGGAGTCCTCAGGCGGTGGTTCGCATCTTCGGGCAGCACGTCTTCAGCGTGCCGGGCACTATAATAGTATGGATATGACGATCGGATCACTTCGACACTGAGGCAGGTGCGTCATGGACAAGACAACTCGCCGTGCCCTTATTTTAGCTTTTGCGCTCGTAGCGGCCATTTTCGTGCTCGATTGGGCCTTGCCGCTTTTTTATGCCGTTTGGTTTCTCTATGTTATCCCTCTCCTCGTCGTCGCCCGGCCGCCGCGCGGTGCCCGTCTCTTGCCTTTCGCTTTGGGGATTTCCCTTTTAATACTGCTCGGCTTTTTTGTCTCTCCGCTCATCCCCTCAGGGGAATCGATCCGGTTTGTCGATGCCGTCAACCGTGCCGTGGGCGGGGCCGCGCTGCTCGTCCTCGCGTTTTCGCTTAAAGAACGTAATGAAGCCAGGGATGCGTTGCTTGAATACCAGAAGAAACTGGAGCAGCTTGTCGAAAATCGCACGGCTGAGCTGAAGGAAACGGCTAAGCAGCTTTCGATTGAACGGACACATCTGGACAATGTGCTGCGACAGATGCCCGTCGGCGTTATGATCGCCGAAGCCCCTTCAGGACGAATTGTCTATGCCAACGAACAGGCCTCGCGGATTCGGGAGCAGGCCGCCAAGGATCCGTCCGCCCCGGAATACCAAGGCTTTAAAGCTTATCACCCCAACGGCCGTCCTTACGAACCTCAGGAAATGCCCCTTTCCCGCGCACTGACCGGACAAGTGACCGTGGTCGAGGAAGAGATGAGGTACTTTCGTGAGGACGGAACCACAGGCGTCCTTTCCATCAACGCGGCGCCCGTGCACCATGAGGCCGGGGCGAGTTTTTCCGGGGTTATCACGCTCCAAGATATCACCGATAAGAAACGGATGGAGGAGGAGCTCAAGACCTACCGCGAAAATCTCGAACAGCTCGTCCAGGAGAGAACACAGGAGCTGAAGTTGCAGACCGAGCGGTTGGACGAAGAGGTTCGCGACATGAACGTCCTCCGCCAGCTCAGCGCCCGGTATATCGAGCGCGGGTATGTCCAATCGCTTCTTCAGGAACTGGTCGATGCGGCGGTCATCATCAGCCGTGCCGACAAGGGGGCCGTGCAGCTTGTGGACTCATCGACGGCGAGGCTGAAGTTTATGGCCCACCATGGTTTCGGCGGGCGCTTCCTGGATTTCTTCGATTCCGCGGAGGAAGGCGTCCCGGCCTGCGGCGCGGCGATGCAGAAGAAGACCCGGGTGGTCGTTGAAGACGTTTTCCTCGACCACACCATAGGCGGAGATTCACTGGAGCGCCTGCGGGAGGAAGGGGTTCGCTCCTGCCAGGCGACGCCCCTCGTCAGCGGGTCCGGCCACCTCGTCGGGGTGATCTCAACCTACGGCGCCCGCGTGCACTCCCCGGCCGAGCGAGAATTTCGGTTCCTCGATATTCTGGCCCGTCAGGCGGCGGATATTATCGAACGCGGACGCGCCGAGGACGAAAAGGTGCGGCTCGAAGACGGCCTTCGTCGTGCCCAGAAAATGGAATCCGTCGGTACACTCGCCAGCGGCATCGCTCACGATTTCAATAATATTCTGGCCGCGATCCTGGGCAACGCCGAAATGGCGCAGGAGGAGACATCCAAAAGCCATCCCGCGCGCACCTTTATCGAGCAGATCCTCAAGGCCACGTTCCGCGGCCGGGATCTCGTGAAGCGGGTCCTCACGTTCACCCGCCGACCGGAGAAGGAAAGCAAGCCGACGGCCCTCACACCGCTGCTGGAGGAAACGTTCGAGCTGTTGCGTGCCTCTCTTCCGGCGACAGTTGAGATGAAAGTGCACGCCGCGGCGCAACCCGACATTATTCGGAGCGACCCCTCAGAGATCCAGCAGGTGATCCTGAACCTCGGCACCAACGCCGCCCACGCTATGCGCGAACAGGGCGGGCAGCTCGAGATCACACTGCGCAATGTTACATTCCGGGCTGAGCAGACCGTGCCCGATCCCGACATGGCGCCGGGCGACTACCTGGCTCTGTCTGTCAAGGACACCGGACGCGGAATGACGCCCGAGGTTCTGAAGCGGATATTCGAGCCCTTCTTCACGACAAAACCCTACGGAGAAGGGACGGGCCTTGGCCTGTATGTCGTCTATGGCATCGTAAAAAGGCTGAGCGGGGGGATCCGCGTTTCAAGCAGCCCAAAGAAGGGGACGACGTTTACCATTTATCTTCCCAGTTTCCAAGCATCGGAAGAGGCGAGCAGAGAAGAGGTGGGCTGGAGTTCGATCCCCGGCGGCACGGAGCGCGTTCTCTTTATCGACGATGAGGCGGCTGTCGCCGAGCTCGGCGCGGCGGTCTTGAACCGTCTTGGCTATAACGTCACGACGTTTTCCTCGGCCGCCGATGCGCTTGAGCTTTTTTTGAAGAATCCACAAGCATTCGATATTGTTGTCACGGATCAGACCATGCCCGGCCTGACGGGGATACAGCTGGCGGCCCGGCTTCTCAGGGTGCGCCCGGACCTCCCCGTCGTCCTGTGCAGCGGGTACAGCGAAACCGTTTCACGCGCCGCGGCGCAAGAAATCGGCATCCGGGAGTTCCTGATGAAACCCATCGCCAAGCGGGAACTGGCTGAGGCTCTTCGCAGGGCTTTGCGGAAGAGCGTCTGAGGGAGCGTGGGGACACGTACCTCAGGTACATATCCCCATCATCGCTTCCCATCGCCGCTTGAGAGAGCCGCGTCTTCGCTTGCATGGCTCTACCACTAGTTCCTTGATTCGGCGCCGCAGGCAGAGATATTATCTCTCCAAGGTGAGCGTTCTTGCTCACGATGCCTGCGGGAGGAATAGCCATGAAGCTTGACAAACTCATTTCCCATTTTCGTTTCTGTGCGTGGTACGCGGTTTCAGAAGGCGCGGATTCGGAAATTCATCGCGTCTCAACGGTGCGTCAAGCCCGGCCGCATCTCCGCTCGGCTGTCGGATTAACTCTTGCGCTCCTGCTGGTGACGGGAGCGGTGCTCTATGCCGCCGGTGGACGTGCCCCCGCCGAGCGGGCGGCTCGTTCCATCGAAACGCCTCTGTGCTTGCTTCATCTCGACGGGCAGACCGGCGACCTCGTCGGCCTCACCTGGAAGAACCCTCATGTCGAGATCATCCGCGAAGCGCGCCTGGGAGAAAACTTCCGGATCCTTCTTCCGCGCCCGGGGTATGAGGCCAACTACTTCAACAGCCGCGATCAGCGCGTCTCGAGCATCGAGGAGGCGGGGGGCGGCGTGACCTGCACTTACGACTCGCTGAGCAACGCCCGGGAGACGATCGGCGTCAAGGTCCGGTACAGCATCCGCGCCGTCGAAGGCGGCCTCGAGTTCTCCGTCGACGTCGATAATCCGACGGACCTGCCCCTCGCCGAGGTTTTGTTCGCCATCGTCGGCGGGCAGCAGGGACTGGTCAATCGGCTTGATACCGAGTCCCTTGTTCCGAGCTGGAACTCGAACGCCGCGCCGGGCCTCTTCACGAACTTCCGGGCCGGGGGCTATGGAGGCGGGAATCTGGGCATTCGTTATGATGCGGCGGGCTTCCTCTATCCCGGTTCCGTGCAGATGGGCTGGATCGAGTTCTTCAACCGCAAGGCCGGCGTGGGCCTTTATTACGGGAACCATGATCCTGAATCGCGGTTGACGGGGCTCACCTTTGAGCTTCGCCCTTTCAGCAAGAGTGCGGCCGTCGGGAGCAATTGGCCGACCACTGCCGACGTTCCGGCCGGGGAACCGATCGGCCTAACGATGGGCTGGCTGAAATTTCCGTATCTCAAACACGGCACATTCGCTTCCGGCCCGGTCGTCCTGCAAGTCCACCAAGGCGATTGGCACGAGGGAAGCGCTCTCTATCGTGCCTGGTTTGATAAACATTTCAACGTCAAGCGCGAGCCGTCGTGGCTCCGCAAGGAAATGGCCTGGCAGTCGGTCATCATTTCCAACTCCGAGGACGTTGCCGTTTGGAGATTTAAGGACCTGCCGAAGCTGGCCGCCGGCGCGAAAAAATACGGCGTAACGACTTTCGAAATCCTCGGCTGGGACATCGGCGGCATCGACCGCGGCTATCCGCAGTACCAACCCGACCCGCGGCTCGGCACGCCCGCGGAATTCCGGCAGGCGCTGGCCGATATGAAGAAGCTCGGTGTGCACCCACTGATCTTTGCGAACGTCCAATTCGCGGATACGGCCGCGCCGATATTTCGGGACAAGTTGAGCCGTTACGCCATCCACGGCCGGTGGGCGGCGGACCTGCCTCTCATGGGCTGGGGCGAAGGAACGATCAGCGCCCGCATGGGCCTGACCAACTCGAACATGACCGTGGTCAGCCCGGCTCATCCGGATTTCCGCAAGTACCTCATCGACCAGTTCGTTCAACTGGTCAAGGACGGCGCCGACGGATTTCAGCTGGACAAGACGAACGCCGTGGCCTTCCTGGATTTCAACCCCGCACTTCCCACGTCCCCCGATAAGTCTTTTACCCAGGAACTTCTTTCAACGCTTGACGACGTCGTCCGGCAATGCCGCGCGGTGAACCCGGAGTTTGCACTGGCCTCGGAGATCCTGTGGGACCGGTCATTTCCAGTGGTCGACGTCTCGTATTTGCGGATGGGGGATATCGACATGAACTCGCCTGTCCTGCGATATACGTTTCCTGAATGGATGTCGACGATCTGCGCCGAGAGTCCGGGCGATTTCAATGTCATGAACAACGGAATGAGGTACGGACTGGTCTGGGCGATGCAGCCGCGCCACTACAACGACTCCATGGACGAACCGCTGACCCGGCCGCTCTCCCGGTACGTCCAGGAACTCATCCGGATGAGGAGCAAATACAAGGACCTTCTTTTCCACGGGCGGTTCCGCGACACGCTGGGCGCCGACGTGAAGGGGGATCCGGACGTAAGGTATTCCGTCTTCGAGGGCATGGACAAACCCGGCAAAGCCTGCGTGGTCGTGAACTATGGGAACCAGGAGGAAACTGCGGTCGTGACATGGGCCGGCGGAGAAGGCCAGACCGTCGTAATCCTCCGGCCTTTCGAGGCCGATACGACGGACAAGCTGCCGGTTAAAGTCCGGCTGGCGCCGCGGACCTGTTCTGTTGTTGTTACTACGGCTCCGCGGCACTGAGGCAAGCCTCTGCGCCGTGCTCGTGCGGCATCATCGTGGCGGCGGCGCAGCGGCACTGAGGTAAGCCTCTGCGCCGCGGACTTGTGCAGTTATTGCAGCTACGAATCCGCGGCACTGAGGTAAGCCTCTGCGCCGTGCTCATGCGTCGCGGTTGTGGAGGTGATGCATACCCGTGAGCGTTTCGCCCGCCGCAGGGGTGTTTCCCGGAGGAGGGCGTGTGAAGGCCGAACGGCAGGGAGCGGATTCTAAGACGCGACCAGCACTACCGCAGCTTTGCTGCAGTGGTGGCACGACTGCTAATCACGGCGGCGGTGAGGCCTACCCGTAAGCCCCCGTAGCGGAGGGGGTCCCGGCGCCTGGCGACGGGGGAACCGACGGGACTGGTTCCCGGGGGAGCGGCAGCGCGGGGGCCAAGGGTAGGCTCACTGCCGCCGAGCGAGGCCGGAACTCGAGCGGGTTTGACTCGCGGGGGCAAACCCGCTATACACAAGAACCCGAAAACTCTTTTCGGATATTTCCCGCAAGTGAGGCGCCGAGTCACTCCGCCTCACTTATGCTGGTCACTCCGAAGACTCCACTCCCTGCCGGAGGGAGCACCCCGAGAGCGGGCTCGAAATGTGGCCCCGGGACCGAGGGTAGGTATTGCCCCCGCGGAGAGGCTAGCGGAGCCGCCGATACGCGATAAGCGCAGAGCCGGGCTTGGCCCGGAATGTCGGAAAAACGGAAGAAAACGGCTGCCGCATCGTCTAAAGCATCTTAGCTACATCTTTAGCTATGTCTAAATTCCAAAGGAGGTCGGAGTGAAAAGAAACGCATGGATTGCCGTGCTCCTCTTCACCCTGCTGATCGTCGGCCGGGCCCAAACCCCGCCGCAGCAACAGCAGATGAAGCCGGAGGACGTCCAAAAGGCGCTGAGCCTCGTCGATAAGCCCCAGCCGGCGCCGGACAAGTACAAACCGGGATTGGAGGCCATCACCGCCAAGGATACGTTGGCGATGCTGACGTTTGTGGCGTCCGATTCGATGGAAGGCCGCGAAACCGCGACCCGGGGATTCACCATCGCCGCCGAATATGCCGCCTCGCTGCTCAAAATGTGGGGCGTCCAGCCGGCCGGCGACATGCCGAGTTTCGGCGGTGGCTTCCGGATGGGCGGCGGCCAGCCCCCGGCCCAGACCAACCCTCCCCAGCGGACCTATTTCCAGGAGTTCGGGCTGAAACAGGTTACCGACGTCCAGTCCACGGTCACGATCGAGGTCAACAAGGGCGGCGCCCTTAAGACGCACACGTACCAGGGCGGCTTGGACTTCATGCAGCCCGGCATGGCCGCGTCCGAAACCCTCAGCGCCCCCGTGGTCTTCGTCGGCTACGGCATCACCGAACCCTCGATTAAGTGGGACGAACTCAAGGGCCTCAACCTGAAAGGCAAAATCGTCCTGATGCTGACCGAGGCGCCCGGCAAGAACGATCCCAAGTCCCCGTTCAACACGAACAAAGAGCTTAAGGACAAGTACTTTCCGTCGGGTCCCGGCAACATGATGATGATGATGGAGCGCCGCGGCGGTCCGGGCCGGTTCAACAAGGCCACGGAAATCGCCAAGCTTGGTCCGGCGGCCATCATCCAGATCCAAAATACAGGCAAGGACGCCGACATTTTCAAGGCGCTCTCGACGGTACGAAAGCCGAACGATGAGCGGCCGATCATCAACAAGCCCCGTTACCGCCTGTCCATCCCCGGCGACACGATGCCCCAGATGGGCCAGGGGAGTGCAACGACCATCAATATCACGCGTGAGATGGCCAACTTATTGCTCGACGGCCTCGGCCAGACGATTGACGACCTCAAGGCGAAGATCGAGACGACCTACAAGCCCGCTTCCATGGACATTCCCGGCGCGAAGGTGACCGTCGCCACGACGGCCAAAACGCAGCTTGTCCGCGGCACCAACGTCCTCGGCATCATCGAGGGCTCGGATCCCAAGCTCAAAGACGAGTACTTCGTCGTGGGCGCCCACTATGACCACCTCGGCCGGTGGGAGGATTACATTTACAACGGCGCCGACGACAACGGTTCCGGCAGCGTGGGCGTTCTCAACATCGCCAAGGCCATCGCCGCCAGCCCGGTCAAGCCGAAGCGCTCGATCGTGTTTGCGCTGTGGACGGGTGAGGAAGAGGGTCTGCTCGGCTCCCGCTACTATGTCGAGAACCCCATTTTCCCGCTCGACAAAACCGTCGGCTATCTCAACTACGACATGATCAGCCGCCCGTTTGACACCGAAACCTTGACCCGCTCGCTGCGGATGTACAACGTGCCGGGCGCGGAAGAGATCATCAAGAAAGTCCGCGCGCCTTGGTTTGTCACGGTCAGCCTGACCGAAGGCACACCCTTTGCCGACATCGCCCGCGAGATGAACAACTACATCGGGCTCGACCTGGCCTTCCGCCCGAGCCCCCTCGGCGTCGGCAGCGGCGGTTCCGATCACGCGTCATTCGCGTCGGTCAAAAAGCCGTTCGTCTACTACATGGCGGCTATGACGGCGGATTATCATCAGACAAGCGACAGCGTGGAGAAAGTTTCCGGCGAGCTCATCGCCAAGATCAGCCAGCACGGCTTCTTGACGGTTTTCGCTTACGCCGACCGGTAATTGAGGAAAGCGGCGCAGCCAGACTCGGGGCGATGACGAAGACCACCCTTGGCCCCCGCGCTATCGCTCCCTCGTCCCCCTCCGCTACGGGGGCTTACGGGCGGTCTTCGTCGCCGCCCCTAAAGGACGTCACTTTCGTTCTTTGGTTGATTTTGGTAAGGGCGGACGCCCCGATAGGGAAGGGGAGTCCGCCCTTTTTTTATCAGACCAGGCCGAAGTCCGCGGGCTTGCTCTCCGTGGGGCCAGCGCTTAGGATGCCATCTACTTATCACTCGGCATTAGGGGCCCTTTTCGCGCCCGCTCTCGGGGTGTTCCCTCCGTCAGGTCGCGGGTTTGCCCCGGCGAGTCAAACCCGCTCGGGGAAAGGCCTTGCTCGTCCTAAAGGGACGCCTCCTGGGGGAAGGGTCCCAGGACCCCCTGCCCGCTCGGCCTTTCCACGCCTTCCTCCGGGAAACACCCCTGCGGCGGTCGCTCTATGGCTTACGGCGGTATTTATAGGTTGCTCGGAATAAGCTCCAACTTGTACCGTTTGATGGAAGGATAACCTTCTTCCGGTTGGACGATGCTGTAGATCTTCCCGTTCTTAAATCGGTCGATCTTCTGTTCGATCGCGACCTGCTTGAGGTAGATGCCGTCTGGTGAAAAGACGTCATACACGACACCTTTGGCGTCGTCGGCCTGGGTAATCTCGATCCAGAGATTTCCGGCTTCGTCTATCACGATGGACTGGTACGCGGGCATGGTTTTCTTCTGCCCGACCATGCCTTTGAATTGCACGTTCTTGACAGGAGTAAACCGGCGGCCGAAAGCGAATTCTTTTTTGCCGTCCGGCCCAAAAACGCCGAGACTGTAGTCGCCGTTACATCCCCCGTAGAGCTTGCCTTCTCGGCTGATGTTCCAGACGATCATGTAGCCTCTTCCCGTGCGTCCCGAAATTGCGCCGGCGCCCGACGATTTCATGATAATGGATTCTCCAAGAAAATCCGTGAGATGGACGAGTTCCTTTCCCGACGCGTCAGCGCGGTAGATGCTCGTGACGTAAGGGATTTCCTGAAAATCGGTCGAAAGTTTGTCCATTTCCTTTGTGGTACTCCATTTTCCAATGAACAGTCGGTCCTGCGCGTCAGCCGCCAAGGATCGGAAGAATCCATCAAGAGTAAAACCCGAGACGTACCGTCCGTCATTCGTCATAATGATGATGCGGTGTTGCATCATGTCGAGCACGCAAATCCGGCCGCCCGTCATCAGATTAAAAAATACCACGCCTCCGAAATCTCCCGGCCCCTGGCCCTGCCGGCCGAAGGCGCGGAGAAAATGTCCCTGGCCGTCATAGACTTTGATATTGACGTCGCCGTAATCCATGACGTAAACATTGCCTTGATCGTCGACGTCGAGCCGAAGCGGCTTATTCAGAACGCCGGCCTGCGGCCCCCCTTCTTCGCCGCAGGACATCTCGACGGTCAGCTTGGCGCTGTAGCGCCCGTCCTTCGGAAAGTCGGGGTTGGTCACGATCCTGACGCCGTCCTTGACCTCCGTCACGACGGGGTATGGCTTTTGCTGCCCGGAAATGACGGACGCCGGGATCGCGATAACCAGGCAAACCACCAGACAAAGCTTCACACCATTCATGCTTTTCTCCTCTTGCCGGACATATTCGTTCCCACAGATGAGGATGTCTTTAATCTAAAGCGGCTCTCACGACGTGTCAAGGCGTCAGATCTTTTCTGCATAAGGTCTTACCAGTCTGCCCGGATATTCACGCACGATGCCGCTTGCCGTGCCCTACCGTCTGCGATACATTAGATCAAGGGAATTAGATGCCTCACAGCCGCCTGCGGAAAGTCCCACAAGAAGTTTACGACCGCATCGACAATAGCGTTTATAGCGTTGAAAGCGAAACGTGGTGGCAGCCCGATTCGGCGTTTTATCAGATGAAAGTGGCCTTCAATCCCGTCCGCGTCGGGTATGCGAAAAAAGTCCTGTTCGACGTGCTCAAGATCGACCCGAAAGGACGGAAGGCACTTGAAGTCGGCAGCGGTGGGGGCTACATCAGCGAAGAGATCGCCCGGATGGGCTTCGGCATGACGGGCGTCGACCCCTCCGAACGTTCCATCAAAGCCGCTGCCGAGCATGCTGCGGCGGCGGGGCTGGCGATCCGCTATGAGCAGGGGAGCGGCGAATCACTCCCTTATCCCGACGGCGCTTTCGATGCCGTCTTCTGCTGCGACGTCCTCGAACACGTGCGGGATCTGCCGAAAGTCGTCGCCGAAATCGCCCGCGTCCTGAAACCCGGCGGCGTATTCATTTACGACACCATCAACCGGACCTGGATCAGCAAACTCGTGGCTACCAAAGTTTGTCAGACATGGAAGCGCTGGGCCTTCATGCCCGCAAACCTCCACGTCTGGGAGATGTTCATCAAGCCCCGCGAACTGAAATTGCTGCTGAGGACCAACGGTCTCGAATGGAAAGAGCACCGGGGAGTGAAGCCGAATGTGCCCATCCCGAGGGTCCTCTCCTTTCTTCGCAAGAGGGCCAAGGGAGAATGGACGTACCGGGACCTCAGCAGCCGAATCCAACTCGTTGAAGGCCGCAGCACGGCCGTCATGTATCTGGGCTACGCGGTCAAAACGCGCTGAGCGCGGCTTCCATCAAAACGATTAGCGAAAGGGGGCTGGGAATCCGAGCACTCCAGCGCCGCTACTTTTTCGGCATCGGCACGGGATCAGTCCGCTTCGGCATGGCCGGGTAATCCGGATAGCCGACCTCGGGCGCCAAGTCCCCGATCTTTACGGGCTGGCCTGTCTTGAAGCAGACATTTGCGGCGATGCCGATGAGGCAGCCATACGCGCCCGAGCGATGGTCGGCCGCGCGCATATATTTGTCGGGCTTGGGCTCGGCGCCGAAGATGTCGTCGAGCAGGACGTCATCGCCGCCGCCGTGTCCGCCGGCCCCTGTCCAGACATCGACCGAGTACGCGGGTTCGCGAAGCGGATAGATGCGGATATACGTCCCGTCGGCTTTGAGCGCACCCGGCACGCTGCCGTCGCCGCTGACGTAGACCGACTCCTCGGCCTTGTGTTCGAGCCGGCCCTTGGTCCCGTTGAAGGCGATGACGTAGCCCTCCCAGGCGTTGAACGCGTTGACCGAGTAGCACAGTGTGACATTGTTGTCGTAGCCGACGAGGACGTTCATCGTATCCTCGATGTCGATCTCCGGACGGAAGACGCAGCGGTCGCGGAAATAGCCGTCGTACTTTTCATTGTCGAGATAAAGGGCCTTGAGTTCGGGATTGGCGGCGATGTTGAGCTCGAAGGCGCACGCCGTCTTCTCCGGGCACGTGTGGCAGCGCTCGTGCGAGCTCTGCAAGCCGAGGCGGCGGGCCATTTGCGGCGTGTAGAATTCGCGCTTGCCGGTTGCGTGCACCGAAACCGGGATGGCCGACAGCCACCAGTTGACGAGGTCGAAATGGTGAGTGGCCTTATGGCACATGAGGCCGTTGGAAAACTTCTTCTGGCTGTGCCAGCGCCGGAAATAGTCCGTGCCGTGCGAGGTGTTGAGCATCCAATGGAAATCCACGGAGAGAATGTCGCCGATGACGCCGCTCATGAGGAGGTCCTTGACCTGCGTCCGGGGCGGTGAGTAGCGGTAGTTGAACGTCACGCGGAGGCGGCGGCCGGTCTTCTTGAGCGTGTCGAGGACCTGGCGGCATCTCTCAGCCTGGTTGGTCATCGGCTTTTCGCTGACGGCATCGACGCCGAGTTCGAGGGTCCGGCATATATATTCGTGGTGGAAAGAGTCCACGGTCGTGACGATGACCACGTCCGGCTTGGTTTCGGAGATCATCCGGTCGAAGTCGGCGGCCGCATAGCCGGGGATGGTCCGACCGGTTTTGGCGCGGGCCCGGTCTTGCGAAAGTTTGACGCGCCCGGCGTTGATATCGCACAGGCCGACAAGCTCCGACGTTGAGGCGAATCGCCCTAGGATTGCATCGTGGTACATGTAATGGCGCCCGCCTGTGCCGACAATGGCGTAGCGTTTTCGGCGCGGGGAAGGGGAGAGCGCAGGGCCACGGAAGGCCGCATCAACAGAATGTGGAGATGCCGCAGCGCCCACTGCCAAAATCCCGGCGGCTCCTGCCGCGGATGTCTTGATAAAGTCCCGCCGTGTCAGACCCTTTCCCCTGGTTTCATCCGGTTTGCCCATGGTTCTCTCCTCCATTCGCGTTCGCGATTCTGCACGAGCGCCAAGTATAGCACCTCTCGACATTGTTCATAAGATGCCGGCATCGATGCCCGGAAGGATTCTGTCCTACTTAAGGCCGGGCTGGAATTCGAGCCAAACCCGGCCGATTAGACCTGATGGCCAGGGCTCGCTCACGACCTTTTTCTCTTCCGGCGCCGAAAACCGCACGCCGAATCGAGCTCGCAGGGGGCCCAAGTCCTCGTCCGGAAGCCCAAGGAAGCGGTTGAGCGAAAGGTTGACGACGGTGATCTCGAAATCGTTCCGGCCTTGCCGCAGGGCTCCGGCGATGTCGACGGCCCACGGGGGATTAAAAAGGACGCCGAGCACGCGACCGTTAAGCTTCACCTCCGCGGCCTCGCGGATTTGTTCGAATCGAAGAACACAGCGATCATGAACCGGGCCCGGCCAGTCGAAGCTCGCCCGATAGATCCCCGAGCCCGAAAAGAACCGCCCGCCCGGAAGTTCCGTCCACGACATTAAAGTCTGCAACTTTGCCGGAGGCGGTGCGTCAGGCCCCTCGAAGGTCAAGCTCCAGCCGAGATTCAGGTCAATGCGTTCGAGATCAGTAGTCCGACCATGAGCAAACGAGGGCGTGCCGGATTTAGACTCTCGAGCCGGCACGGCTGAGCCTGCTGATCCAGGCTGGCCACTTTTGTCGATGGCTGTGGCGAATGCCGTTCCTGCGTCGACAGACGCATGTGGAGGAAGAGCGTCAGGTGTCTCACCTCCGGCCACCACAAAAATCGAGCCGCGGGCAGGAATCGCGATCTCGATCTTGGAGCCCCACGCAGCGGCCAGACGGATCGTTCCGTCCATCGCGTCCCAGATCTCTATGCGTCGCGGTCCTCCGGGAAATTCCACGTTAAGCCGGACATCGTCCGGTCCGACATTGGCGAAGAAATAAATGTCCCTGCCGACCACCCGGCGATGGACAAATCCGACGGTTTCGGGACGGGGCGTGAATATGACGTTGGATACAACAAATCTCTCCAGCGCCGGAGCCGCATCGCCCGCCGTGGCGACAAATATTCCGCGACCTCGTCCGCACGGATGCGGCCGGCCGGGGATCGGGTTCGGACCGAACACGTCAGCCAGCAGCCGAAGGAGCTTTTCGCCATCGCCCTCGCGCCCGAAGCCCGGCGCCTGGCCGGGAAGCCGTCCGCTGGCCACGACGGTCCCGCCGGCTTGGCAGAAGGCGGCGATCCGTTCCATGGCGTCCGTTTCCATCAACTCCAAGTTGGGAAGGACGATTGCCTCATAGGCGGCCTTTCCGACCTCGAGACGAGCGCCCTTTGTCCGGCCCAGGCGTGTTACGGCCCAGAAATCCAGCCCGTCGAAGTCGTATCCTGCCCGGATGAGCCCGTGGAGAAGATCGGAATGGTGCACGAGCCCGTTCTTGAGGCCGAATTCGCTCGTCGGATGGCCGGTCGCCAGGCGATCGCGGACGGCGAAATCCAAAAGCATCTGGTCCAACTGCCCGGCCGAGAAAGCGTCTTCGACGGGAAGATAGACGCCGATCTTGCGCACCGGCTCGCCCTGGCGGAGCATCCATTGGCACCGGTTCAAGTAAGCGGCGAGCGCCGGGAAAAACTTCCACTGCGGGTTGGCGACGCCCATGACAGGTCCGTAATACGGCATCCAGCCCGGCGACCCCGCCGACTCGGGAGAATACGGAAAATCGACGCCCGTCAGGTCATTGGCGCCGAGAAGAAACGTCATGTCGCTCACGAGCTTGATATCGCTCAGACTGTCGCCCAGACGGTTCGGAAGCCCGGCCCAGGTCCAAGCCTCGGCGCCGATGACCGGTTTGCCGTTGATATGCGCCATAGACGCAACGTAGCGCTGGACGGCGAAGCCCTTCCACTCGTAATGCTCCCCCGTCGGGATTGCGATGTTCGCGGCCGCGGTCATGGGATTCGGCGGGGAGCCGTACGGCTCCATCTCCAGTTTCACGCCATGCCTGTCACACCATTGGCCGAGAGTGCGGGTGAATCGTTCCTCTGTTAATTCCGCGAGCGTGCGCCAGAAGTCGAAACGAAGACCCCGGCTTGTGGCTGCGGCGTCGTCGAAGAGTTCGGGTAAGTGGGGAATGATGTCGTAACCACGGCGCTTCTTAAATTCCTGCGGCAGGTCGTCGGTCCAATTCGAGTGGTAGACCTCGAGACTGTCGCAGCCGATTCCCTCAACCTTCCCCGGCGCTGCATCGAGGAGCGGCTTCACACACGTCTCGAGCCACTTCGTGAGCCTGGAAGCATCATAATGGTTGAGAACCGCGCCCTCGCCCCCGAAGGATGCACGCTTCACCTGCATTCCGGTCGGGCCGCTGATGTAAGCGCGGAGTTCGCCGGTCAGCCGATCGGTCGGCCGGCGATTCAGAACCGTCGCGGTCATGTCGCGTCCATCGACAAACGCGGCGACGAGATGCTCGCCCTCGGCCAGACGGAGGGCTTCCTCGGGATCTTTTCCCGCCGCGACGCGAACCTCCCGCAGCCGCTGCGCCGCGTCATAGGGTGTCACAGTCGGGCCGCCGTACGGCCAGCCGGTTCCACCGTTCACGGAAAAGCGCAAGCCGAGCGACGCGGCTTTGCGCGCCGCGTACCCGAAGTCCCGCAGGAATTCCGGCGAACCGAACCGTTCATTGACAATTCCACGGCCCGGATCATCCAGTGCGACGGGGTAGAGAAAATAGACCGTGACGCCGCCGAGCCCGACCGCTTTGATGATGGCGAGTTGCCGGTCGATCTCAGGCCGGGTCCATGCCGGGCCGAAGACGCGCCAGTACATGCGGAGCCTGGCGTCGGACGGCACATTTCTGAAGCCCAGGGCCAAGTCCGATTGGGCGCGCAAGGCCGTCAGGACCGAACCGACAATAATGAGCGCGAGAAACCCGGCGCGTCCCGGGTGAAGTTTATCCACCGGCTGAACCACGCCAGAACTTACTCCTCTTGAAAATGCGCTGTCAAGGCTGGTGAGCGACGGACCTGAAGTGTCAACCAAATCCGGCCTCATAACGAAGCTGGACAGACTCGGCGCGACAGAAATATACTATGGTCAGCACAAGCGTCGAACTCATGCCCGGAGGCGACACATGAATCATCTCATCTCCTCCTGCGGGCTATCCGTCCTGGCCTGCGTCATTGCCTTTCCGCTTCTTGCCGTCTCGGCTCGAAGTCCGGAACAAGACGAGCTCAAAGTGGCCGTCGTCAAGAACGATTCGGAGGGTCCGAAGTACATGGCCGAAGGCGGCCTGGTCCAGTTGCTCGATAAGCTCCGATGCGAGCTCACGGGCATCGACACCGTGGCTCTGACCAAGGAAGAACAGGCGGAATACGGCGCGTGGAACAAGGCTGCCTTGGAAAGCAGGCACATCGGGTCGCTTATTGCCAGGAACAGGATCGGCGAGGGTTTGACCATCGGCCTTCTCACGAACTGCACGGACCTCCTTGGGATGCTGGCGGGCCTTCAGCATCTCCAGGCGGCCGTGACGCCGCCCGGGCCAGACGAACGAAGCCTTCAGAGAGAAGGACTCACCGGTCTCAAACCGCTGCGCGTGGGGTTCGTCTACTTCGACGCCCACGCCGACTTCAACACTCCGGAGACGAGCCTAAGCGGCATGCTCGGCGGCATGGACGTCGCAGTCGCCGCAGGTATGTGCCTGACCCGGCTGCGGATCAAGGCCGGCCTCGACCCGGCGCTGCCCACGAAATATATCGTCTTCGGCGGCCTGCGGGATGTCGATCCGCTCGAGCAGGAGCTCCTGGATCGGTCCGACTGCGAATACTTGACCGTCGCCGACATCCGGAAGGGCACGGACGCCGTCGACCGTCAGCTGAAGCGGCTCGGCGGCCTGGTCGACGTCATCGACGTTCACGTGGACATGGACGTCCTCGACCCGGCCGAGGTCAGCGGCCATCCGTTGACGGCTCCCCAGGGACCGACGAGCGCAGAGCTGGCTGATGTCATACGGACGATCTTCGCCTATCCCAAGGTCGCGGCCCTTGGCATCGCCTCGATTCCCTTTGGTGCGAGGGACCAGGGAGGCCTGTCGCTTCGTGCCGCCTATCGTCTGATCGAAGCGGCGGTCGCCGGGGTGAAATCCCGGTGACGAAATATCGATGGTGAAATACAGATAATGATGCATAGATAATAGACTATTGATTAAGGAAGGGGAGGCCGATGTATTATCTTCTTATTTACACAACCGTCGACAACTACATCGAGAAACGCGCACCGTTCCGTACCGAACACCTTGGCTACTCCGACGCCGCCCACGCCAGGGGCGAGCTCGTCATGGCCGGCGCGCTGGCCGATCCCGCGGACTCGGCGATCCTCGTTTTCAAGACCGAGAGCCGCTCGGTCGTCGAGAATTTTGCCAAGAACGATCCGTACGTAAAGGCGGGTCTGATCAAGGAATGGTCGGTGCGGCCCTGGACGGTCGTGATCGGCGGCTGAGCAGTGGACTGCGGGACTTCCGGATTAGAGAGTTCTGATGGGCCCGCGTTGTCCAGAACTCTGACAGGACTTGTCCCGGGACGGATGCCCGCCCACGAAATCGGAGGATCGAATGGATAACGAGCTTAACATAATGGACAAGTTTGAGTTTCTCCTGGGAGACTGGAACCTGGAATACAAAGTCCCCGCCAGTTCCTTCGGCGAAGCGGACTCGGGAAGCGGCGAGGGGACAATAAGGAAAGCGCTCGGCGGCAAATATGTCTATTTCGATTATCATGCCGTCTTGTCCAAGAGCGGTGAAGGGTCGGCCCACGCCATCTTCGGATGGGACCACAAGGCGGAAATTTACCGCTATTGGTGGTTCGAGGATTCGGGAGCCTTCATGACGGCGGCGTGCGATTTTGTCGACGAAACCGCGCTGCGTCTGAATTGGCATGATACCCTGCTCGTTCAAACATTCGCCAAATGGGGCTCGGATCAACTGCTGTTACGAATGGAACGACCGGTTTCCGCCAACAGATACGAAGTCATCATGGAAGTGGTTTTCACACGAAAATAAGCGATTGACCCGAAGCGCAATATGGAGGAGGCACGGAAATGAGGCGATTTGAGACGTCATGTGAGCCGGGTCGAAAAACACTTTCGCGTCAGGCAGCGCCGTTGGTCGCGCTGACGGCGGCCGCACTGATCTTCTCAGCACTGGCTTCGGCGCAGGGGCCGCGTGAAGCGCCAAGTGGAGCCAAGATGCCGAGCCGAATGCCCATCATGACGTGGCCTGGACCTGAAGCCTCACTGCTTTCGCTTGAAACTTTCCGCACAGAAGCGGCCGCCGGCTTTTCTGTAAATTTCTCATCGTTCGGCGAGCGCGCGATCAACCTCAAGGCGCTCGACCTGGCACGGGCCGCCGGCTTAAAGCTCATGGTCTACGATAGTCGCGTTGAAAAACTCCTCGGCGACAATTCCCTTCCGCTCGACGGGCTCGCGGGTGTCGTCAACGATTACCGGCGCCACCCGGCTCTCTTCGGCTACTTCATCACGGACGAGCCGAACGCCGGGAAATTCGAACGCCTCGGCGCGATCGTCAAGCGGCTCAAAGAGCTCGATCCCGATCATCCTTCGTACATCAATCTTTTTCCGACCTACGCGAACGAGCAACAGCTCGGGACGCCCACCTACGAAGAACACGTCACCCGGTACCTGGAGACGGTCCGGCCGTCGTTCGTGAGCTACGACCATTATCCCGTGCGGAAGAGCGGGCTGCGCTCCGATTATTATCGAAATCTCGAGATCATCCGGCGGATGTCGATGGAGCGCGGGCTTGAGTTCTGGGCCTTCACGCTGGTCACCCCGCATTATGACTACCCGCCGCCGACCGCCGGCCATATCCGGCTCCAGCTCTTCAGCGATATTGCCTACGGGGCGAAGGCCCTTCAGTACTTCACCTACGGGACGCCGGGTGGCGCGGAGGAGTTCGGAACCGGGCTCATCGACAAGCAAGGAAATCCAGGGCCGGCTTATCCGCTGGCCCGCGAAATCAATGCCGAAATCCGGCGCATCGAAAGCCTGATTTTGAGCTGGCACTCCCAGGCCGTTTATCACTCCGAGCCGGTCCCGGACGGGGCTAAGCCGCTCGCGGGTGACGGGCCGGTTGTCGGGGTGTCGGGTGCGCCGCTCGTCGTCGGGATTTTCTCCGACGGGCCGGCGACCTACGTCATGCTTGTCAACCGGGATTACGAGAATTCGCGAACGGTTTTCGTGCGCTTCGCCGCGAACATTAAAGAGGCCCGCGAGGTTGCGAAAAGCGATAGATCTCCGGCGCGCTTGGTTTGGCCTGCGGACCAGAACGAGCACTTCTGTGTGCTGGACTTCGCCCCCGGCGATGCCCGCATCTTTCGCTTGAAATAGAGCACGAAAGTCGATTATTCCGAGCCGTCAGCCGCAGCCGTCAGATATAAAGGAACTGCTCCATCCGGCTGAATCCCTGATTGACCAAGTGTCGGATCCAAACGACGCCGGGCACCTTCGCGCTGGTCTCCATGATGAACCCCGCGACTTCGAACAAAGCTTTGCGGATGTTATCGACCTCGGCCGGATCAGCCGGATCGAAATAGTAATCGTATTCGAGCAGGGCGCGCTTGCCGAGGTCGAGCGGCATCACGAATCCGTAGCCGTTTTGGACGCCGTGGCTGTCGGCGACCTGTTTGAAGCGGTCCAGTATGGCGTTGATGAGGTCCTTTTTGTCGAGCGGCGCGTACACGATGCAGGCGACGAAGGGTTTTTCCCGGCCCATGCGCGAGCTCAGGATGCGGAACATGTTGAGCCAGACGGGATCGGCCATCTCCGGACGCTCGTAGAGCTTGGCGAAAAATTCCTTCATGTCGTCGGCGACGGCCCTCGCAATATTTTGCGGAGAGGGTTCGAGCACGGCCTCCGCCAGGGACCGCATTTCAGGCCGGCACAGCATTTCATAGACCGGCGTGTCCGTTGGGGCCTCCCGCAGCAGCGATACGAGGTCCCGGTTGGCGAGGTTCGGTGAGCCCAGCAGAAGCGTTCTAAAAAGCTGCTGGTCGATCACCTTGCCGCCGGCCAACTTCTTCACCGTCTCGATCGCGGTGCGGTCGCCCAGGACGAGAACGAGAAAATTGATCCCGAGAATGTCCGGGAAAACATTTTTAAGCCGCTTGGCCAGCTCCTTGGTCGGCGCCATGAAGGACGCGATGTATTCGGGGCCGAGGACGCCGATGCCGAACCCGACGCCCCTTTGGTTAAGCCCTTCAGCGAAGGCGAGGGCCTCGTCGAAATTGCCGAACGGGACGAACACGCCTTCCTCGCCGTCGGTCATGGGATGGAGCTTCACCCAGGCCCGGGTGCAGATGCCCGGCGTGGGGACGATATCCTTCTTGAAGCTGAAGATGTTTCTCGTCCCAGCTTGGTTGAGGTCGAAAACATTCCCGTCGGGGTCGACGAACTCAGCATTGATGCAGTTGCTGGCACAGGTGCCGTAGCTCGCGCCGAACAACGAGAAGATCCCGGAGCACATCAGGTTCGAGCAGACCAGGGCGGCGGGCTCGGCGACGTTGGCGCGGAGGCCGTGGCGGTTGGCCTCGCGCTGGAGCTCGAAGGCGGAGACGCCCGGATCGACGACGGCGCACCAGCGGTCACGGTCGATGACGATCCCCTTCATCCTGTTCATATCGATGATCAAGCCGCTGCCGTTGGCGAATCCCATGGTGCTCGAGCCGTTGCCGCGGGCGACATAGGACAGGTCGTGGGCCCTGCACAACTTGACGATCGCGGCGATCTCGTCGCGCGTTTTGGGGAGGACGACGTAACGGGGCATAGCCGGCTCCGCGATCGGGCACAGGTCGCCGGCGTAAGCGACGAGATTCGCCGGGTCGTTTGTCGCGAAGTCTTCCCCGACAATGGCCTGAAGCTGCCTGAGCCGTTCATCCGGCTCGACCCGGACGACCTCCCGGCCGCTCCGCACGTGATCGGCCACGAAGTCTTTCAATGCTTCCATCACCCGCTCGACGCGCAGCTCCGTGACGAAGTAGCATTGCTTGTCGCAGCTCCCGCACAGCGTGCAGGAGTCGGCGATGTCAACGAGCCCTTGGGTAACCGGAATCGCGTTGCTTCCCAGCGCCTTGTAGATGTCCATGCGGCCCTGGGGAAAGTAGCTTGCGTACGGCCTGGCTTCCGCGGCCGGACACAAGCCGGTCCCGAGGTAATCAATCTTGCACATGGCGTAGTGGCGGCATTTTCCGGCCGTTTCGAGGGCGTCTCGGTCGATCACGAAGTCACTCTCCTAAAAATAGTGACGCGGGTTCGTCGGGCCGAAAGCCTGTGCCATTCCTTCGGCTGTCGGACCATTGGCCGCCGCGTGCGCGAACGGAACGCCGAAACGCTTGTCTCAAATCTACCCGGCGCTTCGAGCCGTGTCAAGAAACGCGGCAAATGCCGAACCCGGCCTGACGGCCTCGATCGGCCGCCATAGACAAGGCAGCTCCTTTTTCTCGATGTTCTGAGCCTGCCCAAGAGAGCCCAAAGTGCAAACAATGTCCGTCAGTATTGGCGCCTTGACAGTGTTCTTCCGCGGAGGGTATGATTTTTCGGAAGGCTAGAAGAACTTACTCATGAGGAGGGGATTCGACATGCGAGCCAACGCAACTCTTCGTATCGCGCGCGGAAAAGAGAAACCTTTCAGTGCGATCAAGGACGGCCCGAAACTCACCCAGGGGACGTTCACGACGGTCTATCGCGGCGACCTCCAGGGCGAGGGAATCCTCTCGGAGCTCAAAGTCTATTATTCCGAAACGTCCGCCACGATCTACGGTCTGGAACGGATCACGGGGCGTTTGGGAGGCAAATCCGGGAGCTTTATTCTCGAGCACGACGGAACGTTCGAAAACGGTGTTTTGAAATCAAAGCGCACCGTTCTCCCCGGCGCCGGAACCGGGGAGCTTGTCGGCCTTCGGGGACAGATCACCCTTCAATCCGGCGCCGCTGAAGAATTCCCCGTTACTTTCGATTACGAATTCGCGCCGTCGGCGTAGTGCACGGCGCTTGCCCGCGGGAACCGCCTCTCGCGGCCTACTTGGCCACCTTGACCATATCGACGCCGCAGGTGCACTTGGCCGCGGTTTGGCTGATCGAATCGCATTTGCAGCCGGGGCACGCACAGGCGTATTTGCCGACGGTCTTAAAAGTCTGTTCTTTGTCCCCGATGACGAGAACCGCAGTCCCTTCTCCGACGGACTTAACCTTGGCCTTGACCATCGGCTGGCCGCAGCCGCACTTGCCTTCGTTGCGGGACATCATTTGGCACGGGCATGAAGGGCCGCAATTACAGGCGTAAACCTCATCGCCGGCCTTGAGAACGATCTTGCCGTTTTCCGGCGGCGCGAGGGCGGCCGCTACGGCGACAACCAACAGAACCCCGAGGGCCCAGATCAAACCTTTTTTCATCGCATCTCCTAACGGGAATATCCCGTCCTGCCGAAATGACTTAACTTGATTATACCATCAGGCATTAGAAGAACCAACCCCGCCCCGGTGTTCGTTTGAGACGTCGGGTGCGCCTTGACCCGTTCGCCGACGCTAAGCCCCGCCTTTCAATCCCCATCGCGGGATTCCACGGACGCCATCAAGAGGCCGCCCTCGGCAGCCTCTTGATGACTGCGGGTTCAAGTCAACAGGACCCCCCGGCTGTGAGTCCCTGGAGCTTCAGGGCGGGGACAAGAAGCGAGGCTCAGGGTTAACCCCGAACAAGCCCCGGCATTCATGCCGGGGACTCGAGGGGTTGACACCGCCGCGGCCTGGGGATACTGTCCGGGCATGAGCAAAAGAAGAGCGACCGGTGCCTTTCTTGGGCTGTGGCTTGCGGGGACATGCCTGGCCGCCGGACAGGCCGCTCATCCTTTGGCCAAGGCAGGCGAGGGGGATTGGGCCCAATACGTTTTCAACAGCCGGAACGAAACCATACCGCTCCTGAGCTTTAAGGATCAGGTGCAATGGCGGGTCGTTTCGGTCGTGCAGGCCACCGGTGTAAAGCTCGACCATTACATGACGGTGGGCGGCAGCCGAACCGCCGGCCTCGGGTCGATCATCTATTTCAACACGCCGTTCGAACCCGTAGACGACCTTGACCAGGGCGCCAAGATCGACATCGTTTCGACGACGCCGGAAAGTGTGACCGTCAACGGGAAGGCCTACGCCTGCACGAAAATCGTGCGCAAAGTCATCCGGGCAGCGGATATAACCAAGGGCCAGTCGGGCTGGAACGGCACTTCGACCGTTTGGCTCTGCGCCGACATCCCGGCCGGCGGCATCGTCAAGATTGAAAACCGCTACAATTCTCAGCTCACGGATGACTCGAAGCCTAATAAGATCGTCGAAACCCTGGTTTTAACTGATTTCGGCTTCAAGAACTGGAAGGAATAATCGTCACCGTTAGGGCCGGGGCGCCGGGCAGCCGATTCCCGGTGGAACCCGACTCCGGGAAGGCCGGAGCAAAAAAAAGGGCGCTTCATCCCGTCCGGAATGAAGCGCCCGACTGAGCCTTTTGAATCGGAGAAAGCGAAGACGGTTTAAACCGGCTTCACGCCCTCTCAGAATCCAATTCCGACCATGATGGTGAAGCCCTTGTTCTTGATCGTCTCGGTTGTGTCGATCATCGCGTTGATGTCGGTAATGCCCAGATGATAGCGGGCGTCGACCGAGAGAGTGATGACGGGCAGCTTGAAATCGAACCCGGCGCCGAAGACAGCGGCCCACTCGGTCTTCTTGAACTGATCGCGAATGTCCGCGGAGTCGGTCAGGTCGGGCGAAGTCAACTTGCCGTTTGCCCGCCAAAGGTAGCCGAAGGACGGGCCGGCGAAAATCACGGGACGGACGATGCCCGTGCGCAGGATATTGACCTTGAGGAGCAGCGGCACTTCGACGTAGTCGAGCTCATACTTGATGTTCGTCGTGTCGGAATTCCACTGGACGCCGCGCCGTGAATAAAGAATTTCGGGCTCGATGCCGATGAATCCGATGTTCAGGCAGAAATAAACGCCGCCTGTGAGCCCTGTGAGATTGTCGAAAACAGGCAAGTCGGACGAGGTCGGCTTCACCGTGATGTTGGCAAAGTTGAAGCCGCCCTTGATGCCCACGGCCGCCGACAGATTCTGCGGAACGAGGGCCGCCGTGCACACGATCGCCAAAGCGATGACCAGGAATTTTTTCATATTGACCTCCTTGGTTTCTATAATTCCTTGAGTCCTATCGTACCGGCCCATCATAAACCAGGGCCGGCAGCGTTCAATCGTCCGGCGGGGGGATTCCGGGGGGTGATTTTTGGCCGCGCTTCCTCATCTCGTCCGATGAGGACCGCCGAGGTTCCGGCGTTCAGAAGGCAGCGGGGTGATTGTCCGCCGGGTTGGGAAGAGCGATGCGCTGCGTTATTTAATAGCGGCGACAGGCGACGCCTTCAATCTGTCGTGTGGAACTTGGGCTCGTCCTTAGTGAGCCGCCTCTGCGGTCGCCCGCTGGGACGAGTGGAGCATGACCGCGGATGTATAGAGAATCACAGCCACGACCACCCACTTGAGCGCGGTCAGCGGCAGAGAAACGACCACGTAGGCCGCGAGCAGGACGCCCAGGATCCCGAATACGGCCAGACACAGGCAGGCTTTGCGATCGTGGGCTTTTTCCTTGATGAACCGGAGGCTGGCGGCCGAGATGAGCATAGCCGTCGAGGTCATCATGATCGGGAACGCGACTCGGGGGCTCATCCCCAGGGCGTAGACCAGAGCCATGCACGGCGCATAGAAGCCGACGCCGATCGTGTGAACGGCGCCCAGTCCGAAACTCACGACGCTCGCCAGGATGAGCTTCCACCCGGTGAGGCCCGTCGCCTCTCCACCCTTAGGAAACCAGTTGAGAAGCCCGGCCAGCATGGCCAGCGCGATGGCCAACAGGGCGATGCCCAGCCCGAGTTCGACCCTGCGGCGCGGCCAATGGGACACAACGCCGGCCCCGAGCACCGCGCCGATTGGAGCGGCGACGGCCATGCAAACCAGGGTCAGAGGGGCCACGTTCACCACGGTCATGAAAATAAACGCCTGGCAAATCGTCGGCAGGGTGTTGCCCACGTTGAGGGTTCCGGGAATGATCCTGTCGTCGACGAGCTTGAAGAACTTGAAAAGCGCCGTCTGCTGGGCGAAACTCCCGACCCCCAGAGTATCAAGGAAGTTCGTGACAAAACCTGTTCCGGCCAGGGCCGGCCACGGGACCTTGGAAAGCGTGCCCTTATTCTTAGCGAAGTCGAGGGAGAAGGCCAGGCCGTAGAGAGCCGCGAAAACACCCAGAACGGATTTTAACAGGATGATCATGAATTACTCCTTCATTCGCCGGTCTGTGTCGAACAGATCTTGAGGACCGCGGCGAAACCCGGGCGACGCTCCCTGGCGCTAGCCGGCATTGAAAGGCGATTATGCCCCGGGAAGGCCGCGAATTCAAGCTGTCTTCGGCGCTCGAGGCTAAGGGATTCCAGATTAGACCTGGCCTGGTTTTGTACGGAGTCGCTTTTGCTGTGTTCCGCTATGCCCAATACTTCCGCACGTCGGTCGTCTTGACAGCCCTTTTTATCGTAGGTAAGATTTCTCTCCTTAATAATAATGCCGCCACGGCAATCGATGATGTGCCTCTTGACAAATTATTATTGGCCTAATAAGATATATCGCGATATATCACATTGGCACTAAATTAGTGCGTGGGCAGGCAGGTTTAGGAGAAAACTCTGAAACCTGGCAGGTGGCCCCAAACACCGCAACACTTAAGGTATAATCGAGGGAATTTATGAAGGCGAGAATGACCGCGGTGAATTCTTGCAGCGCCTGGCGGGATGAGAATATCGACCCGGGATGGACGATGGGAGGAGCGGATTGATGGAGGCACGACAACCAGCGACCGGCCCTGATATCACGGGGCTGAGGATCGACGAGAGTTCAAGGGGCAACAGGCGCGGGCGCCGGGGGAGGCGGATAGTTTTGTTCGCCGTGCTTGCCCTCGTAGCCATCGCCGCCGCCGTCATCGCCCTCCGGGGCAGGACGCCGGTGGTCGAGGTGACGACGGCCCGGCCGGCCGGCGACGCGGGCGCCGCGACACTTCTTAATGCCAGCGGCTACGTCACGCCTCGGCGACGCGCCACGGTCGCGGCCAAGATCACCGCCCGCGTCCTCGATGTCCTGGTGGACGAAGGCATGAAGGTCGATGCCGGCCAAGTCCTCGCTCGACTCGATGATTCCGATGCCCGCCGCCGGCTTTTGGCCGCGCGCACGGCCCGCGATGCCACCGCGGCCGCGATCGGCAGCCTGGAGGTCAACCTCGCCAACGCCGACCGTGAGCTCAGGCGCCAACAGGAGCTTGAGAAAAGCGGCTTTGCCACCGTCCAGGCCGTGGACCTGGCCCAGACGGCCGCCGACAGCCTTCGCGCCCAGATCCAGGCGGCCCACCAGCAGGTCAATGCTTCCGATGCGGAGATCGGAGTTGCCCAACAGGATGTCGACAATTGCACGGTCCGGGCGCCCTTCGCAGGAGTCGTCGTGTCCAAAGATGCACAGCTCGGGGAAATGGTGTCTCCGATTTCGGCGGGCGGCGGCTTCACCAGGACGGGGATCGCCACCATCGTCGACATGACCTCTCTTGAAATCGAGGTCGACGTCAATGAATCGTATATCGCGCGGGTGATGCCGGATCAGAAGGTGGACGCCGTTCTCGATGCCTATCCCGATTGGCACATCCCATCAAAAGTGCGAACGGTCATCCCCACCGCGGACCGCCAGAAAGCCACGGTGAAAGTCCGGATTTCGTTCGAAAAGCTCGACCCCCGGATCCTGCCTGACATGGGTGTTAAGGTCGCGTTCCTGGCCGAGGAATCTCGCGGGGCCGCGCGGATCGCCGCGCCCCGGGCCCTCGTTCCCGATGCGGCCGTGCGTGAGGCCGGCGGGAAGCCGTTAGTGTTTGTCGTTCGGGCCGGGCGTTTGGAACGCCGCGCCGTGACGCTCGGGGCGAAGCGCGGGACCGATATCGAAGTGATGGCCGGTGTTAACGAAGGCGAATCGGTCGTTATCAAAGGACCGGAAGGCCTGAGCGACGGCCAGCGCGTGAAAACGAAGTGAGGAACCCATGGTGAGAATCGACGGAACATCCAATGGAAAAAGCCTGATCCGGGTGCGTAACCTGGACAAGACTTACCAACGCGGCAGCGAAGAGCTTCACGTTCTGCGCGGGCTGAACCTCGATATCGAACAGGGCGAGTTCGTGGCCTTCATGGGCCCGTCCGGTTCGGGAAAGACCACCCTGCTCAACCTGCTCGGCGGGCTCGACTTGCCGACCTCGGGCAGCGTCGCCGTCGCGGGGGAGGAGATCACGGCATTATCGGCCCATAAGCTCACGGCCTGGCGTGCCCGTCATGTCGGCTTCATCTTTCAGATGTACAACCTGATCCCGGTCCTCACGGCGTTTCAAAACATTGAACTTCCGTTGCTCCTCACTAGACTTTCGAAGGCAGAGCGAAGGGCGCATGTTCAGACGGCGCTCGGGTTGGTCGGCCTGACCCAGCGCGCCCGCCCACTTCCCGCGTCAGCTCTCCGGAGGCGAGGAGCAGCGCGTAGCGATCGCTCGGGCCGTCGTCACCGATCCTACGTTCCTTCTCTGCGACGAACCTACCGGCGACCTGGACCGCAACAGCGCCGACGAAATAATGGCGCTCATCGACCGCCTCGTTCATGAGCACGGCAAGACGGTCCTCATCGTGACCCACGACCCTCGGGCTGCCGAACGGGCCCATACGGTTCTCCATCTCGATAAGGGCGCCCTCGTCGAAGGGACGGGGCTTTCGAAATGAAATACCTCGGCCTGATTATTGCGAATCTTAAGCGGAAGAAGATCCGCACGCTTCTTACCCTCGGTTCGTTCGCCACCGCGATCTTTCTCTTCGGCCTGCTCATCGCCGTCCGCGGCTCATTCAACCAGGGGGTCGAAGTCGCCGGGGCGGACCGGCTGATCACCATCAATCGTGTGTCGCTCATGCAGCCTCTTCCCATCTCCTACCGCGACCAGATTCTGCAGGTTCCCGGAGTGAAGGCCGTGACCTTCGCCACATGGTTCGGCGGCGTCTACCAGGACGAGCGGAACTTCTTTCCGCAGATCGTCATCGACCCCGGAGCATGGCGCGAGATGTACCCCGAATTCATCATCCCCGACGCCCAATGGGACGCCTTCCTGAAGGACCGGCAGGCCTGCATCGTTGGTGAGACGACCGTCAAGCGGTTCGGCTGGAAGATCGGCGACCGCATCCCGATCCGGGGCACCTACATTTCGGGCATATGGCAGTTCAACCTCTGTGGGATCTATACCGGCGCTCGGCAGGACGACGACACGACTCAGTTTTGGCTCCGCCGCGACTACCTCGAGGAAAACGGCCCCGCCTATTGGAAGGGACTCGTCGGCTGGTACATCATCAAACTGACGAATCCCGACGCGGCGGCTCAGGTCGTGGCGGCCATCGACGAGCGCTTCGCCAATTCCCCCTGGGAAACAAAGACCGAGACCGAGAAGGCTTTCGCCGCTTCCTTCGTCAAGCAGATCGGCAACATCGAGTTCCTCATTCTGACGATCGGCGGCGTTGTCTTCTTCACGCTTCTCCTCGTCACCGGGAATACGATGGCCATCGCGGTCCGCGAGCGCGCCGGAGAGCTAGCCGTCCTTAAGACTGTAGGGTTCGGAAACATCCTCGTGCTCTTGCTCGTCCTCGGCGAATCGCTTGTCCTCGCTTTGGCCGGCGGGACCGTAGGGGTTTTGGCCGCTAAAGGGATTGCCCCTCGGTTGTCGCCCTTCATGTATGGTGCCAAGATTTACCTGCCGATCTCGGACCTGGCTTTCGGAATCGTCCTGGCGCTCGTCGCCGGGGCCCTGGCCGGCGCTCTTCCGGCCCTTTCGGCGATGAGACTCAAAGTCGTCGACGCGCTGAGGAGGGTCTAACGATGTCGATACCACTCATCTACAACATCCGCAGCGTCCGGCAGCGCTGGTCATCGGGGATCGTCGCCGTTCTCGGCATCGCCGGGGCGGTCGGGGTGTTCGTCGCCATGCTTTCGATGGCGCGCGGATTCAAGGCCACGCTGGTGGCTTCAGGCTCGCCTGGAAACGCCATTGTTCTGAGGGCTGGCGCGGCCTCCGAGATGATCAGCATCATCGCGCTCGACCAGGTCCAGGTCATCCAGAACGCTTCCGCAGTCGCCCGGCAGGCGGACAGCCCGCTGGCCAGTCCCGAGGTCGTCGTGATCGCCGCCTTCCCTCTTAAAAAAACCGGAACGGATGCCAACGTCCAGGTCCGGGGGACTTCGCCGCGGGTCCTCGAGGTCCGCGAGAATGTCAAGATCGTCAAAGGCCGTATGTTCAAGCCGGGGCTTAACGAGCTTATCGCCGGCCGCAATGTCGCCGGCACATACGCCGGCCTCGACCTCAACAGCACGGTGAAGTTTGGCGGCGGGACGTGGACCGTCGTGGGCGTCTTCGACGCCGGCGGCAGCGCGTTCGACTCGGAGCTTTGGTGCGACGCCATCGTGCTCAACCAGGTCTACAAGAGGCCCCAGAACATCTTCCAGTCCGTGACCGTCCACCTTACTTCGCCCGGCGCGTTCCAGGCGTTCAAGGACGCCTTGACGTCGGACCCGCGGCTCTCCGTCGAAGCCGAGCGGGAGCGGACCTATTATGAAAAAAACTCGCAGGCGCTCACGACGATGATCCGGGTCCTGGGCACGTTGGTCGGCTTCATCATGGGCATCGGGGCGGTGTTCGCCGCCCTCAATACCATGTACTCCGCCGTCGCGGAACGGACCCGTGAGATCGCCACGATGAGGGCCCTCGGATTCGGCGGCGGCAGCGTTGTCGCGTCATTTGTTTTTGAATCCCTCTTTATCGCCGGGTTGGGCGGTATCGTGGGCTGTGCGGCCGTATTGCCGATCAACGGCTGGACCACGGGGACCATCAACTTCCAGACGTTTTCACATATGGCGTTCGCCTTCCGGGTCACCCCCGACCTGCTGGCCATCGGCGTCTTCTTTGCC
Organism: Candidatus Aminicenantota bacterium; assembly: GCA_963727095.1. Taxonomy (GTDB): domain Bacteria; phylum Acidobacteriota; class Aminicenantia; order Aminicenantales; family Saccharicenantaceae; genus CAVSEQ01. Next base: position 90,633 of record CAVSEQ010000005.1, on the reverse strand, counting down.
TTGCTGATGGGCCTGGTGGGAGGCGTGCCTCCCGCGCTCCGCGCCGTGCGGCGACCGGTCGCCTCGGCGCTGCGTGAATTGTAGAGCCGGCTCGGCCTGACACGAGTGCCTAGCGAGCGCCCAACACCGTGTACTCCGCGAGCAGGCGAAGGTAAACGCGATACTCATCCATCGATACGCCCGGCGGCGTTTGGTGATCGACGCTGGGAATGAATCCGCCTTTCTTCATCAAGGGGAGGAGGCGCTCGAATTCCCGGCGCATGGCATCTTCGCCCTTGTTCATCACCATCTTATCGTAGTGCCCGATCATCAGGAGCTTCGGGAAAGACTCGCGGAGCGCGAGACCGTTGACTCCCGCCTGCCTCTCGAGCGGCAGCGCGCCCTTCAAGCCGACGTCGAGCAGCCACGGCGCCATCCGGGTGATATCTCCGTCCGTATCGGCGATCGGGATGATGTTATGTTCCTCCAGCGCGGGCAGCAACGCCCGGTAGAACGGCGCGATGAACTCATCGAAGATGTCCTTACCGATCATCGGCCCGTGGTTGTAGGACATGTCCTCGGCGAAGGTCACAAAGGTCGGGACGCAGGATCGGCAGATGCGCTCGATAAGGTGCTTATTAAACTTGAGAAGATCGTCGGAGATCCTGTGGACGAGCTCCGGCTGGTCGTAATAGGCATAGATCATCTTCTCGAATCCCATCAGCGTGCGCGTAAACCAGAATGGGCCTTCGAGCGTGGCCCAAACAACCATTTCCCCTCTGCGCTGCTTGTCCGCAAAACCGGCCATGGACTCGACCGCTTGTGCATGGGCCGGATAAATGCGGGGCAGGAGCGCTAGATAATCATCCATGTCGCTGACGATCCCTTCGACGTGGTGCTGCACGGCTTCCGCTGTATCCTTCGTGGTGCTGAACCAAAACTGGTAATACGGATCAAGGCCGAAGTACTGCGAGATCTCGAAGACGCCGTTGAGCTCGCGGGGCAGGCCCTCGCCATGCCATCGGGCGATTGTCTTGTCCCACCACATCGCCCACTCCCAAAACGGGAGCCGGTCGACGGGCTCGAAACTCATGACCGACCGGAATCGATCGACGTGATTCATGAAAGCGTGCCTGCGCTCATCCGGAACGCCGGACCGCTAGACTTTGGCCAGCTTGGCGAAACGATTGGCGATGGCCAGGGCCGGGTCGAGAGGAACTTCCCGGCGTTTGACGTTTTTTGGAATGCTGATCGCCGGCACGGGCCGCAGGGCCTTCCCCGCGAACTGAGGCAGCCAGCGCGCTTCGGCCTTGAGCATTTCGGCCGTCATGTCGCGGATCTCTTTGAGCGTGAGGACAGCCGCGGTCAGCGGATCGAGAGCCACGGCCTCCATGATGAGCTCCGGGTCGCCGGCGAAACTGGCTTCAACCGTGAGACCCTGGACGAGCACGTTCGTCATGTTGAGCGCGGCGCACTGAGGCGGCAGGCTGCCGATGACCGTAGGGTGCAGCCCCATCCGGTCCACATAGACGGGCACTTCGACGCAGCAGCCCGCCGGGAGGTTGGTGATGTAGCCGTCGTTCCGGACGTTGCCGTTCAGCCGAAAGACCTCGCCCGTTTCCTTGGCTTCGATGATGTGCGAGCAATACTCGGCGCTGCGCGGCCCAAGCTTGGTCGACTCGATCGACAGCGGATCGGTCTTGGCGAACTTCTCCGCGAGCATCGCGCAGTATTTATAGTAGGCGCCGCTTTCGCCGCCGAACGCCGGCTCGTCGCAGTAGAGGTCGAGCGCTTTCTGGTTCTTGCGGAAATAGGGGAGGTACTCGGACAAATGGCCCGTGCTCTCGGTCATGAAGTACCCGAAGTGCCGCATGACTTCGCCGCGGACCTTCTCGTTGATGTAATAACCGGGCTTTTCGAAATTGGCCTTGAGCTTCGGGTAAAGATCGCGTCCGTTGTGCTCGAGCTTCAGGAACCAGGCCATGTGGTTGATGCCGGCGGCGACGAAATCGATCTCATCTTTAGGGACGTCGACGTAGCTTGCGATGAGATCCATCGTGGTCTGAACGCCGTGGCAGAGTCCGACGAACTGGAGTCCGGGGATGCGGCCGAGCGCCCAACAGCACATGGCCATCGGGTTGGCGTAGTTGAGGAGGATCGCCCTCGGGCAGAGCTCTTGCATCTCGCGGGCGATGTCGAGAAGCGCCGGGATGTGGCGCAGGGCGCGGAAAATTCCGCCGGGCCCCATGGTGTCGGCGATGCACTGGTCGACGCCGTACTTGAGCGGAATTTCGTAGTCCTGGCGGAACTCGTCGACACCGCCGACCTGGATCATCACGACAACGTAATCCGCGCCGCGGAGCGCCTCGCGGCGGTCGGTGGTGGCGACGGCCGTGGCATCAACGCCGTTGTCCTTGATCATGCGGTTGACGAACGCATGCATTTTATCCAGCCGGGTGCGCGTCAGCGCCATCAGCCGGTATTCGCTTCCGGCGAGCGCCGGCGTCGCCAGCATATCCGCCATCAGAGTTTTGCAAAAAACCAGACTTCCCGCGCCGATCATCGCGACTTTGGCCATGACTTAATCCTCCTGTTAATGGACCGTGCCGTTGTCAATTGAGAGGGGGGGGGTGAGGGGATGCCCCTCCGGCCCGGGGCGAATGATATCTCCGCCCGGCGACCGATGTCAAAATCCTGGGTTCGGGCCTGCTCAGACCCGGCAGATAACGGCGCTACCGTTTCGTAAGAAGCTCCGACGGGCTATAAACAACGCCACTCTTGATGACACGATAGATCCTGCTCAAATTCCTCATGTCCGCCAATGGATCTTCGTCGACGATGACCAAGTCGGCCAGTTTTCCTGCTTCGATCGTCCCGATTTCCTTCTCCTTCGCGAGCGCCTTGGCGGCGTCACGCGTGGCCATGAGGAGGGCTTCCATCGCGGTCGAGCCCATCCGCGTTTCGCCGTAAAGGGCCTTGTATTCCTCACCGTGGATCGCGAGATAGGCGCCGGCATCGGTGCCGAACACGAAAAACACCCCCGCCCTGCGGGCACGCTCCGTCTCCCGAATAAAGCGGGCCCGGACTTCCTCCGGGTTCCAGCCCGATTTCCTCATCTCTGCGGTCTGCTCCCTGAGCGTATCGGCGCCGCGGCGCAGGGCGGCCACAACATCCTCGGGGAAAAGACGGCCGACCGCCGCGCCAATGGGGTCGCCCAGGCTGCCGTCCCCGAATCGCTGGACATAGAATTCCCCGCTCCCGGCCATCAGCGTCATGCCTTTCTTCGCCATTTCCGAAAGAAGCGCGTCGTCTTTCAGCCGGAGCGGCGCGTTGTGCTCGATTCCGTCCGTTCCAGCCTCGACGGCAAGCCGGACGAGATCATCCGCGGGGACGTCGGTATGCACGGTCGCGCGTAGGCCGAGGCGATGCGCCTCGTCGACAATGGCGCGGACCTCCTCGAGCGAAGGGACCGCGCGCTGGTGGGTCAAGCGGATCTTGATGAGATCGACGCCCATGGTCACGAGCTGCCTGACTTTGGCTCGAGCGTCGTCGGGACCGTCGAACTCCAGGAATATCCTCTCCCTCGTCGCGCCGGGGGTTTTCTTCACGAGCTGCATGCCTGAGGCGATTATTCGGGGGCCGACGACTTTCCCGACGTTGATCTCGTCGCGAACCCGCAAAACGAGACCCGTGGATCCCAAGTCCCTTACCGTCGTGATCCCGCCGATGAGATCGAGGCGGGCATTGATCAGGATTAATTCCTTGAGCCGCTCCGGAGAGTCCCATACTGCTGGCAACCGCCCCACGTCAGAGAGCCCGATATCCTCGAGATGGACGTGAGTGTCGATTAGGCCCGGAAGCAGGAACTTTCCGGCCGCAACGAGGAAGCGGGCGCCGGTCGGAATCATGACCGTGCCTTTTATCCCGACTTTTGTTATCCGGCCGGACTCGATGATGACGATTCCATTACGAATAGTTGCTCCCCCTCTTCCGTCTATAATGTTCGCCCCGGTTATGACCAGTGGTGTCGTTTGCTGAGGGAACACCCGGACCGCGACGAGAAGAGCGATTAACGCCAATCCCGCCATTCGCTTCATCCTGACCTCCCGTCGACTTTTCTTACACAGAGTAGTACCGGCAAAAGCCAGAAATGTTTCATTTTAAATGATCAGGCCCGGCCAGGGAGTTCGATCATGCCTCAAGCTTCGCCCTGACCTCATAATGCTGCGAACGCTCGTCGAACCTTGACAGCAGCGCTCGTGCCTTCGGCGGAACGACGCACTGTTCGTAATCCTCGCCCGCGAATTCCCTGACGGCGTCAAGGGAGTCGAACCACATGATGGTCACAAATTCCTCCTCAGCCCCGAGATTCCTGCGGAAAAGTTGGATGCTCCGGAACCCCGGAATCTTCCGCGCCCGGATGCCGACAAAAATCTCCTTTTGAAGCAGCGCATCATAGGCGTCCGCATTTCCCGGCGTCGTCCACCCATGCCAGATCCGACCGATCATTGATTCTCTCCTCCTGTTTAATGGCACAATCCTATCGCAGCCAGGCATTCAACATCAAGGCGGGCATCGCGACAAACGCGCCACCCGATCGCGACCGATCCGCCACGCGGCGAACGCGTCAGATCATCTCGTCAGGCAATGCGAACGCCGGTTGGCATTGAGATTTGATTTCATCCTATAATGAGCCCAGCGAGGGACAGACCATGAAACAGAAATCGACTTTGACCAGACGGCAGTTTCTCGGCCGGAGCGCCGGCGTGCTTGGGGCGGCGATTGTCGCGCCGGCCATCATCCCGGCTTCGGCCCTCGGCCGGAACGGCCTCATCGCTCCGAGCGAGCGCATCACGATGGGGTTCATCGGCGTCGGGACGCAGGGCGGGGGCCATCTGCTCGGCGGCGCGTGGACCTATCTCACCGGCGGCTATACCGCCCGCAAGGACGTTCAGGTGCTGGCGGTGTGCGACGTGTGGCGTGACCGGCGCGAACGGGCCAGGCTCCGCGTCAATCAACACTACGCAGAGGTCTACGGCAAAGGCAATTACCGGACGTGCGAGGCGTATGTCGACTTCCGGAACATTCTCGACCGATCGGACATCGATGCCGTGCTCATCGCCACGCCGGCGCACTGGCACGCCACGATGGCCATCATGGCGGCCGAAGCCGGAAAGGATATCTACTGCGAGAAGCCGACCGCGGTCACGGTCCGCGAAAGCCAGGCCGTCCTGGCCGCCGTGAGACGCAACGGCCGGATTTATCAGGCCGGCACTCAGCAGCGCAGTGAATATGATTCGTTCTTCCGGCGGGCTTGCGAGTACGTCCGGAGCGGCCGCGTCGGCAAGCTCAAGGAAGTCTATGCCTATCGTGACGGCGGCGCGATCGCCTGGCCAAAGCGCTTCGGGCCGGCCCAGCCGATTCCCGACGACCTGGATTGGGACCTCTACCTCGGGCCGGCGCCCGAGCTGCCCTATGACGGGAACACCGGCGCGCACCGCTTCGATATCGGCGAGCTCAACTGGGGCCAGCATCATTACGATTTCATCCAGTGGGCCACAGACTCGGACGAAACGGGTCCGGTCGAGCTCTTCATGGCCGACGGCTGTACAAACTACAAATATGCGAACGGCGTGGTTGTCTACGGCAAAGCCTATCCCGGCGAGCCGATCGGCGGCGACGGAGGCGCTGTTTTCGTGGGAAGCGACGGCCGCATCGCCGTCGACAGGGACGCGCTCATTTCGTACCCGCCCCGTGTCGCCCGCGAGCCGCTTCATCCGAGCGAGGTGCATGTCTATCGCAGCGAAAGTCATTCCGGGAATTTCCTCGAATGTGTCCGCACCCGGAAGAGGCCGATCTGCGGCGCCGACATCGCCCATCGGGCCGCCAGCGCCCTGCTTCTGGGCGGGGTCGTGAAACAGCTCGGGCGGCCGCTCAAATGGGACCCGGCGCGGGAGGAATTCACCGGTGATGAAGAAGCCAACCGGATGCTTTCGATCGCCAAGCGGGCGCCGTGGTGCGTTTGAAGGAAAACCAAGATGAAAACGATAAACAAAAGCGCGAATCCAACGAAAATGATCATCAATAAGACAAGCGGCGCAAGTGTGACCTTGCAGAAGATGGCCGTCCCGAAGATGACTAGAATAACATCGGCCCTCTTCATCGTGGCCGCTGTATTGGTCAGCTATTTTCTTTGTCCGCCAATCGCCGCGGCCCAGACCAGGACTGAGCAGCAACTGCTCGAGGTCCTGAAATCAAACGCCGGCACGCAGGAGAAGGATGCGGCCCTGGCGGAGCTCAAGCGGGTCGGGACGGTCATGTCGGTGCCTGTGCTTGCCGAGTTTTTAAGAGACGATCAACTTTCGCACACTGCCCGCTATGCTCTCGAAGCCATGTCTGCGCCGGAAGCCGGGCTCGCCCTCCTCGATGCGCTCGACAAAACGGGCGGGCTGATCAAGGCCGGAATCATCCATTCGCTGGGTCAGCGCCGCGAAACGCGTGCGGTTTTCGCGCTCGGCAAGCTGCTCGCCGATCCGGATCCTAACATTGTCGGCGCGGCGTCGTCGTCGCTCGGCCGCATCGGCGGAGCGGCGGCGATTCAATCGTTGTTCGCGGCCTTGCCGAATCATAAGGGGGCGGCGCAGCGAGCGGCGATTCTCGACGCACTGCTGGCAGGGGCGAGCCGGGAGCTTGCGGAAGGCCGGCGGGACGTTGCATCTCCCGTCTTCTCAAAACTGTTTACAATGCCGGTGCCGGAGCAAATCCGCGCGGCGGCCTATCGCGGGATGATTGCCTCTGCCAACCCACCTCGCGCCTTGGAGCTTGTAAAGACTGCGCTTCAGGGCGGCGACAGCCCGGCGCAGATGGCCGCGGTCCAGATGGCCCGGGAAATCAACGCTCCCGGACTGACGCGTATGCTGTGCGAATCAATCGGCCCTGCTGCTCCTGAGATGCAGGTCGCCTTGATTGAAGCCCTTCGGCAGCGCGCTGATCCGGTCGCCGCCGCATCGCTCCTTACGATGGCCAAGAATCCCGACTCCGCCGTGCGCATTACAGCGCTCGCCGGTTTGGGAGAGCTTGGCGATGTGTCGGCCGTTCCGGTGCTTCTTGATGCGGCAGGCTCTAGCGATGATGCCGAAATACGGGCGGCGCGTCAGGCGCTTCTCGTCCTTCGGCGTGGTGACGTCACGAATGCGTTGATGGCGCAGATATCAAACGGCAAGTCGGTCGCGCGGATCGAAGCGGCCCGGGCACTTTCCGGCCGCGGCGACAAAGACGCCGTGGCGGGGCTAATCGCGGCCGCCCGTGAGAATTCCGACCCGGTGCGAGGAGCCGTTTTCACCTCAATCGGACAACTGGCCGGAGTCACAGACATTCCGGCCCTTGTTGGATTGGTTACGGGCGCCAAGGACGATACCGCTCGTGACCAGGGGCGGGAAGCTTTGGGCGCGGCATGCCTGCGGCTCAAGAGCCAGGGCACAGCGCTCGATGCCAAGCCGATCCTGGACGGTCTGGCCGGGGCCGGTCCGCAGGCGCGCGGGGCGCTTCTCCAGGCCGGGAGCGTTCTTGCGGACGAGAGCCTTCGCAGCTCATTGAGGAACGCCCTGACCGATTCGGACCAGAGCCTTCGCGAGGCGGCGGCGCGTGCCCTTTGCGAAACGCGCGACCCGGGGCTTCTTCCCGACCTGCTCAACTACGCTGTTCAGGATTCCGATCTCAACCGGCGCGTCCCCGCCATTCGCGGATATGTGAGGCTGGCCACCGATACGGAAAACGTCAACCTCAGTGCCACGGACCGCGTGAAGGCGCTCAGCGAAGTCCTGCCGATCGCTAGGCCCGAAGAAAAATGGGCCGTGCTGGCCGGTCTCGCCAAGATCGCCGATCCGGCCTCGCTCGAGCTGGCGATGACGATGCTCGACGACCCTGCCACGCGCGCCGAAGCGGCACAGGCCGTGACGGCAATCGCCTCCGGTCTCGCTTCCACGCGCCGCGAGTATGCCCGGGCCGCCCTCGAACGAGTCATGGCAAAGGTCAGCGAGCCTGACGCCCGTCAAGCGGCATTCACGGCTCTTCAGCAGATCGACCCGACGTTTGGGACAGGTTCGGCCGTGACCTTCCGCCGCATCAAAGTCGACGGCGCCTTCCGGAGCGAGGGAGTGGCTGTTGCGGACTTCAATCGTGACGGTCATCTCGACATAGCTACCGGGAATGTGCTTTATCTCGGACCGGACTGGAAACCGCAGCCGATGCTGGGCGAGGCCAAAGAATACAAACCCGAAAACTACAGCGACGAGTTCCTGTGCTTCGCAGAGGACATCGATCACGACGGCTGGCTGGACCTGATCGTCGTCGGTTTCCCCGGGGCGAAGACCCGTTGGCTTCGCAACCCGGGCCGCCGCGGCGGCGCCTGGAAAGAGTTCCTGGCCATCGAGAAAACCGGCAACGAAAGCCCCGACTGGGTCGATGTGGACAAAGACGGCCGGAAGGAGCTTGTCTTCGTCTCGGAGAACGGGATGGCGTTTGCCAGGCCCGGCGCCGACCCGACAAAGCCATGGCCGATCCGCGTCATCGCCGGCCCATCCGACCCTCGCCCCGCTCATGGTTTGGGCGTTGGAGACATCAACGGCGACGGCCGCAACGACATCCTCTGCCCCGAGGGCTGGTGGGAAGCGCCAGCCGACCCTGCGTACGTGCCTTGGACATTCCATCGGGCCAAGCTCGGGTTCGAAGCGCCGGCGCAAATGCTTGTCTTCGACGTGAACGGCGACGGCCGGGCCGATGTCGTGAGCAGCGGCGCCCATCGCTATGGGCTATGGTGGTACGAACAAACCGCGGACGGCTGGCTGCCGCACGAGATCAACCACGACATCTCCCAACTCCATGCGCTGCACCTGGCCGATATCAACGGCGACGGCCTACCCGACCTCGTCACCGGCAAGCGGTTCTGGGCCCACCGGGAAGGCGACGAGGGGATCGACGATCCGGCCGTCCTCTGCTGGTTCGAGATGAAGCGCGAGAACGGCAAGCCCTCGTGGATCCGACACGACATCGACTCCGACAGCGGCGTCGGCCTCCATTTTGCGATCGTCGACATCAACGGCGACGGGCTCCTCGACATCGTCACCTCGAACAAAAAGGGCGTTTACGTGTTCCTGCAGGAAAAGAGATAGCGAAGCCTGGTAGGCCGGGCTCGCGGAAACGCAGCTCTTCTCCTGGATCTTCTCTGCCTGATAACTGAAGCGCTCAACAGTTATCACGTCCGGCCGGTTAGCAAAGGACCGGTCCAGGGCGGCCGCAACTCTAGACCGGGACGTTGCAGCCAAACCTAGCAGAAATTCTTTTGGAATGGGCCCCCTCGTCTTTCGCCGCGAGCTCGCAAACGTACGTGCTGAATTATCTCATAGCTCTGGCCGCTGCTTGATATTTAGGGGCGCCTGGGAGAGATCGCCCCGCCTGATTTCTGCAATTGCCCCCTCTTTCTCAATGTATGCCTCAGGTCCTTTACCCCGCGACAGAAAGTGAGATAGGTCTTGCGATATGACCATTGGTTCAGAGAAGCGATCTCGCTAACTTTAAAACCTTCTAGATAGAGCTTGACCACGAGCCGTTTCGATTCCTTGAGATCTTCGATCGAGGATGCCAGAACCGTCATCAATATTTCGCCCTCGGCTGGGCTCCACCTGTCAAAGACACGGGATTGGTTCAATTGTGGTCTTATCATTTTTAGGGCTTCATTTTCCCTGCCAATTCGCCTGATCTCGTCAACGAACACCGAATGGACAACTTTCTTGAGATAGGACTTCAGATATTTAATGTTATGGTTATTGTTCTCATAAGCTTGCCAAATTCTTATGTTAATTTCCTGGACCAGATCATCTTTGTCTATCCCGTACCTTTGAAATCCGAGCGCGTTGAGCTTCAAAGAGAGATAGCCGGACAAATCCCTTATGATTTTACCTATTTCGTCCCGGTTTGGTTCCCGAAATTCCACACCACTAACGCATATATTATATGATGGAAGGACATTTTTATCAATTCTGTACAGCTGCTCGCAACCACAAAGCGACACTTAATCCGGGCCTCCTGTTCTTGCGGGATGGTTACTCCGATGCCCTAGTCTTCCAACCAGCCGGGGCTGGCAGGCCCGTCAAGGGCCCTTCCGGCAATCTTAAACGGCGCCAGGGATCTGCTAGGAGAGAAAGTTTGGGCAATAAGTGTCTCTTCCAGATTTTCCAGGGGTGTTAGAACCAAACGGAAGGATTCTCGTTTATCCCCAAAATTTTTTGAGAAGTTTTGGCAAGATCCCATGTCTATAATTAATGGATAAATGAGCGCCTGTTACATCGGAAACGGCCGCGGATGACCTGCCCCCCTCACAGGGATCCAGTCCTTATGTTAGGATTAAGCTGGATCGAGGGAGGTGAATATGGCCAGGAAACGGTTCACCCCGGAGCAGGTCATCACGATGCTCCGGGAGGCGGAAGTCCTTCTCAGTCAATCTAATCCGATCGGCGAGGTCTGCCGGAAGCTGGGGATCTCCGAGCAGACCTACTACCGCTGGCGGAAGGAGTACGGCGGGATGAGGGTCGACCAAGCGCGCCGTCTTAAGGAACTCGAGCAGGAGAACACGAGGCTGAAGAAGCTGGTGGCCGACCTGTCCCTGGACAACGCCATTTTGAAAGAAGTAAACCGGGGAAACTTCTGAGCCCGGCCAAAAGAGGCCGGGCCATCGAACATGTGCGTGACGTGATGGGCATCTCAGAACGGCGGGCGTGTCGGGCGATCGGGCAGCCGCGGTCAACCCAACGGCATGAGCACAAGGTCCCCGATGACGAGGAGCGGTTGATCGGCCAGATCGTCCGGCTGGCCACACAGTACGGGCGCTACGGCTATCGCCGGATCACGGCGCTGCTCCGGAACGACGGCTGGAGGGTAAATCATAAGCGAGTGGAACGGATATGGCGGCGGGAAGGTCTGAAGGTACCCCAGAAACAGCCCAAACGCGGCCGACTGTGGCTCAATGACGGATCCTGTATCCGTCTGCGGCCCGAGAGGAAGGACCAGGTCTGGAGCTACGACATGGTGATGGAGAGGACGTCTGACGGCCGGCCCCTGCGGATCCTGGCTGTCATCGACGAGTACACCAGGGAGTGCCTGGCGCTCCATGTGGCCCGGGGGATCAGGTCCGGGGATGTCCTGGATCAGCTCTATGAGCTGTTCCTGAGGAGAGGGATGCCTCAATACATTCGGTCCGACAACGGGCCGGAATTCGCGGCCAAAGCTGTTCGTAAATGGCTGAACCGCCTTGATGTGACAACGCTGTTCATCGAGCCCGGCAGCCCTTGGGAGAACGGCTATATCGAGTCGTTCAACGGCAAGATGCGGGACGAGCTTTTGAACGGAGAGGTCCTGGACACGCTGGACGAGGCGAGGGTGCTTGTGGAGGCTTGGCGAAGGGTCTACAATCGCATCAGGCCGCACAGCTCGCTTGGGTATAGGCCGCCGGCGCCGGAGGCGCACGTGGTCGGAAAGTTCACTCTAGGGCTGGTACAATGTTAGGGGGCAGGTCAGGTGTATGCAATGCACAGGCTTGCTAGTATGGCTCTAGGCATTTGCCTAATTGCCGTTATCCTTCTCCCTTCAATTGAAGATCCAACACATAAGATTATGGCCGTTCGCCAATCCCAAGAAGACGAGCCTATTTCGCCCCGGCTTATTCATGTCAATGTCACAGATAAAAAAGGGAATCCTGTGCTCGATCTCCGGAAAGAAGATTTTGTACTATACGATAATGGGACCCTGCAAAGTCTAACTGAATTTGAGAAACATACGACGGTCCCACTAGGCACAGATGTCCCATATTTGCAGAAGACAGGAGATGAAGCGCCGCTCATGAAGCGCAAGATCTTCTTCGTTTTCGATTTTGCATTTGCGGATGAGACAGGCCAGCACTTGGCTAAGAAATCTGCGCTTGACTTCATAGAGAATTAGGTCCTCCCCACGGACGAAATAAGCGTGCTTTCTTTCTCCGGGCAGAAAGTTCTCAACCGGTACGAATTCCGGACGAATGACCAAGCAGGAGTTCATGCCGCTTTAGAAGCCATTGACGTCCAGGACTTGGTCCATCCATTTCCAAAGGAGGAAAAGCACCCAAGGAATATTGCTAAAAGCTACATCGTTACCGATTCAACAGTCATGGCTTCTGTTGCCGTACCTCGCGAAGTGGTTGCCGCTCGCAATTTCTTTTGGGCCATGGCATCGTTTGCGGAATGCATGCGGAATGTCCCTGGAAAGAAAAGTCTTATATTGTTTTCGGGTGGGATCCCGAGCGAAACAATCAAAAGGGCCGATAAGATAGCTCATGATATCCGCCCCGATTATTCTCGACTCGGCAGGCAACTGGCAGAATCAAATGTTGCGGCCTTCCCCATTCATGCAGGCGCGGTTACGAATAGAATGGAAGCGCAGACTGGAATTGCAGGTTTACAGGAATTGGCCGAAACGACGGACGGGCGATTTCTAGAACTTGCGACCGACTCAGAGAATCAGATTAACGAATTGCAGTCATTGATTGGTACATATTACGTTCTTGGATATCAAAACGAATCGAGTCGGAGGGATGAATTTCATAAGATCACCATAAACATCGCACGTCCCGATTGTGTTATCCGGACCCAATCCGGGTATTATGACCCTAAACCGTTCTATGAATATTCGGACCTGCAAAAACAGCTTTACCTATTGGACTTAGCGCTCGCTGAGCAGCCGCTATCGCAGACGCCGGAACGCTTTGCAGTGCGGGCATTTGCCTATGATACAACTCCGCCGAACAACCTCGGGTTCATTGCTGAAATTCCCTTGGACAGGCTGAAGGATATTTCTGGGCCAAGAATGGAAGTGGGCAACATGGTATTTGATGGAGCGGACGATATCATTGATTGGGATCGTTCAGAACTTGACCTTACAAATTATTGGGATAATAAGGCTTATGTATACGGATCTCTGTCTGCCCCGAACGGCACTTTTCGCTGCAGGATTGTTTTAAGAAACTGTCTAACGGGTCGGGCTGCAGTGGCTGCTACGACTGTCTCCGTCCCTCATCAAAAAGCCGACGAGCTTCTTATTTATCCCCCGGTGATCTTTCATCCCAATAAGAACGGCATCTACTTAGACAAGAATATGACCGGCAGATCTAAGAAAAATGACGGCGCTGTGGATCTACTTAAGGAATTATTGGTTGATCCGGCGCATTTTGCGCCAGTTTTCGAAAAGTCTTTTGAGAGAAATTCTGAAATTTGGGCTGCGGTCTGCTGCTCCTGTTCGAGAGCTGAAGCAGGCGGGCCTAAATTGTCCGCTTTTCTTGTGGACAGATATATTGGAAAAGAGTTTCAAGTTCCCTTAGACGTGATCAAGCAAGAGCAGCGGGGAAAGAAAAGGCAATTCTTTATAAAGATGATGATGCCGGATGTGAAACCCGATACATATTTATTTAATCTTGTGGCCACTGAATCGGGAAATCCTAGTCCTTCCAGCATCAGCACAAATATCATTATTGAATAACGAAATGGCGAGGGAGGAGGTCAAAAATGCATTCATGGCGGCATTTGCATTTGGAAGTCATGGCAATGGCAACTCTTGGCCTTTTCTCCCTTTGTGCCATTGATTTGCCAGCGGTTGCTCAGGAAACAAAAAGGCCCATGCGGGGTGACCTCGATGCTCTGCTTATCAAGAATGCCGAGTATTGCCGAAAGCTGGAAAATGTCATTTTTTATTTCGTCTGTCTAGAAGAAATCGAGGAGACGCTTGATCCCACTCTTGACGTCCTGGACCCGTTGGATACAGTTGAAGATTGGCGGTTGGTCCCTCCTGGTCATACCCTTTCGGCCCAAATCATGCCGCTTCGCAAAGTACAGCGATCGTATATATATGATTACCAGTGCATACGAGCAAACCGGACATTGCGCGAGACCCGGACGCTTCTTGAAGAGAACGGGAAGAAGAAGAATGTACCAAATGCTCCCCTCCAAACGTCCGTCGTTGTTTATGGGAATGCCTTATTGGCTCCGGTTAGCCTATTGGGAGAAAGGTATCAAGCTTCTTTTAATTATCGTATTGTTAACGAATCAAAAATCGAAGGAAGGCCGATGCTCGTAATAGAAGCAAAACCTAAGCCGGGCACTAACGAAATAAAGAACCTTTACGGCTCGGCGTGGGTGGATCCTGCGACAGGTGACATCTGGAAGATCGCGTGGAATGATAGTCGCGTTGGTAAATACGATATTTTCGAAAAGCGTGGCAAAAGATTCATGCGTCTCCCTCGACTGACAATAACATCCGAATTTACCGCAGAAAAAAATGGGATTAGATTTCCGAGCCGACTTTTCGTCGAAGAAGCCTATGTTAACGACCTGGGAAGGGCCATAGTACGATCGATAACCAAGGTCGTGTATAAGAATTTTAAATTCTTTTCAGTCGAGGTAGAGACTAGGTAGAATTGTGACGAGTTGGGCAAGCTAAGTTGCTTTCGCCATAGCCCTTTATCGCTCGCCGCCCACCGTGCTTCCATCTCCACCATGAAGTTTTCCTCCAGTTCATTAGCCTAGACTGAAGTGACAGAATCATTCTTTAGTCCCTCATTACATTGTGGTTTCCAGCGGAGGAATGAATTGATGGCGTGGACTCCTGGGCGACGGGCTCCTCGACATCGTCACCTCGAACAAAAAAGGCGTTTACGTATTTCTGCAAGAAAAACGATAGCGATGTGAGGGCGTCGGGCGGTTTCTTAGCGAATCCGACGCCCCACCAGCGCGACAGCCCGCTCTTGACCTTGACGTTACGTCAGAGCCTACAATTGCCGTTGAGATGCACTCGGCACTTGAAAGGAGGCTCCCGATGCGCTATTTCATATTCCAGAGCCTGACGGCTGCCGCATTTCTGTTGGCGGCCTGTTTGACGCTCGTATTTTCAGAGGAAAAAACGATGAAAACCGAAATAACCGAAAAGCCCATGACGATCGAAGCCAACGGCACACGAATCCCGGCCGTCCTTTCCGTTCCGAAAAGCGGACAGTCCGACTGGGTCGTCGTGATCGTCCCGGGGTCGTTTCCCAACGACGTGGACGGCAACTACCTGGCCGAGATGGGGAATCCGTTTGTGGCCAAGCCGCATATGTACAAAGACCTGGCCCAGCAGCTCGCCGAGCACGGCGTCGCGGCCATTCGCTACGCACGGGGAGGAGTCACGGTGGTCGACAAAGACGTCTCGGCGGCGCACCGTCATTTCGTGGACCGGACGACCGTCGTCGCCGATGCCGTCAGGACCGTTCGTTCGGCCGTGCCCGGCGTGAAATGGTGCGCACTGGCCGGGCACAGCGAGGGTGGACCCGTGGCGCTACTTCTGCTGTCACGGGACCCGGAGGTCAAAGTCGATGCCTATATCAGTCTGTCCGCTCCTGCCCGGCGTATTTTCGACATCATGCTCCAGCAGGTCGAGAAGTCGGCCAAAGACGGCGTGGTCACGATGGGGCCTATGAAGATTCCGTACGATGACTACAAGACCGCGATGGACTGCGTGCGCAGGGGACAGCCGGTGCCGCCGGATCTTCTGAAGCGGCTCCCCCCGTTCGGTGTCCATGCGATGGACGAAGCGAGCAAACAGTATCTGCGCGAGTACGACGAGGTGGATTCGCTGGCTCTGATCCGCCGCCTCGAGCGCCCCGTTTTGATCGTGCAGGGCGGCCGCGATACTTCGGTCTTCCCCGACAACGCCGACCTGCTGTTGGAAGCGCGCAAAGGCAACCCGGCGCCGACCGAGAAAGCGTTCTTTCCCGAGCTGCAGCACTTCTATAAGAATGTCTCGCCCGAACTCGATCCCATGGCGGCCTTCGGCCTGGACACGGAGTCCGATCCCCGCGTCGCGTCGGCCATCAGCACGTGGCTGGCAAAAATCGCTAAGGCGCTTTCGACTCGATAGGCGCCACCTTCTTTGGCAACCATTTTGAAGCCCATGTCGTCCTTCAGATTGGAGATCGTGCGATAAATTAAGGCTTGCTCCGCGAATCGGATGAACCGCTCGACTTTTTGCGCACTGTGGTAAAGTACCCCGTGAATTCTAAGAGAGGAGACCGCGATGAAACGGATTTCTTTCGTCCTCAGAGTCAGGCTGGCTATAACACTCGCCGTCTTTATGACGGCCTTCTCCCAAACCGCGACCGGAGCAACCCCGGGTACTGAACCATCCCTTGAATCGAAAGTCGACGCGCTTTTCAGCAAGTGGAATACGTTGGATTCCCCGGGAGCGGCGGTCGCCATCGTCAAGGATGGAATGGTCATCTACCGGAAGGGGTTCGGATGTGCCCAGCTGGAATACGGCATCCCCATCACGCCGTCGACGGTGTTCCACGTAGCGTCGGTCTCCAAGCAGTTCACGGCCATGGCGATAACGATGCTCGAGGCGGCGGGGAAACTCTCCGCCGACGACGATATCCGCAAGTACCTGCCGGAGCTCGCCGATTTCGGCAAGACGATTACCATCAGGCATCTCCTCAACCACACGAGCGGGCTTCGCGACCAATGGGAGCTGCTGATCCTGTCCGGCTGGCGGATGGACGATGTCATCACGCAGGCGCAGATCATGGACCGGCTTAAGCGCCAAAAGGAGCTGAATTTTCCGCCCGGCGATCAATACCTCTACTGCAACTCCGGATTCACGCTCCTGGCCGAAATCGTGAGCCGCGTGAGCGGCCAGTCTTTTACGGACTGGACGCGCGATAACATCTTCAGGCCCCTGGGCATGACCTCCACGCATTTCCATATGGACCACCAGGAGATCGTCAAGAACCGCGCCTACTCCTATGCCGGCGAGCCGGGCAAAGGTTTCGAGCAGTCCGTGCTCAATTACGCCAACGTGGGGGCCACCAGCCTCTTCACCACGGTCGAGGACATGGCCAATTGGCTGCGCAACTTCGACGACAAGCGGGTCGGCGGGGCGGCTGTGCTGGAAAAGATGTTGACCAAGGGGGTGTTGAACAACGGAAAGGAGATCCCCTACGCCCGCGGCATCCAGGTCGATGAGTACAAAGGGCTGAAGATGATCGGGCACAGCGGCGGGGATGCGGGATTCCGGAGTGACGTGATCTACTTTCCCGGGGAGAAGTTCGGCGTGGCCGTATTCTCGAACCTCGGTTCCTTCCCTCCAGGGACGCTGACACGGCAAATCGCCGACATCTTCTTGGCTTCGAAGCTCAAACAACCGGAAGCGCCTGCTGTCGGCGCCCAGACTCCGGTTTCCAAGCCGGTCCCGAAAGTGTTCAGCCTCCCGGCCAAGGCCCTCGAAGCCTTCGTCGGGACTTACTGGTTCGAAACGAACCAGAATATGCGCCGGGTCGTGCTGGAGAAGGACAAGCTTTTCTACGTCAGGTCGCCCGAGAACAGGTCGGAGTTGTCGCCGATATCCGCGACGGAATTCAAAATGAAGGACGTTCCGGATGACGTGGGCGTCGTCTTTTCGGATAGGACGGGCAGGCGCTTCGACACGGTTACCGTGACTGTCGGCGGCCAGCCGCCGGTAGTGGGCAAATGGACGGAGCCTTTCACTCCGTCGGAAGATGCTCTGAAGGAGTATGCCGGGAAGTATTATTCCGACGAACTCGACACCCGCTACGACCTAACCCTAAAAGCCGGGGCGCTTCATGTCCAAATCGGGCACAACGAAGAGATGCCGGTTACACCGCAAAAGAAGGACGTCTTCTCGGCCGGGAATTTTGCGAATATTCAATTCCGGAGAGACGGCAGCGGTGCGATAACAGGATTCGCGGTTTCGACAGGCAGAGTCCGCAACCTTAAGTTCGTTAAGGTGAAGTCATAAGACGACGCACTTCGTCGGCCATTTTCTGCTTGACAAACGCCTATCTAACCATATATTAATCGGCCAGGGAATATCGATGACGGGAACCACATCGATGTATTGTTCATAAGATCCATTCAGGAAATAAATCGCTGTGTATGTATCTCCGGCCTTAAGAATTGAAACACGGGCCCATAAGCACAATTGAGAGTCGAGCGTTCATTCTCAAAGGAGAAATACATGAAGCGCTCCTATTGGAGCTTATCAGTTTGTATTGTTTTCTTGTTTATTGGCTCAATATGCACGATAAGCGCCGCCGAGACAAGACCCGCCAAGCGAGCGTTTAGCCTCGTCGTCCGGGGAGGAGCTGGATCATTCGCCGTCGGGGACTTAAATACGACCCTCAGTTCATTCGACGGGTTTTATTGGTGGCTAAGGGCAGCGGCCTCCCAAGACATAATTGGAGAGATCTCCGAGCTGCCCGACCACTTTATAGATTGGGAAGCCGAGCTTCGATGGAATGTCTGGAAAGGCCTCAGCATCGGTATTGCCCTTTCGGAACCTATTCGGCTCCACGACAGAAGCTCACTTTCCTATCTTTACGATGACGCCACGAGCTATTCCCTGCAATCAGAAATTAGGGTGGCCGCGCCCCTGAAGTTCAATCTTTATTACTCGCTCCCAGTTTTCTCAAGGCTTAACATCATCGCCAACGGGGGAATCGGTATTTATCATGCCCGAATGGCCCAGACCTACGACTGGCTTCGCCGTTATCTGGACGATACACAAAACATCGGTAGCAATCATTTTGATGTGACCGGCTATAGGGCCGGATATCATTGCGGACTTGGCTTGGAATACAAGCTTAACGATAGATTCTCGCTAATGGCCGAAGGCCAATGGAGGTTCGCGAAGATCGAGTCGCTAAAAGGAAATAGTGACCTAAGGGATAGGCTCATGTATGTACAAGGCGAAAATACCATCTCCTCAACAAGCGATTCTCAAAGCGGCTATCTTTACCACTATCTCGTCGCAGACTTTGCTGGATTCCAACAAGAGGAGTTGGGGGTCTATGCCGATCCCTCCACCATTGCAAACGGAGTGACTGGGCTGAGAAAAGCTTTTCTGGATCTGAGTGGGTTCACGTTCAATATAGGATTGAGGATCGGTTTGTTCTGAGTGGCAGACAGCGGCCGGAGGCGCTGCTATGAGGGGAGGGCGCATAGCTTGTCTGGCCTTGCGTGGTCATAAGGAGCGGCGCTGCGCCGCCTTAATTTACCATAAATTGCGTTTGGCCTGGGTTTAGTTTTTGCCATCGATTTTCTGGATTTCTTGTCAAACGGGATTGTGCGGCATATAATTCCGCCGCCATGCGCCGCGACGTTCTGAGGGCGCCGATAATTCGATCCCTCATCGAAAGGAAACTCCCATGTCGAAGGCCATCCGTTCCCTTATTTTGATACTTGCCGTCGGATTGGCGGTTGGGACTAGCGCCGGAGCCGCCTGGGCCCAGGCCGACAATCCCGTCGACTTCGGCCGTCGCTCCGTCAATGATGCACTAGCCGCCCGCGGCCTCAAGGCTGCCGTCGAGATCAAAGTTACGGGATCCGGCACGCCTGAGAGCTATACCATCACCTTCGCGAACAACGTTGCCCGAATCTCCGCTCCGGACGCGAACGGCGCCCTCTACGGAGCGCTCGAACTCGCTGAGCGGATTCAACGTCGCGGGGCCGACGCCCTCCGTGGAACGCCCGTCGCCGGTCAGCCCTTCCTCCGCGACCGCGGCTGGAACATGTTCCTGACGCTTCCCTGGAATTACGCCGCGAACAACACCGATTACGACCCGCGCGCCCTCATCGATCCGGCGCGCTGGTGGTTCGCCAACGACGGCTTCTGGCGCACGCTTCTCAACCAGATGGCCCGGGCCCGCATGAACTGGCTCGACATCCACGGGTCATGGGACATCAGCGTCACCGATGCGCCGAACCTCTATGCCTACTTTATCCAGAGCGAACGCTTCCCGAAGGTCGGCGTCGCGCTCGAGATCAAGGCGGCCAACCTCCGACAACTCAATAAGATAATCACGATGGCCCACGCCCGCGGCATCCGGGTCAGTCTGATGGCTTACGAAGCGCGCTTCCATATCCCCCAAGTGCCCGACGCCTATACTGAGAACGAAAAGGACCTCTACGATTACACCCGGGAGATGGTCGAGAAGATGATCCGCCAGGCGCCCGCCCTCGACGCCATCGGCTTCCGGATCGGCGAGAGCGGCCACGGCGAGGCCTTCTTCAACAGCTATCTGGAGGCGGTCAAATCTTCGGGACGCGCGATCCCGCTCATCACCCGCAGTTGGATTGCCCGCAAATCTCTCATCGTTCCTCTGGCCAAGGCTTCCCAGGATTTCACGATCGAGATTAAATACAACGGCGAGCAATGGGGCGCGCCCTACATGCTGATGGGCGGGCGCATGGCCGGCTGGTACAGTTACTCGTTCGAAGACTATCTGAGCGACTCGCAAACGCCCGATGCGGCGAAACTCTGGCCGGGAAACAAGAACGCCGCCGGCGAGACCTGGCCCGCGGAACCGTATAAGCTCGTTTGGCAGGTCCGGGCCAACGGTACTCACCGCATTTTCCCCATCTACAATCCCGACGCCGTTCGCCGCGCGGTCAAGTCCATGCCGCTCGGCACGGCCAGCGGCTTTGTCGTCGAGGGCCTCGAAACGTATTATCCGCAATCGCCGCGCTACTACATCGCCGACCCGAAAGACGTCTTTTGCGAATGGACCCATCAGCGTGATTGGATGTACATCAACCTGTGGGGCCGCCTCGGCTATGACCCGGCAACGCCGAACGAGACGTTCGACGCCATGGTCGCAGACAAACTCGGTGCGGCGGCAGCGGCGCCGCTCGTCGCAGCCTGGAGCGCCGCCAGCCGAATCATCCACACGGCGTTTTCGGCTTTCTCGCTCGGACCCGACCACCGCAACCACGCCATCGAGCTCGAGTGGGGAGGGGACACGGCGGGCTACATCCTGGGGGAGCCTTTCGATTCGCACGTCTTCAAATCGGTGCGCGAGATGCTGGCCGACGCGGAGAGGGGCGGTCTCGACGGCAGGCTCAAGCCGCCGCAAACCGCCGCGCTTCTCATGGCGGACGCGGAGGCCGCGGCCAAGGCCGCCTCGATTCCGCTTTCATCCGCTCCCGCCGCCGAACAGAAGAGGCTCAAGGAGCTGATCACCGTTTGCACCCAAGTTTCGCATCTCGGCCGATACTACGCGGAACGGTTCATGTCGGCCTTCCGCTCCGCCCAGGGCGAAGCCGGAACTCCTGGCGCGGCCGGGCAGGCGGCGACGGACATGCAGGAAGCCGCCAAAGAGTGGGGCCAGCTCGCGGCGTGTCCATTCTACAAACCGTTCACCGAAAGGCTTCGGATGCATACGAACACGTTCCACTGGGCGCTTGAACTCCCGAAGATTCAGGCCGAGGCCGAACGTTTGGCCAAAAAGGCGGTCGCCGTAGGCGATCCGATTCCGCTGCCCCCGCCGCCTCCGCCCATGCCGAGCATCACCATCGAAAACGGCGCCGAGACGGTCAACGTCAGCGTGCCCGCCGCCGGTTTGACGCGGGCCTGGGCGCTGGTCAAGCCTCTGCCGAGCAGCGCTTTCTTTCATAAAATGCCCATGACCCTCAAGGGCGACCGTTTTGAGTACAGCTTAGCACGCGAACCCTGGGGCTATTCTGTTGCCGCGGAGATCGAACGCGACGGAGGCATTTTTAGGATTCCGGGCTGGAACGCCGATGCGCCTTATCTTGTCGTCCCATCGAAGCCCGGCTCGACGCCGCTCATCTATTCGACCGAGGAATCGCTGACCTATCTCGACCCGGCCATCTTGACGCCGGCCGATCACGGGCTGCTCCTCATCGCGTCGAGGGCCTACGACTATCACCGTTCTTTCAACATCCCCAATCAGCGCAAAATTCTCGAACCGGTCCGGCGCGGGCTGACGCTTGTCGTCCTGGCCCAGGATTATACGGGCGGCCGTTATTCGATCGATTGGCTGCCGAAACCCCTCACGGTCTTCGCCAAGCGCGCCGGCGTCTTCAATCCGGCCGGCCTGCTCGGAATGTCGCGGGTCGAGGATGCCGACATTCTCCGTCAGGTTTTCCTGCCGAGCCCCGGGTGGACGGTTTCGGGAGACGGCGCTACGGCGGTCATGAATTGGGGGAAGGGCAAGATCATCGTCATCAACGCCCGGCTTATCGAGCGGCTGCACATTCCCGGCTGCGCGACGTCGCTCGCCGCGGTGCTAACCTCGGGCCGGAAGGGCAAGCCGGTCGTCATCATCGATGCCGGCACGGAAGGCGGCCAGTACTCGACCTCGATCGTTGCCGACTTCATGAACGCCCGCGGCATACCATTTCTGACACTAGGCGAGGTGATGGCCAAAGCCCAGGGCATGAACGAAACGAAGCCCGTCCCCGGCAAGGTCGATGACGACGACATCCTGTCCTCGCTCGACATCCGAGGGGCACAGATGGTCAACGCTGTTCTCGACAAGAACGTCAAGGCTGCGGCCGCTCTGCCGATTCCTGGCACACGGGCGGAGCTCGAAGGGCGGCGCATGAGCCAGCACCGGGAGCTCTATCGCTCGCTCGGGCTCGACCCGCTGCCGGCGCGGACGCCCCTCAACGCGCGCATTACAGGCGTCATCAAGCGCAAGGGCTACCGAATCGAAAAACTCGTTTTTGAAAGCCGTCCGAATTTTCCTGTGACCGCGCATCTCTATGTTCCGGAGGGGGCCGCGGGGCGCAAACTCCCCGTCATCGTCAATCCGCACGGGCACTGGCCATGGAAAAAACAGGATCCGACTGTGCAGGCGCGGCTCATCGGCCAGGTCCTCCACGGGTACCTCGCCCTTGTCGTCGATTCGCCGGGTTTCAGTTTCGAGGGCGAGCGCCATATTGAGCGCCGCTGGGCCGGGACCCACGACGACCTCCGGCTCATCCTCGGCTCGCAGACCGCGACCAGCGTATACGTTTGGGATTTGATGCGGGCTCTGGATTATCTGGCGACGCGGCCCGACGCCGACATGTCGCGGGTCGGGCTGACAGGAGCTTCGGGCGGCGGGCTGGCCACGCTGTGGGCTTTCGCCGCCGAGCCGCGCTTCACGGCCGCCGCGTCGGTCGTTTACGCGAGCAGCATGGAGATTAACCCCAACAACGGCTGCCTCTGCAATCATGTCCCCGGCTCGCTCCAAATAGGAGATCGGGCCGATGTTCTCGCCATCCGGGCGCCGGCGCCGGTGCTCATCATCGGAGCGGAGCTCGATACGGAATTCCCGGCCAAGGGCATGCGGCTCTCGGGCGAGAAAATCAGCCGGCTGTGGGGTCTTTTCGGGAAGTCGGAGGACGCTTGGACGCGCATGTTTCCCGGCGACCACGATTACAGCAAGCCGATGCGCGAGACCGTGCTCGGATTCTTCGACAAGTACCTAAGGGGCATCGGAAATGGAGCGCCCGTCCCAGAACCGGCGTTCACCACTGAGCCGCCCGATGCGCCGGAGATGTATGTATTGAGCGAGCCGCCGGCGAACACGCTGACCATGCGCGGCATTGCCGAGGCCATGTTCGGGCCGGAGGCGGCCGGCGGAGCGGCGGGCGGCGCGGGCAGGTTCGAGGATTTCGTGAAGCTCAACGGCGGTCTCCCGGCGGCCGTCCCGGCCGAGGTCAAGGAGATCGGCGAATTGGAAGGACGCCGTCATGTGACATTCGTTTCTGAGCCCGGGCTGACGCTGCCGGCCGTTTTGTGGCCCGCGAAGGGCGAGGCCAAGGCCGTTGTCGTGCTTGTCTCCGACCGCGGCAAGGGCGCGGCGGGCGAGGAATTCGGCATCCAGCGGTTGCAGCGCGCCGGGATCATGTGCATCGCGCTCGACCCGCGCGGCCTGGGCGAGGTCAAGGGACTCGACCTGCGTCTTCAGACTTATCTCGGTCAGGCGCCCGCGTTCGGCATGGGCGTCGACATCGCAAGGGCGATCGCCGCGCTTGCGCCGGCCGGCCTAAAAGTCGGGGTCGTCGGCCGTGGCCCGGCGGCCGGGCAGGCGGCGCTCATTGCCGCGCTCATCGAGCCGAAGGTCGGGTTTGCCGCAGGCCTTGCGACGCTCAAGGAATTCCGGGACGCGTTCGGCGAGGACGTGCCGCTCATCGCGATTCAGCCTCGGGCGAATTATGCCCCGCCGCTTTCGCGTTTGAGGGCGCTGGTCAAAGCCGAAGCGGTTTGGAGTTTCCTTGGCGATCCGGACCCGAAATGGGCGGCGGCCTTGATCCGCTGGGCGGAAAAGTGAGAAAGAATGATATGAAAAAAGTCTTCGCGCCGGGGTGCGCTTTGATGTTGTATAAACCGCATCTGGCGGAACGATTGCATCGTCTGCTCAAGGCGAACCTGGGAGAGATCGAGGAATGGCCGACGTGTTGCAGGAAGGATCCGCAATTCGCAGAAGCCGTCGAGGTGATCAACATCTGTCCCGGATGCGATAAGCGGTTTCGCCTGAACTATCAGAATTCATCGACGATCTCACTCTGGGAAATCCTGGCCCAAGCGGACTTTTTTCCCTCCCCGGATTATAAAGGCCGGACGATGTCGATTCTCGATGCCTGCCCGACCCGCGACCAGCCGAGAGTTCATGACGCGATCCGCGTGCTGTTGAAGAAGATGAACATTCGATTGAAGGAGCCGAAGAATACGAGGACCAAGGGCACGTGCTGCGGCGACACGTTCTACGGCGAGATTCCCACGGACAAGGTGAAAAAGATCATGAAGAAGCGGGCTTCGGAGATGCCCGTCGACGATGTCGTTGTCTATTGCGTCTCCTGCAGCAAGTCGATGTTCATCGGCGGCAAGAAGCCCCACTATATGATCGATCTCCTCTTTGGCGAAGAAACGGTACCCAAGACCTTCGATCCCGACGAATGGCATAAAGAGTTGGACGTGTACATCGATGCCCACTGAGCTTCCCCGAAACCCCGTCCTTCAAAACGGAGCCGCTGCCGGTCGAGGTGGTTTTTCATCCGTCGTGGTGGCACAAGCATGCCGGCATCAATTTCGACGAGGATTTTTTCTACAACCCCGCGCGACGCGTCGAAGACGAGCGGAAGATGGAGCGGACGCTTTACGAACGTTTCGGCGATTGCGGCCTCGGCGAGAACCGTGATCGAGCCCTGCCTGTCATCGGTCCGGTCCATAATGCCGCCGGCTATCTCTTATCGGAGATGATCGGCTGCCGGGTCGAATACCGGGAGGACGCACCGCCTCAAGTCATTCCGGCGCAGAGGCCGGACTTCGAACTCGACGTGGAGGCCGTATTCGCGGGCGCCGCATTCAACCGTCTCAGGGACCTCATCGGGGCGTTCACCGAGACGCACGGCTACGTCGTCGGGGACGTCAATTGGAGCGGGATCCTCAATCTCGCTCTCGACCGCCGCGGGCAGGACATTTTCCTGGACATGGTGGACCGGCCGAAAGAAGTCCACGTGTTTTTCGACCGCATTGCGGAAATCATCGACCGGTTCGCGGCGCATATTGAGGGACTAACCGGCACCACGTCGATTTCAGTGAATCGCACGGTCCGTCACATCAAGCCGCCGGTTTTTCTTCATTCCGAGTGCGCCCTGACGATGATTTCGACCGCGCATTATGAGTCTTTCATTCTGCCGTATGACGTAGCCTGGAGCCTGAGACGTCGGCCGTTCGGCATCCACTACTGCGGCGTCGACCCTCACCGGTTCGCGGATGTATTCGCCAGGATCCCGCTTCTGGATTTCCTCGACGTGGGCTGGGGCGGGGACCTCCGTTTGCTGCGCGAGCGTCTCCCGTGGACATTTCTCAACATCCGCCTGAGTCCCGTGGAGATTGTGAATCAGAGCGTCGACGAAATCCGAAAGGCGATCGAGACCCGCGTCGCCGCGTCCGGGAATCCCTTTCTCACCGGCGTCTGCTGCATCAATATGGACGACCGGGTGACGGACGATAAGGTCCGGGCCATTTTCGAAACGGTGTTCGCGCTTAGGAATGAGCTGCCTTCCGGCAGCTAAGGGCCTGCGGGCTGTCGCTTCAATCCAGAATCCGATACACGTTGACGCTCATCGTGCCGTCTTTTTCCTCGTCGATGCTGTAGAGTTTGTCTCCTCGGATAATTGGCATTACTGGAAAGCATGACATATTTGCTAGCGCCCGGGGCTCATGGGAGGGGAAGGCAGGCGTGGACACTTCGCGAGCCTTTTCCCCGACGCAGCGGGGACTTGTACGCAATAGGTTTCCGATTGCCTTACACCATCTATAGCCATTCCGCCATGCGGGAGAACTCATCTGTTTGGGCCTAAGCTTTTCGCGGCTTTCATTCCGTATGTCGAGGCCGAACGCAAAGGCCGCCCGATTCGACCAGGTCCCTATTTGGTATCTGGCACAATGCACACAATTACAATTGTTTCTGAGCAATGAATTGTACAGTCTATGGCAAACCAACCAGGACTAACCACGCACCCGCCTTGACTGCAAGTTCCCGGAAAAACGTCTCCGCACCAGCGGTTAAGCGAGGACTTAACCGAGAAAATCGATGCGTTAGCGTAAGCAACAAGCATCACGGCTATGACAGCAACAACGAATCCTATTTTTCTTCTCATCTGTTTGCCTCCCTGCAAATATTCATCGCAAAACTCTCCTGTCCTTTGCTCTATATCAACTTGAATCAAACTCTCGACCGCTCTCCCCTGCCCAACGCAGGTCGCGTGCCCAAGGCGGAATAGCCTGCCTGTCACCTGTCAGAATCGACGAGAGCCGCTATTTATTAGCCTCGCGAAGGCACGTAATTTCCAGGGTGCCTGTACAACGGATTATGCAGCCTGTTGCATACCAGCCAGAACTAGCCTGACACCCACCGACTGAGCACGTTCCGGGGAAAACACTATTGCACCAAACGTTGCTCCATTGCGAGGCCTTCAGCAATATGGAAGACGCTGCTAAAAGGCATATCAAGGCCAGGGCAATTGCAAAAGTGTCTCGTACGTTCGCCTTTATGAGCGCTCTTATGGTTTCTGGCACGAAATTTCCAGCGTTTGCGAGCAGTGGATTAAGCAATTTACTGCATACCAGCCTGGCTCAGCATCGCACCCACCTTGAGTGCATGTTCCCGGGAACGCGGAGTTGCAGAAAACGGATGTACCCGCATTGGAATACGCAAAGGGGGCGTCTGTCAGGAAGAACACGATGGCTCCCGTAACTAGTAGGATTTCAACGAACATAGCCACAGCGAATCCCATTTTCGATCTCATTTCTTTGCCTCCTTGTATAAATTAATAACAAAGTTCTCCGCCTTTTGGTCATAAATTGAAGCGCATAGCACCTTTGGCCATTCCGCGATGCCACAAACGACTATGTTTCGAATATTGGCTGCCGAAACATCAGCCCCTGTACCCCTAAGAACAATTCGCCTGACCGTTTCCGGATGAGCTTCGTCAAATTCAATTATCTCAGCATATTGGTTTTGTTTCGCCCCAGCAGTTCCCATAAGCGCAGAGATCTTTCCATCAAAATAGCAGGCGTCTTGAATGATCCGCAGCGTTTTAAAGCCTATACCCTCCGACCGAGTTTGGCCTTCCTTCAAATAGTATTTTTTATTCTTGCTGATAGCTTCCTCGTCAGAAAGCACATACCTGGCTAGCAAGTTGCCTTTTAGGTCGTATTTGAACAGATCCGCAAAATAGTATGAGACAAAATAGACCGCAGAACTGCTTACCAAAACCTTTCCGTCATTAATAGCGCTGTCAATGAATGCCGGCGGCCAGCCCGCATAGATGTCCTTTGTAGCGATGTACCTCTCGCCGAATGATCGTAGCTTCTTGCCGTTGTTGTCATAATTTACAATAAGGCCGTTGCTGCCTGTTTCAACGGCATAAATGCCGTCGCTGTAAGGTGCGGCCGAAATAAGGCGGTTATAAATCCGAAACCTATTCAGAAACTTCCCAGTGATGTCAAAGATACTAATGCCGACATCGTCCGCCACATATAGATTCTTCCCCCCGACAAAGGTTAGCCAGGGATGAGCAAGGTCACCGGGACCCTGTCCCGGGCGTCCAATCGTGATTACGTCATCTGTCATAAGATCGATTTTATAAACGATTTGATCCCGATTATCTGTCGCGAAAAGCACGCTTTGGTCATATACGGCAATGAAGGGGATAGTGCGAAAGAAGACGTTTTGATGTTCTTTTGGAATCCTCATTAGGAATTCCATATCTGTCGCCTCGCAGACCGAACAGACAAAAAGAAATAGCGCTATTAGATATAATGACTTGAATGGCTGCTTCACCTAGAACCTCCGAATTTCTTGGACTTTTAGGCGGTTCGAGAACAATAATAAATAGCTATATGGCAGGCCCCTATTTCGATGCAACAAGTGGCTATAAAGCCTTTCCCACTCTCGGTTCATCTTAATCGTCCTTGTTTTGACGGGGACCGAAAACGCGTCTCGGAAATTGTTGATGTCGTTTTCAGAAAAATCTGGAAAAAAGACGAATAGGACATCCGTCTTTTCCTCCTTAAGTTGGTCGTACATTGGGCAGGGCCGGCAACAGATACTTGCTTCCTTGATCAGATATATGGCGCTACGCTGCCCGCGCATTTGCGGCTCCAATTTTTGCAGCGCGTTTCCAATAAACCTTGCATCTCTGCGGGACATAAGAGCATACGCTAAGGCCGCGAGCAATAGAACGAAGCACGAGAGGAGCAACTTGATCCGTAACCGAGGCTGCAATTCTACTCCCTTGTCCTCTGGCATAAAGGTTCCCTTCAATCAAACCTTTGATTAATAAATATAAAAGGGCTCCCCCTGTGTCAAGTAGGGAGCAATGACTTTTTTGCAAATCTAATGACTTTTTCTGCATTTCTTTTAAACAAAGTGCGTTCGCTGCGGAGTTGCCGCTCTTCTCACATCCGAGGGCCATAAGCCGAACACAGTGTGAAAGCCGCGACTTAAGTAAGCCGGGCTCCGCCCATGTTCACTGGCGACAAGGTTTATCGGCTTGTTTGACGCGCAAAGTTCCCACAGGCAATGGCAAAATCGCACCCTTCTTATGAAATCTACCAGAGTCATCCCAGTCATCTGCTTGAAATGCTTTGATAACCATGATTCGGAGCGATAAACAGCGTGGGCCAATTCGGAGACCGAGCCGATCTTTCCGTGTGCGACCATTATGCGGTGTTGGAGCCTCGCGATTGTCGAAGCCAGCTGCTCTAGCCCTGTATCTGGCCCGAACGGATTTGCGAGTCGGGCTAATATTTTCTTGTGCACTTCGGGACATGCATCAGATACCTGGCCTAGATAGGACGCTAAAAATGGGGGGGACGAGCGGCCCATTGTGCAGTTTAGCGGCGACCTTATAAGCCAGGCCTGAGTATCAGGGAAGCGCAGTGCCAGTCTAAAGTTCCCCGCACACTCTTCGAATCGGCAACGGTAATCGCACGCAACGAGAATCAGCCCCGGGACAGCAGGATTGGAGGCTCTATCGGCGAGCGCGTCAATAACCGTAGTCTCACGCCCCAAGAGTCTGGCCACGCATTTGCACAACGCGGGGTTCTTTGAAACTACCCAGACGATTTCATCCATGGACGGACTCCCTTTTGAGTAAGTCGGCTCCGCATGCATCCAGCCTGAAAACGACAAAAATGGCCATCGTTTTCCCTCTACTTATAAAAGACCGCTGGAACTGTGATTTTTTGACAGGTATCTGGAATTTTTTTTGAAAACGCCGTTCCCGGGGGGAAAGCCGCCTTGATGCCGGATTTGGATATGCCGATTCTACCGGGGCGGGATGAACTCGATTAGTCGTCGTCTTGGCCGGTGGTCTGAGCGCCGCATTACACTGCGGATTTGAAGGCAGCAATGCCTGCACCACACTCCCGATACTTTGATAAATGCTGAAAACGGCCGACGCGGGTCTTTGCCCTCTAACCCTAGTCCTATAGGCAGAACTCTAAGTCGCTATAAGTCTCAAACGTGACGTTCCAGAGCCAGAAGATTCCCGCCTAAGTCTCGGATTAGGTCTGCTTGAGGTTGATCCTATGACTCTTTGCGATCTCGCAACCCAGCCCCTTGGCGAAACCGAGAAACTCACCCGTTCGCGGCGCGTCGACTTTATGCTTCCCGCGCTTGTTCCACCCGTCCGCGATGTTGAACGTGACCTTCCATCTCGGTTGGCCCGGCCTTCCTTAGCATGGCGACGTTGATGACGTTTGTGCATCCTGCGGTCGCAAGCCGCGTGAAGCAGAAGTCTCTGTCTTCGGGATCGTGTGAAGCGGAGTCTCTCGGTCATGTCCCATCTGACCGCGACGATTCGGCCTCAGGCGGCTGATATAGAGGGTTCTAATCGATACGCATGCACTGAAGCGTCAAAGTTTCCGTACAGTGGATTATGCACCTCTCCGCGTACCAGCCCGGCCCAAGCACACATCCGCCGGAATCACATTCTCCGGGAAAGGAGTCCCTACACGAGCCGGCATCCGACGAGGACTTTAGTAATAAGGAAGACGCTGCTAGAAGACAAATTAAGACTATCGCAACTGCAAGCGTTTTTCTTACGTTCATCTTCTTTTGCGCTCTTACGGTTTCTGGCAATAGAAGTTCCACGTTTGCGTGCAATAGATAACGCAAGATATCGCATACCAACCTGGCTCAGCATCGCACCCACCCAAGGTGCAGGTTCCCGGAAACGCGGAGTTGCAGAAAACGGCTGTTCCCGCATTGGAATACGCCAGCGGGGCCTCTGTCAGGAAAAACAGGATGGCTCCCGTGACCAGTAAGATTCCAGCGAGCATAGCCATAGTGAATCCTCTTTTTGATCCCATTGCTTTGCCTCCTTGCATATTTTTATAGCGAAGTTTTCCTCTTTTTGGTCTTACACGGAAACGCTTGGCACCTTTCGCCATTCCCCCACGTTATATACGAAGATGCTGAAAGCGTTCGCAGCAGACCCGCGCGGCGCCGTCAAGTTTTGCCTCCCCCTAGCAAGCAAGAACATATGCAAGCGCCCCTAACGCCGGGACAAGACGCAAAAAAGATAACTATATCCGCAATCCGACCCGCAATTCTATTATTTTGGTCTCTAGATTTGTTGTAACGTTCCCACAAGTCGGACCCACTGCTAAAAAATATAGGAGGATACCCTTTGCGTGTCAAGGCGAACGAGATGATAATTTTGGGAACTTCTTGACTTTTTCCTGATTTGTTAGAGCCACTCGGTTTACGTCGCCAACTTGTCCTTTCCTTACTTCATTGGAACACCCCGCCTGCAGCGCCAGAACTGCGGCTGGAGGGCGCCTGGCTATTGCCGAGGTCGCGAGCGACTTGGTTTTTCAGCTTGCCTGAAGCGAAAGGTCCCTAGGTGCAAAGGTAAAGCCCTAACTTGCCGCTATTTGTCCAGCTGTCCGACCAGAGCCAATCCGCTCGGCTCGATAGGTGCAAAAGGAGAGAAGCAGTGCTGTCCTTTACCAAGGCAGTGGCAAGGGGACCGTACAACTCTTGAAAGGAAAATATGAATAACGGCATCCATGCCATGCTGCGGCTAAATCCCGAGGCGGTCACGCCAGTGAAAACACTATGAAGATCGCCTGCAAAGCCGACAACCGGCTTTATCATCTTTCGCCTCCCGATCGTCCGCAATGTAAGTCAGCAACGCCATGCTCTGCCATTCTACCCCTACAAGTTGACAAGCCCGCCTGATCGCGGGTATTCTGCGTCCGGATTCTCGGCCATGTCTTTAGCCAAAAAGCAGAAAAGAACCATCTGGGTCGTCGCCGCCATCGCAGGCTTCATCATCCTGACATTGGTCATGAGCCTCGGCTACATCAAAGCGCAGGCCGAGATGAAGCCGCACATGGATGAGCTGCTGATTGTCCCCACGGGGAAGGCCCCGCCGGCCGAAGAGCCGTATCTCAGCGGTAAAATCCTTCCCATCGATGTGAAGAACAAGCAGATTGACAGCTACGTGTGGTCCGCCCTGCCGTCAGCTCTGCTCGCTCGCCGTTATGAAGAAGTTCAGACAGTTGTTCTCTTGGAGTATGGAAAAGCGCAAGTCGGAACCTACACCAATGGGACAGGCGCCTACATAAGGACCTGTGTGGTCAAGATCATCGACCGTTCACGCGGTACGGTCCTGGCCGAGCAGAATTTTTCGGGTTCGACTCCGCCAAGCATGACGAGGAGCAGCATCGGGGCATCCGGATCCAGTCCTCGCACCGCCGTTGTTCAATTCCTTAAGAAACTGCCCAGAAAGGGATAAGAGCTTGTCCTCCCGGACGGTGTCGGCTTGCTCCGGTCGAAACAAGGATGCCTTATGAGACACCACCTGAAGCGCATCGGCGCCGTGGCCTTCCTCATCGTTGCCCTCGGCTTCTGGACGTCAACGGGGTCGCGTGGCGAGGAACCATTGCTGTCACGGCAGATATCTCCGCACCCCAACGGCGCCGCCGCCACCATCAGCCTGAATGGGACATGGCAGGTGCGTCCGGAGTCTCTGTCGCTTATCGGCCCCGCGGGTCTGGAGAAGGTGCGTGCGTCCATGGATGGGTGGCTGCCCGCCGTCGTGCCGGGCGAAATCCATCTCGACCTGATCAAAGCCGGCCACATGCCGGAGCCGACGGTTGGAACCAATATGCCCAAGTGCCGCTGGCCGGAGACCAAGTCGTGGTGGTATCGGACGACGTTCGACGTCGCGAGCGGATTTCCTCGAATCACGAGCGGCAGCAGCTCGTCTTCGACGGCCTCGACCTCTACGCCCAGGTCTTCGTCAACGGCAAGCTGGCGGGCGAAGCGGCCGACGCTTTCGTGCCGGCCGTCTTCGACGTGAGCCGGATTCTCAAGGCCGGCGAGAATGAACTGGTGGTCAGGTTGACGGCCGGGTCGGAGCTTTCGCCCGACGACTCTCCGCCCGGTCAAGGGCAGACACCGCATAAGCCGGCCTTCGGCGAGATACCCAACCCGATCCGCGACGGCGATCTTTACGGCCATCGCAACTGGTACGGCCGCAAATGGCTGCGCAAACCCCAGGCCGAGTACGGCTGGGACTGGCAGGACTCGCTGCCCAACATCGGCATCTGGCGAGGCGTTCGGCTCGAAGGCCGTTCGTATGCGGTGCTCGACGATCTTCGCCTGGACACGCTGCTGAAGGACGACCGAGTCTTCGCTGGAGATGGAGGCCGTCGTCGAGAACCTCCACCCCTGGAGCGAGCGCGCCTGCATTTTGGAGCTGTCGATCCGTCCGCCCGACGGCGCTCCTGTGCATTGAGCGCCGGTACGCCATCGACGCCGTGCCGGGGCGAATTCCGGTCCGCGACGTGATCGAGATTCCAGACGCAAGGCTATGGTGGCCCAACGGCATGGGCGACCAGCCGCTCTATCAGGTCACGGCCTCGGTCGTTGACGCCACAGGCGCCATGCGCGACCAAAAGACCTTCAACATCGGCCTGCGGACGATCGACATCGACCGCACGCACCTCAAGGAGGGAAGCCGCTTCTGCATCCGCGTCAACGGCCGGACGTTTTCTGCCGCGGCGCCAATCTCGGCCCGCACGATGTCGATCTTCGCGCGCATCACCGATGCCAAGTACGAAAAGCTGGTCGCCGAAGCGAAGAATGCCAACATGACCATGTTCCGCATCAACGGCGTCTCGATTTTCGAAGCCCCCGCCTTCTACGACGCGTGCGACCGGGCCGGCATCCTCATCTTCCACGATTTCCCTTTCACGTGCAGCACCTATCCGGACGACGACGCGGGATTCCGCGAGGCCGTGCGGGCCGAGACCGAGTCGGCCGTGCGCCTGCTCCGGCACCACCCAAGCATCGCGCTCTGGAGCGGCAGCAACGAGTGCATCATGGGGCCTGGCCGATTGGTGGAACGGCGACCGGAGCAAGCCGCTGACCTTGGGCGGGTCAAAGCTCTACAACCAGGTCCTGCCGGATGTCTGCCGGCTCATCGACCCGCGGCGGCCGTATTGGCCCGGCAGCCCGTGCGGCGGCGACGACCCGAAGCGAGACTGTTCGGGCGATTGCCATTGGTGGTGGCGCCTACCTGAGCGGCGACGTGAACCGGCGCGTCCGGCACGAGGTGTTCGACGAGTGCCGCGCCCGCTTCGTCAGCGAGTGGGGATTTCCGGCGCCGTGCCATTTGGATTCGATCCGCGAGTATCTCTCGCCCGACGAGATGAAGCCGGGCACGTGGGCCTGACGGGTCCATACGAATCAGATGGTCGGGGACACGCTCGACGGCGGCATACAGATTGCACTACGCCGACCCGGAAAAATTGACCTTGCCCGAGTACGTGCTCTACGCGCAGATGTGCCAGGCCACTCTCCATGGCCCGGCCGTGGAGGCGATGCGTTTCCGCAAGCATGATCCGGTCGACGACTGCCAGGGAGCGCTGATCTGGTCGTACTCCGAACCCTGGGGCGAAACGGGCTGGTCCCTTCTCGACTACTATCTCCGGCGCAAGCCGAGCTATTACTGGGTTCGCCGGGCCAACGCTCCGGTCAAAGTCATCGTGCGGCGGCGCGGCGACGAGCTCGTCACGCGCATGGTGAACGATACGCTGCAGCCCGTCGACGGCGTTGTCGAATACGGCTGGTGGCGGCTGGACGGCGCCAAGCACGAGACTCAGTCGAAGCCGGTCGGCCTCGGCCCGAATGCAATGGTGGAGCTGGCTCGAGCGAAAATCCCGGCGGCGGGCGAGCGCGACCCGGGCCAATGGCTCTATGCGGCCGTACTTCGGGACGCGGCCGGAACGGCCGTTGATCAGTCCATCTGGCTCCTCGAAACACATCGAAAACTGGGCCTAACGGCGCCACGGATAAAGACGGTCCGACTCGCCGACGGCTCCGTAGAAATCGCCAGTTCCGTCTTCGCGCACGCGGTTCACACCGAGGATCACGGCCGGGAGCTGGTCTCGGATAACTGGTTCGACCTTCTGCCCGGCGTCCCGGTTCGAGTCCGCAGCGCCGCGAATGCCAATTTGGCAACAATCCGCTGGACAGCCGTGCTGCCCACGGCGAAAGCCCGAACGGATTGAGGCTGCCCGACTGACCGCCGCAGCGACCAGCCGCGTTCCCTGTCTTTGGACAACCGCATGCTGTTTCGCTATACTGATCGGGCAAGGAGAGGTTATGTCAAAGACACAAGAAAACCTGTTGAAGGCAATCGCCGGCGAGTCTATGGCTCGCAACAAGTACACCTATTTCGCCGAGCGCGCCCGCAAGGAGGGCTTCGAGTGGATCGCCCAAGTCTTCGAAGAGACGGCGGCCAACGAGAAGGCCCACGCCCAGCGGGAGTTCGAGCAGATCAGGGGCCGCGCCGAGATGACCAACACCTACGATATCCATGCCATCGGCAGCAGCCTGGAGAACTTAAAGCACGCGGCCGCGGGCGAAAGCTACGAGTGGCACAGCATGTATCCTGAGTTCGAAAAGATCGCCCGCGAAGAAGGCGAAAAGCTCATCGCCGATATCTTCAAGGAGATCGCCGAGGTCGAGGAAAAGCACGAAGAGCGCTACCTGAGGCTGGCCGCCAAGCTCGAAGCGGGCCGGCTCTTCAACTCGGACAGCCCGCAGACCGAATGGATCTGCCTGAACTGCGGCTATATCCATAAGGGGGCTGATGCGCCCAAGGTTTGTCCGGCTTGCGCCAAGCCGCAGGGCTATTACAAGCAGCTCGGCTTCGTCCGCTGAGCCACCGGCTCCTCCGGATGGAAAGGAGAGCAAACATGAAGCGTCATATCACAATTTTGCGTGCCACATTCGTTGTGGTGGCAGTTTCGTCCGCGGCGATTTTTCTCTTCGCAGTCGGTGGATCGGCATCCCAATCGTCGCAGGTGTTCGCCAAACCCGACGAGCAAGGCTTCGTTTCGATCTTCGACGGCAAGACTCTCAACGGCTGGCACGTCAGCACCAAGACGGGCCACGGCACGGGCGGCCGCTGGGTTGTTGAAAACGGGGCCATCACGGGCAGCCAGGACCGGCCCGGGAACGGCGGCATCATCATCACCGACGCCCAGTACGGCGACTTCGAGGTCGTCCTCGAAATGAACAACGACTTCGGGCCCGACAGCGGTCTGTTCATGCGCAGCACGGAGGACGGCAAGGCCTACCAGGCGTTTATCGACTACCATGACGACGCCAGCCTGATGGGCGTCTACGGCGAAGGCTTCCCCAAGTCGTTTTCCGAGTCCAATTTCAAGTTCGTCGGCTCGCCGGAAAAAATTAAAAAGGTCGATTCGATTTTTCCGCTGCCGATCGATCCCGAGCTCTGGCCCGATTTCTGGAAGCACGGCGAGTGGCATGTCCTCCGGGCGCGCATCGTCGGCAACCCGCCGACGATCGATACGTGGATCAACGGCGTGAAATTCATGCATTGGACGGGCACCGAGAAAGTCCTCGGCGGCAAAGGCGGCATCGCGCTTCAGATCCACGGCGGCAATTTTCCCGCGGGTCTCGATCTGACGAAGCTCTTCGTGCACTACCGGAACATCCGAATCAAGGTGCTCGACGGCGCGAAGTAGAACGGTTTATCGATCGCGGCTCCGGGGCGAGTCCCTCAGCGAACGCCGATTGCCTTGAGCAACTCGGCGCTCCACGTCGCCAGCTTATCCTGACCACCCCGGTTGTGCTCGGCCGCGGCCTCGTTGTACTTCGAGAGCAGCAAGCGCGGATCCAGCATGCACGCGATGAGCGCCTCCCTGCCGAATTTCTTCTCGACCATGACGGACATCTTGTAGCCCACGGTGTACCAAGGGCCCTGCACTCCCATGAAGGCGTAGCCCCGCTTTTGAATTTCATCTTCCGTTTTCAGGCGTCCCTGCAGGATATCCATGAAGAACCGCTCCACGTCCTTGAGGTCCTCGTTGAACCGCCCCATGTCCCGGTCCCATCGCGCCCGGTCTTCCGGCTTGCTCGTTTCGTGCGGATGGACATCCGGGCCTCCGGCCGCCGCCAGCATGGCGAAACCTTCGCCGAAAGCCGAGATCCACTCGATCGCCGCGCGCTCGTTCCGCGGGAAGTTGGCGATCTTTTCCTCCCACGCTTTGGAAACGCTCGAAAACCCGATGTGATGGAGCTCATGAGCGATCGTATTTTCGAACTGGCGCGCGCCGACGGCCGGGTCGAGGAAAAGGAAGATCGCGGGGTCGGTATCTAGACCGTCTACGAAGCTGTTCTCCTTGGGTTTGATAACGGGAAAAATTTTGGCCCGGAGACGGGCGTTCTCCGGAAGATAGCCAAGAACGCGAGCGGCCACGGCATTCAAGTCAGTCGCCTTCCACCGGTCAAGAGTCGACCGAAGCGCCGCCCGGCGCTCCGCCAGATTGTCGGAAACGACGAAGGCCTTGAACTCCTCGTCGGTGAAATCTCGATGGAGGGAGGCTTCGCGCTTCTTGAGACGGGTATACGCTTCTGTCGAGAAAAGGCGGGTCCAGCAGCTTTCCTCCACCGGCTCGCGTGCGGCTCTTTTCCCGATGATCGCGAGCACGGCCTCCGGTTCATCGGTCGAGAGCCGTAAGTCTACACGCGGTTCCGGAGGTTTCGCGGCTTGTGTGAAGAGTGCCGGCGCCGCGAAAACCCAGGGCAAGGACATCAGCGCGAAAACGATCAAACACATCGAGCGCTTGGCGATTTTCTGCATAGACGATTCCCTTATGTCTTACTTTATTAGAACGTCTCATAGCGATGAAAGGTTGGCATCGCTACGCTCGAAGCCCTGACCGGCGCGCGAAAGTCTCCGGCGCCTCGATCCTCCGGTTCATTTTCTTGACATACCCCGGAGGCCGGACCTATACTTCGATCAGCCCCCAGAGAAGAGATTGAGGGAAAGAGGGACGAGCCGCCCATGGGCAAACCGTTTATCCAGGCCGACTTTCTGCTAGAAACCAAGCAGGCCAAGACGCTTTATCACTCTTTCGCCGAGTCGCTGCCCATCATCGATTACCACTGCCACCTGCCGCCCAAGGACATCGCGGAAAACCGCTTTTTCGAAAACCTGACGCGCATCTGGCTGGCCGGCGATCATTACAAGTGGCGCGCCATGCGCGCCGCCGGCGTCGATGAGTGGCACGTCGCGGGCAGCGCCCCGGACTGGGAGAAGTTCGAGAAGTGGGCCGAGACGGTCCCCAAGACCCTGCGCAATCCTCTCTACCATTGGACTCACCTGGAGCTGAAGATGGTGTTCGGGATCGACGACCGGCTCCTCGAACCGGCCACGGCGAGGAGCATCTGGGAGGAGTGCAACGCGAAGCTCGCGACGCCCGACTTCTCGACCCAGGGCATCCTGCGCCGGATGAACGTCGAGACGATCTGCACGACGGACGACCCAATCGACGATCTTCAGTATCACAGGCTGATCAAGCGTCAGGCGGACTTTCCCGTGCGCGTGGTCCCGGCGTTCCGGCCCGACAAGGCCATGACGGTCGAGGGCCCGGACGGCTTCTCGAAGTACGTCAGGCTTCTCTCGAATGCCGCCGACATCGACGTGCAGTCTTTCGGCGACTTCCTGGCCGCCCTGCGCAAACGGCACGATTATTTTCATTCGATGGGCTGCCGGCTGTCCGATCACGGGCTCGAGAGAATTTACGCCGAGGACTATGTCGACGCCGAAGTCAGGGCGGCCTTTGACAAGGCCCTGGCCGGGAAGACCCTGATGGCGGGCGAGGTCAACAAATTCAAGTCCGCCATGCTTTATGAGTTTGCCCTGATGGACGCGGAGGCGGGTTGGGTCCAACAATTCCATATCGGGGCGCTGCGCAACACGAACTCCCGCATGATGAGGATCCTTGGGCCCGACTCGGGTTTCGATTCGATCGGCGATGTCGAGGTGGCTCGGCCGTTGGCGCGGTTCTTGAACCGCCTCGACTCGGCGAACAAGCTGGCCAAGACCATTCTCTACAACCTGAATCCGCGCGACAACGAGGTGTTCGCGGCGATGATCGGAAACTTCCAGGACGGCCGTGTCCCCGGGAAGATGCAATATGGCCCGGCCTGGTGGTTTCTCGACCAGATGGACGGCATGACGAAACAGATCGAGGTCCTATCGAACATGGGGCTTCTCAGCCAGTTCGTCGGAATGACAACGGACTCGAGGAGCTTCCTTTCGTACGCACGCCACGACTATTTCCGCCGCGTCCTCTGCGACATCCTGGGCGGCGAAATGAAACGCGGCCTGCTGCCGGATGACCTGGAACTGGTCGGCGGCATGGTGCGAGACATTTGCACCAACAACGCCAAGCGTTATTTCCGCTTTCCGGAAGACGTGGCGGCTCGGAACTCGGCGGGCGCAGGAGACTCCGGGCTCTTTAAGCGCCAGAATTCTCCGGAATGACGTCCGGCAAGCGGGAATGTCCGGCCTCCAGGCTTAGCAGCGATGGAACTTGAAAAATATTCGCTCGGAATCGGCGACCGGTTCGGGCGCGAAGGGCAGGCTCAATTACGCGCGCTCCAGATGGCCCGTGACAAGGGAGTGTTCATCGCGCCGGTTTGGAACAAGTCCAACCGCGAACACACCATTATCGGCACCCTGCCGGATGACGCCCGGCGCCGGGCGGACGAGGCGGTCCGGGCGAGCGCGTGGCCGGGAAGCTATTACGTCGACGCCGATCACATCGGGCTCGGGACGGTGGAGAAATTCCTCGGGCCGTGCGACTTCTTTACCATCGACGTCGCCGATGATATCGGCAAGCCGGCCGCGGCCGAGTCGGTTGGCGCATTTCTCGCGGCCATGTCGCGGTTCAGTGGAGCGTTTCGCATTCCCGGCCTGCCGTCCGCCATCGAGGTCACGGAGGAGCTTCTCCGGAATGTCGCGGGGAAGTATCTCTTCGCCGTCGAGGAAGCCGGCCGCGTCTATCGCTATATCGCCGGCCGGAAAGGCGCGGCCGATTTTGTCACCGAGGTCTCCTTCGATGAGGCGAATGCCCCGCAGACCCCGGCCGAGTTGTTTTTCATCCTGGCCGCCGTTTCCCGAGAACGGATTCCCGCCCAGACCGTCGCGCCGAAATTCTCCGGAGCTTTTCTCAAAGGAATCGATTACGTCGGCGACATTCAGAAGTTCGCCCGGGAGTTCGAAGAGCACCTCGCCGTCGTCAGGTTCGCGAAGGAGAGCTTCGGACTGCCCGCGAACCTCAAGCTCAGCATCCATTCCGGAAGCGACAAGTTTTCGCTCTATCCCATCATCCATCGGGCCATCATGAACGCCGGCGCGGGGCTTCATCTTAAAACGGCGGGGACGACATGGCTGGAGGAGATCATCGGACTTGCGGCCGCCGGCGGGGATGGGCTGGCGCTCGCCCGGGACATCTATGCCGCCGCCCTGGCCAGGTTTGATGAACTGGCCAAGCCTTATCTCGCCGTTATCGACATCGACCGCGCCAAGCTCCCTTCTGCGGCTGTTGTGAAATCCTGGTCAAGTTCGGAATTCGTCGGAGCGCTCGAGCATGACACTGCGTCGCCCCTTTTTAACGTTCATTTCCGCCAGCTCATGCACATCAGCTTCAGGATCGCAGCCGAGATGGGGGGCCGTTTCACGGACCTGCTTGAACGCTATCGCGAAACTATTGAATCCCACGTCACCAACAACCTTCTGCTCAGGCACATTGAGCCGCTCTTCCTTGGCCATTAAGGCCGTTGGGAGGCGGGACTCGGCCGCCTCGTCAGAATTTTGACGAAGCGTCGGCGACCCGGGCAGCGCGCAGGGACCGAACGGCGACCGGACTTTTCCTGTCCTACGGCGGCCGGATGATATTTTTTTGGAAAGATGATATCCTTGCCGGAGTTCCCCAATGAGAAGGTCGAAAATCCAGACGCAATCGACAGGGTCTCCATCCGTCCCCCCGGTCGCGCGCGCTGTGAAATCCGCGTCTGATTCAGCAGACCCAGCTCTCTCCCCAATCGCCGCTGCAGGAGTGGACTCGGCCCTCGGTCAGATCCCCGGCGGCCGCATCCGCTGGACCGTCTGTGCCCTGCTTTTCTTCGCTACGACTATCAACTACATCGACCGGCAGATCCTCGGACTCCTGGCGCCGCTCCTCCAAAAGCA
This sequence comes from Candidatus Aminicenantota bacterium, assembly GCA_963727095.1. Taxonomy (GTDB): domain Bacteria; phylum Acidobacteriota; class Aminicenantia; order Aminicenantales; family Saccharicenantaceae; genus CAVSEQ01. The sequence continues at coordinate 49,693 of CAVSEQ010000005.1, read as the reverse complement.
GATCGGCTGGAGCGAGCTCGGGTACAGCTATATTGTAACGGCCTTTCAGGCGGCGTACGCCGTCGGCCTCATCCTCTTCGGCTGGTTCGTCGACCGCTTCGGAACGAAACTCGGCTACACGGTCTCGATCATCATGTGGAGTCTGGCGGCCGCCGGACATTCGCTCGCCCGCACGGCGCTCGGTTTTGGGACGGCGCGGGCCGGACTCGGCTTGGCGGAGGCCGGCAATTTCCCGTCGGCCATCAAGGTCGTTGCGGAATGGTTTCCGAGAAAAGAGCGGGCCCTGGCCACAGGCATCTTCAATTCCGGCGCCAACATCGGCGCGGTCTTCGCGCCCGCGGTCGTGCCCTGGCTGACCGTGACCTTCGGCTGGCCGGCGGCATTCATCGCGACCGGCGCGATCGGGTTCGTGTGGCTCGTCTTTTGGCTGCTTTTCTACGAACGGCCCGAACGGCAGCGGCGCTTGGGCCCCGCGGAGCTCGCCTACATCCAAAGCGACCCGCCTGAGCCGCCGGCCGTGAAAGTCCGCTGGCGGCGCCTCCTTCAGTACCGGGAGATGTGGGCCATCGTCTGCGTCAGGTTCCTGACCGACCCCATCTGGTGGTTCTACTTGTACTGGCTGCCCAAGTTCCTGAACGAACGGCATCATCTCACGATCACGGCCCTTGGGCTGCCTCTTGTCGTGATCTACGCCGTCACAAGCGTCGGCAGCATCGGCGGCGGCTGGCTTTCATCCCATTTCATCAAGCGGGGCTGGCCGATCAACAGGTCGAGGAAGCTGGTCATGCTCATCTGCGCGCTCTGCGTCGTCCCGATCATCTTTGCATCCCGGACGGGCGACCTCTGGACCTCGGTCCTTCTCGTCGCCTTAGCCGCGGCGTCGCATCAGGGCTGGTCGGCGAATTTCTTTACGGTCGTCTCGGACGTTTTCCCCAAGCGGGCCGTCGGTTCGGTTGTCGGTCTTGGCGGGATGGCGGGGGCCGTGGGCAGTTTGCTCTTCTCGCCGTTCATCGGCGCGGTCCTCCAGCGCACCCACAACTACCTTATCCCGTTCGTTATTTCCGGCACAGCCTATCTCGCGGCGCTCGGCGTCCTCCAGCTTCTTGTTCCCCGGCTCCAGCCTGTGTCGCTCGAAGAAGCCGCCGCAGGAGTATAATCGGAATGGCCCGGGGGTGGGGCGGCAACGCGCGTGCGGCGATAAAGGAGGGGAGACAGTGAACCTCGAAGAACTCACACGGCAATATGATTTTTCGGGAAAGACGGTGGTCATCACCGGCGGCGCCGGCGTCCTCGGCGGCGAGATGGCCTGCGCCCTGGCCGGCTGCCGCGCGAACGTCGCCATCCTCGACAGGGAAACGGCGGGCGCGGAGAGGCTCGTGCCGCGATTCAAGGCCGGGAGCGGCCGTTACCTCGTCATCAACGCCGACGTCCTGAAGCGCGATGCTCTCGCGGAGGCGGCGTCAAAGATCCTTTCGGAATGGGGCCGCGTCGATTGCCTCATCAACGCGGCAGGCGGCAACGCCCCCGGCGCCACGACCGGAGCCGAAAGGTCCTTTTTCGACCTGCCGGAAGATGCCATCAGATTCGTCGCCGACCTGAACCTGCTCGGCACGATCCTGCCCAGCCAGGTGTTCGGCATGCTCATGGCCGGGCAGGAGGCGGGGGTGATCCTGAACGTGTCCTCGATGAACGCGATCCGGCCCTTGACGCGCATCCCGGCCTATTCGGCGGCCAAGGCGGCCGTCTCGAACTTTACGCAGTGGCTGGCCGTTTATATGGCCAAGGAATATTCGCCAGAGATCCGTGTCAACGCCATTGCGCCGGGATTTTTCCTGACCGAGCAGAATCGTTTCCTCCTGATCGACAAGGAGACGGGCGAGCTGACCGAGCGCGGCAAGACCATCGTCGAGCATACGCCGATGGGCTGCTTCGGCGCGCCCGAAGACCTGCTCGGTGCGGTGCTTTGGCTGCTGTCTCCGATGTCTCGTTTTGTCACGGGGATCGTCCTGCCGGTCGACGGCGGATTTTCTGCATTTTCAGGGGTTTAGAAGCTATGATGCTTTTCAGCGGCGGTTCGCGAACCGATTCTTTCACCCTTGAGGACGCCCGGGCGGTTCTTTTCGCGGCGCTCGACGAGCTCGGGGAGCGGCGGCGCGTCCTGGCGCTGCCCCCGGACTTCACGCGGGTCCATTCTCAGGCCGGGCCGCTGACGGAAGCCGTGTGGGAGTATTACGAGGAAAACCTCAAGGACATCCTGCCCGCGACGGGCACGCATACCCCGATGACGGAGACCGAGATCGGCGCCATGTTCGGAACGGTTCCGAAAAGCCGTTTCCGCGTCCACGACTGGAGAGACGGCTTGGCAACGCTTGGAGAGGTTCCGGGCGCGTTCGTGGAAGACGTCTCGGAGGGGCGGTTGGACTACGCCGTCCCGATCCAGGTCGACAGGCTGCTCATCGATGGAGGCTACGATCTGATCCTTTCGATCGGGCAAGTCGTGCCGCACGAAGTGGTCGGCATGGCGGGGTATGAGAAGAACGTGCTCATCGGGACAGGCGGAGCGGAGGCGATCAACAAGACCCACTTCCTGGGCGCCGTCTACGGCATGGAGCGGATGATGGGGAGGGCCGACACTCCCGTTCGGCGGGTCCTGCGCTATGGCGCGGAGCATTTCGCCCGGGACCTGCCCATCGTTCACGTTCTCACCGTTGTCGCCAGGGACGCGGAAGGGCGGCTCGTGATGCGCGGGCTGTTCATCGGCGACGAGCCGGAGTGCTTCGACCGAGCCGCGGCTCTTGCGCGCGAAGTCAATGTGGAGCTTCTCGCCAAGCCGCTGAACAAGATGGTCGTGTATCTCGAGCCGGCGGAGTTCAAGAGCACCTGGCTCGGGAACAAGAGCATCTACCGGACGCGGATGGCCATCGCCGACGGCGGCGAGCTTGTGGTGCTCGCTCCGGGCGTCGACCGGTTCGGGGAGGATCGCGGCATCGACGCGCTGATCCGCAAGTACGGCTACGTCGGGACACCGCAGGTCCTCGATCTCGTGAAGCGGCACGAGGACCTTCGGCAGAACCTCAGCGCGGCGGCCCACCTGATCCACGGATCGACTGAAGGAAGATTCACAATCACCTATTGTCCCTGCGGGCTCACCAAACGGGAGGTCGAGGCCGTGAATTTCCAATACGGGGACCTGGGCGAGATGATGGCCAAGTACGCTCCGGGCACCCTGAAGGAAGGCTTAAACCGGCTTCCCGGTGGCGAAGAGGTGTTTTTTATCTCGAATCCGGCGCTCGGCTTGTGGGCCGCTGAGGAGCGATTCTTGGGCAATAAAACGGGGCCATGTACCTGATAAGGCCGGGGCGAGGAGGGGACATGTACCTGAGGTACGTGTCCCCATTCTTTTAGGGAGTGAAGCATGAAGGACAAAGCGGATATCGGAATGATCGGCCTGGCCGTCATGGGCGAGAACCTCGCCCTGAACATGGAGAGCAAGGGCTTTACGGTCGCCGTATGGAACCGCACCGTGCCCGGCGTCGAGGAAGGCGTTGTCGCCCGCTTCATGGACGGCCGGGGCAAAGGCAAGAATTTCATCGGCGCAGAGAAAATCGAGGACCTCGTCAATTCCATCGCCGCGCCGCGCAAAATCATGATGATGGTGAAGGCCGGCCAAGCCGTGGACGAACTGATCGAGAAACTCCTGCCGCTTCTCGACAAAGGCGATATCCTGATCGACGGCGGTAACTCGCATTTCACGGATACCATCCGGAGGACCAAGTCGGTCGAGTCGCGGGGCATGCTCTTTGTCGGCGCCGGCGTGTCGGGCGGGGAGGAAGGGGCGCTTCACGGGCCGTCGATCATGCCGGGCGGGTCGCCGGCCGCCTGGCCTCACGTCAAGCCGATCCTGCAGGCGATCGCCGCCAAGGTCGCCGACGGGACGCCGTGCTGCGACTGGGTAGGGCCGGACGGCGCCGGCCATTTCGTCAAAATGGTCCACAACGGCATCGAATACGGCGACATGCAGCTCATCTGCGAGTCGTACCAGGTGATGAAAGAGCTCTTGGGAATGACGCCCGCGGAGATGCACGACGTCTTTAAGACATGGAACGCGGGCGAGCTCGAGAGCTATCTCATCGAAATCACCGCCGACATCCTTGTCTTTTAAAGATAAGGACGGCCAGCCCCTTGTCGACAAGATCCTGGACACAGCGGGGCAGAAGGGGACAGGCAAATGGGCGAGCGCTGCGGCCCTCGACCTCGGCGTTCCCCTGACGCTCATCAGCGAGGCGGTGTTCGCCCGATGTCTTTCCGCCCTCAAGAACGAGCGCGTCGAGGCGTCGAAGCTCCTGCGCGGGCCGTCGGCGAAGTTCACGGGAGACAAAGGGGCTCTCGCCGCCGACCTCGAGAAGGCGCTTTATGCTTCGAAGATCGTTTCCTACGCCCAAGGGTTCACGCTGTTCAGGGAAGCCGCCAAAGAATTCAAGTGGAGCCTCGACTACGGCGGCATCGCGCTCCTGTGGCGCGGCGGATGCATCATCCGGTCCGCTTTCCTCGGCAAGATAAAGGACGCATTCGTGCGGAGACCCGAAGCTCTCCGAACCTGCTCCTGGCTCCCTTTTTCAAGGACCGGGTCGAACACGCTCAGGATGCGTGGCGGCGGGTCGTGGCCGCGTCTGCGTCCTACGGCATATGGACGCCGGCCATGTCGACGGCGCTGAACTATTACGACGGGCTGAGAAACGGCCGGCTTCCGGCGAACCTGCTTCAGGCCCAGCGCGATTATTTCGGCGCCCACCAGTATGAACGGGTGGACCAGCCCCGCGGCCGGTACTTTCATACCAATTGGACGGGACACGGCGGCGAGACCGCCTCGTCGGCCTATACCGCATAGGGTGGAGATGAGGCCGAACGCATCGAAGCCCCGCAAAAAATCGGGAGGCATCATGATGACAAACGCCCTCAGCATCCCACCGAACGGCGCCTTCGACCTTGTGGCGCTCGGCGCGTTGGTTCACCGGCTGGACCCAGGCATCGTTCCCTTCCGCAAGGCCACCGAATGCACCATCCACGTCAGCGGCGGCGAGTTCAACGTTGCCGCCAACTTGGCCGACTGTTTCGGGATGAAGACGGCGGTCGTCACGGCCATGGTCGATTATCCGATCGGCGAGCTCATCGCCGAGCGCGTCAAGGCCATGGGGGTGACGCCTTTTTATAAGCGGTTCTCGCACAACGGTGTCAACGGGCCCAACATGGCCACCGTCTACAGCGACCGCGGCCACGGCCTGCGGCCGCCGGTCGTCTTTTACAACCGCGCCAATGAAGCGGCCGCGTTGCTCAAACCTGGCGACTTCGACTGGAGCGCGATCTTCGCCGGCGGCGTTCGCTGGTTTCACAGCGGCGGCATCTTCGCGTCATTGTCCGAGACGACGGGACCGCTCATCGCCGAGGGAATGAAGGCCGCGAAGAAGGCCGGCGCGGTGACGAGTTTTGATCTGAACTATCGCGAAAAGCTCTGGCGGATCTGGGGAGGCGAGGGGAAGGCCGTCGCGGCCCTCTCGCGGATCGTCGAGCACGTGGATGTCTTGGTTGGAAATGAAGAGGACCTCCAGAAGGGCCTCGGCATCCCGGGCCCCGAGGCGCGGTCCCGATCGAAGTGCGACCCGGCCGCGTTCCTGGCGATGATCGACGGTGTCTTGAAGAAGCACCCGCATATCAAAACCGTGGCCACGACGCTCCGCGAAGTCCACGCCAGCAACCGCCACAGTTGGGCCGCCGTGGCCTGGCTCGGCGGGAAAAGCTATGCCACCCCGACCTGCGAACTCGACGTGTTCGACCGGGTTGGGGGCGGCGACGGATTTGCCAGCGGCTTCTTCTACGGTCTCCTCACCGGAGAAACGCTCGAAGAGGCCGTCAAGCTCGGTTGGGCGCACGGAGCGCTGCTCACGACCTATCCTGGTGACACAACGATGGCTACGGCGGACGAGGTCCGGGCCGTAGCCAGAGGCGGGTCAGCGCGTATTCAGCGCTGAGTCCCGCCTCTGGCCCTGAGTGAGGAGCGTACGGTATCTAAGTTCGCAAATTAAGTCCTATCTAGTTGTTATAGTTCGGATTGAACGCCAACCCGGCCTTGGGCCCGGTTTCGAAATGGACTTGAGCGGGGAGCTTGTTGAGACTGCCCGGGGCGAATCCGGAACGCTCAGGCGTAAACGGCGGCCACGTCAGGTCACCGAACCACGCGGGCTTGGCAAGGAGATAGAGCGAATCGGGAATCGAACGGTCGGAGATTCCCGGGTCCCATGTTACGGCGTTCGTGATGTAATCGAAGTTGCCGTGCCGGATGAGCGTTTCCGCCGTCCTCGGATCGGTCGGGTTTCCCGTCGCCGAGCAACATTTGTAGCCGATTTTCCATATGACGGGATTGTTGTAAGTCGAACGGTACGGATTCTGTTCGACGACCCCCGCGCAGCCGGGCGTGCCCAGGATGTTGCCGAGAAACGTGTCGTAGTAGTTCTGGGCGTCGACAATGGCGGCGACGACGTTGTTTGCCACCGGCGTTCCTGGATTTTCCCGGGTGAGGTGATTGCGCAGGACCATCTGATGGCTGCCGGAACCCCAATAGTTGTCGAAGTCGATCATGCCGGCTACGTTTCCTTCCCACAGGTTCATGTAGGTTTGGGCGCCGTGCGTGCCCATGGCCTGAATGTACCAATCCGCTTCGTAGTGCTCGGTCCGTTCGACATAGTTGTAGGCGAGGACGTTCCCCGCGCCGCCCGCCTCGAGCGCGATGGCGTAGTGCAGATGGTAGAGAATGTTGTTCTCGACGAGGTTGTCGCTCGACTGCAGGCTGATGTTGACACCGTAGCCGCGGTCGCTTGTGAAGAACTGGGCGTCATGGAAATAGGAATCGCGCACCTCGTTGCTGTAGGCGCCGGATTGGAGCTCGACATGCTTCTTCGACGTGTTCGAGCTTTCGACGCCCTTGACCCAGCAGTACGCGCAGTTGGACATGAAGACCGAGTGTCCGTCGGTGACGCCCACCACGGCTTCCATGTAGAGGTTTTCGATGCCGGCGTTGACGACCGGGACGCCTGAAAGCCTGACCAGCCCGGGAAGGAACTCCGCTTTATACGTGAAGTACAGGGGGCGGCTGAATGTGATCGAGTTGCCGCTGACCGACTTCACCCGTTTGGTTTCGCCCATGGCCCGGGCGCCGTTCACTCCGTAGCGGCCGCACCACGTGCAGGTGCCGACTCCTGTGACGGAAACGAACGAGGGGTCGTTCAACTCGTCGATGGCGACGATGTCACCAGCCTTGAACGATCCGGCGTTGGCCACGACGATTGTATCGGAGCCTTTGGTGAAGCCCGAGGCCACATCCGTTACAGCGCTCGCTCCCGAGCCCGAAACCCTGAAGATGTGGCTCGAGGCGTATTGGGTAATTTTCGTTTTGTCCGGACCTTCGCCCCGGACGACGACGCCTTTGTTGATCGTGAGAGTGCCGGAGATGCGATAGTTGCCTTGGGGCAGCAGCACGGCCTGCCCGGCCGGGCACGCGGCGATGGCGTTTTTGATGGCGGTCGTATCATCGGTCACCCCGTCGCCTTTAGCGCCGTAGGGGGCATTCTTGGCATTGACCCCGACGGGATAGTTGGGAATGCCTTTGACGCCGTTGACGTAGACGCCTGCGTTGCCCCAGTCGATGATGCGGTCCTCCGGGATGAGCGTCGACGGAGACCCGACGGAGAGAGTTTTGACTTCGCTGTCGGTGCCGGATCCGTTGCTCACGGTCAGCGTCACACTAAAGGAACCTGTCGTGCTGAACGCGTGGCCCGGGTTCTGCGTCGTGCCGGCCGTGCCGTCGCCGAAGTCCCAATGCCAGGAAGTCGGACTGCCTGTGGACGTGTCGGTGAACTTCACAGTGCCGCCGGCGGACGGTGAGGATGGGCTGTAGGTGAAAGATGCGGAAAGGGTCGACGCCGGAGCAACGTTGACGATCTGGTGAGTGCTCGCGGATCCGGCATTAAGGGCAAGGGTCACGGTGTAGGGGCCCGCCGTTGCGTAGGCGTGGGCCGGATTTTGGACGGCGCTCGTCGTGCCATCGCCGAAGTCCCATGCCCATGAGGCCGGATGGCCGGATGACGTGTCGGTAAACTGGATTGTCTGGCCGATGACGGGCGTCACCGGACTGAACGTGAATGAAGCGGCGAGCGTAGAGGCGACAGTGACGGACCGAGTTGTTCTGTTGGAGGCCGAGCTCGTGCCGGCGGTCAGAGCCACCGTGTAAGTTCCTGCCGCCGCGAAGACATGGCTTGGATTCTGGACCGCGCTCGTAGCCCCGTCACCGAAGTTCCAGGCCCATGATGTCGGACCACCTGCGGACTTGTCGGTAAACTGGACCGACTTGACCCGCAATCGGAGAGGCGGGACTGAACGTGAATGAAGCGGCGAGCGTTGAGGCGACAGTGACGGACCGAGTTGTCCTGTTGGACGCTGAGCTCGTGCCGGCGGTCAGAGCGACCGTGTACGTTCCTGCCGCCGCGAAGACATGGCTTGGATTCTGGGCCGCGCTCGTTGCCCCATCACCGAAATTCCATGACCATGATGTCGGACCGCCTGAGGATTTGTCGGTAAACTGGACCGCCTGGTTCACGATCGGAGAGGCCGGACTGAACGTGAATGAAGCGGCGAGCGTTGAGGCGACAGTGACGGACCGAGTTGTCCTGTTGGACGCTGAGCTCGTGCCGGCGGTCAGAGCGACCGTGTACGTACCAGCCGCCGCGAAGGCGTGGCTTGGATTCTGGACCGTGCTGGTCGCCCCGTCGCCGAAATTCCATGCCCATGAGGTCGGACCACCCGTGGACGAGTCGTTGAACTGAATGGCCTGACCGGCGAGCGGCGACGCCGGGCTGAACGTGAACGATGAGCGAAGCGTGGACGCGGCGAGGACAAGGACAATCCGGGTTGCCGTGTTGGTGCTCTTCCCTGAGTGGACTGAAAGGGAAACCCGGTGAAACCCGGTTGCTGCGAAAACATGGTTCGGGTTTTGGGCCGGACTGGTTGTGCCGTCGCCGAAGCTCCACAGCCAAGAGGACGGGTCACCCGTAGAGCTGTCGGTGAACTGCACGGGCTGTCCGGCAGCGGGAGATGCCGGACTGTACGTGAATGAGGCCCTGAGCTGACGTCCTTTCGAAAGATTGAACAGATAAGCAAAAAAGTTGGATGAGGTTTGGCCGGGCTGAGATAAGAGCGATATGGATGATGCCAGAAAGAAAATTATGATAAAGATAAAATGAAACGATGGCCCGGCGAAGATTCGGCCAAGACCAGACTTTGCTGCCATTATGTTTTTCCTCCTTTTCAACGCTGAACGTCGGCGATAAAACCGCCTGATCCAACGTTCGTTTCTTTGGTGGCATGAGCCTATTGACTCCATTTTGACGGAAGGAGAATGGGCCACAATCACCCTCGGAGGGGATTCCCGAGACAATATGCCTCTGAACCTTGGTTAGCCATCGAGCCGCGGCGGCTAGTCCCCTGGTGCAGCCCAAGCCGCACCATCTTGTCCTAAAAATCGCAGGCAAGCAGGGGATCATGCCGACAGTCCACAGCCAGATTCCATACTTTCGCAAACTGCCCGGGAGGCATTTGCGTTGCCTTGACAGAATTTGCCGAGGTGGGATAGGCTTTCTTATCATTCGACCCGAGGGTGTGCTATGAAACTGCGGTATGCATGGCTTGCGTTGATTGTTGTTCTTGCGCTGGGGATGGCGGCGCCGGGTTCGCCGCCCAAGGCAAAGACCCTTATCGTCGTCAATTTTGATGTAGAGGATTACACGACGCCGGCATCCGTGGGAATCGATGAGATTCCCAAGTGGCTGGCCGAGATCATGACGGAGGAAGGCGTCACGGGCACCTTCAACGTCATCGGCGAGAAGGCCCGCTCACTCGAGAAACGCGGGCGGCGGGACGTCATCGCGGCCATGGCGAAACATGATATCGGCAGCCACACCAACTTCGGTTCCATCCATCCGACCGTCACCGAGGAATTGGAGAAAGCCGATTGGGCCGGCGGCGTGCGTCACATGCTCGACCAGGAATCGGCCGGGTTCAAGGACCTCGAGCGCATCTTCGACGTGCCGGTGACGACCCTGGCGCGGCACGGCGGATCGTACGGTCCGCAGCTCGTTTGCGCGCTGGGGAAAATAGGGAAGGGGTTTACCGGATGTCCGGTCGGCCTGCCCGGCCAGGACGTCGCGTGGTTCTGCGGAGCGCTCTGCCAATCCTATCAGTACGGCGGATACGACGATTTCTTCTATCGCGACGACTTGTTCGAGCCGGCCTTTGCCAAGCTCAAGGCGGAGTTCCCCGAGGTCGTCCGGACGCACGAGGCCATCTCGTTTTTTATCGGCCATCCGACGAAGATCCGCACGGAACAATTCTGGGATTTCAATTATTATGCCGGCAAGAACCCGCCGCCGAGCGAATGGAAGACGCCGCCTCTCCGGCCTCTCGAAACGATGAAAACGGCCCAAAAGAATTTCCGGCGGCTGATGCAGTATCTCAAGAGCCGAAACGACATCGAAACGACCACGTTCCGAGCCATGATGGACAGGTACGCCCGGCAAAAAGGGTCTATGGCGGCCGCTGAACTGCGGGAAATTGCCGAGAAAACGCTGAAGGAGGGAAAGCTCAGCGCCGGACGGGATTTCTCGCCTGCCGAAGCGTTCGCCGGATTGGCCGTGTCTATCGCAAGCTTCGGGAAGAAAGGCGCGCTGCCTCGGGAGCTCGAAGCGGCGCATCCCCTCGGACCTGTCGAAATGCCTGATGCCCGGCCAGGAATTCCGCGAGTGGCCCTTAAGGACGTCTATGAACTGGCCGCGAAAGCCGATGCCCATATCCGTCAAACCGGCATGCTCCCGGCGTTCCTTGAAATTGGGAAGGCGCGCATCGGGACCGGATCGCTTTTCGCGCTTTTCAGCGCCGTCTATCTGGACGCGTCGTCAAAAGGCCCGAAAACGCAATATGAAATTCCCGGTTTCGACCCGTACCCCAAGGCCAACGAAGCGGAGATCATCAAGAAAATCGAAGGGTATAGGACATGGCCCGTCCACCGTCCCGACCTCGACATGAGCAAAATCGTAGAGTTTACGAAATTGCAACTCTGGACGCTCAAGCCCGCGCATCGAATCAATTGACGGCCGGAAGTATGTACTTGTGTACATACACTTGTTGAGGGACGTACATAACGGGATCGCTGTAGTTGCCGCCGTAAAAGGCAATGACGAGGTCGAGCTCCGGAATACCCATGACCATCTGGCCGCCGTTGCCCCCGGCGAAAAAAGCCCGGACGGTGCGGCCTTTATAAGGATAGTCCGTCACCCACCACAGAAATCCGTAGTGGATGCCGCGCATTTCGTAAAGGGGTGAAATCGACTTCGCGGCCCATTCGGCGCTGACGACTTGACGTCCTTTCCAGCGACCGTCGTCCAATATCATTTGCCCGAACTTCATGAAGTCGCGCGGCAGAAGCCGGATACCTCCTCCCATGTAAGCGTCGCCCGTCGGCGTCAAGTTCATGGCGTAGCGCCGAATGCCGAGCGGTCTGGCGACCAGGTCATGAAAGAGGTCGGGCAGCCAGCGGCCTGTCTTCTTGGCCAGAACGCCGCCGAGCAGGTTGGGGTTGGCGCTGCCGTAAACCGCTTTTTCGCCGGGCGCGCGGACCATTTTGACGTCGAGAGTGTAGCGGTACCAGTCCGGTTGGCTTGTCTGCTCCTGCATGGTATTTTCGTTGCCCGCCGAGGAAGGGTCTGAGTCGTCGCAGTCCAGGCCCGAAGACATGGTCAGGAGATGCTCGACCTTGATGGCCTTTTTGCGCGGGTCGAGGCCGGGCCGAGGGGTGCCCAGCAGCGTCTCGTAGGCCGGAGTCTCAAGGCCGACCGGGAATCCCCGCAACATGGCTGCGCCGGTCAGCACCGAGGTCAGGCTTTTTGCCGCCGACCGCGTATCGTGCCGTTCGTCGCGATTGAAGCCGTGGAAATATTCCTCGAGCACGAGCTTGCCGCGGCGCGCGATAAGCACGCCGTGGATATCGGAGGCATGCACCGAGTCGATCGGCATATCCATCAACATTTGGATGAAGCGGCCGATGGCCGCGGGTGATATGTCGACGTCTTCCAGAGCGGCGACGGGCCAAGCGTCGTCCTCGGCAGGCGGGGTGCGGTAGGCATAGGCGACCGGCGTCTTGCCGCGCGGGTAGAAGCCTGCCTCGTCCGAGGCGGAGGCACGATGGAAGTCGAAGGTGCCGCCGCATGAGGGCACATAGAGCGAGAGAATATCGTTCTCCGCATCGTAGGCGCCCTGGGCGCGCTCCGCTTCGGGAGCGCTATCTGAGCTGCGCCCGAGCAGTCTAACGACGCGGCCGTCGAAGGCGAGGCGACCGGCACCGATGAAGCGGCCGACGTTTCGCTCGGGGTTCCGCAGGAAGGCGCCAAGCGTGCCGTCGGCGTTGAGTTTGATTGGGAGGTAGAAGGTCATCTCGTCTTCGAGCGGATCAATCGTGCCACGCCAGCGGCCGGCGGCCATTTTTTCCAGAGTTACAGGAGAAGCGTAGACGGTCCCGTTGGAAACCGTGCGCGGCTGAATCCAGTGACCGGTGATTCTGCCGCGTCTCAGCCAGCCCCGGAAAGAACCCCGGCCGTCCGCGAGTTCGAACGAGATGCGTTCGCCGTCCAACCGTACCGGGACCACCAATCCCGCGATCTCCGCGGTCCACGATCCGCTGCCTTTGTCGATGGTCAAAGCGCCTTTGACCTCGGGGCCGAAGTGGAGTTTCGCCCGCCAGAGGCCGGTGAGCCGGCGCGCCTGGGACGGCTGATCGGCTTGGGAGAACAAGACCGGGCGGACAAAGGTGATAATCAAAACGACCAATCCGGCAACGAAGTATCGACGCCGCATGATGCCCTCCCTTATTGCGCGCGGGTTCCTGAGAGCCGCGCCCGGCGGCCCGGAGGGGATGTTACACCAATTTAGAAGCGCGTACCAGTTACGGGCCGGCACTCGACGGGGTTGAGTGTTTTTGAGCGCCATGCGGTCAACGGTCGACCCAGCTTCCATATTGCGACGATTTTGCGGGTATCTAAAATAGCGTGGGTGGGGTCGCCCTTGACACCTCCCGGGGCTGGGGTTATGCTCCCCCATAGCGACAGTACGGGAACCTGGAGCATCAAATGGTTTTAGGGCCGGGGTCTTTCCGGAAAAAAGCCTCGCTTCCTGTCCGGACGGCAGCCCTTTCAGCCTGTATGCTTCTTTGTCAAGCCGGCGCATTCGCGCCTCCCAACCTACCGGCTCAATCGAAAACCAAGGCGGCCCAGGAACCGCTACAAAACCAGGTGACCGTCACCGTCAAGCTGGTCCAGGTCTACGTGACCGACGCCAAAGGGAATCCCGCGCGCGACCTGGAGATATCCGATTTCATCCTGTACGATAATGGCAGGCTACAAACGGTCACGGGGTTCGAAAAACACTTTCTGGCCCTGCCGACCGTCACATTGGCCGAGACGAAGCCAGGCCCGGCTCGTGAAGTCCCGTCGCTCATGAACCGCAAATTTCTCTTTCTCATCGATTATGAGAGCAACGACCTCGAGGGAATTGCGAAATCAAGAAACGCCGTCCTTAAGTTCCTTGATACACAGGTTCGGCCGGGCGACGAGATCGCCCTTTTCTCTTATTCGTATTGGAGGGGCCTGGTCGTCCACGAATACTTTACGTCCGACACACGGAAAATCCGCTCAACGCTGGACAAGGTCATGGACACCCCCGGGGTTGTGAGGGGCTGGGAATCCTCCGGAGACCCCGACCACGACGTCATGGGCATGGAGCGGATGACCATGGAGATTTTCGGAAGCGAGAATAAAGGGAATCCCCAAACCGACCCGCTGAGGTTCTCGGAGTGTCTTGGGGATCTTGCCAAAGCCCTTCGTCACATCCCAGGTCAGAAAAATATAGTCTTTTTCTCAAGAGGGTTCGGGATTGACCTCACGAGGCCAAAAACTCTCGGGACGGCCAGCTTCGTCGATCTTGGCAAGGAACTCTCGTCGGCGAACGCACCGGTCTTTGCCGTCAACACGACGACGGGAGTGAACAGTAAGATTGCGCTGGGCGTTTTTCCCAACCCTTCCCTGGAATATCTTTCGACCGCGACGGGTGGAAAATACTTCTACGATGTCAACTATTACGCCAAGAACGCCGAAGCCATCCACAGCGCCACGAGCAATTACTACGTTCTCGGATACTCCGTTGCCGCCAATTGGGACGGGAAGTTTCATGACATCAAAGTCGAAATCAAGAGGCCCGGCTGCAAGGTCTATGCGCAAAAAGGCTATTTCAATCCGCTGCCGTTCAACAAGCTTTCCGCGGCCGAAAAGCATTTCCAGCTCATGGACCTGGCGCTCGGCGAGCAGGCCTATTTTGCTCAGCATATGAATTTTCCGATGATCGGGCTGCCGTTCGGCGGCAATAAGGGCGCGAATGCGATTCTCCTGTCCGAGATACCCGTTTTGCGGATCAGGGAGGTCGTGGGCGACAATACGGAAATGATCAGCCTGATCTTCGACCAGAACAAGACACTTGTCGACTCGAGCCGCTCTGAAATCAATTGGGCAACTACTAAAGGCGAAACGATCTATCAATACGCAGGCGTTTCCCTTGCCCCGGGGCAGTACGATTGCCGCATCGTCATCAGAAACCAGGATGACGGACGAGGCGCGGTCGGTGCGTGCGCGGTTGAGATGCCGAAAAGCGCCGAGGGACGCTTGTCGCTTTATCCGCCGCTGCTCCTTGTTCCCGGCAGCGGGGCCCAGTACCTCAACATATCCATAGAAAAAAAAGGCGCATCGACCAAGGGGGTCGCTCTTCCCCAGATTTATCCCTTTCCATTGGCTGACTATGTCCCCGTCATCGACGGCATGGAACCCGGCTCCTCATCGATCGCCGCCGCCCTGAGATACACCTGGCAAGGGGAGCAGGGCATGGAGCCCCAGATCTCGGCCTGGATCGAAACCGAGAAGAGCGGCGCAAGAATCGCTCTGACGTCAGACCTCCTCGGGCATGCGAAATCCGAGGACGCTGATTTTCTCCTGCTGGAATTCGGCCTTTCTAAGCCGCTGCCGCCGGGGCGGTACACGCTTCACATTGCCGCCGAGGATCCCGTGACGAAATCGAGGTCGGAGACCGCGACTGAGCTACGCGTCAAGGAAAGACGCGGGGCGGCCGCTCGTTCTTAATCGGGCTTATTCAGGAGCCGATGTCAGAAGGCATGTCGTCCGGCTGATGTATAATTTCTCAATGGGGCATCACCCGCTCTAAAAGACCGACCGAAGCTCTCCTCCTCGCTTGACCCATTCGCCGATGCTAAGCCCCGCCTTTCAACGCGGGGACAAGAAGCGAGGCTCAGGGTTAACCCCGAACAAGCCCCGGTATTCATGCCGGGGACTCGTGGGGTTGACTGAAATCCGCCGGCCGGATAGGATATTTGCTCGAGCGACCATGGGGAAGAAGCACAGTACGGTTCTCATAGCGGGGCTGATTCTAGCCTCCTTCGTTATCCTCTATTTTTTGGCCACCGCGCTCATCAACCGGTCCAAGCCAAAAGCCGACTGGCTGGTCGTTGAAGGCCCGTCCGCAGTGGCGCCTGATACCCCCGTGGAATTTCGCGTCACACTCCGGACGATCCCCGAGCCTCGCTATCTCGACGCCGTCCTCAGCCTGGTGGGAGCCAGAGGGGCGCCCCTGGCCCAGTTGAACCTCCTCGAATCCGGCCCCGAAGTCCGGAGCGGCGGCGCCTATGTCCTGAAATTCCGGCTCAAGCCAATGGAGGAGCTGAAATCGGTTTATGCGATCATCGTCCTCTCTCCCGCGCGAAATTGGAAGGACCGGACACACGCCGCCTTTACTGAGTCAATTCCCGTGGTGTCGGCAGCGGAGGCCGCGGGCTCTTTGAGCACGAAAGTGCTGGCCACATATAATTGGGGCCTCGAATGGAGGCCGCGAGGCGGCGGCGACGCCGCGTCTTACAGAAGGCATGGTTTTCGCCGGTCCGACGAAACTCCGGTTCCGGTCCGCTGGGGGCTTTTCCTCCTTTTGTTGCTCGCCTCGGCTCTCAGTCTCTGGCAGTCGCACCGCATTCCATCTCTGGGGCGAAGGCACGGCAAAGCGGGCCGGATTTATCGGACCGGGCTCGGCATTTTTCTTCTGTTGGCCGGCGTGGGCGAGCTTCTGGCCGCCGACGAGCGACTCACGGACTTTTTCCGGAAGATCGCCAAGGAAAACAACTTTTACTACATCCGGAGGTCCATTCAGGTCGCGATCATCCTCCTGATCATCGTCGGCGCCGCGAGCCTCTTCCTGCTCTCGATCGCAGCGCTCCGCCACCAGCGGCTGCGCTTCCGCACGTGGCTCGCCGCCATGGGCCTCACGGTCTATGCCGCGGTCAGTTTGGCCCAGATCGTCTCGCTTCATTATGTAGATCATTTTGCGAATGTGCTCGTGGCCGGGATTCCCTTCATCGACGTGGCGAAAGGCGTCGGCATCTTCATGATTCTGGCCGGGCTTCTGCTGAACCTCGTCGGGAAGCGTCCCGCGCCTGATGTCCCCGAAAAGTCGTCTTAAGTCCGGATCCAGCGCTCTCATCTCGAGGTCGAGCTCGGGGTATTCCTTCCGCTGAGGGGAGCAGAGCCTCGTTTGACGCGATTTCATCCCTATGGTATAAGCCACAGAATTAGGAGCTCGTATGGCAAGCAGTCTTTTTCGCACGAAACCGATGACGCGGCTCATGGACGACACCCAAGTCGAAGGGCACCGGCTGCGGCGGGCGCTCACGGCCTGGGACCTGACCGCCATCGGAATCGGCTGCATCATCGGGGTCGGCATCTTCGTCCTGCCCGGCGTCCAGGCGGCCAAGAACGCGGGTCCGGGCATCATTCTCTCGTTCGCCATCGCCTCGCTCGCCTGCGCCTGCAGCGCGCTCTGCTATGCCGAACTCGCGGCGATGATTCCGGTTTCCGGAAGCGCTTATACCTATGGCTATGCCACGCTCGGCGAGGGTATCGCCTGGATCATCGGCTGGGACCTCATTCTTGAATACATGGTCGCGGCGGTTCTTGTCTCGACAGGCTGGTCGGCCTATTTCGTCAACCTGCTCAAGCACGGCTTGGGCATCAATTTCCCCCAGTCCATTTCCGCATCGCCCTTCGACAAGAGCCCCGGCATCCTCAACCTTCCGGCCGTGGCCATCGTGTTGATCATCAGTTGGCTCCTCGTTCGGGGAATCAAAGAGAGCTCGCGCGTCAACTTGATCATCGTCATCGTCAAGCTCGCGGTTGTCATTTTCTTCATCGTCGTGGCCGTCGGCCACGTCGATCCGTCCAAGTGGCAGCCGTTCATGCCTTTCGGCTTCAAGGGCGTGATGACGGCCGCCGCCATCGTTTTCCTCGCCTACGTCGGCTTCGACGCCGTTTCGACGACGGCGGAAGAAGCCAAGAATCCGCAACGCGACCTGCCCATCGGCATCATGGCCTCGCTCATCGTCGCCACGGTTCTCTACATGGCCGTGGCCGCCATCATGACCGGGGTCGTCCCGTATCGTCAGCTCGGCGTGGCCGACCCGATCGCGCTCGTCCTCAACACCTTGAAAATGCCGTGGGCATCGGCCCTGATCAGCGTCGGCGCCATCGCCGGCATCACGAGTGTCCTTCTGGTCCTTATCATGGGTCAGCCCCGCATCCTGTTCGCCATGTCGCGCGACGGCCTCCTGCCGCCGTTCCTCTCGCGCGTCCACCCGCGTTACAAGACGCCTCACCTCACGACGTGGGTGACCGGAGGGATTGTGGCCGTGGCGGCCGCCCTAACGCCGATCGACGTCTCGTCCGAGCTCTGTTCCATCGGCACCCTCTTTGCGTACATCATCGTGGCCGCTGGCGTCATCGTCCTCCGGTACACCAGACCCGACATTCACAGGCCGTTCCGGGCGCCGCTCAGCCCGTTCCTGCCCGCTCTGGGCATCCTGCTCTGCGGCTACCTCATGAAGAGTCTGCCTCCGGTCACGTGGCTGCGATTCCTGATCTGGCTGTTGCTCGGCCTCATCATCTATTTCGCATACAGCATGAGAAGGAGCGTCCTCGGCAAGAATCCGGATTCCGCCAAGGGATAACGGGAGGTCGGATGACGGCCGGCAGACGGCACGAACAAATCTGCGGTCTAGTTTTGGCGGCCTTTTGTACGGCCGTCCTGGCACTTGGATTCCACGCATCCGGCGCAATTCAGTCGAAGGTGTCGCAACCAGCCGATCCCTATTTCAAGACCTATGGAGGCTGGGAGCAGATGTGCTGGTCGTCTATACCCAAAGCCCGACGCCCCCGCCCGCGAGCGGCCTCCTCGGCCTCTCCGTGTTCCAATCCAAGGTCATTTTTCGTTCGCTAAAGGTCTACGCCTTGGGGCGCGGAGCCTGAGAAGCATATAATGCCTTCATGCGTCGCGGGAAATCCATCGTGACCGATCACACAAGTCCTGCCCGACAGAGGGAGAAAGCCATGATCTTTTCGCGTTATCCATCGAGTTCGACATTCGGTGTGTCCAAGCCGGCCAAATTATATCGGGCAATAGCCGTGTGCATGCTGGGAGCCGTGGTACTGGCCGTGCTATGCACGATGACCGCCGCCGGGGTCCCGGACAAAGGCAACCTCGCCCTTTCGGCCAAAGCCTCGGCGTCGTCGTCGCGGCCCGAGTTCCCCGTCGCGCAGGTCAACGACGGCGACCGCAAGACGTCGTGGAGCGTCAAGACCGGCGCCAAGGCCGGCGAGTGGCTCAGGCTCGACTGGCCCGCCGCTCAAACGGTTTCGGGCATCGTCATCTATCCGACGGGCCCGTACCTTGCATCGTTCGACGTCGAGGCCGCGACGCCGGCGGGGTGGGAAAGACTGGCGCATGTTGCATCGCCTGATCTCCCGCGGCTCCGCCGCATCGCCCTCGCCGCTTCCGACGCGTCACACTCGCTCGCTCCGCCTCGCCAACCTGACTCCCACGGCCAACGGCGGACCCGCGTTCTTTGAGTTCGAGGTTTACGCCGACCGCGACGTCATCGACCGCATGAACGCCGAAGTCGATATCGCCGTCTCGGGCGACTCCCGCGGCAATCTCATCGGCACGGTTTCGAACGGCATGGGCAGCACAGGCCTCGTCGGGGAAGCGGTGACAGTCACGGGCGATTCCTGGACACGCACAGCGACGACCGGCGAAAACGGATTTTTCGCCGTTGAGACGCCGTTTGGCGCGACCGGAAAGTTTACGGTCGAAGCGAAGGGCCACAAAACGGTTATCGACACCTCCGACATTCCGCTGCGGCTCACGGCCCGACCCAAGGCCGGCCGCCACACGCTCGAAGGGGACTGGCAGATTCTCCTCGATCCGCCGACCGATTGGTCAAAGGCCTCGGGCTGGCGTGATATCAGCGTCCCCTCGGACTGGGAAATGAAAGGATTTCGAGCGAAGGGCGAAACGGCCGTCATGCGCAAGGTGTTTTCGGTTCCGCGGTCCTGGCGCGGCAAAGACATCAAGCTGCGGGCCGACGGCATCTACAGCAAATGCGAGGCCTGGCTCAACGGAACTCGCGTCGGCAGCCACGACGGCGGGGCGACGCCCATCGAGTTCGACCTGACCGCCGCGGCCCGGCCGGGCGAGGACAACACCCTCGACGTTTTCATCTGGGCGCGCTCGCCTGCCGCCGATATCGACCACATGAGCGTCTACGCCGAGTTCGAGGTCGCCGGCATCTGGCGGCCGATCGAGGTCTTCGCCGTTGAACCGGCCCACGTGGCCCGCGTCAACTGGGCCGTCGCGTATGACAAGGATTACCGGAACGCGGACCTCGCCGTGAACGTCACCGCGGCCAATGCCCAGGCCGCCGCGGCCGCGAACAGCAAGGTGAGCGTACGCCTGATCGACCCCGCCGGCAAACTCGTCAAAACCGAAACGGCGGATGTTGCGCTTGCGCCGTGGGAGGAAAAGACGGTCCCGCTCCGGATTCACGTTGAGAATCCCGAACCATGGACGGCCGAACGCCCCCGCCTCTACACCCTTGATATCGCCCTCGACGGTGCGGCCGTCGAGTCACCGGTCGGCTTCCGGCAGATGGAAGTCCGCGGTAATCGCTTCACGATCAACGGCCGGGGCGCTAAGCTCTTCGGCATCTGCCTGCACTGCACCGACCCGGTGGAAGGCCGGGCCATCCGCGGCGCGCTCGTCGAAAAGGACCTCGGCCTCATCAAGGGCTGCAACCTCAACGCCATCCGGACGTCGCATTACCCGCCGCATCCGCACACGCCCGGCTACGCCGACCACATCGGCCTCTACATCGAGGACGAAGGTCCGGCCTGCTGGGCCGACACCGACGACCTCAGGGACGTTCCTCTGTACATGGGGATTTACGCCTCGTTCGTCGAGCGCGACCGCAATCATCCTTCGGTCGTCTATTGGTCGATGTGCAACGAGAGCAATTACACGCGGGTTTTCCAGATGACCCAGCAGTATATCAAGAAAGTGGACCCGACCCGGCCGTCGAGCGGCACCGATGCCCCGCTCAACGACAAGGCCGATTTCGTCGTTCATCACCACCCGACGAACCTCAACGACTATATCCGCTCCCAGGCGGCCGTGGCCAAGCCGGTTTTCATGGACGAATGCCAGACGGTCTTTCACGGCTGGGGAGACCTTGCGTACAGCCTGGAGATCGATCCCGGCATGCACGACTACTGGGTCTGGCACGTGCCGGACGTCATCAAGGCCTGCTTCGAGACGGAAAACCAGGTCGGGACGATGATCTGGGCCTGGGCGGACGACGCCTTTCAGGTTCCCGGCCGAGGCATCGGCTATTGGCGCCGCGACCTTCCTCCGATCCGCTACGCGGACGCCATCTACAGCGGCCCGGGCCACGGCTACGTTGGCGACACCGTTTGGGGCATGGTCGACGGCTGGCGGCGCCCGCGGCCGGAGTGGGAGCTCGCGCGCCAGGTCTATTCGCCCATGCAAATCGCGACCGCGCCGCTCGAACCGGGGCCGGTGCGCGTTCCCGTCTTCAACCAGAACGTCTTCGAGAACCTCAAAATCTACGAATGTCGCTGGAACATCGGCGCCAGGACCGGCATCGTCCGGGCCGATGTCCCGCCGCGGTCGCAGGGCGTCATCGAGGTTCCCGCCGAGGCCAGGCCCGGGGATGTGCTCGAGCTTCGTTTCACGGATGGGGAGAGGCTGGTGAACACCTTCTCGCTGCTTTTCAAGCCGCGGCCGCCCGAGGCTTGGAAGCTCGGGACGCCGTCGGGTATCGCCGAAGAAAAAGATAAGTATCTCTCCGGCGCCTCGGCCGTTTATCTGCGCGGCGACGGCTGCGAATTGGCGTATGAGCGCGTCAGCGGCGAGCTGATGTGGGGCCTGGCCGCGAACACGCAAGTCCTCCTCAAGGGACCGCGCCTTCACGTGCTGAAGAGCGAATCGCCGACAGGAGACGATCCGGTGGGCTGGCGCTTCACCGGCGAGACCCACGGCGACGGCGCGATCCGCTGGAACGGGCGGTTCGGCGATGAGTGGACCGGCGGCTACGATATCCGCATGGATCGGGACGGCAACGCTGAGTTCACCTACAGCTTCACCTACCGCGGCCCGGACTTGTGGGTGCGCGAGCTCGGCCTGAAGTTCGAGTTGCCGCTCACCTTCGACAAGCTGGCGTGGGAGAGGAAGGCCGAATACACGAGCTACCCTGACGACCACATCGGGCGCCCCAGCGGCGAGGCCGTCGCCCATCCGGCGGCGGGGAAAACGGTTCCGCCCGCGGTAAGGCCTTTTGCGCTCGACGATCATGCCTGGGGATCGAACGACTTCCGGAGCTCCAAACGAGGCATCTATTGGGCTTCGCTCGCGGGCCCCGGCGGCGCTGTGAAAGTCATTTCGGACGGAACGCAGACGGTTCGATGCGCGGTCACGCCTCACGAGGTCACGCTCAACGTGCTCGACTTCTATGGCGGGTCGGGCGGACCCAAGGAGTGGTCGGTGCTCGGGTTCCATTACGGCGCCGGCCGTCTGATCAAGAACGGCGAGACGGTCAAGGGCACTGTCCGGATGAAGCTCAAGAACTAGGCGGCAAGAACCGGGAGAAAACCGGCCCGAACTCGATCAGATCCTTCCAGCCGCTCGTCCGACATTCGAAGAGGACTCGTCGTTAGAGAGTCGGATCGATTTCCTTAACCGTTTTCAGCCGCTTAATGAAACCCGGCGGGGGCGCCTTGGATTTTGAGGTCGAGGAGCTCGCGCACCTGGCGGACGAGCTCCCTGACCGTCGTCTCGATGATGATCTTCCCCTTTTCCCTCGTGGCGAGGGTTGGGTCGCCATAGATTCCCGTCGGGCTGTAGCTGCCAAGGCCATTCGGATCGCGCGTCAACCCCTTGCGGCCGGGGCGCCGGTCGAAATCCTTCACCGCCTTCGTCATATCCACTTTCCCCGGAGCGACGTAGAGCATCATGGACGTCTCCTCTTCGTCGGCGTGGGTGCCGCCTTCCTGTTTGAGAAGTCCTGCGGGCAGCCGCTCCTTTTCCTCGGACTGGCCGGTGTAGCTGAGAACGATGCCGGATTTTTCGAGCTCTGCCGCGGCTTCGCCGAGAGGCAGCCGAGTCGATATGCCGAAATTGAGGATATAGAACTTCCTGATTCCGTACCCGTTTATGGAGCGGCAGATGTCGATGACAAAGTTTTTGAAGGTCTCGCGGCCGATCGAAATCGAGCCGGGATATTCAAGAAACGCGGGGTAGTATCCATACTCGATCGTGGGCAGGACGGCCACAGAGACCTGTTTGATCACCTGGTCTCTCAAGTACTCGGCCATAATGAAGTCGGTGTCGAGGGGCAGGTGAGGGCCGTGTTCCTTGGACCTGGCGCCGAGCGCGATGAGGACGACATCGTAACTCTTGAGAGCCTTCTCCGCCTCCACCCAGGTCAGGTTTTCGATGAGAACTGAGGATGGGGCGTGTTGGCCGATCGAGGCGGACTGCTGATTCGGGGACGTTGAGCCGGCCGGATGTGAATCGGGACCGTCGAAAGCCGAACTGAGGACGGCCGACGCTAAAATCAGCAGGCAGGCCGCCGGAACGAAGCCTATGTGCCCATGTTCGAATTTCATCGCCGCCTCCTTGGTAAGAAAGGTAGACCCCCGAGTAGCATGCTGTCAATCCTTTTCGCGGGATTCCATTGACGCATGCCGAGGTTTTCGATATTGTGAGTTCATAAGGGGCTTAAGGGAGTTTTGAGATAAACGATGGTAATTTCCTTCCGTTAGAACAGGAATTCCGCATGAGCACTAAGATCTTGAAGCTTATTACCGCCATTGAAAATGGCGACATCGAAATAACGAGGTCTTTGCTGAAGCCCCGTTTCTTAAGCAAGCCTGCGAACGTCAACGAACCTGTTTTTGGTGGGAACGCTCTGACGATTGCAGCGAAAAAAGGCGCTGTTGAAATCGTCAGGCTGTTGCTGAATGCAGGAGCTGATGTCAACGCAGCTGACCGAGACAAGAAAACGGCTTTGATGTATGCGGATAAGCTGCCTGTTGCCCAAATACTCGTGACTTCAGGGGCCGATGTCAATGCTAAAACTGAGGATGATAAAACGGTGTTAATGATAGCGGTTGAGAATAGCAATCCTGATATTGTCAAGTTTTTGTTGGACGCAGGCGCCGATGTCAACGCAAAGACCAAAGATCGCAAAATTGAAATGGTTGCCATAAAGGCCACGGTGGGCCGTCAAACCGCCGTATTGGGTACGCAGGAAAAAGAAGTCTTTTTGGAAGATAAAACTGCGCTTATTTTGGCCGTCGAACACGGCAATGAAGAGATGGTCAGAGTGATTCTTGACAAGAAACCTGAAATTGATTTTAAAAACAGATACGGCGGGACAGCCCTAATAAAAGCCATCCAAAGAAACCACGAATGTATTATAAAGCTCCTGCTCGACGTGGGAGCCGCCGTTAACCTGAGCGAAATTATTCGCCATATTCGGGGGTGGTCAATAACGCCCGAATTTCTGTTGAAAACGGTCCGGCATCTTCTTGATTACGGTGCGGGGGTCAAGGCCAAGGATTCCTCCGGTGCGACAGCACTAATATCGGCTGTGGACCTGCATAGTTTGCCTGTCATGAAGTTGCTTGTGGAAGCGGGCGCGCAAATTAATTTGAAGGACCGCAAGGGCGAAACTGTTTTGTTTTCCCTCGCGAAGTTCGGGGCATTACAAGACCAGGCTATCCTCAAATACTTGTGTCAAAAAGGGCTAGATGTCAACGTCGTCAACAATTCGGGC
The DNA here is from genome assembly GCA_963727095.1 of Candidatus Aminicenantota bacterium. GTDB lineage: Bacteria > Acidobacteriota > Aminicenantia > Aminicenantales > Saccharicenantaceae > CAVSEQ01. Next base: position 25,308 of record CAVSEQ010000005.1, on the reverse strand, counting down.
AAGTATCCTTGCATCGAGAAGAGCGAGGTCCTTTTTGCCTTTTCCAGCATTTTGATTCAGGCGGGAGTTCGATATATCCCGGGGGATAGTCATATGCTATTTATTCAGTCCGTAGAGGAATAGGAACCTTGCTGTCGTTGAACATCTGTTAAAAAATGGAGCTAATACAGAATGGGAGGTAGAGCGGCAAGGCGAAGATGAGTGGGGCCGGTATTCAGTTTCTGACAAACTTAATATGTTGGCGTATGCCAAAGCGAAGAAAGCCTCCGATGTCGTTCAGCTTCTTCATCGATATTCTTCTCGAAAGAGCTGATTGAATTACCCTAAGTCGTAATCTTCCGAACCCACCCAAGGTACTTTCTTCAGGGGCTGGCTTGGTTCACGGAGATACTCGTCAGAGCGCGTCCTAGCCGAGACTCGGGTGCAAGCCAGAAAAGCTAAGCAAGGGTTTTGGTCAATGCCTAATCCAGTTCCGCCGTGGGAATATCGGACGTTGCGCAGGAAGCAGGGGGGAACCAAGCCTGCCAGCTATCCCCTGCCTGTACTGGATGCCGTGAGTGGCGGAGCAAAACCTCAATTAGAAGGACGTCGAAGCAGCCTAATTTTTCCCTTTCCGCCTTAAATAAACAAAAACAGTTGATAAAAGCGGATGTCAACCTATAATCAATAGAGTGGGGAAAACTGAATAAATTCAAAATGAGATTTCCGTCCTAACTAGAAGAACTGGAAGGAATCGTGAAAATCCAACAATATCATGATGGACGACATACCTAACGCTTAGGGAAAAGCCAAAAATGAAACTATTTAAGAGTAAAGAAGCAACACCATTCGAGGCAGTAATAGGCGACAATTATTATGCGCTGGAAGATCTCCTGGAAAGAGGCGCGGACGTGAACGCGAAGGACAAAGATGGCATCACGCTGTTGCACGTATCCACGGCTAGGGGTTCCAGGGCCTTGTCCGAGTTGCTGATCGAGAGGGGCGCGGACGTGAATGCAAAGAACAAGGATGGCATCACGCCGCTGCACGAGGCTGCTATGGGCCACAAGAATATCGCCAAGCTGCTGATCGATAAGGGCGCGGACATGAACGCGAAGGACAAAGATGGCATCACGCCGCTGCAAAGGGCCGCTCATAAGGACTTTAATGAAGTGGTAGTACTGCTGATCGTCAAAGGCGCAGACATTAGCGCCAAGGATATAGATGGTTTTGAGCTCATGCCTTATGCCGTTCATTGGAACAACCTTGATCTGGCGAGGCTGCTTATTGCCAAAGGGGCGGACGTAAATGCCAAGGATACAGATGGCATCACGCTGTTGCACATAGCCGCCGATAAGGTCACAAAAGACATGGCCGAGCTGCTGATCGATAAGGGCGCGGACGTGAACGCGAAGGACAAAGATGGCATCACGCCGCTGCGAAGAGCCGCTGCTAAGGGCAGGAAGGACGTGGCTGATCTGCTTATTGCCAAGGGCGCGGACGTGAATGCCGCAAAGTTTAACGATGGTGACATGATCAACTGCGGCAAGTGCGGTAGGGCCGTAAAGGTAACGTACCAGGAGGGGCGCCAAATCACGATCCTCGATCCCAGAGCCATAGGGAACCTGGCGCTAAGATGTCAGGGTTGCGGATTTGTTGTCTGCTACTCGTGCACAGTTGGCCCATCCGGAGAGGGGATTCCGGTGTGCCCATCATGCAAGGAACAAGGCGGCCCATACTTCTTCATCGCCTGACACTTTGTGGTGATGCGGCCATAATGTCTAACAGCGCCGGAACCTAGCGGCTCGACCTTCTTCCAATAAAAATGTAACGCGAATTCCCATGGTTCATATAATCCAAGCGGAACTCATCCCTTAAAAATGGTCCATCTATAATGTGAGTTTTGTGGCAAAATCTCTAGGCAGTAGGTTTTGCGCATGGAGAAGTCGAAGTTCACCGAAGAGCAAATCGCCTTTGCGTTGAGCCAGGCTGAGTCGGGCACTCGAGCGTCCCGCACTCTGGGAAGCTCCGGCCCCGCCATCTCCCCCTTGCCTCATCCCCTGACCCTAGGAGGCACGATATCTTCAGGCTACGAAGTGGCGCTTTTTACGGCTTGACACCCGCGCCGGGACGGCGCTATGTTTTGCCCGGAGGTTGACGATGAAAGCAAAGCACGTGATGATCGGCGTTTTCTTTGGAATATTGATGGTGGGGCTGATGGCGAGCGTGACTGAGGCGCAGCGCCGGCCTGACTTCTCCGGCGTTTGGAAGCTCGACCCGGTAAAATCGGACTTCGCCGGGGAGGGAGTGCCGACGAGCAAGATCGATCGGATCGAGCAGAAGGGAAACAAGCTCGACGTCACGACCGACGAAGTGATGTCGGGAAATCCCGTCCACGGCGCGTCTCACTACACCCTGGACGGCAAAGAATGCGTCAACGACGTTCTCGGCAACCCGCTGAAGGCTTCCGTCACGTGGGATCGGGCTGTCATGGTCATGCGCACGTGGGGAAAGTTCGGGGACGTCGACGTCCTGCTCATCGATAAGTGGTCGCTTTCGCCCGATGGCAAGGTAATGACGGTCGCCCGGCATTTCGAAGGTCACGGGATCGTCTCCGATCAGACGCTCATTTTCGACAAGCAGTGAATGGTCCGCGCCGCGCGGCGAAATCGGCTGGTTATTTCAAGCTCCGGCTTTGACCTGTTTTCTGAGATCGTGGTCCTTGAATTAGTGACGGCGAAATAAGGGAGCCTTCTGTTATTCCGCTTTCCGCGTAAACCGGAAAACGCATTCCGTCGAGCCTTTGGCATTCAGATACTCAATGGCAAGGTTCCAGCCGGCTGCGCGCGCCCGGTCCTGCCAGATCGTCTCGAAGATCTCCTTGTAATCCTCAAACGAGATCTGGGGTTTGAGGTGCGAGGCAGCCTCGTACAGCATGAAGTAGATGGGTGAAAGCCGGACAACGGCCTCCTTGTCCGTCAGGTTCTCGAGTCTGACGCCATTGCCGTACGAGTCGAGGCCGCGGAGGTGGGCCTGTTCCCAGCACAGAAATACGATGAAGGCGCGATGAGGAGGAAGGAATGGGACACGGCTCTTGGCCCAGACGAAGTAGCCGGTCCCGTCCTTGAGCATGTCGAGGACGAACGGCTTGCCCTTGTCCTTGATCAGCAGACCGCGCCACATGATCATCATCGACCAATAGTTCTCCTCGCGATCCCAGGCCTTCTGTGCTTCCGTGGTATCCGGAAAGTTCGATGTCGGCGGCGGCGGCGTCTTGTCCAAACGGATAAAGATCGCTTCGAGATGGTGGAAATACCATGGCCGCCGTCCTCAACAAACATGAAGCAATAGGAAAGGGGGGGCTCACTGCCGAACGTCAGGGGAAGGATGAAGCTGATCACCCGGCCGCTCCTCACGATTTCCGGTTCACGGTCCCACTCCTCCCAATGGGCCTGGCTCCTTGCCTGACCGAGAAATCCCATCAGGACCTCGGCCTGGCCGGGCCCCTCCACGAGCGGCTTGATCCGGTCCTTAGTGAATTTCCCGCTCTTAAGGAGCGGGACGAACTCCCGCCAGATTTTCATTTCGGGAATGGATTTCGACAGAGATGTCTGTGCGGACGTTGCTGTCGGCGAGGACGCCGCCAAATCCGGCCACCCAAGTCCCGCGAACAACGCGAAAATAGCGATTGCCGGCCCGTTCCAAGAAACGCGTGAACGCATCTTTTCCTCCTAGAGTACGGACCCCGGGCCCCTCGCAGAAAGAATATTCGGCTGCCGGCCGTCGTGTCAAGGACCGAGGGAGAGCCTTTATCCCGGAGTTTTGCTATGATAAGAATAAAGTCGTTGCGTGAAGGGGGAAGCTCATGGAAAAACGGAAACTGGGCGCGGGAGGTCTCGAGGTCTCGGCCATCGGCCTCGGCTGCATGGGCATGTCGGCTTTTTACGGCTCCACAGACGACGCCGAATCGATCAAGGTCTTGCGCCGGGCGCTCGAGATCGGGATCAATTTCTGGGACACCGCCCAGGCCTATGGGCCGTTCACTAACGAACTCCTGCTCGGCCGCGTTCTTAAGGACATTCCGCGCGAGAGCGTCGTCATCGCCACGAAATTCGCCTGGAGGCTCGGGCCCGACGGCCAGCGCGTGGGGCTCGACGGCAGCCCCGCTTATGTCAAAGAATCGATCGAAGGATCGCTCAAGCGCCTCCGTACGGATTACGTCGATCTTTATTATCAGCACCGCCTCGACCCGAAAACGCCCATTGAGGATACCGTCGGTGCAATAGCCGAGCTCGTCGCAGCCGGAAAGGTCCGGCACATCGGCCTGTCCGAAATGGGAACGGGCACGATCCGCCGCGCTCACGCCGTTCACCCGGTCGCGGCCGTCCAGACGGAATACTCGCTGTGGGAACGCGGGGTCGAGCCGAGAATCCTGCCGACTCTCCGCGAGCTCGGCATCGGCTTCGTGGCGTACAGCCCCGTCGGCCGGGGCTTTCTCGCGGGACGGTTCAAGAGCGTGGAGGATCTCGAGCCGTCTGACTGGCGCCGAACCCAGCCGCGGCTGCTGGGCGAGAATCTCACGCATAACGCAGAGCTCGTCCGCATCGTCAAGGCGATCGCGGCCGCCATCCGCGCAACCCCGGCTCAGGTGGCTCTGGCCTGGCTGCTCAGAAGCGGCCCAGACATCGTGCCGATTCCGGGCACGACACACGTTTCCCACCTCGAGGAAAATGCCAAGGCCGCGGACCTGGGGCTCCCGGAATCCGCCTGGGCGGAGCTCGACAAGAGCCTGGCTTCGTTTCGTACAGCCGGCCTCCGCTATCCCGAGGACGGGATGAGGTTCATCGACACGACCGACTGAGAATCAGGCGAAGCGATACTCCTCGACCGCCCGCAGGAAGGCCAGAATATTCTCCCACGGCACTTCAGGTTCGAGGACATGCGTTGGGCAGGGGAGGTAGCCGGTCGGGCCGAGAATGTCGATCGTTTTTTGGACGGTGCGGTAAACATCATCCGCCGAGGCGAAAGGCATTGTCGTTTGAGTGCCGATGCCGCCCCAAAAAACGAGATGATCGCCGAAGTTCTTCTTGACGGCCGTCAGGTCCAAACATTCGGGCTGGACCGGGTTGAGCACGGTCACACCGATTTCGATGAGGTCCGGAATGACATCCCAGCACTTCCCGTCGCTGTGGTAGCAGACCGGAAGTCCGGGCCGGGCCTCGTGGGCCGCGCGAATGACCGCCGCGTGCCGGGGCTTGAACCATTCACGGTACATCTTGGGACTCATCAGCATGGCCTTCTGCGTGCCGACGTCGTCGCCGATCTTGAGCATGTCGACGCCGGCCTCGGCAAAGCGCCGCGCCTGGAATGTGCGGATCGCCGCTATACGGTCGAGGAGGCGTTCGGCGAACGGCGGATTGAAGGCGATGTCGGTGAAAAGCTCGGTCATGCCGCGCAGATGCCAGGCGATTTCGAAGATCGTCCATTCCATGAAGCCGATGACGAAAAGCCCGCGGTCATGGAGCTGCCGCGCGCTCGCTTCGAGGTGCCGGTGGCGGTCCGGCGGCGTCAGGTCGGGGAAGGGATAGCGCTCGAGTTCTTCGACCGAGGTAAGACGCTGCATCGGATGTTCGAGGTGGACAAAGTGATGCATCGAACCGTCTGTGACGCCGACGCCCCACTCGCCGACCTCCCAGCCCTCGGGATTCCAGAATCGTGGCAGGCCTTCCGGATAATAGGCGCTGAAATCCGCCTGCGTCGTAGGCGGCGCGAAAAAGACATCGCGGACATCCAGATCGAAGTATTCGGCGGGATCGTTTGCCCCGGTCCGTTTTTGGAATTCTTCGAGGAGCGGCGGAGTCAGCTTGAGCTCGCGCGGCAGACGGTCAGGCCGCTCGCGCGCCAGGACGGCCAGCGTCCGTTCGCGATGGGTCATCTCGCTTGCCTCTCCATCAGGCGGCGCACCGCGTCGCGCGAAGTCACACCGCGGTGGCTCAGCTGAGTGGTGCAGAGCGCGCCCGCCGCGTTCCCGAGCCTGACAGCCTCGTCGAGCGGCTGCCCGAGGCTGACGCCCAGCAGAAATCCGGCGGCGAACGCGTCTCCGGCACATGTCGTGTCCACGACCTTGACGTGGTAAGCAGGATAGTTCACGACTTCGTCCTTCGTGACCAGCATGGCGCCGTGTTCCCCGCGCTTGATCGCCACGGCTTTCGGGCCGTAACCGAGAAGCGTCCGACCGGCCTCGCGGGGGTCATCCTTTCCCACGAGCATCGCGGCCTCTTCCTCATTCGTAATGAGGTAATCGAGGTTGGGCAGGGCGCCCTCGATCTTCTTCATCCAGTTGCCGTAGATGTCCCAATCCGTATCGAGCGAGGTGATGCAGCCGAACGCTTTCGCCTTGGCCATAAACTCGGCCAAGTCGAGGTCCAGCATTTTCATGGCGCCGCCGACGTGAACGATTTGCGCGCTCTTGACAATACCATCAGGGACATGGCGGTTGGACATTTTCTCGAGAGTCCCGGCCCGGTAATAGAACGACCGCTGGCCCGCGCTGTCGACGAGGACGATGGCCACGGATGTCGGCAGCTTGGGGTCGCGCACGACAGCGTCGACAATAACGCCGGCCATCTTTTGGTCGGCCAGGGCCGCGTCGCCGAATGAATCACGCCCGATAAGCGCCGCCAGCCGCGCCTCTGCCCCGAGCTTGGCAACGACCGCGGCCGTGTTCGCCGCACAGCCGCCCGAGATGAGATCGAGTTCCTCGACCGGCTGCGTCCGGCCGGGGTAGGGAAGGTTGTCGACCGGCCGCACCACGATATCCGCTACGAGTTGCCCTACGCAAAGAATCGACTTCTTCATCTCCGCTCCATGTTACTCGGACCGGCCTGGGAAATAAAGTGGGATTTATGGATTTCGGGTCCAGTCCACACCAGGTTCGTTCAGATACATAGGTGACATCATCGATGACACGTTGACCCGTTCGCCGACGCTAAGCCCCGCCTTTCAAAGCGGGGACAAGAAGCGAGGCTCAGGGTTAACCCCGAACAAGCCCTGGCATTCATGCCGGGGACTCGAGGGGTTGACACCTGATTGAAGCACCAAATATTATAAGCTCGTGAAGCTGAGAATTAATCCCGGGCGCTGAAGCCGGCAACTCCCTGCCGTGCGTGAAAATGAATTCTCCGTCCTTTTTCCTATGCATTATCATCGCTCTCCTCGTCCTAATTCCGGCAATCCTCCTAGTATCCGCGTCGGCGGCGACCATCTCCAATCCGGCGAACGCTGTCGACATTTCTCCTGCCGCCCAGGAGACCGCCGGCGGATGGGTGAAATACCCGGGCAATCCGGTCATCGGCGGAAAGTACGGCACATGTTTTGATGTCTCAGTGTTGAAAGAAGGCGATACGTACCGCCTGTGGCTGTCCTGGCGGCCCAAGCAGAGTCTCGCCTTGGTGGAAAGCCGGGACGGCATACATTGGACGGAACCGCCGAAAATTGTCTTGGGACCGCGCCCCGAAACCGGCTGGGAAGATGACATCAACCGTCCGGCGGTGCTCAAACGCGCGGACGGCTATCACCTCTGGTATACGGGTCAGGCCAAAGGCCATTCCTGGATCGGGTATGCCACCAGCACCGACGGGATCGTCTGGAAACGCATGAGCGACAAACCCGTTCTCTCCCCCGATGTGCCCTGGGAAAAAGTGGCCGTCATGTGCCCGCATGTCATCTGGGATGAGCCGAGCAGGCAATTCCGAATGTGGTACTCCGGAGGCGAGCAATACGAACCCGATTCGCTCGGGTACGCCACCAGTCCCGATGGTCTGACTTGGACCAAGTTCCCCGCCAACCCGATATTTAAGCCCGACCCCGCTTCCACGTGGGACCAGCACAAAGTCACCGCGGCCCAAGTGATAAAGCGTGGCGGCTGGTACTTGATGTTCTATATCGGCTTCCGCGACCGTGACCATGCGCAAATCGGCCTGGCGCGTTCAAAAGATGGGATCACCGACTGGCAACGGCACCCTGCCAATCCGATCATTCGACCCGGCCAAGACAAATGGGACCACGACGCCTGCTACAAACCTTTCGCCATATTCGACGGCCGGCAATGGTTACTTTGGTACAACGGACGACGCGGCGGCTTCGAACAGATCGGCCTGGCGCTGCACCCGGGGGAATCGCTGGGATTCTGAGGCCATCGCGGCGCCTACCGCAGCGTCGGATCGTACATCGCGACGATGTTCTCCGGCGGGGTGTCGGCGCTGATGTCGTGGCTCGAAGCGAGAATGTAGCCGCCGCCGGCGCCGAGATTCGCGATTCGGTCGCGCACGGCCTCGCGGACGTCAGCGGGTGTCCCGAACGGCAGCGTCGTCTGCGTGCTGATGCCGCCGTGGAAGGCGATCTTGCCGCCGAAGTCGCGCTTCAGGCCCGCCGGCTCCATTCCTTCCGCCGTCACCTGGATCGGGTCGAGGACATCCGCGCCGAGGGCGATGAGGTCCGGAATGATGGGGCGGATGGCCCCGCAGCTGTGGGCCATGAACTTCACTCCCGCGGCGTGGCAGACGTCGATCAAGCGCTTCAGGTAGGGCGCGATGAATGTCCTGAACATGGGAACCGAGATGAGCAGAGCCCGCTGCGTACCGTAATCGCTCCACTCGCAGTAAAGATCGAAACCGCCGTGCGTGGCTTCCAGCGCCCGCGTGATGTCCTCCACGTAGAACTCCGTAAACCTCTCGAAGAGGTAATGGGCCATCTCTGGGTGCTCGATCATGTCAACAAGCACGTTTTCCATATTTCGCAGGATGCACGGCCGGGTGAAAAGATCGGCGCCTTCATACATCACGGCGTAGCCGCGATACCGATCGCACTGCTCGCGCATCACCGAATAGTCGAAGATGTCCGGTGTGGGCCAGGCGTGCTTGGCAAGGTCATCGATCGACTGCGCGTCCCAAAGCGGTGTGTGGACGTGCATATCGTAGCTCCCGTGCGCCGCCTTGAGATGCTTCGAGCGGATGCCCCAGTAGTCCTCGAAAACGCCGTCCTCGAAGGTTCGGTAGGCGGGGCCGATGTAGCGCGGTTCGAGCCGCCGGACGTCGCTTTCGAGCCGCCGCAACAGGTCATCGTAGGCCTCAACCTTCAGGTATTCCATCATGACGCGGTTGACTTCCGGTTCGGCCTTGTAATCCGCGGGCGTGCGATCGGCTATTCGGCGGTCCACGGCGGTGAGGACTCTTTCTCGGGAGGTCATGGTTGGCATGTGCGAACCTCTTTCATCAGAGTGCGCGGGCGAAACAAAACCCGTTTTGTCACGATGGCGCGCTCAGCTCAATCGTGAAGACTGACGTACTCGATCCCCAGGAACGTGCACAACATCCGCACATCTTCCGTGATGTCGCCCATGGCCACGGCGAGGTGGTGGGGGAATCCGCCTTCGAGGACGAGGCGGTCGAGCTTGGCGTATTCGGGGACGACGATATCGGCGGCGCTGTATGTCATTCCCCGGGCGCTCTTGGGACCGCTTTCACCGCGGAACGTCAGGAGCTTGAATGCGCCGTTTGGATCTCGCGTCAAGCACAGGCCTGTCTTGGGCCCGTACTCGAACTGCCCGATGAGCACCGGTCCCATGGTCGATCCCGCCTGGCGGATGACCGGGTGCACGGCGATGACGTCGCAGACAGCGCCGCGCACGTCACCCGATTCCATAAGGCCGCAGATGCCCATGCCGCAGTGGCCGAGTTGGATAATGTCGGAGCCGCCCGTGTAGTTGACCCAGTCGAGGCAGGCCGCCGGCCGTCCGGAGAGCAAAGTCCCGATCGACTGCGCGACCGCCGTCGGCCAATCCGATTCGCACCCCGCGGCCGTCAGCTCTCCCTTGCCCATGAGAATCCCCATGGCCAGGCAGGCGCTGATGCCGATGAACGGCTCGTTGTTTTCCGGCCAGCAGCGGAAGGCGGCTGATGTGTAGCCGTTGGCGCGGATGATCGCTCGGTAGGCGTGATACAGCCGTGCCCCGCGTTCGAGCATGGCCGCATCGACCTGGATTTTGCGGCCTTTGGTGAGCTCGGCGATTGTCCGGCGGACGTCGGTGTCGGTGAAGGCGGCCTCACCATAGTAGCCTTTGACTCTGCCTGTGCGATAGGTTTCCATGACGGCCGTAAGATCGACTGTTTCGACGCGCGTGCCGAACACCTTGGCGAAAGCCAGCTGATCTCCGGTCGCCGAGTGAAATCCGCTGGGTGCATCCCCGAAGCGGCAGAGGAGGTCGCGACGCAGGAAACGGATCGCGCCTGCCACTCGGAGGAGGCGGCTGAACGACTTGCGGAACGCGTCGCTCTCGAACGGCCCGGGCAGAGCGGCGATCGGCCGGCCGATCTGCTTCGCGACGTGATTGTTCATGATGACGCCGCACCAGGCGTTCGTCGCCCACTCGGTTTTGGACGGCTCGGGTTCGCCGACGACGGCGAGCGGCGTGTGTGCGAGGTGCGGATGAGTGGCCAGGGTCAGATAGACCTGCCCGTTGGGGAAGGCCACGTTGGCGATGACCACGAGGTCGACGCGCGCTTCGGCGAACCGGTCGGCCGCGGCCAGTGCCTCGTGCGGGTCGAAGATTCGCTCTGTGATGATCGAGCCGCGATCGATCTCTCCCGATGCGACAAGACGGTCGAAGTACCGCCGGATTGTCTTCTCCCCTTTGTCTTTGGTCTTGGGGTCGAAACCCCCGATCGAATGCACGACCAGCCCGATCTTGGGCTCGGGCCGGAGGCCGCCTGGGGGTTGATTTTGGTTTGGCGTGGGGGTTGAGGTCATTTTTGTCCCTTCTAATGGGTCCTTGCGTGATGCTTTATGCGCAACGTTCCTTAAAGGCCTTCGATCAGCCTCGTCAAGACGTCAATGTGGTTCCTATCGCCGGCCGACAGCTTCATGAAAAGGTCACGCAGAGAAGCATCTTTGACGCCGATCGAGGCAGCCGCGTGGACGCGCTCGAGCCGTTTCTCGAGCTCATTGAGCCTTACCAAGAGGTCATGCAAACCGGCTTCTTTGGCGCGGAGAGAATTAAGCAGGGAGTCGACTGCCCGCCGTGATGCGTCAAGGTCCTCCTCAGAGGTCTTGGCCTGGCCGAACAGGTCAGGCGCATTCTTAGCGAATACCTTCCCCATGTTCAGGATGTTCCTGTGGTTGATTTCCTCCGCCGCCAGCTTTTTCAACATAGCGGCGACGCTCGGTTCGCCGAGCATGGCAGCGGCCTCGTAGCAATCAGCCAACAGCCCCTCGATCGCCTTTGCCTTTTCCAAGTAATCGGTTGTTTCCATCATGCCTCCCCGAATGTCCCGACGCTAAAAATACTCTCGCAAAACGGAGGCTTCATTTTATCGAAATTCCCCCGCGCCGTCCATCATAAATCCAGCCCCTGAAACCGGTTCCCGTTAACTTGGCCAAGCGTCTATCGGCCTTTGTGTACGTAACATCTGGAATGCCTTTCCGGACTCTATCTGGCAGTTGACTTGGGGAAACGCGTCTTTATATACTCCTCAGCACTCTCCGCGCCAAGCTTGACGCTACCTGGGCCGCTTCTGACATAGAAGTCTCCGTCAGCGACTCCCTCCATCCCTTTCCATTTCAAAAAAACCGGCTCAGGGCTTCGCTGACAGCTGACCACGCAGACCGTTTTCCCCTGGACGATCTGAGTTTTCGGATCGATACAGGTGCTTGCCCGCTCTCCGAGGCCGTTCCGGACAGCCTGGGAAAGGTGCCTCATGAATTCGTCATCGTTTTCAAATCGGTCTTGCTCGATGCCCGTTACCGTGCCGTCGTCGGCCACGCCGATCAAGAGATCCCCGCCGGCCGTGTTGAGGAACGCGGCGATCGTCTTCAGCACGGAATGGGTGATGAGCTTATCGTCTTTCTTATCCTCCCGGAGGTTCCAGCGCAGGGTCGACTTGAACTCCAAGGTCTTCGACTCTCCCCCCTTGATCAGCTCCTCCGCTTGCCGATGCGCGCGCAAATAATGATCGAAAAGGAAATCGCGCAGAGCCGACCCGAAGGCTCGGTCGTCGGTGATCCGCTTATACAGGTCGAAGTTTGAGTCCACGATCTCCTGGATGGCGTCCTCGACCTTATGGTCGAACGTCAGGCGGATGTTCTCCCGCGTATTGACCCGGGCGCTCGCGTCCAGGGCGGCGTCCTCGTTGAGCTTCTGCAGGATTTGCCCGAGAGTCAGCCTGTGTTCCGGCCCGAGATTCAGCCCGAACCGCTCGTTGAGCTCGGCGATGATCTGGGAGAGCGGCTCGAGCATTTCCTCCTGGCCGACCGGGCTGATCTTTTGTCATGACAGGCGTCAAGCTGCCCGCCCTTCCGCTCGGGGGTGATCTTGCCGCTCCCAGTTTGGCGGATGCGGTACGACTCCATGTCGATATTCTGCTGGACCTCGCGCGGCAGGGTGTCCCGGTCGCCGGGGATCAGCCGCCTCAGGTGCCGCGCAAAGACATAAAGCTTTTCGAGCTCGGTGTCGGCGAAGGTCAAGATCTGGCCCAGGAAGGCGTAGAGTCGGACGTAATCGGTCAACTGACCGCGAAAATCGTGCTTTTCTTCCTCCGGCATGCCCGCGAACTGCGTCGTTACCGGGGCCAGAACGGCGTAAAGCTGGTCCTGCGTCGCTCTCCTGTCGAAATATACCTTGGCAAACCGCTCGACGTCCGCCGCCGTGAAGACCGGGAAGCCCATAAGCCGGGTCTGGATTTCGTAGAGCAGGTTCGGATCGGTCGCTTCCGACAAAAGCGTTGTTTCGTAGTACGGCTCGAAAGCGGCCCGGATGGCGTCGGCCTCGTTGGCGAAATCAAGAACCATAGTGCCCCGCTTCTCGGGATGGACCCGGTTGAGCCGCGACAGTGTTTGGACTGCGTTGACCCCTCCGAGTTTTTTGTCGACGTACATCGTATGGAGAAGAGGCTGGTCGAAGCCGGTCTGGAACTTGTTGGCGCAGACGAGGAATCTGTATTCGGACCGCACGAAGACCTTGGCCGTCTGCTTCTCCGAGAAGCCGTTCATCCCCGATTCCGTATACGACTGGCCGCCGTCCTCAACTTTGCCGGAGAAGGCGACCAGCGCCTTAAAGGGAAGGCCTTTCTCCTGGAGATAGCTGTCCAAAGCCAGCTTGAAACGGACGGCGTGCAGGCGCGACCGGGTCACGATCATGGCCTTGGCCTTGCCGCCGATCTCGTTCGGCGACCTGGGCGACGAAATGCTCGACCATGATTCGCACCTTCTCTCCGATGGCGTGGGGGTGGAGCTCGACGAAGGCCTTGAGAAGGTATTGGGCCTTGCTTCTTGTCGTAACGGGGATCGTCTTCGATCTTCTTCAGGAGGCGCCAATAAGCCTTGTAGGTCGTGTAATTCTCGAGAACGTCGAGGATGAAGCCTTCCTCGATGGCCTGCCGCATGCTGTAGAGGTGGAACGGCGCGAATTTTCCGTCGGGCCGCTTCGTCCCGAACAGCTCGAGTGTCTTGGACTTGGGTGTCGCCGTAAAGGCGAAAAGCGAGAGGTTCGGCAGGCGGCCGCGCTTTTCCATCTCGGCCAGGATCGTGGCCTCGAGCTCCTCCTCGGGAGTCTCAGCGCCGGCTTCTTCCCGTTCAGCCGCTTCGAGGCTCCCGGCCGCGAGCACCGACTTGAGGCTCTTCGTACTTTCGCCCGACTGGGACGAATGCGCCTCGTCCACGATCACGGCGAATCGCTGTCCTGGGAGCTCGCCGATCTCACCGACAATGACCGGGAACTTCTGAAGCGTGGTGACGATGATCGTTTTTCCGGATTCGAGGGCTTCTTTAAGCTGGCGCGAGGTCGTGTCGATATTCTCGACGACGCCCAGCGTCTGTTCGAACTGGCGCATGGTCGTCTGAAGCTGGCGGTCAAGGATGCGCCGGTCGGTGACGACGACGATCGAGTCAAAAACGCGCTTATCCTGAAGGTCATGGAGGGTCGCCAGCCGGTGAGCCAGCCAGGCGATGGTGAAGCTCTTGCCGCTTCCTGCCGAATGCTGGACGAGGTAACGCTGGCCGGCTCCGTTCTGCCGGGCGTGGGCGACGAGGCGGCGCACGGCGTCGAGTTGCTGATAGCGGGGAAAGATCACCGAACGTTTCCCGGTTTTCCGTCCTCTCTCATCTTCTTCCTCGATCTCGTGGATGAACTGGCGGATGAGGTCGAGGACGCTGTCGCGGGTCCAGATTTTCTCCCATAGATAGGCCGTCGAGTAACCCTTCCGCGTCGGAGATACTGGCGGGTTCCCCGCGCCGCCGAACTTCCCCTGATTGAAGGGAAGGAAGCGCGTCTTTGGTCCAGCGAGTTGAGTCGCCACATAGACGAGATCCGGGTCCACGGCGAAATGGGCCAGGCACCGGCCGTAAGCGAAAAGCGGCTCGCGCGGGTCGCGGTCGGTTTTATATTGCCGTATGGCATCCTCGATCGTCTGCCCCGTGAGCGGGTTCTTGAGCTCGGCCGTAAAAACCGGGACTCCGTTTAGAAAGAGCGTCAGGTCGAGGCTCTGGGCGGTTTTCTCGCTGTAGCGAAGCTGGCGGACAACCGCGAAAAGGTTGGCGGCATGGAGCCGCTGGAGCGCTTCATTAAGTCCGCTTGATGGACGGAAGAAGGCCATGCTGGAACTTGCAGCCGGAATCCTTGAAGCCGTTGCGGAGGACGTCGAGCGTGCCGCGCCGCTCAATTTCGCGCGACAGTCGCTTGAGAAATTGCTCCTTAACCGAGGCCCCGTAGTGCTGTTTGAGCTTCTCCCATTCCTTGGGCTGTGTCGCCAGGACGAAATCGATGACGTCGCGCGGCAGGAGGCAAAGCGACGCATCATACTCCTCAGGTGGACGCTTCCGATAGCCTCCGGCATGAAATTCGCCGTAAGGCGGGGCTTCTTCTCGGACGGCGGCGACTTCGCCCGCGCAGGCATCCGGCCCATAGCGCAATAGCCCGCACTCGATCGTCTTTTCAAAGCTTCGTTCGGAGACTTCAACCGTCATGGTCTTTCTCCCTAAGCCCCCACGGACCTCCCGCTGGCCAAACCGCATTGAATTCTTGTCCCTCACTGAGCGCTTGAAGGACCGGAAGGAGGAAAGTCCTTATCTTTTCCACGACTTGGGCGAGCGCCATGCTTTGAGTAGTCTTCCCAATCCTGCGCAAGAATGCCGCCCACTGGATATTTTTATCCCTATCCCGTGCGAACTCATCAGTGAATGCGACCGGTGGGATGGAGAGGGATGCCCGTGATCTTTCCTTGAGCGCCGTTCTCACGGCCATTTGAAGATCTTGGCCTTTGAACGAGAAGCGATCGCCAAGAACCGCAATATCATAAAAATCCTTCATTCGACTGTTCAACATCCCGAGTTCCAGCATAGCGTCGAGCTTCTCCGCAACGGTCGTCTCTTTGCGACAGGCTTGGATTCGGGGCGCGGGCAGGTCCAGGAGCGTGGGGTATCGGATATATTCCGGTTCAGGCCACATTCTGTCGCCGATCCCGATGTCAATTTGCAAGGGAATCCGAACTTTCCCAAGCTGTGCCGAGAACTTGGCGCGAAGTCCGTGGTATTCTGCTTCGTCGCGGATCGGCTCGACGACCATGGTGTCTGTTATAAAGGTCAAGCCATCGGGCTTCACGTCTGTCCGACCGATCGCAGAAAAGGCCTCACGAAGGCCCGCTTCAGTCAGGTTCCCGGCTCCCCAAAGATCGAGGTCCAACGTCTTTCGGGCCAAATCGCCGGTCCATAGCACGAACAGCATTGCGCCCTTTACGACAAATTGCCCGGCGTACTGTGATTTCCCAAGCCGATAAAGCCAACGTTCGAACGCATACCTTCTCAAGTACAGGCGTGAAATCGTGAGTCCTCGTAGGGTCGAGGTTAAGCAACCGCTGATGAATGGACGCCGGGAGATTCGTTATGGAATCCTTGGTCACGAAAGGGCTTCCATGTAGGGCTTCATTATCTTCTGGACTCGGCAAATCTTGGCATATTGCCATAGCTCATCACGATTGGCCTTCCGTGACCGGAGGCAATCTCTAAGCGCTTCGATAGCAACGTCCAGGCCGACTTTATTGCGAAACTTGAATGTATCGGCAACCGTCTTAGCGGGACTGTAGACGTGTACTTTTCCTCCCGGCAGGTCATGGGTTTCGATCCCCTCGGAGAAGGCCTTCCCAGAAGGGTAAACAAACCGTAGGCGCAGGGTCCTAATCCTCGGCCGCCAGGCGCTATTGGGAAGTGCCATCCAAATGTCATATGGCTCTTGCGTGCCGATTTCATGAAATCGAAGCGCGGAAAGGAGGCATATAATTCCTTTCGGCACGAGCTTTGAGGCCTCTATAAGCGAACGATGCTCTTCCATTTGCCCGCCGAGCCTGTAGAGCCCGCGGCCCGCCCGTTCGATAAGCTTCTTGTTATAAAGATAACGGAGCATCTCCCGGGAAATTCCCATCGCGGCTAGATCCCGGGATCGCATACTGCCACGGCTCCCGAGAAGACCGAGGGCTTTTTTGGTGACCTCACCCGAAACGCGTGTTTTTCCCCATGTTTGACAATTCCTAGGTAATTATAAACATTTACCTAGGAATTGCAAGTGTTTTCTTGAGGGGAGGTAGGACGGTCTGCCCAGGCTGCTAAAGAGACTTTAATAAGCAATCTGCTTATTAAAGGATAACGGCTTATCCTTTAATAACGGTTTACGCCAGAATTTCCATTTTAGTTTCAGCGCCTCTTTATCTTTCCCGAAAAGAAGATTGCCCTTCCATAGTGGATAAAATGAATCTCGTCAATCTGGAATGGAAGATAAGTCGGTACGGCACCCTCCAATTGAAAAAGGAACGATGCCGCTGGATCTACAACTTGCCATGTGACGGTGATTTTCTTAAAATGTTTTTGTAGCTTGAGGGTTTATCTATCTTTCGCGTCTGCCGATGAAGTTCCTGCACTGTGAAGGGTACTAATATCGGCAGTGAGGTATATGAACCTCCCGGGTTGAATACAAAATGAATAGCCACAAAGTATTTTGGACTGGGCTAATAACCCTAGGTGAGGAACCTCTCCAGCCGAAGCCACCTTTTATTGGAGCCGGTTGGACGGCGACTCTCGCGCCTCAAAGGAAAGATCCCCCCACGATTTCCCAAGGAAAAGAAATCGTATTGAACGCAAGATCGTGGGTGGTAGCGCAGCGCGCCCTTGATCTTATCCACGGATGCCATCAGCTAATTAATGATATCCCTCCCATAGTTTCCATCCACCCGATTGCCCACAACCATACAGAACCCAGCTGGATTGGGCAAGAAGAAAGACAACGCCAACAGGACTTGACGTATAGCACATCGGACTTCCCGCTTGCCTGTGCAATCGCGGCAAAAGCGTCGCGTCGTCGGCACTGGGCTTATGCCATCGCAAAATATAAATTCAGCAAGTCACTGTACTCGGTCCACGATAGGGATTTGGAACCATGGTTCTCTCGTCATTTGCCTATTTCCTCTTTCCCTGATGATCACGTCATGTTCTCCTATTCCATTATTACGGCTTACTCGGCCCTCGAGGACCTCGGCATTGAGTTAAGGGCGTCATCCAGGAGACCAAGCCGAGTCAAAGGAGATTGGAATCCTATTGTGCTGCAGGATCTTGAACGACGCTTGATCAAAAGCGGTGTAAATCTTAAGGAGACACTGCTTTGGACAGTGCGAGGGACAAAACGCAAAATTGAGAAGCGTAGACCTATTCCGCCATCGGCAAAAGCCCCATGGTCTGGGTGGACCGTGCGTGATTCGGAGCTTCAACTAACGGATGCCATTGCATATGCCGACTGGCTGCGTGACTGTGTCGCCTCGCACAATGTGAAGGTCCTAACCCGAGTGCTTTCTCCCTATGACGTAGTCAATGTGCAGCACTTAGCAAGAAGGTTACTGCTGGAGTGCCTCGGTTTCTGGCGGTGGCATGATAAAAAGTATTCTAAATAGGGGGCATGCTTTGGGGGCCAAAGGGGGCAATACATTGAAATCGACCTACGCCGTAGGTTACGTTAGAATAGAGATTTTCCCGGTGACCGCAAAGGCAATGAGAGCCCCGCGGTATTCTTTGAGACAGCCTACTGCTCTCTTCATGATTATGAGCAGGGAATCCGTCTCGCGGACTGCGTTGTCCAATTGACTAACAATCCGTTCCTGCTCTTTTATGGGCGGAAGTGGTGTTGAGATTTTAAAGAAACCATCGGGATACAACCGCAGCCTCGATTTCCAGACACCTTTGGAATACCTAGTAAGTTCGGCTACGTGGAGAGGTGTTCTGCTAAGGTAATCATAATAACGTGGGGCGAGAGAATTTGTTCTAGGAGCATAAACATTATACGAAGGGCTGACAATTCCGTCTTCATTTGATATCCCCAATGCGCCCATCCAAGCCCACATCGTGTTTATCGCGAGTTCACCTGCCCTACAAACTTTATAGTCCTCCAATGATTCAGCCTCAATCATTGTGACATTCTTTTCGGAGTGTCTCGTCACTCCGGAAAGATGTGAAACAGTTAGTAGCTCCTCGTCTCCGAATTCGGACCGGACATCGGATTCCCTAAAGAGCCTCTTGTTGGGTTCTATTGTCCAATGTGCAGGGATCTTCCCGAGCCACTCGACGCCGGAGTCTTTCAGGGGGACCGTTTGGTCAAGGCCTCTGGTAACGGCCTGGGTAATGAGGGCCGTGCGCTTTTCCTGAAGCAGTTCGATCAGCCGCTGCTTTTTCTCGACGAGGGCATCAATCTTTGCCGTCTCACGGTCAAGGAACGCAGATATGGCACTTTGTTCATCAGGGCCCGGAATTGCAACGAGTGTGCGCACAATCTGGTCTGGACTCGCTCTCGGCATCTTCGTTCCATATGTCATGGCATTAATCCATGCAATAAAGCCAGGGTTCAAGAGTTGATAGGCTAGATAAGCAGAACTAATCTCCCCCTTAGGACGAAGCACAAGGAATTCTGAGGAACATCGCCCATTAAAGCTGGTGAGGATTACTTTTGCCAGATATGGCCGGAGCTTCCCGAATAGAACATCTCCCGACCGAAAACGGGAATCTGCCCCTTCGGCCACTTGCTCCTCGCCTGAACCGTATTCCGCGGACCGCACCATTTTTCCGGTGTGCGATTCAATATGCTCCAAACCAATATATGGAATTTCCAATGCAATTCCGTCAATGCGGTCTGTTATTAAAGCCGTAGCGTGCTTTAAGGGTCGCGCCTCCCAGTGCGACGGTATTTTACCCAGCCACTCGACGCCGGAATCCTTGTATTGCGGATAAGGGCGGAACCGGCGACGTCCGGTTCCCGACGTATTTTGCTCTTTGCTCATGTTAAATGTATTCCCGGTCGATCGGTCCGTCGCCCAAATCTACAACTGAGGAGCAATAATAGACGTGGAAGAACTTTCTGAACGTTTTTAATGAACGATCCTTCGGCCAAACAGCTGGATCGGTACACCAGCCGTCGAGTTCGATCTCAAAGATGGTCATAAGTATCGCCTTAGCCAGCTTTCCGCGTCCTCGCAACGTAATCATCGGAGTTTGATCCGGTGATTTCAGCCAGCATTTGAATGATGTCCTTCTCGATGATCCGGATATCCGCCTCGATTTCCTCGAGCGGGCGGGGCGGGACGTATTTGTAGAAGTATCGGTTGAAGTTGATCTCGTAGCCGATGAGACCGACCAAGCCGTCCTTTGGATCACGTCGGGTCGTATCAATCCAGGCGTCGGGGACGTGGGGCTTGACCTCGCGTTCGAAAAACGCCTGGACGCTCGCCGGGATACCCTGGGCGTCAACTGGCTCGGCGCCGTCAACTAGCGGAACGCTTTCGGTATCGCGTAGCTCGGGATCGGGCTCCGGTTGCCCGTCCTTGTCGCGGCAGACGGCGGCGGTTTCGTCCCGCTCCGACAGAGCCGAGAGAATCGCCTTGCTGATCGGGGCCGGAAGCTTGAGTGCCGGCTTTCTTCGCTAGCGCGCTGAGGACTCCGAGGAACTCTTCCCTGTCTTTGAAAAGCCTGCTCGGAAGATTTCGCATGAGCCGTCGAATCGCGTCTTGAAGAGCACGGCCTTCGGCCTGTTCCTTCGCGGCCGCTTCGCCTTTCTTCTTCGACAGGGCCAGGCCTTGGAAAGCTTTTTCTGCTTCGAGCCGGCTTATCCGCTCGGGGCTAGCCTGGAAATTGAGGCGAAGGGGCCGCTCGACCGTGACCTTGCGGAAACCGAAATGCGTGGTCGGATAGATCTTGGCGAACTCGCCCTCTTTGAAGGCGCCGAGAAGCCTGAAGATTTCCTCGGCCCTTTCCGGAGGGATTATGCGCCGCTTGTCGCCGAGGCTCTTCCGCATCGGCACCCAAAAGGAGGTCGCATCGATTAGCTGGACCTTGCCCTTGCGCTTCGCGGTCTTGCGGTTGGTGAGGATCCAGATATAAGTGGCGATGCCGGTGTTGTAGAAGAGCTGTTCCGGCACCGCGATCAGCGCCTCGAGCAGGTCGTTTTCGAGGACGAAGCGGCGGATCTCGCTCTCGCCGCTCCCGGCATCACCGGTGAAGAGGGGCGAGCCGTTCATGATGATGGCGACGCGCGAGCCGCCCTCCTTGGGTTCTTTCATGTGGGCGATCATGTGCAGGAGGAAAAGGAGCTGGCCGTCGCTGATGCGGGGCAAACCCGGGCCGAAGCGGCCGGCCGACCCGCGCTCGTGCTCGGCGGTGACGGCTTCTTCGTCGCGCTTCCAGTCCTTGCCGTAGGGCGGATTGGCGATCAGGTAATCGAAGGAGCGGCCTGCGTGGCGATCGTTCGAGAGCGTGCTTCCGAAAGCGATGTTATCGGCGTCACGGCCGGTCGGCTCCTTGATGAACAAGTCGGACTTCGATACCGCCCAGGTCTCGGGGTTGACTTCCTGGCCGAACAGATGGATGTCCGCTTCCGGGTTGACGGGCGGGCGGATGATTTCGCCGTTCTTGCGAACGCCCGACCTGGACGTGTTCCTTGGTGATGAGGAGCATCCCGCCGGAGCCGCAACACGGATCGTAGACACTGATGACGGCGCCCTTACCCTTTCGACGGATGCCGTCTTCGTCGCCGGCCAGCAAGAGGCTGGCCATGAGGTGGACGACGTCGCGCGGCGTGAAGTGCTCGCCGGGATTTTCGTTCAGGGCCTCATTGAACTTCCGGAGGAGCTCCTCGAAGATCGTGCCCATCGTGGGGTTGTCGACTTTATCGGGATGGAGGTCGACGTTCTTGAAGCGCTCGAGCACCTGGAAAAGCAGGCCCGCTTCGTCGAGCTTGGAGATCGTGTTGTCGAAGTCGAATTTCTCGAGGACCTCGCGCATGTTCGGGCTGAAGCCGGCGATGTAATTGCGCAGGTTGGCGGCGAGATGCGGGCGCGTCGGCTAGGAGCAATTCGAAATCGTAGCGAGAGGTGTTATAGAAGGCGAAGCCCGCGGCTTTCTGAAGCTGGCGGTCGGGGTTCTCGAGTTTCCTGTCCCTGAGTTTGGCCTGGGTTTCGAGGACGCGCGGCTTGGTCGGGGCCAGCACGCAGTCCAGGCGACGAAGGACCGTAAGCGGCAGGATGACATCCTGGTACTTGCCCCGCTTGAACGTGTCGCGGATGAGGTCGGCGACTCCCCAGATAAAGCTGACGATTTCGCTGTGGTTCACGAATCAACCTCTTTTTGATGGAACGCGCGGCGCGGCGTTCTCTTTTTAGGACTCGAGTATATCGCCTCGCGGAGAGCCGAGTCAACGTCTTGGACACCTCTCCGTGTCGATCATATTGCAGACATCGTCTGCAAAGTCCAGACACTGTCTGGATAATCTGAGTTCTGTCTCGGGGGGAGATCCCAGAATTGCGTGCTTTCGTCGCTTGACCCGTTCGCCGACGCTAAGCCCCGCCCTTCAGGGCGGGGAGGAGAAGCGAGGCTCAGGGTTAACCCCGTAAAAGCCCCGGCATTTATGCCGAGGAGTCGAGGGGTTGACACCCTCCGCCCGCTAGTTAATAATTGGCATCCGGCTGCGACAACGTTTCGCCTTAGACTGAAATGAACGTCCATTACAGGCACTCCCGTCCCTGACCATGGCCGCTTCGCCCACCAAACGCCGGTTCCGGATGCGGGAATTCACGATCCTGGCGTCGGTCCTTATCGCCATCGCCATCTTCGGCTCGCTCAACCCCCGATTTCTCGGCCCTGAGTCGGCCCTGGCCATCCTCGAAGGCGCCACGTCGGACGGGCTGATGGTCATCGGCATGACCATCGTTATCGTCTGCGGTGCGTTCGACATGTCGGTCGGCTCGTCGATGGCGTTTTGCGGGCTCGTCGCCGCCCTCGCGATGAAGGCGCACGGGCCGGTCGCGCTGGCCGTGCTCGCGGCGCTCGTCGCCGGCGCCATCGTCGGCTGGATCAACGGCACGATCGTCACCCGGCTCAAGATCAACCCCTTCATCACGACGCTCGGCATGATGAGCATCCTCCGCGGAGTAGTTCAAGTCATCACGCGCAGCGCGCCGCCGACCGGCTTTCCCCAGAGTTTTCTCGCGATCGCCTGGGGCACGATATTCACGATTCGCCTGCCGTGGGGCCCGCTCCAGGTTCGTTTCCCGGTGATCCTGCTCGTGGTCGCCATGTTCGCCGGTGATTTTCTGCTGCGTCGCCTCACGTACCTCCGACAGGTGTATTTCGTCGGCAGCAACGAGGAAGCCGCCCGCCTCACGGGCATCGCGACTGCCCGCGTGAAGACCTTCGCCTTCATGGTGACCGGGTTCCTGGCCGGCCTCACCGGCGTCATCGTCACGAGCCGCGCCAACGCCATCGACGCCAACGCCGGCACCGGCGCCGAGCTCCGCGTGATCGCCGCCGTCATCGTCGGAGGGGCGAGTCTCTCCGGCGGCCGCGGCACGATCCTCGGATCGTTTCTCGGACTGCTTCTGATGCAGATCATCACCACGGGACTCGTCTTCATCGACGTCGCCGCCGAGGCCCAGCAAATCGCCGTGGGGCTCGTGCTCATTCTGGCGGCGGTCATCGCGCTCACCGGCTCCGGCTCCGGCCGGAAGCTCCGGGCGCTCCTATTTACGACAAGGAACAAAAAAATGGAAAGGATCATATGCATCATCCTGGCGATCGCCCTGATCGTTGTCGTCGTGGTCAAGATCGGTCCGCACCGCGCGCAAGTCGCCACGCCGGCGGAAAAGAGCCGCGCCGCGCAGCACTACGTCATGATCTCGGCCGTCACCGGCGGTCCATACTGGATCGACTCCAAGCTCGGCCTCTATGACAAGGCCAAGGAACTCGGCGTCAGCGCCGTCTTCACCGGGCCGCCCACGGTCGATGTCAACGCCCAGATCGATTCCGTCAACCGGGCCATCGCCCAAAAAGTGGACGGGATCATCATGGTTGCCGTGGCCGACGCCGTGACGCCGGCCATCGACAAGGCCATCGAGGCCGGCATCCCGGTCGTCTGCGCCGACGCCGACGCGCCGTCGAGCAAGCGCTACTCGTTCATCGGCACGGGCAACTACAACGCGGGCTTCAAGGGCGGCGAGCAACTGGCCAAACTCCTCGGCGGCCGCGGCGAAGTCGCGCTCATGTACATCCCGGGCTGGGATAATCTCATCCAGCGCATCCAGGGCTACAAGGACGCGCTGGCCAAGTATCCCGACATCAAAATCGTCAAGATCGGAAACGACAAAGGCTCCCAAACGGAAGCCGAGAAGGAGTGCCGGGCGATCCTGCAGGCGTTCCCGAACCTGGCCGGCTTCGGCTGCGTCGCGGCCATCGGCGGCCAGGGCGCGGCCGTCGCCGTCAAGCAGGCCGGCAAGGCGGGCAAGGTCAAAATCGTGGCCATGGACCGCGACGAAGCCACGCTCCAGTTCATCCAGGAAGGCGTCATCGACGCCTCGATCGCCCAGCGGACGTACATGATGGCGTACCTCGCGCTCCAGATGCTCTACGACCTCCACAACAACCGGATCAAGTTCACCGACGACTGGCGTAAAATCGGCGTCAACCCGCTGCCGCCCGTCGTCGACACCGGCACTTTCGTCATCGACAAGAGCAACGTGGACGCTTTCCGGCGAAACAAATGAAGATAGTCCAGTCCATTTTGCGTGGATTAGGTAAAGATTCCGTTCGGGGAAGAAGGAATGAATCGACAGAGCGAGTCATTCCCGGCCGAACGATAAAGCAATATCCGGCGTGTGATTGCGCGTGCGCTCTGACGACATGGGCACTCAAGCGATGAAGTTTGATCCCGTTTTGCTCGAGATGCGCGGGATCCGCAAGTCGTTCGGCGAAGTCCGCGTCCTCCACGGCGTGGATATCGACGTGCGAGCCGGCGAAGTCCACGCGCTCGTCGGCGAGAACGGAGCGGGCAAGAGCACGCTCATGCGGATCGCGGCCGGAATTGTCGCCCCCGACGAAGGCCGGATGACTTTCGGCGGCCGGGAGCACATACCGAAATCACCCGCCGATGCCCTGCGCGCCGGAATTGCCATGGTCCATCAGGAACTGAGCCTGGCCCGCGACCTGACCGTGGCAGAGAACATTTTGGCCGGCCGCGAACCTCGGCACGGATGGTTCCTCGACCGCAGGAAGCTCTTCGACCGGGCGGCGGCGATGCTGGCCGAATTCTGTCCGGCGGTCGACCCGCACGCCCTCGTCGGATCGCTCGGCATGGGCTACTGGCAGGTCGTCGAGGTCCTCAAGGCACTAGCCTGGGAGCCCAAAGTCATTGTCTTTGACGAGCCGACCTCCGCGCTCGAAGCCCATGAGACCGAGCTCGTGCTCGACACCATCCGCAAACTGCGCGCAAGATCCGTGTCGGCGTCGTCTATATCTCGCATCGCATGGACGAGGTGTTCCGCATCGCCGACCGCATCACCGTGCTGCGCGACGGCACGCTCGCCGGGAGCTGGAAAACCGCCGAGGTGATCGCGACCGGCGTCCTCAGCGCGATGGTCGGCCGGGAGCTGACCCAGCTGTACCCGGAAAAAGCCGCGGAGCTTGGCGAAGTCCTTTTTTCAGCGGCCGGGCTCCGGCTTCCCGACTGTCCCCACGAAATCAGCTTTTCGTTGCGCCGCGGCGAAGTCCTGGGTTTTTCCGGCCTGCTCGGCGCCGGCCGGACCGAGTTGATGCGGGCTATTTTCGCGGCCGACCCGCTCGAGGCGGGCACGATCGTCCTCGATGGCCGTCCGTGCCGGTTCCGCTCGATCCGCGAGGCCGTTGAGGCGGGGATCGCCTACGTGCCCGAGGACAGGAAATCGCAAGGGTTATTTCTCGACCAGAGCGTGCAGGACAATATCCTTTGCG